>OMZY01000057.1 GCA_900315675.1 uncultured Eubacteriales bacterium
CCTTCTCCGCTGATTTCATATTTCTCTGCCATAATCGTCACCCTAGACTATTATAGCATATCCATTCTCCTATGTCAGCTTTTTATTAAGGAATAGTATCAGAGTGTCAAAGAAGTCCCTGTTTTCGTTAGACGAAAGCGGGGACTTCGGCATGAAAATGGGAAAAAAGTGAGAATACGAGACGCAAAAAGGAGTTATTCCAACTCCATTCTGCCAGCTTTTTCAGGTTCATGGCAGCATATTTAAGCCTCACCCAGCTTGTGACCCGGGCCAGACCTCGATGATGCGTGTAGCGCATCGCATGTTTTTCTTTTGCGTCGGCAAAGACACGTTCAATCGTCTCTTTGCGCATGGCGTAGATTTCTTTCCCTCGATCTGTTTTGCGGAGCTGCTCCACGAGGTCAAGATATTCTTGCCAGATATGCGTGGTCAGGAGCTTTTGCCCTTTTTCATTTGCTCCGCACCAAGCTTTGAAGGGGCAGGATTTACAGTGCTTGGTGTCGCTGCGGTAAGTTCGTTTCCCTTCCCTGTCTGTGGTGGTATGCCTCAGCGTTCCGCCCTGTGGACAANTGAAGCAGTCTTCTTTGGGATCGTATTCATACTCCCAAGGCTTGTATGTGGCCTGCTTAAAGTGATGGTTTGTATAGGGAAGAATGGGGATTCTCCCGTCATCCAGTGTTTTCTTCGCAATCCATGGGGTTTTGTACCCCGCATCCATGGTTATGAACTCTGCTTCCGGAAATCTCTTCGTTACCTGTCCGTACAAGGCATCCCATGCCACACTGTCATGCACATTCCCCGCGGTTACTTCTACTCCAAGGATGAATCCTTTCCGATCACAGGCCGTATGTGCTTCATAGGCAAACTGTCTCTCATGCTCTCCCTTCACAAACATTTCGATGGGCTTCTTCCCCAACTTCTCCCGTTCTGCGTTCACTTCTTCCCGAAGCTGCTCGGCATAAACCTTGGCCGCTTTCGCTACTTTCTCCTTTTGGAACTTCTTCTTGTTTGCACTTGCCTTGATGTGCGTTCCATCCATGAAGATCATCTGGGGATCGACCATTCTGTGGTTCAGGGCTTTGTTTAGGATATGCGCAAAGATTTCCTCTGTCAGTTCTTCCGGAAACCGTTTGCAGAACGCATAGCTCACCGTTGCAAAGTGCGGAATTTCATCCAACAGCCCATACCCAAGAAACCACCGGTAGGATAGTGTGTCCTGTATCCGCTGGTAGGTCTGCCGCAGCGAGGGAATTCCGTAAAGATGCTGAATCAATACCATCTTGATCAGCACTACCGGATCTGTTCCCGGCCGTCCGTTATCATGGCAATAATATGGATCAAGCCGCTCGTACAGCCAGTCATAATCCATCACTTTCTCTATCTTTCTCAGCAAATGATCTTGCGGTACCAGCGCATCAATGTCCACAAATACCACATCACGCCGTGCGTCTTTTTTCCATTCATCCATGACAACACCCCCGCTCCTATTGTACCAGAAACGAGGGCGTTTGGGTGGTTTTTTGACAGACTGGAGAGGCTGGGTAAAACCATCGTTTTACCCAGCCTCTGTTTTTTTGGATCCCCGCGAGCGGATGCAGAATTCGCTGTTATAAGTTGACCTATAAATTTCCGTCTTTCTTGAGCCGGCCCCGCAGCTCGCGGCGGCGTTCCAGCGCGTTCCAGATCCCGTCCTCGCTCAGCACGCCGCGCCTGAGGTCCGGCGGCAGCCGCCCGGCCTCGTCGTCGTCAAAATCCCGTCGCCAGGCCTCGCTTTCATAGTAATCCGCCAGCGCTTCAGCCGCGGCTTCGGCGGCTTCAAAGTCCCCGATCGCGCGCTCCAGCGCCTCGGAGGCCGCCTCCACGCGCGAAAGCCGCGCCTCGAAAGCCGCGATCCTTTCCGTCTGCTCCATGTGCGCCGCCTCCTGTTACTATATATTTGCCCCTTGGTTTATGGCAGCCAGCCATAGGCATGGGACATCTCGTTGCCTAAGCTGTTAGAATAGCGGGGTAATGGTCTGACCTCCACCTCCAAGGGCTTCCACGTCCGTGGGAAAGTCAGTCAGCCATCCTCCTATTCGCAGTGTTCGATTTGTGCAGGTAGAGCCAATGCGTTCGTGTCAGCAAACAGATAGAATCGGCAATGGGTAAG
>OMZY01000056.1 GCA_900315675.1 uncultured Eubacteriales bacterium
GTGATCTTTCCGATCAGATCCGCGTCCGTCCGGTCGTCCCAGAGAAGCTCGCCGGTCTTTGTAACCTTCATGCTGTCAATCATGTAGGCACATTCGGGCATCCTTGTGTAGACCGCCTGCACGCCTGCCTCCCGGCTGATGATCGCTACCAGCTGCTTCCTGTCCTCGCCTGTTACGTTGTAGTTCGCTTTCATAGTGTACCTCCTTGTTTTTACGGCCCGGAGGCCGGTTTTCTTTGGGTAGTGTATTAATCACTCTGAAGCGGACAGATAGCAAGTCAATTCTGCAGAATTCGTGCACAAATCTTCCGGGCCGCAATTGTTCATTCAGGCAGAAGAAAACGCCCCGCAAACCGACAGGTCTGCAAAGCGTCTGCAACGTTCTATCACATCTGATCCATCCCGGCGGCTCCGGGACATCGTTGTATCTGCCGTACTCCCCGAACATGCACTCCATGCCAACGTTCCGGGCCTGCACGGCTTCCTCGAAATCATCATAGTAGCCCAGATGGATTTCCTGCTGGGATACCTTGATCCGGGCACGGTATTTTTCATTTCGAGGATAAAAATCAACGCCGGATATGCCGCTGCTGTTGTTGCGCTGCAGGCTGTGGTTGATCTGGTTCTGCTGATGCGTCACGACCCGCAGGTTTTCTGACCGGTTGTCCAGCGTATCGAGACTGGTAATTGCCGTGCCGGTCAATCAGGTACAGCTTCCTGTGGCCCGGCTCCCGGTAATTCCGGTACCATTTCGTATCCCGGATGCGGTCAAACCGGTTTTTATCAAACAGAAAGCGCGTCCCGTCCGGCAGCGTGCCGATCCCGGTGTCCCCTTCAAAGCGGTACCTGACATTACTCACTGCCATCACCGCCTTCCGGCTCGAAGGAGGCCACCTCCTCAAACTTCAGTTTCTGGCCGTCACGGATCACATAGACATCATCGTACCTGCCGTCCTTAAACTGAATGTATCTTTTCACCGCAACATCCACGAACTTTGGTTCGATTTCAACTCCATAACAGATACGCTCCATCTGTTCACAGGCGATCAGCGTACTGGCGCTTCCAAGGAATCCGTCCAGCACCACTCCGTTTGTCATCGTAGACTGTTTGATCAGATACGCTATCAGTGGAACCGGCTTGGAGGACGGATGCCCGAACCCTTCTTCTTTCGAGCTTTTCAGGCGCGGAAACTCGAAACATGTGGTCTGTTTCTGATCCCCGTACCAGCGATGCCGTCCTTCTTTTTTCCACCCAAAAATGATCGGTTCCGTGATCTGTTTCCAGTCAGTACGGGAAAGCACCAGCCGATCCTTCTTCCATGTCAGGCCGCAGGACACACGGAAACCGGAGTCCTCATAGGCGTCATGGAAAATTCGTGCCTTGCTGGATGCATAGAACACATAGGTGGAACCATCATCCGCCAGTGCTTCATGGAAGCAACTGAATGCCTTCATCAGAAAGTCCAGTGCCTCAGCATCGTTCAGGTCGTCATTCCTGATCTTCCCGGAGGTATTCTCATAGGAAATCATGTACGGTGGATCGGTACAGATCAGATTCGCCTTCACCTCACCCATAAGCGTATGATAGGTATCCGGCAGGGTAGAGTCTCCGCAAATCACGCTGTGGCGTCCCAGGTGCCAGACATCCCCGGGCTTGGAGAAGGCAGGCTGTTTTAATTCGGATTCAACATCAAAATCATCATCAGAAACTTCCTTGTCGTGTACCTTGTTGAACAGGGTCTCAATCTCCGGCGGTTCAAAGCCGGTCTTTCCAAGGTCAAAGTCGGATTCCTGAATATCCTGCAGCAGATCCGCCAGCAGGTTTTCATCCCACGCGCCGGTGATTTTATTGAGCGCGATATTCAGTGCCTTCTCTCTGACTTTATCGATATCCACAACGGCGCAGGGAACCTCGGTGTACCCGAGATCCATCGCAACCGTCAGTCTCTGGTGACCGCCGATAATGGTCATATCCGCATTTATCACAAGCGGATCAGCAAAGCCAAATTCCTCGATGCTGTTTTTGATCTTTTCGTATTCCTTATCACCCGGCTTCAGCTTTTTGCGCGGATTGTATTCCGCAGGCTTCAGCTCACTTACCGGGATCACTTTCAGTATTGCTGTTTTCATACCCT
>OMZY01000053.1 GCA_900315675.1 uncultured Eubacteriales bacterium
CCCCCGGACAACCGGCCTCAGGTATGGCTGGCTGATGCTGACAATCCGGCCTTCAACACGGTGTGTATGGTTGTCAAACATGTACTTCTGCTGGCGGTACAGTTCCATGATCGTCAGATAGAAGCCGGCATACTTTGCCGGCAGGGCATACCCTTTCGCCATATAGGCCTCAAGGTATCCAAGATCGCGGCACAGGCACTCCAGCTGCTTTCGGATCAGGGAACGCAGCTTTTTCGGCGTACGTTTCTTGCTCTTTGCAACAGCCAAGTACTCCCTGCGGAGAACATTCCGGTAAGTTCTTGGTTTCTTCCATGGGGCATATGTTTTATGGAAGTAATCAATCATCTCCTCGAGCTTCACGCGCCCGTCATTCAAGATCACAAAGTCCTGCGGATACTTTATGTTTGATGGCGAGCAGGCAGCGTCAAGGATAAACGTCCCGCTGTTTTCTCCGTCTTCCGACACACAGGCCTTATCCCCTGTGTGTTCGGGCGTAGCACCAGCCTTTTCGAGGAACAGCTCGTTTGCCCGCGTCAGGAAGCTGACGCTGAGCCTTTTCCGAAATGTGACCAGCGATGTTGCTCGGACAGCTTTTTGCGTTTCTGGATATGAGGGCCCCAAGCGCCATCCTCAGGGGTTTCGCGGGGTGTCCCCTGTGGGAGGGGAACAGACTGGCGTACAATTTTTCAAGCACGCCCCAGTCAATTCGTGTTGAAAGGACAATCCACTCGTTCTTCTCATCAAGCTGCATCCCGCAGCTCTGGCTGAAATCGAAAAAGGTGATTTGGTGCCCGGTAACCATCTTGTACATGGCTGGATGACTCTCTAAATGCAAAGATTGTTCGGAGCGGGTGAAAATCGCCACCTAGCATCGGGCGTGAATCGCCAATAATCAGCGGGCAGAAATCGCCAAAAAGGCCATTGCACTGAGATTACCTGCTATCCTTATCACTGAAATCGCCATACATCAGTGGGAAGGAGATCACAGATCCCTGTAGACGAAGTGACGGACAGGAAATCGCCATACATCAGTGGGAAGGAGGCTTATGAAGAACAATGCACAGAACAATGACCTACAACAAATCATAACACAGGCACTGGATGACCTGAAGAGAGAACAAGGCGAATAGTTCGATCCTAACAAGGTGAACCTGGCAGAGTTGGCCCGCCGGACAGGACTGAGCCGTTCCAAACTCAGAACCTTGAAAAAGAACGGATTCACCGTTAAAGCACACGGCCTTGTTGGGCGGAAAGCAGAAACGACAGTTTTGTCAGGATATACCGGTGTCATTGATGATCTTCTTCGTGACGGTGTAAAGAACTCTGTTGTCTGTTACGACCGCATCCGCGAACAGGGATACCGCGGAAGCCAGACGGTGGTGCGTGACTATGTACGAAAGCACCAGCACCTCCTGCCGCCCAAGCGACAGCTCATCGCACCACAAGGGAACCGAGGGCGGCGGTATGAAACCGGCCCTGGCGAATCTTTCCAGATGGACTGGGGATTTGTGGAAGTCGTGAACGGTATGGGTAGCTCGTATAAGGTTGCCTGCTTTGCCATGATCTGCCATCACTGCGGCGAGCGGTATGTGGAGTTCTTTCCGAACGCTAAGCAGGAAAACCTCTTCATCGGAATGATCCATGCGTTTATCTATCTGGGCATTCCGAAGTACGTGCTGACGGACAACGTGAAGAGCGTTGTGGCCCGTCGCGATCCGGAAGGGCATCCCATCTGGCAGAGGGATTACGAAACCTTTATGAAGACCGTCGGCTTTGAGACGAAGCTGTGTAAGCCACTGCACCCTTTTACAAAAGGAAAGATCGAGCGGTTGATCCGCTTTGTAAAGGAGAACTTCCTCGTTGGGCGCGTATTCGGAACGATCACGGATCTCAACTATGAGGCTCTGCTCTGATGCGCGAATCAGAACGGCCGCTATCATCGTGCCGTGGACTGCACGCCGGATGATAAACACCAGATTTCCTGCAGAAAAATTGCGCAGATCGTCGTAAAGACGAGAGAACAAACTGGCCTGTTATCTGTGCCCGGAACGATTGATATCGTTCGATGGATTCGTGAATTATGAAGGCAGATGCTTCGGCGTGCCTTACTGGTACACAGAAAAGACCTGCCGCGTACATCGCGACCAGTTCACCATCTACATCTATTCGTCAGACATGGAAAAACTCCTGACAACACATGATGTGACATGGAGCAGGAAAGACAGTTTCTGCAGGGATCAGTACCTAACGGAGCAGCCAGAGGAATTTCCTTCCATGCCGGTGAAATCAAAGATCTATCAGATCGAACCGTCAAAGTGTGCGGAAGCTCTGCTGTTTCCTTGGCATCAAAACGCAGACGGCACTTGCTGTCATCGTTGAAGTCGGCGATTTCAAACGGTTTCAGAAAGCTCAGCAGCGATCACGAAAGCCGGCAATACGCATGTCAGGAGGCTCCTTGTTGAAGCAGCTCAGTCCTACGGGCGCGGGAGTATCGGATTCAAATCCAAGGCTCTGAAAAACCGCCAGGAAGGAAACCCTCCGGAAGTCATTGCCCTACGCTGACAAAGCTAACGAACGTCTCCGCAGGAGATATTACAGGATGACCCTGAAATGCGGGAAAAAAAGTCAATGTCGTCAAAGCATCAATTGCCCGCGAACTTGCCTGCTTCATGTGGGGAATGATGACGGAAGAAACAGCATGATCCATATGACACTGTTCCGTTTCCGTCAAGGCTGCAG
>OMZY01000052.1 GCA_900315675.1 uncultured Eubacteriales bacterium
AAAAGGCCGTCCCTCCCGTTCCGCAGCAGGAAGAAGGCTGGCAGTTTTTTGAAAAAAAGCCCTGAAAAAGTGGAACGAAAAAGACCGTCCCTCCGTTCCATTGATTTACAAAGCCTGCAGGTGTCTGGTATAATCCACGTCAGAAGAGTCATTAATCGAATAGAAGGAGGGATTGCAGTGCTCAGATTTTGGGGTGATGGTTCGCAGGAGTCCATGGATCTGGTGAATGCCATCAGAGTCCGCAGCACGGAGAACTTTAACTGGACGTTTATCTTCATTCTGGCGGTTGTCTTCTATGTCTACTGGACAGAGATTCACAAAAAGAACTACGAAATTGTTTATGCCGGACTGGCCTTGTATGGCGTACACTGGCTGTATGAGATCTGCAATGCCGTCATCGGGAAAGTTGCCGGATATCCCCTATGGTCCGTAAGCAATGAATCAACCACCTTTATCTTGCTGATCGGTGTCTGCTGGGAGCTTTCCATGATGTTCTCTCTGGCGGGCATGATTTCGTTCAAGATGATGCCGCAGGACCGCTCAAAAAGGTATCTGGTCGGGAAACTTGGGAAAAACGGGATAAGCTGCAAACTGGCCGTGGCACTGGAGATGGCGCTGCTGTTTGCACTGGTCGAATCCTTCCTTGCGGGAACCAGCAACCATTCCTTCATCTGGGTGTACAGATGGTGGGGCGTGATTCCCGTATTCATTACGACGTATGTCCCATTCTTCCTGGCCAGCAATTATGTACCGGATATGGAACCGAAGAAGAGAAAAACAATCCTGATCGCAGAATGGGCCCTGGTTGCTGTTCTGCTGATCATCCTGATTCCGGCAGGTGTTATCTGAGCAAATTACATGAAAGAACAGGGGGATACCATGAACAGTATTTTCCATCGGATCAGTGTCAGAAAGTACCAGGACAAACCGGTCGAAAAGGAAAAGATCGAGCAGATCCTGCGGGCGGCCATGCAGGCTCCATCCGCGACAAACCAGCAGCCCTGGGAGTTTTATGTAGTGACAGACAAGGAAAAGCTTGAAGCTCTGTCTCATGTTCATCCTTATGCGGGAATGACAAAGGATGCTCCTGCCGCGATTGTTCCGGCATACCGGAAGGACTGCAGGCTGCCGCCCTTTGCGCAGATCGACATGGCCATCTGTCTCGAAAACCTCTGGCTGGAAACGGATGCCCAGGGTCTTGGCGGCGTCTGGCTCGGAATTGCTCCGGCTGAGGGACGGATGAAGCTGGTGGAAAAGATCCTGGATATGCCGGAAAATCTGCGGGCCTTTGCGATCTTTCCCTTTGGCTATCCGGCGGAGGAACGGCCACAGCAGGACCGCTTTGACACAAGCCGGATTCACTGGGTGGGATGCGTATGATGGTCTTCATTGACGCGGATGCCTGCCCGGTGATCCGAATTGCGGAGAACATCGCCCGGAAGCATGGAATTCCGGTCACCCTGCTCTGCGACACCAATCATCAGCTGACATCTGACTACAGTACCGTCAAGGTGATCGGTGCCGGAGCGGACGCTGTGGACATCGCGCTGATCAATCTTTGCAAACGCGGGGATATTGTTGTCACGCAGGATTACGGCGTTGCTGCCCTGGCCCTTGGGAAAGGCGCGAAAGCCATTCACCAGAGCGGGAAATGGTATACGGATGACAACATTGACGGATTGCTGATGGAACGCCATCTGGCAAAGAAAGCCAGGCGCAGCGGTAAGCATCACCTGAAGGGGCCTCCGAAACGTACGGAAGAAGACGATCGGCATTTTGCGGAAAGCTTTGAACGAATGATTATACAGGCGAAGGACGAATCCAAATGAAAAGGAAGAAAGAGCTGAGTATCCTTTTCATCGGAAACAGCCATGGCTTTTTGTTTTGAAAGATTATCCCGGATGAAATTCTGACCCGCATGTGCAAAAAAATCCGGAGCAGGATATCCTGCTCCGGCATATCAAAAGCCTGTGCCCCTGTTTTCTGTGAAAAAGGCCGTCCCTCCCGTTCCACAGCAGGAAGAAGGCTGGCAGTTTTTTGAAAAAAAGCCCTGAAAAAGTGGAACGAAAAAGACCGTCCCTCCGTTCCACGTTCCAAGCTGTCTTATCTCTCCCGACGTTTTTTCACAAACCGCGCCGCAAACGCCACGGCCAGTCCGGCCGCGATCATACCCAGCCAGAGCACCGGCTTCGCTCCGTCTCCGGTTTTCGGCAGCGTCGTCACGGCGTCGCCACTCTTGACCGAATAGCTGATCGCACCGTCGCCGGCGGTCACATCCTCTGCAGTGATGGTCTGCGCTGTCTTGTCGCTTTCAAAATTCGCATACACCTGATACTGTCCGTTCTGCTCGCAGGTAACGTTGATGCTGGCATCGGTGCCGAGCACCTCGCCGCCCGCGCCCTTCGTCCAGTTCTTGAACTTGTAGCCGTCGCTGGGCGTGGCGGTGAAGGTGTAG
>OMZY01000051.1 GCA_900315675.1 uncultured Eubacteriales bacterium
TTGTTCCAGACAACTAAGGAATTATTACCATCTACTGTGACTATTTTTTCGTAGATTGGATTCCACATTAATTTATTAATGGGCATTTTATGAAAAGCCAAAACTTGAAATGTGGTGCGTCTTTGTTGAACGAAGGAATCTTCCTTTCCCTCCATTTCCTGCCCGGCTGTGCCCGCATCAGATGTTTTCACAGTGCCGGCCGCATACGCAGCGCTCCCGAGGATGCTTATACATCCCAGGACGCTGAGCGCCAGAGCCGTGATCTTTCCGCGCAATCTCATTTTCAATTCCCCCTGTCGTTTTCCATTGCTTCCTGACCGACCTGGCCAAATCCCTTCAGCGGCCAGACCCTGAAAATGATCTTTCCCACGACCTGCTCTTCCGCGACGCAGCCCACCGCGGTATTTCGGGAATCCACCGAATATAGCCGGTTGTCACCCATCACGAATATCTTTGATTCAGGCACCTGGTACGGGAGCTTGATGTTCGTCTCTCCGTAGGCCTTTTCCAGAATGTACGGTTCATCGATCCTCACGGAATTCACGTACACCGTGCCTTCCTCGTCAATGTCCACCCAGTCCCCCGGGTTCGCGATCACACGCTTCACAAGGATCTTGTTGTTGTAGTAAAAGGCGATCACGTCTCCCGTCCGGAAATCGCTTCCCTTCACTGTGAGGACGATATCTCCCTCCCGCAGCGTAGGGCTCATGGAACTTCCGTAGATCTGGAGCACCGGAAGCAGAAGGACCGCCACAAGAATAGCGGCAGCTGCCACTGTGATCAGGATCCCGATGGTGCTCCGCAGGACCCTCTGGAAGGTGACCCGGTACTTTTCCCTCTTCAGTTCCTTTTCAAGCTGTACAGTCGTAGGGAGGTCCTTCCCGGATCTCGTCTGGATTCCCTGCAAAACAATCGTTCCTTTCGTGAGTCTGCAGTTTACATAATAATGCACTGTGCTCTATAAATAGACATACATATAATTATATCAATATGCTATATAATTAATGCCAAATATCATCATAATTCAAGATTTTTGCCGTATTCTATTGAAGATATACATTTTTAAATGAGGCTTCTGGCATGATAGTGGGTACTCATGCCTCCTGAGTTGACAGTTTCATATTGAAAAGCCATCTGTGTTCCGATAGTGTATTAGCGTCCAAACCTTTACACAAGGGAGTATCCACAGATGGCTTCAGCTAATACATTATGCAAGCAGTTGCTCGGCGTCAAGTCCGCAGTTGTGACTGGACACGATTTTTATCAGGATTCCGACGGGGTGAACCATCTTCGGATCCATGCGCGCCCTGACAAGAGGCATGAGGATGATTGCCCCTTCTGCCATAAGCGGTGCAGGCCATATGATGTCCAGACCCGCTTGCCCCGTACCTGGCGCGCTCTCGACTGGGGAGGGACGCTGGTCGAGATCCAGTACCGCACGCACCGTATCCTGTGTCCGGAGCACGGCGTCCTCGTTGCAGACGTTCCCTGGGCTTATCCGGGGAGCGGCTTTACGAAAGACTTCGACCTGACTGTCGGATGGCTCGCCGTCTACCTGCCGCGCAGCACCGTCTCCGAATACATGCGGATTGATTGGGAGACTGTCGGCCGATGTGTCCACCGGACACTGAATGAGATCGAACCGGAGCGTTCCAGGCGCCTTGATCACCTTGTCAACATCGGTATTGATGAGACCAGCTACCGGAAAGGCCACAAGTACATCACCGTTGTCGTCAATCACGATACCAATACCGTTGTCTGGGCAGCCCAGGGGCACGGCAAAAAGGTTCTGGAACAGTTCTACCGCCAGCTGACACCCAGGCAGATCTCCAGTATACAGGTCGTTACCGGGGACGGCGCCAGATGGATCACGGACTGTGTCAATGAGTTTACCCCTTCCTGTGAGCGCTGCGTCGATCCCTTCCACGTCGTCGAGTGGGCGATGGAGGCGTTGGATGAGGTTCGCCGCGAGGTATGGCGGGAAGCCCACGCCGAGGCTGTACAGACAGCCAAAACGCATCCCAAAGGGAAAGGGCGACCGAAAGCGGACGACCCTGGCGCAAAGATCGTTGCCGCCGTCAGAGCAAGGGCCGAAGCAATCAAGAACTCTGCTTTCGCCCTGGGGAAAGCCCCGGAGCACCTCACAGAGAACCAGCAGACCCGGATCGCCATGATTGCTGAGAACAACAGCCGTCTTTATCGTGCGTACCGTATGAAAGAGACCCTGCGCCTGCTTCTCAAGATCAAAGATGTCAAGGAAGCGGAGGCGGAACTGGACCGGTGGCTATGGTGGGCCAGTCACAGCAGGATTTCTGCTTTCAAGGAACTATATAAAAAGATCAAGCGCCACAAGAGCCATATATTGAACACTATACGGCTCGGTATGAGCAACGCAAGGATCGAAGCAACCAACAACAAGATCAAGCTGATCATCCGGAAGGCATATGGCTTCCGTAACATCCAGAACATGCTGGATATGGTCTATCTGGTTTGCTCTGATTTACGAGTTCCATTACCCAATCGTAGATTGAAAACCGCTTGATCCGCATAATTACTGGGATTGTGGGTGATTTTCATCCACTATCACCCCCGAAGAGCCTATTATGCCCGAGGGCCGTTAGGCCCCCGGGTTTTGTGGTTTTGCAGGTATTTTTTTGACTCGTTTCAGGTATTTTCTTTGACTCCTTCCATTCAGCGATTGATACAGCGATTGACTCAGTGATTGACTCAGTGATTGACGCAGTGATTGACTCAGCGATTGATTTAGAGAATGATTTGGCAATCGATTTGGCAAGGCGCTAATGTTTGCAGTTGCAGCAACACTGAGGAAGCAAGCTTTTTGCGATTACTACGTGTCTGCCAATCAGGCAATTTTTTTCCATACACGTAGCGGAGGGGAAAATGGCGAAGTTTCAGTGTCAGCTAATGAGGCAAACACTTTTCCATACACGTAATAGAGGGGAAAACAGGGAAGTTTCAGTGTCAGCCAATGGAGCAAACACTTTCCCGTACACGTAGTGGAGGGGGAAACAGGGAAGTTTCAGTGTCAGCTGATCTGGCAATTGCTGTCATGTACACTGAACAGCCAGAATAACAGCAAAGACTTAGTGTCTGCAATCAAACAAACTCCAGGACTTGCTGGTCGCGGTTCGGGGCCGGGGCGGCCCGGAAGGCCGTGGGGCCCCGAAGTAACAGGAAGCTTGCTGGATGCTGTACGGGGCCGTGACCGTCCGGAAGGGGTACGCACCCCGAAGTAACAGGAAGCTTGCTGGACGCTGTACGGGTCCGGGGCGGCCCGGAAGGCCGTGGGGCCCCGAAGTAACAGGAAGCTTGCTGGTGGCTGTACGGGGCCGTGACCGCCCGGAAAGCCTTGGCACCCCGAAGTAACAGGAAAAAAACAGGGGATTACCCCCACACAGGGCTCCGAAAGGGGAAAAACAGAGAAGAAAATCCCACAAACAGTACAGAATCCGGTATCCTTCCACATTTCCTGTGCTATAATAAAAAACCAGTGGGTTACATAATCTTGTATCGAGGGGAAATCGATCGTGAGCGGAGTGAACGGAGTAGATAAAGAGCGGCTTCAGCAGGGCACCACAGGAGCCGGCGGAGATAACTGGGACGGAAGGACGCCGGGAGTCAGCCACAGGAAGCCGGAGAAGAAGGGCGGCAAGGGGCCGCTGATGATCGGGATCGTGGTCGTTCTTCTGGCGGCGATCATCGGTATTAATGTTCTGACGGCAAAGCAGAACAGCGGCCAGGAAGCTTCTGACAGCGCAGCGGCAGGATCTGAAGTCGCCGGTGCCGGAAAAACCGGTGCAGGAAAAGCCGACGCCGGCAAGGACGGCGCAGGAAAAGCCGGCAAGGACGGGAAAGCGGGCTCGGGAAAAGACGAAGCCGGCTCCGGTGCGGAGCAGGGCGACG
>OMZY01000050.1 GCA_900315675.1 uncultured Eubacteriales bacterium
CACGGTTTCGACCGTAGATCATGAACAATATGGAATTACCATGAAAATGGTCAATTTCGGAACGGATCTTTATGTAGGTGAATATTCCGGGCTCCGAGTACCACCAATCCGCGATAGGATACCGGCAAACCGGGCTATGATACCGCTGTGTTTTCAATAGACAATCCGCAGAAGCGTACTTTTCGTCCGCTAATGATACCGTCCCACCATAGAAT
The DNA here is from genome assembly GCA_900315675.1 of uncultured Eubacteriales bacterium. GTDB lineage: Bacteria > Bacillota > Clostridia > Christensenellales > Aristaeellaceae > Aristaeella. The sequence continues at coordinate 216 of OMZY01000050.1, forward strand.
GATATCAGGCAAACTGTGCCTGTATTCTATGAAAGGAGGCCTATCGTATGGCCAAACGTATCAATGTAAAGCTCATCATGGATCTGAGTGCTGGCGGGTTGACACAAAATGAGATCGCAAACTCCCGGCACTTCTCCAAGACCTCAGTGAGCCTTGTTCTCAAAACAGCAAGGGAACTGAACGTCACCGCTGCTGACCTGCAGGAGATGACACCAGAGGAAGCCTACCGGCTGTTCTTCCCGGAAAAGCTGTCCGCTGATCAAATCTACGAACTGCCGGACTACGAGTATGTTCACGAAGAACTGAAGCGGGTCGGCGTCACACTCAAACTCCTCTGGGAGGAGTACAGGGATAAATGCCTTGCCAAAGGTAACATCCCGGTCGGAAAAACAAAGTTCTGTGATGACTACAACAAGTACTGCGATGAGGCTGCGATCAGCGGCCACTTCGAGCACAAACCCGGACAGCGCTGTGAAGTGGACTGGAGCGGTCCCACGATGAAGATCGTCAAGGCCGACGGTGAAGAGATAAAGGTCTATCTCTTTGTGTCCTGCCTGTCCTACAGCCGGTACGCTTATGTCGAACCTACGCTGGACATGAAGATGGACACCTGGATCAGGTGCAACATCCATATGTACGAGCACTTCGGCGGCGTTCCCACAAGGACCGTCTGCGATAACCTCAAGACCGGTGTAGTAAAGCATCCAAAAGACGGTGAGATCATACTCACAGACGCCTACGAGGCCATGGGAAACCACTACATCACAGCGATCATGCCCGCGGGCGTTAAAAAGCCCAAGCAGAAACCAGGCGCGGAAGGGACTGTTGGGAACATCGCGACCGCCATCATTGCCAAACTCAGGAACCGGACCTTCCGAGATTTTCCGAGTCTGGAGAAAGCGGTAGGTGAGGCGCTCAGGGCTTACAACGCCGCTCCATTTGAAAAACGTGCCGGCAGCCGGCTGGAAGTCTGGGAAGAGGAAAAAGCCTACCTCCGCACGCTTCCTGCTGTCCCGTATGAGATCGCCTCATGGGAATTCCACCGGAAGGTATACCCAAACTGCCACGCAACGCTGAAAAAGAACTTTTACTCCGTGCCGTATACTTACCGCGGCAAGTACGTTGACATCCGCTATACGGAAAAGCTCGTGGAGATCTATTACGATCACCAGCGGGTCGCGTCCCACCCGGTCTTCCCGGCGTACGTTGAAAACCGTTATCGGACAGAGCCCTCACACATGCCGGACTACTTCAATGAGCCGGAGATGAATGATGCCAGGATGCTGTCCTGGGCAGCCACAATCGGGCCGTACACGAATGATGTCATTGCAAGAGTGTTCCGCAGCGTCCAGATCAAGGAGCAGGGTTATAATGCCGCCCTGGCTATCCTCCGGTTGTCTAAAGGGTATCCGAAGGAGCGGTTCGAAACCGCCTGCCGCATCGCCCTTGAACAGGCATCCTCTCCGCGCTACCGTCTGATCCAGGCCATCCTTATCAATAACCGGGACATCGTCCGCAGGGAACAGGAGGCGATCCCTAAAGAGAACAGCCAGGTAAAAGAGAAATCCGGTGCCTTCATCAGGGGAGCCGCCTACTACGGGGGAGGTGATCAGGATGCTGAATGAGGAATCCCGCCGTAAGATACGCGAACTCAAGCTGGATGAACTCGTCGATATCCTTGACGACCAGGAACGCCGCCTGGATGTTTACGCGTCCATGTCCTTTGACGACCGGCTGTCGCTGGCAATTGATGAGCTCTACTATCAGAAGAACAGCAAACGGTCCAAACGGCTGATCAGCTCAGCAAAGCTCAGATATCCTGACGCCGACATCAACACGCTGATCCTTGAACCAAGAGGGCTCAGCAAACCTCGTATGATCGCACTGGCGGCAGAATCCTACCTGATGGATGCACGCAACATCATCATCAACGGTTACACCGGCGCCGGAAAGACCTACCTTTCCTGTGCCATTGCCAAAGAAGCATGCCGGAGGCTTCACAAAACCAGATATGTCCGAATGCCGAAGATGCTGGAAGAATTCAATCTGGCGACCCAGACAGGATCCGGCATCAGCAAGCTTGTTAAACGGTACAGCACCTACCATTTGCTCATCGTGGATGAATGGTTGGTAGAGATTCCTTCGGATATGGAGGTGAAATACCTTCTGGAGATCTTTGAGATCCGCTACGATCTCTACTCGACAATCTTCTGTACCCAGTACAAACAGTCCGAATGGCATCCCCGCCTTGGCGGCGGCGTCATGGCGGATGCGATCATGGACCGGATCGTACACAATGCCGACACTGTTGATCTTGGCAAGGTCAACATGCGGGAACTGTTAGCACGTAAACAGGGCTGACGCACCCGGGAAAGGATACCTTCGGTATCCAACTGCGGATCAGCAGTATCATTGTTGCGGAACGATGGTACCGCTGCCGCGGTACCCCGGTCTTTTCAGGCCGGAATATTCAATGTAGGCAATAATGACGGTAGTGTTCCTTCACAGATGTCGAACTATCTCGGAAGTGATAATGAATTTCATCAATATAACACGGAAGTGGGACTGTTAAATACCAGGCTTGGCGACAGCGGATACCC
>OMZY01000020.1:0-48483 GCA_900315675.1 uncultured Eubacteriales bacterium
AACAAAGAAACCATTACCGGTGAAGAGTTTATGAGCATCCTGAAGGCTGATGATCAAAAGCCATAAACAGATCGACGGAACTGAACGCTATTGATGAAAGAATTATTGAATAATAGTGCAAAGACAATGATCTTTGATGAGGAGGCAAAGGATCTTGACTTTTTATACTACAAGTATAATGACAAGACGAGTGAGTTTGTGTTATGTACCCGAAAACGCTGCAGTACCTGATGGGCCATAGCGATATCAGCGTGACTATGAACACGTACAAGCACCTGGGTCTGGAGGACGCGGTGGATGAAATGAACCGGATGCAGCAGCTGGAAAGCGCCAGGAAGGAGCAGGAAGCGCTTAGCGGAAAGCCGGACGAGGTGAAGCTTTCGAAGAAGCGTTTCCGGGCAGGATAACCGGGAAAAATGACGATGCCGACTGGAGCGATCCAGCCGGTTTTTTTATTGCCCGGGTTTTCTTTCTATGGTATTCTATGTCAAGAAAGAAACGGCTCCCAGGGTATTCTGAGTAGTAAATTAGAGGGCATTTTACTACTTTTCTACTACTTTTGACGGCCGCGATAAGTCACGTTTTGCAACGAAAAGCGAAGCATGATTTTGGGCGGCCGAAAAAATGACCAGATTCGACATGCCCCAGGAGTGGCCTAAACGTTGCTTTTCGTGGCCGGAGGAGGCTTTACTGACCAATGACGAAGATTTTATTTATCTGCCACGGCAATATCTGCAGGAGTGCCGCAGCGGAGATGGTGATGAAGCAGATGGCTCGGGAACGGGGCAGGAAGGATCTGCTGATTGCTTCCGCGGCCGCGACCCGGGAGGAAATCGGGAATGATGTGTATCCGCCGATGAAAAAGGCGCTGGCGGCTGCCGGGTATGCCTGTGAGTACCACGCGGCCCGGCAAACCACCCGGGCAGAATACGGCGAATGGGATTATATCATCGGCATGGATGATGAAAACATGTGGGATATGAAGCGGATATACGGCGGCGATCCTGACGGCAAGCTGTCGATGCTACAGGACTGGGCCGGGCAGCCGGGGAAGGAAATAGATGATCCCTGGTATACGAGGGATTTTACGGGAGTCCTGAAACAGATTGAAGAGGGCTGCGCCGGATTGCTCAGGCAGATTCCGAGGCGGCCATAAAAGATTGCAAGAACCGAGGAAATGTTTATGAACGGGACTGAGACGGGAAAGGATACGCGAATCCGCAGAACGGGATACGGCGTGTTTTTCCTCAGCGGAATCTGCGCCATGTCCAGTGGCGTTGTGGTCAGCCTGCTGCGGGAACAGTACGGGCTGTCCTTCGCCCAGACAGGAACACTGCTATCCATGATGAGCATCGGCAATATGCTGGCTGCCTTCCTGGCGGGCTGGCTGCCGGGAAAGATCGGCACACGGGCGGCAATCCTGCTTCTGTGCGCAGGATATACGCTGGGATACAGCGGAACGGCGCTGACCGGGACCGTTGTGCTGCTGATGACGGCGTTCTTCCTGGTGGGACTTGCCAAAGGCGCGGCGCTGAACAGGTGTACAGTGATGGCGGGGATGCACACGGAGAACCGGACCCGATCCATGCAGATTCTCCATTCCTGCTATGCCTGCGGTGCGCTGCTGTGCCCTTTCCTGATCACGGCCCTGAGCGGAGTGAATGAGAAAATGCCTCTGGCAGGACTGGCGGCCGCAGGCCTGGCCATGTGGCTGCTGCTGGCATCCTCCGGGATGGAGGGACGAAACAGGATTGAGGAAGGTCCGGCACAGAAAAAAGACAGGTCTTTCCTGCGGACGAAGACCTTCTGGCTGCTGACGGCCATGGTTTTCTGCCAGAACGCGGCGGAAACCGGAGTGACGGGCTGGCTTGTGACCTACTACAGGGAACAGGAAATCCTCAGCGGTGTGCTGAGCGCGTACGCAATGACGATTATGTGGAGCGCCACCCTGATTGCCCGGCTACTGATTGCCTTTGTGCTTCCGATCAGGAACCGCGCCAAGGCGCTTTGCGTGATGGGAGCCGGGTGCGCGGTACTCTATGCCCTGATGATTCCGCTGACGGATCCGGCGCCGGCAATTACGGTGCTGTTCCTGTTCTCCGCGTCCATTGCGGGCGTGAATCCCATGTCCACAGGAATGACCGGAAAGCATATGAGCCCGGAAAGTATGGGTATCCTGCTGCCGATTGCCGCCTGCGGGGGTATCCTGATGCCGGCGGTGATCGGTTTCGCGGCCAATCAGTTCGGACTGCAGACAGGAATGCTGATTAACCTGATTCCCTGCCTGGGAATCATGATCCTGGGCGGAATCCTCTGGAAAAATGAAAAGAAGGGGGAGACAACATGAATCTGGAGAAAGAGGATTACGTTGATCCCCGGTGTGCCCTGTGTGGGAAGCCGGGAGAAGAGGAAACAGTCCAGCCGGTGCCCGTGGGCCGGATCATGGATAAACTCCGGGAATATGAGGACAGAAATGACTGGCCGGCGGTGGAACGCCACCTGAAATACTGGCTGGCGGAGGCGGAAGCGAACCGGGACGAGCGGGGCCAGCTGATGCTGCATAACGAGCTGATGGGGTATTACCGGAAACAAGGGAAAAAGGATGAGGCCTTCAGCCATGCGGAAAGAGCCGATTATCTGGTGAAAAAACTGGAAATGGAAGACACCGTAACCGCCGGAACGACCTGGGTAAACGCCGGAACGGTGCGGGAAGCCTTCGGGGATCCGGTAGGCGGGCTTGAATTCTTCGAACGGGCACAGGCCAACTATGAAAAAAACCTGCCGGACAATGACGGCAGGCTGGGCGGACTGTATAACAATATGGCGCTTTCCCTGGCAGTCTGCGGACGGTTCGATGAAGCGATGGGAATGTTCCGCAACGCCATCGAAGTGATGAAGAAACAGGAATACGGCGAGCTGGAACAGGCTATCACCTGGCTGAACATGGCGGACGCGGCAGAGGCTGCGCTGGGAACGGAACAGGCGGAGGAATCCGTGGAGGAATACCTGGAAACCGCAGAGAAACTGCTGAATACGGAAAGCCTGCCGCGGAACGGATACTATGCCTTTGTGTGTGAAAAGTGCGCACCGGTATTCGGCCACTACGGCTGGTTTGCGGCGGAAGCGGAGCTGAAAAGGAGAGCGGAAGAGATCAATGACAGGGCTTGAACTGGCACGGGCCTACTGGGAAACATACGGCGTCCCGATGATCCGGGAACAGTTTCCGGATTATGAGGAAATCATTGCCGCGGCACTGACCGGAAGCGGGTCGGAATGCTACGGGTTTGACGATGAAGTTTCCCGGGATCATGATTTTGAACCGGGATTCTGCCTGTTCATTCCAGGCGAGGAAATCGCAGACCGGCGGACGGCTTTCCTGCTGGAACGGGCGTATGCAAAGCTGCCGGCGGAATTTGAGGGCTTCAGACGGCTGAAACTGCAGCCGGTGGGCGGACAACGGCACGGCGTGTTCCGGCTGGATGAATATTTTACGGCAAAAATCGGATGTCCAGCGGACCAGATGACAATGGAACGGTGGCTCCGGCTGCCGGAATATGCCCTGGCGGAGGCGGTGAACGGGGAAGTGTTCCGGGATCCGGCGGGACTGCTGACGGACTGCCGGAATATCCTGAAGAACATGCCGGAAAACGCGCGCCGGAAACGGCTGGCCGGAAGGCTCCTGCTGATGAGCCAGAGCGGGCAGTATAACTATCAGCGGTGCCTGAAGCACGGAGAAACCGGCGCGGCACAGCTGGCAGCCGGAGAGTTTGTGAAAAACACCCTGTCAGCCTTTTTCCTGCTGAACAGGGCGTATATGCCTTATTACAAATGGAGCTTCCGGGCACTGAAAGCACTGCCCGGCGGCGAAGATCTCGGCAGAAGCCTGGAATGGCTGCTGACCACAGAAAACGGACCGGACCTGGCGGAGGATAAGTACTTCTGTATGGAAGGCATTGCATCCCAGATGATTGACCTGCTGCAGGAACAGGGACTGACGGAAGCAGTCTGCGGGGACCTGGAAAAGCATGCATATTCCGTGAATGACGGAATAAAGGATGGGGAAGTAAGGAATCTGCATATACTCTACTGTGTAGAGTAATTAATGAATTCACAATTCATAATTCATAATTCATAATGAATGGTTTCGAAAAATGCAGGGCATAGGAGTTCCTGCCATCATGATAAAATGTGTCCCCGGGAGAAGATCTCTCCACGCGAAACGGGAAGCCTGATGGCTTCCCGTTTCTTGGTTGAAATGACATTTTTAAGCACCGGCGTTATTTTACTAATTGGGAGATGACTGCGGGGAGTTCGGACAGTGCGTTGATGACGCCATCGGGATTTTCAGCTTTACCGAAGCCGTAGGCGGCGTGGATGAAGGGAAGCCCTGCCTGGATGGTTGCTTCCTGGTCCTTGCGGGTATCGCCGATATAGATCCCTTTGCTGTAGTTGTTGCGATCCATGACCAGACGGATGTTTTCTCCTTTGGTGAGGCCGGTGCGCTCCCATTCCTCATAGTCAATAAACAGATCGGCGGCGCCGGAGGAGGCAAGGAACGCATCCACATAGCCCCGCTGACAGTTACTGACAATGGCCAGGTCATATCCTTCCGCGCGAAGGGCTTCCATGGTGGAACGGAAATCCGGATAAAGGGTGCCGCAGTGGGAATGGAGATATTCCACTTCATAAACACAGCAGATATCGAAGATTTCATCCCGGCGGGGAATACTGATATCCGCATAGAGCGTCTGGCCGATTTCCTTCATGGTCATGCCCATGACGCTGTGAATATCCTCCTTTGTGAGAAGGGGCAGGCCGGGGCATTCACGCTGGAAGACTTCATTCCAGGCTTCCGCTACGGGCCCGGCAGAATCCCACAGGGTGCCGTCGAGGTCAAAAATCAATAAAGTATCTTTCACAATCAAATCCTCCTTCAGGGAATGAGAACAGTATACCACAATTCCATAATTCATAATTCACAATTCATAATTCATAATGAAATAAACCGGTGAAACCGATCTGGAAAGATGAAACTATATTATTGAAAATATTTTATCAAAGGTATTGACATGGCAGATATATTTGATAAAATATAAATGCATCAGGGAGATGAAGGAGGCGAGAAATACGGAACGATATGATATCGCCATTATCGGTACAGGCCCGGCAGGGGTATCCGCCGCACTGACGGCAAAGAACAGGAACAAAAGCATTCTGCTCCTGGGAAGCCGGCAGATGAGTGAAAAAGTTGCGAAGGCTCATGAGATCCGGAATTATCCGGGACTGCCCTTTGTAAAGGGAGAAGACCTGGCGGCTGCTTTCCGGGATCAGCTGGACCGGATGGAAATCTCTGTGACGGAACAGCGGATCGGCGCTGTTTACGCGATGGGTGATTACTTCGCCCTGCAGGCCGGAGAGGAAATGCTGGAAGCCAGCACAGTCATTCTGGCTACCGGAGTGGTGATGGCAAAAACCCTGCCGGGAGAGGAAGCGCTCCTCGGACGGGGCGTCAGCTACTGCGCCACCTGCGACGCGCCGCTCTACCGCGGCAGAACCGCGGCGGTAATCGGCTACAGCCCCAGGGAGGAGGCGGAAGCCGCATTCCTGGCGGGGGTATGCAGCAAGGTGCTGTATTTCCCGATGTATAAAGAACAGACCGATCTGCCGGATACGGTGAAAGTGATCCGTGAAACACCCGGGGAGATCCTGAAAAAGGAAGCAGGCCTTGCGGTGAAGACGGAAGCGGGCGAGTATCCAGCCGACGGTGTCTTTGTACTGCGGGAGGCGGTTGCCCCCGGCCAGCTGGTTCCCGGACTGGAAACGGAGGGGCCGCACGTAACGGTGAACCGGCGCATGGAAACCAATATTCCGGGGGTGTTCGCCTGCGGCGACCTGGTGGGAACACCTTACCAGTATGTGAAAGCAGCGGGGGAAGGAAACATTGCGGCGATCAGCGCCGCGGCTTATATCGACAGAGTAAATAAAGAGAAGGGAGAATAAAACAATGGTTAAGAAGGTTAATACGCAGGAATTCCAGAACGAGGCGATGAAGGCTCCCGCGGCGGTGGTGGACTTTAACGCGACCTGGTGCGGCCCCTGCCGGATGCTGGCGCCGGTGCTGGAAGGTATTTCAGAAAAATACGAGGGAAAAGTAAGCTTCTACAGCGTGGATGTGGATGAATGCCCTGAACTGGCCATGCAGTACCGGGTGAGCTCCGTGCCCTGCCTTGTGCTGCTGAAAAACGGAGAATTTGCGGATCAGTCCATCGGCTTCCGTCCGGAACCCCAGCTGACTGCGTGGATTGACGGCAACCTTTGATGGAGGAGACAACCATGAGCGAACAGAACAGGGAACAGCAGGGAACTGAATATCCCCAGCTGAAGCTGGACAGTCAGCTTTGCTTTCCGCTGTATGCCTGTGCACGGAAAGTGACCAATGCATACGGTCCGCTGCTCAAACCGCTGGGACTGACCTACACACAGTACATTGTGATGCTGGCCTTGTGGGAAAGCGGCGAGGTCAAAGTAGGGGAACTGTGCACCCGGCTGTACCTGGACTGCGGAACGATGACCCCGATGCTCAAGAAGATGGAAGAAAGCGGACTGCTGACCCGCTGCCGCTGCAAAAACGATGAGCGGTGCGTTTCAATCTGCCTGACAGAAAAGGGCTGGGCGCTGCGGGAACAGGTGAAAGACATTCCAGCAAAGGTGGGGGCCTGCATTTCCCTGCCGCAGGAAGAAGCCTATGAATTGTACCGGCTGCTGCACAAGCTGCTGGACACGATAGAAGAATAAAAAAGGGGATAAAAGAACATGAAGAAGATTATTGCCGTACTTCTGGCCGCACTGATGCTGACCGCTTCCGCGGCCATGGCGGAAACTGCCCTGGAGGAAATCCGGGCGAGGGGAACCCTGACGATTGCCATGGAAGGCGCCTGGCAGCCCTGGACCTATCACGATGAAAGTGGCACACTGACCGGCTTTGACGTGGAAGTCGGCGCGCTGATTGCGGAAGGACTGGGTGTAACCCCGGATTATAAGGAAACCGCGTGGGACGGCATCCTGGCCGGCGTGGATTCCGGACGCTTTGACATCGCCTGCAACGGTGTGGGATATACGGATGAACGGGCGGAAAGCTATAACTTCAGCACACCTTACGTCTATACGGAAATGGTGCTGGTGGTCAGGGCGGACAACGAGGAAATCAAGTCCCTGGATGACCTGAAGGGAAAGAAGACCGCGAACTCCCCGAACTCCACCTATGCCATGCGTTCCGAAGCTGCCGGCGCCGAGGTGGTCTATGTGGACACCCTGGGTGAAACCATGGAAATGCTGCAGCAGGGCCGTGTGGAAGCAACGCTGAACGCAAAGGACTCCGTGGACGCCTACCTGGCAGAACATCCGGAAGCCCAGATCAAGGTTGTGCTGAGCGTTGCCGGTGAACCGGTGGCGATCCCTATGCAGAAGGGCGAACGGACGGAAACCCTGGTGGAGGAAATCAACCGGATCCTGGAGGAAGCACGGCAGAACGGAAAACTGGCGGAGCTGAGCAACAAATACTTCGGCCGGGATCTGACAAAGGAAGAATAATCATACGCCGATACAGGTGACATTAATGACTGAAAGACTTTGGGGTATTCTGACGGATTCCTTTCCGAAAATGCTGGAATATGGAATCAAGGTGACCATTCCGCTGACTATCTTGTCCTTTGCGCTGGCACTGACGGTGGCACTGGGCGTGGCCCTGATTCAGTATGCCGGGGTGAAAGGAATCCGCCAGATCTGCCGGTTCTACATCTGGATTACCCGCGGCACACCGCTGCTGGTTCAGCTTTATATTGTTTTCTACGGCCTGCCGAAGATCGGCATTGTACTGGACGCATTTCCGTCGGCGGTTATTGTTCTGGGACTGAACGAGGCCGCATACATGGCCGAAACCATCCGGGGCACCCTGGAAAGCGTGAGCGCAGGCCAGCTGGAAGCCGGATACTGTGTGGGAATGAGCTGGCCGAAGATTATGTGGCATGTGGTGCTTCCGCAGGCGATGCGGACGGCATTCCCTGCCCTGTCCAATTCCATGATTGCCATGCTGAAGGAAACGTCCATGGCGGCAACGATTACGGTGATGGAACTCTTCCGCCAGGCACAGGTGATCAACGGACGGGTCTACGAACCGCTGGCGCTGTACATTGAAGCAGCGCTGATCTACCTGTTCTTCTGCACGATCCTGACCTGGCTGCAGCACCGTGGAGAGAAAAAGCTCGGCAGCTATGGAGGTGTCCGCACATGATGCTGGAAATCAGAGATGTGAAGAAAAGTTTCGGCGGACTGACGGTGCTGGACGGCATCAGCCTGGATGTGGAAAAAGGCGACGTGGTGGCTATTCTCGGACCGAGCGGGTCGGGCAAAACCACCTTCCTGCGGTGCCTGAACTATCTGGAGACCGCGGACAGCGGAAGCCTGGTGTTTGACGGGGAGAAGTTTGACCTGCACAGCACCGGGAAAAAGGATATTGCCCGGATGAGAAGGAAGACCGCCTTTGTTTTCCAGAATTACAATCTTTTCCTGAATAAGACGGTCCTGCAGAATGTGACGCTGGGTCTGACCTCCGGAATGGGAATGGACAAGAAAAAAGCGGAGGCTGTTGCCTTGGAAATGCTGGAAAAAGTGGGTATGGCGGATAAACTGCAGAATTATCCCAACCAGCTGTCCGGCGGACAGCAGCAGCGGGTGGCAATCGCCCGGGCGATGGCGACAAGTCCTGAAATCATCTATTTTGACGAGCCTACCAGCGCACTGGATCCCGAACTGATCGGCGAAGTGCTGGCCGTTATGCGGAAACTGGCAGAGGACGGCATGACGATGCTGGTAGTTACTCACGAAATGGATTTTGCCCGGAATGTGTCCAACAAGGTCATGTTTATGGAAGGCGGGAAGGTTGTGGAGACCGCTCCGTCGAAACAATTCTTTGAAAACCCTTCGGAAGTACGGGTGAGAGAGTTCATACGGAAAATACAGAATCTGTGATAAACTCAATTCAGAATTAAGAATTCAGGATTCAGAATTAAAAGTCTGTGAGGTCAGCAGATGAGAACAATGTGGAAAAGGATCATCAGGATCACCGTGACGGTGATCCTTTTCCTGCTGTTTCTGACCGGTACAGCCTTCGCACTGACGGAGCGGACCCTGACGGCTTCCTGCCCGTCGGTGAGCAGTGAAACCGTAACCGCCCGATGGAAGAAAGGCGAAATGACGCTCTTTCTGCCGGGATGCTGGGACCTGACAAAGATCACGCTGAAACTGGACGGATCGGACACGATCCTGCTGGGGGACGAACAGACGGCAGTATCCGCCGGGCAGGAAACTGACCTGTCCGGACTGACCGGACGGAAACTCCGGGTGCTTGACGCCGGCGGGGAAAGCCGGGGAATCCTGACTATTCTGCAAGGCTCGGATATTCCTGCACTTTTCCTTCGGGTTGACGGAGAAAAACTGAAACAGGTCAACCACAGCAAGGAGAACGAAATCTCCGAAGGACACGCGGCTTACGTGGAGGCAGACGGCACCGTCAGCTACGACGGACCGCTGGAACAGATGAAGGGCAGGGGAAACAACTCCTTCCGTTACAGCAAGAAACCTTACCAGATCAAGCTGGGAGAAAAAGTATCCCTCAGCGGAATGAGCAAGGGCAAGACCTGGGTGCTGCTGGCCAACTGGGTGGACGTCAGCCTGCTGCGGAACCAGATAGTACTGGACATGAGCCGGGAAATCGGCCTGAAGCATGCTGCCGGCTGCGTACAGGCGGATGTATGGATCAACGGGATTTACAACGGACTGTATTTGATTACAGAGAAAATCCAGATCGGCGGAAGCCGGATCGATATCATCAACCTGGAGAAAGCGACGGAAAAGGTGAACAGCGAACCGTTCAGTCCGGGGCAGATCATCACGGAGAAATCCGCGTCATTTCCATTGCTGCGCAGTTATCCGGCAGTAAAGGATCCGGAGGATATTACCGGCGGATATATCCTGACCATTGAAAAGAAACACCGGATGAAGGACTACGTGCTGGCCGGATTCCGGACAAAGGAAGAACTGAGTATCCGGATCAAGGAACCCACATATCCCAGCCGGGCACAGACAGAGTATGTGTTCGGCCGGATGACGGAAGTGCAGAATGCCCTGATGGCGAAAGACGGGATTGAACCCGCAACGGGAAAATCCTACGATGAATATCTGGATATTACTTCCTTCGCACAGCGTTTCCTGATTGAGGACTGGACAAAAAACTATGACTTTATCGGCGGAAGCCAGTTCCTGTATAAAGATTCAGACCTGGCGGATCCGCGGATATATGCCGGGCCGTCCTGGGATTATGACCTGTGCTTCGGCAACATGGGGGACAGGGGATACAGCCCTAACGGGAAATACCTGACATCCTACCGGAAAAAGAACAATCTCTACTGGCTGCTGTATACCCATGAGACATTCGGAGAAAGGGTCACGGAGATCTGGGAGAAAACCTTCCGTCCGGCTGTCGCTGTACTGCTGGGAGAACAGGAGGCACCGCAGGGCGGGAGTCTCTGTTCCCTGGACGAATACCGGGAACGGATCAGCGATTCCGTGCGGATGAACTATACCCGGTGGGGGATCAGCAGGGACGCAACGGGATCCGGATCCGGCGGAGATTTCGGGACAGCCTTCGCATACCTGAAGAAATGGATCACGGAACGTACAGCGTGGATGGACAGGGAATATACATCCGCGGAACAAACAGGTGAATGACAAAAAAACAGGATTAGTACGGAAATCGGCCTTCCGGCGCATTGACAAAGGCGCCGGGCAGGCATACACTTTCACCCGTAAAGGCAAGGGCGTCTTTAACAGTGTGTGTTAAAGGCGCTTTGTTCTATCAGAACATAAGCAAACCAAAGGAGGTTTCGATCCACATGTCTTACGTCGATGAGGTCCTTGACAGAGTGATCAGGGAAAATCCCAATGAGCCCGAGTTCCATCAGGCGGTGAAGGAAGTTCTGAATTCCCTGCGTCCCGTGGTGGATGCCAATGAAGAAAAGTTCCGCAAGGACGCCCTGCTGGAGCGTCTGGTCAATCCGGAACGTCAGCTGAAGTTCCGCGTGCCGTGGGTGGATGACAAGGGACAGGTTCAGGTGAATACCGGTTACCGTGTTCAGTACAGCAGCGCCATCGGTCCCTACAAGGGAGGCATCCGGCTGCATCCGTCCGTGAACCTGGGTATCATCAAGTTCCTGGGCTTTGAACAGATTTTCAAGAACTCCCTGACCGGACTGCCCATCGGCGGCGGCAAGGGCGGCAGCGACTTTGACCCCAAGGGCAAGAGCGACCGCGAAGTGATGGCTTTCTGCCAGAGCTTCATGACCGAACTGTGCAAGTACATCGGCGCTGACACAGACGTGCCCGCCGGTGATATCGGTACCGGCGCCCGTGAGATCGGCTTCATGTTTGGACAGTATAAGCGGATCCGCGGCGTGTATGAAGGCGTGCTGACCGGTAAGGGACTGAGCTACGGTGGATCCCTGGCCCGTAAGGAAGCGACCGGCTACGGCCTGCTGTACATCACCCAGGAAATGCTGAAGAGCAAGGGCGACAGCCTGCAGGGCAAGACCGTGATCGTGTCCGGCGCCGGCAACGTTGCGACCTACGCGATTGAAAAGGCTTATCAGCTGGGCGGCAAGCCCGTGACCTGCTCCGACTCCACCGGCTGGGTATACGACGCCGAAGGCATCGATCTGGCTGCGCTGAAGGAGATCAAGGAAGTCAAGCGTGCCCGCCTGAGCGAGTACAAGAACTACCGTCCCAATGCCGAGTATCATGAAGGCCGCGGCGTGTGGACCGTGAAGGCTGACATCGCCCTGCCCTGCGCCACCCAGAATGAACTGAACCTGGACGACGCCAAGGCCCTGGTTGCCAACGGCATCAAGGTTGTTGCCGAAGGCGCGAACATGCCCACCACCCAGGAAGCGACCGATTACCTGCAGGCGAACGGCGTGGTCTTCCTGCCCGGCAAGGCTGCCAACGCCGGCGGCGTGGCTACCTCCGCCCTGGAAATGTCCCAGAACAGCGAGCGTCTGAGCTGGTCCTTCGACGAAGTGGACGCCAAGCTGCAGGGCATCATGGCGAACATCTTCCACAACATCGACAACGCCGCGAAGAAGTACGGCTTCGAAGGCAACTATGTTGTCGGCGCGAACATCGCCGGCTTCGAGAAGGTTGTCGACGCGATGAACGCACAGGGAATTGTGTAAAAAAGTATGGCGCAGGAAACTGCGCCAACTTTTTTACAATTAACAATGAACAATTAACAATGAACAATTGTGGAGAGAACAGCTTCCGGAACGGAAGCTGTTCTTTCTGAACAAAAAAATCCTGCCGGGGGCAGGCTGGTGTGAAGTGAAGAGTGAACAGTGAACAGCAAGAGCCACCCCGAAGGGTGGCTCTTGTACTGTTAGTTGTTCTGCCAGGCCTTGACTTTGTCAGCGGCCAGACGCTTAATGGTCTCTTCGGGGTAGGGGGATTCAGTTCCGCCGTAACCATACAGGAAGAACTTACCGCCCTGGGTCTTGTACAGGGATTCTTCATACCCTTTGGGATCGCCGAATACGCCGAAAACTTTCTTCTGAATCAGTTCGGAAGCGTCGGTATCGTACTCGATCTTGCAGATGACCTTCTTCATTTGCCTCTTCCTTTCGCGCTGTGCGCCTGATACTGAAAATGTGTTTCGCGGACCGTTCCGCTTAATGATACTATATCACATAAGGGTTTCAGCAACAATGGACGGCAAGTGGCAAAAGAAAACCAGATGAGGCAAAAATCCATGAATTGGGAGTTTGTTTGCCTCAAAGCGTGCAAAAATCGCAAAGAATGAGATGATTATCAGATTTTCAGACTTTCATCTGACAGCGTCCGGATGCCATGGGCATTCAGAAGCTCCTCGGCGGTTTTCACATCATTGACCCGGATGACCACATAGGCTTCTTCCGGACCGGAACCGGTGAAGGCATACATATACTCGATATTGATATTGGCTTCATTGAGGACGGCCAGGATGGGATAGAGGGCGCCGCTGCGGTCACTCATCTGGGCGGCCAGTACTTCCGTTTTGGAATAGAGATACTTTTCACCCAGGAGTTTGCAGACAGCATCTGTATCGGAAACGATGATGCGCAGAATGCCAAAGTCATTGGCTTCTGAAATACTCATGGCTCGGATATTGATTCCTGCTTCGGAAATGGCCTGAACAGCTTCAATCAAGGCGCCGGGCTGGTTCATCAGAAAGACGGATAATTGCGTAATAGCCATAATTTCCTCCAATTCAGAATTCATAATTCAGAATTATTATACGGTATCATTCCTGAATGAAGAGAAGCGGATTGAAGGAATATGCCTGCGGGAGGAGATCCTTCGACTTCGCCTACGGCTTCGCTCAGGATGACATTTGGGAGTGTTGAATGAAAATATAGCATTGGTTTTTGTGGCTATATCTTATTATATCAGTGAAGTTTGCGTTTGTCGATGACGCGGACGGCTTTGCCTTCGCTGCGGGTGATGGTCTTGGGGGCGACGAGGTGGATCTTGGGTCCGATGCCGAGCATGGTACGCATGGCGGATTCCAGGCTCTTCTCCATCTTCTGGATCTGGCCCATCAGGTCGGAGAACTGATCCGGGCTGACTTCCACATACACATCGAAGGTGTCGGTGTTCCGCTCCCGGTCAAGCACGATCTGATAGTTGGGCGTATATCCCTCATTGAGGAGTACGGTTTCGATCTGGCTCGGGAAGACGTTGACGCCGCGGATGATCAGCATATCGTCGCTGCGGCCCATGGGCTTGGCCATCCGCACATGGGTGCGGCCGCAGGAGCAGGGGGTGCGGTTCAGGACGCAAAGGTCACGGGTGCGGTAACGGAGCAGCGGGAAGGCTTCCTTGTCCAGTGCGGTGAAGACCAGCTCGCCGACAGATCCTTCAGGCAGCACTTCGCCGGTGTCCGGATCAATGATTTCCGCATAGAAATGGTCTTCATTGATATGCATGCCCTTCTGTTCCTCGCATTCGAAGGCAACCCCGGGGCCGCTGGTTTCCGTGAGACCGTAAATATCATAGGCTTTGATGCCCAGGCTCTTCTCAATTTCATGGCGCATTTCCTCGGTCCAGGGTTCCGCACCGAAGATGCCTGCCTTCAGCTTATTGTCTTCCGGCTTGAAACCCTGCTCCTTCAGGGATTCGCCGATATAAGCGGCATAGGAGGGAGTGCAGCAGATGATGGTGGATTCCAGGTCCATCATGAACTGAATCTGGCGTTCGGTGTTGCCGGAGGACATGGGCAGGGTCAGACAGCCAACCTTATGGGAGCCGCCGTGCAGACCGGAACCGCCGGTAAACAGACCGTAGCCGTAGCAGACCTGCACCACATCCTCTTCCGTGCCGCCGGCGGCGACGATGGCCCGTGCGCAGCAGTCTTCCCACAGATCGATATCGTGCTGGGTATAGAAGGCGACAACACGCTTGCCGGTGGTGCCGGAAGTGGAATGGATCCGGACACAGTTCTTCAGATCCGTACCCAGCAGCCCGTAAGGATAGGTTTCCCGAAGATCAGCTTTGCTGAGGAATGGGAGCTTATGAATGTCATCCACGGTTTTGATATCATCCGGGGTGAGTCCTTTCTCCTCCATCAGATGACGGTAGTAGGGGACATTATCCCAGACATGATGAATCTGCTTTACGAGTTTTTCATTCTGGATTTCCAGAATTTTCTCCCGCGGAGCCGTTTCAATTTCCGGCTGGTAGTATTTAGCCATATGTGTTCACTCCTTTGTGATGATTCAGGAATTCTGTTGAGCGCATTCTGGTATCGGTCAGCGACGGGTCGGGATTATTGCCTGAAACAGGTCCCGTAAAAAAACACCGCCTTTTGTTCATTCCAAAAGGCGGTGGATTCAAAGCGCTCTGTGCGTCTGATTAATCCATCGCTGACCTGCTAAAGAAGAAGATGGCTGCGAATGATTTCATTGCTGAAATGTCCTTTCACAAAAATGTTCTGTTACCATCAAAGTGACTATATTCCTCAGGAGGGACAATTGTCAACAGACAGTTTTGTACTGTTGCTGTTTTTACAATGAGTTAGTTGACATAAAATAGCACGAATGATATATTTTCACTGTTGCCAGCGCCATCGGCAGCATCGATAGCAGGAGGGAAAAACATGTCTGAGAATTATGTGCTGTTTACAGATTCCGCTTGTGATATTCACCCGGATAAACTGGCTGAATGGAATGTAAAAATGCTCCCCCTGGCGTTCCTGTTTACAGATACGGGCAAGGAACAGAAAGATCACGACGAATCTGTTGATGAATTCTATAAATCCATGCGCGCGGGACGGGTGGCAAAAACCTCGTGCGTCAACGAGGAAGCATTTGAAAGTGAATTCACTTCAATTCTTGAAGCTGGACAGGATATTCTGTATATGGGTTTGTCCGGCGGACTGAGCGTGACCTGCGAAAATGCCAAAAAGGTTGCAGACAGGCTGGCGAATAAATATCCCGATCGGAAGATCGAAGCGATTGATTCCCTTTCCGCTTCGGCCGGCGAGGGCCTGTTTGTATATCTTGCCGTGAAGAACCGGGAAGCGGGCATGACGCTGGAAGAAAACGCAGAGGCTTTGAAAAAGCTTATCCTGAACGTCTGCCACTGGTTTACGGTGGAGGACCTGGTTTACCTGAAGCGCGGCGGACGGGTCAGCGCCGCCACAGCCCTGCTGGGTACGGCGCTGAACGTGAAGCCAGTGCTGCACGTGGATAACGAAGGACACCTGATCAAGATGACCCAGGTACACGGCAGGAAAAAATCCATCAAGAAACTGGCGGAAAAACTGGCGGAAACGATTCTGCCGGATTCTCCGATCTTTATTTCAAACGCGGACTGCCTGGACGATGCTGAGTATCTGAAGGATATCCTGAAGAACGAGTACGGCAAAGAGGTAACGCTGATCACAAGCATCGGTTCCGTGATCGGCGCCCATGCGGGCCCCGGAACACTGGCGCTGTTCTTCCTGGGGAAAGAAAGGTAATAAAACCATCCTTCGGAACGATTCCGAAGGATGGTTTTTTAATGAAGAATGAAGAATTAAGAGTGTTATCTTCTGTTGATCGGAGAAATAACCCCGGGTATATTTCGAAACGCGATATTTACCTGGGGCTTTTCTTCTGCTATTCTTTTTTCAGCCGATAAGAAGAAACGGCAGTAAGCCCCGACGCAGGGGCATGAAAGGAAAGAAAGACGATGAAAAAGGGACTGATTATTCTGATTGCCGCTGTCATCCTGGTGCTGCTGGTGGCGACAACCTGTACCGCAACGGTGCAGACGGGGTATACGGGTATTGTGACTACCTTCGGCAAGGTGGAAGATGTGACACTGGAGGCGGGTCTGCACTTCAAGAGCCCCTTCCAGAGGATTATTCCCATGGATAACCGTGAGCAGAAGAGTACCTTCAACACGGAAGCATTCTCCAGCGACATCCAGCAGGTACAGATTACCGGCTCCATCAACTACGCCATCAACAAGAAGACGGCGATGAATCTGTTCAAGGAAGTCGGCACTGACTACTTCAACAAGCTGGTTTATCCCCGGATGCTGGAGATCACCAAGGGCGTATTCAGCAAATACACCGCTGAAAACCTGGTGGCGAACCGCCAGAAACTGAGCGAATCTATCCGCGAAGGACTGGATAATGAACTGGACGAGTACGGCATCAACGTCATCAGTGTGAGCATTGAAAACCTGGACTTTACCGACGCCTTCACTGACGCGGTTGAAGCCAAGCAGGTGGCTGCCCAGAAAAAGCTGCAGGCTGAAATTGAGCAGAACCAGATGACGATGGAAACCCAGCAGCAGGCGGAACGGAAACGCATCAATGCCGAAGCGGAAGCCAATGTGGCCAAAATCAACGCGGATGCGGACGCTTATGCACTGCAGGTGCGCAGCGAAGCCGAGGCGGAAGCCAACAAAAAGATCGCTGAATCCCTGACGGAAAACCTGATCCGGTTCAACGAGATCAAGAACTGGGACGGCAAACTGCCTACCTATATGAGCGGCCAGGGCGGAACAACGATTCCGGTACTGAATCTGGGCGGAGAGACTGAAGGGACGGAGAAATAAATCAACAATTCATAATGATCCGCTGAGGCGGGAAAATGAATGAAAAGTGAATAAAAAAGAAAAACAGTTCCCGGAAACGGGAACTGTTTTTTGATGCATATGTGAAAAAACTTTTTCAGGGTCAGTCGGTGAGATGGGTGAAGCCGTCGCCGATGGCCTCGTGTGCTTCCACAATGATGACGAAAGCTTTCTCATCTTCTTCCCGGAGGATTCGCTTGAGGGCCATGATTTCACTGCGTCCGATGACGCACAGCAGAGTGGGCCTTTCCGTACCTGTATAGGCGCCGCGGGCGGTCAGCTGGGTAACGCCGCGATCCATGTCCCGCATGATCCGGTCGGAAATCTCCTGCCAGCGGGAGGAGATGATGAAACAGGCTTTATTGGAAGAAAAGCCGATGATAACAGTATCCATGACCTTGGCGGACAGGAAGATACAGATCAGCGCGTACAGCGCTTCCGTCGCGCCGATCAGGAAACCGGCGGAGACAACTACGGCAAAATCAATGGCAAAGAGGAAGGAACCAGTGGATATAAACTGAAAGCGCTTATTCACCATTTTAGCCACCATATCCGAACCGCCGCTGGTGGCACCGCCGCGCATGATCAGCCCCAGACCGCAGCCGAGCATCACACCGCCGTAGAGTGCACCCAGGAGCGGATCGGTGGTCATTGGCTGCAGGGGGAGAACATCAATGAACAGAGTAAAGAAGATGGTGGCGACCAGGCTTCTGAACGCAAAGATCCGCCCCATGGCCCGGTAGCTGATCAGGAAAAGCGGGAGGTTCAGGAGCAGGGTTACGGTACCGACCGGCCAGCGGAACAGGTGGTTGAGAATGGTGGCGATACCGGTAATGCCGCCGGGCGCGATGCTGTTGGGGGTCATGAACAGGGGATAGGCGGCACCGCCGATCAGCGCGCCGAGGAGAATCTGGGCGTAGGAAAACAAACGCTCCGCGGCTGCAGGTCTTTTACTGAATGCGGAACGCAGAGACTTAACCATGAAATAACACCTCTTACGGGCCATTGAGACAGCCTGAAATACAAAATAAATACAAAAGAACTTTATCATATCAGGTGACTACAGGCAAGAGCTTGTGTATATATTCCGGGAAGAATATAATGCAAATAAGAATGCACAAGCTCTTGCACAATTCACAATTCATAATTCATAATTCATAATTGAGATGGTTGGGCAGACGATGGTAGTTGTTGAGTGAATGAGTTAAGAGTGAAGAGTGCATGGTTTGTTATAGAACGGATGAGCGAAGCGAGGGAAAGATATGAGCAGGGTTAAAATAATCGGAGACCGGAACGGGAGAGTCTGGCCGCTGGTGCTGCGGGACGCGGCGGAAAGCCGAAAAGCAGGACGCAGGCTGATTCTGTACGTGCCGGAGCAGTATACCCTGCAGGCGGAACGGGATATTATCACCGGTCTGAAACTTCCGGGACTGCTGGACATCCAGGTGATCAGCCCGAGAAAACTGAAACAGCAGGTGAGGGAACAGAGCGGCACGGCGACCCGGCAGCCCCTGAACGAAATGGGACGGGCCATGGCGGTTCACCGTGTTATGACCGAGCAGGAAGAAAACCTGTCCTATTACCGGAATATGACGGAACTGTCCGGTGCGGTGGCGCGCGTCAGCGGAGCGCTGGACGAGCTGATGGAAAGCGATATTGAACCAGGGGAGCTGGAAGATTATGCCGGCGGCACGGTGACCGGCGCGGAACGGGCCAAACTCAGCGACCTGAAAACACTCTGGGATGGATATACAGCCCTTGTTTCAGAACAGTTTGATGATGAAAAAGCCATCTGGACCGACGCCGTTACCCGGCTGGAGAAGAGCGGGCTGTGGCAGGATGTGGATCTGGCGGTGTACGGCTTTGACGCCATCCGTCCGGATCTGCGGGAACTGATTGTCCGTATCTGCAGGCAGGTCAACAGCGTATCGGTTTACCTGGTGATGGATGAGAAAAAAGCACCGGACGGCCGGATCTTTATACAGCAGCATGAAAGCCTGGACCAGCTGGCAACGGCGCTGGAGGAAGCCAGGACGGTGGCGGAGGAAATCTTTCCCCACAGCGAGCGAACCGGATGCGCACCGGCGCTGGCATTCCTGGACCGGAATCTGTTTGCGCTGAACCCGGAAGTATGGACGGGAGAAACAGACGGCGCACTGAAACTGTATGCCGGAAGCTCTCCTTGGGATGAAGCGGAGACAGTGGCTGCGACGCTGCGGGAATGGCATGAGGAAGGGATTCCCTGGAACCGGATGGCCATTGCCCTTCCGCCGGGAGCGGGATCGGAGGGAATCCTCCGGGCCAACCTGAAGATCCGAGGCATTCCTTTTGTATGGCAGCAGAAAGATAAGGCGGTGAACCATCCGGTATGCCGTATGCTGCTGAGCGCTCTGTCCATTCTGAGTGAAGGCTACCGGACGGACAAAGTGATCACAGTGGCACGGAGCGGATTCTGTACACTGACAGAGGATGAGGGGCTGCACCTGGAGGATTATGCCCGGGCGCACGGCGTGGAAGGAAGAAGGTGGCAGCGGCCCTTCACCAGCGGAGAGAACGCGGAGGAAACGGATGAATTGCGGCTGCGCCTGATCAGGCCGATTGAGGAACTGCGGATCCGGCTGAAGGAAGCCGGAAACGCGGCGGGGTCCGCCGAAGCGATCGCGGACTTCCTGGAAACTGAAAATGTCTGGAACAGACTGCAGGAAGAGGAAGAAATGCTCCTGCAGCATGAAATGTACCGGGAAGCGATTATCAACCGGCAGATCTGGAAACTGCTGATGGAGCTGCTGGAGCAGCTTGGCACGCTCCTGGGCCCCAGGCGCGCGGCTATCCGGGATCTGAAATATATGCTGGAAAGCGCGCTGAATCCTGTGGAACTCGCGGCGCTGCCGGAAGAGGAAGGCGGCGTGATTGTCGGCGAGACGGGCCATCTGCTGGCCGGGGAGATCCGCGCGCTGATTCTGCCCCAGGCGCAGGACGGCATGCTGACAGCACCGGAGAGCGGCTGGCTGACGGACGCCGAACGGCGGAAACTGGAGGAAGCCACGGGGAAAACCATCGGCGTCAGCCGGGAAACCGGCTGCCTGATCCGGAAATATGATTTTTACAGGACCTTAACCCTTCCTAAAGAAAAACTGATGATCAGCTGGAGCCTTCGGTCAGAGGACGGCGGCGCCCTGCAGCCGGACGGACTGATCGCCCAGATCCGGGAACTGTATCCGGATCTTCACGGAGAAGGCGGCATGCTGGGTCAGGCGGACCGGCGGGAACCGGAAACGCCCCGGGCGGCACTGGAAGGCGCGGGTCCCTGGCTGACGGAGATCCGGAAGGGCCTGATTGACGATGTGCCGCGGAACTGGAAAACGGCGCTGATTCAGCTGCTGCATAACGGAACATACGGCGAGACGTTACACCGGATCCTGGAGGAAATGCTGCCGACCGATGAGATCCGGAAACTGGAAAAAGAAACCGCCCGGAGGCTGTTCATGACAGACCGGCTGTCCATCAGCCGGCTGGAGCAGTTTGCCTCCTGCCCGTACAGGCATTTCATTGATTACGGACTGAGACCGGTGAAACAGGAGAACTTTACCTATGAGAGCGCGGACGCGGGCACGTTCTTCCACGAAGCGCTGGACCGGTATATGAAACAGGCCGGCGCGGAGAGGGACTGGCCGGGATTTACCGCGGAACGCGTTGACAGCATGATGGACACGATCCTGGCCGAGCTGACGGAGGAGTGGAAGGATACCCCGTTGCGGGAAGACGCCATGGGAGAATGGACCGGCGAAGGATATGTGCGGCGGGTACGGCATGCGGCGCACGTGCTG
This sequence comes from uncultured Eubacteriales bacterium, assembly GCA_900315675.1. GTDB lineage: Bacteria > Bacillota > Clostridia > Christensenellales > Aristaeellaceae > Aristaeella. The sequence goes on from OMZY01000020.1 coordinate 21,036, forward strand.
ACGCGTTTTGCCGCCAACAGTGAGTTCCGGACGATAGCGACGGAACAGCCTTTCGGCGAAGGGGAAGGCCTTCCGCCCGTGGTGATTCCGCTGGCTGACGGCAGCCATGCGGCCATCCGGGGTCAGATTGACCGGATTGACACCTATGAAAACGGCGAAGGCGTCTGGCTGAGGGTGGTGGACAACAAAAGCCGGGGGAAGAAACCGGACCCGGCCAAAATGGAGACAGGCGAACAGCTGCAGCTGATGATCTATCTGAAAGCCGCGGCGGACAGCATGCCGGGCACCCGGGTCGCAGGCGCAATGTTCTTCCCGATCGAGGACAAAGAAGTGGATACAGCGTCAGACGAGCCGGACAAAATTGAAAACGACCGGATCAGTGAAGTGCGCATGAAGGGCCTGGTGACGGCGGAGGAAGACCTGATCCACGCCATGGACCGGGATGTGCATCCCTTTTCTGTGGACAAGGTGTTCAAACAGGATGGAACGGTTGCGAAATCCGCGTCCTGGGCAGTGGAGGAGAAAACGCTCAGCGGCCTGATGGACGCGGCGGTTGAAAAAGCGGGAGAACTGTGCGGACGGATGCGGGACGGGGAAATAGAAGCCCTGCCGAGCGAGGATTCCGCCGGACCGGTGTGCCGGTTCTGCGAATACAGCGCCATCTGCCGCAACGGAGGCCGGGAAACCCGCAAGCCGGATGCCGGGATTACCTATCAGGATATCGCCGGAAAAACACGTTGCGCTAAACCCAAAAGTAGCGTATAATGCTCTCAGAGAAAACCCCATAAAAGGAGGCTGGTTCCCATGATACAGGTAATTGCAGGCAAAAAGGGCTCCGGAAAAACGAAGCGGCTGATTGACCTGACCAATACCACTGCCCGTGACGCGGTACACGACGTCATTTTCCTGGATGATGACAATCGCTACATGTTCGACGTGGACCACAAGGTTCGTTTCATCAACGCCGAAGATTATCATATTCACAGTGCCGATATGTTTATCGGCTTCCTGTGCGGAATCCTTTCATCCAACTTCGACGTCGGCACCATCTTCATTGACGCGTTCCTGAAGCTGAGCCACACTGAACTGGCTGAAACGGAACCGATTGTGAAGGTGCTGGTGGAGCTGGGTGCGAAGCATGATGTTGATTTTGTGCTGAGCCTGAGCGCTGATCCGGAAGAGATCCCGGTATTCTTCAGACAGTATCTGATCTGATCCAAAAAGCGAACACGGAAGAGGCGGCGGCATTTCCCGGCGCCTCTTTTTTCCAGAATGGAAATATTAAAGAACCGGAGAGTGATTCATTCGTGTCTTTCTTTTCCACCCGCGGTGAAAGCTGCGTAACGGCCAGCCAGGCGATCCTGCACGGCCTTGCGCCGGACGGCGGACTGTATGTCCCCGCCATGTTCCCGTCTGTTCCGATGAACAGGATTTCCTCTTTCTGCGAAATGGACTATGCCGCGCGCGCGGTATCCATCCTGAAACGCTACCTGGAGGATTTCACTATTCCGGAGATCGAGAACGCGGTACGCGCGGCCTACAATACAGAACGTTTTGACACGCCGGAGATTGCGCCGGTCAAACAGATTGACGACGCGACCTGGGTGCTGGAGCTTTTCCACGGACCGACGCTGGCCTTTAAAGATATGGCGCTCCAGCTTCTGCCGCACCTGACCCGCCTTGCGGCTGTGAAAAACGGCGAAACACGGGAGATCAGCATCCTGGTGGCTACAAGCGGAGATACCGGTAAAGCGGCACTGGAAGGATTCAGGGACGTGCCCGGTACGAGCTGCACCGTATTTTATCCGCAGGAAGGCGTCAGCGACGTACAGCGGCTGCAGATGGTGACCACCGGGGGAAACAACACGCATGTAATTGCTGTAAAGGGCAATTTTGACGACGCCCAGACCGGTGTGAAGGAGCTTTTTGCCTCCCAGGACTTTGTGAAGAAGATGAATGACCGGGGCAAGACGCTGTCCTCCGCAAACTCCATCAACTTCGGACGGCTTGCTCCGCAGATTGTCTATTACTTCTCCGCCTACGCGGACCTGGTCAACAAGCACGCCATCGCGCCGGGAGATTCCGTGAACTTTTGTGTTCCGACCGGAAACTTCGGCGATATCCTGGCGGGTTATTATGCCCGGAACATGGGACTGCCAGTGAACAAACTGATCTGTGCCAGCAACCGGAATAACGTGCTGACTGATTTCTTCAACAGCGGCATTTATTCCACCCACCGGACGTTCTTCAAGACGCTGAGCCCCAGCATGGACATCCTGGTTTCCTCCAACCTGGAACGGCTGCTGTATGAAGCAGCGGACCGGGATGGAAACCTCATCAGGAAGTGGATGGAACAGCTGAAGGAAAGCGGAAGCTATTCCATCGGCGAACAGCGCAGGGACTGGCTGACGGATGTTTTCTGGGGAGACTGCGCGGACAACAAGGATACGCTGATCGAGATCCGGAAACGGTTCAACGAGGATCATTACCTGATGGATCCGCATACCGCCGTGGGCGGCCATGTGCTCCGTCAGTACCGGCTGGCAACGAATGACGCTACGCCGACCGTGCTGCTGTCCACCGCCAGCCCGTACAAGTTCGCGGCCGATGTGCTGCGCGGTATTGCCGGTGCGGACGCGGCGGAGGGCAAGGACGCCTTTACCTGCAGTGAGGAACTGGAAAAACTGACCGGCGTGCCGATGCCCGCCCAGGTGAAAGCCCTGAAGGACCTGCCCGTACGCCATACAGCGGAGTGCGAGCGGAATGCCATGGGAGAAGCAGTGATCAAAGCCTTCGAGCTTTGATCAAATGAACAATTAACAATGAACAATTAACAATTGTGGAAAGAACTCATGCTGCGGCATGAGTTCTTTTTGATTATATATTTTGTATGCGTGAGGAATGAAAAATGGCTGCATAGAATGAATACAGGCATTTTTGTCAGTTTTTTCTTTTCAAACGGCTTTGTATATGGTAAAATGTCCCGTGGATGTGCCCGTATAAGGGTTCTGTCCGGAAAGGCGTGATTGGTTTGACCGCATCGGAGCGGCTGATTAATCATCTCCGCCTCGGCCCGAAAACTGCCGTGGCGGTGCATGATCCATCCAATATGTTCTATCTGACTGAAGGATATACAGGCGAAGGCCTGGTATATATCTCCGAGGCCAGCAGAGTTATTGTCACAGACTTCCGTTATACTGAACAGGCGGAAAGGCAGGCACCCGGCTTCCGGGTTGAGATGATCGGGAAGGGCCGGAACCACAACAAGATTCTCGCAGAACTGGTCAAGGCAGAAGAAATTACCGAACTGCGGGTGGAAACCAATTATCTCTCTGTTGACAGCTTCGAGGCGCTGCGCGGCGCGGTGGGAGAGGAAATTTCCTGCGTACCGCTGAACGGGGCACCCCAGCAGCTGCGCCAGGTAAAGACTCCCACTGAGATCGTGGCGATCCGCAAGGCATGTGACATTACATCCGAAGCGTTCAACGCGATTCTTCCGAAGATCCGGCCCGGTATGACCGAGAAGGAACTTCAGATTGAGCTGGATTTCACCATGCTGCGCCTGGGAGCGGATGAATTGGCATTCGATACCATTATCGCCTCCGGGGAAAACGGCAGTCTCTGCCATGCAATCCCGGGAAGCCGGACGCTGAAGAACGGAGACATGATCACCATGGACTTCGGCGCAAAGGTGGGCGGCTACTGCAGCGATATGACCCGTACCGTCGCACTGGGCCAGCCTTCCGAGGAAATGCGCACGGTCTACGAAACGGTGCTGCGCGCCCAGAGCATGTGCGAAGATGTACTGGCTGCCGGCAAAGTATGTTCGGAGATTGACAAGCTGGCCCGTGACTACATCGACGCCCGCGGATACGCGGGAAGGTTCGGCCACGGACTGGGGCATTCCGTCGGAATCGACATCCACGAGGAACCCCGGCTGAGCCCGAACTGTGAAGACATCCTGAAGGCCGGTATCGTGATTACCGTGGAACCCGGCATTTACCTGCCCGGCGTGGGCGGCGTAAGGATTGAGAACACCTGCCTGGTGAAGGAAAATGGCTGCGTACCGCTGACAACCGCGGACAAGCAGCTTATCATCCTGTAAATACAGAGTCCATCCCAGAACGAATGAACGGAGGAATGAAACAATGATTACCGCTGGCGATTTCAAAAAGGGCATTACGATTGAATGGGACGGTGGCGTCTGGAATATCGTCGATTTCCAGCACGTGAAGCCCGGCAAGGGAGCGGCTTTCGTCCGCACCAAGATCAAGAACGTGATGACCGGCGCTGTGGTTGAACGCAGCTTCAACCCCACGGACAAAATGCCCAAGGCCATCATCGAAACCAAGGAAATGCAGTACGTCTACAACGACGGCGACCTGTACTACTTCATGGACGTGGAAACCTATGAACAGCTGCCGCTGAGCAAGGACCAGGTCGAAGACGCGATCCCCTTCGTGAAGGAAGGCACCAATGTGACCGTCCGCTTCTTCAAGGGCAGCGCCTTCTCCGTGGAAGCGCCGAACTTTGTTGTGCTGGAAGTGACCGATACCGAACCCGGCTTCGCCGGCGATACCGCTTCCAACACCTATAAGCCCGCTACGCTGGAGACCGGCTTCAGCCTGCAGGTGCCGCTGTTCATCAACACCGGCGACAAGATCCAGATCGACACCCGCAGCGGCGAATACCTTAAGCGCGCCTGACGCACAGCCCGGCGGCAATTCTGCGCCGGCGGGACGAAATGTGACGACCGGAACGATACAGTACGGAGGATATTCATGAGCAGACTGACTGACAGGATCAGTTATCTTCAGGGTCTGGCGGAAGGCATGAAGCTGAACCCGGACAAGGATTCCCACAAGCTGATTCTCGGCATTCTGGAAGTGCTGGGAGAGGTCGGTGAATCCTTTGAGGCCCTGGCGGAGTCCCACGGGGAACTGAGCGACTATGTGGAGAGCATCGATGAGGATCTGGCAGATCTGGAAGCCGATCTTTATGACGATGAAGACGAGGAGCTGGCAGAGGAGGATGAGGATCAGGCTTTTGAAGGCGTGATCGAGTACGAATGCCCCCACTGCGGCGCTTCTGTTGAAATTGATCCGGATGAGGTCGACTTTGATGAGGACGCCCTCTGTCCCCAGTGCGGCAAGGAGCTTTTCCCCGAACTGCCGGAGGAAGATGCGGACGAAGAACCGGAAGAAGAACCGGAAGACGAGTGATAAACCGGAATTGTTTTTAAAGGGCTGCCTTCTGGCAGCCCTTATTCCATACGGAGAAGAAAAATGAACGGAAACGAAATCAGGATTGCGGTGCTCTCTGATACCCACGGACTGCTGCGCAGGTGCGTGGCGGCGGAAGTACAGGACTGCGACTGTATTCTGCATGCCGGGGATATTATCCGGCAAAGCGACCTGGATGAACTGGCAGTATACGGGAATCTTTATGCCGTGCGGGGGAACAATGACATATGGATGGACGGCGTCCGCGACCTGGCCGGGGTACTGCGCTTCAGGATCGGCGGCGTCAGCTTCTGTATGGTTCATGACCGCAGGGATGTTCCCCGGGACCTGGAGGGCGTGGACGCGGTGATATACGGCCATTCCCACCGCTACAGCGAGGAATGGACCGGCGGAAGGCTGTGGCTGAATCCGGGCAGCTGCGGCAGGGCACGGTTCGGCGGCGAAGTGACCATGGCGAAGATGACCCTGCGGGACGGCAGGATAACCGGCATCCGGAAAATTGAATTTGAGAACGCGGATGAATAGGAACGCAGGGAAGATATTGATCCTGCGCGGGAGAATGGTGTATACTTTTTGCCGAAAGAAGGGAAGCAGATGAGCAGTGCGACACCAGCCCAAAGGCCGAAAAAGAAACGTCAGGCAGTCAGTATCGGCCGGATCATGGCTTTCACGTTTCTGGGAATTATTCTGATCGGCACGCTGCTGCTGACCCTGCCGGCGTCTTCACGGAACGGACACAGCGCAGGCGTGATGACGGCGCTGTTTACCGCCACCTCGGCCACATGCGTGACCGGGCTGGTATTGGCGGATACCTGGAGCCAGTGGAGCAATCTGGGCCAGATGGTAATCCTGATGATGATCGAGATCGGGGGACTCGGATTTATGTCCGCCGCCTCGCTGGCATACTTCAGCCTGAGACGGAAGATTTCCATCCAGCAGCAGCTGGTGATGGCTGAAGCAATCGGATCGAACATGAATGATGTGGTGGAGCACCAGAAACGGCTGCTGATCCGCGCCTTTACAGTGGAAGGAATCGGCGCGGTCATTCTTACCGCCCGGTTCATGACGGAGTTTTCGTTTCCGCTGGCGCTGAAGCTGGGCGTGTTCCACGCGGTTTCCGCCTTCTGCAACGCGGGATTTGATGTCCTGGGCTTTATCAAACCCGGGGCAAGCATGATTGTTTACCAGACCGATCCGGTGATCTGCCTGACGCTGAGCGCGCTGGTGATCCTCGGCGGACTTGGTTTCCTGGTATGGGATGAGCTGCTGCGGGAGAGAAGCCCGAAAAAGTGGAGCGTTTATACCAAGCTGGTGATGATCACCACGGGCACGCTGCTGCTGGGCGGCACCATTCTCTTTTGCCTGCTGGAGTGGAGAAATCCATCCACGCTGGGGACCCTTTCGGCACCGCAGAAACTGCTGGCGGCATTCTTCCAGTCCATGACCCTGCGTACAGCCGGATTCGCGGGCGTGGATCAGGGTCTGCTGACCCCCGCGGGCAAGGCGGTTTCCATCTTTATGATGCTGATCGGCGGATCCTCCGGATCCACGGCGGGCGGCCTGAAGACGGTCACGTTTGTGGTACTGCTGATGTTCCTGTGGAACAGGATGCGCGGACGGCACACGGTGAGCGTGTTCCACCGGACGATTTCCGACGGCCACGTGCTCAACGCGATTACCATCTTTATGCTGATGGTGCTGCTGGCCTTTGCCGGCGCGACGGTGATCTGCGCCACCTCCCCGGTAGGATTTGCGGACAGCCTGTTTGAAACGGTTTCCGCCATCGGCACGGTGGGACTGACCGCGGGAGCGACACCGAGGCTGGGAACGGTCTCGAAGTGTATGATAATCGTGTTTATGTACTTCGGAAGGGTCGGACTGCTGACGATCAGCTTCGGCTTCCTTAAGAAGAAACCTTCCGGAGAAAAATACAGGTATGCGAATACCGATCTGCTGATCGGATAACAGGAGGTTGCGATTCATGAAATCCTATGTCGTTATCGGGCTGGGACGTTTTGGCGCGGAACTGGCGACCCGCCTTTATGCCTGCGGTGAAGAGGTCATGGCTATTGATACGAACGGCCAGCTGGTCGACAAGATCGCAGACCGGGTGACGAGAGCGGTGGCCGCGGACGCACGGGATATAGACGTGCTGGAGAAACTGGGCGTGGAGAATTTTGACCGGGCGGTGGTGGCTGTCGGTTCCGACCTGGCTTCGTCCTCTCTGATCACCATGAACCTGAAGAGCCTGAACGTGCCGTTTATCCTGTGTAAAGCCCACGACGATACATATCGGGCTATTCTGGAGAAACTGGGCGCGGACCGGGTAATCATTCCGGAACGCGAAGTGGCGGACAAGCTGGCGCTGGGGCTGACCCATGCCGGCATCATGGAGTATATTGAACTGTCCCAGGAGTTCGGCGTTGTGGAAATGGAGCCCATTCCGGAATGGGTCGGAAAGACCATCCGGGAGATGGAGCTTCGCACCCGCTACGGCCTGAACGTGATCGCGGTGCGCAATCATGAGAACGCGATCAAAATCCCGCCGGACATTGATACGCCCATTGAAGCGGACGTAATCATGGTCATGCTGGGCAAGTATGAGATGTTTGAGAACCTGAAGAAGAAATAACATTGGATCAAGGAGACAACATGGCCAGACCGATTCTGTGGATTGTAATTCCCTGTTACAATGAGGAGCAGGTTTTACCTATCACTGCCCCGCTGTTCCGGGAAAAGCTCCGGGAACTGACAGAGGCCGGGAAGATCAGCGAAAACAGCCGGGTTCTGTTTGTCAATGACGGCTCTTCCGACAGAACCTGGGACCTGATCCGGGATATGGCGGAGAAGGACGAGCATTTTATCGGGATCTGCCAGAGCCGGAACAGGGGACACCAGAACGCTGTGCTTGCAGGGCTGATGGAAGCGAAAGACCGGTGCGACATCACCATATCCATCGACTGTGACGGACAGGACGATATCAACGCCATGGACCGCATGGTGGACGCCTACCTGGAAGGCGCGGAGATCGTATACGGCGTGCGCGCCAGGCGGGATAAGGACACCTTTTTCAAACGTTTTACGGCGGAAGGATTCTATAAACTGATGAAGACGCTGGGAGCCGAAGTGGTATTCAACCACGCCGACTACCGGCTGATTTCCGCCCGGGTCCTGCAGCACCTGGCTGATTTTGAAGAAGTGAATATCTTCCTCCGGGGAATGGTGCCGCTGGTCGGTTTTTCCAGTACAACCGTAAGCTATGACCGGGCGGGACGCCTGGCCGGGAAAAGCCACTATCCGCTGAAAAAAATGGTGGCACTGGCTTTTAACGGTATAACCAGCCTTTCCGTGAAACCCATTACGCTGATAACGACGGCCGGTATCGGTTTCAGCCTGATCGGGCTGATTCTGATGATCTGGGCTGTGGTCAGGGCGATCCTGGGCCAGACCGTGGCAGGATGGGCCTCCACTATCTGCATTATTTGCCTGCTGGGCGGCATTCAGCTGATCAGCCTGGGAATCCTGGGACAGTATATCGGGAAGACATATCTGGAGACCAAACGCCGCCCGCGCTATATTATCTCGGCCAGGACCTGGGAAAAGGAAGAAAGACGTTATCTGGAAGACAATACAAACTGAAAAAAAGACAAAAAATGCAAATATTGAAAAACGCTGCAAACGTTGATTTTGCTGGAATCGTTACCATTTTTGGAGCTTCGTAAAAACAAGATAAAAACATTTTTGGCCGGATTCAGTCACAGCACTGTTTTTCCGGTTTCTTTTTTGCCATCCATCGCCAAAAAGTCAGTTTATTACTTGCTTTTTTACCATGAGAGACCTATAATCAAATCTGTGAAAGTATATACATGCAGAAGAGTTTTCGCTTTTTTGCATGGTAATAATTGGATGAAGCGTTAGAACAGAAAACCGAAGGTATAACCAGAGGGGAGAATCACTCATGAAAAAGCACCTTCAGCGAATCCTGTCATTGCTGTGTGTTCTGGCTCTTGCGCTGGGCTGCGTGTGCGCCCTGGCGGAAGATTCTTCCGTACAGTATGACGATCGTATCATTACTGTCAGGTGGTCGGATGAGAACAATTATGACGGGATTCGTCCTGATCATGTTGACGCGGCTCTGGCCGGACAGAAGGCCACGCTGAACGAGGGAAATGACTGGACCGGAGTGGTTTCGGTTCCTTCTGATACCGAAAACGACTGGACCTATGACACAGTTGATGGATACGCCGCCACGCTGAGCAAGGGCGCGATCTCCGTGCTGACTTACAGCCGCCCAATCGCTCCGGCAATTTCCGTATCCGCCACAGTCGCCTGGGAGGATTCCGACAATGCCGGTAAGATCCGGCCTGAATCCGTTCAGCTGATGCTGCTGGCCGACGGGGAAGCCTGCGGTGAACCGCAGAGCGCCAGGACGCCCGGGTGGAAAGCCACCTGGAAGGATCTGCCTGTCTTTAAACCCAATTCCGATACCCGGATTGAATATACCGTGAAGCAGCTGCAGGTTCCGGACGGATATGTTTCCGCCACTTCCGGGCTTGAAGTGACCAACACTCTCCAGACCGGCACACTGAGCCTGAACGCTTCCGTTACCGGCGCGCCGGAAGGAACGGATCTCTCCACGCTGAGCGTTACGGTGGACGGACCGGATCCCTCCATGCCCAGGACCCTTACCTGGGGACAGCTGGCCGGCGGAAACTTCAGCTTCGGCAGCGTACTGCCGGGTGCCTACCTGGTCCGCGGCACCAACGCAGATACCCTGGCGGAAGGATACACCATGGACACGGCGAACAGCAAAGTATCCGACGCCGTGATGGTGAAAGCGGGAGAATCCGCTGCCCTCACCTTCAAATATGCCTATAAGCTTCCGGAAGCGTCAGACGCGGAGGAAGATTATGATCCGATGGCCAACATCGGCTCCCTGAGCTTCGAAATCCTCGGACCGGACGAGCGTATGCCCATGACCATCACCTACGGCCAGTTTACGGACGGAAAGTATGAACTGGGCGACCTGGTTCCCGGCGTATACACCGTTGTGGAACGGAATGCTGAAACCCTGGTGAAGTACTATACCCTGACCGGCGCCAGCGTGACCGGCATGAAGCTGGAGGTTACCCCGGACGGCACTGCGACAGCGAAGCTGTTCAACCAGTACATTCCGGCTCCGACGCCTGAACCCGACGCAGAGTTTGTGGATATCCCGGTTACCAAGACCTGGAATGACAACGGCAACAAGGACGGCAACCGTCCTGCCGCGATCACGGTCCGGCTGTATGCCGACGGTGTGGAAGTAGACAGCCATATCCTGACAGCCGGTGAGAACTGGGCCTACACCTTCACGGAGAAGCCCCGCTACCAGGAAGACAACAAGACGGAAATTGTTTATACAGTGAATGAAGACGCTGTACCGATGTACACAGCGGGAATCAACGGCTATAACATCGTAAACCAGTACCAGCCCGAGGTGACGAGCGTTTCCGTGACCAAGATCTGGGTAGACAAGGATAATGCTGAAGGCATCCGGCCGTCCAGCATTGCCATGACGCTTTCCGACGGACAGAAGGTAGTCAAAGTGGTTGTTCTGGACGCCTCAAACGGATGGTCCGCGACCGTGAACGACCTGCCTACCATTGTGAACGGCCAGCCTGCCAAGTATGGCTGGAAGGAACAGGAAGTCATCGGCTATACCCTGACCGGCGTGAAGGAAGAAGGCAACTCCATGACCTTCACCAACACGATCTGGGAGAGACCTGAAAAGCCGACTGAAGGCAAGACGCCGAAGACCACAGGTGAAACCTGGTATTTCTTTGAAGAGTATGATACGCCTCTGGGTGTGGAAGTTATCATCAACCACGTCGGAGACTGTTTCGATTAAAGAAGGAAGGATCTGATCACCGTGAACAAACTGCAACGAATCCTGTGTCTGCTGCTAACTGTACTCCTGCTGGTTCAGGCGCCTCTTCTCGCCATGGCGGAAGGGGAGCAGGCAGACGCGGAACCGGCTGAGTTTCAAGCTCCCGAGGAACTGATTGTCGGACATCCCACGATTACAAAGGGCGATTTCTTTACCGAACTGTTCGGCAATGATACCGCCGATATCGATGTCCGCGCTCTGATCCACGGATATAACCTGGTCAACTGGGACCAAAACCAGGGCACCTACGTGTTTGACCCCAGCGTAGTGGAAACGATCGGACCGGTGGAGGTTGACGAAATGGGCAACCACACCTACAAGATGATCCTCTGCGACGATCTGTATTATTCCGACGGTACGCCCATCACGGCCTGGGATTACGCTTTCTCCCTGCTGCTGATGATGAGCCCTGAAATCGAAGCGATCGGCGGTAAGATTTACCGCGCGGAGCATCTGCTGGGTTACGACGACTATATTGCCACCCGGAAAAAGATCCTGGCCGGCGAAGAGCTGACGGACGATGACGTCCGGAGCCTGAGCGGCGTGGAAGTACACAGCGACCATGAACTGTGGTTCCACCTGGACGGTGAATTCCTGCCTTACTTCTTTGAGACAGGCCTGCTGCTGACCGTGCCTTATCCGATCAACGTGATCGCTCCCGGATGCAAGGTCTATGACGACGGTTTCGGCGTGTATCTCGGCAACGCGGATCAGAATGTCCAGAAGCCGGTATTCACCCCTGAACTGCTGCAGAAAACCATCCTGGATCCGGAAACCGGATACAACTCTCATCCTTCCGTGGTTTCCGGCCCCTACACGCTGGTTTCCTGGGACGAGGCGACCGGCGAAGGCCATTATGAGATCAACCCCTACTTCAAGGGTGCCTGGATGCACAACAACCTGCCCGGCCCCGATTATTCCGGCCCGGCGAATTACGTCCAGGTGATGGATGTCGACAACGAGACACCCAAGCTGGATGCCAACGGCGATGAAATCTGGCTGGTGAAGCCCACCATTGAGAAAATCAAGTTTGTTGTGGCTGACAACGATACCCTGATCCAGCAGCTGGCTGACGGCGAGCTGCACCTGGTCAACAAAGTTACCTACGGCCCGACGATCCTGGAGGGTATCCAGAGGTCCGGCGAAGGGATCCGCTCCACGCCTTATCCGCGTATCGGCCTTTCCTTCCTGACCTTCACCTATGACTGGCCCACCGTACATGACAAGGAAGTCCGCCAGGCCATCGCCTGGTGTATGGACCGCGACCTGCTGGGCGCCCTGTACTGCGGCAGCGCGGAAGGCGGCCAGACCTTTGCCACGCGCGTGGACGGATATTACGGCATTGAACAGTGGGAGTACCTGCTGCTGACCGGCCAGCTGTCCTATCCTGTCAACTTCCTGGATCAGGTGACCCTGCCCCAGGTGCTGACCAAGGACGGCGAGGAAGAAGACCTGACCAAGAAGTTCAAGAACCGCTATGTGGAAACCCAGGAAGACTATGAAAAGGCTGTGGCTGCTTGGGGTGCCCTCGCGGATGAGTGGAAAGACAAGCTGACGGTTTATACCGTGGACCTGAACAAGGCCAAGAAGCTGCTGGAAAAGGCTGACTGGACGCTGAACCGCAACGGTGATCCCTTCCAGGAAGGCGTGGACGACGTCCGCTGCAAGAAGATGGACGACGGTTCCATTGTGGCGCTGGACCTGAAGATGATGTATCCGGCCGGCAACCACATGGCAGAGCTTATGCAGACCGCGGTCCGTACCGGCAATGAAACACTTCCGGAAGACGCTGTTGAAGTACAGGCCAATACGGGCAGTTTTGTAGAGAACCTTGCTTCCGTGGGTATCAAGCTTGAGCTGGTGCCCGAACCGATGGAGGAACTGCTGAAGTCCTACTACCGGCAGAAGGAACGCACCACCGATATGATCTATCTGGCGACCAACTTCCATGTTATCGTGGACCCGTCCATTACCTATTCCACGGATAACACGAAAAACCACGAGATCTGGAACAACACCTATTCGGATGACGAGGAGCTCTGGATTGACGCCAAGGCGATGCGCCGGACGGAACCGGGCGATGTTTTCGAGTATGTTTCCAAGTGGGTTACCTTCCAGGAACGCTATAATGAAGTACTGCCCACCATCCCGATTTACTCGAATATCTATTTCGACTTCTTCAATGAGTACCTGCAGAATTACTACATTACCGGACAGGTGACCTGGTCCCAGGCCATTCTCCCCGCGTATTTCGCACTGGAGAATATGGAAACTCCTGCTGCTGCAGACATTGGGGATGACTTTGAAACATTCGACTGATTCCAATAATTCATGCCGGGCGCTGTACGCAGCGCCCGGTTTTTTCAGGAGAAGACAAAAAACATGCACAAAATCCTTTGTTCGACCGGCGCCCTGATCGGCAGACCCAACGGAAGGGATTACCGCTTGCTGAAGCAATTCTGCCCACAGCTGGAATGCGACGGATTTGAGTTCATGCTTTACAGCACCTGGTATGATCAGATTGAAGAACTGACCTATTTTCTGAAGTCCATACAGCTGCATACCCCGGTTATGCACTGCGAAAAATCCCTTTCGGAGCATATTTCCAAAGGCGGAGAAGATGAACTGAAGGAAGCTTTCCGGCTGTTTGAAATAAACTGCGGTGTTGCTGAAGCGCTGGGCGCTGAAAAGATGGTATTCCATCTGTGGAACGGAATCATCTCCGATTCCAATTTCGAAAACAATCTGCGCGCGTATCCGGAACTGCGGGAAAGGGCGAATAAACACGGACTGACGCTACTGGTTGAGAATGTGATCTGCCATGCAGATCCGATGTCCCACTGGGTGGAGCTCTGTCAGCATTATACTGAAATCCGGTTTGTATTTGATACTAAGATGGCAGATTTTCACCGTCAGCTGGAACTGCTTTATCAGCCTGAATATGACTGGCTCTGGAAAGAAAACCATATCCTGCACTATCATGTGAATGACTATGACGGCGGCTACAGGGACTGGAGCAACCTGAAGGTTTTGCCGCTAGGAGCAGGACATATTGATTTTGAACGCTTTTTCGGGTTCGTCGGACAGACAGGCTACGCCGGAGACTTCACTTTTGAAGCCACAGGCTTTGACAAAAACGGTACGGTGAACTTCCGGAAACTGAATGAGCAGTTTGCTCTGGCCAGAAAGTACCTGAATCGGGTATAATAAACCTACAGGCAGACAAACATATAAGCATGGAAAGCGAGGAAGAGAACATGCTATTTGGAACACTGGAGGCCGGCGGAACCAAAATGGTTCTGTCTGTAGGCAATGAAAAGAATGAGCTGCTGGAACAGACCAGTATTCCGACGGAGGCTCCGGAGAAGACTATTCCGGCGATGATAGACTGGTTCAGGGGAAAAGGAATTGTGTCGCTGGGAATCGGAACCTTCGGGCCGGTGGATCTCAAAACAGATTCACCCACATACGGCTGGATTACGAAAACACCGAAACCGGGCTGGAGCGATAAGCCGCTGCTGCCGCCCATGCGGGATGAACTGGGCGTTCCGGCACTGATTGATACGGACGTGAACGCCGCTGCGCTGGCAGAGTGGAGGCTGGGAGCCGCCAGAGGGCTGAACAACTGTGTTTATGTGACAGTCGGAACCGGGATCGGAGCCGGTCTGGTTATTGAAGGAAAACTGGTACACGGGCTTGTCCATCCGGAACTGGGACATATGCTGCTGCGGCAGGAAGCCAAGGATCCGACTCCTGATGGTTTTTGTCCTTATCACAAAGGCTGTCTGGAAGGCCTGGCCGCAGGACCAGCCATCGAAAAACGGTGGGGGAAAAAGGGATATGAACTTCCGGAAGATCATGAAGCATGGGATCTGGAAGCGTCTTATCTGGCACAGATGTGCGTCAATATGATCTGCGCATTTTCGCCGGAGAAGATTATCCTTGGCGGCGGAGTCATGCAGCAGAAACACCTGTTCCCGATGATCCGGAGAAAAACACTGGAACTGCTGAATGAATATATACAGTCAGAAGTCATCCTGACAGATATCGATCATTACATCGTGGAACCGGGTCTGGGGACAAAAAGCGGAGCGACAGGCGCACTTCTCCTTGCCCGGTTTGCATGGGAGGAAAACAAAAAGAACGCTTAAGACCATACAAATCAATACAATAAAAGAACAATAGCAACTAAAAGAACAGCGTTTCAAAAAATGTCTGTTCTTTTTACATTTTTGTCTTTTGACAGCATTTGAGAACTGTATAATGTGCATGTAGATGCAACAAAACGTGTATAATAAAACCAAATAATGGAAAATTGTAGGAAGAAAAAGAGTCGGAACCGATTCCAACGCAATGATTATGGGCGTTCCGGCAGATCCGGGCAAGGACAGAAGATGCCAGCAGCCTCCTGAAAACGTGTAAAATGGGAAATGTACGAACCATATCATAAAGCTTTTGCATAGAAAAATACCGTATAAATGACAAAATCAGAGGAGAAACGTATAAATATGGGTTACTTTATGCAAATACATGAAAAGAAGCAAGTAATCATAAAAATGAGACGGATTTCAAATTGTATACAAGTTTGTATGTTCCGGAAAGGCCATATCTGTTTATATTTCTATAAATTGGAAAGAAATGGCTTGAAATGAATTTTCTTGTGTGGTATGATTTGGTTGGTTAACTATGCCCATTTTGGGTTAACAAAACACTTCCGAAATCGATCCGATGTAACTTTTATGTAACGCAGAATCGGAAGAGTGCAAATAATGAAATCAGTCACCCAGGTATATGAAAAGAGGGGTATGGATATGATGAAGCAGCTCAGAAAGGTTTTCTCCATCCTGTGCGCTATTGCCCTGCTGGTCTCCAGCATGACTTTGGTGTATGCAGAAGATGAAGTGACCGAAGTGACGGCCGCTCCGGTTGAAGCACCGACGGAGGCTCCTACGGCAGCCCCCACGGAAGCACCGACGGAAGCGCCCACAGCAGCTCCCACGGAGGCGCCCACACCTGCGCCCACGGAAGCTCCGACTGAGGCGCCTACACCGGCACCGACCGAGGCACCCACAGCTGCTCCTACGGAAGCGCCTACCGAGGCACCGACGGCTGCTCCTACGGAAGCCCCGACTGAGGCTCCCACAGCTGCACCGACCGAGGCTCCCGAGGCCGCGCCGACTGAAGCACCCACAGCTGCGCCGACAGAAGCACCCGCTGCTCCCGCGGAAGAGACCTCCGCGCCGACAGAAGCCCCTACTGCCGCTCCGACGGAAGCGCCTGTTGTGGAAGAAGACGACGGTCTGGTTGAGATTGATGACAACTGGGGTTATGTGGATCCTGAAGTCATCAGCGAGAACGTCCCTGAAATGACAGATGAAATGAAGGGAATCCGGAAGGCTGAAATGAACATGGGTCAGACAATGTCTGATTCCATTACTATCGGAGACGAGCTGATCATCACCCTGAAGGGCTGCGGAAAAACCCCCGTTGAAATGAAGCTCTATGCTTCCAACAATACAGCCATTCATGCGAAGGTGGATGGAAAGGCTGTCAACTTTACCCCGGCTGACAGCGACATCCCGAACATGAAACTGTATATATATGAAATGGCCAATCCGAACGGCCGTACCCATGAGATTATCCTTTCTGCCTATGATGCTGTCGCGTTCCGACTTAGTGTTACTGAAAAACAGGCCGCGGAAGTGACCGAAGCTCCCGCTGCCCAGAATAATGCCCCCGCTGCAGAACCTGCAGCAGTGAATGCGGCTCCTGCCGAGATCCCGGCAGCGCCTGCGGCGGTTCCCGAGGCACAGCCCGCAGCAGTTCCCCAGCCGATCCCGGCTGAAGAAACGGTTGCTGTTCCCCAGCCGATTCCGGTTGAAGAGACCATGCCTGTGCCGCAGCCGATTCCCGCAGAGGAAACAGCTCCTGTAACAGCTCCGGAAGAACCTGCTGCTCCGGCAGAAGCACCTGTTGAAGTTTCCGCTCCCGCTGAAGTACCGGCAGAAGTTCCCACTGAAGTATCGGATGATGCTCCTGCTGAAGTACCGGCAGAAGTTCCTGCTGAAGCTCCCGCTGATGTACCGGCAGAAGTTCCCGCAGAAGAGCCTGCGGATGTACCGGCAGAGGTGCCGGCGGAAGCACCCGCGGCTGAACCGGCTCCCGCTCCTGCACCCACAGTGCAGCCTGCCGACAAGAATTATGATGCCCTGAAGGTTGGCTATCAGATCAGCGATAACCTCACCGCCGGTCAGAAGGGTAAGATTCAGATCAAGTGTGGCAAGAATGAAAACGTCACACTGCAGCTGAAAGCAAACCCCGACGCTGTGAGCGTATCCATTGAAGGAAGTGACACCCAGTTCACTCCCACCGGAAATAGTACCTATATCTGTGAACTGAAGAACATCGCGTTCCGGAAGTTCAACATTACCATCTCTGCAAAACAGAATCTGTCCTTCACGCTGAGTTCTTTCGCGGTGAAGAAGGAAGAACCTACTGAAGCTCCGACCGAAGCACCTACTCCGGCTCCGACCGAAGCTCCGACTGAAGCACCTACCGAAGCACCTACTCCGGCTCCGACCGAAGCTCCGACCGAAGCACCTACTCCGGCTCCGACCGAAGCTCCGACTGAAGCACCTACCGAAGCGCCGACTGAAGCTCCGACTGAGGCACCTACCGAAGCTCCGACTGAAGTTCCGACCGAAGCGCCCACTGAGGCAACTGCTGAAGAACCTACCGATGTTCCCGCTGAGACTCCGGTTGAAAACGCAGACGGTGAACAGGCTGCGGAAGAAGCAGAGACAGAAGAACCCGCAGAGGATGCCTCTGAAGATGAACAATATAATAAGGAAGAAACCAGAGATGAATCTGCTGAAGAGGTGAACGCTGAAGAAGGCGAAAAAGCGGATGAATCTTCTGAACAGACCGAAGTCTCTATTGAGGGTGAAGAGGGCGAAAACGCTGAAGACATAAGCGCCGAAGAGGAGACCGAACCCGCTGAAGAGAATCAGGAAGACGCGGTAACGGAAGAAGAAAATCAGGAAGAAGAAACTTCTGAAGAGACCGAAGCTTCTGAAGAAGAAACCGAAGCTGAAG
Organism: uncultured Eubacteriales bacterium; assembly: GCA_900315675.1. GTDB lineage: Bacteria > Bacillota > Clostridia > Christensenellales > Aristaeellaceae > Aristaeella. Next base: position 39,303 of record OMZY01000020.1, read on the forward strand.
AATCCGAAGAAGCGAATACAGAAGAGGACACTTCCGAAGAAGCTGAAACTTCAGATGAAGAAACCGAAGAGGCCGAATCTGAAGAAGTGAATGCGGATGAGGAAACTTCCGAAGAAACCGAAGCAGAAGAATCTGAAGAAGAGAATATAGATGAAGTAACCGATGAAGAAGCTGCTGAAGGCGAAGAAGAAGCCGAAGCGGATTCTGAAGAAGAGGAAGAAGCTGAAGAAACTGAAGCTGAACCTCTGACTGACGAACAGCTGGCTGAGCTGGGTTATCGGAAGGTCCAGATTCTGAACCGGAACGGTACTGATGTATATGAAGTCACAGCCGCTGCCGTTGAAGTGATCGGTCACGTCAGCTTTGAAGAGGAAATCTGGATCAAGGACATTGCCGCGGAAGGCTGGGCACAGATTTATACAACAGATGAAGAAGCCCGCCACTACGTCAAGCTCGAAGAAATCGGCAAGCAGGAAATCACCGAAGAGGATCTGCTTGAGATGGGCTACCGCAAAGTCCAGATTCTGAACAAGAACGGCGCCAACATCTATGAAGCTGCAGCAGAAGACGCAGCTGTGGCCGGAACGATTGACTTCGAAAACGAGATCTGGATCAAGGATCTTGAAACCGAAGGCTGGGCACGGGTCTTCACAGAGGATGAAGCAGAACAGTTCATTAAGCTGGATGAGATTGCCGAACAGGCAATCACGGATGAGGAACTGGAAGAACTCGGTTACCGTAAGGTTCAGGTTCTGAATGCCAACGGTACGGACGTTCATGAAGCTGCTGCTGAAGACGCCGGTGTGATCGAGCATATCGATTTCGAATCCGAAATCTGGATCAAAGATATCGAAACTGAAGGCTGGGCACAGATCTATACGGAAGAGGAAGAACCTGAAAAGTTCATCCTTTTGGCCGAACTCGAGAAACAGCCGCATACCGATGAAGAAATGCTCGAAATGGGCTATGTTAAAGTATACGTTGCTATTGATATCGGCGCGAATATCTACAACGGCCTGGGTGAGCATGAAGAAGCCGCGGATCATCTGGATCTGAACACCGAACTCTGGGTCAGGATTATTGAGAACGAGGAACGCGCACAGATCATCGATCCTGTGGAGCTGGAAGGAACCGGCTATATCAACCTGGTGGATATCATCGCTATCCTGAAGCCGGAAGGCATGGAAAACCTGCCTACCAGAGAAATCATTCTCCATGACGTCTTCAAGGAATTCGGCATGAACGTGATCTTCATTGGTACGGAAGTGCCGTACGAACTGGAACTGATCAACTTCATGGAAGACGATCATTATGAGGTCAAATGGCAGTACAGCATTGACGGTGAAGAATTTATTGATATCCCGGACGCCAATGAGCTTACTTTCACCTATATTGCTGATGAAGAAAACCAGAATTATATCTGGAAAGCTATTGTGAAACTGGTAACCTTGACAGAAGAATAATTGAACTGATTAAACAAACATAACGGGCAACCTGTGATTATACCTACCACGAGAGGAGTTTCATTATGAAACGCAATGTACAAAGGATAATCTCAATTCTGGCATCGATATTGATGGTGTTCAATTCGGTACCAATCAGTGCATTTGCTGATGCGGAGATTACGTATCAGGGTGGGTTGCCCACAGCCATTGCGGAAGGAGCGCTTACACCACAGCAGATTCTGGGAAATGCTGTGGAGTTTGGTGTGGTTGCGAACAAGTATAATCAAAGCGGCCATACCGAGACCAACTTTGCTGTCAAGCATTTCGAGATCAACAATTCCCAGAGTATCGAAATCATGGGCAGCGGCTCCAATCCGATTCCGTTCTATATCGGGGAGCTGGACAACAATACCTATTTCTGGAACGGCGAAGCGACAAACGTCACATTTGACGTTTTCATCAATAAAAACCAGTCTTCAAAAGGAAAGACCAACGAAAATGTCCATGTCCGGTATTCCAGGGAAAATCCTCCGACCAATGTGTATCCGAAGGAGCAGAGCGAGATTAATTCCTATGTCGATACACTGCTGAGCTATCCGGTCAGGATGTCTCAGCTCATGGCCGGGAAGAAGACTTATACGCCTACTTTCGAAAACAATTCCAAGACAATCGATCTTACCGGGCCTGCGTTCAGCCAGGCTAAAAATGCTACCATCTACGTTGACTGCACCAACATGAAAAACATCATGTCGCAGGACGGCTGGGAAATCATCAAATATGAAGGACAGACCGTTGTCTTTAACATGCCCGATGGCGGAAACTATGACATCAAGAAGTTCAAAGTTACCGTCAAGAATGAAGGCGGCGGCACTGTTATCAACGGCCTGGAAAGCCGAACAATCGAAAAGAACGGAAATCCCTCTCATAACGGTAATGTTGAAAAGTATATTCTGAATCATATCGTATTCAACGCCCCGAACGCCAGCAGTCTGTCCATCGATACGGCTGCCGGTATTTTCCTTGCGCCCAATGCGACTGTAAACCAGAACAAAGGTGCAGGCGCCGGCTGGGTTGTGACGAAGAAGGATTTCAACTCCACGGCAGAATGGCACTACTATTTCAAGGAACGGCATTACCATGCTAACAGTGAAAAAGAGGTCAATGTCTTCAAGACGTTCACCTATCAGGATGGTACTAAACTGAAGCCGGCTGATGCCGACAAGCAGTTTACCTTCCGTATGGATGAGGTAGATGGGAACACCTTCCAGATCAAGAACGGAAATAACACCTATCATGCAACTGTAATCGGCAAGGCTGGAGAAACAATCAAATTCCCCAAGTTTAATGTCAGTAATAAAGATTTCAGATGCAAAGAGAATGGCGAAATTGAAGGTAATAATCAGAAAATCTACAAGTACTATGTAATTCAGGAAGTTGCTGACAGCGATCCCGAGATTGTTACGGACGCGAAAAAGATCTATGTGAAGCTGGAAGCACATGGCCACGATAAGGATCAGATTGACCTGAAGCTCTGGTATTCTGAAGATCATCAGAACTGGAACAATGAAGTAGGTAATGATGGTAACGTCGGCACCTTCAACAACTACAAGAAACAGTACACCTCTGTTGAAGTTGAGAAGAAGTGGAATAAAGCCGTATATAATGGCGGGCAGATTACCTATGTCGATACTACCGGCGAGCATACCGCTGACAAAGTCCAGGTGAAACTGGTCGTGACGCGTGAGCTGCTGCAGCAGGGCGCGGTCAATACACCCAAGCCAACAGACGCTCCGACCAGCGTTCCGACGACGGTGACGGAGAAGCCGACGGCTACACCGACATCCAAGCCTACAGCAACACCTACGCCTACACCTACGCCTACGCCTACACCTACACCTACACCTACGGCGACACCGGTGGGTGGAACTATTTCACTGACCATTGATAATGTTGAATGGCGTAATAGTAATTATGCCGTTACCGATCCGGTGAATTCTATCAGTTGCACAGTGCGGGTAGTGCGTCAGGACACCCACGAGACAGTACAATCAGTGGTGCTGAACAGAGATAACAACTGGACAGCAGTCATTTCCGGCCTTCCTAAAGTTAGGGACCAGTACAATAATCACCACTACAATATCGAGGTGGACTTTGACAAATCACAGGTGAACAGTGCTCAGGCAAGCCCCAACTATTTTTCCGGTGGGGACTGCACAACCAAAATTATTCTTCAGTACAAAGGTAATAATTCCGGATCAATCACCCGGGATGGAAACGTGATGAAGCGGCTATATAGCAGATCTATGGGACGCGCTATTGCTGCCAACGGCATCAGCGATGTCAGCTTCACACCTGCTGAAGAAGTAGGCCCGGTACAAAGTGGACTGGAGTCTGTTTCGAACATTATCGGCAACAAGGAATACACAGTAGTTGATAACCAGTGGCTGAGCAAGAACAACAACTGGAAGTACAAGTGGGATAATCTGCCGAAGCATCAGTATGACGCTGACGGTAACATCTACACGCTTACCTATTATATAGTAGAAACTACTGCTACCGGCGCGGCGACCAATTCCTACAGCGGAAACGGCACCGGCAAGGTCACGGTTACCAATACGGAAGAGGAGACTTCCGCGACTGTGACCAAGGCCTGGGATGACAGTGAAAACCAGGACGGCGTCCGTCCGGCAGAACTGAAAGTTGACCTGATGAATGGCGACACGGTCGTGACCACTGTCACTCTGAACGCGGCCAATAACTGGACTGCGACTGTTGATCACCTGCAGAAGTACAGTAAAGGACAGCAGATCAACTATACATGGAATGAAAAGAATCTGCCCGCAGGTTACACTTTCAACGGTGACGCAACAAACGGAACGATCACGACTCTGACCAATACCCATACAACAGCCAAGATCAACGTTTCTGTTGAAAAGAAATGGAATGACAAGGGGAACCAGGACGGTATCCGCCCGGCCAGCGTCAGCGTGCAGCTGCAGGCAAACGGACAGAACGTCGGAAATCCTGTGACACTGGATGGCAGCAACAACTGGCAGTATGTATGGAATAATCTGGATAAGTTCCAGAATGGGTCAGTCATTGCCTACAGCGTAGATGAGACGGCTGTTCCCGGAGGCTATACAAAGAACGTCACATTCCAGAAGGACGACAACGGAAACTACAGCTATACCATTACCAACACCCATGAAGCGGAAAAGGTGAAGGTCTCCGTTGAAAAGATCTGGGATGACAAGAACAACCAGGACGGCAAGCAGCCTGACAGCGTGACGGTGCAGCTCAAGGATGGCAGCACCAATGTCGGCGATCCCGTAACGCTGAACAAGGATAATCAGTGGAGCCATGAGTGGACCGGACTGGACAAAAACAAGAACGGTACGCCGATTATCTACAGTGTGGATGAAATTGAAGTGCCTGCGGGATACACAAAGAACGTATCGTTCGAAAAGGACAGCGCGGGCAACTACAGCTATACTATTACCAACAAGCACGAGACTGAAAAGATCAAGGTTTCTGTTGAAAAGATCTGGGATGACGAAGAGAACCAGGACGGCATGCAGCCGACCAGCATCAGCGTACAGCTGAAGGCTGACGGAGTGAAGGTTGGCGACCCCGTAACTTTGAGCGAGGAGAACAGCTGGGCTTACGCCTGGAATAACCTTGACAAGTATAAGGATGGCAAAGAGATCGTCTACAGTGTGGAAGAAACCTCTGTGCCTGACGGATACAAGAATACTGTAACGTTCGAAAAGGACGACGCGGGCAACTTCGGATATACGCTTACCAATAAACATGAGACCGGTAAGGTTGATATTTCCGTTAAGAAGGAATGGGAAGACAACGAGGATCAGGATGGTATCCGTCCTGACAGTGTCAGCGTACAGCTGAAAGCTGACGGACAGGCTATCGGTGCACCTGTTGAACTGAATGAGGGCAACAACTGGATCCATCAGTGGACCAAGCTGGATAAGTTCAAAAAGGGTAAAGAGATCAAATACACAGTGGATGAAACTGAAGTACCTGACGGCTATGAGAAGGATGTTACCTTCACAAAGGACGCCGCCGGAAACTTCAGCTATACCCTGACGAACACGCATATTCCCGGCGAGACCGAAGTCAGCGTAACGAAGAAGTGGGAAGACAACAATAACCAGGATGGCTATCGTCCTGCCAGCGTGACTGTGAACCTGATGGCCAACGGCGCGAAACTGGAATCTATTGTTCTGGATGCGTCCAACAGCTGGACTTACAGCTGGGCGGAACTGCCTGAGAAGGAAGCCGGAAAGGCTATTGAATACACTGTCACTGAAGAGCCGGTGGCAAATTATACCGCCGAGATTAAGAGGGCAGATGACGGCACCTTCACCTACAATGTTACCAACAAGCACACAACCGAAAAGACCTGGGGCAAGGTGACAAAGGTCTGGGACGACGCTGACAACCAGGATGGTTATCAGCCGAAGGAAGTCACGATCAAGCTGCTGGCGAACGGCGAGGAAACCGGCAAGACGGTTACGCTGAACGCTGAAAACAAGTGGACTCACACATGGACTGATCTTGACAAGAAGGCCGGCGGTGTGAATATTGATTACACCGTTGCTGAAGACGATGTGGCGAACTATACCACTGAGATCAAAAAGGCAGAAGACGGCACCTTCACCTACACCGTTACCAACAAGCACATAACTGAAAAGACCTGGGTCAAGGTGACCAAGGTCTGGGACGACGCTGACAACCAGGACGGTTATCAGCCGAAGGAAGTCACGATCAAGCTGCTGGCGAACGGCGAGGAAACCGGCAAGACGGTTACGTTGAATGCCGAGAACAAGTGGACCTACACCTGGATCAACCTGGAGAAGAAGGTCGGCGGTGCGGATATCGACTACACCGTAACCGAAGACGCGGTGGAAAAGTATACCACCACGATCGAAAAAGCCAAGGACGGCACCTTTACCTACACTGTTACCAACAAGCACGTCACAGAAGAAACCCAGGTCAACGTGGAAAAGATCTGGAATGACAATAATAATAAGGAAGGCTTCCGGCCTGAAAAGGTTACTGTCAAGCTCATGAAGGGCAGCGAGGCAATAGACAGCGCTGAACTGAATGAAGCGAACCACTGGACGCATGCCTGGAGCGGACTGGCCAAGTTCGATAACGGCGAAAAGATTATCTACACCGTTACCGAAGAACAGGTACCGGGTTACAACACACCTGTTATCGAAAGGGTAGGAGATACAGAATTCGCATATACGGTAACAAACAGCCGTGAATACGAAGAAACTGAAGTCAGCGTTACCAAGGTCTGGAAAGACGATGACAATGCTGAAGGATTCAGGCCCGAAAGCGTTACCGTCAACCTGCTGCAGAACGGTACGAAGGTCGATTCTGTCGTGCTGAATGCAGCAAACAACTGGACCAAGACCTGGACTGAACTGCAGAAGTACATCGGCGGTCAGGCAGTCAACTATACCGTCACTGAAGAAAAGGTTGAAAACTACAGCACGCTGATCACCAAGGCTGACGACGGCACCTTCACCTACACGGTGACGAACAGCCGTGAGAAAGAAAAGACCCAGGTCAGCGTTGAAAAGATCTGGAACGACAACGATAATAAGGAAGGCTTCCGTCCGGAGAGCGTGACAGTGAAGCTGCTGGCAAACGGCAAGGAAGCCGGCACCGCGACGCTGGATGCAGAGAACGAGTGGAAGTACACCTGGAATGATCTCCAGAAGTATGCCGGCGGTGAAGAAATTACCTACACCGTTTCTGAAGACAAACTTGCAAACTACAAGACGCCTGTGATTGTGAAGGCGTCTGAGGACGCATGGGCATACACTGTCACGAACAGCCGTGACTATGAGGAGACTGAAGTTACCGTCCTGAAGGTCTGGGATGACAATGACAATGCTGAAGGCTTCCGCCCCGAAAGCGTTACCGTCAACCTGATGAAGAACGGTACGAAGGTCGATTCTGTCGTACTGAATGCGACGAACGAATGGACCAAGACCTGGACTGAACTGCAGAAGTATGAAGGCGGCAAGGCGGTCAACTATACCGTCACTGAAGAAAAGGTTGAGAACTACAGCACGCTGATCACCAAGGCTGACGACGGTACCTTCACCTACACGGTGACGAACAGCCGTGAAAAAGAAAAGACTCAGGTCAGCGTTGAAAAGATCTGGAACGACAGCGACAACAAGGGCAATTTCCGTCCTGCGAACGTGACAGTGAAGCTGCTGGCAAACGGACAGGAAGCAGGCACGGTTGAGCTGAATGCGGAGAACGAGTGGAAGCACACCTGGACGGATCTCCAGAAGTATGCAAACAGCGCTGAAATTCAGTACACTGTTGCTGAAGCGCAGGTTCCCGGATACATCGCACCTGACGTTAAGAAGATTTCCGAAGACGAATGGGCTTACACCGTCACAAATACCTATACATATGTGAAGGTGAGCAAGCAGGATATCACGGGCGATGATGAGCTGCCCGGCGCAACCCTGCAGATTCTGGATGCGGAAGGCAACGTTGTCAGAACATGGGTATCTTCTGACAAGCCTGTTGAAATCACCGGCCTGGAGACGGGCGTTGAGTACACTCTGCGTGAAACCATCGCTCCCGATGGCTACACCATTACCAGCGATACGATCTTCAGTATCGATGGCCAGGGTAAGGTGAAGAGCGGCGGCACGACCAGCACAGATGAGAACGGTAATACCGTGCTGGTGGTGAACGACAGCAAGACCCATATTTCTGTCAGCAAGCGTGATGCCACCAATGGCGATGAAGAACTGCCTGGTGCAACGCTGCAGATCCTGGAAGGCACAACGGTTGTCAGGACCTGGGTGTCCGGTGACACACCTGAACAGATTGAAGGCCTGAAGACCGGCGTAACCTACACGCTGCGTGAGACGATTGCACCGGATGGATATACCATCACCAGCGATACGACCTTCAGCATCGATGAATACGGCAACGTTACAAGCAACGGTACACACAGCAAGGGCGAAGACGGCATTGAAGTGCTGGTTGTCAACGACCGGAAGACGCACGTCGAAGTGAAGAAGACCGACATTGCGAACGGCGAAGAAGTCGCGGGCGCAACACTGGTTGTTCTTGACAAGGACGGCAAGGAAGTTGATTCCTGGACGACTGTTGCTACCGGTGATAATCACATCATCGAAGGTCTGAAGACCGGCGAAGCGAACAAGTACACACTGCGTGAAACTGTGGCTCCCGAGGGCTACACAGTTACGACAGATATCACATTCTGGATCAACGAATCCGGCAAGGTTCAGGTGACCGGCGCCAGGACTGCTGATGAGAATGGCAACACTGTCATTCTGGTTGAAGATGCACGGACGCACATTGAAGTCAAGAAAACCGACATCGCCAATGGCGAGGAAGTCGAAGGCGCCGAGCTGGTCGTAACCGACAGCGAAGGCAATGTGATTGACTCCTGGACATCCGTCAAGGGCGGCCTGGTAACAACCGATATCACATTCACGATTGACGAAAATGGCAACGTGACCACAACAGGACATAAGACTGTAGACGAAAAGGGCAACACAGTCATTCTGGTTGAAGATGCACGGACGCACATTGAAGTCAAGAAGACTGACATCGCCAATGGCGAGGAAGTCGAAGGCGCCGAACTGGTCGTAACCGACAGCGAAGGCAATGTGATTGACTCCTGGACATCCGTCAAGGGCGGCAAC
>OMZY01000020.1:48493-49627 GCA_900315675.1 uncultured Eubacteriales bacterium
AACCGATATCACATTCACGATTGACGAAAATGGCAACGTGACCACAACAGGACATAAGACTGTAGACGAAAAGGGCAACACAGTCATCCTGGTTGAAGACAGCAAGACCCACATCACTGTGAGCAAGCGCGACATCACCAAGGGTGATGAAGAGCTGCCCGGCGCAACGCTGCAGATCCTGGACAAGGAAGGCAACGTTGTTGAAGAGTGGATTTCCGGTGAAGAAGCTCATGAAATCGAAGGTCTGAAGACCGGTGTTGAATATACCCTGCGTGAGACGATTGCTCCCGATGGATACACCATCACCAGCGATACGACCTTCACGATTGACGAGACCGGCAAGGTCACGGGTTCCGCGACAATCAGCACGGATGATGAAGGCAATACTATCCTGGTCGTGAACGACAAGCCCGTCCATGTAGAAGTAAAGAAGACCGACATTGCCAACGGCGAGGAAGTGGCGGGTGCACACCTGATCGTGACCGACGCAGAGGGCAACAAGGTAGACGAGTGGGTTTCTGAGGACAAGGGCAGCCACCTGATCAAGAATCTCAAGACCGGCGTTGAATACACGCTGAGTGAGACCGTGGCTCCGGACGGCTATCTGGTCACGACTGACATCACCTTCACGGTAGCGGCAGACGGTACGGTTTCACTAAGGGTGACGAAGAACTGCCTGGTGCGACCCTGCAGATCATCGACAAGGACGGCAAAGTAGTCGAAGAGTGGACATCCGGCAACGAACCGAAGTATGTGGAAGGCCTGGTGACGGGCGTTGAGTACACCCTGCGTGAGACCATTGCTCCCGACGGCTATACTATTACCAGCGATACGAAGTTCTCTCTGGACACCGGTACTGTCAGCAAGGATGACGAGGGCAATGAAGTCCTGGTTGTCGAAGACAGCAAGACACATGTCAAGGTCAGCAAGGTTGACATCACCAAGGGTGACGAGGAACTGCCTGGCGCGACCCTGCAGATCCTGAATCCCGACGGCAGCGTGTTTGCTGAATGGGTATCCGGCAACGAACCGCACTATGTGGAAGGCCTGGTGACGGGCGTTGAGTACACCCTGCGTGAGACCATTGCTCCCGACGGCTATACTATTACCAGCGATACGAAGTTCTCTCTGGAC
>OMZY01000012.1 GCA_900315675.1 uncultured Eubacteriales bacterium
TTCCACCTGTTCCCATACCGAACACAGAAGTTAAGCTCTTCAGTGCCGATGGTACTTGACTGGTAACGGTCCGGGAGAGTAGGTCGCCGCCGGATTCCAAATATAACTGCCGTATGAAAATACGGCAGTTATTTTGTCATTAGCCGGCGGACCGCAATCTCAGTCGGCGCAGCGGGCATCGCTGATGCTTCAACCCGCTGCTTGCTTCGATTGACTCGCTCAGGGCGCTTCCTGCTTCGCAGGATAGCCCACTGGGCTACCGCTTCCTTCGCTCCCCGGATTCCAATAGGCAGTTGCTTACGCAACTGCTGATTTACTATATTCGCTTTGAAAAGTCCCAATGCCATTTGTCTTCTTGCATGATATGCAAATCAAATGGCATTGGGACATTATTCGTTCAACTCTACGAGTTTCACTCACGAATCCCTTGCAGGGATCCTGGCGAGCTTTTAGTTACGATGAACAGGTGGGAGGGGGAGAGACGAAGAGGTTCCTCCGCATTCTCAATGGTCGTTCTTTCCGCAATCTCAATGGTCGCAACTCCACATTGTGGAGTTTGCTCCCTTTCGATTGACCTTACCTCTGACGAAATTTCTGCCACTGGCAGTCATCAGAGGTTCGCCCCTTGGAGCGGGCTGTGCTCTCCCTTTCGGTAAGGATTCGCGCGCGCACCGCGGGCGGAATTCCCGCCTCGCGCACCGCGCACGACAGGACTCCGCCTCATTTCGGCTTCGCCGACAGCCCACTGGGCTGACATTCGGCTCGCTCCCCGCAACCTCAATCGTCGCAGACGGCCTCGCGAGGACGCTTCAGCCCTCTGCTTGTTTCGGTTGACTCGCTCAGGTCGCTTTTGTCTTACGGCAAATGACCCACTGGGTCACCGCTTCCTTCGCTCCCCTGTCCCATACCGAACACAGAGCAGCATTGCCATGAGGCAATGCTGCAAAGATGCTTTTTCTTTTCATTTTTGGAATCAGGTGATATAATGCGACCCAACACTACATTTCCGGAGAGTAAACAGTATGTATATTACAAGTGATAAGCTGAAGAAGAGGATTGAAGAAATTACCCGGGAAGCAAATGAACGGATCGATCGTCCTATTCATCTGGAAGAGTATATCGCAATTCCCTGTTTCGGGCAGATTATCCTGCGGTTTATGCTGGAGGGGGAGGATTATACCCTGGAGGATCTGGATCGGTACGAACGGGAACTGTATCAGATTGCCGGGGATGAATTCCTGGTGGATTTCATGGGAAGCGTTTATCGGAAAGCCGGAGTGGATTATGCAGATCTGGACAGGACGATGCTTCTCATGGAGCAGGAATACCGGGAGGAACCCCTTCTCTCTTCGGTTCACAGCGAAGGAATCCGGGCAGACGCACGGGAGCTGCTTCGGGTGGCTGGTATGGATCCGGGACGGAAAGTGTGGGAAATTCAGCTGGAAGATGGAGCATTTACCCTTTTGCTGATGGGAACAGAAAGCCGGACCATCAGGGAAATGGAGGAACCTGTCCGGTTGGTTGTCATGGAGACAAAGGAAGCCGCCTGTACGGGCCTGATGAAGGCGGCGATGAGAAGCAAAAGGCTGGGGGTTTCCCTTGGCCGACTGATGATGGAAATGAGCCGATAACAGGAGAAAATCATATGGAAAGTATCAGATTGCTGATCCGCCGGATGGCAAAAGGGGATGAAGCGGCTTTTGTCAGCGGGATTGCCGACAGGGCGCTGCGGATTGCTTACGGGTTTCCGCCGGATATGGAGGATCAAATGTCCTCAAAGATTTTTGAACAGTTCTCGGGACTGGAAGGCGGGTATTCCCTGATTGAAAAAGGATCAGGGGAAATGATCGGGTTCCTGCTGGAGGTGGATCCTGAACTGCCGGAAGACCTCAGGAAAAGTCTTCCCGGTACAGGAAGAACGCTGGCCTATGCGGTATTCCCGGCTTTCCAGAGAAAGGGATATATGCTGGAAGCGCTGCAGGCAGTGATTCCGGAACTGTTCCGGAAGGCGGAATACATTCACTGCGGGCATTTTGAGGAGAATCTTCCGAGCCGGGAACTGCTCCGCAAACTGGGTTTTGAAATGCATGCCAGCCATCAGAGCCGGGACAGGCTGATTGTTGATGAAATATTGCGGCGTAAGGCGTGATAAGCGCCAAAGCGCCGGAGCATAAAAAGGAGGGGATCAGGACATGAAAACAACCTCACTGTTGATTGCCAACTACTGCGTACCCTGTCATTCTTTCTGCCGGTATTGCCTGCTGGCATCCTGCGGGAAAGCCACAGGCGTGGATTACAAGGCGGGAGAGGCACTAGGCGGCAGGATCATCCGGGAAATGAAGGCTGCACGCCCTGATCTGAACTGCAGTTATTATATCGGCTACTGCATGGATACGCCGGACCTGCCGGAGTTTCTGCGCTTCAGCCGGGAGTATCAGGCACCTGCGGCGAAGTTCCTGCAGATGAACGGGTTTGCTTTCCGGAGTGATCAGGAACTGGCGGAGCTGATGCGGAACATCCGGGAAGCCGGTGTAGAGCTGATCGATCTGACTTTCTACGGGACAGAAGAGTATCATGACCGCTTCGCAGGCCGGAAAGGCGATTTCCGTTTCCTGCTCCGCATGCTGGATCAGGCATGCAAAGCCGGACTGGATGTCAGAGCCAGCGTTCCGATGATCCGGGAAAACCTGTCCCAGATCCCGGAACTCTATGAAATACTGAATGCTTATCCGCTGCGCCAATGCGCCTGTTTCCTGCCGCACAGCAAGGGCCGGGGCAGATCGCTGCCGGAACAGCGGATCACGAAGCAGGAGTTTGAACAGCTGCCGGAAAGAATCCGGAATTCATTTTCCAGGACAAAGCACAGAACAGAAGCGGAATGGCTTACGTCCGATGAGATATCCGAACCGGCAGAACGGGGCCTGACGCTGGTGCTGACGCCGGAGAATTTCGAAAAGTACAGCCGGATGAGTGCGGCGGAGATCCTGAAAGAGCTGGAAGCAATGGATGACCGGTATCTGAATGAAATGCCGTCGGTCCGGGAACTGGCCCGGATGTACGGCAATCCGGAGAATCAGCAGCTGTTCAGGATCAGGGACCTGGCGCTGATCTGGCAGCAGCGGTATATCAGTGAAACCGGGAACCGGATTTACGACATGCACGATGAAACCCATTCCTTCAGCGTGCATCTCCGGACAGATGAACTTTTGATCAACAGGATGGTAGTGGAAAATGGAAAATGAAGAAATAAAGATTGAGCTGTATACCAAAGAGAAGATTCCGGACGTGCTGGCTTTTGAAAGACAACTGCGGGCGGAAGAGGACGTCTGGGGCTGGGAGATCGATGACGCTTATCTCAAAAGCGTGACGGACAGTTTCGAAGATTCACGGTTCAAAAACGCCATTTCCCTGCTGGCTTATATGGACGGACAGGTGGTGGGCCGGATTGACGTGGTGCGGATCCCCTCCCATTTTGATGGATCCGTCAAAGCGTACCTGGACTGGATCTGTGTGCTGAAAAGCGCCCGGCATAAGGGCGTGGCTCAGGCGCTGATGAATGAAATGCGCAGCCGGCTGAAGTCGGAAGGGATTGACACGCTGATCGCACTGACCGCCAGCAATGACGAAGCCCAGAGTTTTTACAAGGCTGTTCCGGATTCATCCATGCATGATACCGGAATCTGGATTGATATCAAATAAAAGACGCGTATTAAGAAAGGGAACCGCCTGTTCGGGCGGTTCCCTGTTTTCAGTTCTGAGGGAGGGTCACTACGTCATCGACGTTGCGCGGGATATCCGTCGGGAAATACACAGCCATTTCCTCGTCGGTCATCCCGAAGTATTCCTGGATGAAGTTGTACAGCCGGGTCGGGCGCTTGCGCATGACGTTCCGCAGACGGGCAACACGCTGCTGCCAGTATGTCCAGGCTTTTTCCGGCGTGGTCGGCACGTCAAAGATGACGTTCTTATCATAGTGTGGCGCCCAGCGGTCGATATGCGCTTTCATCCCGGGTTCAATCCAGGCGACGCAGGCGTCCACTTCGCTTTCCATGACGCCGGGCGTCAGGGACCTGAACAGGTTGCCCAGTTTGGTGAAGAACAGCTCCCTGTACTTGTCCACTGAAAGGATCTTCCGGAAAATGATGTTGTTGATTTCCTTTGCTCCCATTCCTTTCTCTTTCAGGTAGCTCTGTACGGAGTTGAAACCGGAGTCATACAGGCCGTAGTCCAGATCCGAAATCAGGCATTTCCATTTTCCTTCCGGAATCCTGTATACTTTGCCGGTTCCGATGTCGGAGTTTCCGAAATACATTTCCACGGTCAGCCAGTCCAGGAAGCTGTCAATATCCACTTCCTGCTCCAGATAGGCCAGGTCTTCCGGAGTGTTTGCAGGATCGCTTTCTTTGAGCTTATTGAGCAGTTCTTTGTAAGGCTTATAGCTGTCCTTCATGGAAGAACCGCCGATTGACAGCAGGGATACCTCATCCGCCTGTTCGTCCGGAATCTGTTCATAGCGGCAGATGGTGTGGGCGTCAAGGGCTTCCCGCATATTGTACATGCCCCAGTATTCCCCGTTCAGGTAAACCTGGACCGGCCGCCAGGCCTGGGTCAGCAGCTTTGCGTCCGTGTGCTTTTCAATCAGGCGGTGCTGCACACCGTCCTGGATCCGGGTAAACATGCTGTCGTTTCCGGAGTTCCGCAGCAGAAGGGTCGGATAGGAGGAAGCTTCGCGGTCATCAAACAGCGGGAAATCAAAGCTTCCGTCTTTTGCGTCAATCAGGAAGCTTTTCTGCGGCATATCCAGGGAGAAATCCCCGGCAAGGCCCAGCCGGACGCTGTCCCTGAACAGCACGGCGCCTTCGCCGCTCTGGTAAACCAGTTCGCCATCCACTTTGACTCCGTTATCCTTCATTTTGCGGTACACGGTATTTTTAAAGGGAAGGTTGTTTTTAATAACATTTTCGCCTTCGGTCAGGATACCGGTTTCACTGTTCCACAGCAGATCGGGTTCCACCTGCAGGTCGATCCGGTCCAGGGGAAGGGTCTGGCTCTGAAGGTTTTCCCGGGCGTCCATGGCGGCGGGAAGTCCGGGTGTGCCGGGTGTTTCATCACTGCCGGCGGGTTGTGTGACGGCGTCGAGGGGTGTGCTCTGGATAAAACCGTTGCTCCGGAGCCCCAGGAAACCGGCGGCAAGGATCAGCATAGCCGTAAGAATCAGCACCGGCCTGAGCAGGGCCCGGCTGCGGGAGACGGCCGGTATGGATACCGGCTGTACGGTTGTTTCAGTTATTCCGTTATATACAGTAATCAAAGATTCTGCCTCCTTCTTCGTTTTTGCCAGGATTTCAGATTCCTGGGAAGGAAGCTCATCCAGCCATGAGAGGCTGTCAAGGACAGCCTGATGAATGCGTTTCTGCGTATTGTGTTCATCCATTGATTTCATCGCTCCCTTCCAGTTCACGTTTGAGTCTGGCGCAGGCACGGCTGCATCTTCTTGATACAGCGGAAGGTGTTATTCCGAGAATGTCGGCTGTTTCCTGTATCCCACAGCCCTGTATATACCGCAGCATGATCGCTTCCATATATTTCCGGGGGAGGCTCATGACGGCGGCTGTCAGGGCGGTATGCGTTTCATTTTCCTGTTCCGCGGCAATCCGGAGATCTTCCGGCTGGACGTACCGGTTCATGTGCGTTACCCAGGGGCTGCGCAGATGATCCCGGCAGATATTGACCGCGATTTTTGTCAGCCAGCTTTTTTCTTTTGACGGATCCTGAAGCCTGTCCAGGTGGGTGTAGGCTTTCAGGAAGGTTTCCTGCACGGCGTCTTTTGACTGTTCAAGCTCATGCAGGTACAGATAACAGATTCTCAGGATATCTTTTTCATAACGTCTGATCAGGACGGTAAGTCTTTCCTGTCTGGCAGAATCCGGGCCCTGGATTCCAGTCACAGATTTCACCTCCCATATATATAGACGGTTTAAACAGCCGGAATTTGACTTCTGATCTGAAAATTCAGAAAAAGCACCCGGAACGGAAGCCCCGTTCCGGGTGCAGCATCTGCATTATACTATGAAGTCAGGCGGCAGTCAGCCGTTTTTCCGGGAGTTGAAGTCTTCTTCTATCTGCTGTTTCCAGCGGCGGGTCAGCGGTGCGCTGGCGCGGACACAGTGAACGGCCCCGCTGATGCTTTCATAGTTCAGCGCCTGGCCCCGTGCGTCATTGCGGAATGTCACGGCCCGGTCTTCATTGATTCCGTAGCGGGCGGCGGTTTCCACGGCGTCGATATTGGCGCCCAGGAACAGGAATTCCCAGCCGTATTTTTCCTTCTGCCGATTGACCATTTCCTTCACCCGTTCGGCGGAGTAATGCCTGCTGGCATTTTCCATACCGTCTGTGGTGATGATGAAGATGGTATGCTCCGGCCGGTCCTCCTCCCGGGCGTACTTGTGGACGTTGCCGATGTGGTGGATGGCACCGCCGATGGCGTCGATGAGGGCAGTGCAGCCGCCCACGTAATACTGCCGGGCTGTCATCGGCTCAATCTTCCGGAGATCCACCCGGTCATGGAGGACAACGCTTTCATCGGAAAACAGAACCGTGGAAACCAGGGCTTCCCCGTCCTCCTTCTTCTGCTTTTCAATCATACTGTTAAAGCCGCCGATGGTATCTGCCTCCAGCCCGGACATCGAGCCGCTTTTGTCGAGGATAAAGACCATTTCTGTCAGATTCTTTTTCATAACAAACCCCTCCTGTTCGTATCTGGCCAGGGCTTTCTGAACCCTGCATGCAGATCATACCGGAAACAGGAGGGGAAAGGGTCGCCTGCCGGGCGACAAATCAGCCCATGCCGGAACCCAGCAGCGGCATGTCATACTGGAAAAGAACTGTGTTGATTTCGAAGATATTGTAAAACCGGTTCGTAATGCAGTATTCCAGGATAATGTCCAGGGGGTTGCTGCGCGTCAGGGCAAAGCCGGCTTTGCTCAGCAGCCCTTTGGTTTCCGCAAGGGAAAGTTCCAGCGCCACCGCGAACGCGAGTACGGTGGGTTTGCTGGGCTGATAGGCGGGGTTTGAACGGATTTTACTGAACAGCTTCCGGTCAATATTGGCTTTTTTGTAGCACTCGGCGTCCGTCATGCCGCGTTCGTCAATCAGGTCCAGCAGGGTTTCGGAAAAGCCCTTGTCTGTTTGTTTCAGGATTTTGTCCCAGTCCGGCGCGATCATTGCGTCCGGCGGCGCCTCCGAAGCCGGAATAGATTGTTTCGGCGCGGCGCAGACGGGATTGCCATGGATGGCGGCGCCCAGCTGGATATCCATTTCCAGCGCCGCTTTCTCATCCTGCCGCCAGAGCTGTTCCCGTGCGTTTTCCCTGCGGCTGATCAGGTGCTTTTCGGCATAGACATCATCTATGTATTCCCGGATGTCCCGGAAAAGCTTTTTTCCGGTCAGCAGGGCGTCATGGCCGAAGATCACAAGATAAACCATCATTTCATGGTCCATCAGGAAACCGGTAATGGTTTCCATGGCCACGGACAGAGCCTGGTCTTTCGGATAGCCGTAGGCGCCGGCGGAAATCATCGGAAAGGCGACGCTTTCGCAGCCTGCTTTATCCGCAAGCTCCAGGGAGCGGCGGTAGCAGGAGGCCAGCAGTTCCTTTTCGCCGTGTCCGCCTCCGTGCCAGACGGGACCGACCGTGTGAATCACATACCGGGCAGGGAGCCGGTAGCCCTTGGTAATCTTCGCGTCGCCGGTCTCACAGCCGCCCAGGGTACGGCATTCCTCCAGCAGCTCCGGCCCGGCGGCACGGTGAATGGCGCCGTCCACACCCCCGCCGCCCAGCAGGGAACGGTTGGCCGCGTTGACGATGGCGTCCACTTTCATTTTGGTGATGTCATTTCGGATCAGTTCAAAAGGCATGAGGAATCACGCTCCTTTTCCTGATTTTATCAGAGCGGAAGGGATCTGTGCAAGTCTGTGCCGGAATGCCGCCTCTCGACAAGGGGCGCTTTTCATTGTATCGTATAGGGAAGAAAACAGACGCTGAAGGAGCATGGAATGCTATGAGAATCATTTTTGTCCGTCACGGCGAACCGGATTATGAGCATGACTGCCTGACGGAAACGGGAAAACTGCAGGCTGTGGACGCCGCGGAACGCCTCCGGAACGAAGGCATAGAAGAAATATATGCCTCTCCGCAGGGCCGGGCTGCTCAGACCGCCGCGGCGACAGCGGAAGTGCTGAAACGCCCGGTTAAGACGCTGGATTATATGCGCGAACTGCACTGGGGCAGTATTGACGGAACGCCGATTCCCTCCAATGGCCATCCGTGGAATCTTTCAGACCTGCTGGCGGAGGAAGGCTGGGATCTGATGAATCCCGACTGGCGGGAGCATCCCTATTTCAGCAATAATCTGGTGACCGCCAATGTGGACGAGGTGGCGGCGAAAACGGATGAATGGCTGCGTACCCTGGGATATGAGCGGGAGGGCGCTTTCTACCGGTGCGTAAGGACCGATGACCGGCAGAAAACCGTGGCGCTCTTCAGCCATGGCGGTTCCTCCGCGGCGGCGATGGGACGGATCCTGAACCTGCCTTTCCCCTATGCCTGCGCCCTGCTTCATCTGGAATTCACCGGGATTACTATTATCCGGCTGGACCGGAGGCCGGGTTCCAGGCGCCTGCCCTGCCTGGAGCTGGCCAATGACGGACGGCATATTCACGGAACGCATTATCACCGGCTGAAGGACATGTGAGAATCCGGAGGGATGGATCATGACCGCAAGGAACGGACGGAGAAATGGAATTCTACTGCTGGCGGCAGTCCTGCTGCTGTTCCGGCCTGCCTGGGCGGCTGCTTCCGGCGAATGGCTGACGCTCTCCTCTTCCGGCAGTCCGGAGGAGCTCGCCGGTCCTGTTCAGGAATTTACCGGCACAGTCCGGATGACCTTCCTGGGGGACTGCACCCTCGGGGGAGAGGAGAAACTCCGCTACGCAGCCCGGGGATTTCACCGGGTGGTTGAACAGAACGGATCAGACTATCCTTTCCGGAACCTGACAGCGCTTACCGCCGGGGATGACCTGACTGTGGCGAACCTGGAGGGCGTGCTGTCGGACCGGGATCTTCCCAAAGTCAAAAAGACATATAACTTCAAAGGAGCCACAGCTTATACGGAAATCCTGAAGGCCGGCTCTGTGGAATGCGTGACCCTGGCCAACAATCATTCCCATGATTATGATACGGCCGGCTATCAGGATACGAAGGCGGCGCTGGAAGCCGCCGGTGTGGCATACTTTGGCACGGACTGTTCGGCGGTCTGGAGGAACGGGGACGGCCTGATGATCGGCTTCCTGGGCGTTTCCGGTTCCCTGTCCGGCAGCCGGGCCAGGGACTACGCGGAACGGGCAGAGACGCTCCGTGCCGCGGGCTGCGCGGCGGTGATCACGGTGATGCATGCCGGAACGGAATATGCATCCGCGCCGGACAGCTATCAGGAACAGATTGTCAACCGGGCAATCAACTGCGGGTCGGATCTGATCATCGGGCATCATCCCCATGTGGTACAGGGATATGAGATCCGGAACGGCGTGCCGGTGGTTTTCAGCCTGGGGAACTGCGTTTTCGGAGGAAACACCAACCCGAAGGATCAGGACGCGCTGGCGGTGCAGGCGGAGCTTGCCTTTTATGAGGGAGAACTGGAGAATATCATCCTGCGATTTTATCCCCTTTCCGTTTCCGGCGTACCGGGAAGAAATGATTATTCGCCGGTGCTGCTGGAGGGTGCGGACGCGGAGCGGGTGCTGGAAAAGATGGAAAAATCGACGGGCGTCTCCCCGGGTACCTTTGATTCCGCCGGGGGCGCGGCGGTCAGCATTCCCCGGAAACAGTGAAATAACCTGCCTGCCGGTTTCCCGGCAGGCTTTCTGCGCTGTCCGGCATTGCTGAGGATGGGGAAGAATGGTATAATCCAGACAGAATCGAGTGACATTGATATACAGCAGGAGGGATGAAGATGAAGAAGATCATGTGTATGCTGACCGCTTTGCTGATGACGCTGACGCTGCTGTGCGGACCGGCAGCCGGGGCGGAGGAGGAAGAATACACCCTGCCCCGGGAGGAAGGAACGCGCCAGCTCACCTTCTACTGGCAGGATGAGGAAGCAGATTACAGCACCTGTGACATGTGGATCTGGTATCCCAACGCGGACGGACACGGATACCTGTTCCATCCCTGCGCCTACGGCGTGAAGGTTGTCCTGAACGTTCCGGAGGATGTCAGTGAAGTGGGCTTCATCGTCCGCCGCAGATGTTCGGATCCCGGCGGAGCAAGCTGGGGCGAAGCGACGAAGGACTATGACGGCGATCGCTATGCGGAAATAACCGGGGACACAACCGAGGTTTATCTGCTGCCCGGGGATGAGAATCAGTATAAGAGCAATGACGGCGGCGTGACGCTGTACCAGGAGAAGAAAATGACCATGGCAGGCATTATCGAGCTGAATCAGATTCAGTATTACCTGAATCCCGCGGTCAGGCTTGAGTCCCTGGACCAGGTGACGGTGACCGAGCAGGAAACCGGCCGGAAACTGGAGGTGACCGGGCTTTCCAGCCTGAACAACAGCGTGATCGCCGGCAAGATCACCGTCGGGGAGGAACTGGACCTGACCCGTTCCTATACGGTGCAGATTGAAGGATATGACGCGATCACCGCGGTACCCACCGGCGTGTTTGATTCCGCCGCTTTCGCGGAAAAATACAATTATGACGGGGACGACCTGGGCGCCGTACCGGGTGAAAACGGAACGACCTTTAAGGTCTGGGCGCCGACGGCGTCGAAAGTGGTACTGAACCTGTTTGAAGCCGGCGACGGCGGAGAGGCATATGACCGGGTGGAAATGACCCGGGGAGAGCAGGGCGTCTGGAGTACGGAACAGCCCTGCGGTGCCGGAACCTATTACACCTACACGGTCACAACGGTTGTCGGGGAACAGGAAGCGGTGGATCCCTACGCCCGCGCAGCCGGTGTGAACGGGGACCGGGGTATGGTCATCAACCTGGATGAGACAGATCCGGAAGGCTTCGGAGAGGATGCCTTCGTTGACAGCATCAGCGCCTACAATGAAGCGGTGATCTGGGAAGTGCATGTCCGCGATTTCTCCAATAAGCTGGCCTCATCGGCGTATCCGGGCAAATACCTGGCCTTTACCGAGCACGGCCTGACCAACGCGTCCGGAGAACCGGCGGGTGTTGATTACCTGACGGACCTGGGGATCACCCATGTGCACCTGCAGCCGGTATACGACTATGCCACCGTGGACGAGTCCTCCGATGAACCGCAGTTCAACTGGGGATATGATCCGAAGAACTATAACGTGCCGGAAGGCAGCTATTCCACGGATCCGTTCCACGGCGAGGTCCGCGTCAGGGAATTCAAGCAGATGGTACAGGCCCTGCATCAGAGCGGGCTGGGCGTGGTGATGGACGTGGTGTACAACCACACCTATGACGGGAACTCCTGCTTCAACCGGATTGTGCCGTATTACTACTATCGTTTTGATAACCGGGGCGGCTGGTCCAACGGTTCCGGCTGCGGCAATGAGACCGCTTCGGAGCGGTTCATGTTCCGGAAATACATGGTGGATTCCGTCAGCTACTGGGCGAAGGAATACCATGTGGACGGCTTCCGCTTTGACCTGATGGCGCTCCATGATGTCCAGACCATGCAGGAGATTGAGGCTGCCGTGCATGCCGTCAATCCGCGGGCTATCCTTTACGGAGAAGGCTGGACCGGCGGCACAACTCCCCTGATGGAAAACCGGCGGGCGAGCCAGGCCAACATCAAAAAGGTCACGGCTTCCGAGGGGGCCATCGGCGCGGTCGCGGTGTTCAACGACGCGATCCGGGACGGCCTGAAGGGCAGTGTGTTCAACGCAAAGGACCGGGGCTACATCAGCGGAATCATCAGCAAAAACACAGCCGGACAGGTGGTTTTCGGACTGACCGGAGGCGTGAAGAACACGATGGTTTCCTGGTCGGTGCCGAATAACGGCGTTATCAACTATATGGCCTGCCATGACAATCATACGCTGTATGACCGGCTGCTGGCTTCCTGCTCCGTTGAAACTCCTGAGGAACGCCTGAGAATGAACCGCTTCGGCACTTCGATCATCATGATCGGCAAGGGAATTCCCTTCTTCCTGGCCGGGGAGGAGATCCTGCGGTCCAAGGGCGGGGATTCCAACAGCTATAAGTCTTCCGACGAAGTGAACAATATCCGCTGGGACGACCTGACGGCCGGCAGCGACAACATGGCGATGCGGGACTTCTACCGCGGGCTGATTGCCCTGCGGAAAGCCAACGCCTTTATCACCGGCGGGGAGATTGCCTGCGAGGTGCTGGAGGACAGCGCGATTGAGGTCCGCTGGACAGAAAATGAAAAGACAGTCGCTTACGCGCTGATTAACCCGCGCGGAGACCGGGAGGCGGTCCTGCCGGAAGGGGAATGGCAGGCGCTGCTGTATAACGAAACGATTGATCCGGAAGGCACACAGACGCTCAGTGGAACGGTGAACGTTGCCGGCCGTACGGTACTGCTGGTCCGGGCCCGGTAAACAGGAAAGAGGATTGTATGAAGAGCATTCTGATCAGGGATACGACCCGGGAGGAACGGGCAGCCATCGTGGCGGAGGCTATCGGGAATATCGAGGGCGCCTGCGACGGCTGTGCCCCCGGAATCATCCGGATGTATGAGGAATACATTGAAGGCCGGATGGAACTCCGGGAAGTGAACGCCGCCTTCCGTACCGGCTATGTTTCCGGCAGGGAAGGACCGGAAAAAACAGGATGCGGAATACTGTAAGGAACCCCTTAAGCTGCCGGGCAACCGGCAGCTTTTTCATGCCGGGCCCGGCTTGCTTATTCCACCGCAACCCCCTATAATGGGTTCAGGAAAAGAGGTGAGTGGACCGTGAGACGGGAGAGGAATCAGTACATTTTTGCTTCGGAACTGATCCGGAAGAACCGGAAACATCATATCCGCACCGCGGTTCTGCTCCTGCTGCCGATCCTGATTGTTCTTCTGTGGGTGGTGAACTTTACCCTTTCCCACCGGGTGCTGCTTCGGGAAGAAAAACTGACAATCCTGAACCTGCCGCCGGATCTGGAAAACTACTCCATCCTTCATATCAGCGATCTTCACGGCGAAAGATTCGGCGAAGGCCAGAAGGGGATCGATTCTGTCCTGGACAACGTCCGCTATTCCTGTGTGGTGATGACCGGAGACATGCTGGGAGAGGACGGAGATGTCGGCCCCTTGCTGGAGCTGATTGACCTGATGCCGCATGATACGCCGAAGTTCCTGATTGCCGGCGATACGGACGGACCGTTTATTGAGACAAAGGCGCACAGCAGCCTTTCTGTCTATACGGACTGGGCGGACCGGCTGATTGCGGCGGGTGTGAAGATTGTTGACAAGCCAGTGCTGATTACCCGGGAAAAAGGCAGGCTCTGGATTGTTCCGGAAAGCGTGTATACGCTGGATCTGTGGCGTCTGCAGGGGACTGTTGAGGATCAGCTGGATTCGCTGAACAAACGGGCCGCCTCCTTAACCGCAGACGACGCGGCACGGATCCGTTCGCTGGAATATGAGCTGCAGCGGATCGAGGAACTGAAGGAAATCAAAAAACAGTTTTTATCAACCGATATACAGGTGGTGCTGGCCCATACCCCGCTGAGCGAGGAATATGTTTCAGATATGATTGCCGGAGCAGAAAAGGACAATGTTTATTCCCTGCGCTATGCTTCTCTGATCCTGGCCGGGCATTATAACGGTGGACAATGGAGGATTCCCTTTGTCGGTGCCATTTATGTACCGGAACTGGGCTGGTTCCCGAAGGATCAGGAAATACAGGGACTGAGCTATGTTAACGGAATTCCGCAGTATATCAGCCCGGGAATGGGATCTGATCCTCATTATGAGCATCAGCCGGGCCGGGTCTTTAATAATCCTGTAATCACAAAGATTACATTAACCAGGAAAGCAGAGAGATAAAAACCATGTTCCGTTTTCGCCGGGAAAGGCGGGGACGTCGTGAAATCAACATGACGGAGGGCCCGCTGCTTCCCAGAATCCTGGCCTTTTCAGGACCGCTGATCCTGACGGGTATTCTGCAGCTTTTGTATAACGCGGCGGATGTGATTGTGGTGGGCAATTATGCAGGCCACGAAGCCCTGGCTGCGGTTTCCTCCACAGGTTCCCTGATTAACCTGCTGGTAAATGTCTTCATGGGCCTGGGCGTCGGGGCAAGCGTGGCGGTGGCCCGGAACTACGGCGCACGGGATGTGAAAGCGCTGCGCAAGGCGGAGCATACAGCCATGACGCTTGCCCTTTTCATGGGCGTCGCGGTGGGAATCTTCGGGTTCCTGGCGGCCCGGCCGCTGCTTCAGATGATGGATTCCCCGCCGGACGTGATTGACGGCGCGACGCTTTATGTGCGGATCTATTTCCTGGGGATGCCCGCCAATATGCTGTACAATTTCGGCGCGGCCACCATGCGCGCGGTCGGGGATACCAAACGTCCCATGGTTTACCTGATGATTTCCGGCCTGGTGAATGTCCTGCTGAATCTGCTGCTGGTCATTGTGTTCCATATGGATGTGGCTGGCGTGGCAATCGCTACGGTGGCCAGCCAGGTGGTCAGCATGGTGCTGGTGCTGCTGTGCCTGTTCCGCACCCGCGGCGTGACCCAGCTGAACCTGCGGGAATGCCGGATCGACGGAAAGAGCCTGCGGGAGATCCTGCGCATCGGCCTGCCGGCCGGTCTGCAGGGAAGCCTGTTCTCCATTTCCAATGTGCTGATTCAGTCTTCGGTCAACTCCTTCGGCTCCCTGGTGGTTGCCGGAAACGGGGTGGCGTCCAATATTGAAGGCTTTGTTTATACGGCGATGAACGCCCAGCACCAGGCGGACATGACCTTTGCCAGCCAGAACTACGGAGCCGGCAAGGCTGACCGGGTGCGGAAGACGCTCTGGTGCTGCCTGGGAATCGTTACGGTGATCGGCCTGGGAATGGGCCTGCTGATCCTGTTGTTCGGCGCGCCCCTGATGAGCCTGTACAATTCCGAGGCGCAGGTGATTTCGGACGGCCTGGTGCGCATGGGAATCATCATGCCCACGTATTTCCTCTGCGGACTGATGGATGTCATGGTCGGCCAGCTGCGGGGAATCGGCTATTCCATCATGCCGATGATCGTTTCCCTGACCGGAGCCTGTCTGCTGCGGATCGTCTGGATTATGACGGTTTTCGCGCAGAACCATACCCTGACGGTCCTGTATATGTCCTATCCGGTGTCGTGGTTTGTGACTTTCGCGATCCACTTCTTCTGTTATATGCTTGTGGCCCGGAAACGTCTTGATCAGCTGAAGGCTGTTCCGGCGCAGGGCTGACCCGTCTGAAGGAGGACGGAATGATGGATGCCGCGGTATCTGCTGCCCGGGAAAAACTGAAAAATGTGACGCCGCTGAAGAAAGACTGCGGCCGCGTCTGCAATGCTGCCTGCTGCCGCCCTCTGGAGGGGGAGGAAACAGGCATGCTGCTTTTTCCCGGGGAGGCGGAGGCCTACACGGACCGGGAAGACTGGAAGATCCGGCATACCGCTCAGGGAGAACTGGTGGTTTGCCCCGGCAGCTGCAACCGGGAGGAACGGCCGCTTTCCTGCCGGTTTTTTCCGCTGCTGCCTCTGATCGGAGAAGACGGGACGATCCGGGTAGTGACGGATCTGCGGGCAAAGGCGGTCTGCCCGCTGGCCCGGCAGGGGAAAAGCGCCCTGGATCCGGCGTTCATTGAGGCGGTCCGGGAGGCAGGAAAGCTGCTGGCACAAAGCGAGGAGCAGGCTCTGTTCCTGGATGTACTGGAAGCAGAACAGGAGGAGCTGAAGGAACTCAGGAGGCAATTCACAATTCATAATTCATAATGATACAGACCGGTAGTCGTGGGAAGGGGATGAGTCTCGTGGCGGAACAAGTCAAAGTGGATCGTGAAGTATTCGGGAACGGTGAAAACCTGCTGGTCTGCGGCAGCGTGATGAAACTGCCGGATGAGATCCGCGCACTGGCCGGCAAGGCGCAGTGCGTGTATGTGGATCCTCCCTTTATGACCGGCGAAAAGTTTATGCGCCGCCGGCCCTATGGCGAAAAAGGCTGGAAGACGGGCGCGCCAGCGCCGCGCTATCCGGCCTATGATGACCGGTATACCAGCGAGAAACAGTACCTGCGCCTGCTGAGACGGGTGATCTCTGTCGCGAAAACGCTCCTGAACGAGACCGGCGTGTTCTATCTTCACCTGGACTGGCGTATGGCAGCCCAGGCCCGGCTGATGTGTGACCGGGAATTCGGCAAGACCCGCTTCCTGAACGAAATCATCTGGGCATACGAAAGCGGCGGCCGGAGCAAAAAGACTTTTTCCCGCAAGCACGATACCATCCTGCTCTACGCGAAGGGAAAGGACTATTTCTTCGACCTGACCCGGGTGCCGCTTCCACGCGGGGACGGAAAGCGGAATCACATGGCCCGCGGCCGGGATGAACAGGGGAGAATGTTCTCCTATATCACTTCCAACGGAAAAGAGTACCGGTATTACGACGATGAACCGGTTTATCCCAGCGACGTCTGGTCGGATATCAGTATCCTGCAGCAGCGGGATCCGGAGCGGACCGGTTACGCAACCCAGAAGCCCCTGAAGCTGCTGGAGCGGCTGCTGCTGCCGGTGACCAATCCGGGGGATCTGGTGGTGGATCTGTGCTGCGGCAGCGGAACGGCGCTGGAGGAGGCGCAGAAGCTGGACTGCCGTTTTGCCGGCCTGGACCTGAATCCGGAGGCGGTGGCGGTGTCCCTTTCCCGGCTGAAGCCGGAAAACCTGACGGTGATCTGTCCCTGCGGCGGAAAGGCGGAGCTGCTGGCGGAAAATGAGGCGGAACGCTTCCGGATGGACGGGCTGGAGGTGGAGAATCCGGCATTCCCTGCCCGGACAACGCCGCTGGACAACCTGGAAAGCTGGGATACCGGCGTGATCGAGGAAGGCATTTTCCGGGCGGAGCAGAGTTTCCGGCGCAGCTACCGCTATCCGGAACTGCAGCAGTCGCTGAAGACGGAAAAACCGGTAGCCGCGGTTATGACCACAGACGCCGCGGGAATCCGCCGGGCGTATGAAATAAAATAGTTATGCGATCGCCGTTCGCCGGTTTTTACTGCTTTGCAGAAAAACCGGACGGCTGTAGCAAAGGATTTGTTGTCCGCAACTTCAATCGTCGCGACTCCCCGCAGGGGAGCTCGCTTGTTTCAGTTGACCTCAGCTCTGACAAAGCATCCGCCACCGGCGGTTGTCAGAGCTTCGCCCAAATTGAAATTTGGACAAATCCGTTTGTGATCGTCGTCTCCGCTCTGCCTTCGCCTGACGCTCGGCAATCGCGGACTCCTGTAGCAAAGGATTTGTTACCCAAATTGAAATTTGGACAAATCCGTTTGTTCCCCTTGTCTTTTGCGGGAACCGATGATACGATACTTTTAAGGCACAGCGGGAAAGCTTTCCGCTGCAGGAATAACAGTGAATGATGAATTGCGAATTTTGAATTGGAGGATCTGTATATGGCACCGAAGAAAACCGCAAAACCCGAAAAAGCTCCCGCTTCTGAAGGCAGCAGCATTCAGGAGGAAAAGCTCAAAGCGCTGGAGCACGCGCTGGCTGATCTGGACAAGCAGTTCGGCAAGGGTGCCGTGATGAAAATGGGATCCGACGCTGTGAACCGCGACATCCCCGTGATCCCCACCGGCTGCCTGACGCTGGATTATGCCCTGGGCGTGGGCGGTATTCCGCGGGGCCGTATTGTTGAAATTTACGGTCCGGAATCTTCCGGTAAAACCACCGTTGCCCTGCATGTGGTGGCGGAGGCGCAGAAGGCCGGCGGCATCGCCGCTTTTGTGGACGCGGAGCATGCGCTGGATCCGCTTTACGCGAAGAAGCTGGGCGTCAATATTGACGAGCTTTACGTTTCCCAGCCGGATACCGGTGAGCAGGCCCTGGAGATTACCGAAGCGCTGGTGCGCAGCGGCGCGCTGGACGTTGTGGTAATCGACTCTGTGGCGGCCCTGGTGCCGAAGGCTGAAATCGACGGTGAGATGGGTGATTCCTTTGTCGGCCTGCAGGCCCGCCTGATGAGCCAGGCCCTGCGCAAGCTGACCGGTGTCATCAACAAGACCGGCTGCGTGGCGGTGTTCATCAACCAGCTGCGTGAAAAGGTCGGCGTCATGTACGGCAATCCGGAGACGACCCCCGGCGGCCGTGCCCTGAAGTTCTATTCCTCCGTCCGCCTGGATGTCCGCAAGGGTGAGGCGCTGAAGAACGGCTCCGAAATCATCGGTAACCACACCAAGGTCAAGGTGGTCAAGAACAAAGTGGCCCCGCCTTTCCGCGTGGCTGAATTTGACATTATCTACGGCGAAGGGATCAGCAAGGAAGGAACCCTGCTGGATATGGCTGTGGAGTACGGCATCATCAACAAGAGCGGCGCCTTCTTCTCCTACGGGGAACAGCGCCTGGCCCAGGGCCGGGACAATGCCCGCATCTACCTGCGGGAGAATCCGGAACTGACCGCGGAAATCGACAAGAAGGTCCGCGCGATCCTCTTCGCGCCCAAGGACATCACTCCGGATGAAGCCAAGGCTGTGGAAGCCCAGAAGCAGGAGGAAGAGGACGATCTCGCCCTGCTGGAAGAGGATATCTGATCATCCTGAATACCACATTAGCACTCTCGATGCGAGAGTGCTAATTTTTGCTTGCAATTCATGCATTGGGGTGCTAAAATACTTGTGTCAAAAGGATTGAGGCCCGGCAAAGGACTGCCGGGCACATTTTTCAGAGTTTATTATTTACGGAGGTTTATATGGCAATGAAAAAGGAAAAAGGTGCCGTATCGATTGACGCGCAAAATATAATGCCGGTGATCAAGCGCTGGCTGTATTCAGACAAGGATATTTTCCTGCGGGAGGCAGTTTCCAACGCCTGCGACGCCATCACCAAGTTCAGGATGCTGCATCCGGACAGCGAAGAGGCCATGAGCGTCACCGTCACCGTGGATAAGGAGAAGAAGCAGATTACGATCTCCGATACCGGTATCGGCATGACCGCGGAGGAAGTCCGCAAATACATCAACCAGGTGGCTTTCTCCGGCGCGGCGGAGTTTATGAAGCAGTTTGAGAACGAGAAACCTGAGGAGAAGGGCGATATCATCGGTCACTTCGGCCTGGGTTTCTACTCTGTCTTTATGGTCAGCGAAAAGGTGGAGATCCAGACCCTCAGCAGCGAGGGAGAGGCGGAGCCGGTTCACTGGGTTTCCGAGGACGGCATGAGCTTCGAGCTCTCCGGCGGCAAGCGCAAGGCCCACGGTACGGACGTTATTCTGCATATCACCGATGAGGAAAAGGAATTCCTGGACGTGTGGAAGGTCCGCGAGGTTCTGAACCGCTACTGCGGCTATATGGCCTATCCGGTCATGCTGGAGGACGCCAACGCGAAGCCTGTGGAGAAGGATGTGCCTGTCGGGGATGAAAAGAATGAGGACGGCACGCCGAAGACCGAAAAGGTGCTCGAGGTTCCGAAGCCCCAGCAGATCAATGAGACCGCGCCCCTGTGGCTGAAGAAGCCCTCCGAATGCACGGACGAGGAGTATAAGGAGTTTTATCACAAGGTCTTCATGGACTTTGACGATCCGCTGTTCTGGATTCACCTGAACGTGGATTATCCCTTCAACCTCAAGGGAATCCTGTACTTCCCGAAGCTGAAGAATGATTTCGGCACCCATGAGGGACAGATCAAGCTCTTTGCCGGCCAGGTCTTTGTGGCGGACAACATCAAGGAAGTCATTCCGGAGTTCCTGATGCTGCTCAAGGGCGTGATCGACTGCCCCGACCTGCCCCTGAACGTCAGCCGTTCCTTCCTGCAGAACGACGGCTATGTGAAAAAGATCAGCGCCCACATCACCAAGAAGGTGGCGGACAAGCTGAACAGCCTCATGAATACGGAGCGGGAAACCTACGAAGGCTACTGGGACGATATCGCTCCCTTTGTCAAGTACGGCTGCATCAAGGA
The DNA here is from genome assembly GCA_900315675.1 of uncultured Eubacteriales bacterium. Classification (GTDB taxonomy): domain Bacteria; phylum Bacillota; class Clostridia; order Christensenellales; family Aristaeellaceae; genus Aristaeella. The sequence goes on from OMZY01000012.1 coordinate 20,138, forward strand.
CAGCAAGTTCTACGACATGGTGAAGGGCTCCGTCCTCATGAAGAAGACTGACGGAAAATACTGCACCATCGCGGAATACAAGACCGCCAACTTCGACAAGACTGAGAAGAAGGTCTACTACACCAACGATGAGAAGCGGCAGGCGGCCTCCGTCAAGCTGTATACGGACCGGGGCATTGAGGTCGCGGTCATGAATACCCTGATCGACGGTAATTTCATGTCCTTCATGGAATACCAGGGCAAGGAGGAAGACCGGGTCACCTTCGCCCGGGTGGACGCGGACATTGACGGCCTGAAGGAGGAATCCGAGGAAGGCAAGGATCTGGACGCCGAAAAGCTGCAGACGCTCTTCCGGGGCGCCCTGGGCAAGGATAACCTGGAAGTGAAACTGGAATCCCTGGGAGATGCGGACATGACCGCCATGGTCACCGAGGATGAGCAGATGCGCCGCTACAAGGAAATGAGCCGTCTCTACGGCCAGAATTTCCCGATACCGGACAGCTTCACCCTGGTGCTGAACCGCCGCAATTCCACCGTGCAGGCACTGGCCCAGCGGGATCCGGATGATGAAACCACAAAGATGCTTTGCTGCCAGGTGTATGACCTGGCCCGCATGGCAGCCCAGCCGCTGGAAGCGGAGGAGATTACCGCCTTCCTGGACCGCAGCCGCAAGCTGCTGGCCATGATGGTCAACAAATGATATTGTTTTGAATCACGAACGGAAAGAGGGGAAAAGCAATGGTTCTTTGCATTGTCTCCGCTCCATGCAGAGTCTGAGGATCTGTGTGGAGTAAATGACATTTCCTCAGGCTTTGCTCTTTCATTCTCAAAAAAATGAAATGGAGCAAAGAATATGGGAAACAACAGAAAATTAAGAGATTTTTATATCCTGTGGAGTACCCAGAGCCTTTCACATCTGGGCAGCGCCATGACCAGCTTCGCGCTGACCCTGTGGTTGTTTGACAAGACGGGTTCAGCCCTCAGCACGGCCGCCCTGACGATCTGCACCTATGCGCCCTATGTGGTTATGAGCATCTTCGCCGGGGCCATATCGGACAAATTCGACAAGAAGAAGACCATGCTGGTCTGCGACGCGCTGGCAGCGCTGACCACCGTGCTCGTGTTTGTCCTGTACAAGACGGATACGCTGTCCATGTGGCATCTGTATGTCATCAACGCTTTTTCAGGGCTGATGAATACGGTGCAGCAGCCGGCCTCGGAAGTGGCCAACACGCTGTTGGTGCCGAAGGAACAGTATCAGAGAACCAGCGCTTTGCAGTCGCTGTCCAGGTCTCTGGTCAGCATCGGGAACCCGCTGCTGGCGACGGCGCTGTACGGCCTGGCGGGGCTGGATACGGTGCTTGCCGTGGATCTGGCAACTTTTGCCGTGGCTTTCGTGGCACTGCTGCTGTTTATCCGGCTGCCTGCTGTCAGTGCGGAAACCGGAAAACAGGAAAAGGTCCTTAAGCTGGCGAAAGAGGGACTGCGGTTCCTGAAGACGCATCCGCTGATCCTGGACGTGATCCTGTTCATGTCCGGGGTGAACCTGGTGGCTTCGGCCTTTGACGCGGTGCTTCCGGCGCTGGTCATTCCCCGGTACGGCGACAGTGTTCTGGGAATCGTCGCTTCCTGCTCCGGGATTGCCATGGCGCTGGGCAGTCTGCTGGCAACGGCGATGCCCAAACCCGGGAACCGGGTGCGCGTCATTTATCTGACCATGCTCTTTTCCCTGGGAACGGAAAACTTCCTGCTGGCATTTTCCCGCAACCCTGTTCTGTGGTGCGCCGGGCAGGTCATCGGGTGGATCCTGGTGCCGCTTATGGGCGCCAACCAGAACGTGATCATGCGCAACAGCATACCGGTGGAATTGCAGGGAAGAGTTTACGCGTGCAGGAACACGATGCAGTTTTTTACGATTCCGATCGGCCTGGCCCTGGGCGGGTTCATGGTGGACAACCTCTGTGAACCGTTCATGGAAGCCAACGGCGCGGACGGATGGCTGACCCTGCTGTTCGGAACCGGGAAAGGCTCCGGCGCGTCGCTGATGATGTTTGTGCTGGGTGTGGCCGGAGTGGTCCTGTGCCTGTTCATGGGCCGGAGACTGAAAAAGTACCGGTACTCGGACGATATGCTTCCGGAAGAATCTGCCGGACAGTAACTGAAGAATCAAGCGGTATACGTCTGTTTCGGACGTATACCGCTTTTTGAGTTGAACTGACCGGAGAGGAATGATATCATGGCATTGCGGCGGCTGAGCCGCGTGAAATCAAAAGATGAATTCTGATCAGGGGGACCTGCATGCTCGAATTAAAGAACATTGTGAAGGATTATTCGGCGGGCGACGCCAGGGTGGAGGCGCTCCGGGGTGTGGACCTGGAGTTCGGCGAAAGTGAATTTGCCGCGATCCTGGGGCCGTCCGGCTGCGGAAAAACAACGCTGCTGAATATTATCGGCGGCCTGGACCGGTACACCTCCGGCGATCTGGTGATCCGGGGAAAATCCACAAAACAGTTTACGGAACGGGACTGGGATACCTACAGGAATCATTCGGTGGGTTTTGTATTCCAGAGCTATAACCTGATTCCGCACCAGACGGTGCTTTCCAACGTGGAACTGGCCCTGACCCTTTCCGGCGTCAGCCGGGAGGAGCGCCGCCGCAGGGCAGCGGAAGCGCTGGAGAAAGTAGGTCTGGGAGACCAGCTGAAGAAAAAGCCGAATCAGCTCAGCGGCGGCCAGATGCAGCGCGTCGCCATTGCCCGTGCGCTGGTAAACAACCCGGAGGTCCTGCTGGCGGATGAACCGACCGGCGCGCTGGACAGCGAGACCAGCATCCAGGTCATGGAGATCCTGCGTCAGGTGGCGAAGGACCGGCTGGTGATCATGGTGACCCATAACCCGGAACTGGCGGATCAGTATGCCACCCGGATAATCCGCCTGCTGGACGGTAAAATTGTCAGTGACAACGCCGCTGAAGCGGAGCATACCGGGGCGGAGGAAGCGACCGCGGAAAACGCGTCGGAACGGAAAACCTCCATGGGCTTCCTGACCGCGCTGAACCTGAGCCTGAACAACCTGATGACCAAAAAGGGCCGGACTATTCTGACGGCTTTTGCCGGATCTATCGGCATCATCGGCATCGCGCTGATCCTGAGTCTGTCCAACGGCGTGAACCGTTATATCGAGCGGGTACAGCGGGATACGCTGTCCTCCTATCCGGTGCAGATTGACGAGCGTACCGTGGACATGACGGATACCATGGCCGGGCTGATGGATATTGACCTGGAGGGAAAGGAACGGGCGGACGGCAAGGTATATTCCGGCAGCCGCATGACCCAGCTGATGAGCTCCTGGATGAGCGGCGTGACGGAAAACGACCTGGCCGGCTTCAAAACCTGGCTGGAGGATCCCGCCAACGATATTGACCGGTATGTTTCCGGTATCCGCTATGAATACAATACACCGCTGCTGCTGTACCGCATGGATCTGGACAAGCCCCTGCAGGTCAATCCGTCCACGGTGATGGAATCCTCCGGCATGGCGGATATGATGAACATGATGGGCTCGGGAACCGGTATCCAGGAAACCATGATGAACACCACGGCCCGCCGGATGAATGTGTTCACGCCGCTGCTGAACAACGATGAGCTGCTGAGGTCCCAGTATACCGTGCTGGCCGGCCGCCTGCCGGAGGCGATGGACGAAGTGGTCGTCATGCTGAACAGCCGGAATGAGCTGAGCGATTACACCCTGTATTCCATCGGCCTGCGGGACCAGAGCGAACTGAAGGAACAGTTTGAGCAGCTGATGCGCGGCGTGCCGATTGAAACGGAAGAGCTGGAGTTTTCCTATGACGAACTCCTGAGTATGCGTTTCCGGATGCTGCTGAACACAGATGTCTTTACCAAATCGGGAACGCTGTGGACGGATAACTCCGGGGACACGGATTACATAGCCCGCAAGCTGCAGGACGGCATGGAACTGAAGATTGTGGGTGTGGTGAAACCTGCGAAGAGCGGGCTGTCCGCTGAATCCGGCGGAATCGGCTACCGGACAGAACTGGTGGATTATCTGCTGGAGCAGGTGCGTGACAGTGAAATTGCCCGGGAACAGCTGGCGAATCCCGGAACGGATGTTTTTACCGGCCAGCCCTTCTCCGCTGTGGCACAGGACGCCCTTTCCCTGCTGGACTCCATGGAAGTGGAAGACTTTATGGAAATGCTGGAAAGCAAAGGGCTGATTCCGGCGGGCATGATTCCGAAGGAGTACCGGATGTTCCTGACCAAGGATCTGCTGAAGCAGTTTGTCGGCCAGGGCGTCATGATGATCAGCGGCAACACGCTGGAGGCCAATCTGGAAAAGATGGGCATCAGCGATCCGGATAAGCCGGCCTCCGTCTATATTTATCCGAAGGATTTCGAATCCAAGAACCGGATCACTGAAAAGATCGAAGAATATAACGCGCAGGCGGGCGAGGAACATGCCGTGCGCTATACGGATTATGTCGGCCTGATGATGGATTCCGTAACGACCATTGTCAATGCAATCTCCTATGTGCTGGTGGCGTTTGTGGCGATTTCTCTGGTGGTTTCCTCCATCATGATCGGTATCATTACCTACATCAGCGTGCTGGAGCGTACCAAGGAAATCGGTATCCTGCGGGCCATCGGCGCGAGCCGCCGGGATGTGTCCCGCGTCTTTAACGCGGAAACGCTCATTGTGGGCTTTGCAGCGGGTGTGATCGGTATCCTGGTTACGCTGGGCCTGACGGTTGTTGCCAATATTATCCTCAGCAACCTGACCGGTATTCCGGATATTGCCGCCCTGCCGCCTGTTGCAGGCGTGATCCTGGTGGGCATTTCCATGCTGCTGACGCTGATTGCGGGCATCATTCCCTCACGGATTGCCAGCCGGAAAGATCCGGTCGTGGCGCTGAGAACGGAGTAACATTTTCAATTCAGAATTCAGAATTGTATATGGGATGCCTGTGATCAGATACAAGTCTCTTATCATTATGAATTATGAATTGTGAATTATGAATTTACGACAAGGGGGCTGTGGTATGTTCAGTGAAGCTAAAGGCGATTCCGTACAGATCGCGAGGGAATATATGGATTCCCTGCTGGTGGAAAGCCGGGTGGTCGGCGCGGTGAAGCCGGATACCGCGTTCCGTTTCCTGGGGGAGAATTTCAGCATGCCCTTTATGACCGCGGCGCTCAGCCATCTGGATCTGGTGTCCATGGCGGAGGGCGCGAAGCAGGCCGGTGCCTGCGTCAGCATCGGTATGGGCGGCAATGAGGAAATGGGCAGGGTTCTGTCCACCGGCGCGAAGGTGATCAAGATCATCAAACCCTACGCGGATGAAAAAGAAATCCTGGACCGCCTGGAATACGCGGAGGCCAACGGCGCGCTGGCGGTGGGCATGGACGTGGAACATGCTGTCAATGTGGAGGACGCGGAGGATTCCGTGGTCATGGGGCTGCAGATGAAGCAGCCGACCCTGGCAGAGCTGGAGAAGTATATCCGGGCGACAAAGCTGCCCTTCTTCATCAAGGGCGCGCTGAGCCCGGCGGACGCGCTTCGCTGCCGGGATCTGGGCGCTGCCGGACTGATCCTGAGTCATCACAACGGCCTGATGAGATATGCCGTACCTCCGGTGATGATCCTGCCGGAAATCCGGAAGGCTGTCGGGAGGGATCTCCTGCTGATTGCGGACGGTGGCATTGAAACCGGCTTTGACGCTTTCAAGGCGCTGGCCCGCGGGGCGGACGCCGTCACCATGGGTAAAGCGCTGATGGGCCCTCTGAAGGAAAAGGGAGCGGAGGGCGTCAGGGACACCCTGCTGAAAGCCAACGGCCAGCTGCAGGCCATGATGATCCGTACCGGAACGAAAAACCTGAAGCACATGGATCCTTCTGTGATCTGGGAACCGGTGCAGTACCGTCACGGATAACAGAAAAGCAATGAAAAACGTCCCCGGCCGGATCGGCCGGGGACGCTGTTTTATTCCTTGGGGAGCATGGACGCGCTTTTAATGCGCCTGCCCAGGCGGCGTTCCGTGTAGTCCCGCAGCAGGCTGAAGGGGGCGGTTTCTCCCGGGGCGTTGACCCATCCCGCGGAACCGGTGGTCAGCGCTTTCCGCATCCAGCGGATCTGCCCGGGGGCCAGCGGAGCCTGATCCCGGCGGCTCCGGCAGTTTTCACAGCAGATACCGCCCTCTTCCGCGTCAAAGAAAAGCGGGGCGTTTTCCTCCGGTTTTTTGCCGCAGAACACGCAGTGGTTCAGCCGGGGTTTGAAGCCCTGGCAGGCGGAGAAGTGCAGCAGGAACCCGGCCAGCAGCGGTTTCCATTCCTGATCGGAAAAGGTCAGCCGGGACAAGGTGTGAAGCAGCAGCATGAACAGCTCCTGCTGTTCCTGTTCAGGTTCGGCCACGGCTTCCGCCAGGTTCAGCAGCCAGATGCCGCAGGTCAGCCGGTCATAGTCGTTCCGTAGAGGATAGAAGGTTTCAATCAGTTTGACGGAGGTTACCGTGATGTGTCCGCCGTTTTCGTGCAGCATATAATCCCCCAGCGCGAACAGCTCGCCGGAGTTCAGGTTGTGGGATTTGGGCTTGCGGCAGTTCCGGATGATGGCGTCAATGCGCCCCCGGGAAGGGGACAGCAGGGTGACCATCCGGTCGTTGTCCCGGTAGTTGACGTGCCGCAGCACAATGGCGGTGTTTTCTGTCTGAATCATGGTATCCTCAGCGCTTACAGGCCGTTTGCAGGTTGGCGGATTCTTAAAGCTATGCTATCATATGGAACAGTTGAATGCAAGAAACTGACAGGGTTTTCTTCGGAAGGAGGGACTGGCGTGGATGAACTGCTGCTTCGCAAGGCGCAGCGCGGTGATCCGGAGGCGTTTGAACAGCTGATCGGGCCGCTGGAGCAGCTGATCTGGCGAATATGCTGGCACTATACAGGGAACCGGGAGAGCGCCGAGGACTGCGGCCAGGAGACCATGCTCCGGATCTGGCGGAGCCTGGACAGCTACCGGAACGACTGCGCCCTGGAAAGCTGGGTGTACCGGATTGCTGCCAACTGCTGCATGGATTACCTGCGGAAGAAAAAGCGGGATAAAAGTGTATCGGTGGAGCCACTGCGGGAGCAGGGGTTTGACCCGGCGGATTCCAATCCGGGAACCGAAGAGCAGGTAGTTGCCGCGGATGAACGTCAGCGCCTGCGGGAGGCCATTACGCAGCTGCCGGAGGACCAGCGGGAAGCACTGATCCTGACCCAGCTGGAAAAGGTCCCCTATGAGGAAGCGGCAAACCGTCTCGGGGTTTCGGAGGGAACCGTCAAAAGCAGGGTCAACAGGGCGAAAGCCCGGCTGAAAGAAATCCTCTCGGAGGAAAGGGAACTTTCTCCGCCGGGGAACGTCCAAAGAAATGAAAGGAGGTCGCGGTCATGAATCAGACAGATATGGAAAAAAACCTGCAGGCTGATCCGGAACTGGACGCTGTGCTGGAACAGATGTCCGGGGAAGTTCCACCCATGCCCGCGGACTTCCATGACAAATGGATGAATGCCATCCGGGCGGAAGCCGTACAGAACGCGTCCGCGCCGGAAGAAAAAACCGAAAAGAAAGTTGTGTCCCTGACCCATTGGACCAGGATCCTCAGCATTGCCGCGGTCTTTATTTTCCTGATCGGAGGCACAGTCCTGTACCGGAATTCCAGGGGTTCCCTGATGCCGGCCGCGGATAAGACGGAGGCGGCGGTCATGGCGGACCTGGCGTCCGCGGCCCGGGAAGAGTCAGCGGAGGAAACGGAAGAGGAACCGGACATCCGGAAAAAGAATGCCGCCGCCATGACGCTTGCGGCGGGCGCGCCTCAGGCCGCGTCCGAAGCGGAAGCACCGGAGACCTGGTCGGAAGCGGCGGCTTATGACGCAGAACCGGCTCTGGCAATGGGAGCAGCATCCATGGAAACCGCGGAGACGGAGTATGACGCGGCGGAGGAACCGATGCCCCTGCCGCAGGCGACGGCCATGCCCACGATGCCGGCTGCTGTGCCGGAGGAGGCTGAAACCGATACATCGGAAGCGGAGCAGACGGAGGAAGCCCCCGGACTGCTGCGGCAGGCGGGAGAGTTCATCACGGATATGGGTGATTTCCTGCTGGCGGCGCTGCCCTACCTGGCTGTGCTGGCGGTACCGGCTGTTATCGCGGCGGTTCTGTGCCGGCGGAAAAAGAACGGATAACACAGCGGAGAAGAAACATGATCCTGTATCATATGAGCGAGTCCCTGGAGGAAGGGAAGGAACTGATTCCGGATTACAAGAAAAACGCGTCCCTGGTCGAGCCCTTTGTCAAGGCGCTGAATACCAGCGTTGAAATGTTCCAGATCCTGATGCTGAACGCGGAATATTTCGGAAGCGTTCTTGCCAAATACGAATTGTCCGGCATGCCGACGCATGAAATCAAATGGGGAACGGAAGGTATTTTTGAGTATATCCGCCGGAAGGAATTCCCCGATCAGATCGGCCGGGTAAAGTGCAATTATTTCTATCCGGACCTGAAACGGTGCAGTGAACTGTATTATGAGGACTGGGGGGAAGCCTCCGAAGAGGAACGCGCGAAGATCCGGCTTTATGAGGTGGAAGCAGCGGGAAGGACAGCCGTTTATGACATGAGGCTGTTTGATGAGGCTTTCGATATTCTGTATGAGGGAACCGCCGCGGCGGATATAGCGCGCTGTATGGAGCTGGCAAGAAAGTACTTCCGCGGGGAAAAGGGAAATGATCCGGTTATGGAGATCCTGAGCGACGGGGCTGCAACCGTAAAGCAGGAGCTGGACAAAACCATACTGGAAGAGATCCGGAACAAATAACACAGGGAGATAGGGACAATGGAACTGTTTGATCTGTATACGAAGGACCGGGAACCAACAGGAAAGAAGATGGTGCGCGGCGACAGGGTACCGGAAGGACTGTACCGGCTTGTTGTGCATGTGTGCATTTTTGATCAGGAAGGCCGGATGCTGATCCAGCAGCGCCAGCCCTTCAAACACGGCTGGTCCAACCTCTGGGATATTACGGTGGGCGGAAGCGCGGTGGCCGGAGACACCAGCCGGTCGGCCGCGGAAAGGGAAACCCGTGAGGAAATCGGACTGGATATAGACCTGTCCGATGCCCGTCCGGCGCTGACGCTCAACTGGGAGCATGGCTTTGACGATTATTACCTGCTGACGCGGGACGTGGATCCGGCGAGCCTGAACCTGCAGTATGAGGAAGTACAGGCAGTCCGCTGGGCTGCACTGGAGGAAATCCTGGAAATGATTGATGACGGACGGTTTATTCCTTATGAAAAGGGCCTGATTGAGCTGCTCTTTTTCCAGAGGAATCACCGGGGCGCCCATACACGGAAAGATACCACGGGAGCCTGATCCCTGTGATAAGAGGAAATATGGATAAAAACACGCTGTATGTTACCGATCTGGACGGAACCCTGCTGCGGAGTGACGCGACCCTCTCCCCGTATACGATTTCAACGATCAACAGGCTGACGGAACAGGGCCTCGCGTTCACTTACGCAACGGCCCGGTCCATTGAAAGCGCACGGCCGATTGCGGGAGAACTGAATCTTCGTCTTCCGGCCATTACCCGCAACGGCGCTGTGCTGGCGGACAACGCTACCGGGAAACACCTGGAAAAGGCGCTTTTCACGGAAGAGGAAGTCGCCCTCCTGAAGGAAATGCTGCCGGAACTGCCACGGTGCGGTTTTGTTTCCTGCTTTCTCGGGGAGGAAATGTTCAAGGCCTATGTCCCGGGGAACCTTGTTCCGGGAATGGTACAGTATGCGGATTATTACCGGGATGATCCCAAAATGAAACCGGTAAAAACCCTGGAGGAGATGTTCTTCGGCCAGCCCGGATATGTCACCCTGATTGACGACCGGGAGAAAGCCGCGAAAATCTATGAAAAAGTCCGGCAGTATCCCGGCTGGGAATGCATTTTCCAGAAGGATACCTACTGGGATGAGTACTGGGTGGAAGTCTGTCCGCGGAACTGTACCAAAGCCAAGGCGATCCTGAAGATGAAGGAACAGTACGGATTCCGGAAGGTGGTTGCTTTCGGGGATTCCGTCAATGATATGCCCATGTTCCGCGCTGCGGACGAAGCCTACGCGGTATCCAACGCGCTGGAGGCACTGAAGGAGATTGCGACCGGGGTGATCGGCGGCAATAATGAGGACGCGGTGGCGCGCTTCCTGGAAAGCCGGGCGGCGGAGACAGAAAAGTGACTGTGAGGGAACCGGAAGCAAAATACCGGTTCCTATTTTTCTGAATGAGTCCTGTATTCCGCGCTTTTCAGGAGATATGATCAGCATAGAAAGAGACTGAACAGGCTGAAAAAAGCAGAGAAGGGGGCAAAACGATGTACTGCGAGAAATGCAGGCGAATCTTTGAAGAAGAAAAATGCCCTGTCTGCAGGCACAGCCGGGTCCGGAATCCTGAACCCGGCGACCTGTGCTTTCTGACAGAGCAGGACTATGTGTCTTCGGGAATCCTGGAGGATGTACTGAAGCAGGACGGAATTCCGTACCTGAGGAAGGATGTCATGGGCGCCGGAATGGCTGTCAAGGTCGGTCCCATGCTGGACCGGGGCCGGTTCTATGTCATGTATGAAAAGCTGCCGGACGCCCGGGCAGTTGTGGAAGAGCTGTTCACCGGAATCCGGGATGAAGCCGGAGCGCCGGCGGATCAGGAGTGAGGACATGATTGCCGGTTTTGTGATCTGGAGCGCAGTAAGTCTTCTGCTGGTGGGAATCGGCGTCTGGTGCTGGCGGTCGGAAAAAACCGTGGGCTTTTACACCGGCGTAAAGCCGCCGGAGGTGACGGACGTCCGGAAATATAACCGTTCCGTGGGAAAACTGTGGTTTGTCTACGCGGTGCTGTTTGAACTGCTGTATGTCCCGCTGCTGATTCCGGTGCTGCATCATTCCGGAATCCTGTGGTTTGGTCTCGGTACGCCTGTGATTACGGTCGGCCTGCTGATCGGCTATCACCGTGTCCTGCAGCGGTACAGAAAAGTGTAAACGTTTCCTTATTGGAAAAACCCGGGTCCTGTGATATATTGTTTTTATCAGAATGAAGAGAGGCTATGCTTTATGTTCTTTGATGAAAACAGGCTCAGGGATCCGGGTTTTTTTCGTGAGAACAGACTGGACGCGCACTCTGATCACGCGGTCGAGCCTGCGTACCGGCTGTGCCTGAACGGCCTGTGGAAATTTGCCCATGCGGTGAATCCCGCCCAGGTGATTCCCGGCTTTGAACAGCCGGAGTTTGACTGCCGCGGCTGGAACGATATTCATGTGCCTGCCCATATCCAGCTGGAAGGCTGGGGAACGCCCCAGTACGCCAATACGGAGTATCCCTGGGACGGGCTGGCGGATATCCGGCCCGGTGAGCTGCCGGAGAATTACAATCCGGTTGCCTGCTATGTGAAGTATTTCCGCCTGCCGGAGAATATGCAGGGCAAGCGGGTGTTTATTTCCTTCCAGGGCGTTGAGAGCTGCGTGGCCCTGTGGCTGAACGGAACCTATATCGGTTTCTCTTCGGACAGTTTCACGCCCCATGAATTTGAACTGACGGAGGCGCTTCGGGAGGGGGAGAATAAGCTGGCCTGCCGGGTCTACCGCTGGTGCTCCGGCAGCTGGCTGGAGGATCAGGATTTCCTCCGTTTTTCCGGAATCTTCCGGGACGTGTATCTTTATGCGGTCTCTTCCGTCCATGTATGGGATCTGAAGATCGTCGCGGAACCGGATGAAACCTTTGCGAACGGTATCCTGCGCTGGCAGGCAAAGACGGAAGCCCCTGCGGGAACCAGCCTGGCTGTCTGCCTGAAGGACGGGGATAAGGTGATCGCGGAGGGCGGCGGGGAAGTTTCCGGCCTGACGGAATCCAAAGGAGACCTTGCGGCGGAGAGGATCCGCCTCTGGTCCGCGGAAGATCCGTATCTCTATGAACTGCGGCTGACGCTGACTGCGCCGGACGGAACGGAGGAAACAGCGGTCCAGAAGGTGGGCTTCCGGAAGATTGAGATCCGGGACAGCGTTATCCGGGTGAACGGCGTCCGTGTGGTTTTCAAGGGCGTCAACCGTCATGATTTCTGCGGTGAAAGCGGCCGGGCGGTCACGGAGGAAAAGGTCCGCCGGGATCTGCTGACCATGAAGCGGAATAATATCAACGCCATCCGGACCAGCCATTATCCGAATGCCAGTATGCTTTACCGGCTGTGCGATGAGCTGGGCCTGTATATCATTGACGAGAACAACATGGAAAGCCACGGCATGTGGGACATGCTCTGGCAGGGCTATATCAAAACCGAACAGATGTTCCCCGGTGCGCAGAAGGCATGGGAACCGATGCTCCTGGACCGGGTCCGCTCCGTCACGGAACGGGACAGGAACCATCCCAGCGTGATTATCTGGTCCTGCGGCAATGAAAGTCTGACGGGCCCTGTGATCCTGGCCATGAGCCGGGAGTTTAAGCGGCTGGATCCCACCCGCCCCGTGCATTATGAAGGGGATCACCAGGTGGATCACTTCGATCCGGCGCTTCGCCTGCGGGAGATTACCGATATTGAGTCGGAAATGTACACCCCGGCGGACCGGGTCCGCTCCTACCTGAAGGAACACCGGGAAAAACCGTTCATCCTCTGCGAGTATACCCATTCCATGGGCAACTCCAACGGCGCCATGCACAAATATACGGAGCTGGCCTATGAGGAGGAACTGTACCAGGGCGGTTTCATCTGGGACTTCATTGACCAGGGCCTGGTCATGCGGGACCGCTTCGGAAAGGAAACCCTCACCTACGGCGGCGACTGGGACGACCGGCCGACGGACGGGATTTTCTGCGGCAACGGCATTGTTTTTGCCGACGGCCGGGAAACCCCGAAGCTGCAGGAAGTAAAGTACAACTACCAGGATATTGTGGTCCGGCCTGACGCGGAAAAAATGGAAGTCATCAACCGGCACATGTTCACCTCCACCGCGGCATTCCGCTGCGTGGCGGTGCTGGCCCGGGACGGAAGGGAAATCGCCCGCCGGGAAATAGAGACCGACGTGGCGCCACTGTCTTCCGCGGTTTATCCGCTTCCTTTCGGCAAACAGACGGAACCGGGCGAGTATACGGTGACCGTATCCTTCCGTCTGCGGAAAGATACCCCCTGGGCTTCCGAAGGCTTTGAGACTGCCTTCGGACAGGGCGTCTGGACTGTGGAGAAAAAGGAGCGTGTCTGCCAGCGCCTGAGCGGGGAGCTTTTCTTCATGAACAGCCCCTGGAATATCACCGTGCGCGGAGATCATTTCAGCGTTCAGTTTTCCCGGCTTACCGGCGCGCTGACCTCCTACCGCTGGGGCGGTACGGAATACCTGAAGGTACCGCTGCTGCCCAACTTCTGGCGCGCGCCCACCAACAACGATATCGGCAACCGCATGCCCCAGCGTTATGCCCAGTGGAAACTTGCTTCCCAGTATGTGACGGCCGGGTATCAACCGGAAACGGCGAAAAAGAACGTCGCGGTCCGACCGGAAAAGCAGGCGGACGGCAGCGTGTGCTTTACCATGACCTATGACCTTCCGACGGCTCCCGCGGCTTCCTGTTCGGTGACGTACAGGATCCGGCCCTGCGGACGGGTGGATGTCCGGCTGGATTATGATCCGGTGAAGGAACTGGGCGACATGCCGGAATTCGGAATGATTACCAAACTGGACGCGGATTATAACCGGGTACGCTTCTACGGGCTCGGACCGCAGGAAAACTATACCGATCGGCGGGAAGGCGCGCGGCTGGGCGTCTGGGACTACCGTGCGGAGGAAAACCTGACGCCTTACCTGCTTCCCCAGGAATGCGGCAACCGGACCGGCGTCCGCTGGGCGGAAATAACCGACGCGAAGGGACAGGGCCTGAAGCTGTGGCTGAACGGAGGGGAATTCTCCGCTCTGCCCTGGACGCCCCATGAAATTGAGAACGCAGCCCATGGCTATGAGCTTCCGCCGGTGAATTACACCGTGCTGAAAATGAGCGCGCAGCAGATGGGCGTTGGGGGCGATGACAGCTGGGGAGCGCGCACCCATCCGGAATACCTGCTGGATGTATCAAAGCCGCTTCGCTTTGAATTCTCGTTCAGGGGAATCTGATACCGGTTTGAATCAAAAGAGGCACGGCCTGCGCCGTGCTTCTTTTATAGGATGATGTGTCGCATATAAATAAATATAAGTAATATAAACTTGACACAGTGTCGTGTTTATGTTAATCTACTGGCGAAGGGAGGGGGTTCCAATCGCACGCAACCTGAAAATCAAAGCCGCCCGGGCTGAAAAGGATATGACCCAGAAGGCCCTGGCGGAGGCTGTCGGCATTTCCCGGCAGACAATGAACGCGATTGAACAAGGGGAGTTTAATCCGTCCATCCGTCTCTGCCGTGCAATCTGCCGTGTCCTTGGGAAAAGTCTGGATGATTTATTCGGAGAGGAGAATGAAGATGAAGCATAATGGTAAAAACACCCTGGATGAAATGCAGGATCAGAAGATGCTGAAGATGGAAGAATACGGCTACTGGATTCTTTTCTGGGGCCTGGCGCTCGCGGTTGTCATCCAGCTGCTGCTGGGCGGAAGCATCCGCCAGGTGGCGGGGGAACTGATTGTCCTGCTCCTTGGCGGCATATATGTGCTGGCCACTTCTATGAAAAACGGCCTGTGGACCAGGAACGCTGCGCCGACCCGGAAGGGTAACGCGGTCGCGAGTATCATTCCTGCGGCAGTTATCGGCGTTCTGAACGGGATTAAACTCGTCCAGAAAAAGAGCGCCGGGACGAATGATATTCTTCTTGCCGCGGTGTTTACGGTTACGGCTTATGTGTTTTGCTTTATTGCCCTGGAAGTACTCAGGACGGCATATGAAAAAAGACGCCAGAAGCTGGATGAAACAGGCGAGGAGTGAGCATAAAAACGGCGCGGTTCGTGTGAACCGCGCCGGTTTTGCAATCCGGGGAATTGATTATTCCGCCAGGCGGATGGAGGAGGCGATGTAGGCTTTCACCTGGTCCCATTCCTCATCGCCGTTCAGGGGCGTGCAGGCAAAGAGCAGAATCGTGGAATCGTTGACGGGCAGAAGAATCATGTCGATGCCTTCAGCCGGGTTTTCTATGCCGACGATCTGGAGACCGTTGGTGATGACCAGTTTGGCATTGTCAACATCCGCGCCTGCTTCTTTCAGGCCGGCAGCATACGCTTCCAGGCCGCCGGTCACGGTCAGGGCGTAAACAGAAACGGAGTAGGAAGTCCCTTCGTTGTCGGCCCCGAAAGCGGCGATCGGCGGGATTTCCGCCTCAATGGTGCTGACGTCGATGGCGGGCAGGTTGTTGGGAATCCAGTACAGGATGTTTCCGACGCCGTCAACGGCAATCTGCTGGGTGGAACCGTTGGCTTCCAGGTTGGGATTTTCGCTCAGGGAGTTTTCCCAGCTCAGTTCGGGAGTCTCTTCCGCCAGGGCGAAGGAGCACAGCATACACAGGGACAGAGCGACAGCAAGCAGCTTTTTCATAAAAACCTCTTCTCTCAGGGTGATCCCTGATCTTTTTTTGCGTCCGTTCATCAAAGACACACATCATGACTATTATACAGAAAATGAATGAATATGCAAATAGAAACGGATTTTAATACAAACGTTTACGTGTTTATTGCATTTATCCTATTGACCGGTTGTGGACGCTTTGTATATAATGCGTGACGGATTGCTGTCTGAAAGGAACGGGTAGACATGAAAAAAATCATAGGCATTGTTTTGTTACTTGCGCTGCTTTTCGCCCTGGGATGTGTACGGGCTGAGGGGAAAACGACCACGCTGCTGGTCTACATGTGCGGAACCGATCTGCAGGAAGACGCCTGCGAGGATCTGGTGGAGATGGCTGAAGTGGAAGCCGGAGACGCCATTAACGTTGTGGTGCTGGCCGGCGGTGCGAAGGAATGGGACCTGGAGGATCTGAAGGGCAACAGCAGGACGCTGGCAGTGATCCGCGACGGCTATTTTGAAGAACTGCAGGACTGGGGAAAGGCTTCCATGGGCAGCCCGGACAGTCTGGTGGAATTTCTGCGTTACGGTCTGACGGAGTACCCGGCGGACCGGACGATCGCTGTGCTGTGGGACCACGGCGCCGGATCGGAAGGCGGCGTCTGCTTTGATGAAACCGCGAACGATGACGGCCTGACTGTTGTGGAAATCAACAGTGCGCTGGAAAACCTGGCCAGGGAGGTTCCCGGTTATCATATCAATATTTTCGGCTGTGACGCCTGCATGATGGCTACCTACGAAATGGCAGCCATGCTTTCCCATCACAGCATTGATTACTATGTGGCCAGCGAAGAGCTGGAACCCGGAACGGGTTGGGATTATACCGGCTGGCTGGATATGCTGAAGCAGGACGCTGACATTTCGGACGAGGATCTGTGCGGCGGCATTATTGAAAGCTTTATCGAGCAGGGCCTGAACAATGACCCGGATGATTACCTGACCCTGAGTGCGGTAAAGCTGTCCGCCATGGGTGAACTGGAAGCCAGCATGGAGAAATTCGCTTCCACAATGTCCGGTCAGATTGAGAACGGCAATATTTCCGCCATCCGCCGCGGCCGTAGCCGCATGTACACCTTCGGTTCCTTCGCGGACGGCAGCTGGGATATGGTGGACCTGGGAGCGGCGCTGGACGCTTATGCTCAGTTTGACGCGGAGACTGCGACCAGGGCGAAGCGGAGCCTTTCCGAGGCGGTCATCCTGAGCCGTCAGACAGACAACCTGGACACCTGTTCAGGCCTGTCCGTCCTGATTCCCCAGGACACAACGGAATCCTTTGAAGAGTACAGGGAAGGTTTCGATCTTTCCGGAATTATCCCGAACTGGGTGGATTTTGTCTGCGGCTATGTGGACCAGCTACAGGGCGGAAGCTTCCATATCAGCGCGTCTTCAGCCTGTCAGTTTGAAGACAGCTCCTCTTTTTCCGATGCGAGTTTCTCTTCCTCCTCCTTCTGGAGTTCTCTGCTGTGGGACGATGAGGAAGAATGCTATACGGACGAGTACTACGAAGAGGATGAATATACCATCGGCGATGACGATGAAGGTTTTACGGCGATCCTGTCCCAGGAGGACCTGGCCTACCTGGACTATGTGGAAGGTATGCTGCTGATGGATATCAGCGATGAGGAAACGACCGCCTATGTGGACTTCGGCCTGATGCAGAACAACCTGATCGACTGGGAATCCGGTACGGTCATCAGCCTGTATGACGGAACCTGGCCTGTGTTCGGCGGACAGCCGGTGCCGCTGTATGACCAGACCAGCAACGAGCACAGCCGCCGCAGCCTGATTCCGGTCAAGCTGAACGGGGAATATACCTACCTGGTGGTGGTGTTCCCGGCGGGCGGCACCGAAGGCCGGATCGTCGGCGCCAATGCCGGTTATGACGAGAACGGCCTGCCGATCCGCAGCACAACCCGGCTGAAACCCGGCGATGAGATTATTCCAGTCTATACGATGTATGTGGATGTGGAAGGGGAGGAAGACCTGCAGGAGGCGGAATTTGAAGGAGAGAAAATCATCTGGCAGGATGGCATGACCGTTACCTATGAGGATCTGAGCGATGAGACGGATCCGCAGGAGATGCTCTTCTGCTTCATCTTCAATGATATCTTCGGCGAGGATTCCATGAGCGATATGATTTCTTTCACGCTGTGATATAAACCCTGTAATCCTTATCAAGGGTACGATTGACGCAACGCGGGGGTTTATGTTAAAATACTTTTTGAAGTCTGTGAATGGAGGAATTAATCATGAAACATATTAAGACTCTGAATACCCGTAATCTGTGTGAAAGCGCCAAGAAGGGCGGCTGCGGCGAATGCCAGACATCCTGCCAGTCCGCCTGCAAGACCAGCTGCGGCATTGCCAATCAGCAGTGCGAAAACAAGAAGAGCGCGAAGTAATTTACCGGGTTATCACTTATGCCGCCTTTCGGCGGCATTTTATGTTATCGGAGAAAGAAAATGATTCATCGTTATCATCTGGACGACTGGTATATCGTCATTGACACCTGTTCGGGATCCGTGCACGTGGTGGACGAGATCGCCTATGAGATCATCGGCTGCTATGAGGAAAAAACCCGGGACGAAATCGTGGCGGAAATGGCCGCGCGCTTCGGGGAAGACCCCGCGGAAATCGGGGAGTGCTGGGATCAGATTACGGAACTGAAGGAGCAGGGCACCCTGTTTTCCCCGGATGTGTTTGAGCCTCTGGCCGGAACGCTGAAGCAGAAAACAGCCGGTGTGGTGAAGGCGCTGTGCCTGCATGTGGCGCACACCTGCAACCTGAACTGCGCCTACTGCTTTGCCAGCCAGGGAAAGTATCACGGAGACCGTGCCGTGATGTCCTTTGAAGTGGGCAAACAGGCCCTGGATTTCCTGGTGGCGCATTCCGGCACCCGGCATAATCTGGAGGTGGACTTCTTCGGCGGGGAACCGCTGATGAATTTTGACGTGGTGAAGCAGCTGGTGGCTTATGCCCGAAGCATCGAGAAGGAAAAGAACAAGAACTTCCGTTTCACCCTGACCACCAACGGCATGCTGATTGATGATGACGTGATCGATTTTGCCAACCGGGAAATGAGCAACGTGGTGCTCAGCCTGGACGGCCGGAAGGAAATCCATGACCGCTGCCGGGTGGATTATGCCGGCAACGGCAGCTGGGACCGGATTGTGCCGAAATTCCAGAAGCTGGTGAAGGCGCGGGAAGGCAAAAACTATTATATGCGGGGTACCTTTACCCATGCGAATCCGGATTTCCTGAAGGATATCCAGACCATGTTGGATCTGGGCTTTACGGAGCTGAGCATGGAACCTGTGGTCTGCGCGGAGAATGATCCCGCGGCCCTGACGCAGGAAGACCTGCCCATTGTCCTGCAGCAGTATGAGGACCTGGCCCGGCTGATGCTGAAGCGGAAGCGGGAAGGTCGGCCCTTTACCTTCTATCACTACATGCTGGATCTCTCCGGCGGTCCGTGCATCTACAAGCGGATTTCCGGCTGCGGTTCCGGAACGGAATACATGGCAGTGACCCCCTGGGGCGACCTGTATCCCTGTCACCAGTTTGTCGGGGAGGAAGCTTTCCGCCTGGGCGATGTCTGGCAGGGCGTCACGAACACCGCTGTCCAGGAGGACTTTGCCTCCTGCAATGTCTATGCCCGGGAGGAATGCCGGGACTGCTGGGCCCGGCTTTACTGCTCCGGCGGCTGCGCAGCCAATGCGTATCACGCAACCGGCTCTGTCCGGGGCGTATACAAATACGGCTGCGAGCTGTTCCGTAAGCGGATGGAATGCGCGATCATGCTGCAGGCTGCCCTGCAGGCAGACGCCGAGGAACAACAGGATGGAGACGCCGATCAGTGATTTTGTCCGGGCTTATGCGGAATCGCATCCGGTGCGTATGCACATGCCGGGACACAAGGGACAACCGCTGACAGGACCGGAAGCGCTGGACCTGACGGAGATCGGGGGAGCGGACGTGCTGTACCGCTCTGAAGGGATCATCCGCCGGAGCGAGGAGAATGCCGCGGCCCTGTTCGGGACTGCCCGCACGGTTTATTCCGCGGAGGGCTCTTCTTTGTGCATCCGGGGCATGCTGTATCTTGCCCTGATGACCGCAAAACGGAAGGGGATTCCTGCCCGGCTGCTGGCCGGACGGAATGCCCATCATACCCTGATGACTGCCGCAGCCCTGCTGGACCTGGAAGTGGACTGGCTTGCGCCGGCACCGGGGGAGGATCTGCTGTCCTGTGCGGTATCCGCGGAAATGCTGGAGAAAGAACTGAACCGGAAACCGTATATGGCGGTTTATCTGACGTCTCCGGATTACCTGGGAAGGCGGGTTGACCTGCGTGCGGCGGCGGTAGTCTGCCACCGTCACGGTGTACCGCTGCTCGTGGACAATGCCCACGGAGCCTATCTGAAATTCCTGCCGGAAGACAGCCATCCGATCACCCTGGGTGCGGATGCCTGCTGTGATTCGGCGCATAAAACCCTGTCCTGCCTGACCGGCGCGGCCTATCTGCATCTTTCGGCGAGCGCTCCGGCGGAGTGGACGGAGCAGGCGGAACAGGCCCTGTCCCTGTTCGCTTCCACCAGCCCGTCCTGGCTGATCCTGCAGTCGCTGGACCGGATGAACCGGGAACTGGCCGGGGATTATCCGGCCCGCCTGCGCCGCAGGAAGGAGCAGCTGCTGACAATCAAAGAAACCCTCCGGGCGGAGGGCTGGACGCTTATCGGAGATGAACCGCTGAAGCTGACGCTGCGTGCGGCGGACCGGGGCTATACCGGGGAGAAACTGCACAATATCCTGCGAAGCAAAGGGATTGAGTGTGAATTTGCGGATCGGGAATACCTGGTGATGATGCCTTCCGCTGACACGCCGGACGCGGATCTGGAACACCTGGTTTCAGTACTTCGGGCGGTTCCGCGGAAAGCGCCGCTGCAGCAAAAGGCTCCGACGCTGCCGGTTCCGGAAAAGGCAATGTCGATCCGGGAAGCCATGTTCTCCCCGCGGGAGACCTTGCCGACGGATCTGGCTGTGGACCGGGTGCTGGCAGACGCCTGCGTCAGCTGTCCGCCGGCGGTGCCGGTGATTATCGCCGGGGAAAGAATCACGCAGCAGGCTGCGGAGTGCATGAAGTATTACAACATCACAGCATGTGATGTTGTAGTTAATTCATAATTCACAATTCATAATTATGATTACTGACAACATATAAAAAACCATTTCTGCTCCATTGCGAAATGGCTTTTTGCGTGGTGAGATGGTCTGCCATATAATCATTGTGAATTATGAATTGTGAATTACGCATTGGAGCAGATCATTTCATGATCTGCTCCAATGCGTATAACGCCGCCAGGTGGGCCGGATACAGGGCGTAGCCGACCCACCGGGGAAGTTTCAGGTCCTTTTTGAAGGGAATCAGAATCAGCGGCAGGCCCAGCAGCGCGTAGGTTTCCATCCGCAGGAAAGCAGACAGAGGCTGGGACAGGACGCCCGGAAGGGCATTCAGGTCGATGGGCAGGCCGAACAGGCTTTTGGTGACGCTGTAGAAAGAACCCCAGAACAGAAAGTAGGAGACCATCACCGCGGCAATACCCGGGCGGCTTTCCTGAACCGCGTAGAGCAGAACAAACAGCAGAACGCCTTTCCAGCCGTAATCCGCGCCCGTATAAATCGCAATCATCATGGCCAGTACCGGAGCCCAGATCTGGCTCAGGTATTTCTTTTCCCGGATGCCCCACAGGGCGCACAGGCCCAGGAACAGCGTCAGGAAGATGTTGGGCTGCCGCCAGGTATGGTTCAGGGCAAGGTTATACAGCGGCTGGGAAACAAGGCCGGTGATCAGGATGCGAAGCAGGTATTTCGGTACGCTGCGGGTATAGTGAAAACCGACGATCATGCACCAGGCGTAAATCGGAAAGGCGATCCGGCCGAGCATCCGCATTTCCGGAATGGAGGGAAAACACATCTTGCCCGCGTGATCGATAAACATGAACACCAGGGCGACGATTTTCAGCCAGCTGGTCGCGGTGTTGCCGGCAGGCTTGCGGGAACGTGATAAAGCAGTTTCCATGGGTGTGCTCCTTCCTGTACAGATCTGCGGCTTGGGACGGGTTGAAAGGATTATAACACAGTTTTATGGTTTCATAACAGTGGCGCGGGGGACTTTCAACCGGATCAAAATAATGTGTATTTCTTTCCGGATAAATACCATATGTACCTCTTGCAAACCGTTGATTTCTTTGATATAATCCGTATCTGGCACATCCTTGCGCTGCAGAAAGCAGCGCCAAAAGTCCGTGAGGAGGTGAAAGAATGATGAACAGGTATGAAATGATCTACATCATCGACGCTGATCTGGAGGAAGCCGCCCGCAAAGAGCTGATTGAAAAGGTTTCCGCGCTGATCACCAATAACGGTGGTGAGATCGAGAAGGTCGATGAAACATGGGGCAAGCGCCGCCTGGCCTATGCGATCGACTACAAGACCGAAGGCTGGTACGTGCTGGTGAACTTCAAGGCACCGGTCGAACTGCCCCGCGAGCTCGAGCGTAACCTGCAGATCAACGAGAACGTTCTCCGTTATCTCGTGATCAAGCTGGTCGAGAAGCGTTCTTCGGTGAAGCCCCGTGCTGAAAGGCCGGCTCCCGTTGCCGCTCCTGTGGATGAAGCTCCCGCTGCTGAGGAAGCCGCTCCTGTTGCTGAGGCCGTTGCCGCAGCCGCAGAAGAAGCTCCCGCTGCTGACGCAGAGTAAGATCTGAGAGGAGAGGGAAACATGAATAAGCTGACAATCATCGGTAATCTGACCCGTGATCCTGAACTGCGCACCACCACAACCGGTGTGAACGTTTGTGACTTTACCGTTGCGGTAAACCGCAGACAGCGCCGTGACGCCCAGGGCGGACAGCCTGAAGCGGATTTCTTCCGTGTGACTGCCTGGCGTGAACGCGGAGAACTCTGCGCCAAGTATCTGGCAAAGGGCCGCAAAGTGTGCGTCATCGGACCGGTCAGCGTCCGTACCTATACAGGCAACGACGGTGCAACCCGTGCCAGCCTGGAGGTAACGGCTGATGAAGTGGAATTCCTTTCTTCCCGGAATGAAGGAGAAGCCGGCGGCTATGCTGCTTCCGCTGCTCCCGAAGCTCCCTCTGCTGATTCCCAGGCAGCCGGTTTCACTGCTGTTGAAACCGATGAACTGCCGTTCTAACGCTCGAAAAGGAGGATAAAGCCAATGTCTGAAGAACGTGGCGAAAGAAGACCGCGCCCCCGCGGAGGACGTCGTCCCCGCCGGAAGGTTTGCAGCTTCTGCGTTGACAAGATTGAATACATCGACTACAAAGATATCAACCGCCTGCGCCGCTTCACCAATGAGCGCGGCAAGATTCTGCCCCGCCGGATGAGCGGCAACTGCGCCAAGCATCAGCGTCAGCTGAGCGAGGCCATCAAGCGCGCACGTGCCATCGCCTTGATGCCCTACACGGTGGAATAAAATGTAGAGAAACAGCTCCGAGCAATCGGAGCTGTTTTTTCTATACAATCCATTATGAATGATGATTTGTGAATTATGAACTGAAATCCCTGAACTATACAGTTCGGGGATTTGATTTTTGATTTTGAACATGACGATGTGATGTATTATTGACTTCATCTCATCTGTTTGTTGGTTTCCATGCTTTCACTTCAACTTCGGGCGTTACCATTAGGTATTGCCTTACCTGTGCCAGTTTCTTTTTGCTAATACCATATTCTCTGTTGATCTGTCCATGCTGTTTTTCATCCATGACCCGTGCACATAGGACGTAAGATAAATGGGCATCTGCATGTTTCCTGGGTAGCAGGGAAGCAGCTAGTTCTTCAATCATATGATCCCGACTGAAGTTTCCGTTGCCTGTTCGGATTTCTGTTGTTTCTCTGCGAATGCGTTTAATCTCCGAAACAACAATGGCTAATGCAAATCCGCCGAAAAGTGCGCACATCACCCAGCGGACAATATCGTTTTGTCCCAGAAAATGGACACCGACTGCCAGTATAGCCAGCAGGACCGGATATTTCAGCGCCTTCACGATCTGATGTTTAGGTTCGCCGCGCATTGCAATCCATGCATCGATACAGGATGAACACAGGCTGATACTCAGCACTTCTCCCATCGCCTGATACTTCTGAGGTTTTCTTCCACTATGCACCGTCATGGTGCGAAAAGTAACAATTGGATAATCAGTGGCTCCTGCGTTTCCGCATTTCTTACAGATGCATTGCTCGGGCATATGATTTCCTCCGGGATGTTGATATTTCGAATTGTTCTTAAAAAGGGTGCCAGCCGGAAAACCAGGCTGGCACCCGGAAAACGAGATGAAATGTCCGTCAGACATGAATCAATGAAAGCAGAACAGAGGAGATCAACAGGATGATTGCGCCGCCGATACGACTGGAGATCTGGGCGAAAGGCATCAGTTCCATGCGATCCGCAGCAGACAAGCACGCCACATCGCCTGTGCCGCCCATGTTGGCCATGCACAGGCCTGCGGTGATTGCCGATTCTACCGGGTAGAAACCCACTAGTTTTCCGATTAGACCGGAACCTATAACCGCGCCGAGAACTGTCACCAGGCACAGTATCACATATGTGACCGTAAACTGAGAAATAACATCCTGTAGTGGCACATAGCAGGCACCAATACCGATCAGTAACATGGGCGTCAGGTTCTTAGAAATAAACTGGAACCACTGGTAACAGCCGATTTCACAATCTTCATCCAACCATCCGAACACTTTGCACAAAGCTACTGAAATGATCATCCATGCATAGGCGTGGATCTTGGGCAGAAATTGACCGTCCGGCAGAACCATGTTGAAGAACTTGTTGATGATAATGCCCAAGCAGAAGAACGCTCCGCTGACAAACAGTCCGATGCCCATCCGTCGCAGATCGATCTTATCGCGTTTGACCATTTCTTCCTCGCTGAGGTCATACTCATGCGGATCATTGGACTTGTTCACCAGCAAGGCACCCTGGCCGTTCCATCCTTTACCCTTGACAACTTTGGGCAGTAGTCCGGCCATTACAATTGCAAACAGATTGCCGATTGCCACTGCGGGAACCATTCTGGCCAATGCTTCGGCTGCAGAAAGCGATGACCCTGAATCGAAGATCTTGGAGAGTGGCACAGCACCTGCACCCATTCCGCCGCCCATGATCGGCAGGCCGATAAAGACCAGCGCTTCTTTGGAGCCGTATCCGATGATCAGACCTGTCAGAGCAACCAGTCCGAATGCTACGGCAACACCGCCCAGGATTGCTGGTAGATAACGAGCAGATGCTTTCATAAGCAGTTTTTTGTTCATACCCAGGATAGAACCGCAGATCAATGCGGCAATATACCAGTCCAGGAAGCCGCCGGTGGAAGCGAAGAATGTATACATGCTTCCGCTGATTGCAGTTGCTTTACCTTCATTGGGCGTTGCAAGCACCAGGGATGTCGGGAACAGCTTAAAATATACCATGGCGCTGGCAGCAAAAATACACACGATGGCGCCGCCACCCAGATAACTCTTGACAATCGGTGTCCGGTTACCGATCTCATTGAAGATGGCACCGAGCAGAATCATCAGCGAAAAGCAGCCAAGCATAGCGCCGGGCAGGTTGGTTTTGGCACCAACGTCTTCACCTGTG
Organism: uncultured Eubacteriales bacterium; assembly: GCA_900315675.1. Classification (GTDB taxonomy): domain Bacteria; phylum Bacillota; class Clostridia; order Christensenellales; family Aristaeellaceae; genus Aristaeella. The sequence goes on from OMZY01000012.1 coordinate 45,424, forward strand.
ATGTTGATCGGCACATACAGGGTAATCAGCACAATGGCGGCAAATATGGCAAAATAATACCATTTCATGCCAAACAACTGGAATGTTTTTTTCTCCTTGGGTACGGTAGTCACAGACACTCCTCCTTATAATAGATTGGGAAACCGGAACCGGGGGGTTAGATCCGGGCGACGCCGCTGTCGCGTGCCGCCTTCGCAACCGCCGCTGCCACGGCGGGTCCGATCCGTTTATCAAAGGCCAGGGGAAGAATATAGTCGGACTTCAGTTCTTCGTCGGAAACCAGGCCGGCAAGCGCGAGGGAAGCGGCCATTTTCATTTCTTCATTGATGTCTGTGGCCCGGACATCCAGCGCGCCGCGGAACAGGCCGGGGAAGCACATGACGTTGTTGATCTGGTTCGGATGGTCGCTCCGTCCGGTACCGACCACGGCCGCACCGGCAGCCAGCGCTTCGTCCGGCTCGATTTCCGGCGTGGGGTTGGCCATCGGGAAAATGATGGGGCCTTCCGCCATGGAGCGGACCATGTCCTGGCTGACAATATGCGGCGCGCTGACGCCGATGAATACATCCGCACCCTTCATCGCGTCCGCCAGTTTTCCGGAGAACTTTTCAGGATTGGTGATCTTTGCCATCGCTTCCTGGGCGGGGTTCATCTGTTCCCCTTCGCACAGGATGCCGAAGCGGTCCACCATCTTCATGTGCTTCACACCCAGGTTCAGCAGGTGTTTGCCGATGGCGATGCCGGCGCTTCCGGCGCCGTTGATGACGACCTTTGCCTCACCGATGTCCTTTTTGACCACCTTCAGGGCGTTGATCAGCGCGGCGCCGACCACCACGGCGGTACCGTGCTGGTCATCATGGAAAACGGGAATATCGCACAGCTCTTTCAGCCGGCGCTCAATCTCGAAGCAGCGCGGAGCAGCAATATCCTCCAGGTTGATGCCGCCGAAGCTGCCGGAAATCAGGTAGATGGTCCTGACGATTTCATCCACATCCTTGCTGCGGATGCAGATCGGGAAAGCGTCCACATCGCCGAAGGCTTTGAACAGGGCGCATTTTCCTTCCATAACCGGCATGCCGGCTTCCGGACCGATGTCACCCAGACCGAGGACCGCGGTGCCGTCCGTAATGACAGCCACCAGGTTGTGCCTGCGCGTCAGCGTGAAGGATTTGTCATAATCCTTCTGGATTTCCAGACAGGGCTGGGCAACACCGGGCGTATAGGCGACGGACAGATCATCTTTGTTTTTTACGGGGACACGGGAAACAACTTCAATTTTACCCTGCCATTCACCATGCAGGCGCAGGGACTCCTCAGCGTAATTCAAAGGGATGCCCTCCTTATGATTGTTTTTTGGATGTATTCATTATAATGGAAAAATCGGAAAATAACAAGGCCAAATATGGCAAACTTTGGATGCGCTTGAATGGGGATAAGGCGGATAGTATAATAATCATATCGAAAGGATCATGTCGGGAGGAGTAAGGATGCTGGAGAGTTTCCTGGTTGCATTCAACGCGGTGGCGCCGTTCCTGATTCTTCTGGGGATCGGTTTTGCGGCTGTCCGGCTGAAATGGACGGACCGGCCTTTTATGGACCGACTGAACGCCCTGAACTATAAGCTCTTTTTTCCTTTCCTGATGTTCAACAATGTCTACAGCGCGAAACCGGAGAACATGCCTTCCGTGAAGCTGATGCTTACAGGAGCCCTTTCGGTTTCCCTGCTGGTGGTGCTTCTGGTCCTGATCGTGCCGAAGATCGTGAAGGAGAATCCCCGCCGCGGCGTGGTGATCCAGGGGATCTTCCGCAGCAATTTCATTATTTACGGGATTCCGCTGACCACTTATGTATTCGGAACGGAAAAATCCTCCATCTGCGGCATGATGATCATGATCATGGTTTCCCTGTTCAATATTGCCGCGGTGATCGTGCTGGAGCTGTTCCGGGACGGCGGAAAAATCCGGCTCGGCGCGCTGGTGCTGGGGATTGTGAAAAACCCGCTGCTCCAGGGCTGCGTTGTCGGCCTGCTTTTTTACCTGCTGCAGATCAGGCTTCCGTCTTTCATTGCCACGCCTGTCTCCTCCCTGGCGGGGGCGGCGACGACGATTGCACTGGTGGTGCTGGGCGCGAACCTGAAGTTTGACGAATTAAAAAAGAACAGCCGGACAATCAGCGTGGTGCTGGTCATCCGGCTGATCCTGCTGCCGGTTGTGATGATGACGTTTGCATACTTTATCGGCCTGCGGGGGGTGGAGCTGTTCCTGATCCTGATGATCTTCGGAACGCCTGTGGCCACCTCATCCTATCCCATGGCCCAGAATATGGGCGGGGATGGACAGCTTGCGGGCCAGCTGGTCTTTGTCAGCACAGTGGCGTCCCTCGCGACGATTTTTGCCTTTATTTTCACCCTGTCCCGGCTGGGACTGCTGTACTGAATTCGGAGCTGCTTACGGAAGACTGCCGGTGAGCATTCCTTCAGGCAGGGTGATGGTATTGACGGTTGCGCCGATGGAGGCGTTCCGCAGTGAAAGGCTCAGCTGCTCCTGCAGCAGGGCGTTATGATTTTCCAGGGTGGTGATGCCCGCAGAGAGCTGGCCGATTCTCTGCCCGCCGGCATTGAGCGCGGCCAGGTCTGAGAACAGCACGCTGAAGAAGAGCACAAGCACCAGCGTCAGCGTGATCAGCAGCACATCCCGCCGGATCCCGCGGGAGGAAAAGACGGGCAGCGTACGGGCGGTTTCCGTAACGACGCTGTTGTATTTTCTGGATTCGTAGTCCAGCCCTTTTGTCCAGTCCTGAACCTGCAGGGAAGCATAGGGATTCTCCGCCGGCTGGCGGCCGGGGACGGGAAACAGGCCTTCCTGCTGCGGAAGGGCATATCCCTGTATGGTGTTCATACGACGAACTGCCAAAGCTGCTTCCCCATTTCATTTGTGGTTTTCTGGGCGCTATTATACCATATATTGTAGATAATGATATTACTTTTCTGTTAATAATCCATACAAATTCGTTACCGGTAAAAGCCTTGCAAGGAATCCGACTGTTTTTCAGTTACAGCCCTGCCTGCAGCCAGCTGCCGTCCACGGCGTTGATATAGCTGTTGCCGACGCGCCAGGCCAGGGTGGCAGAGGCTTCTTTTCCGTCCAGATGCATAAACCAGCATTTTTCCGGAGACTGACCGGTCCTGCCCGCCTGGGTGAAGATGGAGACGATTTCCTCTTCGGAAAGCAGGCTGTCGGTATAGGAAACGGGCTCAAAGGTACACCAGCTCCCCCCCATAAACATGAGACCGTGTTCATCGGAAAAGACCACTTCCATCACGCATTTCTCCATATGCGCGTTCAGGCCTGAACCGACTTCCAGGGATTCCTCCGACCAGCGGACCGGAAGCCCCTCCAGGGTTTCCTCAAAGACAGCTTTTCGGCTTTTCAGGCCTCCCGCGTACCGGCCGAGCGTGCAGAAGTATAACGGCTTTGCCTGCCAGCTTTCCCCGTTCATGCCCAGCAGATCAAGGGCTTCAGCGGCGGCACTGACGGTTTCTTCTGCCCGGGGTGCGCTGAATCCGCTCTCTTCCGGAATGACGTTGTACATATCCTGGTAATAATACGGTCCGTCCGGTTCATCATAGACCCAGACGATCCAGGGCATGCTCTGGATGCCGGCAATTTCCGCGAAAAACGGTTCGTAGTTTTCGAGAACCGGGCGGTTTTTATCGGGCCTGGAAAGGTTCAGGGCTTTCAGGTTTTCCGGATGATGCTCCCAGCTGCAGACCTTCCATACGCTGACCTGTTTCCCGCCGGCCGGGGCCGCGCTTTCCGCAGGGGCGCAGCAGCAAACGGATAAGGACAGTAAAAGGCACAGCAGCAGGCTGATGATTCTTTTTTTATTCATTGCCGGCTTCCTCCTCCGCATAGGTATGGTCGTGATAGTAATCCAGGAGTGCGGCGGACTCGGCGTCATAGTATTCGAGCATGACGACGGTGCCGGTCAGATAGGAGATGTCCGCCTGGTAAACGGCTCCGTCAGTCAGGGTCACCCGGATTTCCGCACACCAGGTATACTGGTTGATCCGGGATTCCCGCCAGGGCTGCACCTGCGCGATTTCAACAGCAGGATCAGTGCACAGGGAGGCAATGGTTTCCCTGGCAATTTCAGACCAGCGGGGATCCCAGGGGTCCATCCGGATGTCTGTGTGCTGCTCCGGCGACTGGAGAACCCGGGGATCGGGGTCGGTCCGGGCCTGAATCAGCTTCCCGGAAGAAAGTTCGATTTCGCCCAGCCAGCTGTGTGAAGAAAAGGATCCGGCGTCTTCAAAACAGGCGGAATAAACCGTCCGCGAATCACCCCAGTAATTATCGCTTTCTCCGGAATAGTCGGAATTCAGCATATGAACCGCGGAGGCGGGCATTCCCATCCGCCTGCTGAGTTCCTGGCGAAGCAGGGTTTCATATTTGCTGATTTCTGTCGGCTGGATTGCGGGTTCCGGGTTCTCCAGAGCGTAAATCTGCAGCAGCTCCTCATCCGTAAGCCGGCGCGCGGGAAGAAAACTGAAATACTCCGGGCCGCTGAAAGACTCCGGATCGTCTGCCAGCCAGACGCGGCCGATGCCGTCGTCCTCCACTGACGGGGTGAACGGGGTTTCCGGTCGCAGACCTGCACGGTTGAATTGTTCTCCGAGGGAGAAAAACCGCTCCTGTTCATCGCCTTTCCAGTCCCGGGTTTCCGTGATGGCTCCGCCCCGCATGCAGTTGCGCCAGTTCAGCAGATCCGGATCGAACCGGATCCCGGCTTCCAGGAATGCGCCGGCAACCTGCAGCAGTTCACTGTCCGTCATTTCCCGGCAGGGCAGGATCAGGTACCAGTCTTCTCCCTCATACTGATCCCGGGGAAGCTGAATCAGGGATACGGTTACCCCCTCCATTTTATTCAGGACGCTGCTGTCCGGCTTTTCGCCGTCTTCCGCGCGGCGCCGGATATCGGCAAACCGAAGCTTTTCGGAGGCGGACATTTCAGGAAGCATGTAGGGCAGGTGAGGGCTATAGGGTTCGTAATACGGATCCAGATCCTCAAATGAATACTCGTTTTTTCCCGGCACAGGGTCCGGCATGGGCGGTGTGGTGGGCAGGATCTCAACCGCACTTTCCGCGGCCGCGGCCAACGGAAGCAGGATTGCGCACAGGGCGGCAATCAGTCGTTTTCCGGTCATCCTGATCATCTCCTTTTTATCGGTATTGCTTTCAGGGACGTCCCCATCATGCCACGGGGGATGTAAAGGAGTCATCAACAGCCGGTAAAGATGTTGTAAAGGTAATCCGGGTGCCTTTCCCGGGCGCGGAATCGAAGGACAGGGTTCCCTTGTGGAGCTCCGCAATGCGCCTGCACAGGCTCAGCCCGAGGCCGGCGCCCCCGTGCCGGCGTGTCCGGGCTTTATCCGCTTTCCAGAAAGGCTCGCAGATATGCTTCAGGACTTCCTCCGACATACCGGGACCCTGATCCTCCACGGTGAATCCGCCCGGAACAGCGGTCAGGGTAACCGTCATTCCGGATTCGGACACATGAAGGGCATTGGCGGTCAGATTGTCACACAGAAGAGAAAGCAGTTCGCGGTCTCCGGTGATGAGGCTGTCTGTGCCCCGGACCTCGATGGCAATGCCGGCCGCCTGCTCCCGCAGCCGGTCAGCGGTATCGTGAAGCAGACCGGAAACGGAAACGGGTTCGGTTTCCAGCTCCTCGTGCCGCAGGACGGTCAGTTTCATCAGCTGCTGATCCATATCGGACAGCCGGCGGATTTCCCGGGCCATGCTGTCGGTGATCCGGATCCGCTCTTCTGCGGACAGATCATGCTGCAGCAGGCGGGCGTTACCCAGCAGGGAAGTCAGCGGGGTGCGCATTTCGTGCGCCAGGGCGTCCAGAAGCGTCTGCCGGGCTTCACTTTCCTCCCGCAGCTGGTTTTCCCGGTCCGCTACAGCGGTCTGCATTTCAGAAAACGCCCGGGCAAGCGTGCCGATCTCATCCCGTCCGTTTGTAGGCAGCGGAACGTTCTTTCCCGTGTGCTCCGTTATGGCGCGGGCAGCCTCGGTCAGCCGGGAGACCGGACGGATCACGACGCCTGCAAGAATCAGCGTCAGCAGCGTCAGCAGGGCAGACGCGATAACAGCGGACAGATAGGCAAAGGTCCGGTACTGGTCCTTCAGCCGGTACAGGTCGCTGATATCCCGGAGCAGGATCATGGTCATGCGGGGGGAGACAGACTCCGCGACCGCATAGTATTCCGGAGAACGGCTGTCGTCCAGCATGGCGGTGCGCTGGCCGGTCAGAAGCGCCTCATAACCCGGACCCGGGAACTTCGCTCCGGCGATTGGTTTGCCGTTCCAGCAAAAAATCAGTTCGATGCCCTGGCTCAGGTAATACGTACGCAGTTCTGCGGCACGGCTGACGGCAGTCGAATAGACCAGGGATTTCATTTTATCCTGGACTTCCCGGAAAACAATACTTTCTGTCAGCTGAATCCGCTCCTTTTCCTGCCGCAGAAAAAGGCTGAAACCGTGACTGCTCATGAACCAGGCCATGAAGAAGAAAATGGGCACTGTCACAGCCAGGATCAGCAGGGAAAGCTTTTTCCTCATAGCCTGTCTGCCCCTCCGGCCCAGCGGTAACCGTATTTGAAGACGGTTTCAATGGTTCGGGCGCCCAGCTTGGCCCGCAGGTGCTGCACATGTACATCCACAGTGCGTGTTTCGCCGATGAAATCCCAGCCCCATACGGCGGAAAGGATCTTATCCCGGCTGAGGGCGGCGCCTGCGTTGTCGGTCAGCAGCGCCAGCAGGTCGAACTCAGTTGTGGTCATGGTGACCGGTTTGCCGTTCAGTGTGACCGTCCGGGCTTCATGATCGATTACCAGGCCGCCCTCTGTATAGATTTTCGGCTGCGTCCGCCGCAGAATCACGTCAATCCGGGCCAGAAGCTCTTCCGGCTCAAAAGGTTTGAGAATATAATCCTCCGCTCCCATGCGCAGACCGGTTACCCGATCCTCCACCGCGGTCCGGGCAGTCAGGAAGAGCACGGGAATGCCGGACAGAATCAGGTCCCTGGCCAGGGAGAAACCGTCTTCACCGGGCATCATAATATCCACCAGCGCCAGGTCCGGAGATTCCCGGGCTATTTTCAGCCGCGCCTGCGCGGCGTCATGTGCCTCAATGCCGTTATGCCCCGCAAGCTTCAGAACCATCCGCAGCATATCGCGGATGGCCGGTTCATCATCCACAAACAGAATCGTTGCCATTCTATATCACCCGGTTACAAGTATATCATAGGGACACCCCGAAAGATGTAACGATGATGTAAAATGTATGACTTCTGCGCAAAAAACGCTTGACACGGCCTGCGTATCGTTGTATAGTCTGTGCAATCTTTCAGGAAAGGAGCTCTTCCAATGAGGAACGTAAGGATCAGTAAGTACCTGTTGACTATTCGTGAGACTAAGTTCATACCCCTCGGATCTGTGTCCGCCAGGCTGAAGAGCTCCGGAGTATAATTCCAGGCCCTGCTCAGTTTATACGGCCGCTTGTCCGAATGGGTAAGCGGCCTTTTTGTATCCTTTGTTCTTCCGGAAACCGGGAAAGACCGGGCAGAACCTGGCAAAAAACAATGTGTATCAGGAAAGGAACGGATGATGATGAGAATGATTACAGCGGGACGGACCCGGCTGCTGCTGAGAAACAATAAAGCGGTGAGGCGTTTCGGGACGGTGCTGACCGATAACAGGAAGAATATAACCTGACGGATAAGATTATCAGCCTGTCTTCAGTGAAACAAAACTGCCGCACCGGCAGAATAACAGCCTGAATCAACGAAGCCGGACGGAAACCGGCAAATCGGACGGTGTGTTTCGTGTACCAAAAAAACGGATAACAAAACCCGCGCAGCAGCGGGCAGGAAAGAAAAGAGGTCATTGATTATGTGTCACTGGAAAAATATCGGCCCTGAATGGAAAACGGAGGACGTTTTCCAGGTTCGGGAAATACTCAGGGGAGAACATATCCCCTTCAAAATGCCTTTTTCGGACATCTTTTTTGTAAATGAGTTTCACAGGCCTGCGGAGGACAAAAGATGGAATGTGATGGTCCGGGAAAAGGACTGGGAAAAGGCAGTCCGCATGCTGATCCGGGAAAACCTGATCCGCGGGGCGGAACTTGAAATCTGCGCTGTCGAAATGGTTCCGGAACCTGAACGGACTGTTCTGTCCGGCGTCCCTGTCCCCTCCCGCTGAAGGAGGGGACGCTAATGGTAAAAACCGTTTTAGTACAGACAAAAACGGTTTTGATCTTTTGTTTGCAGTATGCCCTGTGTTACAATAACCCAATAAGGACGGGACAGGTATCCTGCGCCGGAAAACCGGGAAAGGAGGACGCGGAATGGAGAATTCGCTGGCGATCGAATTGCTGAATAAGCATTTCATATCAATCCTGCTGGTCATCGGTTTCTCCATGAAGCTGTGGAGTCAGCGGCGCGCCGGGGACCGCCATCTGTGGTGGTACTGGCTTACTGTTTTCAGCACGATGGTTCTCATCGTGGCGGACAGCTTTGAGCTCTGGGCCCAGGGCGATCCTTCCCGGCGTTTCTTCAGGATGTTCTTTTCTGTGGTCGGTTATATCATGCGGCCGGCAGCGGCAATGAGCATTGCCATGATCGTTTATCCGGAGAACCGCAAACCCCGCCTGATCTGGATTCCGTTTGTCCTGAACGCGCTGGTCTATTGTACGGCGTTCTTTTCCCCCGTTGCGTTCTTCTTCAGGCAATCGGATTACACTTTTGTCCGGGGCCCCCTGGGATATATGGTGTTCAGCGTATGCTTTTTCTATATTGTTTTCGCGGTGCTGACAACCTGGAATCGCTTCAGGCATGAGGATCACAGCGGGGACCGGTTTGTGCTGTACTTCTGTGCCCTGGCCTGCCTTGCCGCGGCCCTGATTGACTGGCAGACCGAAGGGGCGAATATCAATCCGACCATTATGATCAGCGGTATTTTCCTGTACATGTTCCTCCGGTTTTATGATACGGACCGGGATCCGCTGACAGGCCTGAGAAACCGTATGAGCTTTTACGCGGACTGCAAGCGGTACGGCCAGCTGATCAATGCGGTGGCTTCCGTGGACATGAACGGACTGAAGGAACTGAACGATACCAAAGGACATGAAGCGGGAGACAAAGCCCTGCAGGCTATTGCGGACAGCCTGAAGGATGTGGCCGGAAGACGGATTATGGTATACCGGATCGGCGGGGATGAATTCATCATCCTGTTCATCCGCCAGGACCAGATTGTGGTCAGCGACGTGATGCACCGCGTCAAGAAGATGATTGCGGACAGCGGTTATTCTGTTTCTGCGGGATACACGATGCGGGGCGGACGGGATGAGGAAATCACCGAAATGCTTCGCGTATCGGACGAACGCATGTACGCGGACAAGGCGGAATATTACCGGAGGATCGGCCGGGACCGGCGGATCCGGTAAAACCAGAGAGCATAAAGAAGGATGGACCGAAGGGCCCATCCTTTTTCTGACCGGGTCAGTATTTTTTTCTGAGATGGCTGAAAACCGCGATGCCGAGAATGATCTGGATCAGCAGGATCGCGCCCAGCACCAGGATGGTAAGCCGGCTGTCCCGGATCACCCCGGCGGCGTCCAGCACGGCGAGAATCATCATCGTGACTGAAATGATTCCCAGACCGGTGGAGTAAGCGATCCGGCCGGACTGATCCCTCAGTTTCCGGTTCAGTTCGTCATTGACTCCGATTTCCTTGTTTTCCAGGATTTCCCGGTATTGCTCCGACCGGTCGGGCGCGGACCAGCGGAAGAAGCGGATCACTATGCCGATACCCAGGCAAAGGCCGGCTCCCGCGACGCCCCAGAAAATGCCGTCAAAAGCGGTTTCCGTAAGGAGCGCTGCCGCAAGGGCGGCGGCTCCCGCCAGCGTCAGGATGACGCCGGTAATCAGTTCACTTTTCTTCATGGTTGTTTCCTCCGTTCCTGATAAAAATCTCCTCGATTGTTTTCCCGAAGAAATCCGCAATGTCAAACGCCAGATCCAGGGATGGGTTGTACCGTCCCGTCTCGATGGAACTGACGGTCTGCCGGGATACGCGGATGGCCTTTGCAAAATCCTCCTGGCTGAGTCCGCGCTCTTTTCGCAGTTGTTCCACTCTGTTTTCCACTGATTGTTCACTCCTTTCAGGAATGTAAAGGTTCCTTTACAAAAAGAAGCTTAACACACTCTTTGGAGTATGTCAAGCTTCCTTTACATTTTTTGTTGTTTTTTTTACTCTTCGTTCACCACGTTCCGGGCCCAGAAGTCGGATTTAAGCATTATCAGGCCGATAATGACCTTCAGGATGTCTACAAACTGCACGCAGCAGTATACCTGGGTGATGGTGAGCGCGGTATACCGGGTGAGGACAAATGCCAGCGGCACGACGACGACCCAGGTGTAGACGGCGTCAAACAGGAAGGTAATCACCGTACGGCCGCCGGAACGGATGGTAAAGTAGGTCACGTGGGCAAAGGAATGGATCGGCAGGGAACAGCCGGCGATGACCAGCAGCTGCCGGGTCAGGTCCCGTACTTCCGCGCTGACGTTGTACAGCCGGGGAACCAGCGGGGAAGCGAGGATCATACCCACGCCGATAATCACGTGAAGCACTTCGGTCAGGAAGATCAGCTTCCGGTCCACATCCCGGGCTTCGTCTATTTTACCGGCGCCCAGGCGCTGTCCCACCATAATGGCCACGGCGCTGCCCATGCCCATCATGATGACGCTGAACAGGTTCCAGGCGGTACCGTTGATATTCAGCGCGGCGACGGCGTTCAGCCCGCGGGAGGAGTAGAACTGGGTGATAAAGGTCATGCCCAGGGACCAGAGAATTTCGTTGATCAGCAGGGGTGTGGCTGTGCGGAAAATCCGCGCGGCCAGCCTGGCGGGTACATACAGGCTCTTGTAGGCACCGGCAAAGAAGGGATATTTTTCCGTGTGCCGGTGAGCGTGAACCGCCACGATCAGCAGCTCCACGTACCGGGAGATCACTGTCGCGATGGCGGCGCCTTCCACGCCCATGGCGGGGGCGCCCAGATGACCGAAAATCAGGACCCAGTTGCCGAACAGATTGGTCAGGATGGCACAAATACCGGCGAACATCGGGGCCCGGGTCTCGCCGGATTCCCGCAGGGTGCCGGCGTATACCTGCACCAGCGCGAAGGGCGGCAGGCCCCACAGAATGATGTCCAGGTAATTGCAGCCGCTGCGCAGCGTCAGGGCCATATCTCCGCCGTTGCTTTCGCCTTTCAGGAAAGAGGCAATGAAGGATTCACCGAAAAACAGGTAGACCAGGATGGCTGCGGCGCTGACAAGCACGCCGAAGTACAGCTTGAACCTGAAGGTGTGGCGCATACCGTCGGTATCGCCTTTGCCGAAGAACTGCGCGCCGTAGATGCCCGCGCCGCTCATGCCGCCGAAGACCGCCAGGCAGAACACCATCATCACCTGGTTTGCGATGGAAGCCGCGGAGATGGCTTCTGTGCCGAGACTCCCGACCATGATGTTGTCCAGCAGGGATACAAAGGAAGTGATGAACTGCTGGATGACGATGGGAATCAGCAGGGTTACGACGCTTTTGTAGAAGGCTTTATTGCCGATAAAACGTGAAAACATTCATACCTCGGATCAGCTCAGAATCATGGAATGCGGAATGCCCTTTCCGGAACGGCGGGAAGGCTTGTCCGGAAACGGGCGTACAGGATATTGTAACTGACGGTTATGCCAAGGTCAATGACCTGCCGGGATATTATTCTGGATACATTGATTTCATCTGCAAAAAGAGCGGTACTCATGATGAATCACAAAGGGTGAATTCCGGATTCCGGAACCGGGAAACCGGTTCCGTTTCCCTGTTTTTTTCCTGATTGTTTATTTATTTCCGGGGCCTGTTCATGGTATAATAAACCGTTATTGTAAACGGCGGGAAGGAACCTGCCGGGCCGGAGGAAATCATGCGCTTAAAGAAGCTGGAGCTTTACGGATTCAAGTCCTTTCCGGAGCGGACTGAGATTGTCTTCAAGGAAGGCATCACCGCGATCGTGGGACCCAACGGATCCGGAAAAAGCAATATAGGCGACGCGGTTCGCTGGGTGCTCGGTGAGCAGAGCGCCAAAATCCTGCGCGGCGCCAGCATGCAGGACGTGATTTTCGGCGGTACGCAGCGCAGAAAACCTCTGAGCTACTGTGAAGTTTCCCTTGTCTTTGACAATGAAGATAGAAGCCTTCCTCTTGACTACGCGGAGATCCAGGTGACCCGCCGGGTCTACCGCAGCGGGGAAAGCGAGTATTTCCTGAACCGCTCTTCCTGCCGGCTCAAGGATGTGGTGGATCTGTTCCGCGACACCGGTATCGGCAAGGAGGGCTATTCCATTATCGGCCAGGGCCGGATTGATGAAATCCTGTCCCGGAAGGGAGAGGATCGCCGCCAGGTCTTTGAAGAGGCCGCCGGTATCGTCAAATTCCGTGCCCGTAAGGAAGAGGCGGACAAAAAACTGGCACGCACCCAGGAGAATATTTCCCGGGTGGATGACCTGCTGGATGAGCTGAAGCACCGCCTGGGCCCGCTGGAGGAAGACGCGAAAAACGCACGGGTCTATCTGGATCTGTCCGCCCGCCTGAAGGTGCTGGACCTGAATCTGTTCCTTGTCCGTTCGGACCGGATGGAAGCCAAACTGCGGGAATCGGATCACGATCTGCAGAACATACAGGCTGTCCTGACGCAGAATGAGGAAAACCTGAAAACCCGGACGGAGGAACGGGATATCCGCCAGGCGGAGATCCAGGACCTGGACGAAAAGATTGCCTCGGCCCATACCGCCCTCATGGAAGGGATGGAAGCGGTTCACCGGGCGGAAAACGCCTCCCGGGAAGTGGAGGAGCGCCGTGCCCGTCGGCAGGAGGACCGCCTACGCATCGGGGAGGAACTGAAGGATGCGGAAGAGCGGATCGCCGAACTGGACGCCCTTGCGTCTGAATCTTCCGGCGGAACTGAAACCCGAAGCGCGTCACTGGAGAAACTGACCGCCCGGCTGGAAGCCGCAAAGACGGCGGAGGAGCAGGCCCGGACGGAAGAAGCGGAAAAAGAAAACGCCCTGGAAGAGCATAAGAACGCGATGCTGGACGCGGTGAACCGCCGCGCCGCCGCCCTGAGCGACCAGACCCGTCTGACCACAATGCTGGGCGCCATGGAATCCCGCCTGCAGGAAATCACGGTTTCCTGTGAAGAGATGAAAAAAGAAGAAGCAGATCTTGCCGCCGCGGTGACAGACGCCCATGGACGCCTGGAGAAGGAAACAGCGGAGCAGGACCGCCTGTCCGCCTCCCTGCAGGAGGCCCGTACCGGACTGGAAACCGCGGACGCGGATGTGATCGGTGCCCGGGCAGCCTATGACACAAAGCTGGCGGAAATGCGGGAAATGGAAGCCCGCCAGAAAATCCTGGAGGATCTTTCCCGGGAAATGGAAGGCTATTCCCATGCTGTGCGCCGGGTTATGCACCGTGCCCGGGACCGGGAGGACAGCCGGATCCGCGGGCCGATCAGCCAGCTGATTTCCGTGCCGGAAAAATATGAAACCGCAATGGATATGGTGCTTGGAAACACCCAGCAGCATATTGTGACCGAGGATGAAGAAACCGCAAAGGAACTCATTGAATTCCTGCGGGAAAGGAATATGGGCCGGGCGACCTTCCTGCCCATGACCACGATCCGGCCGCGGCTGCTGACGCCGCAGGAGCAGGAGGTTCTGACCATGCCCGGCTGCCTGGGCGTGGCTTCAGACCTGGTGTCCTGTGATGAGGATTACCGCGGTATCGTGGAAAACCTGCTGGGCCGCACGGTTGTGGCGGAGGATCTTGCCTCGGGTATTCCCATCATGCGCAAGGGCGGCCATGCGTTCCGGCTGGTGACGCTCAAGGGCGACGTCATGCATTCCGGCGGTTCCATGACCGGCGGTTCCGTTTCTTCCAACAATGTAAACCTCTTTACCCGGGAACGGGAGCTGAAGGAGCTGACCGGGAAGCTTTCCGCCGGACAGGACGAACTGGAATCGCTGCTGAAGAAGATGCAGGAAGGCCAGAAGCGGAAGGATGAGCTGAAAGCCCTTTCCGCGGACGCGCTGGAACAGCTGCACCAGCAGGAGATCGCTGTGGCCCGGGAAACCGAGCGTGTGCAGAACGCGGAAGCGGAGGCTTCCACCCATGCCATGCGGCTGCATGAATCCGAAGCGGCCCGGGAGCAGCTGATGGAATCCATGCTGCAGATCCGGGAACAGCTGTCCATGGCGGCGGACAGTACGGAACAGACAGATAAAACGCGGGAAGACATGGAAGCGCAGGCCGTTCAGATGCAGCAGGCGCTGACGGAAGCCCGGAAAAAGACTGAGGAGCGGGCGGAGGAAACCCTGCGCCTGACCCTGGAAACCAATGATCTGAAGCACGAGCTGGAAACCCTTCAGCGGGACCGCACGCGCTATGAGCAGGACCGGAAACGGATGGCTGCGGAGCAGGAACGCCGGAAGGCGCACCTGGCGGAAATGGACGCGACGGAAGCCGCGGACCTGGAAGCTGCTGCCACGGCAGCAAAAGAACTGGAACAGGGACGGCTGGAACAGGCGCGCCGGGAACGGATCACCCATGCACTGGAGGAGGACCGGGCCGGAAAGCAGGAATTGCTGAAGGAAATCCTTTCCGATATCGAGGGACTGCACCAGTCCCGCCAGCGGGATACGGACCGGGCTCACCGGCTGGAACTCAGCCGCGCCCGGACTGAGGGCGATCTCAAGGCCCTCCGGGACCGGATCTGGAACACTTACGAGATGACCTATGCCGGTGCGGAGGAGCTCCGCATCACCGAAGGCTTCAACCTGACGGAGGCGGACCGCGAGGCGGCCCAGCTTTCCGCGGAAATCCGCGCCCTCGGCCCGGTCAATGTCCGGGCGGTGGAGGAATACGCGGACACCAAGGCCCGTGCGGATGAAATCATCGCGCAGCGGGAAGACCTGGAAAAGGCGGAACAGGACCTGAAGGATCTGATTGCCCGCCTGCTGGCCGGCATGAAGGAAACCTTTGTGGAACAGTTTACACTTCTGCAGGGGTATTTCTCGGAAACCTTTGTCCGTCTTTTCGGCGGCGGGCATGCCGAGCTGATCCTCATGGATCCCTCGGATCCCCTGAACTGCGGAATCGAGATCAACGCGCAGCCGCCGGGTAAAAAACTGCAGCTGCTTTCGCTGCTCTCCGGCGGTGAACGGACCCTGACCGCCATCGCGATTCTCTTTGCCACCCTGAAGCTGAAGCCGACGCCCTTCTGTATCCTGGACGAGATTGAGGCCGCGCTGGATGACGCGAATATCGGCTATTTCGCGGATTACCTGGCGGAGTATTCCGCTTCGACCCAGTTTGTGGTCATTACCCACCGCAAGGGAACCATGGAGCGGGCAAACGGCCTGTACGGTGTGGCCATGGAGGAACAGGGCGTCAGCAGGATGGTTTCTGTTTCCCTGCAGGATTACCGTGACGCGTAAAGCTCCGCGGATTCCTGATGATACATTTCCGGACAGGCTCCGGAATCTGAATACCCGGTCATTCTGACTGCTGTAAGGAGGCGCCCATGAAAAAGAGCCTGACTGCCCTGCTGGTTTCAGTGCTGCTGGCTGTGCTGTGCGCCTTTGCGGCGGCGGAGGAAACCGGTACTCCGGAACTGATGGATCTGTGGGATTACGGCGGCGAAAGCATGACCTGGATCACCACGGTGATTCCCGTGGTCGAGGGGATGGCTGTTGCGTCGCCCGCGGCGCTTCCGGACGATACGGAACACCTGGCCGTTTTTGACGGAAAAACCTTCTGGGAAGTCCGGGCGGTACTGCCGGATGATTACGGACTGCTGACCGCCATTTACTATGATCCGGCGGGAAAACCGTCCCGCTGTACACCGTGGCCGCTGATGAACCTGGGTATGAGCGTGGCTGCGGAAGACTGTATTGTCCGGACCGGAGACGCCATGGGATCGCGGATCAACCGCAGTGTGCTGTACGCGCAGGAGCTGACGCGGGGATACCGCTGTGAAGTGCTTTCCCTGACCGGTCCGGCCGCGCCGGGAAGCCCGGTGATTACCCCGGACGGCCAGCTTGCCGGGATTGTTGCGGCAGAATGGTCGGAAGGCACTAACCGGGTGCTGGCTGTTGCGCCGGATGAGATTGCCTTTTTCGCGCTCGAGAGCAGCATGCGCCTGAAGAACCTGCCGGGATGGCAGGAGACGCCGGCGGGCATGGATGTGACTGTGGAACGGAACGGTGTGACTGTCGAATGGACAGAGGAGGCTCTTCCGGCCAGAGCAGAGGGAGAAAACCTGTACCTGATTGTGTCTGATACAGGCAATGATTACTGGCAGTACTGGCAACTGGAGGAAGACGCGCGGTCCTTCTTCACGAGGCTTCCTCCCGGCCGGTTCTATATGGCAGGCTTCGTTGCGGCGGCGGATGGGCCGAAGGACGTGCCCGGAACTTATGCAACTTTCGGTATTCCGGCGGCAAAGCCTCTCACGGAATACGATTTTCAGCCTCTCCTGACCACCCTTGCGGAAGCGCCGGAGGGCGGAAACGGGGAGGAGGCACCTGTTCCGGTGACGGAAATAACGCGGGAGCTTCTGAACAGCGGACGGGCATACTTTTATGCGTCCGCGTCCTATGAACTGACAGAGGACATCCTGAATCTTCCGCTCATGATCACGCTGACCGCTCCGGACGGAAACTGCTATTGCCACAACTCCGGCTGGTCCTACCTGAAGGAGTGCATGACAGAGGATATCTGGTATCTGTCGCTGAAGGAAATGGGCCTGACGGAAGGACCGGAACAGCAGGGCTATCCGGCGGGGGTGTATCGAATGGCTTACTACGTGAACGGTTATCTGGCCGACGCGTTTGAATTTGAAATCAAGTAAGGGGGTCTTTCCCATGCCTAATTTTTCACTGGACGACGAGGTTTTTTTCCGCGCCGCGGAAAAGTATCCCACACCCTTCCATCTGTATGATGAGCAGGGAATCCGCCTCCGGGCCCGCAGGCTGAAAGCCGCGTTTGCCTGGTGCGGGGATTTCAGGGAATACTTTGCCGTCAAGGCGCTTCCGAATCCCGCTGTGCTGCGGATTATGAAGGAGGAAGGCTGCGGCCTGGACTGCTCTTCCGCTACGGAACTGATGCTGGCAAAAGCCTGCGGTTTCTCCGGCGAGGAGATCATCCTGTCCGCCAACGCCATGCCGCCGGAAGAGTTTACCCAGGCCCGGGCGCTGGGCGCTTTCATCAACCTGGATGACCTGACAGACGTGGAGCTGCTGCGGACGCACGGCGGATTTCCGTCCTGCGTCTGCCTGCGTTACAATCCCGGCGGACAGTTTTCCATCGGCAATACGATTATGGGCAACCCGGGTGAGGCAAAATACGGCATGACCCTGCCCCAGCTGAAAGAAGCCCTCACCATCCTGAAGCGGGAGGGAGTCACTGCTTTCGGCCTGCATGCTTTCCTGGCTTCCAACACCATTGATCCGGCCTACTATCCGGGCCTGGCGGAGGTGCTGATGACCCTGGGCAGGGATCTGGCGGCGGAGCTGGGAATCAGGTTTGCTTTTGTGGATCTGTCCGGCGGAATCAGCATTCCCTACAAGCCGGAGGATCAGGAACCGGATATTGAACAGGTGGGCGAAGGCGTCCGGAAAGTCTATGAGAAGCTTTTCCCGGAAGGCGGCGTCGCCATCAAGACAGAACTGGGCCGCTGGATGACCGGCCCCTGCGGCTGGCTGGTGACCCATGCGGTGCATGAAAAAAAGATCTACCGGGATTATATCGGCGTGGACGCCTGCGCGGTCAACCTGATGCGCCCGGCGATGTACGGGGCGTATCACCATGTGACCGTCTGCGGCAAACGGGATCTTCCCGCGGACCACGTATACGATATCACCGGCAGTCTTTGTGAAAACAATGATAAGTTTGCCTGGGAACGGAAGCTTCCGGAAATCCGGATCGGCGATCTGCTCCTGATCCATGATACCGGAGCCCACGGCTCCGCCATGGGCTATAACTATAACGGACGCCTGCGCGGCGCCGAGGTGCTGTATACCGCGGACGGGGATTACCGGCTGATCCGCCGGGCGGAAACCCCCGCGGACTACTTTGCCACCCTGGATGTGGATCCGGATTACAGCACGATTTCTCCGGGACGGTAACCCCGCGGAAGCTCCTCTTCCTCCGCGAAGGGGAGGGTCTCATCCTCCAGCGCCGGCAGGAATGCCTCGTAAGGGATGCTTTCAATTTCACGTCCGTAAACGCTCCGGCCGAACCAGCCGCCCTCCCGGGCAGCCAGGTTCAGGTCGCGGGCGATTTTTGTTTTATTGCTGCAGTCGTGCACCGCAATGGGCCAGTGTTCCTCGGACGCGGTTTTCATCACCTGCAGGGTGAGATCCCGGCTGATAATGGGACTCAGGTAACCCATCCGGCAGAAATACATCGGTTCCCCGGCATAGTTGGCCAGGTTGTTGTCGTTCAGGTGCAGCTCGGCGCAGTTCATAAAGTCGATTCCCGTGGCGAGGATCTTTTCTTTTTTGGCTTCCAGCGCCCGGAAGAATTCCCGGGTCATCGGGGTTTCAATACCTATCCGGGGAATGTATTTCTTTGCGATGGCCATGGCGTCAATGACCCGGTCCGCCGCCCCGCTGGCCCCCAGGTTGAAGCGCAGTTCGTCCAGTCCGGCCTCGCCCAGGGCTTTCAGGTTTTCCTCATTGGCATTGAGGCCGTTGGTGTACATATGCTGATGTACGCCGGCTTCCCGGAAACGGCGGATGATGCCGTAGTACTTCTCAATCTCCATGAAGGGCTCCAGGTAGACATAGGCGATTCCGGTGGGTTTTCCCTGCAGGGAGAACAGCAGGGGCAGGTCCTCCTCCCGGTACCGCCCGCCGCCGATTTCCCACAGGCCTTCGCCGATGGGTTCAATTTCATCCAGCATCCCGTAATCATAGCAGAAGGGGCAGGCCAGATTGCAGCGGTTCGTTTTGCGAACAGCGGACAGACCGGTGCCCAGCAGGCAGCTGCGGCAGCCCGCGGGGAATTTCTCTTCCGGACCGACAAACAGGGTACAGGCCGGAAGCCCGGGGGTCCAGGGACGCAGGTTTTCCGTGCCCGGTACGACGGCCTTCAGTCCGGGAATGGCTTCCAGGGCTTTTTTCCGGCGGTTTTCCACGGCGGTTTCAATCTGGCTGAATACGGCCAGGGCAATTTCCTGCTGGCGGCAGCCGAGGGGCTCGTCACCGGGCAGTTCCGCGAAAAAACGGAACCAGGTCAGGGCGTCTTTTTTGGAGATTTTCATCGGTTTTTCGATCCTTTCAGATGTTACAGAATCATTGCACTTTTATTGACAAATTGGGTTCATTCCGGTATCATAAATACATTCGGATCAGGCGGGACAACCGGCTGAAAGGCCTGAAACTGAAGGGAGAACGCAAGCGGATGAGACGAATGGATCAGACACGGGGAACGCTGTTTCTGCTGGTGCTGTGCGTCTGCTTCTGCCTGCTCCTGTGTACCGCTGCCCTGGCATCCGGTGTTGAACGGGATGAGGACGGCGGCGTCTGGGATTACGACAAAGGAACTTATACCGATCCGACCGGGAAGGTGCATGAGATCACGCCCGGCGGCGTACAGGAGGATAATCCCGGCCCCGGTACGGTGAGTAACCAGGACGGAAGCATGACAGTTGTCACCCAGGAAAAGGACCCGGTTGCAAACCCGAACGGCGGCATGGAAGTGGAATCCGGACAGATTCAGAGCGGAGAGCCGGAAGCCACCCGCGCACCCCTGACCGGGGAAGAGTGGGAAGCCCTGCTGGCGGGTGTGGCCGCGAAGAACGGAACAGAGACGCCTACGGTCTGGACGGATCCTTCCACGGGGGAGGCTCATTCAGTCCAGGTGAAGTACATGGGCGTCGGCCGATCCATGGTCGTGCTGAACGGCCAGAACATGCTGGTCAATACCGTTGACCTGAAGTGGGAAACAACCGCGCCGGAAGATAAAGTGCTGGCGGCTGTCAGCGCTCCGAAGCTGGGTTATGCCTGGCTGCGGAAGGACGCGAGCAGCAGTATGAAGAACCCGAAAATCCAGCAGATCCGCACGGATACCGTGCTCCGCGTCATCGGGACCGGGAAGAACTGGACCCTGGTGGATTGCGGCGGGCTCCGGGGATATGTGCTGACTTCCGCGCTGGAATTCTTCCGGAACGATCATACGGATTTTGAACCCGGCGTGATTTCTGTTAAGGGAAGAACCAAGGGCAATGACACGGTCCACGCCCGTTCCCGGGACCGGGGACGCCGCGATCTGGGCGAGTATAAGCTGGGAACGCCCATTACCGTCTTTGATATCATTGATGAGTGGGCTGAGGTGGATATCTGCGGCTGGCACGGGATGATCCTCAGCAAGTATGTGACGGTAGTGGAAGAATGATTGCTAATTCATAATTCATAATTATTGATAGCCTGATCTACTGTGATCAGGTTTTTTGTCTGGGAGACATAAAAAGCAGTTGTTTTACACGCCGCTGGAAACACACACTTAATTGTGAAGTGTTAATTGATGTTTTCAAAGAAGTCGTCTTTGGCTTCATCCGGGCCGACCGTAGTCCGGTACAGCCCGAACAGGCTGTTGTCCCAGGGACCCCAGTCCTCCACGTGGTAATCGGTGTTCTGCTGGCTGATGTGGCAGCGGAAACCGGCTTCAGCAACCTCAAAGGAGGTTTTTCCGCCGAAGGCTTCCAGCGGCTGCCGCCAGTCCATATCAATCACGTTTTCCTTCCACAGATGGATATAGCATTTCGGGGTATCCCAGGTTCCGTATTCCTTGGCGGACTTGGGATATTTATCCGGGTTCGCGGCATATTCCACGCAGTGCATGGCGGCGTCGGCACAGACCCGGTGGGCTCCGTGGCCGTATTCGCCCTGCAGGTCATGGGTCAGCAGCACGTCCGGCTGAAAGCGCCGGATCCAGCCGGTCACCACATCATAGACGTGGTTCTTGTTCCAGTGCTTATACTGTTTGCTCAGCTGATAGGAGAAGGCGTCCTTGAAGTTGCTGTATGCGGGATAATTCCGTACGCCGCAGGTCCACATGCAGTCCAGCAGTTCCAGCCGGCGGTAGGGCATGGAGGGCACCATCATACAGACCTGGCAGATTTTCTTTTCTTCTCCGGCATACCGGGGAAGCGCACCGCCGAACCACAGCACTTCGTCATCCTGATGAGCCACCAGCAGCATCAGGTCCGCCTTTTCGGCGCAAGGTTTCCATTGCTGCACTTCCGGAGGCGTTTCACCGGCACCGTAAATACGCAGCTCTGCCATGTTGAAGTGCCGTTTTTCTCCGGGTGCGTTGCCGACACGGAAAACGGTGGTGCTTTCCGGCAGCGGCAGGTATTCCGCCAGGAAGCTGCCGTCCGTATGGCCGGCGTCCGTCCAGTTTCCGTTTTCGTCCTTGATCTGTACGCCCCAGGCATGGGGATGTTCATACCACTGCACCATGACGCCGGAAGCGCTCTGCCCGGCGGGTACGGTTACTTCCACATAGCCCTTGTCGCCGTTGTTGGTTTTCCAGTAGGTTTTGTAGTTCCGGTCCTTGCAGGCACTGAAGCTCTTTCTGCCGGAGGCGGCGTTGAATTTGCAGGAGGCAGTGATATCCTCCGCGGTTTCCGCGCCTGCCGCTGTAAAGCAAAAAAGAGCCGCGATCAGCACCGTCGCGGCGAACAGTCCAAGGTGTTTGTACCAGCTCTTTACACTCAACTCAATACGCTCCATTTGTCAATTCATAATTCATAATGTAAGTTACTTTTCTCCATATACACTGAATGGAGCAGATCCTGTATGTTTACCGGATGGAATCATCTGAGTTGATTCACATTTCATATAATTATGAATTGTGAATTGTGAATTCGTTCTTACCTCTTTACCAGGTGTTTAAAAACCCGCTTTACTTTTCCCGGCAGTTTCTGCGCCTTCTGCTGCGCTACGGCCGCGGCCAGCGCGCCGGCCCGGAAGACATTGTTTTCCGGATCCATTCTGACGGCTTCCCGGAAGGACTGATGGGCGCTGTCGAATTCCTCCATCGCCATCAGGACCTTTCCCTGCATGTAGTACCATTCGCTGTCCCGCTTTTCGCAGCGTACCAGGCTGCGCAGGGCGCCCTCCGGATTGTCTTTTGCCATGGCCCGCTGGGCCATCAGGATTGCCTCGGCGCTGGACAGCTCCGGCGTCACGGAACTGCTTCCGGTCCGTGGGGAGGCAAGGCGAAGTGCTTCTTCATAGGCCAGGTTCAGCGCGACCATCCGCGTCTGGGCGGCTTCTTTTTCAGCCGGATCCGTGATCATGTCGGGATGGCACTTTCTGGCCAGCGTCCTGTATGCGCTTCGGATCTCGTCCGGGCTGGCCAGCCCTTTCAGACCCAGGACCTCAAAGGGATTGTTCATAACACATTGCACCTCTCAGGTCACAGTGCGGGCTCCCGCCTGATCTCCGCTCCCAGGGAACGGAGTTTGTCTTCTATATGTTCATAACCCCGGTCGATATAATGGGGTTCATAAATCTCAGAGGTTCCCCGGGCCATCAGCGCCGCAACAATCAGTGCGGCACCGGCCCGCAGGTCGGAGGCGGTCATCGGCGCGCCGTACAGCTCCGGTACGCCTTCAATGATCGCGGTGCGGTCCATGACGCGTACGTGCGCGCCCATGCGGCGGATTTCGTCCAGGTGGCGGAAACGCTGCTCAAAAATGGTTTCGGTTACCAGGCTTGTTCCCCTGGCTGTAGTCAGCAGCGCGCTCATGGGCTGCTGCAGGTCGGTGGGGAAGCCGGGATACACCTGGGTCTTCACGTTGATAGCCCGCCGGGGGCCGACTACGTGGACCCGGATGGCGTCATCGCTGTCGGTGACTTTTACGCCCATTTCCAGGAGCTTTGCGCTCAGGGCGTCCATATGGGTAGGAATACAGCCGTCAATGATCACATCCCCGCCTGTGGCGGCGGCGGCGATCATCAGCGTGCCGGTTTCAATCTGGTCGGGAATGACGGCGTAGGTGCTTCCGTGCAGGCGCTGCACCCCGCGGATCCGGATAATATCCGTACCGGCGCCCTTGATCTTGGCACCCATACTGTTCAGGAAGTTCGCAAGGTCAACGATGTGCGGCTCTTTGGCCGCGTTGTAGATGAAGGTCTGGCCCTTCGCTTTCACAGCTGCCAGCATAACGTTCACCGTTGCGCCGACGGTAACCATATCGAAGAAAACGTCGCCGCCTGTGAGCGTGCCTTCAGCTGTCAGCATGCCGCCGATTTCTTCCGCTTCCGCGCCGATGGAACGGAAGCCCTTCAGGTGCTGGTCCACCGGCCGGGAGCCGATTTCGCAGCCGCCGGGGGTGGGAACCCGCGCTTTGCCGCAACGCCCCAGCAGGGCGCCCAGCAGGTAATAGCTTGCACGTAAACGCTGGGCGTTGCGGTAGGAAATCTCCACGCCTTCGGCAGGCCGGGGATCCACATGCATGCAGCGCCCGGGTTCATAGTCAACTTTTGCGCCCAGCTCTGTCAGGATATCCGCCAGGGCATGGACATCTTCAATATCGGGAAGATTTTCGATGGTGCAGGGCTCATCGCTCAGCAGTGTAGCAGGAATAACTGCAACGGCGGTGTTTTTGCCGCCGCTGACCCGGACCTCACCTTCCAGTGCGTGTCCGCCGGTGATCAGCATCCGCTCTTTGCCCATCCGGTTTCACTCCTCCGATTTGTTCCTGTTCAATACATTATACACTTTTAGGCCTCTGCTGACAAGATGAGCGCCTCGTTGCCCGGCGGCGACTTGTATGTTACAATGCAAATGTTATGGGAAAACAGGAAACGGGGGATCTGCTGCTATGAAAAAGCTTGCCGCTTTGCTGCTTGCGCTGTGCATGCTCCTGTCCGCCGCGGGTGCCACAGCCGGAAATGAGCAGGTACAGGGGGAACTGGTGATCTATTCCTCCATGTATTCCTTTGTGCTGGATATGCTGGATGAGGCGCTCCGGGAGGAATTTCCCGCCCTGAAGCCCGGAAATGACGGAAGCTTTTTCGTTTATGGCGGTACAAGCCGGCTCATTAACCGCATTTACGGGGAAATGGAGGACGGTGTTCTCGGCTGCGACATGCTGCTGGTGGCGGAGCCTGCCCTGAGCCTGGAACTGAAGGAAGCGGGATATCTGGAACCGGTGATGATTCCGGACGCGGCCTCGCTGCTGCGCTTTCCGTATGATGAGGAAGGCTGCTGGTATCCCGTCCGGGTCTGTAACATGGTCCTGGCCTGCAATCCGGAACTGGAGAAACAGTGGGCGGATAAGGGCGTGACTATCCCCGGAACCTTTAAGGATTTCGCTGCGGACCGCAGCCTGAAAGGACTCATCGCCATGGGCGATCCCCTGAGCAGCGGCACCACTTTCGCAGCCGTTGCTTCCCTGACGCAGTCCAATCATTACGGACGCCAGTATCTGAAAGGCCTGGCGGCCAATGAGGTGCAGGTGATTGCCGGGGCGGATTCCATTGAGAAGATCCGCAGCGGGGAAATCGCCGCCGCCATGATCCTGGAAGAATCCGTACTCAAAGCGCTGAAGGACGCGGAGGACGCGGGGAATCCCCTGACGGATCTGGCCTGCGTCTATCCGGAGGACGGCGTGATCCTGATTCCTTCCACGGTGATGACCGTTTCCGACGCCCACAGTAAAAACGCCAACGCCGAAGCCTGCCGGGCAGTGGAACAGTGGTTCCTCAGCGAAAAGGCCCAGGAGCTGATCCTGAAGGGCTATATGCACTCCGTTTTCCGGGATACGGACCAGATTCCATGGGGCTCCGTGGACACCGGCAAGCTGATTGCGAAGGATATGGGCGTCAGCTGGGACAGCGTTTTCCGCAGCCGGGAGGAAATCAACCAGGCCTGGATGGATATCGTGGCCAACCACATGAACTGAATCCCAAAAGAAGACAAAATGATGAATCCCTTTGCTCACCGTGCGTCCAGCCCGGTGAGCAAAAAAATACCGTCGGAGTACCGGCGGAGGTATTGCCTTTTTTCACAAGATGGAGTAGACTCTCTTCCAGAAGCATGCCAGATATGGTGAATCCGATTCGAAAGAGAGAGGGATTGTTTCATGCGGGAAAATGAGCCTCAGAATACGGCAGAAGCCATCAAAAAACCCCGGGAGACGGATCATCCCTGGGTGGATCTGCCCGTAGATGATGACTCCCTGGGCGAATCAGTTCGCTACAGCCTGGACGAGATTCGTTACGCCTGACCTCAGGCTTCGGAATCCTCGTCGTTGGTCTGCTTGTTTCCGGTGACGGCGCTGACCGCGGAGATCACACAGATTAATACGGCGATAATCGCCACGAAAAGCACCACGCTGATTGCAACAATCGTTCCGGTTTCCATAACAGAGCGCTCCTCTTTCAAAGACTGACTGAATTATATCACGAACCGCTCCGGGGTACAATCCCGGGGCGGTTCGTTTTGCTTTCAGTCAGAGACTTTAATCATTCTCGCGGGTATTTTAATCTCCCATAAGCCGTTGATTGGCGGCATGTATCTGATCAATACAGCGGTCAGATCCGCGTTCTCCAGGTATTCCTGACTGGCCGGGACAAAGGTTTCAACCCATTCGGGACTGCTGCCTGAACCTCCCCAACGGATACTGGAAACATAGCTGCCGTCGGAATAATCCGGAAGGGGGTTGTTGTTCTGAAGATCCAGTGAGTACAGCCAGGGGGAGCCTGGATTGGTGTTGTGAACCTGGACATGCAGGCGGCCTCCGAAGTATCCTGCGCCGGACAGGGTGACGGAGCCTTCCAGGGGGATTTCCTGGCTTTGCGACCAGTCGATGATGCGAAGATCATCCGGGAATCTGCGGTCGTAGCTATAGGGACCGTCAACATCCCAAAGGGTTTCCGGAAGAGAACTTGTCTGGATCTGGTCATCAGCCTGCGCCAGATAGGAACGCGGATCAAAGGATGAAAGGATTTCCCTGCCCGGATCAACGGAATGGAGAGAAAAAGTAATGTAGTCGCCTTCTGCTACGCTGTTGGTATTCCAGACCATTTTTGCAGCGCCTATGATTTTTCCCTCTTCAGCATTGAAATTAGCAATCCCTTCACCTTCGACTTCTTCCATTGAAGGATCAGGTGTTTCAAGAATATCCGTATCGATGTCTCCAAATGCGGCGCCGCCTGTGCCCAGACGGTTTCCCAGCAGATCCTGAACGGTATAAGTTATAACGATTTCATTATTTCCGGCTACTGCGGAGACCACTTCCACTTTAATCCCCTGATCTGTGCAGGCCAGATTGACCGGCTTCAGCGTCAGTGCCAGATCCGGCCAGACCCTGTATACCAGATCATTTATGGTATCATTGGTAGCGGTGGCCAGCGCGGTGGCCATCAGCACAATCACCATGGCAATCGCGATGACGGTGCTGAGGGAAAGTTTCCTCTTCATGCTCCTTTCCTCCTGTTCGCGAAGCGGGAGGAGAGAAATGGATTCATGGATCTGTTCTGTCAGTTCCTGCGGCGGAGCTTCATACATTTTCCGCAGATTGTTCTGTGTATAACGTGCCATGTCCTTCCTCCCTTTCTTCGAATTCACTCTGCAATAGTTTCTTTGCCCGCTTCAATCGCGATTTGAGGGCGAACAGGGAAATTTCCAGGATGGAGGCGGCTTCCTTTGCGCTGCAGCCTTCCATGTATACCAGGAGGAAGGGAATCCGCAGCTTTTCCGGCAGCCTGTCAACCGCGTCCCGAAGCTCCCGCAGTCCGGCTTCCGGAACGGCCGTACGGTCCGGAAAATCCGGAACGGGCACGGTTCGCTGCCGGTTGCGCTGGATGGTCCGGCATTCGTTGATAACGATCCGGGCCAGGTAGGCCCGTTCGCTGCCGGGACGGATGCCGTCCAGATGCTGCCAGGCCTGTAAAACAGCCTGCTGAACCGCGTCCTGGGCATCGGCAGGCTGCCGCAGGATACTCTGGGCCAGCCGGTACAGTCCGGGCAGCTGTTCCATGTACAGCTGCTCAAAGGAAACCTTGTTCATCAGGAAACCTCCGTGGAGAAGATCTTCACCTATAATACGTTTCAAAGACGCCAAAAGAGCCACAGCTTCAAAACTTTTTAAAAACCAAAGCGGCAGGATGCCCTGCCGCCCTGAAATGTACATTGCATTATGAATTGTGAATTGTGAATTGTGAATTAAAAGATCAGTCCAGCTCTTCCGCTTCCGCTTCCGTCTTTTTCGGAGCGCCCATCCGCTTCCACCGGCCGGACAGCAGATAAGCTGTACCGATCAGGAAGGGAACCAGGCCGGAGAGGGCGTTGCCGTACCAGAAACCCCGGATGCCCCAGACGAAGGTTACGCCCAGCAGCAGGCTCAGGCCGATGCGGGTGAAGATGCCGTCCAGCAGGGCGACCGCGAGATTCAGCTTTGAGTTGCCGGAGCCGTTGATCAGGGCAAAGTTTGGCGGACGCAGGACGCAGCCCAGGTACTGGATCATGGCGATGGGAATATAGGTGATTGCCATTTTAAGTACTTCGGGATCCTGGGAGAAAAGACCGAAAAGCCATTCCGGTTTGAACAGCGTAATAACCGCGAAGACGGCTGCGGGGATTGCAACGATCCACATGGCATGGCCGACTACCTTCGGCACCCGCTCTGTCTTTCCGGCACCCAGGGCCTGGGAAACCATGGCGCCGCCGGCGGAGGAAATGGCCTGGCTGACCACGCCGATCATGTTCTCCAGCTTCCGGGCAACGCCGGTGACTGCTACAGCCACGGTGCCGTAGGTATTGATATAGGAATTGACGAACAGCATGGAGAAGGTGATGGCCGCGCTCTGGATCACCATGGGAATGCCCAGGCTCATCAGCTGTCCGATGACGTTTTTGTAGATCCGGAAATGCCGGGGATGAAAATCGAAATGGATCTGCTCCCGGTTTTTGTACAGGAGCCGCAGGGCAAAGAGGAAGCTGACCGCCTGGCCGATGACCGTGGCCAGGGCGGCGCCCAGGGGCCCCATACCCAAGGGACCGACGAACAGGATGTCCAGGATGACGTTGATGACGGAAGCGATCGCGATAAAGATGAAGGGATGCTTTGAATCCCCCATGCCGCGGAGGATGGCGCTCACCAGGTTGTAGCCGTAGATGAATACCACGCCCCATACGCAGGTGATGCAGTACTGCCGGGTGTATTCCCAGATATCTGCCGGCGTGTTCAGCCAGTTGATGATCCCCTGGTAGGTAAACAGGAAAATGACCATGATGACCACAGCCAGGCCTTCCAGCAGGGTGAACAGGGTGCCCACCATTTCGCCCACCAGGTCATGGCGCTTTGCGCCTACGTAGCGGGAAATCAGGATTTGTCCCGCGTTGGAAAAGCCCATGGCCACAAAGGTGATCAGCATCAGCACCTCGCCGCCGATGGAAACGGCGGACAGGCCGTTTGTGCCGACGAAGTTGCCGACAACAATCATGTCCACCATGTTGTAGACCATCTGCAGCAGGCCGGACAGGAAAAGGGGCATGGAAAACGTCAGCAGCGTTTTCGGTACGCTGCCCGTTGTCAGGTCCCGGATCAGTGCGTTCTTTTTCTCCATCTCAAACCCCGTAAAACTCAAAATTCAACATCTTTCACTATACCACACTTTAGCCGGAAGGGAAGTCACCAAAAGCATACTTCACGGGGACAAAAGTAATTCACAATTCATAATTCATAATTAAATATTTTTAACCGACGCGTTATTGCCGGAAAGCAGCATGATCCGGACCGAAATGGAGAAGTGTTTTGTTATGAATTGTGAATTGAAAAACAATACATTTCATTGTTTTTGCACTGTATTTGTTACAAACCCCTTGACACCTTTTTTTCGGCGTGCTACACTTCAGGCAATTTCATACAAGGCTGTGACGAAGACGGAACAGCAGGAAGCCCCACAGAGAGCCGGGTATGGTGTGAACCGGCGGGCCGAAGCTTCATCCCATCGCTTCCGAGCCGGAGATCCGAAAGGTTGATCCCAGTAGGCGTCTCCCGTGACTGCTGCGTAAAGGCATAGGACATGATAGTGTCTGAAGTGGTGTGCAAAGGCGCACAATTTGAGTGGTACCGCGAGCCAACATGGCCCGTCTCAAAAAATGAGACGGGCCATTTATTTATTCCCGGCCATCTGATTCAGGCATTCTGCTGTATGAAAGACCCGGATTTACACTTTATGGATTGTAAAGAGAGGAGCGTTTCCAGATGACAACCCGGACTGATCTGAGCCAATTGAGCGCGGTTGCTTCCCGTATCCGTGAAATGCGGGAGATCATGGGCTGGACCCCTGAGGAAATGGCGGAAAAGACCGAGGTAACCCTTGCGGAATACCTCGATTATGAAGCCGGCCAGACCGACATGCCCTTTACGTTTATCTACAAATCCGCCCAGGCTTTCAACATGGAGCTGACGGAGCTGCTGGAAGGCCATAACGCTTTCCTGTCCACCTACACGGTTACCCGCCGGGGCAAGGGCGAGACGACCGCGAAGGAAGAGGGAATCGCCATTTCCAACCTGGCGCCGAAATTCCGGGATAAGGTGGCGGAGCCTTACTGGGTCCGTTATGAGTATTCCGAAAAGCAGCAGAATGAGCCGATCCATACGACGACTCATAAGGGCCAGGAGTTTGACCTGGTACTTTCCGGCAGCCTGAAGGTCCAGGTCGGCGACCATACCGAAATCCTGGAGGAAGGCGACAGCATCTATTACAACTCCTCCCTGCCGCACGGCATGATCGCCGTGAACGGAAAGGACTGCGTGTTCCTGGCCATGATCCTGCCCGTTGAGGGACAGCAGGCGGGAGCTGATTTCGCGGCTGTGCCGAAGGCGGCGAAGTATGAGGGCCACCTGGTTGCCGAGAAGTTTATCGACGCGAAGGAAGACGAGCAGGGAAGGCTTACCTCCATCAGTTTTCCGAACCAGGAAACCTTCAACTTTGGCTTTGATATCGTGGACGAGATTGCCCGCAAGTATCCGGACAAGCTGGCTATGCTCTATGTGGACAAGCATCACGAAGAACGCCGCTTCACTTTCAAGGACGTCAAGGACGCCTCCAACCAGTGCGCCAACTATTTCACTTCCCTGGGCATCAAGCGGGGCGACCGGGTCATGCTGGTACTCAAGCGGCACTATCAGTTCTGGTTCTCCATGGTGGCCCTGCACAAGCTGGGAGCCATCGCCATCCCCGCAACCAACCAGCTCAAGGAACATGATTTTGAATACCGCTTCAACGCTGCCGGCGTGAAGGCCCTGATCTGCACAGCGGACGGGGATACCGCCGAGATCGCTGAGCGTGCCGCCGCGAAATGTCCCAGCGTGGAAACCCTCATCATGGTCAACGGTTCCCGCGAAGGCTGGCATAATATGAATGAGGAATATCCGCTCTTCACCCGCCGCTACCGCCGTCCGGAGGGCGCCTCCTGCGGCAGCGAACCGGCCTTGATGTTCTTTACCTCCGGCACCACCGGCAATCCGAAAATGGCGCAGCACCGCCACACCTACGCCCTGGGCCACTATGTTACCGCCAAGTACTGGCACTGCTGTGAGCGGGACGGCCTCCATTTCACCATCTCCGACACCGGCTGGGGCAAATCCCTCTGGGGCAAGCTCTACGGTCAGTGGCTGTGCGAGGGTGCTGTCTTCGTCTATGACTTTGACAAGTTCGACGCGGCGGATATCCTGCCCATGTTCAAGAAGTACAATATCACCACCTTCTGCGCGCCGCCCACCATGCTGCGGATGTTCATCAAGGTGGACCTGGACAATTATGACCTGTCCTCCATCCATCATATGACCACCGCCGGCGAAGCCCTGAATCCCGAGGTGTACCGCCAGTTTGAGAAGGCCACCGGCCTGCAGATCATGGAAGGCTTCGGCCAGACGGAAACGACCCTGACCATCGGCAACCTGGCCGGCACCGTGCCGAAGATCGGTTCCATGGGCAAGGCCAATCCCCAGTACGACGTGGATATTGTGGATCCGGACGGCAACCCCGTCGCCAACGGCGAAGTGGGCGAGATCGTTATCCATACGGACAAGCAGATTCCCTGCGGCCTCTATCGGGAGTATTACCTGGATGAGGAAAGGACGAAGGAAGCCTGGCACGACGGCATGTATCATACCGGCGACACCGCCTGGCGGGATGAGGACGGCTACTTCTGGTATGTATCCCGGATCGATGACGTGATCAAGTCCTCCGGCTACCGGATCGGACCGTTTGAGATTGAATCGGTCATCATGGAACTGCCCTATGTGCTGGAATGCGGCGTTTCCGCCGAACCGGACGAAATCCGCGGCCAGATCGTCAAGGCGTCCATCGTGCTTACCAAGGGCACAGAGGGCACCGAGGAACTCAAGAAGGAAATCCAGCAGTACGTGAAGGACCATACCGCGCCCTACAAGTATCCCCGCAAGATTGTCTTCCGGGACGAACTGCCCAAGACCATCTCCGGCAAAATCCAGCGCAACCTGCTGTAATTCCCGGAATATACGCAAACGAAAGGGACCGGTCCCGTTTGGGACCGGTCCCTTTTTTTGATTATCCTGCTTCAGCAGGCTTTGTTCATCTTCAGGGTCTGTTCTACAAATTCATCCATGGGGACGGGCTGGGAGAAGTAATATCCCTGCAGGTAATCGCAGCTGATCTCCTTCATGGCTCCGGCCATTTCTTCGGTTTCGATGCCTTCCGCTGTGATGCTCAGGTTCATTTTCTTGAAACCGTCCACCAGGGCGGGAAGCAGCATATCCTTTTCCTTGCAGTAGTTCCAGACAACTTCCATGTCAATCTTGATGTTGGTGAAGGGGTACTGACGCACCCTGGAAAGGTTGGAGTAGCCGCTGCCGTAATCGTCCAGGGAGAACTCAAACCCGTTGTTGTAAAGGCCGGTAATCTGGTCCCGAAGCAGCGAGAAGTCGATCATGCTCTGTTCCGTAATCTCCAGGTGGATCATGCTTTCATCCACCCCGTATTCCTTCAGGATTTCAGCGAAGCGGGAGGGAACGTCCCGGCTCATGAACTGTACCGGGCTCAGGTTGACGTTGATCCACCGGATCCCCATAGCTTCCATGTCATGGTCCCGGATAAAGCGGCATACCTTGGCAAGCACCTGCTCGCCCAGCCGGACAATGTAGCCTTCCTGTTCCGCCATGGAAATGAACAGATCCGGACGGATCAGACTGCCGTTGTCATCCCGCAGGCGGACCAGCGCTTCCGCGGCGATCCGCTTCCCGGTCTTGCTGTCCATCAGGGGCTGCAGGAAAACTTCCAGTTCGTCCCGGTCCAGGGACTTTTCCAGGCAGCGGCGAATTTCCAGCTTCTGGTTGATTTCGTCTATGGAATCCATCAGGGAACGGCTGGCGGCCGGTTCGGATACGCGGCTCAGCTCGTCCAGGGAAATCATCAGGGTGTTGACCAGACGGTCGGACGGACAGTTCATCAGATCCATATCGGCTTCCACGAAGGAGATCCCCAGCCGCAGCTCGCCGGCTCCGGTTTTCCATGGCCCGGTAAAGCGGCTGGTCAGAATTTCGCGCAGTTCCGCCAGATCCGGATCGTTCTGGCCGACCACCGCGTAGGAACCGCCCCTCAGGTAGAAGCTGCTCAGGTGAGGGAAGGTTTCCAGCAGGTAGCGGTTAATGCCGATCAGGGCGTCATCCATCTGCTTTCCGCCGAAGATCTCCCGATGCTCGTTGTAATTCTGAATGGTAAAGCCCAGGACCTTGCAGGGCTTTTTTCGCTGCCAGCATTCACCCAGCAGCGCATGGAAAGCCGGCAGGTTGTAGACATATCCCCGCTCGGACAGGAACAGGTCAGGATTCAGGAAGGAAATGAAAATCACCACAATGGCCATCAGGCAGAAGGTGTTCATAACCACGATGTTCGGCAGCAGGAAGCGGGCGATAATCCCGGCTTTCAAAACGATCTGGATGGCCAGCAGGCTGATGATTTCATGGGCGCTCAGTTCCTTCAGATGCCGGAGGATGCCGATGGTGGCAAAGGCCAGGTAGCAGCAGTCGCAGGCAAAGATGGTCCAGTACAGCGGGCCCTGGTTAAAGCCGCTTTCAATCCGGAACAGCCAGTGGGTCCAGGGGGTTGTAAGGGCAATCAGTACGCAGGGAACATATACAATCGGAGCAAACACGCGCAGGCGGGACCACAGCAGTGCTTTCGAGTCCAGAACACTGACCGTGAACACAAAGAACATATAGGAACGTATATAGACAAAGATAAAATAACAAACGTTAACTACCCAGAGCAGCTCGGCGGCATGCTCCGGCCATGTCTCATTCAGACGGAGAGAAGCCACCTCAAGAATTTCCGTGCAGATATCGATGACCAGAATGGCAAGGAAAGCACGGTTGAGGCGGATCGGCAGTTTGGGACGGAAAAAGTAGTAGCCCATGATGATCACAAGGATCAGCATGCTTGGAACGGTAAAGCTGTAGTTCATCTCTTTGGTTACTGGCCTTTCCCTTGGGGGGACCTTTCTGCACGAATTGTAAAAAACGAAATAACCGGGGGTGCGTCATTTTGTGTGTTTGTGATGCAGAACACTTGATTTGACCGGACAAATATAGCATAAGTTACATGGCTTGTAAAGATTTTTTTATGTATGTTTCCGATCGCTGAAAAACGGTATGTTTCCACATACCACGGGAAGGAAGCCTGGTTACATTACCGGGCGGCATCAAAAAATTACATATCAAATTGTCGCGTTTTCATAGTTGTCCTGCCATTTTTTCCATTTGCCAATAAGCCTGTTTTACAATATAATAATCATGCATATCTATTCCTATATGGAAGGTAAGCATTCAATTTTCGTCCTGGAAGGGGACCGTTTCATGCACCGTAAAATGACTGAACAGGAAATAATCAGTTCTTTCGATCAGGCCCTGAAAGAGGGCCAGATTTATCTGGTATATCAGCCCAAATATAACCATTCCACGGGCCGGCTGATCGGGGCGGAAGCGCTCATGCGCTGGCAGCACCCGGAGTTCGGGGAACAGCTTCCGGATGATTTTATCCCGGTGATGGAGGATTACGGACTGATCCACCGGGCGGATTTGTTTGCCTTTGAAGAGATCTGCCGTTTCCATAACAGCTGCCCGAACTATATGCTTCCCATTTCCTTCAATATTTCCCGTCATGACCTTTTCGGCCATGACTATGTAAGTGAAATTGAAGCGATCCGCAGGAAGTATGATGTGCCGGTGCAGTATTTCCGCGCGGAAATCACGGAATCTTCCGCCATCGGCGGCTTCGACCTGGTTTCCAATGCCGTGAAGCAGTTCCACGAAAAGGGATACCTGGTGGAAATGGATGATTTCGGCAGCGGCTATTCCTCCCTGAGCATCCTTAAAAACCTGCCCGTGGATTTCCTGAAGCTGGATCTGCGCTTCCTGGCCGGGGAAGGCCTGGGCGGCCGCGGCGGCGTGATTGTCAACGCGGTGGTTCAGATGGCCAAGTGGCTGAATACCCCCACCCTGGCTGAAGGGGTGGAAACCATCGAGCAGGCGGACTTCCTCAAGAGCATCGGCTGCAATTACGTACAGGGTTATCTGTATTCCAAGCCGATGTCCAAGGAAGATTTCATGATGATGCTGCTGGCGCATGATATCGAACCGACCAAACCCTCCCTGCTGCTGATCAAAGCCATGGAAGCTGAACGGTTCTGGGATCCGGATTCCCTGGAGACCCTGATTTTCAACAATTATGTGGGTGCGGCCGCCATCTTCTCCTATGAAAGGGGAGATGTGGACATGCTGCGGATCAATTCCAAATACGTCAAGGAATCCGGCATGAACCTGACGGAGCAGGATATCCTGTCCGCTGATTTCTGGGAATCCTTCTCTCCGGAAAACCGGGAGATTTACGAAAAGACCATCCGCAAGGCGATCCAGACCGGCATGGAGGAAACCTGCGAAACCTGGCGCACCTACCGTTCCAAGTGCTGCGGCGTGGAGCGGGTCTGCCTTCGCAGCGGCCTGCGCGTAATCGGCCGGGGCGGGGATCAGGCGATTATCTATGCCATCGTCCAGAATATTACCGAGGAAAAGAGAAGCTACCAGGAGCTGGCTGAAAACGAGAAGCGATTCCAGGCGGCTTTTGAACAGGCCAATATGTATGCCTGGGAATATAATATCGACACCCATGAGATGCGCCCCTGCTTCCGCTGTATGCGGGACCTGGGCCTGCCGCCTGTGGTGAAGAATTATCCGGAACCGGTGATCGAAAGCGGCCTGTTCCCGCCGGACTACGCGGACATGTACCGTGAATGGCACCGGAAGCTGGAGGACGGCGTCGGAGAGCTGGAAGCCATCATTCCCCTGACTGTCGGACGGATCCCCTTCCATGTCCGGTATACCACGGAGTTTGACGAAACCGGCCATCCCCTGAAGGCTTACGGTTCCGCCACCCTGGTTGTGGATTCCGACAAGCAGGATCAGTCCGGCAAAACAGGCCGGTGATATATGGAAAAAGAGGGTTCAGCCCTCTTTTTTCTGTCTGGCGGAAGCTCCGCGGTTTCGGATTTTGTGAAAATATATGCTATACTGTTTTTATGAACAGAAAGCGGGAGGAAATCCCATGAAAAAGCGGCTGGTTCCGGCAGTAATGGTCATTATGCTGCTGATCGGCGTTATACATACAGTTTTTACGGAGGGAAGTCCTATGGAAGAAATCATTATCCAGAGCCCCAACGGAAATGTGTTCGGCGTACTCCGGCTCCCGGAAGAAAAAACGCCGGTGCCCCTGATCATCCTTTCCCACGGGTTCGGAGGCAATCACAGCCTGGACCTGGACAGCGCGGCTTATTTCAACAAAGCCGGCTTTGCCACCTTCAGCCTGGATTTCTGCGGCGGCGGGTTTAACTCCAGGAGCAGCGGAACCATGCTGGACATGTCCGTGCTGACGGAGGCGGCGGACCTGGACGCGGTGATTGATCATTTCCGGGGCGACGGGCGGATCTCGGAGATATGCCTGTGGGGAGCAAGCCAGGGCGGCTTTGTTTCCGCCTATGTTTCCTCCCGGCGGCCCGGGGACATCAAAGCGGTGGTGCTGGAGTTCCCGGCCATCGTGCTGCAGGACGATTCGGAAAAACGGAGGCTGCCGGACGGGACGTTCCCGGAAACCAGCAGCATCATGGGTTTCAGGATCAGCCGGAAATATGATGAGGACGCCACCTCCTTTAACCTTTATGATCTCCTGCCGTCCTATACCGGCCCGGTGCTGATCCTGCACGGAGATAAGGATCCCGTTGTTCCGCTGCGCTATTCGGAGAAAGCCAGGGAAACCTATCCCGACGCCCGGCTGATTGTGATGCCGGGACAGGGCCATGGCTTTACGGGAGCTTCCAAACAGGACGCCCTGGCCATGGAAACGGAATTCTTCCTGAAACAGGGCATCGGGCAAACGCCCGCGGAGGAAAAATAACCCGCCTTATTTGTCGGTTTTGGATCCTGTTTTTCCGGCGGGACGCGTGATATGCTTTCCTCACGGTGAAGAAATCACCGGATCTGTTCGGAAGGAGGGCATGTAAGATGTTCGGCATGGACAAAACCAGAAGTGTGGGCCTGATCATCGCGGCTGCCGCGCTGATTCTGCTGGCGGCAAGAGGTGCCCGCGGACTGCTGTACTGTGTTGCCAGGTCAAGCGGACTTCTGATCGTGGTGGCTGTGGCTGCACTGGCTTACGGATTCATCCGGAAGAATGGATGATCCCGGACGGCCGTAATACCGGAACCGGCCGGCAGATTTGATATATCCGGCATCGGAGTCTGTCTCCGGTGCCGGATCTTTTTTGGCTGATTGCCGGATTTCCGCTCTTTCTGTATAATACGGCTGGAATCGGAAAAAGAAGAAAACGGGGCAGGAAACCGGCAATGACGGAATACAGGGTTCGGATCAACGGGATTGAAACAGCCGCGCACTACAGTGAACGGGCGGTGGAAGAGATTTTTGTACCTCTGCTGGAATGCCTGACGGAGCGGCAGCGGGCAGCGGGAAGACGTATCCTGGTGCTGCTGGCAGCACCGCCCGGAGCGGGAAAGAGCACGCTGGCCAGCTTCCTGGAACACCTGTCCCGGGAGCGGATCGGTCTGTGCCCGGTGCAGGCAGTGGGTATGGACGGGTTTCACCGGAGGCAGGAGTATCTGCTGAGCCACCGTACGGTGCGGGACGGCCGGGAAATTGCCATGGTGGAGATCAAGGGAGCTCCCGTGACGTTTGACCTGGAAAAGCTGTTATCCGCGGTGCGGAGGGTAGCGGCCGGGGAGATCTGCGGCTGGCCGGCCTATGACCGCCTGCTCCACAATCCGGTGGAGGACGCGGTGATCGTGGACGGGGACATTGTGCTTCTGGAGGGCAACTACCTGCTGCTGGAGGAGGATGGCTGGCGGGAACTGGCAGCCTGCGCGGATTATACGGTTTCGATCAGCGCCGGGGAGAAACTGCTGCGGGACCGCCTGATTGACCGGAAAATCCATACCGGCGTGGCGGAGGACGCCGCGGTACGCTTTGTGGACTTCAGCGATATGCCCAATGTCCGGCTTTGCCTGGAAAAATCCGCTCCCGCTGACCTGCGGCTCCGACTGGATGACAACGGGGACTTCTGCAGGGATTGAGCAGGGCGGACGTGAATGAACGAAAAACAGCGCGGTGCTTTCGGGCACCGCGCTGCTGTTTTTCGGGGGATTATTTTGCCGGGACGGAAGATCGGTTCTGCCGGCGGTACTGACCCGGCGTAATGCCGGTCTGCTGCTTGAAGAAGCGGATGAAGGAGGAAACGTTGGGCATGCCCACCTTCTCCCCGACAATCTGAACCGGTTCGTCGGTTTCCGACAGCAGCCGGCAGGCTTCCTTTTTCCGGAGGCCCTGCACATATTCCAGGATGCCTTGCCCGGTGCAGTTCTTGAAATAATGGGAAAGGTTGGAGGGCGTCAGGCTGAAGCGTTCAGCCATGGCCTGCAGGGAGAACATCTCGTCAAAACAGTTTTCGCCGATATAGGCTTTCATATCCCGGGCCCGGTCGTAACCCGCGTCCGGTTCCAGGGTGCGGATGGAGGCACAGGTTTCCTCCACAAACTTTTCCAGAAGCGTCAGCAGTTCCGGAACTGTATCGAAGGAAATCAGCTGCTCCAGCATTTCGGGCTGCGCGGCGGGACCGGCGGAACCGTCCCGGCCGGTATACAGGGTGCGCACGGTCATGTTGACCACGTCGAAGCAGACCATCCGGGCATAGTTGAAGGAAACCGGTTCCCGCTGAAGGCCGCCCAGGATCCGGTGCAGGATCTTTCCGGCGTTTTCGGCGTCCGGCTGCAGCAGGTACCACTGCAGCTGTTCCATCTGTTCCCGCGGATAGTTCTCCAGCGAGGAGGAAGCATCCAGGTCGGGTGAATAAACGACCAGGCAGCCGCTGCCCCGCACCAGGCGGAACCGCAGCGCCCGTACGGCCTGGGAATAGGCTTTGCCGATGCTGGCTCCGGGGCATGGAAGACTCAGACCGATGGAGACCGGGAGACCTCCGGCTTTTTCCAGATGCTCTTTCAGACTGTAAAGCGTCTCCTCGACGCCGTCGTCCGCCGCGGCGCCGGGGAAGAGAATGGCCAGGCTGCCCTCATCCGGCAGGGCGGTGCATAGTACCGCGTCTTCCCGGCCGAAGGACAGAGAGGACATGAACGCGTCGGCTTCCCGGCTCAGATCTGCCAGCTGTTCTTTTCCGCAGTCCAGCACGGCGATGCGGTACAGACCGTCCGCGGCGATGGTCAGGCCGAGCCGGGAAAGCTCCTCCCGGACGGCGGAACCGTTCTCGCCGGACAACAGCCGGTACAGGCTGCCCTGCAGAAGAACCGAACGGCTTTCCTCCAGGGCCAGGCGGCTGGACTGGGTTTCCTGGGCCAGGGCGTCCAGCACCGCTTCCACCTGGCGCATTTCATCCGCTGCGCCGGGCCGGGCTTTGTAGCTGCTGCCCAAGGCTTTTTCCGTCAGACGCTTCAGGGGCTTGTAGTGCAGGTTGGACAGGAAATAGACGGCCGTGGCGCCCAGAATGGAGATGACGGCCAGCAGCAGGAGCATCAGCTGCTGGGCCCGGTGCATAGGCGCTTCAACCAGCCGGGCGGGGATCAGTACGGTGTAGTCCCAGCCCGCGATGGAGGAATGGGCGGAGGACAGCAGATACTTTTCCCCCTGCAGCATGATCCTGCCGGAGGCATCGCCCCCGGCCCGGAGGTATTCCTCCCGGGAAACCGGGCCGATCCCCAGCAGCAGGTTGCCTTCCGGATCAGTGATCTGCACGGTTCCGCCGTAATCATCCGTAATGGGAGCAACCATACGGCGCAGGCGGGAGGAGGGGATCACAAACACGGTGCGCAGTTTCGGAGTGCGTGCCCCGGCCTGTACAGAAACAAACAGCGTGATGTATTCCGCTTCCAGGCCGCCGTACTGGCGGATCGTATCCTCCGGCCAGGTCAGGATGCTTTCCGGCCGGTCCACGGTTTCCAGAAAATCCTCCAGGGTATGGCGGCTGTAAACCAGCTGATTGGAGAAGAGCAGCTCCGGTTTGATCCGGGAGGAGGAGGTAAAACAGTACTCCGTCCCGGAACGGTAGGCGATCAGGAACTCCGGCAGGGTGGAGACGGAGTGCAGCACGCCCAGGGTGTCCACCGCTTTGCGGGCGGCTACCACGTCTCCCTCGTTGGTCCGGAGGTTGACCACCGAGTTGTTCTGAATCATATAGGAAATGTTGACCAGCTGTTCCAGCTGGGTATCCACGTTTTCCCGCATCTGGCTCAGCAGCCGGTCGTTGCTTTCGGCAATTTCCTGGCTGTAACGGTCCAGCAGGAAGGAATTGAACAGCACAAACAGAACCGCTACCGGCAGAAAAAGTACCAGCGCGTAGGAAAGAATATACCGGTAGAAGGTTCCGCTTTTGTTTCTCATTTTGGATCTCCGCCTTTTCCGTTATGAGGGTCCTATTATAGCATTTCATCCCTTCTGGGTACAATGGCGGGAAAGGGAAACCGGCGATGGATTGGCAGAATTGACGATTCTAAAAATGCATATTTTGGGACGGCAATCCAATTTGTTTCAAGAAATGAATACCGATTCAAAAAGTGAAGATTGACTATCTGGCACAAAATGCATACGATTTTGACATCCGAAGGGGCGGCAGCCCCGGAGACAGTTTTTATAAAATGAAAGGCGCGGTGGAAGCGGAATGACAACGCTGGCTAAAAATCCGGGCAGGGATCTGCGGCTGAGTCCGGGGCGGAGAAAGCTGAATAAGATCCTGTGCAACTGGCAGCTGTATCTTTTCCTGCTGCCTGCACTGGCCTATTTCCTGATCTTCCGCTACTATCCGATGCTTGGCTTGCAGCTGGCTTTTAAGAAGTACAGGGCGGTTGAGGGAATCTGGGGAAGCCCCTGGGTCGGAACGAAATATTTTGAACAGTTTTTCCGCGGCCCCAATTTTGGCCGACTGATCACCAACACCCTGATGATCAGCGTAGGAACGCTGCTGATTTCTTTCCCGGTGCCGGTTCTCCTGGCGCTGCTGCTGAATCAGATTCCGTCCAAAAAATACAAGAAGCTGGTGCAGACTACGATCTACGCGCCGCATTTTATTTCTGTGGTGGTGCTGGTCGGTATTATCTCCCTGTTCTTTTCCCCGCGAAACGGAATTGTCAATCACCTGATTGCGGCCCTGGGCGGTACAAGAATTCACTTTATGGCGGAACCTTCCTGGTTCCGGCCTCTGTATATCGGCTCGGACATCTGGCAGAATGCCGGCTGGGGCAGCATCAT
Organism: uncultured Eubacteriales bacterium; assembly: GCA_900315675.1. Lineage (GTDB taxonomy): Bacteria > Bacillota > Clostridia > Christensenellales > Aristaeellaceae > Aristaeella. Next base: position 86,420 of record OMZY01000012.1, read on the forward strand.
CTACCTGGCGGCCCTTTCCAATATCAATCCGGAACTGCACGAAGCGGCTATCATGGACGGCGCCAACAAGTACCAGCGGGTCTGGCATATTGACCTGCCGGGGATCCTGCCCACGGTGGTGATCATGTTCATCCTCGGCGCCGGAAAGGTGATGACGGTGGGCTTTGAGAAAGCGTTCCTGATGAAAAATGACCTGAATGTATCCACCTCGGAAATAATATCCGTTTATGTTTATCAGCGGGGACTGCTGGATAATCAGCCCAGCCTTTCCACCGCTGTAGGAATGTTTGAGTCGGTGGTGAATCTAGTGCTGATTACAACCGTGAACTTTATTTCGAAAAAAGTATCCGATTCCTCGCTCTTCTGAGCGGAAACCGGCAGGAAGGAGGGAGCCACGCATGCTGCAGACGGAACTGGCGGCAGGAAGAAAGAGAAAAATCAGTGAAACCAGGGCAGACCGGATCTTTGATGTGATGAACTATGTGATCCTGACGATCTGCCTCCTGCTGGTGGCTTATCCCCTGTATTTCGTTGTGATTGCTTCCATATCGGATCCGGTGGACGTCAATGCGGGAAAAGTGATCCTGTATCCGGTAAAGGCCACGATGGACGGATACAGGCGCATTCTGGAATACGATTCTTTCTTCAGCGGCTATCGAAATACGCTGCTTTATACCGGACTGGGAACCCTGGTGAATATGCTGATCACCGTTCCGGCGGCCTATGCCCTGTCCCGGAAGGATCTGGTGGGCCGGAACTTCTTTATGATGCTGATCACGTTCACCATGATTTTCTCCGGCGGCCTGATGCCGACATTCCTGCTGGTGCGCGGCCTGAACCTGCTGGATACAATCTGGGCAATGGTTCTTCCGGTGGCGGTGAGCTCCTGGAACCTGATTGTGGCCCGGACCTTTTTCCAGCAGACGATCCCGGATGACCTGCTGGAGGCGGCACAGCTGGACGGTGCGACCAATGTACAGTTTTTTATGAAGGTTGTGCTGCCGCTGTCCAAGTCTATTCTGGCGGTGCTGGTGCTCTTCTATGCAGTGAGTCACTGGAACAGGTACCAGGAAGCCCTGTTCTATCTGAGAACGGACAGCAAACGTCCGCTCCAGCTGGTTCTGCGGAGTATCCTGTTCGAGAACTCTATGAACGACATGGTGGATGACGCTGCCAACCTGGCGGCGCAGATGAGGCTGGGAGAACTGATCAAGTATGGGGTGATTATCGCCTCCTCCCTTCCGCTGCTGATCCTGTATCCCTTCCTCCAGCGCTATTTCATTCAGGGTGTAATGATCGGAGCAGTGAAGGGCTAAAGCCCTGAACTGCGAAGATCATTCACTCTTCACTCTTCACTCTTCACTCTTCACCGGCAACTCCCATGCGGCATGACCAATAATTCTGAATTCTTAATTCTGAATTGGTTTTAAGGGCTGTCTGCCCTGCAATATAACATTTTTTTCAAGGAGGAAACAGACATGAAACGGATCCTGGCAATCATCCTGGCCCTGGCTATGATGCTGTCCTGTGCGGCAGTCCTGGCTGAAGGCTACCCCCTCGTGGATTCCCCTGCGGAATTCAACCTGATCATCCGTGTGCGTCCGCTGCACGGTGATCCGGACGAAATGGTGTTCTTCAAGAACCTGGAGGAACTCACCGGCATCCATATTAACTGGGAAAAGATCCAGCAGGCGGAATATGACGAGAAAAAGAACCTGCTGCTGGCGGCCAACAAGGACCTGCCGGACGGTTTCTTCGGAAAATTCTCCCTGAGTTCTTCTGACCTGGTGGTTTACGGATCCCAGGGAATCCTGATTCCGCTGAACGACCTGATTGAGGAGAACGCTCCCAACCTGAAGGCGCTGCTGGAACGCCGCCCGGACATCAGGTCCATGATCACCGCGCCTGACGGAAACATCTATTCCACCCCCTATGTACAGGAAGGTGAAGACGGCACCATCGCTTCCAACATTATGATCAACAAGACCTGGCTGGAGCGCCTGGGACTGGAAAAACCCACCACCCTCGAGGAGCTCGAGACGGTGCTGACTGCTTTTAAGGAACAGGACGCCAACGGAAACGGTGATCCCAACGATGAGATCCCCATGACCTTCAAGTTCCTGGGCTCCCAGCGCGATATCGGCGGCTTCTTCGGTGCGTTCGGCTATGCGGATACCCTGGCGCAGGGCAATGCCCATATCGTTGTGGGTGAAGACGGACAGCTGGTGTTCGTGCCGGTTACCGAAGGCTACAAGGAAGGCTGCAAATACCTGTATGAACACTTCTTTGCCAAAGGCCTGATCGATCAGGAAGGCTTCACCATGGACAAGAAGACCTACAATGCTCAGAACCAGGGCGAGATCGCCAACATCGGCGTGTTCATGTGCTGGAATGCCTTTGACCTGGGTACTGTGCACGAGGATGAATATGAACCCATGAGCCCCCTCCTCGGACCGAACGGCACCACTTCCTGGGGAACCTCTCCCGACTCCACTATGTCAGCCAACGGCTTCTCCATCACCAATGTCTGCAAGGATCCTGCCCTGCTGATGAAGTGGGTGGATACCTTCTATGATCCGATCCAGTCCATGCAGTGCGACCTGGGCCCCATCGGCATCAATATCAAGGATAACGGCGACGGCACCTATGATTACATCGATACGCCCGAAGGCATGAGCTACGACGAGTTCCGCTATAAGGAAGCATTCGCCTCCGACGGTCCGATCGCGCTGACCAGTGACTTCTTCGGCAGCAAGATCCCGCGTTCCGCCGGCCATCAGGCGAAGTTTGACCGCAATGAGAACTACTACCGCAAGTACGCCACCAGCGTCTACCTGCCCAGCATGATCCTCAGTGAGGAAGATACCGATGACCTGAATCTCATCAAGACCGATATCATCAACTATGCAGAGGAAATGCGCGCCAAGTGGCTGTCCCAGGGCGGTGTTGAAGCGGAATGGGACGATTATATCGCCCGCCTGAACAGCATGGGTCTGGAACAATACATGGAGATCTATCAGCGGAATTACACTGCGACCCACAGCAACTGAATGACGTCCCCCCAGGGACCGGCATCAGCCGGTTCGTGGTAACCTCCTTTCTCCCCCGGCCGATCACCGGGGGAGTTTTTCGCTGAAATAAAGAAACCCCGGTGCCTGCAATGAACCGCTTCCCGTCAAGTGGACAGTGAAATAAAAAACAGGATGGGAACAAGAAATCTCTGGTAACCAACAAAGGCTGCCAGAGGTTTTCTTTGGAGA
>OMZY01000017.1 GCA_900315675.1 uncultured Eubacteriales bacterium
GATCTTCATGAAATCCTTCTCACGCAGCTCGCGAGCCACGGGCCCGAAGATACGGGTGCCGCGGGGCATATTCTGGTCGTTGATGATGACGGCGGCGTTGTCGTCAAACTTGATGTAGCTGCCGTCAGGACGGCGCTTGTTCTTGCGCATACGGACGATAACGGCCTTGACGACCTCGCCCTTCTTTACGGTGCCGCCGGGGGTTGCAGTCTTGACGCTGGCCACGATGACATCACCGATGCTGCCGTCACGCCGGAAAGAACCGCCCAGAACACGGATGCACATGATTTCCTTGGCGCCGGAATTATCGGCTACCTTAAGCCGGGTTTGCGGCTGAATCATAGCGGTTTCCTCCTTAAATTACTTAGCTTTCTCGATGATCTCAACGAGACGCCAACGCTTGTCCTTGCTCAGCGGACGGGTTTCCATCACTTTGATGGTGTCTCCGATGCCGCATTCATTATTTTCATCATGAACCTTCAGCTTGCTGGTTTTGTTCATGATTTTTCCGTACAGGGGATGACGGACGCGGGTCTTGATCTGGATGACACAGGTCTTATCCATCTTGTCGCTGACCACGACGCCGATCCTTGTTTTACGAAGTCCTCTTTCTTCCATTGTTCCAGCTGCCTCCTTTCTCAGGCTTCATCCTTCTGCCGAAGGATCGTCTTGCACCGTGCGATATCGCGCTTCAGTTGGCTGATCTGCATGGTGTTCTGCAGCTGGCCCGTCGCGAGCTGGAAGCGAAGGCCAAACAGTTCGCTCTTTTCATGCTTCTTCACCACCCGCTTCATTGGCTGTCACTTTATTGGCGGCTGCCTTGGCGGCTTCGGTTGCCTTGGTGATCAGCTTGGTCTTCAGAGGCAGCTTGTGGCTGGCCAGACGGAGCGCTTCACGGGCGATCTCTTCGGAGACGCCGGCGATTTCGAACAGCACTCTGCCGGGTTTAACCACGGCTACCCAGTACTCAGGAGCGCCTTTACCGGAACCCATGCGGGTCTCGGCGGGCTTGGCCGTTACCGGTTTATCGGGGAAAATCTTGATCCACACCTGACCGCCACGCTTGGTGTAACGGGTCAGGGCGATACGGGCCGCCTCAATCTGCTGGCTGGTAACCCAGTGCGGTTCGGTGGCCTGCAGTCCGTATTCGCCGTAAGCCAGGGTGTTGCCCCTCTGGGCTTTACCCTTCATGCGGCCGCGGAACTGCTTGCGGTGCTTCACTCTCTTGGGCATTAACATGGCTTACTTTCCCTCCTTCCCGGCAGGGGCTTTCTTGGCCCGGGGCAGGATCTGGCCTTTGTAGATCCAGACCTTAACGCCCAGACGGCCGTAAGTGGTCTTCGCTTCAGAGAAGCCGTAGTCGATGTTCGCGCGCAGGGTCTGCAGCGGGATGGACCCGTCATGATAGTGCTCGCTGCGGGCGATATCGGCGCCGCCCAGACGTCCGCTGACAGCAGTCTTGATACCCTTGACTCCCGGGATCTTCATGCTGCGGCCCATGGCCTGCTTCAGAGCACGGCGGAAGCTGATGCGCTTCTCGAGCTGCTGGGCGATGTTCTCAGCAACCAGCTGAGCATCGGCGTCGGGCTGCTTGATCTCCATCACGTTGATGTGGCAGGGACGGCCCAGGAACTCGGTGATGTTCTTCTTGAGTTCTTCGATGCCGGCGCCGCCGCGGCCGATGATCATGCCGGGCTTGGCAGTGAAGATATTCACTGTCATGGTCTGCGCCGTACGTTCGATATCAATGTGGCTGATACCGGTGGAGTAGTACTTTTCCTTCAGCATCTTACGAAGCTTGAAATCTTCCACCAGATTGTTGGCAAAATCCTTCTTGCCGGCGTACCAGCGGGTGCTCCAGTCATAGATGACTCCGACCCGTGCACCGTGGGGATTTACTTTCTGACCCATGTCTTTTCCTCCTTCGCCTTACTTCTGGTCCAGCACCACGCTGATGTGGCTGGTGCGCTTGAGCATCGGTGACGCGCTGCCGCGGCTGCGGGCAACGTAGCGCTTCCTGGTTGTTCACCGCGTTGGCGATGGCGCTGTTCAGAACCTTCAGAACCACGGGGCTCGCGGCCTTGGGGGTGAACTGCAGGATCGCTGCGGCTTCATCCACGCTCTTCCCGCGGATCAGATCGATCACGATCTTCACCTTCCGAGGAGAGATGCGAATGTACTTGGCATGGGCCTGGGGACGCTTGTCTGCGTTCGCCTTGCGGGCCGCTGCCTTTTCTTTCGAACGGGTAGCCATTTCGTTTTTCCTCCTCTTTCAATTACTTCCGCGCGCTGTTCTTGTCCCCGGCGTGGCCGCGGAAGGTGCGGGTGGGGGCGAACTCGCCCAGCTTATGACCGACCATGTCCTCTGTTACATAAACCGGAACGTGCTTCCGGCCGTCATGCACAGCAACGGTATGGCCCACAAAGTCCGGGAAGATCGTGCTGGAACGGCTCCAGGTCTTCACGACCGCTTTTTTGCCGCTCGCATTCATCTCGGTGATGCGCTTCATCAGCGCGGGCTCTACATAAGGGCCCTTCTTTACGGAACGACTCATATCTTTCAGGTGCCTCCTTTACTTCGAGCTTGCGCGCTTGACGATCATCTTGTTGGAATACTTCTTGTGCTTCCTGGTCTTCAGACCCAGAGCGGGCTTGCCCCAGGGGGTCACAGGAGCCGGCATACCAACGGGGCTCTTGCCCTCGCCGCCGCCATGCGGGTGATCGCAGGGGTTCATAACCACACCACGGACGGTGGGCCGGATACCCATGTGGCGAACGCGGCCGGCTTTACCCAGGCGTACGTTCTCGTGATCGGTGTTACCCACGGTGCCGATGGTGGCCTTGGCGTTCAGCGGAAGCTTCCGCATTTCGCCGCTGGGCAGGCGGACCTGGGCGTAACCGTTTTCCTTAGCCATCAGCTGGGCGCTCATGCCGGCACTGCGTACCAGCTGGCCGCCGCGGCCGGGCTTCAGCTCCAGGTTGTGGATCAGGGTACCGACGGGGATGTTGCTGATGGGCAGCGCGTTACCGGGTTTGATATCGGCGTTTTCGCTGCTGATCACGGTATCACCGACCTTCAGTCCCAGGGGAGCCAGGATGTAGCGCTTCTCGCCGTCCGCATAGTTCAGCAGGGCGATGAAGGCGCTGCGGTTCGGGTCATACTCGATCGCGCTGACCTTGGCGGGGATGTCCACCTTGTCACGCTTGAAGTCGATAATGCGGTATTTCCGCTTGTTGCCGCCGCCCTGATGGCGAACGGTGATCTTGCCCTGCTTGTTCCGGCCGCTGTTCTTTTTCAAAACCTCGGTCAGGCTCTTCTCGGGCGCTTTCTTGGTGACCTCTTCAAAGGTCAGAACCGACATATGCCGCCGGGCGGGCGAAGTCGGCTTGTAAACTCGAATAGCCATTTCTTTCGTTCCTCCCTTGCGTTACTGTGCCATGCCTTCGAAGAACTTGATGGGCTTGGAGTCCTTCTTCAGAATCACATAGGCTTTCTTGGTTTCGGGGGTCATGCCCTGGGTGCGGCCCTGGCGCTTCATCTTACCGATGGTGCGCAGGGTGTTGACCTTGGCAACCTTCACGCCGTCATCCGCGAAAACCGCTTCAATGGCGCTCTTGATCTCGGCCTTGTTGGCCTTGATGTCGACTTCGAAGACGTAGCGCTTCTCGTCGATTCCTTCATAAGCCTTTTCCGTCAGGATCGGCCGCTTGATGATGTCATGGGGGTTCTTCATGCGTACACCTCCTCGACGCTTTCCTTGGCCGCAACGGTCATCACCAGTTTGTCGGCGTTCAGGATGTCGTATACGTTCAGGGTGTTCACGTAGCTGACCTTCGCCTGGGGCAGGTTCGCGGTCGCACGGATAACGCTCTCTTCACGTTCGGGCAGGATCACCAGGGCCTTCTTTTCAGCCTGCAGCTTCTTCAGCGTTTCGGCCATCAGCTTGGTCTTGGCTTCCTTCAGCTCCAGCTTGTCAACAACGATGATCTCGCCGGCGTTCAGCTTGGAGGTCATGGCGCTCTTGAAGGCCAGGCGGCGAACCTTCTTGTTCACAGCCAGATCGTAATCACGGGGCTTGGGAGCGAACACCACGCCGCCATGCTTGAACTGGGGAGCGCGGTTGCCATGGTGCCGGGCGTTACCGGTGCCCTTCTGGCGGTAGATCTTCCGGCCGCCTCCGCGGACTTCGCCGCGGGTCAGGGCGCTCTGTGTTCCCTGGCGCTGTGCTGCCAGGTAGGAACGGACCATCAGGTGCATCGCTGCTTCATTGATCGGGGCGGCGAAGATCTCGTCGCTCAGCTCAACTTCGCCGATGGTCTTTCCTTCCATATTATAAAGTGCGGTTTTTGCCATTGTCTCTTCCTCCTTGCTCAGCTTCAGGCCTTGCAGGTGTCACGGATAATCAGCAGACCTTCGTTGGGGCCGGGCACAGCGCCCTTCACCAGCAGCAGGTTGCGTTCCGCGTCCACCTGGACGACTTCCAGGTTCTGCACCGTGACCTTGTCCACACCGTAGTGGCCGGCCATGTGCTTGTTCTTGAATACCCGGCTGGGGTCGGAGTTCGCGCTCATGGAACCCACGCCGCGGTGATACTTGGAGCCGTGAGCCATGGGGCCGGTGTGCTGGTTCCATCTCTGGATGGGACCGGTGTAGCCGTGACCCTTGCTGGTTCCGGTGATGTCGATCTTGTCGCCCTGAGCGAACTGGTCGCACTTCAGAACGTCTCCGACTTTGTAACCGCTGCAGTCGTCAAACCGGAATTCGCGCAGGGTGCGCTTGGCATCTACGCCGGCCTTCTTGAAGTGGCCGAGTTCAGGCTTGGTGAGCAGCTTCTTGGCACGGTTCTCGGTCACTTCGCCGAAACCAACCTGTACGGCGTTGTAGCCGTCGCTTTCGATGTTCTTGGTCTGCACCACTGTGCAGGGGCCCGCTTCAATCACGGTGACCGGTACGAGACGGCCGTCTTCGGTGAAGACCTGCGTCATGCCGATCTTTTTGCCCACGATCGCTTTCTTCATGTTAATCGCTCCTCCTGCCTCACAGTTTCATTTCGATTTCGACACCAGCAGGAAGATCGAGCTTCATCATGGCGTCCACCGTCTTGGGATTCGGATTGTTGATGTCGATCAACCGCTTATGGGTGCGGCGTTCGAACTGTTCGCGGCTGTCCTTGTACTTATGGACTGCGCGAAGGATAGTGACGATCTCCCTTTCCGTGGGGAGCGGGATGGGGCCGGAGACACGAGCGCCGGTACGCTTTGCGGTTTCAACGATCCGCTCCGCGCTCTGGTCGATCAGTTTGTGCTCGTAGCTCTTCAGCTTGATACGGATTTTCTGGTTGGCCATTCCTGTTAACCTCCTCAATTCGTTCTCGTTTGCGCTCTCCGGAATCCACTGCAGGTGCAGATTCTCTCTGGCGCCTTCGAGTCCGTCGCCCGATTAGCGGGCTGGTCCGTGATAATTACCCGTCTGGCCGGACGGCAACTTACCACTTCATCCCTAAACAGACAACAGGAGAATTATATATGAGTTTATAATTTTTTTCAATAGGTAAAAAGCAGTTTTTTGAAAATTTTTTTGAACTTTTTTACTTTTTGGATTTCCCGTAAACGCTGTTATTCCTTACTTCCCGTTCTTCATATGTGAACACTGTATCTGGCGTGTCCCTGTTTTTCCTCTCCCAGCCCTTTTCCGGACCTTGAAAAATTTTTTTTCGATTTTCTTGTCTGTTAAATCCTTATTTATCAGGTCTTTCTGTCGATATTTATATACACCTTATCATGTGTGTCTATTTACAGTCCCTTCAGGCCATACAAATCGCCCGGAGCCTTTCGGCTCCGGGCGTCATCTGCTATATCTTGTATTACAAAGCGCTTTCGAGCGCATCATATTGTTCATACAGGCGCTCAATCTCATCCTTCAGGGCATTGTACTGCCGGGTGGTTTCAGCTGCCTTTTCCGGGTCCTTCCAGATCTCCGGATCAGCCAGCGCCGCTTCCATCTTCCCGGCGTCCTGTTCCGCCCGGGCAATGGACTGCTCCACCGCCTTCAGCGCTTCCTTCTGTTCCCGCAGCTTCTTTTCCTCTTCCCGGCTTCTGCGCTTTTCCTTGTCCAGCGCCGTGCGGGTCTGCTGGGGGCTGCCGTCCCCATCCGGTGCCTGGTCCCGGCTTACCTTCAGCACATAGCTGTCGTAGTTGCCCAGGTATTCCTTTATCTCATTGCCGTCCAGCACCCATACCTTCTCCGCGAAGCGGTTGATAAAGTACCGGTCATGGCTGACGGAAATAATGGTTCCCGGAAAATCGCTCAGCGCGTTTTCCAGCACCTCGCGGCTGTCCATGTCCAGATGGTTCGTCGGTTCGTCCAGCAGCAGCACGTTGTCCTTCCGCAGCATCAGCTCCGTCAGGGCCACCCGGCCCTTCTCGCCGCCGCTCAGCGTGCTGATCGGGGCAAACACCTCGTCCCCGGTAAACAGGAACAGGCCCAGGGCGCCCCGCACCTCATACTGTTCCATCCGCGGGAAGCGGTCCCATACTTCGTCCAGCACGGTCTTGTTTTCATGCAGTTCCGCCTGGTGCTGATCATAGTATCCCAGGTCCACGCCTGTTCCCCAGCGGATCACGCCTCCGTCCGGCTTTTCCGTGCCGATAAGGCACTTCAGCAGGGTGCTTTTGCCCGTGCCGTTGTCGCCGATCAGGGCAATCCGGTCTCCGGCGCGCACATGCATTTTCAGGTCTTTGAACAGAATCCGCTCCCCGTAGCCCTTGGTCAGGCCTTCGGTGATCAGTACGTCGTCTCCTGTACGCCGCCGGGCTTCAAACCGGAAGCGGACCGTTCCCTCCTCCTGGGGCCTTTCCAGGCGTTCCACCTTGTCCAGCCGCTTCTGCCGGCTTTCCGCCGCCCGAATGCTCTTTTCCCGGTTGAACCGCTTGTACATCGCAATAATGGCTTCCTGCCGGGCGATTTCCTTCTGCTGCAGTTCCCAGGCTTTCATGCGGACCTCGTAAACCGCCGTCCGCTTTTCCAGGTATTCGGTATAGTTTCCGTCGTAGGTTTCCACGTTGCCCAGCAGCAGTTCCGCCATCCGGCCGCAGACCCTGTCCAGGAAATACCGGTCGTGGCTGATCACCAGCACAGCGCCGCGGAACGCGGCCAGATAGTCTTCCAGCCAGGCAATGCTCTTCAGGTCCAGGTGATTCGTCGGTTCGTCCAGCAGCAGCAGATCCGGTTCCGTCAGCAGCATGCGTCCCAGACACAGCCTCGTCCGTTCGCCACCGGACAGCAGTCCGGTTTTCATATCCTGGAACTCCCGCAGTTTCAGGCCGGCCAGCACGCCCTGTACGGAGGACCGCCAGCCGTAACCGTTGCTGCGTTCAAATTCCCGGGTCAGCGCGTCATACTTTCCGCCCAGGATACGCAGTGCTTCCGGATCTGATCCGGATACTGCCATTTCCTGTTCCAGGGCGCGCATCTCCGCTTCCATGCGCCGCTGGGGTTCAAACACGCTTTCCAGCGTCTCCAGCACTGTCTCCTCCCCGGTCAGCTCGCCCTGCTGGGCCAGGTAACCGATCCGGAGACCCTTCTGCATGTTCACGCTGCCGCTGTCCGCGGTTTCGAGTCCGGCAATGATTTTCATCATCGTACTCTTGCCGCTGCCGTTGACGCCCACCAGGCCCATCCTTTCCCCTTCCTGAAGGGTAAAGGAAACAGACTTCAGCACCTCATGCGTGCCGAAGCTCTTCCTTACGTCCTGAAGGGCCAGTATAATCATAACCTTACGTTCTCTCTTTCAGAATATACACGCCGCCGACCTCGTCCCGCAGCGCCACCTCCATGCGGATGTCCTCGCCCGGACGGATTCCCTCCCGTGCCAGCGCGTCGGAGGAGACCTTCCGGGCCAGCGTGGGCGTATTGTTTTCCCCGCTCAGATGTCCAAGAATCACACTGCCCGTCCCCGCATTGATCAGCCGCAGCAGCGCCGATGAGCAGGCTTCGTTGCTCAGGTGGCCGTGATCGCCCAGGATTCGGGCCTTCAGCGCCGCGTTGTAGTGCGGATTGGCCTTGAGCATATCCGGGTCATGGTTGCTTTCCAGCAGTACCAGCGTGCTGCCTGCCACATTGGCATATACGTCTTCCGAAAAATAACCCAGGTCTGTCGCCGTGGATACGCTCAGGTTCCCGCCGTACAGCCGGAATCCCACCGGATCCGCCGCGTCATGCGGAATGGAGAACGGCACCACGCCGATATCCCCCAGCCAGAAATCCTTTCCGGCTTCAATCTCCCGCATGCAGTCCTGGGGAATTTTACCGATCTTGTCTTTCATCGCCCACCAGGTTTCCCTTGTGGCATACAGCGGCAGGTGATACTTTCTGGCCAGCACCCCCGCTCCGGAAATATGGTCGCTGTGCTCGTGGGTAATCAGCACTCCGCTGATCGTTCTGATATCAGCCCCGATCGACGCCAGCGCGTCCTCAATGGTCTTTCCGGATTTTCCCGCGTCAATCAGCAGTCTCGTATTCCCGTACTGGCAGAACAGCGCGTTTCCGCTCGATCCGGAGTACAGGGGGCAAAAGTACATGTCCAACCTGGTTGCATCCCCGTTTCCTGTCATTCTCTGAATTCATAATTCAGAATTCATAATTCATAATGATTGTATGCCTTCCCTGGCCGCGTTTCCATGTCACGTACTGCCGACTTTCCCTATTCCGGGAAGTGGATATCAGGTTAACTATTCATAATTATGAATTGTGAATTGCTGCAAAGCATTTGGATCACAGATCCAGATGCTTCGCGACTCTCTCCGCCTCCGGCGGCGGTGTCATGTAATCCGGTCCGAACAGGATCGTCAGCACCTCATCATACTTCTTCGGAATCAGGCACTCCACATCCTCAAACGGCACCCTGATCTTCTCCGCAAACTGTTCCGGATGCCATACGTGCGTCATCAGTTCAAACGCGCCGTTGGACATATGGAGGTCGTTCCCCGTTTTGATCCGGGTGGAGACCTTTTCATACCGTTTCGCCTTCCAGGCATAGGAGAAGGGCATCCCCAGCACGTGGGTCGCGTGCAGCAGGATTCGGTTTTTCAGTCCGAACCGGCTGTAGTCCACGTTCTTTTTCATCATGCCCTGCAGCAGGTGCAGATGCAGCAGGTGCAGTTTCCTCTTCCAGCCTTCCGGCGGCAGCGGATCCAGGATAAAGAAATCCGTAAAGGCGGCCGCCTTCTCCGGATCCCGGTTCATCACCCGGGGCGTCCAGGTATCCAGATAGGTCAGTTCAAACCGCTGATCGCATTCCTTTGGATAAACTTCCCGGAACTTCGTGAATTCTCCGCGGGTCATCAGCAGGTCCACGTCGTCGTCCCACGGAATGAACCCTTTGTGCCGCACGGCACCCAGCAGCGTCCCGCACATCAGGTTATACTCAATCCCGTGTCTTTCACAGACCGCCAGGATATCCCGCAGCTGGCACATCAGCTCCTCGTGGATTTCCTCCAGCGTCAGTTCCCTTTCCATTTCCGTGCCTCACTCTTCCTTCAGGAAAGCCTCCGCCTTCTCCGCGATGGCTTTCCCGTCCATGCCGTATATTTCCCGCAGATACTGCCGGTCGCCCACCACCGTGGTAAAGCAGTCCTCCAGGCCGATACGCTTAATCCTGCATCCCGTTCCCGTTTCCGCGGCCAGTTCGCAGATTGCGCTGCCGAAACCGCCGATGATTGTATGCTCTTCCACAGTCACGATCCGCCGGAAACCGGTCAGCAGTTCCTTCACCGTTTCCGTATCCAGCGGCTTCAGGCAGGGGAAGCTGACCACCCGGGCACTGATGCCCTTCTCCGCCAGCCGGTCCGCTGCGTCCATCGCCTGCGTCAGGATGCCGCCGCAGCTCAGGATCGCGATATCCTTCCCGCCGCGCAGGGTAATGGCTTTCGGGAAACTCCATCCCTTTACCGGGCCGTCATGCACCTGGGGTTCGTTGCCCCGGCCCAGCCGCAGGTAACAGGTACCCTTCCGCCAGATCATATCGTGGGTCATGGCTTCCGCTTCCGCGGGGTCCCCGGGCGTATAGCAGATCATATCCGGGATAGCCCGCATCACAGCCATATCCTCTGTCGCGTGGTGGCTCATACCCAGGCTTCCGTAAACGAAGCCGCCGCCCACACACACAATCTTTACATCCGCCTTGTGATACACGCAGTCGTTCCGGATCTGTTCCAGCGGCCGCAGTACCGGGAAATTGCCGATGGAGTAAACCAGCACCGTTCTTCCGGTGGCGGCCAGTCCCGCCGCCATGCTGACCATGCCCTGTTCCGCGATACCGGCGTTGATCAGCCGGTCCGGAAACCGCCTGTGGATCTGCCGGAGCACGCCGAAACCCAGGTCGCCCGTAATCAGGACGATCCGTTCGTTCTGCGCCATTTCCTCCTCAAGCACCCGCGCAAACGCGTCTCTCACGGTCTGATTGCCTCCAGTTCCTTCAGTGCTGCGTCATATTCCTCACCCTGGGGCGTCCGGTAATGCCACAGGATATTGTTCTCCATAAAGGAGACGCCCTTGCCCTTCACCGTATGCGCCAGGATCACGGACGGTTTCCGGCTGCCGGCGTTTTCCTTCGCCCAGTCGAATGCCTTCATCAGCGCGTCTGTATCATGGCCGTCCACGCTCATGGCGTTCCAGCCGAAATCCTTCCATTTCTGTTCAAAGGGTTCCAGCCGCAGGGTTTCATCCACCGTAGCCAGGCTCTGCATGTGATTGTAGTCAATCACGGCAATCAGCCGGTCCAGCCTGTACTGGGCCGCCTGCAGCGCCGCTTCCCATACGGACCCTTCGTCGCATTCCCCGTCGCCCAGCACCACGTAGGTTCGCCACTGCGCGCCGTCCATCTTTGCGCCCAGCGCCATGCCGGTGCCCACGCCCAGGCCGTGGCCCAGGGATCCCGTGGAAACCTCCACGCCGGGCACGCCCTTATGGCTCACATGGCCGGACAGGATGGATCCGTTGGCATAGTGTGTCTTCAGCTGTTCCACAGGAAAAAAGCCGGTCTCCGCCAGTGCGGCATATACCGCGCTGCCCGCGTGTCCTTTGCTCAGGATCAGGCGGTCACGGTCCGGCTTTTTCGGTTCTTTCGGATCTACATTCAGCACGCGGGCATAGAGCACGGCGATAATCTCAGCCACGCTGAGTACGCTGCCGATATGGCTGCCCCGGCTCAGGTGGGTCATTTCCAGACCGTTCCTGCGAATCAGCCAGGCCAGCGTTTTCGGATCCCGGACATCCGGTTTCCCTTCAAATCCCCTGTGCACCAGCGCCTCGTAGCTCTCCATGCCGTCTCCCTCTTAATTCATAATTCATAATTCATAATTCAGAATTCATAATTCATAATTCATAATTGATAGTGTCCTTCTCAATCACATACAGTCTGCATTGAACCGTTTCTTACAGTTCTATCCAACGCATTGGTCTGACCATTCATAATTATGAATTATGAATTCTGAATTATGAATTTATTTCTTTTCCTTCCTCATATCATCCGCTTTTTTGAACACACCTTTAATCGTCTCAAAGAACAGTCCCGCGTCCAGTTTAAAGCTCTGGTTCTTCGCGTATTCCACCCGTAGCCTGTTCTTCTCCGGCAGAATCAGCCGTTCAAAATTGGCCACCGGATCTTCCTCGCCCACGATTTCGTCCTGGGCGATGTATACGATGCTGCTCCGGTCCGTAATGCCCGGCCGCACCCACATGATGCACTGCTGTTCCTCCGTGTACTGCTCCGTATACAGCAGCAGTTCCGGCCGCGGACCCACAAAGCTCATGTCGCCTTTGATGATATTGAACAGCTGGGGCAGTTCATCCAGCTTCAGCCGCCGCATCACCCGGCCGGCCCGGGTCACCCGGTCGTCGTTCTTGGCGGTGCAGCCGCCGGTCTTGTCCGCGTCCACCACCATGCTCCGGAATTTGAAAATGCGGAAGGGCTGGTTGTGATAGCCTCCCCGCACCGCCCGGTAAAACACCGGACCCTCCGAGTCCAGCTTCACCCACAGGGCCAGCGGGATCATCACAATCAGGCCCGGAATCAGCAGGATCAGCGCAAACACCAGATCCAGAATCCGCTTAACCACTTTGCTGTAGAAGGGATGGGAAAGCGGTCCGTCCCAGTACGGCTCCTTCGGTAAATCGCTTTTTCCCATCTTGTCCTCCATCACAATCCCCTGCGATACTCATTCTCGCAGGTAACAACCAGATCTAATTCTGAATTCTGAATTCTGAATTCTTAATTATTCAGAAATGCGTTCCAGCATTTCGTTAAATCTTTCCAGCTCATCCCGGCTGCTGTACTGCAGCACGATCTTTCCCTTGGAAATATTTCCGGTCAGCGTGCTCTTCAGACCGGTCTTGCGCAGGATCTTTTCCTGCAGCTCGCTCAGCTCCGCCGGCATCCTCTTCGGCGCTGTCTTTTTCTTCGGCTTGGCTCCCAGTGCCTTCACCAGCTGTTCCATCTGCCTTACGTTCAGGCCTTCGTCAACGGCCTTCTTCGCCAGGCGCAGCTGTTCCGCGCTGCTGTTCACGCCGGCAAGCACCCGGGCGTGTCCGGCTGTCAGCAGTCCGTCCTTCACCATTTCGGTCACTTCGTCCGGCAGCTGCAGCAGGCGCAGCATGTTGGCCACCGCCGGGCGGCTCTTGCCCAGGCGGAAGCTCACCTTTTCCTGGGTATATCCGCACTGATCCATCAGTGCGCGGATGCCCTTTGCGGCTTCAATCGGGTTCAGGTCTTCGCGCTGCAGGTTCTCAATCAGCGCAATTTCCCGCTGCCGGATCACGTCAATATCCTTGACGATGCAGGGCAGCGTCTCCAGTCCGGCTTCACGGCCCGCGCGGTAGCGGCGTTCACCGGCAATGATCATATAGCGGCCGCCCCCGGCGGGAGCCACCAGCAGGGGCTGCAATACGCCCTGCTCCCGGATGCTGTCCGCCAGCTGGCTGATACTTTCCGGGCTGAAGGTACGACGGGGCTGGTCCGGGTTCGGATCCAGCTCGCCCACGGGGATTTCCTGTATACTGGTTCCCCAGTCTTCGGCTCCGGCAAACAGGGAGTCCAGTCCCCTTCCGAGGCCGTGCGTCTTCTTCGGCATAATTGCAGTCTCCTATTGCTTACTTCTTTTTCTTGTTCCGGGACAGGACTTCCTTGGCCAGGGATTCATAGGCCAGGGCGCCGCTGCTCCGCGGATCGTAAATGCAGATCGGTTCTCCGTGGCTGGGTGCTTCGCCCAGGCGGACATTCCGCGGGATCGTGGTGGCAAATACCGCTTTCTTGAAGTGCTTTTTCACCTGATCCACCACCTGCAGGCCCAGGTTCGTCCGGCCGTCCAGCATGGTCAGCAGGATGCCCTCGATCTCCAGCCGGGGATTGAAGGTGTGCTTCACCCGGTTCACCGTGTTCATCAGGGCGGTCACGCCCTCCAGCGCGTAATACTCGCACTGGATCGGCACCAGCACGCTGTCCGATGCCGCCATGGCGTTCAGCGTCAGCAGGCTCAGGCTCGGCGGGCAGTCAATAAAGATGAAGTCATAATCATCCCGGATCACGCCCAGCAGTTTTTTCAGGTAGAATTCCCGTTCCTTCACGCTGACCAGTTCCACTTCGGCGCCCGCCAGGCGGATGTCCGATCCAATCAGTTTCAGCTTTTTGATTTCCGTGTCCTGAATGCAGTGCTTCAGCTCAGCCCGTCCCATCAGCGCATCATAGACCGAGCTGCGTTCGTTCACGCTCCTGCCGAAACCGCTGGTTGTGTTGCCCTGGGGATCCAGGTCTACCATCAGGACCTTTTTGCCCGCCTGCGCAATGGCCGCGGACAGGTTTACGGCGGTGGTGGTTTTACCTACACCGCCCTTCTGGTTCGCAATTGCGATAATCTTCCCCATATTCTGCCTTTCATAATATGCTCCGGAAAGCTGTTTACGCTTCCGGAGCTTCTCCGTTTTCGATCCTCGTGATCATGTCAATCCGCCGCTGATGGCGGCCGCCCTCAAATTCGGCGGTCAGCCAGTGCCGGGCAATCATCTTTGCCAGCTCCGTGCCCACCACCCGGGCTCCCATGGTCAGGATATTGCTGTTGTTGTGCCGTTTGCTCAGCTCCGCGCTGTACACGTCGCTGCAGGTGCAGACGCGGATGCCCTTCACCTTTCCCGCGGCGATCCCGATGCCGATGCCGGTGCCGCAGATCAGGATGCCCCGGTCGCACTCGCCGGAAGCCACCGCCTGGGCAGCTTTGTATCCGTATACCGGGTAGTCGTCATCCCGGTTGTTTGCGTCGTAATTGCCATAGTCTTTCCAGGCGAGTCCCATCTCGTCCAGCATCTTCATCAGTTCCTGTTTCAGGGCTACTCCGGTATGGTCGCAAGCCAGTGCTATCATGACAAATACGCTCCCATTTCAAAAAAATGATTCCGGCCATGTGGCCGAAGGAGGTTTGGAAAGCGATCGGAAAGCCCTCCGGGAGAGCTCCGAATTCGCATATATTCCTTACTATAGGAATATATGCTATAATACATCATCATTCGCTGAATTTCAAGGAGGCGGGAAGATCAATGCCCCTGCATCACTGCGAGCTTTGTCACATCGATCTGGACCGGATCACCGTCCGTCGCGGCGGCCAGACCCTGCTTCAGGATGTGTCCATGCACATCCATTGCGGACAGCTCACTGTCCTGATCGGCCAGAACGGTGCCGGCAAAACCACCCTGATCCGCGCCCTGCTGGGGGAGATTCCCCATACCGGCCTGATCCGCCATGTGGACGGCCGCGGACTGGATATTCCGCATCTGCGCACCGGCTATGTTCCCCAGCATCTGCAGTTTGACCGGGAAATGCCCCTGACCGTACGGGATTTCATGGCCGCCTCCCTTTCCAGGCGTCCGGTCTGGACCGGCGTGAGCAAAAAGACCCGCGCGGCTGTGGAGGAAGCCCTGGCTTCCGTCCATGCCGGAGAACTGGCGGACCGGCCCCTGGGCCGCTGCTCCGGCGGTGAACTGCAGCGCGTCCTCCTGGCCCTGGCCATGAATCCGGCGCCGGACCTGCTCGTGCTGGATGAGCCCGTCAGCGGCATTGACCGCAACGGCCTCAAAATGTTCCTGGACACCCTCCTGGATCTGAAACAGACCCATCACATGGCTATTCTCCTGGTCAGTCATGATCTGCGCTTTGTCCGGGAATATGCCGATCATGTGATCCTGCTGGATAAGTCAGTACTCGCCCAGGGCTCTGCGGAAGATGTCTTCGCTTCTTCCGAGTTCTCCTCGGTGTTTGGTTTCAGCGGTGAAGAAGAGGAGGCGGAATGATGGATACGATCTACAGCATTCTCGGCGCCATTCTTCCCCTGGAAGCCTATCAGTATTCCTTCATGAAAAACGCCTTCCTGGCGATTCTGCTGCTCACTCCTCTGCTGGGGCTGCTGGGCACCATGGCAGTCAATCACCAGATGGCTTTCTTCTCCGACGCCCTGGGCCACTCCGCCCTCACCGGCATCGGCCTGGGCATCATCCTCGGCCTGCGGAACGACCTGGTAGCCATGCTGGTCTTCGGCGTCATCTGGGCCATCCTGATCTGCGTGATCAAACAGTCCGGCTCCGCTTCCACGGATACGGTCATTTCCGTTTTCTCCTCCACTTCCGTGGCTGCCGGCCTGCTGATTCTTTCCCGCGGCGGGAAGTTCGCGAAGTATTCCGCCCTGCTCATCGGCGATGTGCTGGCGGTCACGCCTTCGGATCTGCTCTGGCTCCTGCTGGCCCTCATCGGTACGCTGGTGTTCTGGGCGCTGTTGTATAACTCCCTGCTGCTCACCAGCGTGGACAGCTTCCTGGCCCGCAGCCGCGGCGTCCGCACCCGCCTGGTGGAATGCGCCTTCGTGGTCATGGTCGCCGTCGCGGTCATGCTTTCCATCCGCTGGGTCGGCGTCATGCTGATCAACGCCCTGCTGATCCTGCCGGCTGCCGCCGGACGCAACCTGGCCCGTTCCTCCCGTCAGCACGCGGTCTGGTCCGTGGTGATTGCCCTCTTCAGCGGCCTGCTGGGCCTGACGCTTTCCTATTATCTGGATACCAGTGCCGGCGCGTCCATCGTGCTGGTCTCTGCCCTGTGCTATGCCGTTTCCCTGGCGGTCAGGGGCGTCCGGAAATAAAGCACGGCATCTGCTTGTCCTGAACGGAGGCCCTTCCGGTCTCCGTTTTTTGTTGAAAAGAATCGCCGTTACGGCTACAATAGAGACTCATTCCTGACCTTTGGAGGATCCTCATGCTGTTGTTTTTCGATATCGACGGAACCCTGTTTGACGACAGCCGGAAGCTGCCGGCCTCTGTCCTGCCCGCCCTGGAGAAAGCGCATGAGAACGGTCATCTCATCTTCATCAACACCGGCCGCACCCTCTGCAATCAGGATCACCGGCTGGACAGTTTCCCCGTCGACGGCTGGATTATGGGCTGCGGCACCCGGATCGTCTTCCGCGGCGAAACCCTGCAGAGCATGGAATATGACCTGGCCCGGAGTCTTCGGCTTCGTCAGCTTTTCCTGGACCTGAACGTGCCCCTCACCTATGAGTGCGATACCGCGATCTATTTCGATCCCCTGGCTCCTTCCCATCCGGCCATTCCCCTCTTCCGGCAGTACGCCCGTGCCCACGGGCTGGACCGGGATATCACCGAAACCGATCCGGAGTTCAGGGCGGTTAAGATGTTCTGCTTTTCCGAAACCCGTGATCTGATTGACCGGATTGAAGCGGCCACCGCCGCCATCGGCATGCCCTATACGGCCATTGACCGGGGAAAGGGCGGCTGGGAGGTTGTCCCCGCGGCCTTCTCCAAGGGCACCGGGATTGATGTAATCCGGCAGAAACTGAACGTTTCCCTGGAGGACTGCTTCGCCTTCGGCGACAGCCGGAATGACATGCCCATGTTTGAGCATGTGGGAAACAGCGTCGCCATGGGCAACGCCCCGGCGGATGTCAAAGCCGCCTGCTCTTATGTCACAGATCTCCCGGAGAAGGACGGCATTAAAAAAGCCATGATCCACTTTGGGATCATAGCGGATAAATAACGGTCTCTTTACTTCAGCCCCAGCTCATCCTTCAGCCGGCTGAACCGGGCGGCTTCATGGGGAGCCGGTTCCGCCAGCGGCATGATCATACAGTGCTGCAGCACGTCCGCATCCTTCAACACTTCGTCAAACGGAGAATCAACCCTGTCCTTGTCGCTGTGATGATAGATCGCCCCGGCTACCGTTTCCATCTCTTCTTCTGAAAACAGGCCTGTGTCCTGCATAATCTCCTTCGCCAGGACAGCCCCCTGATGGGCATGATCGGTCCTGGCGCCGGTTTTGTACGCGTAAATATCATGCAGCAATCCGGCTATGGCGGCCAGTTCCGCTTTTTCCTGCCGTTTCATCGCCAGCAGCGCGCAGGCCTGTGAAACGCTGTACAGGTGTACATAGCCGAATTTGATGTCTGTCGCATCCGTCTGTCCGGCAACGATTCTGTCCACCCGGGCCTGCACCGCTCCGATTCTTTCCATCCTGTATATTTCCTCCGTCAGCATTCTTACCAGCGCTTCATGTTTTTCTCAAACTTGTTTTCGTAGGCGGCCTTCAGTTCCTCCGGCGTAATCCCGTAGCACAGCATCACGTCGTTATAGTACATCAGCACGTCCGCCATTTCCTCCACCAGGTTCTTTCTCAGTTCCGGATCCGCCGCCGCTTCTGCGCCGCCGTTCTTCTTGACAATGTCGATTACTTCGCCTGTTTCCCCGATCATCCAGAGCAGTTTGTTTTTCCCGGTCTCCGGTCCGATCGGTTCCCATTTGTCTTTGTATTTATCCTGTAGTTTCCGCTGCATTTCCTGCATTTCACCCATGCTGAAGTCTGTCATATCTTTCTCCCTGCGCTTTCAGATTTCCTCAATCACGGAGGTGCCTTCCCCGCCTGTGTTCCATTTCCACTTCTCATAAAACCGCAGCCTGCCGTTTTCCTCCCGCGGTTCGGAATCGCAGGCGCCGGACTTTATTTCTCCCGCGCTGTTGATATGCTGGTAGGTAAAGTGCAGACCGTGCTTTTCGTCCATCGTTCCCACCAGGAAACCTTTCACCACGCTCCCGCCGGAGTATTCCGCCCAGATCACATTGTCCTTCTGGTGGTAGCCGAAAACGGTCTCCCCGGACACTTCCCCTGTCGGGGAATTCTCCACCGCGGTAAAGAACCGTCCTTCCAGGCTGAATACCTCCGCCGCGGGATCGAACAGCGTCCTTCCTTTTT
This sequence comes from uncultured Eubacteriales bacterium, assembly GCA_900315675.1. GTDB lineage: Bacteria > Bacillota > Clostridia > Christensenellales > Aristaeellaceae > Aristaeella. The sequence continues at coordinate 18,294 of OMZY01000017.1, forward strand.
CATAAGCCGTTTCCAGGTTCCGGTCCCAGTCTTTCTCCCGCAGTTCGCATTCCCTCGTCATTCCGGCGAAGATGGTAAACTCCTGCTTCCGTACCCGTTTGAAAAGCCGGTCCCCGAACATCACCCTGTTCATGCTCTCCAGCAAGCCGAACTGCTCCAGCCTTTCCCGGGTATTGCCGGCCGTGCACAGGACCAGCCCCTTGTCCAGGGTCTTCATCCGTTTTTTGCCGTAGGCAAAACCGTAGGACCATACCCGGTCGAACCAGCCCACCAGTTTTGCAGGGGCTTCCGTCCAGAACACGGGATAGATCAGCACAATTGCGTCCGCGGCATTCACCTTATCCTGCTCTGCCAGCACGTCCTCCGCCAGGTCGTTCGTATCCCGGTAGTTGGCGTCCCGCAGATATTCCTTCTCGGACATATCCGTTTTGAAATCCATGGCATACAGGTCCGACAGGATATACTCATGTCCCGCGTCCGTAATTCCCTGGATAAACGCGTCCCGTACATGTCGGGTAAAGCTGTCCTCCGACGGGTGGCAGTAAACAATCAATGCCTTCATTCTTTTTTCCTCACCTGGTATGATCTTCGTGTTATTCAGAAAATAAAATACAATTCTGAATCATGAATTGTGAATGATGAATTCAGAAAGCGCTGCCTTCAGCTTCTCATACCTCTCATACTTTTCATGCTTTCTGAAATGTTCTTCACGCGTCTGTTCGTGCAGCAGCGAATAATCCAGCTTTTCCTCCCCGAACTGTTCGCTCGTCAGGTCAAACACGCTTCCGTCCACCTCATTGAAGCAGTGGTATCCGCCTTCCGCCAGCGGCACGCCCCAGACCTTCCCGCCGAAAAGATCCTGCACCAGGAAGGCCGTAATGGAGCACTGTCCCAGCGTCCGGTTTTCCTCGTTCCAGTCTTTCTGCATCCGCGGCGCGCAGGTTTCCTTTTTCCATACATGCCACAGTGCGTTGTACAGGTCCCTGGGGGTACGGATTCCGGGGTAGTCCTCTGTCCTGGCGGGAACCAGCGCGTTTTCCCATCCGTAAAACCCGTAGGTGTTCATCCGGAACACCCGGGTTTCCTCTCCCCGGCCCGTCTTCATTGTACGGATAAACGCCCCGCCGTATTTTTCATACAGTCCCTGCTCTTCCGAGGAGATGTAAAGCGCGTCCGATCCGTTCTCCCGGGCCAGTTCCTTCACCCGGGCGATCAGCCGGCCCATCAGGCGACGGCCCCGGTATTCCGGATCGGTATAGACAAACCCCATCCAGGGCTTCAGTTCCGTATCCGGAATCTCATCCCGCTCCGCATATGTGCAGAAGGAAACCAGTTTCTCCCTCTCTGTCAGCAGCAGCACCCTGGATGTTTCCCCGTACTGTTTCTGAAAGCGGTCTTCCTTCAGCAGGGTATACAGGTACCGGCCCGCGCGCCAGCTGCAGTTCTCCATCTGCGCCAGCCACAGTTCCCGGCGGTCTGTATCCTTAAAAAACTGAATCTCCATCCGGCGTTTTCCTTCCTTAAAGCTGTTTGACACTGATTATACAGGAAAGCCGCCCTTTTGCAAGGCAAACAAAAGCGGCGCCGGGCAGTCTGACTGTCCCGGCGCTTGGGGGGATACTTTTGGTTTGATTGTTTTGTTCTTTACAGCCGGTCTTCTTCCAGCCGGTGAATTTTCCTGCGCAGCAGGATCCCCTGGAGCAGCAGCAGAATCAGCAGCACGCCGCAGCCTCCGCCCAGGGCAAGGATCAGCGGTGAATTCTTTTCCCTCTTTTCTGTCCCGCTTTCCTTTCCTTCCTCTGTTTCTTTCCGGACCGGCTTTTCCACGTTCAGTTCCAGCGGCAGTTCGAAGGAAGCCGGGTTTCCGTCCTCATCCGTGCATTCCACCGTCAGGGTGCCGGTATAATCTCCTTCCGTTTCCTTTCCCGGCGTCAGGACAATCTGCGCCTGGCGCGTCTCTCCGGGCTGGATCGTCCCCACCAGCGCGCTCTGCCTGTCGGTAATGCCCGGCATAGCCGCCGTTGCCAGCACGTTCACCACATTTGCCCGGCCCATATTCATCAGCGGCACGCTCAGTGTTACGGAATCGCCTGCGTAAACGCTCCTGGCCATTTTCACCCCGCCCTGTTCCAGCCGGATGGTCTGGTGGATTGCTACGGTGTAATTGCTTGTACTGGTCATCTCCTGCCCCGCCGCGGTCCAGTTCAGGTCTATTTTCAGGATATGCGGAACCACGGTGGCTTTGGCCAGCACCGTCACCGGATAGGTGGCCGCGATGCTTTCGCCGGGCGCCAGGTCTCCCGCCTGCAGCGTCTCCGCGCCCCGGGGCAGAATATGCCCTTCCGCGTCGCTCATCTTCAGCTCAATGTTCTCCAGTTCCGTGGCTTTGCAGGGATTGCTCAGTGTCAGCCTTACCTCGCCTTTTTCTCCCACATGCAGCTCTGCCTCTACGCCGGTCACATCAATCCTGGATTTTTCCAGCATTTCTGTTCCGCTCCGGACCCGTACAGTATGGAGAATGTCCAGTTCCTGCTCCTGCCCCGCCTGATTCCGTGCCGTAATATGGATTTCGCAGGGATAATCCCCGTTTTTGGGTTCTGCGAGCATGGACAGTCCGAACCGGATTCCCCAGATGTGTTCTTCCTCTTCCTGTGCCTCTACGGTCATATCCTGAGTCTTGAAGGGAGAAATTCCCGGGTTTTGCATCTTCAGTTCCGCCGTCACGCTTTCCGCGCCGCCTTCAACCCTCACAGGCACGATCAGGTTCCATCTTCCCCTTGAATCGGAAGCGGTATATCCCTGGGACCAGGATCTGTCCATTCCCCGGAGAACCGCATTCTCGTCAAGGGATATTGAAAAGACAGGCTCTCCCAGGGCGGTCAAAACCGGTATAAGGAACAGAACGGTCAGCAAGGCCGCTATCAATCTGTTCTTATTCATTTTGTCTGTTACAGCTCCCTGATATTCTCAACAATCGGCTGGCGTGCCACGCCGCTCAGGCGTCCGCGGATGCCCGCGGTACAGGCCAGCGCCACGCACCCTGCCAGCACCGCCAGGATAGGAATCATAATCAGCGGATGGCTGGCCGTAAACAGTCTCAGTGCCGGAATCCCGCTCACCGCGTAGAACAGCAGGCATGGGATCATGGCAACCCCCGCGCAGATCCATACCGGCAGCCGGTAGCATCCTACCAGGGTTTTCAGGTCCGCGCCCACAGCGCGCAGGGTTCCGATCATCCGGGTATCTGAGCGGATCTGCCGGGCGACTCCCGTCACCTGCATGAACACGGATACCGCGAAGAACAGCAGGATCAAACCCGTCAGGATCAGGATCTCCCGTACCTTTTTCGCCTGTCTTGCACGGTTGACCGCCAGCAGGTTTTCATAGGTCATTCCGCCGCGTGCGGCAATCGACATGATCCGGTTTTTCACCAGTTCCTCCTGCTCCGGGGTCAGATCGGAAGTGCAGTAAATCTCCGTAGTGTCAGGATTCGGCACTTTCAGGCCCATCGCCCGGGCGCCTTTTTCGGATACAATCACGGTCACTCCGCCCATATAGGCGCCGCTGATATGCACGCCTCCGCTCAGCACCGCGCCCACCTTCACTTCATTGCGGACTGGCGTCATGGACTGATACCAGTTCTTCCATTCCTCCCCGATTTCCATATCGTTCATCGGGATATCGGCCGCACGGTTCCCGGTCATTTCCAGCAGGCTCAGGTTCATGCCCTTTTTGAAATAGTCATTCCGGATCACAATGTCCCATTCCTGCTCCCGGATTTCTCCCGGAAGGAGCCATGTCTCAATGGTGTATCCGCCGTTTTCCTGCTTCCTGACGCATAATTCAGGCGCGTAAACCAGTACTTCTTCCCCGCTGTCCAGCTTGTCCCGGTCAATCGTTCCGTCAGTCACGTTGTCCTGCAGCAGGTCAGCGTCCGGATCAGCCACCACAATGTTGACCGGTACAACCAGGTCGGTAATTCCCAGCTGATCACGGATCAGTTTCAGCCGGTCCGCATTCGACACCAGTTCGCCAGCACTCCAGTCCTCATAGATCCGGCTCCGTGCCTCCTCCAGCTCTCCTTCGCTGAAAAACAGCCATTCATTGGATATTCCATATGCTCCTCCCAGGGCGCTGAAAGACTGTTTGAGTGTATTTCCTTCCGCATCCTTATCCGTTGCGATCCGGGATCTGAAGTAGCCCGGTGCCTCTTCCATCAGCAGGTTTCCCCGGATGGATGTCACGGACTGTACCCGGCTGATCCCGCCGTAATCGGCAAGTCTCTTCAGGTCGGATCGGACATCCTCCGCCTCGCTGTCGCACTGGGAGAATGGGTCATCCACAAAACTGTTATCGAAAGCATACATGGAAAACGCCGGCCGTTCGCCATCCTGGTTTTTAATGCCCAGCACCACTTCACCCAGCAGCAGGGTGGCAAACAGGGTCAGGGCAATCATCCCGGCCGTACCTGCCTGGCGCAGCGGGTGCAGCCGCACGCGCCGTCCGGCAATCAGCCTGTCAGGCCTGAATGCTGTGTGATTCCTGATTTTCCCGGCACGGCGCAGCATGCCCGTATCCCGGAGCACACCCATCGGCGTCTGGGCAGACGCGTGATAAAGCGGCAGCCGGGAAGCAGCGAACACGCAAAGGCCGGATACGCCCAGAATCGGGATCAGCAGCCAGAAATTCAGATCGAAAGCCACCTGGCCGGGCGCCAGCACGGAAATCACCCAGGCTGTCAGAATACCCAGGATCAGGCCCGCCGGAAGCGCGGTAGCCGTCAGCATCCAGGCTTCCGCGCCGTAGATCCGCCGGATCTGCCGCCGCGTGGATCCGATCGCCCGCAGCATGCCGATATCTTCTGTTTTCCGGCTCAGCAGGCTTTCCATCGCCGTCGCGATGCCGATGCAGGCAGACAGCATCAGAGCCGCGCCCAGCACAACCCACAGTCCGATCCGGCTCGCAAAGTTCCTGGCCCGTCTCCAGCCCGAGTCGTCATAAACAGCTTCACCGGTTTCCCGGCTGACGCCGAAGCAGCCATCTCTCATCTCGTACCGCAGCGGACAGTTCCGCATCACCTGGTTGAAAGTGATCAGCGGCGCGTAGGTCAGCACGCGGTGAACCATCACTGTACCCATGCCGTAATGTTCCCCGGGAAATACCATCAGGGACGGCAGGCGCATGCCTTCCTCCTCGTTATAGATCACCCTGTTCAGATAATCGCTCTGTTCGTTCAGGATACCGACCAGCGTAAAGCTTTTCTCTTCTTCGTTACCGTAGATCGGCTTCATTGTCAGCGTCAGCGTATCGCCGATTTTCGCCTTTTCCTGACCCAGCTGGATCAGGGCGCTCACTTCCGCGGCAATTTCACCATTCTTTTCCGGGAAACGTCCTTCCGTCAGCGTACGGTTAATCAGCTTTCCCGCTTCTTCGTCATAGTAGCCGCTGTAAATATCGGTATCCTTTACCCCGGCGTCCACCGTTACATGGCCGATCCGCTGAAAAAAGCCGCAGTTGCGCAGCTGGTCGTCGGTCGGGCTTTCGCTGCCCAGCATAAACATATCCATCCAGCCGACCCGCTGAGCCATCTGCTCCTCGTGTCCGCGGACGGTTCCCCAGGCGCACAGCCCCGTGGCTGTAACCAGGAAAACAGCCAGCAGAATGCCGGCAAAAAGGCTGACATAGGCTTTCCGGTTCACCCGGATATTGGCCCTTGCAACCTGGTTGATTGTCAGTTTTTTCATCCGACGGACCCCCTTCGGGTGTCGTCAGCAGACTCGCGTCCGGTGTAATCCCCGCCGTCAGAAGTAATCGGATGCGCACCTGCGCCGCTGTCCTCGGCAATTTTGCCGTCCTCCAGGCGGATAATCCGGTCTGCCTGTTCGGCAACGCCCAGATCATGAGTCACCAGGATCATTGTGATCCCCAGCTCATTGCTGATCGTGCGCATCAGGGTCAGCACTTCCCGTCCGGTTTTCCCGTCCAGGTTACCGGTCGGCTCGTCTGCAAACAGGATGGAGGGTTTGTTCGCCAGCGCGCGGGCAATACAGATCCGCTGCTGCTGGCCGCCGCTGAGGGCTCCGGGCAGATGGTTCAGCCGGTCTTCAACGCCCAGCATCTCTGTCAGTCGCTTCAGGTACTGTTCGTCCGGTCTGCGGTTGTCCAGCATCACCGGCAGCAGGATGTTCTCCTGCCCCGTCAGTTCCCGCACCAGGTTGTATGCCTGGAAAACAAAGCCGAATCTGCGCCGCCGCAGCACGGACAGCTGGTTGTCGTTATATTGAAACAGGTTGTTGTCCTGATACATCACTTTTCCGGATGTCGGCCGGTCCAGGCCGGACAGAAGGTGAAGCAGGGTGGATTTTCCGCTGCCGCTCTTCCCGGTAATGGCCGTAAAGGTGCCCTGCTCAAAAGAAAGGCTGATGCCATCCACAGCATGCACCTCGCTGCTGCCGCTTCCGTAGGTTTTCCTCAGATCTTCACAACGAATCATTTCCATCGTTCATTCCTCCTCGGCAGCAAGAATAGCAAACCAACCTTACTTTCAAGTGACTATAGCCTTACATTTTCGTAAGATTAACGGCCGCAGGCCGTCAGCCATTCATTCTTCATTTTTCATTCTTCATTTTTCATTTGCTGATCATGTCCAGCACCGGAATGGAGATCGTAAACTTCAGGCCCTTCTTCGCGTTCTGCGCCAGGATCTGTCCGTGATGCCGGTAAATGATTTCCTTCACAATGGCCAGGCCCAGGCCGGCCCCCTTGCCGGACTGACCCTTGGCCCGGTAAAACCGGTCAAACAGGTGAGGCAGGTCCTTCGGATCCGCTCCGCCGCCGTCATCCTCCAGGGTGCAGTAAAAGAACCGGTCCGTCTGTTCCATGAAGACGCGGATGTGCCCGTCCTCGGCGGTATGCTCACAGGCGTTTTTGATCAGGTTCCGGAAGGCTTCCGACAGCCACTTCTCATCGCAGCGGATCACTGCCTCCCCCTCCACGGTCAGCGTCTTTTCGGGCCACAGGGAACGCATCTGCTCCCAGTCCTTCAGGATCATCTGCCGGATATTATGCTCTTCAAAGCTGAATTCGTAACCGTCCGCGCAGAGTTTCTCCAGCCGCAGCAGACTGCTGATCAGCGTTTCCATCCGTTCAATCTGGACAATCTGCTGGTCGCAGTGGGCGCTGGAGTCCATTTCGCAGTACAGCCGCAGGGACGCCAGCGGCGTCTTCAGCTGGTGGGAAATATCCGCCGTCAGGGCGCTGGTGCGCCTTGCCTCCTGGCGGAAGCGTTCCTCCGCCACCTCAATGCGGTTCTGCATCTCCGTGGCAGCATTCTCCACCTGCGCTATGGTATCTTCCCGCAGGGAAAGCGGCAGGTTCCCGCCGATTCCCATCAAATAGTCCTCCATGTTTTCGGACAGCCTTTTCAGCCGCCTTGTCTCCCATATGCGGCGGCATACCAGAGCCGCCAGAATCAGCAGGAGGATTCCGCTGAGGATGTATCCGACCATTGATATCCCACTCCCCGTATGGTGCTGATGTGCTCCGCTCCGACCTTTTCCCGCAGCCGGCTCATATGAACTGACAGCGTGTTGTCATCGATAAACTTTCCGCCGTCATCCCACAGGACCTCCAGCAGGCGTTCCCGCGGCACCACGGCCGTATGATCCATCAGCATCGTCACAATTTTGTATTCCGTCAGCGTCAGCGGCAGGGGTTCTCCGTCCTTCAGCACCTGCATCCGTTCCCGGTCCGCCACAAAACCGCTCCGGCTGACCGTCCGCGCCGCCTGGCTTCCCCGCAGCAGCACCCGCACCCGGCTGAGCAGTTCCTGCATCCGGAAAGGTTTGGTCACATAATCATTGCCGCCGGAATCCAGTCCCCGGACCACGTCAAACTCTTCTCCCCGGGCTGTCAGGAACAGGATCGGACGGGTTTCTCCCGCCTCGCGCCATTCCTTGCACAGGCTGACCCCGTCTCCGTCCGGCAGGCCCACGTCCATGACGATCACCTGCACCTTGTCTGTCAGTTTTTCCCGGGCTTCCCGCAGGCAGCCGCAGGCAATCACCTCATACCCGTCCCGGCTGAACAGTTCTGTCAGTCCTTCCCGGAGGGCTGTATCGTCTTCCACCAGCAGTATGGTATTCATCTTTCCTCATACTCCGTTTCCCTGTGCGGCTGCGTCTGTTCCCTGCACAGCTATTAACTGATTAATGATATCACGCGGCAGGATACTCCGGCAAGTTTTCCAAAAAACAGCAATAATACAATTTCGTTGACTTTCCCAATTTTTGGTGCTACACTTCATATGGTATTTAACCGTGACCGACAAGTCCATATTTTGTAAGGAGGGTTCTGTTATGACTGGTCTTCCGCTGATCATCGCGTTTATTGTCGCGATCGTCCTCATGATCCTTCTCATCTCCAAGCTGAAGATTCATCCGTTCCTGGCAATCATGGGCGTTTCCCTGCTCCTTGCCCTCATCGCAGGCATTCCGCTGAAGGAAATCCCCGGCACCATCGGCGCCGGCTTCTCCGGAACCTTTACCTCCATCGGTATCGTCATCATCCTCGGCGCCTTCATCGGTACCGTGCTGGAAAAGACCGGCGCTGCCCTGAAGCTGGCTGACATGGTGATCAAACTGGTGGGTGAAAAGAATCCCCAGCTGGCCATCGAACTCATGGGCTGGGTGGTTTCCATCCCCGTCTTCTGCGACAGCGGCTTCGTCATCCTGAACCCGATCCGCAAGGCCCTGGTCAAGCGCACCGGCGTCTCCTCCGTGGCGATGACGGTCTGCCTCTCCTGCGGCCTGTATGTATCCCACGTCTTTATCCCGCCGACCCCCGGCCCCATCGCGGCGGCCCAGACCCTCGGTGTGGGTGAATCCCTGCTTCTGGTCATCGGCATCGGCGTGCTCTGCTCCATTTTCCCGCTGATCGCCGGCTTCTTCTATGCCAAGTTCATCGGTAAGAAGATCAAGAGCGCAGATGAAACCGGAGACAACGGCGAAGTCGTCAAGTCCTATGAGGAACTCAAGGCGGAATTCGGCAAGCTGCCCAGCGGCTGCAACGCCCTGGCGCCCCTGCTGGTTCCGATCCTGCTCATGGCCCTGTCCTCCATCTCCTCCATGGCCGGCTGGACCGGTGCAATTGCTGACCTGCTGGCCTTCCTGGGCACGCCCATCATGGCTCTGGCCGTCGGCACCGTCCTGGCCATCATTCAGCTGTTCTCCGCCGGAAAGGGCAAGGATTTCTACACCCTGACCAATGAAACCCTGAAGACCGTCGGACCGATCCTCTTCGTCACGGCCGCCGGCGGCGTGCTGGGCAAGGTCATTTCCTCCTCTGACATGGTCAACTTCATCAAGGAAAATGCCACCACCTTCCAGACCATCGGCATTTTCTTCCCCTTCCTGCTCTCCGCCATCCTCAAGAGCGCGCAGGGTTCCTCCACCGTCGCGATTACCACCACGGCCGGTATTGTGGCGCCGCTGCTTCCTGTGCTGGGCTTTGCCACTCCCCTGGAAATCTCCCTGGTGGTTATGGCCATCGGTGCCGGCGCCATGACCGTTTCCCATGCCAACGACAGCTACTTCTGGGTGGTTACCAACTTCGGTGAGATGCAGCCGGAAGAGGGCTACAAGACCCAGACGGCCATGACCCTGGTGATCGGTATCGCCGCCATCATTGAAATCTTCATTCTCAGCCTGATCTTCTGATCGTAGTCAACCATCACTGCGCACCATGCCTTCGGACATGGTGCGCATCTTCTTCTCACTTGTCCTCCCGTTCTGGGCATTACGTAACTGATCACAAACATATCATTCATTCAAAGGATGGCATAGCCATCCCTCCTCCATTATTCATTTTAAAGCTTTCAGTATTCATTTTTCAGTTATTCTTACGGAGGTATATATGAATCAGCAATTGCGCAGTCACGCGGACCGGATCGTCCGCGAAGCCATCGCGGCCGTCCAGCCGGACGCGGCAGTGCAGCGTGCGCTGTCCGGCATGGAATTTCCGGGCCGGGTACTGCTGGTTGCCGCCGGCAAAGCCGCCTGGCAGATGGCAAAGGCAGCCTCCGACTGCCTGGGAGACCGGATTGAAAACGGCGTGGTGGTGACCAAATACGGACATGTCATGGGCCCCATCGCCAACTTCACCTGCTTTGAGGCCGGGCACCCCGTTCCGGATGAGAACTCCTTCCGCGGCACCCAGGCCGCCCTGGATCTTGTGTCGGATCTGACGGAAAAGGACACCGTCCTCTTCCTGCTCTCCGGCGGCGGCAGCGCGCTTTTTGAAAAGCCCCTGGTTCCCGCGGAGGAGCTGCAGGATATCACCGGCCAGCTGCTGGCCTGCGGCGCGGATATCGTGGAAATCAACACCATCCGCAAGCGGCTGTCCCAGGTAAAGGGCGGACGCTTTGCCCAGCTCTGCTGGCCCGGCAAAGTAGAGGCCGTGGTGCTTTCGGACATTCTAGGCGATCCGCTGGATATGATTGCCTCCGGTCCTGCCTGTCCGGATTCCGCTACGGCGGAGGATGCGCAGCGCATCCGGAAAAAGTATAACCTGCGCATGTCCGAAACGGCTGAAAATCTGCTGGGCGTCGAGACCCCCAAATCACTGGATAATGTTCACACTCAGATCAACGGCAGCGTCCGGGAGCTTTGCGCCGCTGCGGCCGCCACCTGCCGGAATCTGGGCTATGAGCCCGTCATCCTCACGGATCAGCTCTGCTGCCAGGCCCGGGAAGCCGGAAGCTTCCTTGCCTCCATCCTGAAAACCCATGCCGGCGATCCCAAGGCAATGGCCTTCATTGCCGGCGGGGAAACCGTGGTGAAGCTGACCGGCCATGGAAAAGGCGGCCGGAATCAGGAAATTGCCCTGTCCGCCGCTGCCGGTATTGCCGGACTGGAACGGGCTGCCGTCTTCTCTGTCGGCAGTGACGGAACCGACGGGCCCACAGACGCCGCCGGCGGCTACGCGGACGGCGATACCTGTGCCGAGCTTCAGGCTCACGGCCTGTCCGTAGACGCGGTGCTGCAGGATAACGACGCCTATCATGCGCTGGAAAAAACCGGCGGCCTGATCATCACAGGGCCTACCGGCACCAACGTGAACGACGTGGCGGTCGCCCTGCTGGACTGACCGGCAGAATCCCGTGTCTCTTTTTTGCCAGATGTGACATGTATGGTTAAACCTGTACATTTTGTCCCGGAAATCGCCTGAAAATCGATTGTATTCATCCTTCTTTGCGGTATCATATTGTACGAAAGAGGTTGTATAACTTCTTTCTCATGAAGACTGATCGCAAAGGAGTGATACAAATGAAGATCAGGAATAATGATGAACTGAAACTGTTTGAAGAAACGCTTGACCGCTGCGAAGCCTCCGTTCTGGTGGTAACTGCGCAGGGTGAACAATATGATCTCAAGGATCCCGCCCAGCGCTATATCGGCATCACAGCCATGCTCCAGGGCGAAGGCCTCAACGAGCCCGAGCTCTTCGCCTCCTCCTACAAGGATGAGATGATTCTCTTCGATTACCTGAACAAGGTCGAAGCCCTGGCCGCGTAAAAACAGCACAGTCAAAAACAGCCAGCCCCTTCCGGCAATCCCGGAAGGGGCTATTTATTATGCATATGGCGTCACTCATGTGACGCCATTGTCTCCTCTGTCATCTTCCCGTTAGGAACTCCACTACCTCCAGCTGTCATTTCGACCAAGGGCACGTAGTGCCCGCGTGGAGAAATCTCCCCGCCCGTATGCTATAGGGAACCTGATCGGAACAACAGAATGCAAAGGTGTCTGTCTTCAACCCCATCCCGCAATGCAGGAATGTGACAGGAACCGCATCATTTTCAAAGCGGTAGGTGGAAACACTATATCATTCTTCATTTGCTGTAATCGTCTCCACTACCCTATCAATCAAATCAAAAGAAACACTTTCCGTCTGGAAAGTGTTTCCTCCACCATTCTTCATTCTTCATTTTTCATTCTTCATTTCAATCTCTTCCGCCTCCATCGCCGCCCATGCCGGTCTGAATCCGCTCTTGAATCCGTTGCGGATCGACCGGACATTCGACCAGGCCGCCGCGTAAAACGGAATCTTCCCGCATTCAAAGACTCCCGTGCCAGCCTGTTGGTCAGTACCGACGCCACACCCTTGCGCCGGTATTCCGGCAGCACGTCAATCCCGATCTGCCACATCTCCACGCAGTCCGCGGAGCAGGCTGCCAGGCCGATCAGCCTGTCCCCGTCGTAGGCGCCGACGCCCAGCATGTCCAGTTCCTTCCGTTCGATCCGGCTCAGTGCGTTATCCCATCCCTGCCCGTACAGATCCGTAAAATCCTCCGGATGCATTACTTTCGTTTCATAGGGGCAGGTCAGGTCCGCGCTGAAAACCGCGTCCGGATCTGGCAGGTAATAGCTGTGCATCCAGGCAATCTGTTCGCCCGCTCTCTGCAGGATATGATTCAGCTCATAAATCGCCAGCGGTTCAAAGCACCGGTAGAATTTTTCCCTCCTGTTGATGAATGCTTCAATCTCCGGAATCAGCTCCTGACGGCAGGATGCTACAATGTTCGATCCGTAGGAAATCATCCTGCAGGCATTGGGACTTACCAGAAACTTGCTTGTCTGTTCAGATGCCTTGTTTTCTACAACGATATGCGTCTCCCTGCGGAAGTCCTCTTCCGCGCAGCAACAGTCTATGGCCGATTGCCGCATCGCGGCGGTCAGAATTTCCTGCTTTGTCATTTTCTTTTCTTCCTTCCCCGAACCGTCCCGGTCCTCCGGCGTCGGATGTAATGCATTTACTATATTACAGTAAAACCGCCTTTCATGAAAGAGAACCATGCGTATAAAACAACCTGTGATTTCCTGCCTTGCCCGCGGCGAACCATGCTCTGTCCCGCCTGATCTGCTGCCGCACGACCTGTACAAACGTTTTCACCGTCGATGAAACGGACGTTTTACAGAGCCTGCCTGACTTTTCCGGTCATTATATGTTGTACGTACCGAAACGATTCACATTTTTTTGGCTTTTTATGTAACTATGTCTTGACAAGCATACAGCCCTATATTATTCTATCTTCAAACGCAGGATTTGCGCCGCAGAAATGAAACGTTACGTTATAAGGATCAGTTATTTTCATATAAACGCACGGAAAACAGCAATTTTCAGTTCTCCGGAATTTCTGAACAACTGATCGGCAATAAAGGAGGATCCTTCATGGGAGAAGTCATCCTGACAATGAAGGGTATCGACAAATCCTTCCCCGGCGTCCACGCGCTGGATCATGTGGACTTTGACGTCCGCCGCGGGGAAGTCCATGCCCTCATGGGGGAAAACGGCGCCGGAAAATCCACGCTGATGAAGGTGCTCACCGGCATCTATACCAAGGATTCCGGCACCATCACCTTTGAGGGGAAGGAAGTGGAATTCCACAATCCCCGCGAGGCGCAGCAGGCCGGTATCGTCATCGTTCACCAGGAGCTGAATATGATGGGCCACCTCACCGTCGCCCAGAACATCTTCATCGGCCGGGAACCGAAGCATGGCCTCTTCATCAACGACAGGGCCATGAATACGGAAGCCCGGAAGCTCTTTGCCCAGCTGAACATTGAAATTGATCCGAAGGAAACCATGAGCAGCCTGACCGTTGCGAAGCAGCAGATGTGTGAAATTGCCAAAGCCATTTCCCACGACGCAAAGGTCATCGTTTTTGACGAACCGACCGCGGCGCTGACGGATGCGGAAATTGACCAGCTGTTCGTCATCATCCGGGACCTGCGCGCCCGGGGATACGGCATCGTCTATATCTCCCACCGCATGGATGAAATCAAGCGGATTACGGACCGGGTATCCGTCATGCGGGACGGCCAGTATATCGGCACGCTGGTCACGGAGGAATGCACCAAGGAAGACATCATCGATATGATGGTCGGACGCGTTATTTATGAGGAGCCCAAAACCGAAAGCCGCTGCGCTCCCGACGCGCCTGTGGTCCTGAAGGTGGAACACCTGAACGCCGGCAGGATGGTGCAGGACGTCAGTTTTGAGCTGCGCCGGGGTGAAATTCTCGGCTTTGCCGGCCTGGTCGGTGCCGGCCGGACCGAAACTGCCAGGGCTCTCTTCGGCGCCGATCCCAAGCAGAGCGGAGATATCTGGATCAACGGAGAGAAAGTGTCCATCAGCTCTCCGAAAGAAGCAGTGGAGGCAGGGCTTAGTTATTTATCCGAAGATCGGAAACGTTTCGGTATCGTCCTGAAAAAGAACATCACAGAGAATTCCACCCTCGCGACGCTCAAAAAATACACCAAAGGCGTCTTCATCGATAAATCTGCGGAGGAAGCTGTCACGCAGAAGTATGTGGACGCCCTGAAAACCAAGACCCCCGGCATCGACCAGCTGGTCATGAACCTTTCCGGCGGCAATCAGCAGAAGGTCGTTATCGCCAAGTGGCTGGTAAACGATTCCCAGATCATGATCTTTGACGAGCCCACCCGCGGCATCGACGTAGGCGCGAAGCAGGAGATATATGAGCTGATGAACCAGCTGGCCGCTTCCGGCAAGTCCATCATCATGATTTCCTCCGAACTGGCTGAAATCCTGCGCATGTCAGACCGGATCATCGTCATGTGCGAAGGCCGGAAAACCGGTGAGTTCGGCATTGCGGAAGCCACCCAGGAAAAGATCATGGCGGCCGCCACCCGGGATATTGATATGCAGAACCGGAAAAACCGGCAGGAGGGAGCAGCGGTATGAAAGCAATGCTTGAACGGTTCAAATCCCTCAGGCTGGTCAGGATCATGGGGTTCAACCGGGTTGTCCTGATCGGCGTCATCATCCTCCTGTGCCTGATCTTCCAGGTACTCAGCGGCGTCCTGAATCACGGCAATGTCTTCCTGACCTATGCCCGTTTCACCAGCGCCATCAACTACGGATATTTCATCGGCTTCCTGGCCCTGGGCGTCACTTTCGTCATTGCCACGGGCGGTATCGACTTTTCCGTCGGCCCGGTCATGTTCGCTGCGGCACTGATCTCGGGCTACTGCTTCAATAACTATCACTTCCCCATGTGGGTTTCCCTGATCATGTGCCCGCTGATCGGTATGGTCTTCGGCACCGTGGGCGGTTTCTTCGTTTCATATTTGCACCTGCCCTCCTTTATCACCTCCCTGGCGCTGATGCAGATCGCCAAAGGCGTTGGCTCCATCTTCACAAAAACCCAGAATGTTTCCTGGCCCGGCAGTACCGATCCGGGCGGCTGGTACCGGAAGCTTTCCAACCTGGAAGTCACCCTGGGGAACGGCAGCAAGCTGAATATCCCCACAGGCCTGATCATCCTGATCATCGTGGCTGTCATCTGCTCCATCGTGCTGAATAAAACCCGGGCCGGCCGCTACATGATCTGTCTGGGCGCCAACCGGGAAGCGGTCCGCCTCTCCGGTGTGGATACGCGCCGCTGGGAGATGCTGGCCTATGTTATCTGCGGCACCCTCGCCGGTCTGGCCGCCATATTCTATGTCGGCTGTTACACCACGGTTCAGCCGGTCAAAGGCGACACCTTCAACAACGAGGCGATCGCGGCCTGCGTCATGGGCGGCACTTCCATGGCCGGCGGCCTGGCGTCCATCCTCGGTACCGTCATCGGTTCCTTCATCATCGCCATCATGCAGGAAGGCATCCTTTCCATGGGTTTCAACATTGCCTTCCAGTATTCTCTCACTGCCCTGATTCTTCTCGGCGCGGTCATTGCTGACGTCATGAGCCGCCGCCGCAGGAATTGACGAATGCAGAGAAAGGGGTAAGCAAATGGAAAACACCATTGACCGGAAAAAAGCAGCCCGCTCGGCATTCATCCGTTCCAGCGCCTTCCAGCGCATGATCATCATCGCGGTTCTGATCCTGCTGTACGGCTTCTTCTACATCGCCAGCCCGTCCTTCCGCAAATACACGACCCTGGTCCAGATCTGCAGCAACATGTATTACACGCTGCTCATGGCCATCGGCGTCACCTTCCCGCTGATCACCGGCGGCAACGACCTGAGCATGGGTACCGGCCTGATCTGCTATTCGCTGATCGGTTCCTACCTGATGCGTATCTGCGGCTGGCCGCTGTGGGCTGCCATCGTAATCACCATCCTCATGGGCGTCGCCATGGGCGCTGTCAACGGCTTCGGCGTGGCAAAGCTGAACGTCCCGCCCTTCATCATGACGCTGGCCAGCATGATGTTCTGCCGCGGCATCGGCTCCATCCTGACCGGCGGTTTCTCCGGCACCTGGCCGGACGGCATGGAACCCGGCGCCGGATTCCGGAGCGTCTTCCGGCTCGTGGTCAGAACAGATTCCGGGCGGATGCCCATTCCCCTGGGCATGGTCTGGATGATCCTGCTGGTCATCCTCATGTCCCTGGTGCTGAACAAAACCCGCGTCGGACGCTACACCATCGCCATCGGCTCCAACCGGGAAGCCCTGAAGCTTTCCGGCGTGAACGTGCTGAAATGGCACATCTTCGCCTATATGATCTGCGGCCTGTTCACCGGCCTTGCCGCCGTGACCTATGCCGCCACCTTCTCCAACATCACGCCCGGTCAGGGCGCCGGCTTTGAGCTGAATGCCATCGGCGCTGCCATCATCGGCGGCACTGCCATGACCGGCGGCTCCGGTTCCGTCTTCGGAACCTTCCTGGGTGTGCTCCTGATTTCCCTCCTGCAGGTCGGTCTCCCCTTCGTCGGGCTGAACGCGGACTGGCAGCTGCTCATCACAGGCTGTATCCTGATGGGCGCCGTCACCATCGATAAGATGCGCAACAGCAAATAACTTTCGGATGTGGCATCCCGGACGGATGTACATATATATTTGAAGGAGGTATCCCCATATGAAGAAACTGGTAGCTCTCATTCTTGCCCTGGTTATGGTTCTCGGCATCTCTGCTGCTTTTGCGGATGCGTACCACTTCGAGATCGTCTCGAAGGGCTTCCAGTCCACCTACTGGCAGGCTGTCCTCAAGGGCGCCAAGGAAGAAGTGGACAAGATCAACGCTGAAGGCAATGACACCATCACCATGAACTTCGTCGGCCCCGACTCCGAATCCGACGTGGCCCAGCAGGTGCAGCAGTTCACCTCCGCGCTGAACGCCGCCCCCGCCGCCATCGGTTTCGCCGCCGTTGACCAGAACGCCTTCAACGATCTGCTGAACGACGCCCTGGGCAAGAAGATCCCGATCATCGGTTTTGACTCCGGTGTTCCCGGCGCTCCCGAAGGCGCTGTCTACGCCAACGCTTCCACCAACAACTACATCGCCGGCACCGTTGCCGCTGACGGTATGTGGGAAAAGATCGTTGCCCGGATCGAAGCCGCTCCCGGCGCTGTCCGCATCGGCGAAGTGAACCAGGATGCCACCGGTGAATCCGTGACCCAGCGCGGCCTCGGCTTCATCGACCGGATCATTGAACTGGCCGCTGAAAAGGGCTGGAAGGTTGCCGTGACCGGTAACGAATTCTATGTCAACGGCATCAAGGGTGAGAAGGCTGCCGAAGCTGACGCCAAGATCATCATCGAAGCCAAGGTTCCCTCCCAGTCCACCGTGGAACTGTGCGCCAACGAAGCTTCCGTGCTGCTGAATGAAGAAGACCTGATCGCCGTGTTCGGCTCCAACCAGGTTGCCGCTGAAGGCGTTGTTGCCGCTGACAACAACCTGTTCAAGTGCGGCACCTCCGATGACACCGTCATCGCTGTGGGCTTCGACTCCGGCGCCACCCTGAAGGCTGCCATCCGCAGCGGCGTCATGTACGGTGCTGTGACCCAGTCCCCCGTCGGCATCGGCCGCGTGACCATCGATCTGCTCCTGGCCAGCGCCAAGGGTGAAGCGGTTGAAGACACCGATACCGGCTGCGCCTTCTACACCCTGGAGAACATCGACACTCCCGAAATCGCTGACAACCTGTACGACTGATTTTCTTCGAGCCCGTTCCTGACGGGTCCGGTAAGGAACGGATGGGGATCTCCGGATCTCCATCCGTTTTTTCTCCGCCGGGCGGAAAGCCGTCCCGGCATACCGCAAGGAGGTTCATAAAACAATGGCAGACAACAGATACCTGGGCAGCTATCCCGTCATCGGCATCCGGCCGACGATCGACGGCCGCCGCGGCGCCCTGAGAGTCCGGGAAAGTCTGGAGGAGCAGACTATGAACATGGCCCGTTCCGCCGCCCGGCTGTTTGAGGAAAACCTGCGCTATTCCAACGGCGATCCGGTCAGGGTCGTCATCGCGGATACCACCATCGGCCGCGTGGCCGAGGCAGCCGCCTGTGAGGAGAAATTCCGCCGGGAAGGCGTTGCTGTCACGCTCACCGTCACCCCCTGCTGGTGCTACGGTTCCGAAACTATGGATATGGACCGCAATACCATCAAGGCTGTCTGGGGTTTTAACGGCACCGAGCGTCCCGGCGCTGTATACCTGGCCAGCGTCCTGGCCACGCATGCCCAGAAGGGGCTCCCCGCTTTCGGCATCTACGGTCATGAAGTCCAGGAGGCGGATGATTCCTCCATCCCGGAGGATGTGCAGGAAAAGCTGCTCCGCTTCGGCCGGGCTGCGGTGGCTGCCGCCACCATGCGCGGAAAAAGCTATCTCCAGATCGGTGCCATCACCATGGGCATCGGCGGTTCCATCATCGATTCAAAGTTTATTGAGGAATATCTCGGCATGCGCGTTGAGTCCGTGGATGAGGTGGAAATTATCCGCCGCATGACCCTCGGCATCTATGACCGGAAAGAGCTGGAAAAGCTGAAGGCCTGGTGTACCGCCAACGTGCATGAAGGTTTTGACAAAAATCCCCCTGAGCTTCAGAAAACCCGGGATCAGAAGGACCAGGACTGGGAATTCACCCTGAAAATGTATCTGATCATCAGGGATCTGCTCAACGGCAATCCCAACCTTCCCTCCGGCTGCGAGGAGGAAGCGGTCGGCCACAACGCCATCGCCGGCGGTTTCCAGGGACAGCGCCAGTGGACGGATTTCTATCCCAACTGCGACTTCCCGGAAGCCATGCTGAACACCAGCTTCGACCATAACGGTGCCCGGGAGCCCTATGTCTTCGCCACGGAAAACGACGTGCTCAACGGCCTGGGCATGCTCTTCATGAAGCTCCTCACCAACCGAGCCCAGATGTTTGCCGACGTGCGCACCTTCTGGAGTCCGGAAGCCGTGAAACGCTGTACGGGATATGATGTGGAAGGATTTGCGAAGGAAAACGGCGGTTTCATTCACCTGATCAATTCCGGCGCCTGCTGCCTGGACGCCAACGGACAGGCAAAGGACGCGGACGGAAACCGGACCATGAAGCCCTGGTACGATCTCACGGAAGCGGATCAGCAGGCCATCATGGATCATACCACCTGGAATTATGCCGATCTAGGCTATTTCCGGGGTGGCGGCTATTCCAGCCGCTTCGTTACCGACTGCGAAATGCCCGCCACCATGATCCGCCTGAACCTGGTGGACGGTCTCGGGCCCATGCTGCAGATTGCGGAAGGCTGGACCGTGAACCTGCCGGATAAGGTCAACGATATTCTCTGGAAGCGGACCGATTATACCTGGCCCTGCACCTGGTTCACGCCCCGCTGTGACGGAAAAGAAGGCAGTCCCTTCCGCAGCGCCTATGATGTCATGAACTGCTGGGGCGCCAATCACGGCGCCATCAGTTACGGCCATATCGGCGCGGACCTGATCACCCTCTGTTCCATGCTGCGTATACCCGTGGCCATGCATAACGTGCCGGTTGCGGATATCTTCCGTCCGGCCGCCTGGAACGCCTTCGGCATGGACAAGGAAGGCGCCGATTACCGCGCCTGCGCTGTCTACGGTCCGTTCTACAAGAAATAAAAACCGGTCTTCTGCCCGACCGCGCAAAAGGCACCGCTGCTGCGGTGCCTTTTGTTGATTGCTCTCCAAAGTATTTCATTTTCCATTGTCCCGGAACCGGGCAGGACTGCATCCGATTGTATTCCGGAAGTTCCGGCTGAAATGGAAGGGATCCGGATAGCCCACGCGGGCTGCGATTTCCCTCACCGTCAGGCTTGTGTCCATCAGGAGCTTTTTGGCCTGTCTCATTCTCAGGTCATTCAGGTAGCGGCTCGGGCTCGTTCCCGTCTGTTCATGGAACATCTTGCTCAGATAAGGTGCGGAGACCGCCATGGATTCCGCCAGTGCGGAAAAATCAACCGGCTTGTCATAGTTTTCCTGCAGGTAGGTCCTGACGTTCTCCGCCAGCGCCGCGGCGTCCGATTCCCGCCGGGATACCACCTGCTGTTCCCTGGCCAGCAGCATTGCCTCCAGCCGCTGAAGCAGCCGCCGCAGTTCCTCCGGATTCACCGGTTTCAGCAGGTAATCAACCGCGCTGTTCCGGATAGCGGCCTTCATATACTCAAAATCGCTGTATCCGCTGACAATCACGCACAGCATGTCCGGGTGTTCCTCCCGCAGGCTGGAAATCAGTCCGATGCCGTCCATTTCCGGCATCTTGATATCGCTGAACACTACGTCAGGCAGCAGTTCCCGGGCCTGTTCAAGGGCTTCAAGCCCTGTCCCGGCGCGGGAAATCACCCGGAAGGCGTCACTGCTTTCTTCAATTCTGCGGGCAATGTTGTTCGCGATCAGCTTTTCATCGTCCGCTACGATCACCTTAAACTGCCTGCTCATTCCGTTTCCCTCCGATCACCACGCAAGCGCCTCCCTCCGGGTTGTTCTCCAGCCTGAAGATGAAATCTTCCCCGTACAGCAGGAAGAAGCGGATATAAACATGCAGGATGCCCATTCCGTTGATCTTCAGGGACGGCAGGGTGGACGTCCGCCGGATTTCCTCCATCTGCTCCGTCAGCTCTTTTTTCGTTTCCTCTTCAAACCCGGGGCCGTTGTCCCGGATCCGCAGCTCATAGCGATCTCCTGACACGGTTCCTTCAATCCGGATCCTGTAGGGCGGACGCTGCATGGTGGTAAACTTGATCGCGTTTTCCGCCAGCAGCTGTACGCACAGTTTGGGGACCAGCACCGGATTCATCTCCTCCGGCAGGTCCGTCTCGCAGGTCAGGTCTCCCTGATAGCGGATTTCCATGCACCGCAGATAATCCTTCGTATGCCGGATTTCCTTCTCCAGCGGAACCTGCTGTGCGGAATCGGAGGAGATGTACCGCAGGATTCCGGCCATGGACTGGCACATTTCCGCAATCTCCGCGTCCATCCCTTCGTCCGCCATCGCCTGGATTGCCTGCAGGCTGTTGAACAGGAAATGAGGATTCATCTGTGCCTGCAGCGCCAGCATCCGGGACTGCATCTCCTGGTTCTGCAGCTCCAGCAGCTTTGTCACATTGCCGGAAAGCGTCGACTGCATCCGGGAAAAGGTTGTATGCAGCGTCTGGATCTCCCGGATATCCGAATCCACTTCCGGCAGCGGTGCCGGATTTTCCAGGCCGATCTGGCCGATCTGGTCGCAAATGTCCGCCAGCGGCCGTGTGATCCGGCGTGAAACCAGCACGGAGGCCAGCACTGTCAGGATCAGCGTTCCCAGGGTAATCAGCAGGATCGTGACGCTCTGGTCCCGGACCGACCGGAACAGGTCTGCCTCCCGGATACTCATCACGGTATAGAACTGTCCCCTTCCGGCGGGTACGCAGCAAAGCAGCCTTCCGTCTCCCGTCGGCGTCAGTTCCTCCGGAAAGCCGAGCCGTTCTGCGTCGGTGCTGACCGGATTTTCTCCTTCCGCTTTCGGAAAAATCTGCCTGCCCTCCCGGTCGATAAAGTACGTGTTTTCCCCGAATCCGGATTTATATGCCATCTGGGCGGACAGGATCCTGCTGATCCGCTGCCGGATTTCAAGATAGCCGCACCGGATCCCGAAGTTGTCGTAGTTTTCCATCACCAGGGTCACGAACTCCTTGCCGTAGGGGTCCGTCATATACTTGGAGAGCTTCTCGTCCCTGCCGGAAAAATAGAGCAGCTGGTGATTCCCCTGCTCCGCCATCGGCCCGTACCAGGGCTTTGTTTCCGCGCTGTCTGCCGTGATCTCGTTGTCCAGGCCGGAGGATACCCGGATTCCGTCCCGGGTATACAGGTTGATCTGGTCAATCGGCCGGTTGGGGAAAACAATCAGGGAAAGAATCATCGACATCCGGTCCGCTTCCCCCGATAAACCGCCGGTGTTTTCCCGGCGCAGGGTGATCCGGTCCTGCATCCGCGTGGAATAGGTTATGTTCAGCGCCATGGTGCGCATCTGGTCAATTTCCCGGTCGGCAGCAGCCGCCATGGCCTGCGTCTGTCCGCGCAGTGTATTCATTACTTCGTTTCTCACCCTGCTGCCGTGAATCAGTGAAAATGCCGTCGCCAGGACCGCAAAGGAGAGCAGGATCAGCACGGCATAGGTCCCCATCAGGGTTCCCCGCACTGTTCTTCCGTGGCCCCTCCGCATCCGCATACAGCTTTCTCCTTTTTCTGTTATAATATATGTAACGTTTCGCTTTCTGGCACGCTTCAGTATATAGAAAACGTTTGCTTTTTGTCAACCTGAACCGGCCTGTTTTTATCCTGTATGGTTTATTTTTGGTTAAAAATATCCATGAAACCTGATAAAATGCTCCATTCCTTTTTAACGGATACGTTTCTATAATAAGGGCAGATAAAGGCCGGAGAATACCGGTCTTCCGAAAAACGGATAATATTGAAGGAGGTACCCCCATGAAGAAGATCCTTGCTCTCGCACTGGCGCTGATGATGCTGCTGGGCATCGCTGCCGTTGTCCACGCCGAAGACGTGGAAATCACCTACATGGCCAGCCAGGACTGGGTCCAGGACGCCGAAATTGCACTGGCAGACAAGTTCACCGAAAAAACCGGAATCACGGTTGATTTCCAGATCATTCCCGCCGACCAGTACACCACCGTGCTGATGACCAAGCTTCAGACCGGCGAAGACCTGGATCTGTTCGGTTCCCAGGCCGGTAAGTCCGACATCGTGACCCAGCTGAATGTGGAAAAGAACGCCGTGGATCTGAGCGGTGAAGCCTGGGCAGCCACCGTGGATCCCCTGGCTGCTGCCGAAACCTCCGTGAACGGGAAACTGTACGGCCAGCCGGCACAGGACGTTTCCTCCGTATGGGCCGTTGCCTACAACAAAAAGGTTTTTGAAAAGTTGAATCTCAGCGTTCCCACCAATTATGAAGAGTTCAAGGCCGTGTGCGAAGCCATCAAGGCCGACGGCATGACCCCCGTCTACGAAGCGGTTGCCGATGGCTGGCATCATCAGCTGTGGTTCTGCGAAATGGGCGTCGCCATCGAACATGCGGAACCCGGCACTGCCGAAAAGCTGAACAATAACACCATGAAGTTCGCTGACAGCGCCGCCGCAAAACAGCTGGTGGAGCAGATTAAGGAAATGGCCGACCTGGGTTACTGGGGCGACAATTATATGGCCAATGAATACAATGATGCTGCGAAGGCCATTGCCGAGGGCGAGTGCGCCATGACCGTGGCGAACCAGGGTTTTCCCGCTGACCTGAATGCCCAGTATCCGGACTTCCCTGCGGAGGATATCGGCTTCTTCGTCATGCCCCTGCTTGACAACCAGGTGCTGAACATGAACCCCGTCGGCCCCACCCGCTTCATCTACTCCGGCTCCGCCAACATTGACGCAGCGAAGCAGTACCTGGCCTTCCTCGCCGAGCCGGAAAACATCCAGTACCAGATTGAAAAAGTGTCGAAGTTCAACACTCTGCCCTTCACCACCGCCAAGGATGCCTACTCTCCTGAGATCTCCGCTTTCTATGCGGCTTATCCGGAACACGGCACCGTTTACCAGACCAGCGTCAACTACGTCAACCCCCAGTGGATGGAGATCGGCAAGGAACTGGTCGCCGTGCTCCAGGGCGACCAGAGCGCTGATGACATGCTGAAGAATATTGACCGGAACCGCGCGGATCAGGCAACAGCCGCCAAGGATCCTGCCTGGAACTGATCCGATCCCGGGATCACAGTCGGAGGAAACCGGAATACCCGGTTTCCTCCTCTTTTCACCGGAAACTCTTTCCCCGGCCGGGAAATAGACCTGGAGGAAGCCCATGAATAAAAACCGGATTTATCCGACCCGTTTCGTCTTCGGTGCGCTGCTGCTTTATTCCGTGCTGTTTGTGCTACCCTCCGTCATGGGACTCGGATATTCTTTCACTGACTGGTCGGTTTATTCCGACAGCATTCATTTCGTCGGCCTGCAGAATTTTGCCACGGCTTTCTCGGCGGACTACAACTATACCCGCATGCTGGTCAACACCCTGCGTTTCACCCTGGTGACCACGGTGGTCAAAAACGCGGTGGGCCTGGCCCTGGCTGTTCTGCTGACCAAGCAGGTAAAGCTGCTGAACTTTCACCGGGCGGTCATGTATCTTCCCTGTGTGCTCTCCGCGCTGATCGTCGGCATGATCTTCAAATCAGTGCTGAACCCGAAAATCGGTCTGCTGAACACCTTCCTCCGGGGAATGGGCCTGAACTTCCTGGCCAGCAACTGGCTCACGGATTCGAAAATTGCGTTCCGTTCCGTCATGGTAGTGGACATCTGGAAGGGCATGGGCTATATTATGACCATACTGATCGCAGGCATCATGTCCATCCCGCAGACCTATTATGAAGCAGCCTCCATTGACGGGGGATCCGCCTGGCAGTGCTTCCGCCATATCACGCTCCCGCTGCTGGTTCCCACCCTCACCGTCACCACGGTACTGAATGTCATCTACGGCCTCAAGGTCTTCGATATGGTTTACTCCCTGACCAACGGCGGTCCCGGCTTTGCCACCGAAGTCATGTATACAGGCGTATACAAGGAGTTCGGTCTGGGGCGCTATGCCGTAGGTACAACACTGTCCACCATCATGACGCTGGTCATGCTGGTTGCCGGTTTCTTCATGATCCGGCACATGGTGAAGGGAGATGGACAGGAAATATGAAACGCAGAAAACAGCTCGCTGCCCTGGGCATCAATCTGCTGGCCTGGGTGCTCTCCCTGATCCTCCTGGCGCCCCTCCTGCTGATCCTGTTCAACAGCTTCAAGACCGGCAGGGAAGCCGCCGCCATGAACCTGTCCCTTCCGGCCGCACCGCAATGGTCCAATTTCGCCCTGGTCATCCAAAAGGGCAAACTCGGCACCACGTTCCTGAACAGCATGCTCTACTCCGTCAGCAGCGTGCTCCTGTGTACCCTGCTTTGCACCATGGCCGCCTATGTGCTGTCCCGGAACCGCCGCAGGCTGCATAATTTCCTGTATCTTTTCCTGGTGCTGGGTATCGCCATACCCATCAACTATATTCCCCTGATCAGGGTCATGCAGGCCCTGAAGCTGATGAACACCCGGATCGGAATCGTCCTGCTTTATACCGCCACCCAGATTCCCTTCAATATCTTCCTGATCCACAGTTTCGTCAGCAAGATCTCCCCGGAGATTGACGAGGCCGCCGTCATTGACGGTGCCTCCCCCGCCGCCCTTTTCTTCCGGATCGTCATGCCGCTGATGAAGCCGGTCCTGGTAACCGTCATGGTCCTGACCTTCCTCAACACATGGAATGAGTTCGTCATGCCGCTGTATTTCCTCAACAGCTCGGACAAATGGCCCATGACCCTGGCGGTGTATAATTTCTTCGGAATGTACTTTAAGGACTGGAACCTGGTCTGCGCCGATATCGTCCTGACCAGCGCCCCCGTCATCATCATTTACCTGCTCGGCCAGAAATATATTGTTTCAGGCATGACCGCCGGCGCGGTCAAAGGCTGAAAGGAGTTCTATGCGTCAGATTCAGGTTTCCGACGGAATTATCCGGGTCCTCCTGTCCCCGGAAGACTGTCAGCCCTTCCATCCCGTTTCTTTCCATGATGCAGCAGGAGAATACCTGTCCCAGACCGGCTGCGGCTTTACGCCGCGTCCGGTCTTTCGCCTGTCCGGAGACGCGGATCAGGGCGAAGTCCGGCAGACGGCCAACGGCGAAGTCATCTCCTTCGATTCCGGTGAATGCAGTCAGGTCGGCAGCGTCTGGTCCGCCGTCCTCCGTTTTTCCTTTCCGGGTTCCCCTGTCCTGACCGGCCTGGGCGCCCATGAGGACGGGATTTTTGATTATTCCGGCAAATCCGAGCTGCTCTATGAACACAACATGAAAATCCCGATCCCATTCCTGCTGAGCAGTGACGGCTGGGGGCTTCTGCTGGAGGCCGGCTGCGCCATGAAATACCGCGGGGAGAACAACGGCTTCACCTTTGAGCTGGACGCTGTGGAGGAAATCTCCTACCTGGTCATCCGGGGCACAGACTGTGCCGATGTGCTGCGCAGGCTCGCTTTTGCCATCGGCAAACCCGCCATGCTCCCCAAATGGGCCTTTGGCTATATCCAGAGTAAGGAACGCTATCAGTCCGCGGAGGAGCTGCTCTCCGTCGCCCGGGAATTCCGGCGCCGCGGGCTGGGCCTGGACTGCATTGTCCAGGACTGGATGACCTGGAACGACGGCTGCTGGGGAGACAAGACCCCCGATCCGGCCCGTTTCCCGGATATCCGTGCCCTCACGGATACGCTTCATCAGATGAATGTTCATTTCATGGTTTCCGTCTGGCCGAATACCGGCAGCGGCCGGGACTGCGATGAGTTTGCCGAAGCCGGGCTCTTCCTGCCCTCCAGCCGGATCTATGACGCTTTCTCTCCGGAAGCCCGGAATCTTTACTGGCAGCAGTGCCGCCGTTTCTGGATGGACGGAGGCACGGACGCCCTGTGGTGCGACAGCTGTGAACCGATCACGGATCCGGACTGGTGCGGGAACGAAAAACGCGATCCCGAAACCCGCTTCCGCCTGATCACAGAGGCTTCCGCCCTGCGGATGAATCCGGTCACCATGAACCGGTATGCCTCCTTCCACCTGCGGGGACTCCGGGAGCACTGGCTGCGTGATCTTCCCTCCAAACGGCCCGTGCTGCTTTCCCGCAGCGGCGGAACGGATTCCGGTGCCCTGGGTGCTATCCTCTGGTCCGGAGATATTTCCGCCCGCTGGGATGTGCTGGAAAAACAGGTTACGGAAGCCGTCCGTGTTTCCTGCAGCGGCATTCCCTGGTGGACGCTGGATATCGGCGCCTTCTTTGTAGACCGGAAGGATCCCTGGTTTTGGCGGGGCGATTATCCGGATGGTGTCCGGGATCCCGCCTACCGGGAGCTTTATATCCGCTGGTTCCAGTTCGGCGCCATGCTGCCTGTCTTCCGCTCCCACGGCACGGATACGCCCCGGGAGCCCTGGGCCTTCGGTGCGGAGGACAGTCCGGAATACCACTTCCTGCGGGACATCATTGCCCTGCGCTACCGCCTGCTCCCCTATCTGTATTCCACCGCCGCCCGCACCTGCCGCGACGGTCTTCCCATGATCCGCGCCATGCTCACGGCCTTCGGAAACGATCCCCGGCTGCGCGGCCTGTCCCAGCAGTATATGCTGGGGGACGCCCTGCTCGTCAGGCCGGTCACCCGTTCCCTGCGGGACGGCGGAGACCGGACGTCCGTCATCCTGCCGCCTGGCGGCTGGTATGATCTGTTTACGGAAAAGTATTATTCAGGCGGTACGGAACAGGTTCTGGAAACGCCCCTGGACCGTTTCCCGGTGCTGGTCCGCGCCGGCAGCATCCTCCCGCTTTCCGCCGGTGCCTGCAGCACGGCTGAGCTGAAATCCCCCGCGGATGAGCTGGTAATCTTCGGTGGGGCGGACGGCAGCTTTGATCTTTACGATGACGCCGGAGACAACATGGAATATCTTCTGGATGAATACCTCCGTATTCCGCTTCACTGGGAGGATTCTGCCTGTACTCTCCGCACCGGAAAAGCGGAGGGCAGCCTTCCGGCGGATCTTTCCGTGCCGGTCCGTCTCATCCGTCCGGACGGCAGCAGCGAAGTCCGTCAGCTCCGGTACTGCGGTGAACCTGCCGTGCTGGAATTCCGGTAACGTTTCATAGGTCAAATCCTGTTGATTTTTCTGTATTTCCTGCGTTTATGCTCCGCAAAAAACGTAAATCTGTTTGTCTTTTTCCCCGTTTTCTGATAGGATAAATCCAGAAAACCGGAGGTGATTCCATGGCGTCCACAATGAAAGATCTCGCGCGCGAAACCGGGCTTGGTCTTGCCACGCTTTCCAAGTATTTCAACGGCGGGAATGTCCGTGATAAAAACCGCCTGCTCATTGAGGCGGCGGTCAAAAAGCTGCATTACGTGCCCAATGAGGTGGCCCGCAGCCTGAAGACGCAGCAGACCCGCGTCATCGGCGTAATCATTCCCGAGCTGAGCAACGCCTTCATCACGTCCATCATCTCCTCTATGGAGGATATTCTCCGCCGTCATGACTACGCCGTCATCGTCTGCGACTGCCGCAGCGATCCCAAGCGTGAAAAGGAAGCCGTGGAATTCCTGATGCACCGCCGGGTGGACGGCCTGATCAACATGGCTACCGACGCCTCCGGTGCGCACCTGAAGGCCGCCCTGGACGCCAATATTCCCATCCTGCTGGTGGACCGGCTGATCAATTCCCTGCGCAGCCGCGTCAGCGCCGTTATCATTGATAACGTATACGCCTCCGGCCAGGCGGTTCATAAGCTCCTGGACCTGGGCCACCGGAAGATCGGCCTGGTGCTGGGCAGCCCGCACCTGTTTACCACGGATTCCCGTCTGACCGGCTACCTCAGCGCCCTGCGGGAAGCGGGCGTCACCCCGGATGACCGTTATATCCGCTATGGTGACTACACCATGGACGGCGGCTATCAGGCCGTTCAGGAGCTGGTGAAGCTGGATGATCCGCCCACCGCCCTGTTCATCACCAATTTCGAAATGACCCTCGGCGGCATGCTCGCCCTTCAGCATAACGGAATTGAGGTTCCGAAGGATCTGTCCGTCATCGGCTTTGATAAGCTGGAGCTCTTCGGCAGCATCTTCCCCGACCTGACCCTCATCCGCCAGCCCCAGCTGGGCATCGGCCGGGAATGCGCCAACCTGATGCTGGATATGCTTTCCGGCAAGGAAGCCGTTTCTCCCCGCATCGTTACCCTTACCACGGAGCTGACCGAAGGTTCCTCCGTCCGTCCGCTGTAATCCTGATTCTGAACATATCAAAACGCCGCGTTCCCGGCCGGGAGCGCGGCGTTTGCTTTTCCGCAAAAACAGGAGGCAGCCGCGCTGGCCCTTTGCGCGGCTGCCTGATAAATAATAAAAAGGAGTAAACCCTGGTTGTCAGTTTGTCACACAACGCCCTTTTTCAGGATCACGTTGGCGTAAAGCGCGGTTTCGCCTGTCGCGATGCATGCGTAGCATTTCGCGCCCCGGGGATAGAATTCCTGCTTCTGCACGGCAATTTCCCTCAGTCCCTTTCCCTCGTGTTTCCTGCCGATTTCCCGGTAGGTTTCCCAGATTTCGGGCTTATAAGGATCATCCGGCAGCACAGCCATCAGGATCGTCGGGTTTTCCACATAGGGATCCAGCGGGAAAAACTGCAGGATCGCATCCAGAATTTCCGGAATCCCGTGTCCGTCCATCCGGACGCAGCGCTCCGGACATCCGAATTTCGGATAGTTGCCGTCGCAGATCAGCAGCTCGTCGCCGTGACCCATTTCCATCAGGATTTTCATCAGTTCCGGGGGAATGATCGCAGGAATTCCCTTCAGCATATCCGCACCTCTTTCACTGTCTGTTTGTCACTTGGTAATCGTTCCGTCTTCGTCCCACAGGTCGTGCCAGTCTGTAGCGCCCGGCCACAGGAAAACCTGTCCTTTGATCAGGCGGCAGTTCCGGTCCACGCTCTTCATGATCTTCATTTCCTCTTCGCTCAGCGGATCCTGGACCGTGCACATCAGGTTGGAAACATATTCGTTTTCGTGGATGGAGAACGGAATCGGGATCTGGCCCCGCTGCACCGCCCATTTCAGGCAGATCACCGCCGGGTGAACCCCATGGGCTTTCGCGATTTCCACCAGTTCCGGCACCTGGATGTCGGCAATATCGTCCGGCGTCATATCCCGGTCGGGCCGGGTGGGGCTGCCGATGGGGCAGAATCCGATGGGCTGGATGCCGTGGGCAACCACATAGTCATACAGCTCCGGCTGCTGGAAGCAGGGATGCAGTTCCATTTCAATCACCGTGGGCTTGATCCGGCACAGGCCCAGCACCGCTTCCAGCTTCGGAATCGTCATGCTGCTCATGCCCAGGTTCTTCACCAGGCCCATATCCACCAGGCGTTCCATCTGCCGCCAGGTGCTCATGAACTCTTCCACGGAGAAGGGCTTGCTGTCGGGGTTGCGGCTGTCTCCGTCGCAGAAGGGTGCATGGTAGTTCGGGAAAGGCCAGTGTACAAAGTAGAAATCCAGATAGTCCAGCTGCAGATCCTTCAGGGTCTTGGCGCAGGAAAGCAGAACGTCGCCCTGCCCGTGCATGTCATTCCACACCTTGGATGTGACAAACAGTTCTTCGCGCTTCACAACGCCTTCCTTCATGGCCTGTGCGAACACCTGGCCGATCAGGTCTTCATTGCCGTAAACGGACGCGCAGTCAAACAGGCGGTACCCGCTGCGGATGGCTCCGGCTACCGCTCCGGATACCTGTTCAGGCGTAAAGCGGTCGCTGCCGAAAGTGCCCATACCGATGCAGGGGATCTCCTGGCCGTTGGACAGTTTTCTCTTGGGAACCAGATTCGGATCGATGAATGCCATTGCTTGTGTCCTCCCTACCTCTTCATGTTGTGGATGATATATATACTTTTTTTACTTGACCGGTTCATCGTTGATCAGCATGATCTTGCCGTGCACGTCCCGGGGATTCCTGTACAGGGCGAAGGCTTCCGCCGCCTGGCTCAGCGGGAATTTCCGGAAGATCATGGAGGGGTCAAACTTCAGCCGTCCGTCCGCAAAGCAGTGCGCCGTCAGCGTCCATTCCTTTCCCGGGAACGGGGCGGAATAGCTCATCCAGCTGCCCGTCAGGTAGAATTCCTTCCGGTTCATATTCTCCCACTGGGCGGGGGTGAAGGTCAGGTCTGTGTGGGGCGTGCCGATAAAGCACACCTTGGCCTTGTTGGCCGCCAGTTCAAACGCCATCCGCATGGTCACCGGGTTGCCGGCCGTTTCCAGCACGTTCTCAAAGCCCCGGCCGCCGGTCAGCGCTTTGGCTTCTTCGATAAATCCTTCCTTCAGGGTGTTCACGGTTTCGTTCGCGCCCATCCGCTTTGCCAGCTCCAGCCGGCCGTCGTCAATGTCAAAAGCCACAATCTGTTTTGCGCCCAGGATCTTCGCCCACTGCAGGGTAAAGATGCCGATGGTGCCGCATCCCAGGATCGCCACGGTCTCTCCGCCCCGGTACCGGGCCTGCAGCAGGCCGTGCACCGCCACGGTGGAAGGCTCAAACATCGCCGCCTGTTCATAGGGAATCGACGGATCGTACTTGATGGCATTCGCCGCGGGAATCACCACGTATTCCGCAAAGCTTCCCTGTTCCCGGCTCCCGATAAAGCTGTAATGCCGGCACAGGGAAAAGTTTCCCTGCTGGCAGTCAGCGCATTTCATGCAGGGTACCAGGGGCGCGCCGCTCACAGTGTCTCCGGCGCTGATTCCTTCAACGCCTTCTCCGACTTCCACCACGTCCCCGCTGAACTCATGTCCCAGTACTACCGGGTAAAAATGCGCGCCGTGGTTCAGCACCCGCGGCACGTCGCTGCCGCAGATGCCCGTTGCCCGTACCCGGACCTTTACCGTCCCGGGCCGGCATACCGGCGTTTCCCAGTCCGCATAGCGGATATCCTCGTTTCCGTACAGCACCGCTGCTTTCATGGTCCTGTGTCCCTTCCTTTCACCGCATCAGATCTTTCAGGTGTTCATACAGCTGCCGGTAGGTTTCATATCCCCGGTCATAAACATCCCGTTTCCCCGTATCCGGTTCAACCGTCCGTTTCACCCGGATCGTCTGCCGCGCAGCTTCCTCAAAGTCTTTCCACACGCCCGTTCCCACCCCGGCAAGAATCGCCGCGCCCAGGGTGGTCGCCGTATCGCTGCCGGGCACTTCAATCCCGCAGCCCGTCACGTCTGCTTTGATCTGCGTCCAGATCCGGCTGTTGGCGCTTCCGCCCATTGCCCGGAGCACGCCTGCCCGGGCGCCGGCCTCCGCCGCCGTTTCCAGGTTGTGCCTCAGGGCATAGGCAACGCCTTCCATGCAGGCCCGGATCATCTGCGCCCGGTTAATGCCGAAGTTCAGTCCGAAGAATACCCCGCACGCGTCCGGATTCCAGATCGGGCTCCGCTCCCCTGCCATATAGGGCAGGAAGGTGACGCCGCCGCTGCCCGGCTGCGCGGTTTCCGCCAGGGCGCTCATTTCCTCAAAGCTGAGCTCCGGGCACATGGTTTCCCGCAGCCACTTCAGCGCGCCGCCTCCGCCGGTGGTTCCGCCCTGCAGCAGCCACATTCCCGGCACCACATGGAACCCCAGGATCAGCCGCGGATCCGCGGCGTACCGGTTGATGCAGATGCTCATGCCGCCGGCCTGGCCGCCCTGCTCCTGGGTCTGCCCGGGTGATACAACGCCCGCGCCCAGCGTACCGCAGGCCGCGTCCAGTCCGCCTGCCGTCACCGGAATGCCTTCCGTCAGACCCATCTGCTCCGCTGCCGCCCGGGTCAGTTTCCCCACCACCTTGTGGCAGGGCACAATCTCCGGCAGCATCTTCCGCGGGATACCCAGTTCCCCGCACATTGTGTCGTCCCAGCAGCCTTTCCGCATATCAAAGCAGGCCAATCCGTATCCCTGGGACAGATCCTGGGTGATCTCCCCTGTCATCCTGTAGACGATATAGCTGTTCGACTGCAGGATCTTTTCCGTCTTTTCAAATACCTCCGGCCGGTGCTTCCGGTACCAGAGGATTTTCGGCCAGGTATACCCCGGTTTGGCAGGATTGCCGCACAGTTCAAACAGTTTTTCTTCTGTCAGTGTGTCTGCTGTTTCCCGGCAGATTTCCCCGCTTCGGGTATCGGTCCAGATCGGCGTCGGGCAAAGCACTTTCCCTGCCTTGTCCAGTGCGATCGCAGACCAGCTCTGTCCGTCCGTGCCGATTCCGGCAATTTCCGCCGGATTGATGCCGTTTTCGGAGATCATTTCCCGCACTGCCCGGCAGACGCCGTCCCACCAGAGTTCCGGGTCCTGTTCGGCCCAGCCCTTCCGGGGATAACTGACCGGATACTCGCATCCGCCCTGTGCGGCAATCCTTCCTTCCGGGTCAAAAACCGCCGTCTTGCAGGAAGATGTGCCGATATCCACACCCAGCAGCAGGGTTCTCATCTCCGTACGCTCCTTTTCCCCGTGTTTCCTCTCACGCTTTTCCGTTGCTTCCCAGCAGTCGGATCAGCTCCTGCACACGGCTCTGTACTGCCTTCCGGCCTTCCGCCAGGTACTTTTTCGGATCAAAGGCCTCGGGCTGTTCCCCAATGGCTTTCTTTACGCCTGCTGTGAAGGCAATGCGCAGGTCCGTCGCGTAGTTTACCTTGCAGATACCCCGGCGGATGCATTCTCTTACCTGGTCTTCAGGCACCCCGGAGGTTCCGTGCAGCACCAGCGGAATGTCCACCCTTTCCCGCACCGCGGCCAGCCGGTCCAGATCCAGCTTCGGTTCTCCCTTGTATACGCCGTGGGCGGTGCCAATTGCCACCGCGAAGCTGCTGATGCCGGTCCGGCTGACGAAATCCGCCGCTTCATCCGGATCGGTGTACTGGGGCTTTGCTTCCATTCCATCTTCCTTACCGCCCACTGTACCCAGCTCTGCCTCCACCGGCAGGCCGCAGGCCATGGCGACAACCCGGCGGGTCAGTTCCACATTCCCTTCATAGGGAAGCTTGGAGCCGTCGATCATCAGGGAGGTATACCCTTCCCGGGCGCATTCCTCCGCCAGTTCATAGCTGTTGCCGTGGTCCAGGTGCAGCGCCACGGGCACCTTCGCGTCCCGTGCCATCCGGCTCACAATACCGGCAAAGCACTTCGGCCCGGCATACTTCAGCGTGCCGGGCGTAGTCTGTATGATTACGGGAGCGTTCTCCGCCTCTGCGGCAGCAATAATCGCCTGGACCATTTCCAGGTTTTCAGCGTTGAACGCACCAATGGCATAACCGTCTTTCTGTGCCTTCTTCAGCATTCCTCCGGTTGTAACGAATGGCATTGATTGTTCCTCTTTTCCAAAAGCGAATCGTTTCGCTTTTTCCACATTATACGACCGGTTTCAGCTCCTTGTCAATCCTTTTTTTGTTCTCATCTTATCTTATTTAAATGCTTGACTTTCTTCCTTTTCTCATTTACATTATTTGCAGAATGAAACGATTCGGAGAGCGATGCATATGATCCTTACCGTGACGCTGAACACTTCCATTGATAAACTCTATCTGGTTGAATCCATTCACCCGGAAACCGTCATGCGGGTAAAAGAGGTCCACAACACCGCCGGCGGCAAAGGCCTGAACGTCAGCCGCGTCTCCGCAAAGCTGGGTGAACCTGTCACTGCCACGGGTTTTGTCGGCGGATTCAACGGGCAGTATCTGGAGTCGCTGATCTCCCAGCCTCTGGTTCGCTGTGCCTTTACCTGCGTGCAGGGAGAAACCCGCAGCTGCATCAACTGCTGGGATCTGTCCAACGGTCAT
This sequence comes from uncultured Eubacteriales bacterium, assembly GCA_900315675.1. GTDB lineage: Bacteria > Bacillota > Clostridia > Christensenellales > Aristaeellaceae > Aristaeella. The sequence goes on from OMZY01000017.1 coordinate 52,990, forward strand.
TCCACGGAATACCTGGAACCCGGCCAGCCCGTCACGCAGAATGATATCGGCCGTTTTCTCTCCGATTTCAGCGCCCGCCTTCCGGAAGCCGATGTGGTCACCATCAGCGGCAGCGTGCCGCAGGGCGTCCCGGAGGATTTTTACTGCGAACTGATTCGTCTCTGCCGGACAGCCGGCGTTCCTGTACTTGTGGATACCAGTGGCAGCCGCCTGATTGCCGCCGTAAAGGAAAAGCCCGTCTTCATCAAGCCTAACGAGGACGAGATTGCGCAGCTGACCGGACACTATATCCTCAGCCGCGGGGAAGCCGTGCAGGCCCTGACGGAGCTCCACGGTTCCGGTATTCCCTATGTCGTTCTTTCCATGGGTGAAGAAGGCGCCCTTCTCGCCTGTGATCAGGGTGTTTTCCACGGCAGGCCGCCGAAAATCACGCCTCGGAACACCGTCGGCTGCGGAGACAGCATGGTGGCCGGTTTCGCCGTAGGCTTTGCCCGCCGCCTGCCCATTGAGGAAACCTTCCGCATGGCGCTGGCGGTTTCCGCTGCAAATGCCCTCAGTCTCTTCACCGGGGACTTTAATCCCGCGGATTATGACCGGCTTTACCCGGATATTCAGATTGAAAAGCTTCATTAACGAGAAAACGCTTCCCTCCGGAAGCGTTTTTTTCACCATTCATCTTTCATAGTTTTTCATTCTTCATTGTTGAGGAAGCATCCACGCTTAAGGCAGATCTGTCAGCGTTTCAGCGCTGGTAACAGATCGCCCATGCAGGCGTCAGTGCTTCAGACTGATCTGTCAGTGCTTTAGCACTGGTAACAGATCGTCCATGCAGGCGTCAGC
>OMZY01000008.1 GCA_900315675.1 uncultured Eubacteriales bacterium
CGACATGGAAATCACCCTGATCACCCCCATCGCTATGGAGCAGGGACTGCGCTTCGCTATCCGTGAAGGCGGCCGTACCGTTGGTTCCGGCGTTGTGGCGAAGGTCATTGAGTAATCAAGTCAGGAGGGATCCCTAATGGCAAACGCCGCCCGTACCAAGGTTTGCCTGGCTTGCACCGAGTGCAAACAGCGCAACTACAACAACATGAAGAACAAGAAGAACACTCCGGATCGCATTGAGCTCCAGAAGTATTGTCCCTTCTGCAAGAAGCACACAACTCATCGCGAGACCAAGTGATCCAACACCTATCAAGCTGTGAGGATGTGAAAGAAGTGTCTGAGACGAAGAAAGCGGTTGAATCCGCCGAGAAGGCCGTCCGGAAATCCGGAGAGAACAAGCTGAGCAAAATCATCAGCTGGTTCGCCAAGCTTCCCGCAAGGATCGCGAAGCCCTTCAGGAACATGTACTATGAGCTGAAGAAGGTTACCTGGCCCAGCAAAGAAAAGCTGATCGCCTATTCCATCATCGTGCTCGTTTTCATGCTCTTCATGGGTGTTGTGATCGGTCTGCTGGACATGGGTGCGACCACATTGGTCAAGATGCTGGTCGTGTAACATAGGAGAGTAAAGACATGGCTGAAAACAAGAAGGAGCCTTGCTGGTACGTCATCCACACCTACTCGGGCTACGAGAACAAGGTGAAGGATACGCTGGAAAAGTCCGTCGAAAACAACGGAATGCAGGACCTGATCCTGGAGGTACGGGTCCCCATGGAGGAAGTTGTTGAGATCCGGAACGGAAAGCGCGTTAAGAGCACCCGTAAGGTTTATCCCGGCTATGTGCTGGTGCACATGATTGAAACCAGCGAAAGCTGGTATGTCGTGCGGAATACCCGCGGCGTTACCGGCTTTGTTGGACCGGATTCCAAGCCTGTTCCGCTGACGCAGGAGGAAGTCGACATGATGCTCAATACTGAGCAGTCCAGCGTGGACTTCGGCTTCGCGATCGGCGAGCATGTCCGGATTCTTTCCGGTCCGCTGGAGAATTTCAGCGGTGTGGTGGAAGACGTCGATACCGTGCGCGGCAAGCTGACTGTCAAGGTGCAGATGTTCCTTGGCCGTGAGATGCCCGTTGAGGTGGATCTCGACCAGGTCGAGAAGGAAGACTGATCTCCGCTCCTGTGATTCTGTTAGTTGCAAAGGGAACAGCCCTTTGAGGCTGTTCCCATGCATCGCCCTGTCCAATGACGGGGTGCGACGTGGGAGGAAGCTTCAGGCTTCCGCTCTACCACAATTATTATGGAGGTGCCACTCAAATGGCAAAGAAAGTACAGGCTTACATTAAGCTGCAGGTTCCTGCCGGCAAGGCAACGCCCGCACCGCCTATCGGTCCCGCTCTGGGCCAGCATGGCGTGAACATTCCCGGATTCTGCAAAGAGTTCAATGACCGTACCGCCAAGGAAGCCGGCATGATTATCCCCGTGGTGATCACCGTCTACACCGACCGTACCTTCACCTTCATCACCAAGACGCCTCCGGCGCCCGTGCTGATCAAGAAGGCTCTGAACCTGCAGAAGGCCAGCGGCCGTCCCAACAAGGAAAAGGTTGGACAGCTGACCAAAGAACAGGTTCGTAAGATCGCGGAAACCAAAATGCCCGATCTGAACGCCGGCAGCATCGAAGCCGCCATGAGCATGGTAGCCGGAACCGCCCGCAGCATGGGCGTGACCGTCGAAGAATGATGCATTGGGGCGCACAGCCCCTGACAATGTGGGAGGACAAAGTGCCGCTATGACCACATGGGAGGAATAAAAGAATGAAACACGGCAAGAAGTATAACGACAGCATTAAGCTGATCGACCACCTGAAGCAGTATGATCCCGAAGAGGCTGTTGATCTGGTTCTCCAGACCGGCAAAGCCAAGTTCGACGAGACCGTAGAAATCTCCATCCGCCTGGGCGTTGACCCCCGCCATGCTGACCAGCAGGTCCGCGGCGCTGTGGTTCTGCCTCACGGCACCGGCCGCACCATCCGCGTGCTGGTCATTGCCAAGGGCGACAAGGCTAAGGAAGCTGAAGAAGCCGGTGCCGATTATGTCGGCGCTGAGGATATGATCCAGAAGATCCAGCAGGAGAACTGGTTCGATTTCGACGTCTGCGTTGCCACGCCCGATATGATGGGTATGGTCGGCCGCATCGGTCGTGTGCTGGGCCCGAAGGGCCTCATGCCCAACCCGAAGTCCGGTACCGTGACCATGGACATCGCCCGCGCTGTGAACGACATCAAAGCCGGTAAAGTGGAATACCGTCTGGACAAGACCGCTATCATCCACTGCCCGATCGGCAAAGTGTCCTTCGGCAAGGAAAAGCTTCAGGAGAACCTGAACGTGCTGATGGATGCCGTTAACAAGGCTAAGCCCGCGGCAGCCAAGGGAACCTACATGAAGAGCGTTTACCTCTCCAGCACCATGGGTCCCGCCATTCGCGTGAATCCGCTGAAGTTCTGATAAGAACGATCAAAAAGAGCCTGTTTTTAAGCAGGCTCTTTTTTTGTCCTTATCAGAACAATTCACAATTCATAATAGCAGACAGGACAATTTCCTGATGGAAACTGTCTTTTTTTTTTCTTAATGGAATGCATCCATGCAACACATGTTATACAGAACGACAGGGTTGGTCCCGTCGTTACGAAGATAAATGAAATTATGAATTATGAATTTCATTTTGGGGGAACGCATATGGAACGCGTACAGCTCTTTTTGGAACAGCGGATCGGTACAATAATGCATCGGGCGGCAGTAAACCGCCTGAATAATAAAACCGGAGGGAATATCTTATGTACTTTGACGCTATTGCTAAAATTGTCGCGGAACGGACCGGCTGTGATGTGGCTGACATCAGGCCTGACAGCAAATTTTCCGAGCTGGGGATCGATTCACTGGACACCGTGGAGCTGCTGATGAACCTGGAAGATGAGATCGGGATTGAAATAGAACTGGATCACAAGGTGGAGACGATTGATGACCTGGATCAGTTTATCCAGAGCAGGCAGGGATAAAGCCCATGATCAAATCAGCAATTTGTGACCTGCTCGGCATTCAGTACCCGGTATTTCAGGGCGGCATGGCCTGGATTGCCGACGGCAGGCTGGCGGCCGCGGTATCAGAAGGCGGCGGACTGGGGATCATTGCGGCCGGAAACGCCCCCGGGGATTATGTCAGGGAGCAGATCCGGACAGCCAGGAAGATGACGGATAAGCCTATCGGCGTGAACATCATGCTGCTCAGTCCGTTTGCAGCGGATGTGGCCAGGGTGGTGACGGAGGAAAAGGTGGAGGTTGTGACCACCGGAGCCGGCAATCCTGCAGCGTATATGAGTGCCTGGCTCGCGGCAGGCATACGGGTGATCCCGGTGGTTGCTTCGGTCGCCCTGGCGAAACTGATGACCCGCATCGGCGCTTCCGCCCTGATTGCGGAGGGCGGGGAAAGCGGCGGCCATGTAGGCGAGCTTACGACCATGGTGCTTGTTCCGCAGATCTGTGACGCAACGGATCTGCCGGTGATCGCTGCCGGCGGCATCGCCGACGGCAGGGGGGCGGCTGCTGCCTTCATGCTGGGAGCATGCGGTATTCAGATGGGCACACGCTTCCTGAGCGCGGAAGAATGCACTGTTCATCCGGCCTATAAGGAGAAAATCCTGAAGGCTACAGATCTGTGCACAATGGTGACCGGCAGGCGCCTGGGGCACCCTGTACGCAGTCTGCGCACACCCTTCGCCAGGAATTACGCGAAGGCGGAATACGGCGGAATGCCGGATGAAGACCTGGAGGCGCTGGGAACAGGGGCTCTCAGGCTGGCCGTGCAGGAAGGGGATAATGAGAGAGGATGCTTCCTTGCGGGCCAGATTGCTGCCATGGTCCGGAAAGAACAGCCGGCGGCTGAAATTATCAGGGAAGTGGTAGAGGAGGCGGAACCGCTCCTCCTGGGGGCATCGAAATGGGTAAAGTAGCTTTTGTTTTTTCAGGCCAGGGAGATCAGTATCCGGGAATGGGCAGGGAACTGGCGGAAATGGACGCGGCCGCGGCAGCGGTTTACGCCGCCTGTGACGCCATCCGCCCCGGTACCTCACGGCAGTGTTTTGAGGGTACGGAGGAAGAACTGAAGGAAACACGGAATACCCAGCCCTGCCTGTTTGCCACGGAACTGGCTTCCGCACTGGTGCTGATGAACCGGGGCGTGATTCCCGACGCTGCGGCGGGCTTTTCACTCGGCGAGGTTGCGGCGGCCACGGTCAGCGGCATGTTTGATCTGGAAACAGGTTTCCGGCTTGTCTGCAGGCGCGGGGAACTGATGCAGCGGGAAGCTGAAAAGCATGATACTTCCATGGCGGCCGTGGTGAAACTGTCGCCGGAACAGGTGCGGGAGATCTGCGGCAGGTATCCGGAGGTGTACCCTGTAAACTTCAACTGCCCCGGACAGGTGACCGTTTCCGGGCTTTCCTCCCGGATGGCCGGTTTTTCCGCGGACGTGAAGGCCGCGGGGGGACGGGCGATTCCCCTGAAGGTGAAGGGAGCTTTTCATACACCGTTTATGCGGGAGGCCGCCGGAAGATTTGCCCGGGAACTGGAAAAGGCAGCATTCAGGGAAAGAAGAATTCCGCTGTATTCCAACATGACGGCGGAACCGTATACGGAGAACGCGGCAGAACTGCTTTCAGGGCAGATCTGCAGCCCGGTGCTGTGGGAAAAGCTGATCCGCAATATGATTGCAGACGGGGTGGATACCTTCATCGAAATCGGCCCCGGGAAAACGCTGTGTAATATGATTCAGAGAATCAGCGCGCAGGTCAGGGCCTGCAGTGCAGCGGAATATCAGGCAGAGGTGGGAAAATGCTGAAAGGAAAGACAGCTGTTGTGACCGGGGGCTCCCGCGGGATCGGCAGGGCTATTGCTTATAAACTGGCTTCCATGGGAGCGAATATCGCGGTGATTTACGCGGGAAACGCGGAAGCGGCGGAAACGGTATGCAGGAGATGCGCAGAGGAAACCGGGGTGAAAGCCAGGGCATATCAGTGCGACGTTGCGGATTTCACCGCTGTGAAGGAAAAAGTGGCCAGGATCCGGGCTGATTTCGGGACGGTGCATATTCTGGTCAACAACGCGGGCATCACCCGGGACGGGCTGCTGGCCATCATGAAGGAAGAGGATTACGACGCGGTAGTGGATACCAATCTCAAAGGCGCCTTCAACATGATCCGTCACTGCACGGGATTGTTCATCCGGAACCGGGAAGGCTGCATTATCAATATCACATCCGTGGCAGGCCTGATGGGCAATGCGGGGCAGTGCAATTATTCCGCGTCCAAGGCGGGACTCATCGGCCTTACAAAATCCGCTGCCAGGGAGCTGGCCCCGAAGGGCATCCGCTGCAACGCGATTGCTCCCGGCTTTATTGCTACCGATATGACCGGCAGTCAGACGGACAATCCTCTGCTGGGAACCATTCCCATGGGGAGAATGGGAGAACCGGAGGATGTGGCAGAGGCGGCTGCCTATCTGGCAACCGCGAAATATGTGACAGGCGAAGTCCTCCGGGTGGACGGCGGCATCGCAATGTAAGGAGAAAAAGAATGAGTGAATACAGAAGAGTGGTCGTAACCGGTATCGGCGCGGTAACCCCGTTGGGAAACAACGCGGCTGAGACCTGGGAAGGCATGAAAAAAGGGAAAAACGGCATCGGACCCATTACGCTTTTTGATACGGAAAACTTCAGGGCAAAGCTGGCTGCCGAGGTCAGGAACTTTGATCCCCGGGAGTATCTGGAGGTCAATGAGGTGCTCCGTACGGACCGTTACGCGCAGTTTGCCGTGGCCGCGGCGAAGCAGGCGGCGGATGACAGCGGCGTGGAGAGTACGGTGGAGCCAGAACGGTTTGCCGTGATTTTCGGTACGGGAATCGGCGGCATCAGTACGTTTGAAAAGGAACACTCCACGCTGCTGGAAAAAGGCCCGCGCCGGGTTTCGCCCCTGATGGTGCCGATGATGATCGGCAATATGGCGGCGGGAATGATTGCCATCCGCCACGATTGCCGCGGATCCGTGATGCCCGCGGTCACTGCCTGCGCCTCCGGTTCAAACGCCATCGGCGAAGCAATGCGCCTGATCCGCCACGGCTACGCGGACGCGGCGATCACCGGCGGGGCGGAAGCGGCCATTATACCGTCCGCTATCGCCGGGTTTGCGAACATGAAGGCGCTGTCCGTTTCCGAAAATCCGAAGGAGGCCTCTCTTCCTTTTGACCGGCGCAGAAACGGCTTTGTGATGGGGGAAGGCGCGGCAGCGCTGATCCTGGAGGAATATGAACACGCGAAAGCGCGTGGGGCCGTCATCTACGGCGAGGTATGCGGTTATGGTTCCACCTGTGACGCGTACCATATCACGGCGCCGCATCCGGACGCACGCGGCGGCGCCCGGGCCATGACCGACGCGATGAAGGAAGCGGAGTATACGCCGGAGGACGTGGTGTATATCAACGCGCACGGTACCGGGACGCCGATGAACGATGTGCTGGAGACCCTGGCGATCAAAAAGGCGCTGGGAGAGGAGAACGCACAGAAAGCCTATGTCAGTTCCACCTAATCCATGACCGGTCATATGCTGGGCGCGGCAGGCGCGGTGGAAGCCCTGGCTTGCCTCTGTGCGCTGAAGGAAGGCGTTATTCCGCCCACCATCAACCTGAAGGAACAGGACGAAGCCTGCGACCTGAACTGTGTGCCGGAGCAGGCGGTCCGTGCCGGCGTGACTCTGGCGCTGTCCAATTCCCTGGGCTTCGGCGGTCATAACGCGTGTCTCGCTTTCAGAAAGGTGTAAAGGATATGAAGGATACAGATATTCGCAGATATGCCGAACTGATGAAGGAACTCGGGCTGACCGGACTGGAAATGACCGAAGGGGACAGCAGGGTGCGCCTGGAACGGTCTGTGCCGGCGCCTGCGGGGGAAACGGTGTACGCCGTGCCGGAAACGGCTCCGGCGGTGCGTTCCGCTGCTGAAAATAAGGATTATATCAGCGTGAAATCCCCGATTGTCGGCGTGTTTTACGCGGCGCCCGCGGAAAAAGCGGAATCCTATGTCAAGGCTGGAGATGCGGTGAATAAGGGACAGATCCTGTGCATTATCGAGGCCATGAAGCTGATGAATGAGATCGTCGCGGAAGATGACGGCGTGATCTCCGAGGTCTGCGTCACCAACGGCCAGGTTGTGGAATACGGTACGGAGCTGTTCCGGATCAAGAGGTAAGAACTGTGAACAAAGACGAAATCATGCGGGTACTCCCTCACAGGGAGAACATGCTGCTGCTGGATGACGCGGAGAGCCTGGAAGGCGGGGCTGTGGGCCATTATACCGTCCGCGGGGACGAGTTTTTCCTGAAGGGACATTTTCCGGGAAATCCCATTGTTCCCGGGGTCATTCTCTGTGAGATCCTGGCACAGTCCGCCTGCGTCCTGCTGAAGGAAGTGATCCGGGAGGGACAGCTGGCGGTCTACACGGGGCTGAACAACGTAAAATTCCGCTCCTCCGTGAAACCGGGGGACAGGATTGAGACCCGCTGCCGGGTAAAACGGGTGAAGCATCCCTTTTACTTTTTTGAAGGCACGGCAACGGTGGACGGCAGGCGCTGCGTATCCGCTGAGTTCTCCGTTGCGATTACAGGAGAATAAGCGATGTTTTCAAAAATACTGGTTGCCAACCGCGGCGAAATCGCAGTCCGCATTATCAGGGCCTGCAAGGAAATGGGAATCGCCACGGTAGCGGTTTACTCCGAGGAGGACAGGAATGCCCTGCACGTGGCGCTGGCGGATCAGAGCTATTGCATCGGCGGAGCGGAGGCCTCCGGAAGCTATCTGAACGAAAACCAGATTATCAGCACCGCGATTCTGGCGGGAGCCCAGGCCATTCATCCTGGCTACGGGTTCCTTTCCGAAAATGCCCATTTTGCCCGGCTCTGCCGCCGGAACGGGCTGGTTTTCATCGGCCCGGATCCGGATAAGATGGAACGGCTCAGCGACAAGGCGAAGCTGAAGAAACTGATCAGTGAAACGGGACTTTCGGTGATTCCCGGCACGAAGGCGGTGGCGTCTGCTGAAGAGGCAAAAAGGCTGGCGGATAAAATCGGTTACCCGGTGATGCTGAAGGCCTGCGCGGGCGGCGGGGGACGCGGAATCCGCCTGATTCACAGGGAGGAGGAACTGGAGGACGCCTATCTGCAGGCAACGGCTGAGGCAGTCAGCGCTTTCGGGGACGGCAGCGTTTATCTGGAGAAATACATTTTTCCCGCCAGGCATGTGGAACTGCAGATCCTGGCGGATGAGCACGGGAACGCCGTATGCCTGGGAGACCGGGACTGTTCCCTGCAGCGGCGGAACCAGAAGCTGCTGGAGGAAACTCCTTCGCCTGCCGTGAACGCGGACCAGCGCAGGCGGATGATTGCCCTTGCGGTGGAAGCGGTGAAGAAGATCGGCTATGTGGGAGCGGGAACGTTGGAATTCCTGCTGGACCGGGAGGGCAGCTTCTGGTTTATGGAGATGAACGTCCGGCTGCAGGTGGAGCACTGTGTCACGGAAATGCTTACCGGCATCGATATTGTGAAATGGCAGATCCGGATTGCGGCCGGAATTCCGCTGAACTTCTCGCAGGAGGAAATACGGATGAACGGCTCCGCGATTGAATGCCGGATCAATGCGGGCAGCTGCGGAAAACTGAAGATGCTGCATGTTCCGGGCGGCCTGTCAGTGCGGTTTGATACCTGCCTGATCGAGGGAACGGCGGTTTCCCCGTATTACGATTCCCTGCTTGGCAAGCTGATTGTTTTTGCCGGCACCCGGGAGGAAACCCTGCGCAAAATGCGGGCAGCCCTGTGCGAGCTTGTGATCGAGGGTATCCAGACCAACATTGTGGAGCAGCTGCGGATTGTGGAAGATGAGCGATTCATCTCGGGCAATTATGACTTAACCTTTATGGGAAACAGGTGATGAGATGCCGTTGTTGAACTTTATGAAACCCATGAATCAGCTGGAGGAAGGCGGACGGACCGCCGCGCCTGTGCAGTGTGACGCCGGGGAACCTGAAAAAAAGTGCCCGAACTGCCACAAGGAAATACCCCTGAGCCGCCTGTGGCTGAATGACCTGGTCTGCCCCTGCGGATATCATTTCCGGATGAAAGCGCGGCAGCGGATCCGGATGATCGCGGATAAAGGCAGCTTCAGGGAACTGTTTGCGGGTGTGAAGGCAGAGAATCCGCTGAACTTTCCCGGGTACAGGGATAAGCTGGAAACGGTGCGCGTGGCCAGCGGCGAAAAGGAAGCGGTGGTCTGCGGCACAGCGATGATCGGCGGACAGAAGTGCTGCCTGTTTGTGATGGAATCCTATTTTATGATGGGCAGCATGGGAAGCGCTGTCGGGGAGAAGATCACGTCGCTGTTCGAGTATGCCGTTCAGTACCGCCTGCCGGTGGTCGGGTTTACGGTATCCGGCGGCGCGCGGATGCAGGAAGGCCTGCTTTCCCTGATGCAGATGGCCAAAACAAGCGCGGCGGTCAGACGGCACAGCGACGCCGGACTGCTGTATGTGGCGGTGCTGACCGATCCCACCACCGGCGGGGTGACGGCCAGCTTTGCCATGGAAGCTGATATTATCCTGGCGGAGCCCGGCGCGACGGTGGGTTTTGCGGGGGCGCGGGTGATCGAACAGACGACGAAGAAGACCCTGCCGGAAGGATTCCAGACCGCGGAGTTCGTGCTGGAACACGGTTTTGTGGACGCGATTGTCCCGAGGCCCGGGCAGAAGAAATATGTGGCTGAAATACTGAAAATGCATGACGGGAGGGCGGTCTGGTGAGCGAGACGGCGTATAAAAGAGTCAGGATCGCCCGTAACAATGACAGGCCTACCGGGCAGGACTACATCCGGAATATCTTCAGGGGCTTTATCGAGTTTCACGGCGACCGCCGGTTTGCGGACGATCCGGCGGTGATCGGCGGCATAGCCCGGCTGGAGGGAATACCGGTGACCGTGATTGCCATTGAGAAGGGACATACGGCGAAGGAACGTACATACCGGAATTTCGGCGCGCCCAATCCGGAGGGCTACCGCAAAGCGCTGCGGCTGATGGAGCAGGCGGAAAAGTTCGGACGGCCCGTGATCTGCTTTATTGATACCTCCGGTGCCTTTTGCGGGATCGGGGCGGAGGAACGGGGACAGGGACAGGCCATTGCGGAAAACCTGATGAGAATGTCCACCCTGTGTGTTCCGGTTATCTCCATACTGATCGGTGAGGGCGGCAGCGGAGGCGCGCTGGCGCTGGCGGTGGCGGACCGGGTGTGGATGCTCCAGAACGCGGTCTATTCGGTGATTTCTCCCGAGGGCTGCGCCAGCATTCTCTGGAAGGATTCCGGCAAGGCGGAAACCGCGGCGGAAAGCCTGAAACTGACCGCGGAGGACGCCAGGAGCCTGGGAGTGATTGAACGGATTCTTTCCGAAAAGGAGATCGGGGGGAAAGCGTTCTATGAGCGGATCCGGAATCTTCTTAGGGAAGAGATCGACACGCTTACAAACGACGCGGACCTCATAGGGAAACGGTATGAAAGATTCCGCAAAATCGGTGCCGATGCGGTGATGAAGGAGTCAGTATGAGTATCTATCAGAACTTTTGCCGTGAAAGTACGGACGAACACGGGGCACTGAAGGAATTCAGGCTGGATTATCCGGATAATTTCAACTTCGGCTATGACGTGGTGGACCGGACAGCAGAGGAGGAACCGGAGAAAAGGGCGCTGGTATGGTGCAATGCGGAGGGAGAGGAGCATATCTTTACCTTCGCGGATATCCGGCAGTTCAGCAATCAGATGGCGAATGTGTTTCAGGCGGCGGGAATCGGCCGCGGGGACCGGGTGATGCTGATCCTGAAGCGCCACTATGAATACTGGTTTGCGGCAGTAGCCCTGCATAAGCTGGGCGCGGTGATGATCCCTGTCACGCATATGCTGACAGTCAGTGATCTGGTATACCGGATGAAGGCGTCCCGGCCCCGCGCTATTGTCTGTACCGCGCAGAATCAGGTGCCCGGGAAGGTCAGGGAGGCACTGAAGGAAGCGGAGGTGACCGCAAAGCTCTGGTGCGTGCAGGCGGAGGCGGAAGGTTTTGAAAACATTACGGAAGCCATGCGGATGGCGGGAAAGGACCTGGTCCGTGTGCCCACGAAGGCGGAGGACCCGATGATCCTTTATTTTACCTCCGGAACCACGGGCTATCCCAAAGGGGCCTTCCACAGCTACAGCTATCCGCTGGCTCATATTGTCACGGCAAAGTACTGGCAGCAGGCGGAGGAAAACGGCCTGCATTTTACCGTGGCGGAAACGGGCTGGGCGAAGGCGTCCTGGGGGAAGCTGTACGGCCAGTGGCTGGTAGGCTGCGCGGTGATGGTCTATGATTTCGACAGCTTCGAACCGAAACAGCTGACCCAGATCATCAATAAATACGGCGTCACTTCCTTCTGTGCGCCGCCCACGGTTTACCGTTACCTTGTCCGGAAGGGAATTCCGGATATGCCCACGCTGAAGCACGCCTCCACCGCGGGGGAAATGCTGGCGCCTGAAGTATTCCGGAAGTTTACGGAGCGTACCGGGCTGGAACTGTGCGAGGGCTACGGCCAGACGGAAACCACCCTGCTGCTGGGCAATTTCAGGGGGATGAGCGCCGTGGAGGGCTCCATGGGCGTACCGTCTCCTTTCTATCATATCGAACTGCGAAATAAAAAAGGGGAACCCGCGGGAACGAACGAGACCGGTGAAGTCGTTATTATTCCGGAACAGCCCGGCAGGCAGACCGGCGTGTTCACGGGCTACCTGGACAACGAGGAACAGTACGGGTTTGTCTGGCGGGACGGCGTGTATCATACCGGAGACGCGGCCTGCAGGGATGAAAACGGCCGGTACTGGTTCCGCGGACGCTTTGACGACATCATCAAGACCGGCGGTTACCGGGTGGGTCCCTATGAGGTGGAAAACGTGCTGATGGAGCATCCCGCCGTGGCGGAGTGCAGCGTGATCGGCGTGCCGGATCCGCTCAGGGGACAGGCCATCAAAGCGGTAATCGTGCCGGGGCAGGAGTATAAACCCACCCGGGAGCTGGAACATGAAATCAAGGAGTTCTGCAACCTGCGGCTTGCCGAGTACAAGTGGATCCGCCTGATTGAATTCGCAAAGGAAATGCCGAAAACCATCAGCGGCAAAATCCAGAAGAATATCCAGCGGAAACAGGCTTTTGTGCGCTGAACACCCATTGCCTGATTTCAGAACCTATCGGCAGGGAAATCCGTCCCTGCGAAAGGAGTGGTGAAGAACCGTATGCTGAATAACATGGAGGACATACTCAGCCGGCAGATCAGCGGTTTCCATCAGTATATGCTGAGCGAACCGGCGCATGTAACGTATGTGAGCCGGAACCTCTGCGACATGACGGGCTGTACGGAAAATGAACTGCTGCATGAAAGCAGGGATCTGTACGCGCTGCTGGTTCATCCGGCTGACCGTAAAAAGTATGCCGCCTTTATCCGGAAACTGTCGGATGGGGAACAGACCCTGACCGAAGAGTACCGCCTGGTCAGAAAGGACGGCACGGTGCTCTGCGTGCGGGATACCTTTTCAACCCGGAAACTGGAGAACGGTACCCTGACGGGATACTCGGTGCTGACAGATATCAGCGACCTGAAAAGGGAAAACAGCGACCTGCAGTTCCTGAATGAAACCATTCCCTGCGGCTTTATGAAATACACCTGTGAGAAACAGCCCAGGGTAACCTATATTAACCAGAAAATGATTGATATCCTGCGCTGCCCGCCTGTACGGGAGGGGGAACTGGACTACCTGGAGATGTACAAAGGCAATATCTTCCTGATGGTGCCGATGGAGGAACGACGCAGGTTTTCCAAATACCTGAACCGTGTTTATTCGGCGGACGCGCCTATTGCCGGGGAAATTACGCTGCTACGCTGCGACGGAACCCGGGCCTATGTTTTCGGCTGGGTCACCAAAACAGTGAATGAGGAAGGGGCGGAGGAGTTCCAGAGCGTCTGCATGGATATCACCGCGCGCCACCAGATCCGCAAGGACGCGGAAACCAAGCGATATATGAAGGCACTGACGGATGTCTATGACAAAATCTTCGAATTCAACCTGGACTCCAATACGGTCAAATGCCTGCACTGCAATGACGGATCCTCCTACAAAGTGTTTGAGGATATCCCCATGCTGATCGATGAAACGCTGGACAAATGGATTCCGGACGCTGTGGCACCGGAATCCAGGGACAGCCTCCGCGGCTTTTTCCGGGATTTCTGCCAGAAGAAACTGTATGAGCCGGACGCGAAACCGCCCCAGATTACCTATAAGGCCGTTTCCTCCAGCGGGGAGCTGAAGCAGTACAGCGGCGTGTTTATCAAGGTGGATGATTCGGTCAGTTATTACTGCTGCCGCCGTATTCAGGAGACAGGCAAGGAAAGCATCCTGCAGACGGAAAACGATGAGCTGAAGCAGAAAATGAAGGACCTGGTCATGCAGTTTTCCGACGGTATCGCGGCGTTTGAAATATCGGCGGAGGGACTGGTCAAACCCCTCTACGCCAGCGACAATGTGCAGGAATTCTTCGGCTATACGGAAAAGGAATGGATTCCGCTGACGGAAAAGTATACGCCCATTGAGAGCTTTGTGGCTTACAGCGAAGCGGCATATGAGGACTTTGCGGAGCTGCTCAGAACCGGCGAGGCGGAGTACAGCTATTTCGACTATACCACCGAAACGGAACGGAAAATCAAGGCAATCTGTTCGCCCAAGGAATCCGGCGGAAGGACGCCCCGGTACGTCATGCTCTATCAGGTGGAGGATACGGAAAAGGACGGGAGGAAAAACCTGCCGGAAAACCGGACTGTACAGATCCGCACCTTCGGGTATTTCGATGTGTTTGTGGGCGAAAAGCCGGTGGCGTTCCGGAACAAGAAATCCAAAGAACTGCTGGCGCTGCTGGTGGACCGCCGGGGAGGGTATATCACTTCGGAGGAAGCCATCTGTTTCCTGTGGGAGGACGAACCTGCCAATACGGTCACGATGTCCAGATACCGCAAGGTTGCCCTGCGGCTGAAAAACACGCTGGAGGAATACGGCATATCCGATATTGTGGAGTCAGTGGACGGGAAACGCCGGATCGTGATGGAAAAGGTACAGTGCGATCTGTATCAGTACTGCTCCGGCAAGGAGGAATATGCCGGACTGTTCCGGGGAAGCTATCTGACGAATTACAGCTGGGGCGAAACAACGCTCGGAGAACTGACAAACAATCTGGAGTGAGCAATGAGTAAATACATCCATAAGGTTCATTACTATGAAACTGACAAAATGGGCATCACCCATCATTCGAACTATATCCGTTTTATGGAAGAAGCGAGGATGAACTACCTGGCGGAATCCGGGTTCACGATGACCCGGCTGGAGGCGGAGGGGATTTCTTCCCCGGTGGTTTCCCTGACCTGTGATTATAAAACCCCGACTACTTATGATGATGAGATTGAAATCGAGGTAAAGCTGACCCGGTATTCGGGCGTCAAAATCTCCCTTTCCTACGTGATGAAGAATCTCAGGACCGGGGCAGTCGTGGCGGAGGCTTCCTCCGTGCACTGCTTCATTGATACGGCCGGAAGACCGGTAGCGGTGAAAAAATACTGTCCGGATCTGGACGGGGTCATGAAAAGCATACTGGAGGAGGCATAATGCTTTTCATCAATGCAGAATGATTATAGTGTCAGGCGGGCAGCAGTGGAAAACAGCGGCCCGCTTTTTCAATTCAGAATTCAGAATTCATCATTGAGATGGTTGTTCTCTTATAAAGCAGAGAGAGTAAAACGATGATGAACTTTTCTGATATTGACATGTTATCCTGCCGGGAACGTCATAAAGCAGGCAGAGTAATCATAATACTGAATTCTGAATTATGAATTCAGTATTATTCAAAGCTTCTTTCCGAAAGGGAAAAAGCTTTTTCAGCGCGAATAATAATAAGTTCGATATTTTTTGTAAGCGGAGAGATTGGCATGAGACTGAATCCTTTGCTGATGGAAAAACTGGCAGGACCGGAGGAATACGCGGCCGGAAGAGACCTGGAAGAAGCCGGTGCGGTAAAGACGGCGGAAGAAGACAAAGGCATGATCCGCTATACCGTGGCAGATCAGGGGCTGCAGGCAGTCACCCTGACCAGGCGGCTGGTGATCCACTGCGACTGTGACGTGTTTCTGCATAAAGGGTGCTGCAGGCATGCGGTGGCCGTGTTGTTTTACGCGGACCGCCGCAAGGTGCCGGAGAGCATGATGAAGAAACAGGCACCGGAGACCGCGGCGGAACTGACGGGGATGATCCTGCGGGAGATGCCGGCGGAGGCGAATGTCCGGCTGGAGGTGACCCTGGTACTGCCGCAGAAGGCGGGACAGGAGCTGCGGATCGGCCTGCGCACCGGGGAGAAAAAGCTGTATGTGATCAAGGATATCCGGGGATTCCTGGCTGCGACGGATGAGAATGAGGTGCTGCAGCTGGGCAAGGATTTCACCTGGCAGCCGGAGTGGATGCGCTATACAGACGACGACACGCGGGTGCTGGATGTACTCCGGAAGCTTTGCGCTGCACAGGAACCGGCGGCGCGCAGCGGCAATTCATCCGCCAACAGGCTGATGAGGCTGCCGGATCCCTTTGCCAGGGAATTGCTGGACCTGGACGGGGACACGGTGCTGCGGATTATGGATCAGAGCGGTAAAATTACGCATTGCAAGCCTTTGAGCGGCGTGCAGGTACCGCTGCATTTCGCGGTCAACCTGGGTCCCCGGGGCCTGCAGGTGAGCGGGAAGATTCCACCGGATCTCCAGCCGGTCACGGCTGACTGCGCCTGGGTTATGACCGGCGGAAACCTGATCCGGACGGAAAAGGAACAGATACAGCTGATCCGGCTGATCTATGAAAACCAGTATGAAGGACGCTGCATCATGGAGTACCCGCTGGACGATACAGAGCGGGTGATCGGTGAGGTGCTGCCGTACCTGAAGATCCGCGGCGCGGTGGAAATCGGGGAAGAGCTGCGGCAGCGGCTGGTGCGTCTGCCCCTGAAGAGCGAGGTTTACCTGGACAAGGACGGAAAAAGCGTCATTGCTTCGGTTAGGTTCTCCTACGGGGATATTACGCTCAATCCCTTCGGGGCAGAAAAGAAAAAGATTACCCTGGATAAGGGTGAACAGCTGCTGCTGCGGGACGCGGAGGGCGAGCACAGGGTGCTGGATATCCTGGCAAATGCCGGTTTCCGCGTGGGCAGGGAGAATATCCGCCTGAGCGGGACGGATGCCGTGTTTGATTTTGTGGGAAAGGGCGTCAAGCGTCTGCAGGAAAACAGCGAGGTTTTCCTCAGCCGTGACTTTAAGCGGATTGTACCCAGGCGGCCGATTCTCTCCGGCAGTATCCGAATGAGCGGCGACCGGCTGGAACTGATGCTGACCCGGGACGGGGAACCCGTGGATGAACTCCTGGAGCTGATTGAGGCGCTTAGCCGGAAACGGCGGTATTTCCGTCTCCGCACCGGGGAGTTCCTGGATCTGAACGACCTGGCCAGCTGGCAGGAGACCGCGGCCGGGATCTATGAAGCGGCGGTACGGGACGGGAATGAACTGAACCGGGACACCATTGTGCTCCGGGCCTACCGCGCGGGATACCTGACCAGCATGTTGGAAAACAGCGGCGTCAAAATTGAAATGGATGAGCAGGTAAAGGCTCTTTCCGAAACGCTGGCGAACGGCGGCGGAGAAACGGAAGCGCCGGAGATGGCGCAGGGCCTGAGCCTGAGGGATTACCAGAAGCGCGGTTATGAATGGATGGCTGGTCTGGACAGGATGCACATGGGCGGAATCCTGGCGGATGAGATGGGCCTGGGAAAAACCGCACAGATCATCGCTCTGATGCTGGCCACCCGGGAAGCGGGACGCACCAGCCTGGTGGTTGCGCCCACCTCCCTTACCTACAACTGGCTCAGTGAATTCCGGAAGTTCGCGCCGGATCTGAGCGTGACGGTGCTGAGCGGAAACGGAACGCAGCGGGCGGAACTGATCCGGCATATTACGCAGAACAGCGATATGGACGTGGTCATTACCAGTTATCCGCTGATCCGCCGGGACATTACCCTGCTGAAGGAATATCCCTTTCGCTTTGTAATCCTGGATGAGGCACAGAATATCAAAAACGCGGGAAGCGTTGCGGCACAGGCGGTGAAGCAGCTGCAGGCAGATACCCGTTTTGCCCTGACCGGTACGCCGATGGAAAACGGCGTAGGCGAGCTCTGGAGCCTGTTTGACTTTGTGCTGCCGGGATATCTGCCGGGATATAACACTTTCCTGAGGAAATACCAGGACGGGGAGAATGCGGAGGATCTGCTGCGGAGGATTCAGCCGTTCCTGATCAGAAGACTGAAGCAGGACGTGCTGGAGGAACTGCCCGACAAGACCGAAACCACCATGACGGCCCGGATGACGCCGGAACAGGAGCGTATCTACCGCGCAGCCCTGGAACGGCTGCGGCCGCAGATCAATAAACTCCTGGAGGAAAAGGGTGCGGGCAGGGGACACATTGAGGTGCTCAGCGCCATTACGGAACTGCGGGAGATCTGCTGCCATCCGTCGCTGGTCATGTCCGATTACCGCGGCGGGAGCGGCAAGGAGGAAATGCTGCTGGAGCTGATGCCGGAAATGATCCGGGAAGGCAGAAGGGTGCTGCTCTTCAGCCAGTTTACCAGCATGCTGAAACTGCTGCGGATCCGCCTGGAGGAAAGCGGATTCTCCACCCTTTACCTGGACGGGGAGACGCCGGCGGGAGAACGGCTGACGATGGTGGACCGTTTCAACGGAGGGGAAGGGCAGATTTTCCTGATCAGCCTGAAGGCCGGCGGTTCCGGACTGAACCTTACCGGTGCGGATATGGTCATTCTGTATGATCCCTGGTGGAACCCGGCGGCGGAAGAACAGGCAACGGACCGGGCTCACCGGATCGGCCAGGAAAAGAAGGTGACCGTGATCCGTCTGGTGACCGGCGAAACCATAGAGGAGCAGGTTGTGGAACTCGGCGCGAGGAAAAAGGCCCTGTTCGAACGGCTGATCACGCCGGGAGAAACGGTGCTGAGCGGCATGAGCGAGCATGAGATCAGGGCGCTTTTTGAATAAACACACGCCTGTTCAGGCAGAACCGTGGACATATCCTGCTTTGCAGAATGTGATATTTTATTCATAAATCATTGTTCCCCGGAACGATAAGCCATGGTGAATCGTTTGTTATTACCGGGAGGATTATACGCTGATGTTTATGAGTATATATCATTCGTCATGTTACACTTTCCGGACTTCATTACCCGGAAGATCTCCGCTGCTGAAAGCAGGAAGATGTTTGCAGAGAACCCGTGTTTGTGGTATAATTCTTAAGATTTGTAATCATGCGGAAGGAGGGGAAATCCATGGACAGAAATCAGAATAATGAGGGACGCCGTGCGGTTTCCCGCGCAACGAAACTGCGCCGCCGCAAGATCAGGATGAACTTTTTCCTGCTGGCCGGGTTTACCGCACTGATTGCTTTGATTATCCTGGTTACGCCGAAAGACGCGACTCGCCGGGCCACCTATTCCTTCGCAACGGAATCCGGTCTGGCCGAGGATAGCGCTGGCGAGGCCATCAGTACGTATGACGGACTGATCATCAGTGAGGTCATGTCCTCCAACGCTACCGCCGTGACCGATGAGAACGGCAAATATGCTGACTGGATCGAAATCTGGAACAGCTCGGACCATATCATCAATCTGGAGCATGTGGGCCTGAGCGATAAGGGAGACCGGATCAGCTTCCTGTTCCCGGCGATCAGCCTGGAGCCCGACGGCCGGCTGATTGTTTTCTGTGACAATACAAACCAGAGCAGCGTGAACAGACCCCTGCATGCCAAGTTCAAGCTCAGCGCAGGAGAGACGGTTTTCCTGTATGAAAACTCCTATCTGATTGACAGCTGCAAATATCCCATCATGACCAGTGATGAGAGCTACGCGCTGACGGTCAACGGTTTTGAGGTCGTTTCCTGGTACAGCCCCGGTTTTGAAAACACGGAAGAGGGCAACCGTATGTACAGAGAAAGCATTTCCGTGTCCGACGGTTCCATCGTGATCAACGAGATCATGGCAGATCCTGTCACCGGGCTGCGGGATGACGACGATGAGCTGTGCGACTGGGTTGAACTTTATAACACCACCAACCGGGAGATCTCCCTGGCGGGTCTCGGACTGAGCGACAACGAAAGCAAACCGCTGAAATGGCGTTTCCCGGACAATGCGTCCATTCCGGCCAACGGATACTATATTGTGCTGTGCACCGGCAAGGACCGGATGGATCGGGTGAAGAGCGCTCCCCATACCAACTTCAGGATCAGCGCGGAGAAGGAAACGGTGATTCTGTCAGACAGCCAGGGCCATGTCCTGGACCGCGTGATGATTGACAACCTGCCGCTGGACTGCAGCTGGGGCCGGAATGATTACGGCCAGATGCAGGTGTTCCAGACGCCTACGCCGTCTCTGCCGAACAACCGGTCAGGCTTTCTCCAGATGGATATTAATCTCCGGGCGCTGAACAAGACCGGAGTCTATATCAGCGAAGTGATGGCCAGTAACGACTCCGTTACGACTTATCCGAACGGCTCAAATACCGACTGGGTGGAAATCTTCAACTCCGGAACGGAGGCGGTGGACCTGTCCGGCTGGGGACTGAGCGACCGGCTGGACCACGGCAGAAAATGGCAGTTCCCCGTCGGGACTTCCATCAATCCGGGTGAATACAAGGTGGTTATGTGCGACGGTGTGAATGAGAAAAACACCAATATGGAACCGCATGCCTCCTTCAAAGTCGGAAAGCTGAAAATGGAAACCATAACCCTGACAGATCCGACAGGCAGAGTGCTGGACAAGGTCAATCTTCCGGAAATGAGAACGGATGTATCCTTCGGCCGCACCTCCGGAATGGCAGGGCTTTTTTATTATGATACGCCCACACCGTTCCAGCAGAACGGAAACGGATTCACCGGCTACGCGCCCAAGCCGTCCTTCTCTGTGGAACCGGGCCAGTATTTTAACCCGGTTTACGTGGAAATCAACGTTCCGGAAGGGACACAGGTTTTCTATACGGAAGACTGCACCACACCGGATCAGAATTCCATTCCCTACAACGGGGAACGGCTGGAAATCAAAAACATCGCCGTGCTCCGGGCCAGGGCTTATGCCACCGGCGATATGCGGCCCAGCGACGTGATCACCGGAACGTACCTGGTGAACAAATACCACGGCCTGCCGATCGCCTGTGTCGTGACCGACCCGGATAACCTGTGGGATCCGGAGAACGGTATGCTGACCGTAGGCGAAAACGCGAATAAGGAAAAGCTGCCTTTCAAGAATACAGTGTACCGCAAGGTCAAGGATTCGGGGCAGAAATTCGAATGCTATCTGGAAATCTATGACGATAGCGGCAACAAACTGATCAGTCAGGGCGCGGCGTTCTCCACCATGGGTGACTTTTCCCTGGATATGCCCCAGAAGAGCTTCAAGTTCCGGGCCAAGAGCCTGTACGGAGAAAAGACTTTTGCCGCGAAACTGTTCCCGGACCGGGAGTTTACGGAGTTTAAAGGGCTGGTTTTGCGTAACAGCGGTAACGACAGCATGTTTACACGCCTGCAGGACGGCTTCCAGAGCCGGCTGATGGATTACTGTGATTCCAAGGTGGCCCACCAGGCCTGGAAACCCTACGCCGTTTACCTGAACGGCATTTACTGGGGCAATATGAACCTGCGGGAGCGGACGGACCGGTTTATGCTGGCACAGCATGAAGGGCTTTCCCTGGAAGACGCGGACAAGATTACGCTGCTGCAGGCCAGCGGCCGGGTCAAAGACGGTTCCAACAAGGCCTTTAAGGCGATGCTGAAAAAGATCAAAGCAGGCAATCCGGCCAAGAATGAAGAGGACCTGCAGTACATCCTGGATAATGTGGATGTGGACAACCTCTTCGAATATATGGGCTTTGAGATGTTCTTCGGCAACAGCGATATCGGTAATACCCGCTTCTACCGTTTCGATGTGGACGGCAGCAAATGGAAATGGGTGCTGTTCGACGTGGACTACGGTCTGTATGATTCAGGATTCAACAGCCCCTGGAGCTATACCAAGGCAAAGGGTATGGGTGAAAAGGGCATTGACAACACCATCTTCATGAAGCTGCTGAGCGTGCCGGAATACAAGGATAAGTTCCTGACGATCTACGGCAATATTTTCCGGACGCTGACCACCGAGGTCATGGAAAAGAAGCTGGATGAACTGGTCGCGATCATTGAACCGGAAATGAAGATGCACTGGGATACCTGGGGCCCGAAGAATGACAAATCAGTCATTTTTGACGTGCCGACAACTCCGGAAGGCGCCTACCGCTACTGGGAGCAGCGGGTGAACAGACTGCGCAACGTCATCCGGAAGCGTCCGACCAGGCTGTGGGATTTTACACAGGACGCTTTCAACCTGACGGACAATGATATGAACAAGTACTTCGGACCCAGGCCTGAAATGCCTGCCAATGTGGTTTAATCTCAAGATTTAATCCAATTCAAGGAGGAATTCCCCTATGTTTATCTCGACTGCCTACGCTGCGGGAGCCAAAACAATCCTGAAAAACGAATCCAGTCTGAGCGATTATTTTCTCAGCCAGTTTGAGAATCTGACGCCCTGGAAGATCATCATCGGTCTGGTCATGGGCTGCATCGTCGGACTGATTATCGCTTTTGTTTACAAGCGCTGCTATCGCGGCGTGCTGTACAGCCCCACTTTTTCCATGACGCTGATGATGCTGACGCTGATTACAACGCCTGTGGTTATGTGTATCAAGAGCGATATCGCGTTGAGTATGGGTATGGTGGGTGCTCTGAGTATCGTCCGTTTCCGTACGGCAGTCAAGGATCCCATGGATACAGCCTACATGTTCTGGGCGCTGACAATGGGTATTCTGCTGGGCGCAGAATTGTATGTACACGCGCTGGCGGTGGTGCTGGGCATCAGCGTGATCCTGATCGCGATGACCTTTATCCGCTTCCGCAATCCCAACGCTTACCTGCTGGTGGTCCACTATGACGACTATGCCGAGTCAGAGATTACACAGCTGCTGCGGCGGACTGTCCGTCAGCGGAAGCTGCGCAGCAAGACCGTGACCCGCTCCGGTGCTGAAATGACCGTGGAAGTCCGCCTGGACAGCAAGCAGGACCTGGTCAGCGCTGTGCTGAATATCGAAGGCGTTCATGACGCTACCCTGGTAGCCTGCCAGGTAGAAGCAGGAACCTGATGAATCAGGTTCCTGCAATGCAGAATTCAGAATTCAGAATTCAGAATGATGAATGGTGAACACGATCATGAAGATTGAATGTGTTTTTAATTCATTCTTCATTTATTGACGCCTGTTATAAGGTATACTGTGAACCGTTCTGAAGAAAACGGTTCAGATATAATTGTTAATTATACATTGTTAATTGTTAATTGAGAAGAAGGGGGGGATCCGCGGTGTCCATGAACACACTGCCGCTCCGGCATGAGCTGAAGTACTTTATCAACGAGCGGCAGTATTTTGTGTTGTCCGGTATCCTGGACGGAATACTGAACCGCGATCCCAACGGAGACGAATACAACGAGTACCATATCCGCTCCCTGTACTTTGACACGGTGTTCAACAACGCGTTCGTGGATAAGATGAGCGGTGTGCAGAACCGTGATAAGTACCGGATCCGGATTTACAATTTCAGCGACAAGATCATCAAGCTTGAATGCAAGACCAAGGTCGGCAGCCTGATCTCCAAACGCAGCATTTCCATTCCGAAGCTTCTGTGCGAGCAGCTGATGGCCGGAGATCCGGCCGGGCTGGAAACCACACGCAGCGGCCTGCTGAACGATGTGTTCCGGGAAATGACGGTGAACCTGCTGCGACCGGTGGTACTGGTGGACTATGTGCGGGAAGCCTATCTCCATCCGGCGGAAGAGGTGCGGATCACCTTTGACAAACAGCTGCGGACCGGACTGTGGAGCAAGGATCTGTTCAATCCCTATGTACCGACGGTTCCTCCCTTTGACGAGAACCTGATGATTCTGGAAGTCAAGTATAACAAGAGCCTGCCTTCCTATATCCGTGATATCCTGAATACCTATTGCCAGGGCGCGCTGCCAAGCGCCATCAGTAAATATACCTGGTGCCGCCGGTTTGAATTCCCCGGGGAGGAGTCATAAACATATGATCAAACGCCTGAGATCCGTCTGCCTGATTCTGCTGGTTCTTTCCGTGGTGATTTCATCCGGCTGCGCTGCGGCGGAAAAGAGTATTCTGCTGACATTTACCGGAGACTGCACCCTGGGCAGTGAGGAGGCCACCCGTCCGCGGGAGGATTCCTTCGACTCGCTGGCGGCATCGAAGGGCTTAGACTATTTCTTTGATAACTTCAGGACGATGTTTGAGAATGACGACCAGACGGTCATCAATTTCGAAGGCGTTCTGTCTGATAACAAGTTCCAGGAGTCCAGGACAAAGCGTTACCGTTTCCGCGGCCCGACGGACTTCGTGAAGATCCTGACAGGGTCCTCCATTGAAACCTGCAGCCTGGCCAACAACCATATCGGCGACTTCGGCAAACAGGGGGAGGAAAGCACCAAAGCGACCCTGGACGCAAACAATATCGGCTGGTTCCAGAATTACAAGTATTATATCTATGAAAAGGAAGGCATTAAGGTTGCCTTCATTGCCCTGGAAAACAGAACGGTCTATAAAGAGTTCGAAAAGATCAAGAAAATGATCACGAAACTCAAGGAGACCGGGGAAGCCAACGCCATTGTGGTCTGCTGGCACACCGGACTGGAATACCGGGGAGCGCATGAGACCAATACGGAGAGCACTTCCCAGGCGCTGATCCGCTACGGCGCGGACCTGGTCGTGATTACCCATCCGCACGTGCTGCAGGGAATCCAGGTGTACAATAACCGCTGTATTTTCTATTCCATGGGCAATTTCGTGTTCGGCGGCAACAGCGCGATCCGGACGGAAAAGTTCAAGATTGATCAGACAGTCACCTCCCTGTACAGCATGGTGGTGCAGGTGAAGCTGCTGTTTACCAACGACGGAAAGTATCTGGGTCAGCTGCCGGTGATCTATCCGGTTTATACCAGCAGCGCGGCTCCGGTGAACAATTATCAGCCCTACCGGGCTAACGTGGAGGAAGCGGCGGCCGTACGGGCGGCCATCCAGCAGGATTCCAGTTTCGAACTGCCGGAGATCACCGCGGACGCGGACGGACTGAGCCGGATGGAAATGGATTACCTGGCAGCTTTCGACGGCGTGGGGATTCCCGAGAGCGAGGATGACGGCCCCCAGGGGAAGCCGGAGGCTTCCAATCCGTCTCCCACCCGGAAGACTAAAGGACAATGATCACTCCAGGGGAGGCAAACATACATGAGTGAAAATATGGAAACACTGATTCCGAAATGGCACAGGGAACTGGAACTGTTCAGCGGCATCAAGCCCCTGCTGATTCTGGAAGGCAATGTGCTGGATCAGTACCGTTATCCGCTGAAGGGTTCGGTGGAGCAGGATGAGATCATCCCGCTGAGCCGGTATCTGCATACCTTCTTCTCGGACAACGGCTATGACCAGGTGGTGTTTTACAGCAACCTGGTCGGTTTTATGAGTCCCTATGATCCTTCCATGCTGAACCGCTTTGCCGCGGGCACGGGAACGACCATCAAGGACGGCGCCATCCAGGCTGAATTCAAAGGCAACGGCGCAGATACGGCACCTAACGTGATCCGCCGGGCCATGTTCCAGCGCAAGGCCGCGACAGTTACCGTACTGGAAATGGCCAGCCATTACATAACCACCCCCGAGCGGATGGACCAGCAGGACGTGAACAGCTTCAATATCCTGATGCAGAGCGCCCTGAGCTCATCCTGGGTGCGGACCACCCAGGGCAAGAAGCAGAATCTCCTGATTCTGCTGGTGAACAAGCTGAACGACCTGCCGGCCTGGTTCTACCTGAACAACCCGGTCTGCAAAATCCTGCGGCTGGAAGCACCGGATCGCGAGGAACGGAAGCGGATGATGACCGGCAACAACTTTGCCGGGTTCTTCTCCGGTACCGTATACCGCCGGGATCTGCCGTACTACAGCGAGCATCCGGATGAACTGGAGCGGATTAAGGAACGCTTCGTCGGCCTGACAGAAGGCATGACCTTCACCGAGCTGGATGAAATGCGCCTGCTGTGCAAAAAGGAAGAAATCCCGATCCGGGATCTGTGCACGGTGGTGGATCTGTACAAATACGGCATCAAGGAAAACCCCTGGAGCCGCCTGAACATGGAAAGCCTGAAGACGGCGAAGCAGGATTTCGAAAAGCGGATCAAGGGCCAGGATACAGCCCTGGAGCGGACCCTGGACGTGGTCAAGCGCGCCGTGACCGGTATGAACGGGGTAAACTCCTCCTCCACCGGGAAGCCCAAGGGCGTGCTGTTCTATGCCGGACCGACCGGTACCGGTAAAACGGAGACAGCCAAAGCCCTGGCGGAAAAGCTGTTCGGCGATGAAAGCACCTGCATCCGTTTTGACATGAGTGAATACGGCCAGAGCCATTCTGACCAGAAACTGATGGGCGCACCTCCCGGATATGTGGGCTATGAAGCCGGCGGTCAGCTGACCAACGCGGTGAAGAAGAATCCCTTCTGTATCCTGCTGTTTGACGAAATCGAAAAAGCCCACTCCTCCATCCTGGACAAGTTCCTGCAGATCCTGGAGGACGGCCGGATGACGGACGGGCAGGGAAACACGGTTTATTTCTCCGAAACGATCATCATCTTTACGAGCAACCTGGGGATCTATGTGAAGGACGCTTTCGGCAACCGGGAGCCTAACGTGACCATGGATATGCCCTATAAGGAAGTCCAGACCAAGGTCCGTTCCGCCATTGAGGATTACTTCAAACTGGAACTGGGCAGGCCTGAAATCCTGAACCGTATTGGCGAAAACATCGTGGTGTTTGACTATATCCGCAAGGACGCGGCCGAACTGATCCTGAAGTCTCAGGTAAACAAGATTATCAGCCGGCTGCGGGAACAGAAGAACATCAGGATCCGGATCGAGGATTTTGCCTACAGCAGCCTGCAGGAAGCCGCCACTTTCGATCTGTCCAACGGCGGACGCGGTATCGGCAACCAGGTGGAAAGCCTGCTGATCAACCCGCTGAGCCGCTGGCTGTTTGACAACGGCATTTCCGGAGACGCGGAGATCGTGATCGAGGGGTTCAATACCACGGCCAATCCGCCGAGTGTGATTTGCCGCAGAGAGGAGGCCGCCGGAAATGAGTGATCAGCAGAACAACATCATGGACCAGAATGAGTTCATGAAGCGTATGAAGGCGATCGCCTCGGATCTGTGGGGCGGTGTGATGCCTGTGGCAACGGAAACACCCGCGGCAGGATCCTCCGTACAGCCGAAGCCTCCGGTGAAGGAACCGGAAAAACCCGGAACTGATATCCGGAATCTCTGGAAGACCGCGGATGAATCCGTTGACTGGACGGACGCCCTTTCCCACAGCACGCCCGCGGACGGACTGACCACGCTGAAGATGTGGACCTTCTATCACAAGCACGCGGAGCGCGTGCTGGCCGGAGACCTGGACGCTTATACCGAGGTGCTGCAGAAGGCCAATCCGCTGGGAGAACTGACAGACTTTGCCGAAAACATCAGCATGCGCGCCCTGTCCGCTTCCCGGCTGGAAAGCACCTTCCGCTGTAAGGGCGAATATATGGAAAAGAACCGGAAGCTGTATCTGGCCGCAATGGGACTGAGGATTGCCCGGGACCTGCTGGCCTGCCTGCCGGTGGAGGAAGTGACCGTGAAGGCTGAATTCGGTGGAGAAAGCGTGTTCAGCGCTACCTATCCCCGGATGCAGCTTCTGCACCGGAACTTCATGTTTGTGGACCCTGTGGAGCTTTCCCAGGAATGCGGAGCCACCTTCGCCTGAACTGCATAAACAAAGAGCATTGGAACGCGTCCAATGCTCTTTTTCAAAGGCAGGGAAGTTTCCCTGCTTTTTTACTGTGCCCATTCGGGAACCGGAACCGGAGTTACGTCCGGACCGGGGGTTTCCAGTCTCGGCCGGTCTTTCACGGGAGCCGGCGTAGTCGGAACGGGTGTGGGGCCTTCCCGCAGGGGAGGTGTGACAACTGCCTTGCTTCCTTCCTTTTCTTCCACCAAAGCCAGCCGGCACGGATCCCAGATGGAGCCGTTGCCGGAGATTACCTGAATCTTTGAGGTGTCCAGACGCAGGGCCACCCGGAGACCCACGGTGGTCCGGTTCAGATAACCGAAGCTCAGGTGTCCGATGTTCGTGCCGCCCTTTTCATGCGGATCGGCGATACCGGCGCAGAGCTGGAGGTAACGGCCCTTCAGCTGGTTGCCGTTGCTGTCCCGCTTCAGTGCGGCAACCCAGTAGTCCGAGGTGCCGTAGGAGCTGTCCTTTGACAGCTTGCTGCCGTATTTCTTATGCTGCTTCTTGTTCAGTGCGTAAGGGGTGGCGTAGGCCCAGCGGGATTTCACCTCATAGAAGCGCTGCGCGGTAAACCCGTATTTTTCGGTCATCAGTTCTCCGTCTGTCAGGGGATACAGTCGCCCGTATTGTTCTTCCGTTACTGCGGCCAGCACCGGCTCATCCCCGAGAAGATCATAAATCATGGTATCGTTCAGCCAACGGTTCAGGTCCGTTTCGCCGTAATCCGTAATTTCCGGATATTTCCGGCCTTTCGCGTCTTTCTCGTTGTCGACTTCCGTGGGCTGATGGGCGTCAATGATATAGGTGGTATACAGCAGCGCCTTTCCGTCCTCAACGGAAAGCACCTGCCAGAGCACCGGGGCCTTGGCGTCCTCGCTGTAGGTTTTCGGATCATACATGGCCGGATCGTTGGCGTTCTTCTTGGTGATCGCCGGATCCTTATCATAAGGATACCAGCCCATGATGACATACTGATATCCCGCGTTCAGATCCCAGCCGCGCAATCCGCAGGCGTCCACGCCGGCAGACACGTCCGGGACTTCCGCCGGTGAAACGGCACAGCCGAAAAGCAGGATTGTAATCAGGGACATTGCGAGCAGACACTTCAGTTTCAAGGCCAGCACCTCCGGGAGCATTATAGACGAAACCGGGGCAAACCGCAACCTTGCGGCGGGACGGAAAGGAAAACAGCGGTTGGCTTTTTATGCCGGGCATGGTATCATATCACCTGTACGATTTTTCCCTGAAAGGTCTGATCAAGAATGTTTCGAAACCGTATCATCCGTAAAGCGGCGGCCGCGGTGCTGCTCCTGATCCTGTGCATTGCTTTCGCGGCGGCGCAGGCAGAGACGGTCAGCTTTGCCGGGCTGAGTGACGCGCTGAAATACCTGAAGAAGAACCAGCCGGAAGCGCTGACGATTGAAGCCGGAAAGTTTAAACCTTCCGAACTGATCAAGGTGAAAAACACCCTGCCGGAAGGGGCGGAATTCCATTTTACCGTGAACTGGAGCAATGTTCCGTATTCCGATGAAACGGAGGAACTGGATCTGCGTGAACTGAAGGGTGCCGTGAAGAAAGAGGACCTGGAAGCGCTCGTCGTCCTCTGCCCGAATCTCCGCCTGGTGGACAATTCCGCCAAACGGTATCCCACCAACAGCGAAATGATCGAGCTGATTGAAAAGTATCCGCAGGTGCATTTCGACTGGATTGTCAGCTTCGGCAAGGGACACTACTGCGCCACCAACGCCACCACCTTCTCCACGATGAATCCGCCCAGTTCCGGTAAGGAGCTGACCAGCGCCAAGCTGGAGCTGCTGAAGTATATTCCGAACCTGAAGGCGCTGGACCTGGGTCACAATGATGTGACGACACTGGACTTCCTGAAGTATGTGCCGGACCTGGAACTGCTGATTATCGGTCAGAACCATGTGAAGGATATCACTCCAATCGGGGAGCTGAAGCATCTGCAGTATGCGGAGCTGTTCACCAATCCTTTCACGGACCTGTCTCCGCTGGCTAACTGCAAGGAACTGCTGGACCTGAACATTACCAACTGCCAGACGCCGGATCTTTCCCCGCTGGACGGCATTGATACCCTTGAACGGCTCTGGGCGAACATGATCCGTCATCTGACGGATGAAGAGAAGGAACGCTTCAAACAGGTGCATCCGGACTGCCAGGTGGACTTCCAGCCCTCCCACGCGGCAACCGTAGACGGCTGGAGAAAACATATCCGTTACCGGCATTATATCTGGTGCTTCAAAAATCACCAGTGGGTACCTTTTGATCAGGACATTCCCGGTGTCAGATATCCGTAAAATGAATAAATGAAAAGGACGGCGTGAGACCGTCCTTTTTTATTGGTATTCTTATGATCAGCTCCTGCGCTTCAGGATCCAGCCGCACAGCAGCACCACACCGCCGCCTGCCAGAACCAGCCCGGCGAAAAGCGCTACCGCGGGACCGGTCAGCGGGACCAGGAAGAAAACATGTCCCAGCAGCAGGAAGGCCAGCGTAAAGGCGCAGGCGGTGACCAGCAGCAGGGCACGGCGCAGCGTGTTGAGGGGCAGGCAGGACCGGATGAGCACGATCCAGCAGACGGCACCCGCGCAGAGGGTGGCCAGCGTGCTGCACAGGGCATGGGACCAACCCGCCCAGGTCATTGCCATGGAGATGGAGGCACAGAAAGCGGCGGCGATGCCGCCCGGCAGGGCGCGGTAAAGCACGGTGCGCAGGAAATCACCCCGGATCCGGTCTCCGCTGGGTTCCAGGGCCAGCACAAAGCCGGGAAGCCCGATCATCAGGGAGGAGATCAGGGTCAGCTGGATGGGCTGGAAAGGATAAACCGCCGGCAGCACGAGAATCAGCAGACTCAGCAGGAAGCTGAAGATGGTTTTGGTCAGGAAGAGGGATGCGGCCCGGGTAATGTTATTGATGACCCTGCGGCCTTCCAGCACGACCTCAGGCAGAACGCTGAAGTCGGAAGTCATGAGCGTCAGCTGGGCGGAACTGCGGGCGGCGTCCGCGCCGCCGGCCATGGCAATCGAACAGTCTGCGGCTTTCAGGGCGGGGATGTCGTTGACACCGTCTCCGGTCATGGCCACGTTATGTCCCTTGCGCTTGAGCGCCAGCACCAAAGACTTCTTCTGTTCCGGGGTAACACGCCCGAAGACGGTATAGCGGTCGCAGGCGTCATCCAGCGCCTCTTCGGTCTTCAGGGAGGAGGCGTCCACATACCTGTCCCAGCCGGGAATCCCGGCGCGGCGGGCAATCATGGAAACAGTGATGGGATTGTCGCCGGAGATAATCCGCAGATCCACATCCTGTTCCCGGAAATAGCGAAGGGTTTCATCCACGGCAGGGCGCAGCTGGTCGGATAGTACGCAGATACCGCAGATGGTTTTGAAGGGCGGAAGGGATTCGGCGGAAACGAGCCCCTGGCCTTCCACCAGTACCAGAACCCGCTTGCCTTCGGAGGCATACTGTTCCACCTTTGCCCGCAGCTCCGCGGGATAGCGGTCGCCCAGGACAAATTCCGGAGCGCCGAGGATGAGCATAGTGCCGTCATAGAAAGTAGCGGCGGATTTTTTGCGTTCGGAGGAGAAGGGAAGCACATCCCGGGGTTTTTCCGCCGCAGGCGGTATTTTGGCCCGCAGCGCGTTCAGTGTGGCGCTGTTTTCATCAAAGACGCCCAACAGTCGGGCAAGGGCCCGTTCTGTCTCCTCACGGGTGCGTTCCACGCCTTCCACGGCTTCCAGTTCCATGGTACCGGTGGTGAGGGTGCCGGTTTTGTCCAGGCACAGGACATCCACCCGGGCCAGGGTTTCAATGCCGGAAAGCTCCTGAACCAGCGCGTTGCGTCTTCCCAATTTCACCACGCCGACAGCCATGGCGACGCTGGTCAGCAGAATAAGCCCTTCCGGGATCATGCCGATCATGGCGGCCACGGAGGAAGGTACGGCTTCCGCAACGGGCACATGGTGCAGCAGGAGCTGCTTAAGGAAAAGCAGGACGCCCAGGGGAATCAGTACCATGGAGTCAAAGCGGATGAGCTTTTTCAGGTCTGTCATCAGGCGGGAAGCGGGACGTGCGTCTTTCCGGGCCTCGCTGGTCAGACGGCCGGCATAGCTTTCATCGCCTACGTACACCTGCTGGGCCAGCAGCCTTCCTTCTACTATATAGGAACCGGAATACAGCCAGCTGTTCACCTGCTTGGACACGGCGTTGCTTTCCCCGGTCAGCAGAGATTCCATGGCGGCGCCGCTGCCGTCCACCACGATGGCGTCCGCAACCACCTGGTCACCGCCCCGCAGGACAATCAGATCGCCTTCCACGGTGGCTTCCTTTTCAAGGGTGATTTCCTTTCCATCCCGCAATACGTGGACGGAAGGGGCGTTCAGAAGCTTCAGGGAGGCGATGGTTTTGCGGGCACGGTATTCCTGCACCGCACCGATCAGAATATTGGCAAAAACCACAAAAAGGAACAGCATGTTCCGGTAACTGCCGACCAGCAGCAGGCACAGGGCCAGGGACAGGTTCAGCAGGTTGAAGAGCGTCAGGGTATGGTTCAGCAGGATCCGGGGCAGGCTCAGGCTGTCCGGGTCAGTCATGCGGTTGGTGCGGCCGGACTGAACTTTCTCTTCAGCCTGTGCGGCGGTCAGTCCGGAGGGATCGGTGAAGGTGAAACCGGCAGGAAGTTCACAGGGGAGAGTGAGATCTTTTTTCATGAAAATCCTTTCCCAAAAAAGCCTGAAAAAAAGGCTTGATTTTTTGCATACGGTATGATAGAATACGTCCGTTGTCGCAAGACAGCGTGCTGATATAGCTCAGTCGGTAGAGCGCATCCTTGGTAAGGATGAGGTCGCCAGTTCGAATCTGGCTATCAGCTCCATGAACCTGGAGCACGTTGCATCAATGGGCCCTGGGTTTTTTTGTGCCCATTTTGCGGTTTCATGGGGTTCACAGCACCTGCCCATTGTAACACAGGACAGGGGAGAAAAACATAGAGAACAGGGATATTTCAGACGAAATACAGATACTGTTCACAAATCAAAGACAGGAAGAGGGACTTCCTGTCTTTTTGTACAGCGGATGCGCCTCACAGAAGGAAAGCTGATTGACCGTGGAAATGATTTAAGCTATGATGGTACTGTCAAATGATGGAAAAATAAATAATTGCCGCGATTGATCTGTTTTGTATCCTGTATTTCTCATAGGAACAGAAAAACGCAACAGCCGGGTGGACCGGTTGCTGCGTATGAATCTGTGATCCCGGTAAAACCTGAACTGTGGTTACGGGAAAAGAAGAAAGGATGTTAACGATGAAGAAGATCTTACTGGCTGTACTGGTTCTGGTCATGCTGGCAGGCGCTGCCCTGGCTCAGGAAACTGCCGGGTTCTCCTTTGCGACTTTAGGCGACGCAATGGCGTCGGAAAGCTACACAGGCATCGCCGGCGGTGACGATCAGCACTTCAATGTAGTTGTTACGCTGAACGGAGCTCCTCATCGTCTGACGGCGGATCTGGATGATAAAGCCAGGGAACTGGCAGAAGGCACACTGGAATCTGTGGAAGCGGATGCGGTGGAAGCTGCGTTTGAGGCATATAATGCTTATATAAGAACGCTGCCTGTTACCCGTGAAGAGGAAATCACCGCCCAGCCGAAGTCCCGGGAGGAACTGGAAGAACTGGTGGGAAAGACGCTGCTGGAAGTGGAAGCGGCGGGTTATGAACACGGGTCTTCCGAAATGGGTGCGGATGATACGGCTGTCTATACCGTAAGCTTCGGAATGTATGATTACAACCTGCTGCTGAATGAAACCTATACGGAATACAGGGAGCACGATGAAAACGGCTATATCGGTGATCTGACGGTGAAAAGCGTCAGCGTGGCCGGTTTATCCCACTATGCCGCGGATCTGCGCTATCACGCGGACGGAACGTACGACGCGGAAAACGACGCCTGGGGTGAATATACGGCGCTGATGGAGAAGATTACCGGGGCACTGGAGGCTGAAAACCCGGAAGAGGCTGTGCAGGCGCTTGTGGAAGCCATGCCGGAACAGGAGGAGACAATCAGGATGTTTGCTGAACTATTCGCTTCCATGAGCGGAATGGAGCCGGAGGAGGCTGCGCAGCCGGAAGACGCGTTTTATATCGCTCCTATATCTGATGAAATCTTTGCGCGTATTGAAGGAAAATCCTTTAAGGAGGACTGCACGCTTCCCCGGGAGGACCTGCGGTACCTGCATGTGCTGCATGTGGATCTGAACGGGGAAACCCGGGAAGGGGAAATGATCGTCAACCGGCATATTGCGGAGGATGTGCTGGAAATTCTCCGGGAACTGTATGAAGCGGAATACCCGATTGAAAAAATCCGGCTGGTGGATGAGTACGACGCGGATGACGAGCTTTCCATGGAGGACAATAATTCCTCGTCCTTCAATTTCCGGTTCATTTCCCATACAACCCGGGTTTCCAAGCACGGTCTTGGACTGGCTGTGGACATCAATACCCTTTACAATCCCTATACGAAGATCGTGGATGGCGTTCGCATTGTGGAACCGGTTACGGGTGAACCTTACCTGGACCGGGAAGCGGATTTTCCCTGCAGGATTGACCATGAGGACCTGTGCTACCGTCTCTTCACCGAACACGGCTTTGAATGGGGCGGAGACTGGGAAGACCGGAAGGATTACCAGCATTTTGAGATTCCGACCAGCGTGATTGCCGAATGGTATCCTGATAATCAGTAAAACGGACGAAAAGAAGAAACGGAGGGCTGAACGGTGAAAAAGTGGATGGCGCTTTTTCTGGCACTGCTGATGCTGACCGGCCTCAATGCGGCCATGGCGGAGCAGGATGATATGGTTTTTTCGGATGACGCCTCTGATTTTGAGCTTTTAAGTGAAGCAGTGCCGGACGCAATCCTGGAAATCCGGTATTATTCCACCTATAACTTTATCGGCGGCCGCGTCGACGGCTATGAAGAACCCGTCGCGCTTCTGACGAAGGAAGCGGCAGCGGCGCTGAAGGAAGTCAGCGACGACCTGATCGGGAAGGGCTACCGGCTGAAGATTTACGACGCTTACCGGCCCCAGAAGGCCGTGACCAATTTTATGCGCTGGGCGCTGGATTATGAGGACACCCGGATGAAGCCTTACTTTTATCCGGAGCTTGAAAAGGATACGCTGTTCCCCCTGGGGTATATTGCGGAGCATTCCGGCCACAGCCGGGGCAGCACGGTGGATCTGACCCTTTTTGATATGAAAACCGAAAAAGAAGCGGATATGGGAGGTACCTTCGATTACTTCGGGGAACTGAGCCACCCGGACTATACCGGAATCACTGACGAACAGTACCGGAACCGGATGATCCTGCGGGATGCCATGCTGGCCAATGGTTTCAAGCCCCTGGAGGAGGAATGGTGGCATTTCACGCTCAGGGATGAGCCGTATCCCAATACATATTTCACTTTCCCTGTGAGCCGCCGGTCCCTGGAAAACGCCGCGGCCGGCACGCTGTCGGACCGGGTTGAAGGCCTGCATGCGAATATCCAGCATGAAACGGTATCGCCGTCCTGGGTGACGGAGCTGCCCGCCGCGCAGGACGCGGAACAGCTGTTCATTGTGGCCGGGATGGGCATGGATCAGACCACGGCGTATATTACCATGCACGAACGGGATGAAAACGGCGTCTGGAAACAGATCCTGTCCACGCCGGGCTATGTGGGCCGGAACGGACTGTGCCTGGACGCCGATCACGCGGAAGGCTGCGGCCAGACGCCCGTCGGAGCATATTCCTTCAACAAAGCCTTCGGGATCGCGCCTGATCCCGGATGCGCGCTGCCCTATATTCAGGCGGATGACAATACCTACTGGTCCGGCGATCCGGAACGGCAGTACAACCAGATGGTCGATCTCCGGGATGTGCCGGATCTGGCCATGGAAGACAGCGAACACATTATTGATTACGAATATCAGTATCAGTACTGTCTCAACATCAGCTTCAACGATCAGGGTACTCCCGGGCGCGGCTCCGCCATTTTCCTGCATTGCCTGGGTCCGGCAAAGCCCTATACCGGCGGCTGCGTGGCGGTGCCGGAAAACATGATGCGCATGATCATGCAGCGGGTTTCTCCCGAATGCGCAGTAATCATCGACACGTTTGAAAATCTGGGCGCCGGTTTCTGACCGGCTGGGAACGGAACCGGGAAAGACAGGAAGGCTTCTTCCTGTCTTTTTCCTTTAGCTGGAAAAGGCTACCTTAAAAATTTTATGGATAAACAGCATATAACAGTTGACAACAGTTTTATACTGTTATATACTGTTTGCGTTGAATCAACACAGGAAAGGTCCGGATCCATGAAGATTATTATTGATACCTATTCCATGATTCCCATTTATGAGCAGATCATTGCCTCGATCAAGCAGATGATCCTGTCCGGGGAACTGGCGGAGAATGATCCTCTGCCATCGGTCCGCACGCTGTCCGGAGAACTGAAGATCAGCGCGCTGACGGTGAAAAAGGCTTATGACGCCCTGGAGGAGGAAGGCCTGACGGCCACCATCCACGGAAAGGGCACCTATGTCTGCGCGCCGAACCGGTCCATGATCCAGGAGGAACAGCGGCGGGAACTGGAAAAAGACCTGGAAGCGGTGGCGCAGAAGGCGAAGCGGTACGGCGTCAGCCGGGAGGAACTCGCCAATATGCTGGAGATTATCACGGAGGAATAAATAAAGTATGCTGAAACTGACCAACCTGACAAAGATTTACCGGGATTTTACCCTGGACTGTTCTCTGGAAGTCCGGCCCGGAACCGTCACCGG
Source organism: uncultured Eubacteriales bacterium (assembly GCA_900315675.1). Classification (GTDB taxonomy): domain Bacteria; phylum Bacillota; class Clostridia; order Christensenellales; family Aristaeellaceae; genus Aristaeella. The sequence goes on from OMZY01000008.1 coordinate 36,031, forward strand.
CTTTATCGGCGCAAACGGCGCCGGCAAAAGCACCACCTTCAAGGCGATCCTGGGACTGATCTCCCATGACGGCGGGGAAATAGAACTCTTCGGCAGCAAGCGGAAAGTGCCGACCGTGGAAGATAAGCGGCGGATCGGCTTTGCGCTGGCGGAATCCGGATTCAGCGGGGAACTGACGGTAAAGGACGTCTCCGCGGTTCTGGCGGCCTTCTATCCGGCTTTTGACCGGGATCTTTTCCGGAAAAAGGCCCGGGAACTCTCCCTGCCGGAGGACAAGAGAATTAAGGATTTTTCCACCGGTATGAAGGCAAAACTCCGGGTGCTCAGTGCCCTCTGCCATCAGGCGGAGCTTCTGATCCTGGATGAGCCGACAGCCGGCCTGGATGTGCTGGCCAGGGACCAGATCCTGGATCTGCTGCGGGAATATATTGCGGAGGATGACAGCCGGTCAATCCTGATCAGCTCCCATATATCCGGAGACCTGGAGCAGCTTTGCGATGACTTTTACATGATTGACAACGGCCGGATTGTCTGCCATGAGGAAACCGACCGGCTGCTGAGCGATTACGCGGTGCTGAAGGTCAGCGATCAGGATTATGAAACGCTGGATAAGAGCTATATCCTGCGCCGGAAAAAGGAAGGCTTCGGATGGAGCCTGCTGACTGACCAGAAGCGCTATTATTCCGAAAACTGCCCGGGCATGGTGGTGGAGCGGATCACCATGGATGAATATATTATGATGATGCTCAAAGGAGAACAATAATGAAAGGTTTGCTGATTAAGGACCTCTGCCTGCTGAAAAGCCAGAAGAAGATTCTGCCTGTTTATCTGCTCCTGGCGGTGTGGTTTACGGTGATGCATAATGACGGCTTCGGGCTCCCTTTCCTGATGATGATGGCGTCGATTCTGATGATCAGCACCATCAGTTATGATGAACTGGACCACAGCAATACGCACCTGTTTGCGCTGCCCTTTGACCGGAAAACCTACGCGCAGGAGAAGTTTGTCCTGGGATTCATCCTGATGGCGGCGTCCCTTGTGCTGGCAGGAGTGTGCCTGGCGGCCCGTATGCTGTTTGAACAGGCGCCGGCCGGAACGGACATGGGATCGCTGTTCATCTTTTCCGCCCTTGCGGGCGCGGCGATTATCTCTGTGATGGTGCCTGTGCGGATCCGCTTCGGCGGGGACCAGGGAAGAATCGTGATATTTGCTTTGTTCGCGGTGGTTGCACTGGGCGTTCTGATGATTACCAAGCTGCTGCCCGGAGCGAAGGAAGAGGCAGTGGGATTCCTAACCCGGCTTGGCCCGCAGACCGTTATGCTGATCGTGGCGGGACTGGTGATCCTGCTGTTCGTCATTGGTTATCTGCTGGCAGTACGCTGGATCAAACGGAAAGAGTTCTGAGGGAAAATGAAATGCCGCGGCCGGATGAATATCCGGCCGTTTTTTGACGCCGGAAAGCCGGTCTGTTTGATTTTCGGCAGGGAGCGTGGTAAAATATATTTGTATTGAAATGTATCAATACAATATAATGTCGCAACAATAAGAGGGGAAACACATGAAACAGTTACAGGCGGAAAGCTTCAGCCCGCTGTACCATCAGCTGATGCAGCGGATCCGCGGGGATATCGAGCGGGGAGTTTATCCTACAGGAAGCCGGATTCCGCCGGAGCATGAGCTGGAGAAGCTGTATCAGGTCAGCCGCGTAACCGTCCGCCGGGCACTGTCCGAACTGACGTCGGAAGGCCTGCTGGAGCGGAAACAGGGCAAGGGAACCTTTGTGGCCACGCCCCGGGGCGGCCTGCCGCTGAAGAACCTGCACAGCTTCCATGATTCCTGCAAGCTGAACCGGGTGAAACCCTCCATTGATGTGATTCACGTCCGGGAAACGGAGGCCGGGGCGGAAGCAGCGGAAGGGCTGAATATCAGCCGGGGCAGCCGGGTACTGGAAATCCTCCGGGTCTGCCGGGCGGACGGCGTACCGGTGGTGCTGGAAAGGAACCATTTCTCCATGGCTTATGCCTGGCTGCAGGATCAGGATCTGAGCGGCAGCCTGTACAACATTCTGCGGGAATACGGCGTGGAACCGAAACTGGCCCTGCACGATGTGTCCCTGCGCTTTGCGGACAGGGATGAGGCGGAACTGCTGGAAACGGAGGAAGGCACCCCCCTGATCTGCCTGCATGAGGTGATTTATGACCAGCGGGGACGGCCCCTGCATACCAATATCCAGCTGATCCGCGGTGAACGCTTTGTGTTCACTATCTGATAATCCGGGGAAGAATGTTGAGGAACGCACTTCGGATATGATACAATCCGGAGGAAGGGAGGCGTTTGACATGGAAGAAGAAAAGACCCTCACTGCTGAGAAGACGAAGAAGCCCACCCTGTGGGATGGTGCCCTGAAAATGGTGAAGGGCGAGAATACGAACCAGCTGATAGAGCAGTTTACGGCCGAGATGACCCTGGTGGCGGAAGGTCTGTGCGAGGACCAGACAAAGCTGCGCCGGGAAGTGGACGGCCTGATGACCCAGGAGGATAAGCGGATCCAGAAGCTGGAGAGTACCATTAACCTGCTGGAGACCTCCCTGGAGGAGGAGAGGAAGAACCACGACCGGGACGTGACCGAGCTGCGGAACCGCGTTTCCACGCTGGAAAAGCAGGCAAAGTCAAACGCGAAGGATAAGAAGAAGTCCGGCGGGATCATCAAAGGCATTACGCTGATCGTGAGCATCGCAGCCGCCGCGTGGATCCTGGTAACGGTGATCAATAAGTTTTTCTGATGGGCACTAATAATGTTGTGAACGATTCTGCTAATTGAAATCGTAGCCGATATAGCAAGGGATTCCTCCACGCGGCCCATGGCCTTGGTCGGAATGACAGTCTGCAAGAATGCTTAACAGCAGGGAAACACTCTATCATTCTGCATTCTGCATTCTTAATTCTGAATTGGAGGAACAACAACCGAAGGCTGTTGTTCCGAACAGCGGCCTTGGTCGGGATGACAAAGTGGAGTACTGGAGCAGCGACAGACTGGAAGGACAGCCTGTCAGGATACTAAGCGGAAAAGGAAACACTCTGTCATTCTGCATTCTGCATTCTGCATTCTGAATTCTGAATTGGAGAACAACGACTGAAAGGAGTTGTTCGTTTATGAAGACTTACGAAGAACTGGTTAAGGAATACCGCAAACGGCAACATGACACGGTTGTGGATACGATCGCGACAGGACTGACCTATGCGGATGAAATTGCGGTGGATACCGGGCTCCTGGAGGAGACCGGGGTACTGACGGAACTGACGGAGAGCGTCAGTGGGCTGCTGCCCTTTGTGGTGATCTCGGTCAGCGAGGGTTCCAAGGTGCTGCTGGGACGGAAACCGGGCGTCACCGGCCTGAAGGACGGCGCTTACCGGATGGTGAAAACCGGCGCTGCCATGGGCGTGGGCGCGGCCGTTTCCGGCCTGACCGGCTTCTGGACGGCGATTCCCGTAACCATGGGTGTGCGGGCCATTTTTGACCGGTACCGCAGCAAGGCCCTTACCGGCAAACGGGTGGAAGGCCGGATCAAACGCCTGCAGGAACTGAACAAGTTTATCCGCAGGCAGAAAACAACGGAAGAGGAAGCGGAGCGGCTGCCGGAGGGAATCGGCAACGTCATTGCCGCGGCGGGAGAAATCAGATGAAGATTACCAAGATGCAGGGCCTGGGAAACGACTATATCTATGTGAACTGCTTTGAAGAGACCGTCAAGGATCCGGTATCGCTGGCCCGGAGGATCAGCGACCGCCATTTCGGCGTCGGATCGGACGGCCTGGTGCTGATCATGCCCTGCGAGGAAGCGGATTTCCGGATGCGGATGTTCAACGCGGACGGCAGCGAGTCGGAGATGTGCGGCAACGCTACCCGGTGCATCGCCAAGTATGTCCATGACCGGGGACTGACCGATAAAACGGAGATCCGCCTGATGACCGGCGCGGGAATCAAGATCCTGAAGCTGACCGTTAAGGACGGCGTCACCGAAACCGTCCGGGTGGATATGGGCGAACCGGAGCTGGAAGGTGCGAAAATCCCGGTGAAGGTGGACGGCAATCCCGTCCTTGGCGCTCCTGTGGCAGCCCTGGGCAAACAGTATAATATGTCCTGCGTCAGCATGGGCAATCCCCATGCGGTGATCTATGTGGACGACGCGGACAGTTTTGACGTCCACGGCGTCGGAGCCTCCATTGAGGTCAATCCGCTGTTCCCCCGGAAAACCAATGTGGAATTTGTGACCGTGAAGGACCGGACCCATCTGCGGATGCGGGTGTGGGAGCGGGGCAGCGGGGAAACCCTGGCCTGCGGTACCGGCGCCTGCGCCACCCTGGTGGCGACCGTGCTGAACGGTCTGTGCGAAAGAAAAGCGATCCTCGAACTGAACGGAGGACCGCTTACCGTGGAGTGGGACCCCGAAACCAACCATGTGTTCCAGGAAGGCCCCGCTGCCTTTGTATTTGATACGGAATACGAAGAATAAGCTCAGTACTTCATCACCATGTCCAGGATGCCGCTGTCGGTCAGATCGTCCAGCAGGCTCTGGCAGGCAGAGGTGGGCGCGGCTTCCACAAAGCTGAAGATGCTGCGCACCAGCGGCGGAAGCACCTTGTTCCGGAAATCGGCCAGCTTCTGCTCATTGAAGGAGAAGACGTTGTAAATCCCGTCTAGCTCCTTCTGCATATAATTCGGTATTTCCCTCGCTTCCGCCGGGACCAGCGTTCCGGTGCAGCGGAAGATCTCTTCGGATTGCTTTCCGTTATTGTCCGGTTTCCGGACGGTCAGGAGCAGCGATCCGTCTTTTTTTGTTTCGCCGTGGATCACGGCGCCGTAATTCGGGAAGATCTTCTCCAGCAGGTTAAACAGGATGTTGAAGTTGGAATCGGCGGGCAGGGAGACGGGAAGGCCTTCCGCCTCGACGATCAGGTGCAGCAGGCTGGCGGGAAGGGCTTCCTCCTGCAGGGCGCCGGATTCGCCGTACTCGTCATAGTAGTTGTATCCGCTGTACTCGCCGGATTCCTCGTCGAAATACTCATCCTCGTCGTAGTAGTATCCTTCGTCCTCGTCCGCATACTCGTCATAAAAGCCTTCTTCTTCTCCGGCATAGCTGTCCTCTGCGGGCACCGGCTCCACCACCACCGCGTAGGGATCCCGGTTCAGGGAGGTTTCCAGCTTGAAGGAAGAGGTTACGCCGTCGTTGGCGCTGCTGTAGACGAGGAAGGGAACATACCCGTTCTGGGAGGCGGGCAGGGTGACGGACATGGAAACGGCGCCCTCGGATTCCTGGCGGGAATAAAGGGTTTCGCCGTTGGAGCCGGTCCAGACCTCGGATCCGTTGCCGGCCGTAACCGTAATGGGACGGAAACCGGTAGCCTTTTCAATATAGTCCGGCGCGTGCGTAAATTCATATTCCACGGCGGCTTCCGCGTTGTCGGAGCCGTCCGCCAGCGCGGAAATCCACCGCTGCAGGTCCGGATTGTTCATGAATTCCTCGGACCAGCGCTGGGTCAGGGTGCGTAGCTGCTCCTCGGTCACCTGTCCGCCTTCGGGATAGGAACCGATGACCTCTTTCCAGATCGCCGCCGGGCCTGCCATGGCGTACTCGGTGGTCAGGGGATAGAGATAGGCCAGGTAGGGCAGCGGAATGCCCAGGGTCTTCTTTGTCTTCACGGCAAATTCCAGCAGCGCCGCCATGTTCAGCAGGATCACCTCGTTCTGCAGCAGCGGAGAGGTGATAAAGATCCGGGGCTGCGCGCCGTAAACGCTGAAGGGGTAAGCCTTGGAGGGATTGTCCGTGAAATAGAGCACGGCGTTCAGCTCCATGGATTCCGTCGCCGGGGTCCAGGCAATGTTGCCCTTCAGCCCCAGCCGGTTGATCAGCGCCGCGTATCCGGCCATCCGGGACCGGAGCAGCTTCGGGAAAGCCTGCGCGTTCAGGGTGAAAGTGAAATCAAAATCGAAGCTGCGGCTGCCGTCCGGGACGGCACCTTCCGCGGGAACCAGGGAGGGAATCATCAGAAGCAGGGCGCAGAGCAGGCAAAGAAAACGCCGTTTCATCGTTAAGAAGCATCCTTTCAGCGGAGATCTTGAAAATAAAGCTGTCAGTCAAAAATGTTTATCCTGAAGGACGGGGCTCAGTCCTCGTCCACAACAGACCAGATATCGGGGTCGTTCTGATAGGCTTCGTTATATTCCTTTTCCAGCAGCTGCTGGGTTTCCCGGTTGGCCACGCCGATGATCCGCAGCCCCCGGGCTTCCTGGTAGGCGCGGATGGCCTCGGTGGTGGAATCGGTAAACTTGCCGGTCACCAGGTCGGACCGGAGGAACCCCAGATAGGCAAGCCGCTCCTGCAGCTGGCGGACCTTTTCCCCCTGGTTGCCGAAGACCATGGTGGTGTCCGCCACCTCCCGGACGGTGCCGTAGCCGAGAATGGAGCTGCTGTTCAGTTCGTAGGTGTTGCGGGCCACGGTGGAAGGATTGTTGCCCTCAATGATGTGCACCGTGATGTTTCCGCCCCGGTCTTCCGTACAGTATTCCACCAGGGCCACATGCTCCGTATCCGTGCCGCCGCCCCAGTTGAAGAAGACCCAGTCTCCCGGCTGGGGCACATAGTCACCGGACTGGATGAAGGTATCCTTTCCCTTCATCCACTGGTATCCCCAGCCGTCCACCCGGCCTTTGCGCACCACATAGCGGCCGGCGCGGACAAAGAAGTTCCGCCCGGTATTGGAGGAGGTGTAGAAGGGGTAGACGTTCCGGAGCAGGGCGGTGCCCCACCGCTGGTCCACCTGGTCCACACACCAGCAGAGGAATTCCGCGCACCACTGGGCGGCGGGATCGCCTGCCCAGGCACCGTACTTTGTCCGGCCGTGATCCTCCGTATATCCTACCTCTTCCGAGGCAACCTGGATCAGATGCTCCGCGTAGTCCGGCACAGGCCAGGCAGGCGCAATTCGGTTGTCCTCAGCCAGGGAGAAGGAGAAGGGAAGGATCAGAAGCACCAGGACTATGGTAAAGCGTTTAAAACAGTTCATCTTTCACAATCATCAGTCAGATCATTTCATGATGGGGACAGCCTGTTGGGGCTGATCCGGAACGCTGCGCGGAATATCGTTTACATGCCGCGTTAACGTACTAAACCATTATACCCGAAAAACAGGCATAAAACAAGGCGGACGCAATTGCGTCCGCCCTGGTGACACCATATGAAATTACTTGATTTCGATGGTGGCGCCAACAGCCTTGAACTGCTCGGCGATCTTTTCGGCTTCTTCCTTGGAGACGCCTTCCTTGATGGTCTTGGGAGCGGACTCAACGATGTCCTTGGCTTCCTTCAGGCCCAGGCCGGAAACGACTTCACGGACAACCTTGATGACCTTGATCTTCTCAGCGCCGGCATCCTTCAGCACGACGTCGAATTCGGTCTTTTCTTCTTCAGCAGCGGCAGCGGCAGCACCGGCAGCAGCACCACCGGCAACGGCGATCGCGCCGGTCACGCCGAACTTTTCTTTCATTTCGTCAACGAGTTCTTTAACCTGAAGCAGAGTCATAGACTCAATGGCTTCGAGAATTTCCTGATTAGTCATTTGAAATTTCCTCCATTATTTTTTCGTTCATGCGGCCTTTCTTAAGCCGCGGTTGTCATCAGGCGGCGGATTCCTTCTTCTCGGCGATCTGGTCGAGAACGGAAACCAGGGCAGATACGGGGGAGACCAGGCAGCCAACCATGGTGGCCAGCAGCTCTTCGCGGCTGGGGGTCGCGGCCAGATCCTTGATGGTCTTCACGTCCATCACTTCGGTGCCCAGCAGGCCGCCCTTGATTTCCAGGGAGGTCAGCTTGTTCTTCTCAATGAACTGAGAAATGATCTTGGGACCGGCAGTAACGTCCTTTTCGCTGAACACGAAGGCGTTGGGGCCTTCCAGCAGGTTCTCCAGACCTTCGATCTTCAGTTCCTCCAGGGCACGGTTCACCAGACGGTTCTTCAGAACACAGTAGTGAACATCGTTCTCGCGGCACTGTTTACGAAGCTCGGTCACCTGTTCAACGGTCAGACCGCTGTAGGAAACGACCATCATGCACTCGGCATTCTTCAGCTTCTCAACGATCTCGGAAACGACAACCTTTTTTGCTTCCAGATTTGCGCTCATCTTCTTGCGCACCTCATTTCCGGCTTGAAATTAAAGAAACCCTTGCGTGCAGGCGCAAGGGAATAATTACGAAATCCACTTACACCTCGGCAGGCGGGAAACCCCTTTAAATCTTGCGATACCGGCTGTCTACGGCACTGGTCTCTTCGAAACCGGGACATAGAATAACACAGACGGAAGGGAAAGTCAAGCCTTTCATCCTCTTCTTTCTATAAGAATATGGATCAGGGTCCCGGAAGCGCAGGAACGGCAAGGGCTTTCACCGATTTGTAATAATTGGCAGAATTGTGACCATATATTTTTGGAAAATTGTATAGAATACCCCTCAAAGCCCCAAAATATAGTACTTTTAGAGTCAAATGTGTGAATAAGTTTTACGGAACAATGTTGACATCTTAATATATTCGTAATAAAATAACACTGAATTATCCTAGGAAGGTGGGTGAGCAGGATGAAGAAATGGAAGATCGTAATGATCATTGCGGTCCTTCTGTGTATGCTCCCATTCTGTACTGCCCTCGCCAAGACCGGGAAAGTAACAGCTTCCGCCCTGAACATGCGCAAGAAAGCGGACGCCGACAGCAAGGTGGTCCGTGTGCTGCATGAAGGGGATAAAATCACCATCAACGACACCTCGGGAAGCTGGTACAAAGTCACCGTCGGAGGAGATACTGGCTACGTCAGTAAAAAATATGTCACGGTATCCGACAGCTCGGATTCCAAATCCTCAAACAAGTCCGATAACAAGAAATCAGACAGTAAAACGGACAGCAAAAAGTCAGACAAGAAGACTGAAAACAAGAGTTCCGACGGTACCTGCGGTCCTGGCGATACAGGCGACGCCGTCAAAAAGGTACAAAAGAAACTGAAAAAGCTGGGGTATTACTCCGGCAGTGTAGATGGTGATTACGGAAACGGCACAAAGAAAGCCGTCAAGAGCTTCCAGAAGCGTAACGGCCTGGATGATGACGGCAAGTGCGGCAAGAAAACTCTGGCGAAACTGAACTCCTCCGACGCGAAGAAGGCGAACAGTACGGACGCCTCCGGCAGCGACGGCACACTGAAAACAGAAAGACTCAACTGGTTTAACGGCGGCAGCAGCAAGATCCCGAAGGGAGCCGTCTTCAAAGTCAAGGACATCAAAACGGGGAAGGTCTTCACCGTCAAGCGGTGGAGCGGCGCGAACCATATCGACGCCGAGCCCAACAGCAAGGACGATACCTCCACCATGAAGGCCATCTACGGCCACTGGAGCTGGAAGCGCCGGGCCGTGCTGGTAAAGTATGACGGTCACGTGTACGCGGCTTCCATGAACGGAATGCCCCACGGCACCCAGACGATCAAGGACAACAATTTCGACGGACACTTCTGCATTCACTTCTACGGCAGCAAGACGCACGGCACCAAGAAAGTGGATGAAATGCATCAGAACTGCGTGGCGGAAGCCATGAAACACACCTGGTAAGACGAAGACATTATTGGTATGAAATATCCGGCAGCAGCCGGATATTTCATTTTATTGTTTGGATTGACATGCAGGCTCCGGAAGCATATTATTTCAAACAGATTTACTCGCACAGGGGGAAAAGAAGATGGAACGGGTTTACGCTCAGGATGTCAGCAAACACCTGGATGAACTGGTGAAGGTCCAGGGCTTTGTGGAGAATATCCGCAACAGCAAGGCCATGGCGTTTATTGTATTAAAGGATATTACCGGGAAGGTCCAGATCACCCTGGAGAAGGAACCCAATCCCCGGCTTGCGGAAGTCGTGGATACCATCACGCCGGATTCCGTGATTACCGTGACCGGCAAAGCGGTAAAGAATGAATATGTCAAAATGGGCGGTATCGAGATCCTGCCGGATGACATTATTGTGGAAAGCGTCGCGGCCGCCCTGCCCATCGTCCGGAAGGAAATCCCGGCCACCAAGAAAAAGCAGGCCGTGGAGCGCTCCAGCATAGACCAGCGGATTGACTACCGCTGGATTGACCTGCGCACGGATGAGAATCAGCTGATGTTCCGGGTGCAGACGATACTGGTCAACGCCATGCGGCAGTACCTGCTCAAAAAGAACTTTATGGAAATCCATACCCCCAAGCTGATCGGCGCGGCCAGTGAAAGCGGCGCGGACGTGTTTGAAGTCAAGTACTTCGACCGGAAGGCCTACCTGGCCCAAAGCCCCCAGTTCTATAAGCAGATGGCCATGGCTGCCGGCTTTGAGCGGATTTTTGAAACCGGCCCGGTGTTCCGGGCGGAGAAGTCCTTCACCAGCAAACACACCACCGAGTTCACCGGTTTTGACCTGGAGTTCAGCTATATCACCTCCTTCCGTGATGTCATGAAGCTGGAGGAGGAGCTGCTGAAGGCCGCCCTGGCTGAAGTGAAGGAAGCCTGCGGCGATCAGATTGAGGAGCTCTTCGGCACTCAGGTGATTGTGCCGGAAACGCCCTTCCCGGTCATTAAGCTGCGGGATCTGTATGACGCCCTGGAAAAGGAGTTCGGCTATACCGTGCCGGAGTCCGAAAAGGGCGACCTGACCACCGAGGCGGAAAAGCTCAGCTACGAGTGGGTGAAGAAGCATTACAACCATGAGTTCCTCTTCATCACGGATTACTCCGCGGAGAAGCGGGCCTTCTATCATATGCGGGATGAGAACGGCGTGCCCCAGGGCTACGACCTGATCTGGCGGGGCGTTGAGATCACCACCGGCGCCCAGCGGGAACACCGCTATGAAGTCCTGAAGAAGCAGGCCCGGGAAAAGGGCCTGGACAAGGACGTGGAGTTCTACCTGGAGTTCTTTGCTTACGGCTGCCCGCCCCACGGCGGTTTCGGCCTGGGCGTGGACCGGCTCACCATGCTGCTGCTGGGCCTGACCATCAAGGACGCCATGTTCCTCTTCCGCGGTCCAACCAGACTGACGCCTTAATCATTAAGGCGTCAGTCAATGAAATATCCGTCTTCGACGAATATGAATTATTGGCCTGCGGCCAATGTGAAATATGGCGCCCCAAGCGGCACCATGTGAAATATCCGCCTCCCGGCGGATGTGATATTTACTTTTTACAACAGAACAGTAACTTACACATCCGGACGTCAGTCCGGATAATTCATATTTGCTGAAAGCAAATAATTCATATTCGGGCTTTGCCCGAATAATTCATATCGGCTGAAAGCCGATAATTCATTCACATAGATTTCCTCCCTTTATCCCTTTTCTGTCAATGCGTCTTGTGATATAATATAATTTGTTGATTTTTGCAAGTGCTGAATGGGAGGAAATCTATGTTAACTCAGGCACCCAAGGGGACGCGGGACGTACTGCCCGCCGACAGCTATCGCTGGCAATATATTGAGGACAGGATGCGCAAGGCCGCCGCGCTGGCGGGCTACCGGGAAGCGCGCACCCCTGTTTTTGAGCATACGGAGCTTTTCCTGCGCGGCATCGGCGACACGACCGATGTGGTGCAGAAGGAAATGTACACCTTTGAGGACAAGGGCAAACGCTCTGTGACTCTGAAGCCGGAAGGCACGGCCGGCGCCGTGCGTTGCTTCGTGGAGCACAACCTGTACGCGGAGCCGCTGCCCTGTAAGCTGTATTATCTGAATTCTCCGATTTTCCGTTATGAGAATCCTCAGTCCGGCCGCCTGCGGGAGCACCACCAGTTCGGCATGGAGTGCTTCGGCGCGAAGGAAGCCACCGTGGACGCGGAGCTGATCCTTACCGCCTATCACCTGCTGCAGGAGCTGGGTGTGGGGAACCTGAGCGTGGAAATCAACTCCATCGGCTGCCCCAACTGCCGTCCGGTTTATCATCAGCGCCTGAAGGACTTCCTGGGGGAACGCATCAACGATATGTGCGAAACCTGCCGGGAACGGTTTGACCGCAACCCGCTGCGGGTGCTGGACTGCAAGGAAAAGAAGTGCCAGGAGCTGACCAAGGACGCGCCCAGCATGCTGGACCTGCTCTGCGATGAGTGCCGGGATCACTTTGAAAAGTTACAGCGCTGCCTGGACGGCGCCGGCATTCCTTACAGCGTGAATCCCCGGATTGTCCGCGGCCTGGATTACTATACCAAGACCGTTTTTGAAATTGTGACCGAGACCCCGGACGGCAAACTGACGGTTTGCGGCGGCGGCCGGTACGATAACCTGGTGGAGCAGATCGGCGATCAGAGCATTCCCGCCGTCGGCTTCGGCATGGGCCTGGAGCGCGTGCTGATGCTGCTGGACGGCGAGGGGATTGAGCTGCCGAAGCCGGAATGGTACGACGTGTTTGTCACCTTCATGGGTGGCAATCAGCAGCAGGCCTTCAAACTGGTACAGCAGCTGCGCGCAGCCGGCGTCAAGGCGGATATGGACCACGTGGGCCGCAGCCTCAAGGCGCAGTTCAAGTATGCCAACAAAACCGGCGCGCCGGTGACCGCGGTTATCGGGGATGATGAGGCGGCCAGCGGCACCGTGAAGCTCAAACGGATGAGCGACGGCACGGAGCAGACCGTCGGCGTGAAGGACGCCGCGGACGCGATCCGCGCCATGAAGGAATAAGAGAGCGATGACGCCGGGGATACCGGAGGGACGGTTCTTTCGGTATCCTATAAGCCCAAAGTAACCAAAATTCTTCATTCTTCATTCTTAATTTTTCATTATGAATAGCGAGGAACGAGCTATGAATTATCGGACTCACACTTGTAACGAACTCCGCCTGTCCGACGCCGGAAAGCAGGTCAGGCTGAGCGGCTGGATTGAAAACATCCGCGAGGTCAGCGGCAACCTGGCCTTTGTGGTGCTGCGGGACTTTTACGGTTATACGCAGCTGGTCGTGGAGGATGAGAAGATCCTGCAGATCTTCCTGAACCTGAATAAGGAGAGCGTGGTTTCCGTCACCGGTACGGTGCGGGAGCGCGCCAGCAAGAACCCGAAGCTGGAAACCGGCGACATCGAGGTCGTGCCTGACAGTGTGGATGTCCTGGGCAAGTGCCGTTACAACGCCCTGCCTTTCCAGATCAGCCGCAGCACCGAGGCGGATGAAAACATCCGGCTCAAGTACCGCTATCTGGATCTGCGCAATCCGGAAGTGAAAAAGAATATCATCATGCGCTGCAACGTGGTCTCAGCCCTGCGCCAGGCCATGACGGCCCACGGCTTCCTGGAAATCACCACGCCCATCCTGACCGCCTCCTCTCCGGAAGGTGCCCGGGATTACCTGGTGCCGGCCCGCAAGCATCCGGGCATGTTCTACGCCCTGCCGCAGGCGCCCCAGCAGTTCAAGCAGCTGCTGATGACCAGCGGTTTTGACAAGTATTTCCAGATTGCCCCCTGCTTCCGGGATGAGGACGCCCGCGGCGACCGCAGCCCCGGTGAGTTCTATCAGCTGGATATGGAAATGTCCTTCGCCACCCAGGAGGACGTCTTCGCCGTCATCGAGGACGTGCTGCCCCCGGTGTTCGCGAAGTACGGTACCTATAACATCGCTTCTTCCGCGCCCTTCCGCCGCATTCCGTATCTGGAAGCCATGGAGGTTTACGGCAGCGACAAGCCGGACCTGCGCATTGACCTGACGGTCACGGACGTGACCGCCCTGCTGGGCAGCTGCGGCTTCGGTCCCTTTGAAGGCAATATCGTCAAGGCCATCCCCGTGACCGACTTCAACGCCACCCGCAAGCAGATTGACAAGCTGGTGGCGGATGTGGAAGTGATCAGCGGCAGCAAGAGCTACTGGTTCCGCCTGGATGAAAACGGCGAGATCGTTGGCGGCATCGCCAAGTTCCTGCAGGAGAAGAAGGATGAGGTCATCAAGGCCCTGAACCTGCAGCCCAACACCTTCGTGGCCCTCAGCGCGGGCAGCAAGGGCGCGGCGCAGAAAACCGCCGGTGTGCTCATCAAGCAGCTGGGCGCCCTGTGCCCCAACCATATGGATAAGGAACGCTATGAGTTCTGCTGGATCGTGGACTTCCCGATGTATGAGATCGGCGAGGAAAGCGGCGAGCTGGAGTTCTGCCACAATCCCTTCTCCATGCCCAACGGCGGCCTGGAGATCCTGGAACAGGCTTCCCGCGGCGAGGTGGATCCGCTGTCCATCACCGCCTTCCAGTATGACCTGGTGGTCAACGGCGTGGAGCTGTCTTCCGGCGCGGTCCGGAACCATGATCCGGAGATCATGATCAAGGCCTTTGAGCTGGTCGGCCTGGGTGAGGAGGACGTGAAGGCCAAGTTCCCGGCCATGTACAATGCCTTCTGCTACGGCGCCCCGCCGCATGCCGGCATCGCGCCCGGCGTGGACCGCATGGTCATGCTGCTGGCCGGTTCTGAAACCATCCGTGAGGTGATCCCGTTCCCGATGACCAAGAACGCCCAGGATATCATGATGGGCGCCCCCGGCACCGTGGAGCAGAAACAGCTGGATGAACTGCATATTGCCATCGTCAGGGACGAGGACGGGCAGTTGTCATAATCCGGGGATTCTGGTATAATATCAGGGATTTGAAACTCCGCCGAACAGGAGGATGATCTTATGGCAATGAAGTCTGAAAAGAAGCCGGGCGGCTCCCTTCCCACGAATATGGAGGATCTGACGCCCTCTTCCAACATTACCTACAATAACGAAGTCGTGGCCATCATCGCGGGCCTCGCGGCCAACGAGGTGGAAGGCATTGCCGGCATGTGCACCGTCAGCGGCAGCATCATGAGCAAGAACCGCAATGTCACCAAGGGCGTCAAGGTCGAGGTCGGCACGGAAGAGGTCGCCGTGGATCTCTACGTCATCGTGGAATACGGCATTCCGATCCAGCGGGCCGCTGCCGACGCGCAGGAGAACGTGCGCAAGGCTATTGAGTCCATGACCGGTCTGCATGTGGTCCGCGTGGACGTGCATGTCCAGTCCGTCAGCTTTGAGCAGGACAAGAAGGCCCTGCAGGCCGGCGCGCAGCAGGCTGCTCTCGCCGCCGGTGAGGCTGTGGAGCCCGATCCGGTGCGCCTGCCCGAAAAGAAGGAAGAAAAGGTTGCGGAGCCTGAACCCGTCGCTCCCGCTGAACCGGTGAAGAAACCCGCCCCCAAATCTTCCAAGCCCAAGGCAAAGGCTGAAACGGCCGAAAAGAAACCCGCTGACGCCAAAGCGGCGGAAAAAGCGGACAAAGCCGCCGGTGAAAATCCCGAAGCGGAAGTCTGACACTGTCTGACAGGGGAGGAATCCTCTGTCTTTTTTCCCTGAAAAGGGCCGGTTTTTCCGGAACCCTGTAAGGGCAAAAGGAGGTAAGACATATGAAGATCCGTATACTGGACCGGATTCTGGTGGCTGTCGCGGGCCTACTGGTGCTGGCGGGCTGTGCCGCGCTGGCCGCGCAGCTGTTTTTCGGTAAGAATGTAGCGGCCTGGGCCGGCAGGCTCCTGGCCGATCCAAGCGTCAGGATCTGGCTGATCGTCGCCCTGGCGCTGCTGCTGATCCTGGGTGTTTACTGCGTGCTGATCCTTTTCCGTCATCGCAGCCGTCATGACAAGTTTGTCATGCAGAAGACGGAGAACGGGGAGCTGTCCATTTCCCTCAAGGCCATGGAGAGCATGGTGCAGAAGTGCCTGGATCCCCATAAGGAACTGAGTGTTCAGTCTGTCCGGCTGGAAAACCAGAAGGGCGGACTACTGATCCGTATCCGCGGCACCGTGGCCGGCGGCGTGAGCATTCCGCTGACCGTGGACGCCCTGCAGCAGCAGATCAAGCAGTATGTCACTGCCTGCAGTGGTGTGGAAGTCAAGGATATCCGGGTGCAGATTGAGTCCTCCGGCCCCGAGGCGAAGGAATCCCTCTACGCCATAGAGGCGCCCACCGCGCGGGCACTGCCTTCCAGCATCGCCCGGGAGGAGAAGGCCCCGGAAGCCGAAGAGGAAAAGACGGAGGAGATCACGCCCGAGGAGCTGGAAGCCATCGCGGCGGAGATTCCGAAGCCCGAACCCGCTGAAGCGGAAGAAGGCGAGGAAGAAGAACCCGCGGTTGTGGTTTCCGCCGCTGCAGCCGCCGCGGCGGAGCAGCTGAAGAAGGAAGCTCCCGAGGAAGAGGACGACCGGCCCATTCATCAGCGGCTGTTCTCCAGCCAGGAGGAGCCCTGCGTGATGCCCATGCCGCCGGAAAAGGAAGAGCTTGATGCTCCGGCCGCGGAAGAAGCGGAACAGGCGGAAGAGAAAAAGCCTGACGTCGCAGAAGAGCAGGCTGCTGAGCCTGCCGCTGAAGAAGAGAAGAAAGAAGAAGGGAGCGAGGATAAATGAATCTGAAAAAGGGTACGCCCGCGTTCGGGCTTTTACTGGGCGGAGTGCTGGTGGCACTCGGCGCGCTGATGATGATTATCGGTTTCTGGAAGACGCTGCTGCTGTGCGTGCTGTTCGCGCTGGGATATTTCCTGGGCACGGTGGAGAACAAGCGGGAGTTCATGAAGACCACCGCCAATAAGCTGATCCCCGATAAGGAGGTCAAGGTCATCGACCTGAAGACAGAGCTCAAGCGGGAGCAGGCCGTCGTGGCGGAAAAGGTTGCTGAGGCGGAGAAGGCCGTCGAGGAAGTGAAGCCGGTAAAGAAGCCCGTGAGAAAGACCGAGAAGAAGAGCGATAAGGAGTAATTACACATGTCCCGTATAACTGCGCGTGTCGCCGCCATGCAGATGATCTTTGAAAAGATCTCCGGTGGTCAGGGCGGCGAGGATACGCTGAAGATGGTCTATGACGAGCTGCGGGAGGATGGCCTTCCCGGCGTCGAGCATATCGGCCGGAAGGAACCCGACGGCGAGGATCGGGAATATATCACCGCCGCGCTGGAGGGTGTTCTGGCCCACAGGGATGAGATCGATGAGCTGATCGGGAAGAACACCGCGAAGGGCTGGTCCATTGACCGCATTTCGCTGGTGAATCTCACGATCATGCGCCTGGCGGTCTGGGAGATCCTCTATGCGGAGGATGTACCCGGCAATGTTTCCATTGCCGAAGCGCTGGAGCTGACGGAGCGCTTCTCCGATCCGGAGGATAAGGCGTTCGTGAACGGCATTCTGGGCACGATCCTGCGGGAGCACGAGGCGCAGGCGTGAGCACAGGCGGAACGCCGGTGGTCATCGGCTTCGATACAAGCAATTACAGAACCTCGGTGGCGGCGGTCACGCTGGATGGAGAAATCCTGGTCAATCACCGGGAGCTGCTGCCCGTGTCAAACGGGGAGCGGGGACTTCGCCAGAGCGACGCCGTTTTTGCGCATATCCGGCAGCTGAGGCACAGCGAGGAGGCCCTGCGCGCTTCCCTGGGCGGTCGGCGCATTGCCGCCGTGGCGGCCAGCACCAGGCCCCGGGACGGGGAGGAAAGCTATATGCCCGTCTTTCAGGTCGGTTTTACGGCGGGCAGCCTGCTGGCGGCCGCGCTGTCTGTGCCCTTTTATGAAACCACGCATCAGCGGGGCCACCTGGCCGCGGCCATGGCCGGAACCGCCCTGGAAAATGAGGACCGCCTGCTGGCGGTTCATTTGTCGGGCGGGACTACGGATCTCCTGGTCATGGATAGCGAGAAGGTGGAGCAGATCGGCGGCAGCGCGGATCTGCACGCGGGCCAGCTGGTGGACCGGGCTGGCGTGGCCATGGGGCTGCCCTTTCCCTCCGGGGAGGAGCTGGAAAAGCTGGCTGTCCGGGGCAAGAGCGAGGGCCTGCTGGGCTGCAGCCTGGATAAGGGAGACCTGACCTGCCACCTCAGCGGTGCCGAAACAAAGGTGCAGCAGTGGATTCAGGCCGGGACCATGCTCCGGGAGGATATCGCCCGGGAGATCTACGACCTGCTCGCTCGCACCCTGACCAGGATGCTCAAGGCCGGTGCGGAAAAGACCGGCCTCAAGAAGGCCCTGATCACCGGCGGAGTTGCCGCTTCTGCGCTGCTCAGGCAGCTGCTGGAGGAACGGCGTCTGAAAACCCGCGGCTGCCCGGAGATCGTCTTCGGCAAGCCGGAAATGTCCGGCGACAACGCGGTAGGCGTTGCGCTCATAGGAGCGCAACAATTCATAATTCATAATTCATAATTCATAATTATGAGTTTGTGAAAACCGTACGGCATGGCCAATGTGTCATCCTGAGCAAGGCCGAAGGCCGCGTCGAAGGATCCCTTGATAATAATAGTAAGGGATTCCTCGGCTCCACTGCGTTCCGCTCGGAATGACACCGTGAACCTGAACGCTATGGGCAAACCCAAGCGCACACGTTGTCATCCTGAGCGAAGTCGAAGGATCTCCAACATTATTAAATGTCATCCTGAGCAAGCGGTACGTAGGGAGCGTAGCCGAAGGACCACGAACGTTATCAGGAACACCAAAGCCTAAAGATGTCATTTCGACCAAGGCCGCAGGCCGCGTGGAAGATGATTTGTCCAAATCTATGATTTGGGTAACAAATCACTCACAGAGTGTAAATCTCCTCACCCGTATGCATAGGGGAACGTAATCGGAACCTCTTATATTCCAAGTATTATCTAATTCTGAATTCTGAATTCTGAATTCTGAATTTATTTCCGGAGGAAATACTGATGTCAGCAAATATTCTGAGTGGAAAAACAATGTCTGAGGAGCTTCGTGCTGAAATAGCATCACGCGTTTCTTCTCTTAAAGAGAAGGGAGTAACTCCCGGCCTGGCCGTCATCCTGGTCGGCAACGATCCGGCCAGCGAAATCTATGTCCGCAACAAGGGCAACGGCTGCACGGAAGTCGGCATGTATTCCCGCACCATCAATATGCCGGCGGAAACCACCCAGGAAGAGCTGGAATCCGCCATCGACGCGCTGAATAACGATCCCACCATCCACGGCATCCTGGTGCAGCTGCCTCTGCCGAAGCACCTGGACGAGAACGCCGCCCTGGCGAAGATCCTGCCGGAAAAGGATGTGGACGGCTTCCACCTGATCAACGCCGGCCATATGCTCACCGGCACGGAAGGCGTTGTGGCCTGCACCCCCCGGGGCGCCCTGCATATGATCAAGTCCACGGGCGTCAACCTCTCCGGCAAGGAAGCCGTGGTCATCGGCCGCAGCAATATCGTCGGCAAGCCCATGGCCATGCTCCTGCTGAAGGAGAACTGCACCGTCACCATCTGCCACAGCCGCACCCAGAACCTGGCGGAGCATACCCGCCGGGCGGATATCCTGGTGGCCGCGGTGGGCAAGGCCGGCTTTGTCACGGCGGATATGGTGAAACCCGGCGCCATCGTCATCGACGTGGGCATCAACCGGGTGGACGGCAAGGTGAAGGGCGATGTGGACTTTGACGCGGTGAAGGAGGTTGCCGGCTGGATTACGCCGGTGCCGGGCGGCGTCGGAAAGATGACCATCACCATGCTGCTCATGAACACCGTGGAAGCCGCGGAAAGGATGCTCAAGTGACGAATGAAGCAGGCCTGAGCGTATCGGAACTGAATCTGATCATCTCGGAGGCCATCCGGCGGGATCCGCGGACGCGGAGCGTGCTGGTGCGCGGCGAGGTCAGCAGCTTCAGGAACCAGATTGCCTCGGGTCACTGGTATTTCAGCCTCAAGGACGCGCAGGCCTCCATTACCTGCGCCATGTTCCGGAATGCCAACCTCCGGGCGCAGATCCGCCCGAAGGACGGGGACCAGGTGCTGGCGGAAGGGTATATTGACTTCTACGCGCCCCAGGGCAAGGTGCAGCTCATCGTAACGGGCCTGCGGCCTGCCGGGCTGGGAGATATGTATATCCGCCTGGAGGAGCTGAAGCGGAAGCTGGCGGCGGAAGGCCTCTTCGATCCTTCCCGCAAACGGCTCCTGCCCATGAAGCCCCGCAAGGTGGCGGTGGTCACCTCTCGCAGCGGGGCGGCACTGCACGATATCCTGAATGTTTCCGCCCTGCGCAGCCCGGAAATCCCGATTGTCCTGGTGCCCGTCACCGTGCAGGGCGCGGGCGCCGGCAAAGAGATTGCCGAGGGTATTCGTCAGGCCAACCGGACGGACGCGGAAGTCATCATCGTGGCCCGGGGCGGCGGTTCGGCCGAGGACCTCTGGTGCTTTAACGATGAGGAAGTGGCGCGGGCGGTGGCGGCCAGCGAAAAGCCTGTGGTCTCCGGCGTTGGCCATGAGATTGATACCAGCCTCTGCGACCTGGCCGCGGATGTACGGGCTTCCACGCCCAGCAACGCGGCGGAGATCGTTTTCCCGGACCGTAAGGAGCTGCGGGGGCGGGTGAACCAGATCCGGTTTGCGCTTTCCCGCGCGGCTTCGGAGCAGGTCCGCCGGGCGGAACTGAAGCTTTCCGCGGCGCGTCAGCGGCTGTCGGCCCTGTCGCCGGAGCGGCGGATCGCCCTCCTGGAAAGTCGGCGGGAACTGCTGAAGCTCCAGCTCTGCGGCGCCATCGGCAGCCGGCTGGAATCTACCGCCAAGGCTGTGGCGGACGGGCGGAATGAACTGAAACAGGCCGTGTCCGGCCGCATGAAGGACGCGGAACACCTGGCGGCGCGGCTGCGGGAAAGGCTGACGGCTGTCAGCCCGCTGGCGGTGCTGAACCGGGGCTACGCCCTGGTCTATGACGGGGAGGAGAAACTCCTCACCCGGGCAGAGGAAGCAAAAAACCGGAAAGAAATGACCTTGCAGTTTGCGGACGGCAGGGTGGCCGTGACCGGAAAGGGAACAGTATGAGCGAAGAGAAGAAGAGCTTTGAGGCAAAGCTGCAGGACGTGCAGGAAATCATCACCCGGATCGAGGAGGGAAAGCTTCCCCTGGAGGATTCGGTGAAACAGTTCGAGGAGGGCATGAAAACCCTCTCCGCGCTGGATGAGGAGCTGAAGGACATGAACCGCCGCCTGACCGTGCTTCAGGACGGCGGGGAGCAGGACTTTGTTCCGGGAGAACAGGCATGAGAACGTATGAGGAATACCGCTCCCTGGTGGAGCGCTCCCTGGGCCCCGTGCTGGAAAGCCTGGGGGAGATTCCGGACCGGCTGCTGGAGGCCATGCGCTACAGCCTGCTGGCGGGCGGCAAACGCCTGCGGCCGGTGATGCTGCTGGCGGCCTGCGAAATGGCCGGCGGCGAGGCGGAGCTGGCGCTGCCCTTTGCCTGCGCGCTGGAGATGATCCATACCTACAGCCTCATCCATGATGACCTGCCGGCCATGGACAACGATGACCTGCGCCGGGGCAAGCCTACGAACCATAAGGTCTTCGGTGAGGACCTGGCCATCCTGGCCGGGGACGGGCTGCTGAACGCCGCGGCGGAGCTGATGGCCCGCACGGCGGTGGAAATGGCGGATATGCGGGGCATCCGGGCGCTGGAGATCATCATGCGGCACGCGGGCGTCACCGGCATGATTGCCGGCCAGACGAAGGACGTGCTTTCCGAGGGCGTGAAGCCGGAGAAATCTTTGGTCAGCTATATTCACGCCCACAAGACGGCGGACCTGCTGGAGGCGCCCATGGAGGCCGGGCTGGCCCTGGCCGGGGCGGATGACCGGCAGATTAAAGCCGGCTTTGAGTACGGCCTGCACCTGGGCCTGGCCTTCCAGATGACGGACGACCTGCTGGATGTCACCGGGGACGCGGCCCTGTTGGGCAAGAACACCGGCATGGACGCGGCGCTGGATAAGCTCACCTGGGTGGCGCTCAAAGGCGTCGAAGGCACCGCCAAAGACGCGGAAGAACAGGTCGCCCTGGCCGAAAAAGCCCTGGACAACCTGCCATACGACACCGCCTTCTTCCGTGATCTGGCGGCAAGCATGACGTCCCGGAAAAGCTGATAAATCAAATAACCGGAATCAATACCTTAACCGGATTGTTATGATTCGGGAATGGTATAAAGTAAATATAATTATGAATTCTGCATTGTTGAGGAGTCATCCGTGCTTCAGCACGGCGAATGACTCCCATGCTACAGCTGTCAAAGGGCCGAAAGCTTGCTGAACGGCACTTTGGTAACAGCGATCGCAGAATTGATAAAATATAATTGGAGGAAAATCCTATGCCTTTCATGGATCATTTTCTGGAAGAAGTTGTGGTTAAGCGGAAGAACGGCCTGAACCGGATCCTGTATTACCTGAGCTGGGTCATCATGATCTTTTCGGCGATCATCGCCAGCATGACCCTGGGCACGCTGTCCACTGCTTTCAGCTGGTTCTCTGTCATCGTGATCGTCATCAGCGCCGGTATCGCGGTTTATACCTGGTTCTTCCATGATAAACTGCTCACGGAGTATGAGTATACCTTCACCAACGGCTCCCTGGACTTCGCGGAAGTGTACAACAACAAGAAGCGCAAGAGCCTGGGCAGCCTGAACGTGCGGAACGTGGAAGCCTTCGGTAAGGTGACTTCCTCTTCCTTCCAGCGGTATCTGAACATGCCCGGTATCAAGCGCATGAACTGGTTCCTGAACCGGGAGGCGGAGCTGTATTACTTCTACTTCACCAAGGATACCGACAAGAAGATGATCATCCTCGAGCCCAGTGAGGAAATGGTGGAGAATATCCGTAAATACCTGCCCAACGGGGCCTGGCGGGAGTAAACCATGAAGGCATATCTGGACAACAGCGCCACGACCAAGCCGTCCGCGGCTGTCGCGGCGGTGGTCAGCGAAATGCTGGAAAGCGGATGGTATAATCCATCCGCTTTATATAAGCCTGCCCTGGAGATCCAGAAGCGGATCGACGGCGTGCGGGATCTCTGCCTGAAGGCGGCGGGTGCCGCCGGGCAGACGATCATCTTCACCTCCGGCGGAACCGAGGCGGATAACCTGGCGCTCCTGGGCCACCTGAAGAGCCGGAGAAAGCCGGGCAGGGTGCTGATCTCCTCCGTGGAACATCCGGCGGTCTCGGCCTGCGCCGAGGAAATCCGGAAGATGGGCCACACTGTGGAGGAGATTCCCGCCGGGAAGACCGGGGCCATCGACCTGGAAAAGCTGGAGGCCATGCTGGATGAGGATGTCCTCCTGATCTCCGTCATGCAGGTGAATAACGAGACCGGCGCGGCCGAGCCGCTGGCGGAAATTGCCGCGCTGCGGAACCGGAAGGCGCCCGGGGCGGCCATCCATGTGGACGGCGTGCAGGGCTTCCTGCGCATGCCCCTGGAGTTTAACCGCCTGGGCATCCAGTCCTATGCCTTCTCCGGCCATAAAATCCACGGACTCAAGGGTACCGGCGCGCTGATCGTGCGCAAGGATCACCCGATCCGGCCGGTGCAGTTCGGCGGCGGCCAGGAGGGGAACCTCCGTTCCGGTACGGAGAACACCTTCGGCATTATCGCCCTGGGCGAGGCGGTCAGGACCTGGGATCCGGAGGCGAACGCGCGAATGCGGGCCCTGAAGAACCGCCTGCGGGAAAGCCTGCTGGAGAAGATCCCGGAGGCGAAGGTAAACGGCCCGGAAGAAGATCCGGAGAAAACCGCGCCCCATATCCTGAACGTGGCGCTCATGCCCGTCCGGAGCCAGACCATGCTCTTTGCCCTGGAGGGCGACGGCGTGTATGTCAGCGCAGGCAGCGCCTGCGCCAGCCGGAAGCAGAAGATTTCCCCGGTGCTGAAGGCCATGGGCGTCAGCACGGAACAGGCGGACTGCTCACTGCGCTTCAGCCTCTGCCCCCAGACAACGCAGGAAGAAATAGACTATGCCGTGGAATGCGCAGTAAAGCACTACGGGATGCTGAAGAAGTTTGTCAGAAGGTAAAACGGACAAACAAGAACTAAACGTAATACATAAATCGACGCTTATACATTGTCATTTCGACCGGAGCGAAGCGGAGTGGAGAAATCTCCTCAGTAGTTCACGTTCGGGAAAGCGATAGGAACTTCAAATACTGCCATGAATACGTATTACGTCTATATCCTCGCAAATGAATACAACAACGTCTTATACGTCGGAGTCACCAACAATCTTCAGCGAAGAGTGTATGAGCATCAAAGCGGATTGATCGATGGCTTTACGAAACGGTATAATATACATAAGCTGGTGTGGTGTGAAAGCTGCCATGATGTCAATGCCGCGATTGCAAGAGAAAAGCAGATCAAGCGATGGGGCCGGGAAAAAAAGGAAATGCTTATCACACAGCTTAATCCGGACTGGAGAGATCTGAGCAAATAAAAAGGGGATAACTCATAACGTCCGGATAATCCTGCTGAAGCCTGCGGGGGGAGATTTCTCCACGCGGGCGCGAAGCGCCCTTGGTCGAAATGACAATACAAGCAAGCTGTATAAATCATTACGACAAGGACACGCAGCATATATGAGAAACCAAAGCATTATGTGTAAACCAACGAGCTCACATTGTTATTTCGAGCGAAGTCGAGAAATCTCCTTAGTAGTTCACATTCGGGAACCCAATCGGAACACCAGCCACCTCCAGAGAGTACCGAGGCACTCAGGTAAAGATACTCCACGGGAAAACACTATAATAATTATGAATTATGAATTAAAAAATGATCCGAAGGAGAATTATACGATGCAAAACCTGCTCCTTGTTCGCTACGGCGAAATCTTTCTCAAAGGCCTGAACCGGCCTTACTTCATCCGGGCCCTGGTCCGCAAGGTCCGTTACGCGGTCCGCGGCATGGGCGCGGAAGTGTGGGTCCATGACGGCCGGATCTTTGTCAAGGGCTTCAGCGACCTGGACGAGTGCATCAGCCGCGTCACCAAGGTCTTCGGTGTGCACAGCGTGTGCCCGGCGGTGGAAATGCCCAAGGAAGACTTTGAGGCCATCTGCGCCCAGGCGGTGGAAATGGCGAAGGACCTGAAGGGCACCTTCAAGGTCAACGCTCGCCGCGCGGACAAGCGGTACCCCATGAACTCCATGGCGATCAATGAGGAGGTCGGCTACCGCATTCTGCAGGCCAACCCGGACCTGAAGGTGGACGTACACAATCCGGAACACCTGGTGAATATCGAAATCCGGGATATGGCCTATCTGTATGTCAAGGTGATTCCCGCCGTCGGCGGCATGCCCGTGGGCACAAACGGTAACGCGACCCTGCTGCTCTCCGGCGGCATCGACAGCCCTGTGGCGGGCTGGATGATCGCCAAGCGCGGCGTGCAGATCAACGCGGTCCACTTCCATTCCTATCCCTACACCTCGGACCGGGCGAAGGAGAAGGTCCTGGACCTGGCGCGCAAGCTGTCCTTCAGCTGCTGCGGCATCAAGGTCTACGTCGTGCCTTTTACCGAAATCCAGATGGCCATTCATGAGAAGTGCCCGGAGGAATATACTACGCTGATCATGCGCCGCTATATGATGCGCATTGCGGAGCGGATCGCGAAGGAAACCGAGAGCGAGGCCCTGATCACAGGCGAGAGCATCGGCCAGGTGGCCAGTCAGACCATGACCGCCCTCGGCACAACCAACGCGGTGGTGGATATGCCCGTCTTCCGTCCGCTGATCGGCTTTGACAAGAGCGAGATCATCGACATCGCCCGCAAGATCGACACCCTGGCGATTTCGGAGCAGCCCTTTGAGGACTGCTGCACGGTGTTCACACCCCGCCATCCGGCCACTCATCCCAAGATGGATAAGATCCTGGAAGGGGAGTCCCGCCTGGACAGCGAGGCCCTGATCCAGCGGGCCCTGGACGGCGTCGAAATGATCCGGGTATGATGCAAAAAAGGGTATGATCGGAAGATCATACCTTTTTTTATGCAGAAATAAGGAAATAGTCTGGCTGTGGCGTATCATACAGTCGATAGGATAGAGAAGAAAATAAAATTCTGAATTCTGAATTCTTAATTCTGAATTGTATCGTTTTTTGTCCAAAAAACGATACTTTACCCCTCTTTTTTGCTTGTAAAGCGTCAGTTTCTGTGTTAAAATCTCCTTTGGGACATAATTCACCCTTGCGGGCGGAATTTGTCCCACCAGATCAGAAGGAGGCGAGCGGATGGATTCAGGTTTTATCACCCTGATGCGGAAGCTTGCACCCGATCTGATTGACGAGATTACCCGCCGGGCCCTGATCCTGGAACGGATCGCGGCGCTGCAGCCGGTCGGCCGGCGCCAGCTGGCGGCTAAGCTGAACCTGCCGGAGCGGGAAATCCGCAATACCGCGGCCATCCTGAAGGACCTGGGTTATGTGGACCTGGACGCTTCGGGCATGTCCCTTTCCGGCAAGGCGGAAGAGG
Source organism: uncultured Eubacteriales bacterium (assembly GCA_900315675.1). Classification (GTDB taxonomy): domain Bacteria; phylum Bacillota; class Clostridia; order Christensenellales; family Aristaeellaceae; genus Aristaeella. Next base: position 62,303 of record OMZY01000008.1, read on the forward strand.
TGCTTGAAACCTCCCGTGCTTTCTCCAAGGCCATGAGCGGCCTGACGGAGACGGAAAAGCGGCTGTGTGAGCTCCTGCCGGTGGACCGGGTCTTCATCGCTCCCGGGGACGCGGATGAGGATGAACAGGTTCTTTCCGACGTGGGCCGCATCTGCGCGGCGCGCCTGCGGAACATCCTGGTCAACGGTAACACCCTGGCGGTGACCGGTGGACGGACCATCGCCGCGGTGGCGAAGAGCATCCAGAGCCCGACGCCCCTGAATGTCATGGTGGTGCCTGCCCGGGGCGGCCTCGGCCGCACGGTGGAAACCCAGGCCAACACCCTGGCGGAAGAGATCGCCGGAAAGCTGGGCGGCCATTACAGGCTCATCCACCTGCCGGACATCATGGACGCGGCGGCCATGCAGGAAATGCTGAAGCTGCCGGAGGTCCGGGAAGCCATGGAGCTGCTGGAGCGGGCGGACGTGATCCTGCACGGCATCGGCACAGCCTCCGGGATGATGAAGCAGCGCAGGCTGCCCCATGAAACCCAGAGTGAGCTGATCCGCCAGGGCGCCAAGGGCGAAAGCTTCGGCGCGTATTACGACCTGGACGGCAAGTGCCTCATGGAAAGCACAAACGTGGGCGTGGACCTGGCGAAGCTGAAGCCCACCTGTAAGATGATCGCCGCGGCGGCAGGGGCCAGCAAGGCGGAAGCGATTATTTCCATCCTGCGCCATACCCGGCATTATCTCCTGGTCACGGACCAGGGAGCCGCTGAAAAAATGCTCAGCATTCTTTCAACTCATCACTGATCACTCTTCACTTGAAGGTAAGTGATTCCGAAGGAGATTTCTCCACTCCGCTTCGCTTCGGTCGAAATGACAACGTGAGCGTCGCGACGGATCCTGCAGGAGTGTCATTCCGAGCGTAGTCGAGGAATCCCTTACTACGTCCGAAGGACGTAATCAGTCTTCATTGATTGTTAGGCCATCTGGCTTTACAATATAAGTTCGTATCCAATAAGAAAAGGAGAGATAAAATCATGGCTAAGAAAACGGTTGATGACATTCAGGTCAAAGGCAAGCGGGTCCTGGTCCGCTGCGACTTCAACGTCCCCATGAAGGACGGCAAGATCACGAACGACAAGCGCATTGTTGCGGCTCTGCCCACGATCAAAAAGCTGATCGCAGACGGCGGCAAGGTAATCCTGTGCTCCCACCTGGGCAAGCCGAAGAACGGTCCGGAAGAAAAGTTCTCCCTGGCTCCTGTGGCTGTCCGCCTGAGCGAGCTGCTGGGTCAGAACGTTGTTTTCGCCAATGACGATAACGTGGTGGGCGAGAACGCCAAGGCTGCTGTTGCCGCTATGAAGGACGGCGACGTGGTCCTGCTGCAGAACACCCGCTTCCGTGCGGAAGAAACCAAGAACGGCGAAGCCTTCAGCAAGGATCTGGCGACCCTGGCTGACGCTTACGTGGATGACGCTTTCGGCTCCTGCCACCGCGCTCACTGCTCCACCGCGGGCGTGACCGCTTACACCAGCCCCAACGTGGCCGGCTACCTGATCGGCAAGGAACTGTCCATCATGGGCAAGGCCCTGGAGAACGCTGACCGTCCCTTCGTGGCTGTCCTGGGCGGCGCCAAGATCGAAGACAAGCTGAACGTGATCAACAACCTCCTGGAAAAGGTTGACACCCTGATCATCGGCGGCGGTATGGCTTTCACCTTCCTGAAGGCGAAGGGCTACGAAGTCGGTAAGTCCCTGCTGGACGAGAGCAAGATCGACTACTGCAAGGACATGATGGCCAAGGCTGCCGAAAAGGGCGTGAAGCTGCTTCTGCCCATCGACACCGTGTGCGCCGCCGGCTTCCCGGATCCCATCGACGGACCTGTGGATGTGACTGTGGTTGACTCCGACAAGATCCCCGCTGACGTGGAAGGCCTGGACATCGGACCCAAGACCCGCGAGCTGTTCGCGGACGCCGTGAAGACCGCCAAGACCGTGGTCTGGAACGGACCTATGGGCGTGTTCGAGAATCCCACCCTGGCTCAGGGCACCCTGGCTGTGGCTCAGGCCATGGCTGATTCCGACGCTGTGACCATTATCGGCGGCGGCGACAGCGCTGCGGCTGTTGAACAGATGGGCCTGGGCTCCAAGATGACCCACATCTCCACCGGCGGCGGTGCTTCCCTGGAGTTCCTGGAAGGCAAGACCCTGCCCGGCGTCGCCTGCCTGGACGAAAAGTAAGAGTTTAACGTCGCCTGCGGGCGGGGAGATTCTTCGACGCGGCCTTCGGCCTTGCTCAGAATGACAATGTGAGGCGTTATGGATAAATCCAAGCGTATAAGTGTCATCCTGAGCGGAACGTAGTGGAGTCGAAGGATCTCCTCCCGCGGACACGTTTCTACCCGTAAAGATAAAACAAAGGAGCAGATAACAATGCGTAAACCGATTATTGCCGGTAACTGGAAAATGAACAAGACGCCCGAAGAGGCGAAGGCTCTGGTGACCGAGCTGAAGCCCCTGGTCAAGGACGCCAACTGCGACGTCGTCGTGTGCGTTCCCGCCGTGAACTTCGCGGCCGTGAAGGAAGCTGCCAAGGGCAGCAAGATCAAGCTGGGTGCCGAGAATGTGCACTGGGCGAAGAGCGGTGCTTTCACCGGCGAACTGAGCGCGGACATGCTCAAGGCCTGCGGCGTGGAATACGTCATCATCGGCCACTCTGAGCGCCGCCAGTACTTCGGCGAAACCGACAAGACCGTGAACCAGCGCGTGCTGGCCGCTGTCGAAGCCGGCCTGAAGGTCATTATGTGCGTGGGCGAGAACAAGGAAGAGCGCGAAGCCGGCTACACCGACGCGCTGGTTGAATACCAGACCCTGATCGGCCTGAACGGCCTGACCAAGGAACAGGTTGCCAAGATCATCATCGCATACGAGCCCGTGTGGGCCATCGGCACCGGCCTGACCGCCACCGATGAGCAGGCGAACGAGACCATCGGCGTCATCCGTGCCGCCGTGGCCCGCAAGTATGGCAAGGGCACCGCGAACAAGGTCCGCATCCAGTACGGCGGATCCATGAACCCCAAGAACGTTAAGGGTCTCATGGCTCAGCCCGAAATCGACGGCGGCCTGATCGGCGGCGCCAGCCTGAAGGCTCCTGACTTCAGCCAGGTTGTCAACTACGACAAGTAAGAGATAAAATGAAACTACCGGGAATGAAAATTCCCGGTAGTTTTTGTTTGCGCTGGGTGAACGATAACGGAGGGAGTACCGGAGGGACGGTATCGCCAACAAAAAAGGAACATCTTTTTCAGACGTTCCCAATAATTCTGAATTGTTGAGCATCTGTCCAAATCTATGATTTGGGTAACAGATGCCATGTTACAGCCGTCAAAGTTCTAAAAGAACTTTGGTAACGGCGATCACAGAATTCTGAATTATGAATTTACTCAATGACCTTATACATCTTCAGGATGTTCTGCTTGTCCGTGTATTCGTATTCCATCTTATCCATGGTTTTCTTGACCATGAAGATGCCCAGCCCGCCGATGGACCGCTCCTCCGCGGAGAGGGAAACGTCCGGGTCTTCCTTGGCCAGTGGGTTATAGGGAATGCCGCTGTCGATGAAGGTGATCACCACGGCCCGGGGTTTTTCCTGCAGGTCCATGCGGATGGTGACGGAGCCGGTGTCCGGGGCGTAGGCATAGCTGGCGACGTTGACAAAAATCTCCTCCACGGCCACGTCGATCTGCATCATGATCTTCATGGGGCAGCGCATGGACGTCAGATTCTCGTCCACGAAATCCAGCACCTGCTGGAGATTCGCCACTTTGGCTTCAAGGGTCAGCTCTTTCACGCTCATTCTCCGTTCAGTCTGCGGAATATGCAGTGATAGGATTCCAAACGGTCAAATCATCTTTTTTTCATTAAAAATATTATATAGGATATCACTGTATGATTCAAGCAGAAAATAGGTTAAAAAGAGGACAGGGGAGGCAGGCTCCCCTGTCTGTTGGGTTTGTCATGTTTATGGGAGGCAGGCCCGCAGGACAGCGAGATCTGCTGCAGTGAACACGAAGGAGAACCGTTCGCTTCCCACGATCAAGGTGAAATCACCTTTTTCGTCGATCGGCATTTCCAAACCGTCCGGTCCGATGAGGTACATAGTGCCATCACTGTAAAGAGTGATCCTGCCTGTATAAGTGTTGCGGCCCTTCAGGAGGTGGACTGTGAAAGTGCCGCCGCGGAAGCAGTTCAGCTGTACGCTTCCGGTGATGTCGGTAACCGAGAGGAGAGGACGTACTACATGAACGGCAATCTCAGCGGGCTTGTTGATGCCCTCATCAATCGGCTGGGGTTCCGGCTGCGGTTCAGGCTTCGGTTCCGGCTGGGGTTCCGGCTGCGGTTCGGGCTTGGGTTCGGGTTCAGGCTTGGGTTCGGGTTTGGGTTCCGGCTTGGGTTCAGGTTCGGGTTCCGGTGCGGGCTTGGGTTCGGGATCGGGCTGGGGCAGAGGTTCCGGCTGGGGTTGCGGTTCCGGCTCAACATAATCCTTCAGGATTACGGAGAAGAGCACGCCGCCGCCGCGCGGAACGATCATGAAATAGTTGCCGTTGCTGTCCTGAATCAGCTTGTTATGGGCCTGGTCGCCGTAAACCTCGTCGATCATCAGGCCAGCGGGCACGTCAATCTTCAGCACAATGATGTCGCCTTCATTGGCAACGTCGCGGCCTTTGTAATCCCTGGTGCCGTCTGTGTGGATGATGCCCTCCTGGCTGGGGTCAACCCGGATAATGTACTGGATGTTTTTTTCAGCTTCCCGGTCGGCAACAAGCTTCTTGCTGTCCGTGGTTTCGTCATATTCCTCACGCTTGACGTAGTCGCCGTCCTTGTCTGCCGTCATTTCCCATACGGTCAGTGTCAGGTTATTGCCGAGGGTCGTGTCGTCCTTGAGCACAACGCTGGTGCCGCCGGTGGCGACCAGGGAGCCGTCGATGATCAGGTCGGTCCGTTCTTCTCCGGCCGCGGACAGTTCAACGCCGTTGCCGTCGCTGATCACGTCGTGCCCGATGACAATCTGGGTCGTGCCTTCGTTTGCCACGGTGACGCAGTCGTATACATTGCCTTCTTCGTCGTAATACAGCGCGGTGCCGTCTTCCTGTTCCGCTTCATACACTTGAACGACTTTGCCGTCGATGATCTGGTCGCCCAGGGAGATGCCGTTCAGATCCTCGGGGTTGACTTTTTCCGCGTCGCTGGCGGCAAATTCTTCATGGGCATGCCGGTTGAGGACGATGCCGGTGTCGTTGACGCCGCCTTCGACCACCAGGTCAGTCGCGACGTTGATGTTGATGTCGCCTTCCAGGGCGTCCACGCGGATACCGGTGGCGGTATGGTCACCTTCTTCATTGGTGTCCAGGGAGGTCACCTTCACGTTGTCGCCGATGTTGATATTGGTTTCATTGAACTTGTTATCGCTCCGGACGCTGATGCCCGTAAGCTCCTTGGATTCGCCTTTGACAATCAGGTCTTCGCCCACATTCACGTTTGTCACGTCTGTGTTTTCGTAGTCAATGCGCTCACGTGCATAGGTTATCTGGGTTTCCGGTTTGTATTCCTCACCGGTTATTTCATACTTTTTGTATGTATTTCCCGGATAGACGACCGTGAGAGTATTTCCGTCATTAATGCCCCATCTGGCCATGGTGGGATTGTCCGGGTCGTTATCCTTGTGGAGGGGGATAGGAGTATCTGTATACACGTCTGTTGTGTATTCGTAGAGAATGTCGTCGTTGTATTGCTCGGTGTTTTCGTTGAGCGTGCTCTTATGATCGAGCGTGAACTTCACCTCATCCCCTGTGGTGGTGGGGTTCAGAATGGATTTGTACTCGTTGCGCCCTGCCGGCAGATCATCCACGTTGTCAAACGTGCCGGCTTCAACCCATTCAAGGTCGCCGACATTGTTCACGGCAATGCCGGTTCCGCCGTTGGAGGTAATGCTTCCCTGGACACCAACGTTGACTTCGGAATTGTTGTTCCTGATCTTCAGGGCGTCTTCCTTGGCTGTAATGTCTTCTTCGATCGTGACGTTGTATTTGCCGTCATGCTGGGAACCAATGCTGACTTCGCCTTCGACATTCGCGGCCTGCACATTGATGTTGGCGCCGTCCAGGTGATCTTCGTTTCTGTTTTCGTTCAGATAAACATGGCCGTAAATGGTTCCGTCCACGTCATAATTAGCGGTTCCGCCATCCTTGACCGTGGCGTTGATGCCGCCTTGTGAGGCATTGGGGTCGCCGACATTGCCGGTAATGTTTGCGTTGGCTTCGCCGCCTGCGAAGTAGGATTCTACCTGTATTTTGACGTCGCCGTTAATGTTCGCTTCACGCGTACCGTCTTCACCGCGGAACCGGATCTCAGACACATTGCCTTCTTTCAGGTTGAGCTGGGCCAGGCTGCCGTCGTCGTTGGAGGACAGCGTGGCGCGTCTGCCGAGACCCTGCCCCTCGTTGTCAATATTGATGACCGACGTACCGCCGTCCGCTGCGCTGATTTTCACATCGCCGTTGGCTGTGCTGAGCAGTGTAACGGCGGTGTTGCTGCCTTCACCCGTGGAGGAGGCGTTCACAAGTGTATGATCGAGGTATAGGCCTTCTGTGTCCTCGCCGGCAATTACCTGTCCATTGGCTGTCACCGTGGTCTGGCCGCCGGAACTGGATTCTGCCTTGATGGCTGTGGGATCGCCGGGCCCATTGGAACCGGCCGTTTCAGCGATAACCATGCCTCTCACGTTGATGTCGGCCGTGCCTTCATTTTCAGCGAAAACATGAAGGGCGGTGGGCTCGGATTGCGTTACCTGCTCTCCGGCGTAGTTGACGTGAATGTAGATGTTTGTTAAACCTACATTGTTTCTGTGTCCGTTCGCAGCGCCGAGCGTAACGGCAGTTTGCTCCGGGCCCTTTTCTTTACCGTCGTTTTCAATATAGACCCAGTTGACTAACTGGCCGGAGATGTTCCCTGTATCGGCCACATAATTAAGTGGATTTGTATGATTGATCGGGTTATAATCCCTTTCAGGGGCTTCACCGCTGAGGGATTCTTCTTCCTGCCCGGCAGTTTCATTGCTTTCCGGGGCTGCACCGCTGAGGACTTCTTCCTGTTCAGCGGTTTCGGCTTCTTCAGCGAAAACGGGAATACCGATGCTGCCCGTCAGGAGTGACAGAGCAAGAACCGATGCCAGAAAAATCCGATAGAACTTTTTCATACAATACCTCCAGGCGTGATATGGTGTTGAAACAATTGTCATTGCTTTCTCCATTCCTTTATACGCACCAATCTGAATGGATGGCAGCAGGCAATTGCAAAAACCGAAAAAAAGAAGCAAAAGCTTTGCAAACGGTATCATTTTTGTCTCAGAAAGCTTTTGCCTATATAAAAATACCATGAAATAAGGGTTTCTGGCAAGAAAAAAAATAAAAATCAACAAAATAAAATTACATCATGCAATCAACAGACCTTTTTGCCGGGTGACAAAGTTGACAGAGGGACGGGGTTTTTGTCAACTTTTTTGAACATCTCGATCCAATCTTATAGCCTGAAAAAGTTGACAAAAACCCCGTCCCTCTGTCAACTTCAAGCGATGACGATGCTTCATTTCTCTGTCAACTAATGTAACTGCAAAAAAACCAATATAAGAAAAATAAGGACAAATTGCATATTTTTGTTTTGTTCGCCTTGAGTTCGTCGGAACAACCGTCTATACTGATATCAAAGGGGTGAGAATCATGCCCAGAACAGCGAGAATAAAAAGCGTCAGCGGGTATTACCACATTGTGGCAAGAGGAATTGCCAGACAGGTACTTTTCGAAGAAGATGCAGATTATCTTTTCTTCCTCAAAATCTTAAAGAAATGCAAAGAAGAAGAACAGTTCAAACTGCTCGCTTTCTGCCTGATGGAAAATCATTTTCATCTGCTGGTTAAAATCGACAGCGGGATGGATCGGGTTATGAGGCGAATCTTAACTACATATGCAAAGTATTACAATACGAAATATGAGCGTATCGGCTATCTGTTTCAGGACAGGTATAAGAGCAAAGCGATTGATAGCAGGTCCTATCTGCTCAGCGCAATGCGCTATATCCATAATAATCCGGTGAAAGCAGGTCTGTGTTCTGTGGATCAGTACCGCTGGAGCAGCTGGCAGTATTATGACGGAGCAAAAGGTATGGTGGACGCAGAAATTATACTGGATATGCTGGGCGGTAAGCGCGGGTTTATGGAATACAGCATGTATGCGGAACATGACCCTGACGATGGATATTTTGAGTTCAAGGAGTCCAACCGTCTGAATGATTCCCAGGCACAGGAAAAGATCAGGAATTTGCTTCATCTGGAAAGCGGTACAAAGCTTCAGGAACTGGACCGGGTGAAAAGGGATGAGGCCTTGCGGATCCTGAAAGACGGGGGATTGTCCATCCGGCAGATTGAACGGCTGACCGGCATCACCCGTGGCGTCGTGATGAAGGCATAGTTGACAGAGGGACGGGGTATTTGTCAACTTTTCCATGCTGCAAGATCAAATCAGAGCCTCCGAAAAAGTTGACAAATACCCCGTCCCTCTGTCAACTCCTGTCAACTCGACCAACTGAAAAGGAAGCTGTTGAAGATCGACAGCTTCCTTTTTTTGATTCACCAAAAGTTGACAAATACCCCGTCCCTCTGTCAACTCATTTCTCGTCGCTGAGTTTCTGCCGTTCCACCAGCTCGGCGAAGATGCCGTTCTTCGCGATCAGCTCTTCGTACGTGCCGTCCTCGGCGATCTTTCCGCCGTCGATGACCAAGATCCGGTCGCAGTGCTTGATCGTGCTCAGCCGGTGGGCGATCACGATCCTCGTGCACTTCATTTTGTCCAGAGCCTCGGAAACCTTCCTCTGGGTAATGTTGTCCAGAGCGCTGGTCGCCTCGTCAAAGATGAGGATCCGCGGCTTGGGCGCGATGGCCCGGGCGATCATCAGCCGCTGCCGCTGGCCGCCGGAGATGGTGCCGCCGCCGTCCTGCAGCATGGTGTGCATGCCCATGGGCATATCCCGGATGTCGTCGGCAATGCCGGCGATCTCCGCGGCCTCCCACGCCTCGTCCAGCTTCAGCGTCGGGTTCGATATCACAATGTTGTCAAAAATGCTCCCGCTGAACAGCCGCCCGTCCTGCATCACCGTGCCGATCTGTCGCCGCACGCTCCGCAGGTCCAGCTGGTTCAGGTCCTTCCGATCGTAGTTGATCACGCCTCTCGCCGGCTTTTCAAACCCCAGCAGCAGCCTCACTAGCGTGCTCTTGCCGCACCCGCTCTTGCCCACGATGGCCACATACTGCCGTGCGGGAATGGTCAGGCTGAAGTCCTCGAAGATCGGCTTTGACTCCGGATCATACCCGAAGGTCACGTGGGAGATCTCGATGCTGCCGGACAGGCGGGTCACCGTCTCCCGGTGGTCCGATGTTTCCGGCTTCGCGGACAGCAGGGGCTTGATCAGGTTCACCACCGGCTTGATGGACGCCGCGCTCAGCGCCATGGAGGCCAGGGAGGAGAACGCCGTGGAGATGTACGCGTAGGACGCGTTGAAGGCGAAGTAGTCCGCAATGGTCACCTTGCTCTGCACGGCCACAAAGTACATCACGGCGGTGCCGAGCAGGGATACCGCGGTGGTCAGCACCGGGCTCAGCCGGATGATGGCCGGCGGGTTGAAGGTGGTGGTGGCCGTCTGCACATACAGCTCGGACCACTTGGCGAAGGCCCGGTTCTCCGCGCCGGAAAGGCGGATCTTCTGGATGCCGTTGATAAACGCGTACACCAGGCCCCGCTCCCGGGCAGTGGTCACCATGGTCTCCTGGTCAATGCGCATCTGCACCCGCGCGCTCAGCAGGCTCACCGCCAGCGTCACCAGCGTCACCGCCAGGCTGGGCACCACCAGGCTCGGGGCAAAGGCGAAGATCTGCCCCAGGTAGATCAGGGAGAACACCCCGGTGATCGCCGTGGAGAACAGGCTGTCCACCATCGTCGTGCACAGGCTGTCCATATAGGCAATATACTGGTTCAGTTCACCCACGCTGTAGTCCCGGAAAAAGGCCGCCGGCAGGCTCAGGATCCGCATCATCGTCGCGGCGGACACGTTCACGTTCAGCTTGTACCTTATGCGGGCAAGCAGCATGTTTTTGATAATCGTCAGTAATATCGTCGTCACCGTGGCAAAGAACAGGAAGCTCACCACCGCGATCAGCAGCCGTACGCTGCCGCTGGCGATGACCGTGCCGGTCAGCACCTGGTTCAGTTTCGGGATCAAAAGGCCCACCAGCGAGATCGCCGCCGCGGCCACCAGGAAGGAGATCCGGTCCCGGGGCGTCAGGCAGGACAGCATGTACCGCAGCAGGTCCTTCAGCTTCAGCTCCCGCATCGGCAGGGGACGGTAGAAGCACAGCGCCTCCCCGGCGATGTTCGCCGCCGTGTGGCCGTTGATCTTCACCTTGCCGCCGGTGGCGGGATCCGTATACTCGTATCCGCCCATCTCGGAGGGCAGGATGGCAATCACCGTGCCGCTGTCCTTAAGACTGCCGATCATCGGCCCCATGGCGTCGTTCTGCCAGCCCTTGCTCAGGATAATCTCCCGGTACAGTATGCCCGTGGAGCTAAGCAGGAAATCCAGCCGGTCCCGCAGGCCGCGGACGTTGGCGGGCACCTCCCGCTCCTTCACCCCCATGTGCTTCAGAAGGCCGGACACGGCGTCGTTCACGTCCTCCTGGTCGGAGAGCGTGGAGCGGATTTTCCGTCCGGTCATGGACCGGGCGATGTTTTCAAAGGAGTCGCTGAGAAGCTCCCGTTCATGTTTTTTTCGGAACTCTATCTGATCGTCAAACCAGCCCATCTCATCGCGCCTCCTTCCTTACTCGTTGCTGACCAGGTCGGCGTAGTAGCCGCCTTTGGCGTACAGCTCGTCATGGGTGCCTCGCTCCACAATCTTTCCCTTGTCCAGCACGATGATCTCGTCGCAGTCCCGGATGGTGCTCAGCCGGTGGGCGATAATGATGCAGGTAATGCCCCGCGCGTTGATGGACTTGATCACCTCGTACTCGGTCCGCGCGTCCAGGGCGCTGGTAGCCTCGTCCATGATGCAGATGGTGGGGTCCTGGCTCAGGGCCCGGGCGATCTCCAGCCGCTGCCGCTGCCCGCCGCTCAGGTCCCGTCCGCCGTCCAGCAGCTTGTGCAGGAAGCCGCCTTCCCGGGTCACAATGTCGTCATAGATGCCCGCGTCCCGGGCCGCCAGCGTCACCTCGAAGTCCTCGATGGAGTCGTCCCACATTTTGATGTTCTGGCTCACCGTGTCCTCAAACAGGGTAATGTCCTGGTCGATGACGGATACGGATCCGGTGAAAACGTCCCGGTCGATTTCTGAGATCGGCACCCCGTCGAAGGTGATTTCCCCGCTCCAGGGCCGGTACAACCCGCTGATCAGCTTGGCCAGCGTGCTCTTGCCGCAGCCCGTGCGGCCTACGAAGGCGATCTTCTGTCCCGGCTTCACCGTCATGGAGAAGTCCGTCACCTGGGGCTTGCCCAGCCGGGAATAGCCGAAGGTCACGTTCTTCAGCTCGATCGCACCGGACAGCTTATGATATTCTTCCGTCTTTTCCCGGGGGATAAAGGAAGGATCCTCCGGATAGCTCATCACGTCGTCCACCCGCTCCATCTGGGTGGTCATTTCCTGCATGCTCTGCCCCGCGGCGATCAGCTGGGACGCCGGCGCCATGAAGGAGGACAGGAAGCCCTGGAAGGCCATCACCATACCGGCGGTGAACTTCCCCCGGATCACCAGCAGCACGCCCAGGCCCATCACCGCGATGTTCGCCGCCGCCGTGATCGCGCTGGGCAGCGTGCCCAGGAACAGGTTCAGTTTGGTATAGGAAACGCTCTGGCTGTTCACGCTGGCCTGGTATCCGGCCCACCGGCCGAAGAACCCGTTCTCCGCTCCGCTGGATTTGATCGTCTCAATCATGGAGATGCCGCTCATCGTGGCGGAAGAAAGCTTCGCCGCGTCCCGCTGCTGCACCCGGGTAATGTTCACCCGCTTGGCGCTCACATACGCGGAAACCAGCAGGTTCAGGATGATCGCCCCGACCCCGATGGCCGCCAGCATGGGACTGTAATGGATCATCACCGCCAGGTAGAACACCATCATCCCGGCCTGGATGGCCAGCGGCGCGAAGGTCTGCACCAGCGCGCTGGCGATAGAGGCGTTGGTGGCCTGCCGGTCGGCGATGTCGCCGCTCAGCCGCTGGGAGAAAAACTGCATCGGCAGCCGCAGCACCTTCCACAGGTAGGAGCTGCTGCCGTAGGAGGTCATCTTGCCCTGGATGCGCAGGCTGTATACCGCGGAGATCCAGGTCACCGCCACCGATACGGCGATGAACACCAGGAACAGCAGCATGAAGGGCGTCAGCCATTCCGGGTTGGATCCGCTCAGCAGCCGGTCCAGGAACGTGCGGGAGAAGGCGGGGGAGATAATGCCCAGCAGGGAGGAGATCGTCGTGGTCAGCACCACAAAGGCCACCGCCGTGCCGGAGCCGCGCAGCCGCTCCTTAGCATAGGAAAGAACAGATTTGGGTTTTCCGGAGGGGGCGAAGGTCTCCCCGGGCTCAAAGCACAGGCATACGCCCGTGAATTCCCGGTCAAACTCTTCCCATTCCACTTTCACCCGGCCCCGCGCCGGGTCGTTGATCACCGCCCGCTTGCCCTGGAAGCCGCACAGCACCACAAAGTGGTTGAAGCCCCAGTGGATGATGCAGGGGAAGGGCCCTTCGTTCAGCAGGTCCTCCGGTTCCACCCGCCAGGCGTTGGCCGTCAGGCCGTAGCTGCGCGCAGCCACCAGGATGTTCTTGGCCGACGCGCCGTCCATGCTCACGCCGCAGTCCACCCGGGCCTGCTCCAGCGGGATCCAGTTTTTATAATAGTGCATGATCATCGTCAGGCTGGCGGCGCCGCATTCCAGCGCCTCCATCTGCATGACCACGGGCACCGCGCACACACCCTTCGTGATCGGCGCGGGCACCTTCTTCTTCAGTCCGAACATATTCTCAGCCCTCCGTCCGTTACTGCAGCAGGAGGGAAATGGGACGCAGGTCCTCGGTCACCGCCACGCCGGAATACACCCCGTCCGGCAGCCCGGTGTCCGTGGGGATCACCACCACCGGATCCCCGGCGGAAAGCTCCCCGGCCCGCAGCAGGCGCATGGACGCGTCCGCCGGCAGCACCATCACCTCATAGTCCCCGGCGGCGGAGAGGGGATAGTCCACCCCGTCCAGGGTCACCACGCCGTTCTTCACCACGCCCTCGGCCTTCGCATAGGGCACGTAGCATACGCTCTTTCCGTTCTCCACGGAAACCGCCACCGTCGTCGTGGTTTTGATATGACCGAAAACACCCCACAGGATCGCGCCCACCAGCAGGCAGATCACCGCCGCCAGCACCAGCCACACCCCGGGGGAAGTTACACGCAGATAATCGTTCAGGCTTTCCGGAGATTCCACCGCCTCAAGGCTTTTCTCCCGGAACAGTTTGGCTTTTGTCGGTTCAGACACGTCTTCCAGCCCCTCTCATGCAATCGATTGTGCACATATGTATAAAAAGTATATCAAACATCATACACATCCACAAGAAAAAAGTGCTTGAGAAGGGACAAACCGCGCAAAACAGGGACGAAAAGAAGCAAAATGTATCATTGTAAATATAGAAAGAACTCTCCTGAGCGCAGTCGAAGGATCTCCCAGTAGCAGAAGTCTCCTCGAACGATATACGGAACCCCGTCGCGTTCAGTGTGTCATTTCGAGCGCAGGCGAAGCCGGAGTCGAGAAATCTCCCCACTAGCACACGTTCGGGAAAGTAATAGGGAACACCACAGCGCTGAAAACAGTGTCATTCCGAGCAGGGTCGAGGAATCCCTTACTACCGCCGTAGGCGGAATCATTCTGAATTCTGCATTTGGCATCGCATGCGATGCCACTGTCTCCTCAGTAGCAAAAGTCTCCTCGAACGTTATACGGAACCCCGTCGCGTTCAGTGTGTCATTTCGAGCGTAGGCGAAGCCGGAGTCGAGAAATCTCGTCATTATAAAATGTCATCCTGAGCAAGCGGTACGAAGAGAGCGCAGTCGAAGGACCTCGAACGTTATTCGGAACACCTTATGTAAAGAAACACACTAATCATGAATTATGAATTATTTACTTTTCGCCCCAATACCGACTCAAAATCTTTACTTTTACCACCACAAATGATAAAATAAGTAAAGATTTAAGGAGGCAATCAGCATGATTTCATATGAAGTCCTGATCCGGGCAATGAAGGAAAAAGGCGTCGGGAAAACATATCTGTCCAGGGAACTGGGCCTTTCCTCGCGCACCGTTGCGAAGATTGCCAAGGGCGAGAAACTCTCCGGGCGCAGCATGCAGAAAATCGCGGATTATCTGTCCCTGCCGGCCGAAGTCCTCATGCGGGAGGAAAGCAGTAACCGCATTCTGCAGCTTCTCCGGGATGAAAAGAGAATGAATCTTCCCGGCGGACTGTATCATGAACTGCAGGTGCGGATGACCTATAATTCCAATCATATGGAAGGCAGCAAACTTTCCGAAGACCAGACCCGATACATATTCGAAACCAGCACCGTGGACGTTGGAGACGCTATTCCCGTGGATGATATTCTGGAAACGGTTCATCACTTCCGGGCCATTGATTATGTGATCGATTCAGCGGAAGAAAAACTGACGGAAGAGATCATCAAGCATCTGCACTATATTCTCAAACATGATACCAGGGACTCCCTGTTATCCTGGTTTGCCGTGGGAGACTACAAGAAAAGGGCTAATGTGATCGGCGGAAGGGAAACTGTCAGGCCGTCAGATGTCCATGCGCGGATGAAGGCCTTGCTGGATTCTTATAATGCGAAAGAATGCGTTACCATTGAGGATATTGTTGAACTGCATGCGGAGTTTGAATATATTCATCCCTTCCAGGACGGAAACGGCCGGGTCGGCCGGCTGGTGGCGCTTAAGGAATGCCTGCGCCATAACATTATTCCCTTTATCATTGAGGACAGTAAAAAGAATTTCTATTACAGGGGACTGAACGAATGGCGGAATGAGAAAGGATGGCTGACAGATACCTGTCTGGACGGCCAGGATACCTTCATACGCCTTCTGGATATGCTGGATATCCCGCATGAATGAAAAAGGAAAAACAAACGGCCGGGGGAAAATCCCCGGCCGCTTTACGTCTGCGGAAAAACCATTGAAAAGCTGACACAACACCGTCTTTGTGTCAACTGTGGGTCCCGTTTTCCGGATCCGTATCCGTCTCCGGATCAGGCCACTTTAGCGTATGATAATGCTCTATACAATACCCGTTGCCTTTGTACTGCAGGGTATAGAAGGAAGTATCAGACCGGCTGAGCGCCTGACAGGTATGTTTTTCCGATTCTTTATCTGTTTTGTTCTCTGTATCAACCACAATCATGGCCGTATCACGCAGGGGAGTGATATCCCGCGGCATTTCACCGGGCAGGTATTCATCCGCCTGGATCAGTTCGCGCGCGGCATTATACTGGCACAGGGTGATTTTGACAGGCTCATATACAAGCTGGACCGTAGCTTTAATGGAGCGGCCTTCAACGATTTTTTCTCCGCTTTCTGTATGGCTGTGGGAGTCGGATTTCGAAAGGGTTGCTGATCCTGAATAGTCCATCTGGTCTTTGCTGAATAACATACCGCCGCCGCTGTCCCCAAGGTAAATTCCGCCGTCTGCTCTCTGGTAGATACTTGTGGAGAAGAAAGTGGCTTCTTCATCCTGCAGGACGTAGTACAGCGTTCCGTTAATCCCGTTAATCAATTCTGTGATTTTCTGGCCGTTCTCAGTATTCTCATTATGACTGAATTCGACGCCGATCCGGCTGAATTCCTCATCTGCCGCGCTGGTGTCGACCTGTGTATGCCCATCGGCAAAGGGAGAAGTATCCACATTGAACAGGCGTACGCCTTCCACCCCGGGGAAAACATAGTCGTATTCCTCGGGAATGGAGCGGCTGGAGGAAGTGTTTTCCGCCGGTACGCCCTCATGCGGTACGAAATCAACTTTCCCGGATGAGATAGTGAAGTGTAGCGACACAGGGGATGTCGTCACAATCATACCGATCATCCGGTCTTCAGGCTTCATTTCCGGCTCATAGGATAAATCAACAGTCCCTCTTGCACCCAGTAAAAATGCCGCCGCCAGCACGCAGCAGATGACTATAATCCATTTCTTACTCATCGTCTTCTTCCTCCAGTATGCCGTCAAATTTGAGAATGTCTCCCACATCGCACTGCAGGTAGTAGCATATTCTGTTGATCGTGCCGAACCGGATGCCCTTGGCCTTTCCGCTGCGCAGGATGGAAAGGTTGGCTTCCGTAATGCCGACAAGCCCGCACAGTTCCTTGGAGGTCATGCCGCGCTCTTTCAGCACGTCTTCCAGATAGACGCGAATTGCCATTGAATCCCTCCTCCCGGTCAGATAAACAAACTGTTGTCGTCCCGCAGTTCCTTGTTTTCGGACAGCAGCCGGGACAGGAGCAGGACCATCAGGAGAAAGAGAACCTGGGTGATCGGAGGCTCAACCCTGAACTGGTTGTCCGTCAGGGAAGAAATCAGCAGGATCTGGAGGATATGCAGCGCCGCTGTGAACCAGACCGTGCAGGCCAGGGTGATGCAGCTGATCCGGCTGACCTTTCCCGCGGCCTCTTTCAGTGCTTCCTGCTCTTCTGACGAGGCGGCGTCCAGCAGCTCAAACATCCGGAAGATTACCGCCAGGTCCAGGATCACCGCGGCCGCGGTTGTCAGTGTTTTCGCAATCAGCAGCGTCGTGTCCGCTGCCGTCGGCAGGCCGTTGATTACCGTAAGCACGCAGTCCGTCACCGTATAGGCCAGTCCGGCTGCGGAGAGGAAGCACAGGACATAAAGGATCCTGCGGAGGTAAAGCAGCAGCTGTTCCTTGTGTCCGTTGCGGAACAGGCGGATCAGCCGCAGAACGATGAACAGGATGAACATGGACCAGATGCATAGGGAGAACACAACCCGCAGCATGTTTTCCATTTCAGGCCCGCCGCCGGCAATTTCGTGGCGGAACGCGTCCGGATTCCAGCATCCGTAAAGCCCCAGCCCGATCGCACCGGCCAGCAGGAGCAGGGCAATGCATTCCGGCACAATGCCTTCGCCTTTAGTGCGCATGGCAAAGAAAACCGGCAGCAGGATCAGCGCGGCGGCAATCATCACGGCAAACCCGTTTCCGATGGGACCCGCCTTCGCCGCAGCCTTCAGTCCCCGGAAGACCGGTTCCAGCGGGAAGGAAAGAATGGAGAAATTCATATTCGGCACAGCCTTGCTCAGTGCCAATAGGATGCAGACCAGCACCGCTTCCACCGCCAGGATCAGGATCAGATTTTTGCGCTTCACAGGATCACCTCATTCCACAAATTATCGATTTACGATAATCATAAAAGCATAATTATCGTTTGTCAATAATAAAACTGCAAAAATCGAACGAATTTACAGTATTGTTACATAAATAACAAATGTACGAACCGAAGCGCAAAACAAAAGGCCCCGAAAGCATAATAACCGAAGCGCATGACGGAATGTGACAACAGGGACAGACCAACTGTGCACAGCCTTTGGCCGTGACAGTTGGTCTGTCCCTTTGTCACGTTCCGTTCAGGAACGCAATAGGGAACCTCATCACAGTACGCTTAGAAAAATAGGGTGCTGTATTTCGCACACTTCATCCTTTATCCCTATTACACCACCCTTTATACTGATCTCATCAAGAGAGGAGTGTAAACCATGTTTTTCCCCGGCGTACGTTACTTCCTGTGGCTCTGCTTGTCAGATGATCCCCGTGCGGAACAGCTGTTCCATCAGGCCTGCCTGATTATGCTGGGCCTGGTTGTCCTGACGGTGCTTTTCATCCTCTTTCTCAAATACCGTCAGAGGAAGTCGGATGAGGTTGCAGAAGAGATCATGGCCAACTGCAAAAGGACCGAGGACTACAAAGACAGGTTCGACAGCATCATCGAATAAAAGAAGAACAATAACCAATGACACAGGAGCGGCATCTGCCGCTCCTGTTGTGTCCCAGTGCGTAAGGCTACGAAAGCATAATAACCGTAGCGCATGACGGGAAGTTGACAAGGGGGACGGGGTTAATGTCATGCGAAGTTTGACCTTAACCCCGTCCCGTCTGTCATCTTCCTGTTGATCACTGCCTCCACGCGTCATTTTCTACACATTCGGTAACCACATCGGAACACCTTTTGTAAAGAAACCATACCAATTGTGCATTGTGCATTGTTAATTGTTAATTTGGCATCGCAAGCGATGCCACTGTCGCCCGCTCACGTTGGGGAACGTAATAAGGAACATCAGAAAAGTCTGGATAAGCGGTAAACACTCTAAAATTTTTCATTTTTCATTTTTCATTCTTCATTCCCTCATACTCGTACCCATTTTCCTTACAGTATTTCTCCGCCCAGGAACCTTCCGGCGCTTTGATGACCAGATGCTTTGAATAGATGAAGACGTCAAAACCGATCTCTTTCATGCTGGCGGGCAGGGTGATTTTTTTCAGCTTGAAACAGCCGCTGAATGCGCTCGAACCAATACTTGTGACACCTTCCGGAATAACCAGCTCCGTCAGGTTTCCGCTTCCCTGGAAGGCCAGTGAGCCGATTTCCTTGATGCCTTCCGGAATTTCAAATTTGGCGGGCGTATCGTTCAGGGCCATAACCAGCTTTTTGCTCCGCTTTTCAACCAGCAGATGATCGATCATCTCATAGGCGGGATGATTCGGAGAAATCTGCACGGTTTTCAGTTTCGGGTTGGATCCGAAAATCCCTTCCTCAATATAGATCACACTGTCCGGGATATTGATAGTTTCAAGCAGAGGACAGTCATAGAACGCCTGGCTGCCGATATTGGTCACGCCTTCCGGAAGCACAAGCTCCTTCAGGCTGGCGCAGCTGATAAACGCATGACTGCCGATCTTCTTCAGGCCGTCGGGAAGAATAATAGCGGAATACTTGCTGTCTTCAAACACACCGTCATCAAGTATGCGGACTTCCGGTGGCACGGTATAGGTGCCGGTGCTTTCACGGTCCAGGAGGCAAAGCATTGATCCGGTCCTGGTGTTGATCAGCGCGTTGCTCTCAATCTTTAAAACCGGATGATCCGGAGATATTTCAATGTTCTTCACATTGGGACAGTAAGAGATAAACTGTCCGTTTATATTGTTGAGGCTGTCCGGAATGCGGATGGTTTCCAGCTGGTTGCAGGACTCAAAAACACAATCTCCAATGCTTGTTACGCCTTCCGGAATGACAACCTCTTTCAGCCCTTCGCAGGAAAAAAAGGCCATGTTGTCAATGGTGGTCACCTTGTGCCCGTCCAGTTCCGCCGGAATATTGCCGTCCTTAATGAATTCGTTCACATAGGTGATTGTGGCGGTGCCGTCGCTGTTTACGCTGTAACGGTAAGGACCGGAAACATGGCTTCCGTTCGTTTCTCTCCAGTTGTCCCAGGTCCACGGTGATTTGTATTCTGTCTTTCCCTCCAGCTCTTTGACCGCTTCCGCAAATTCATCCTTTGTCATTTCCGTGAACCTGTACCGCTCATTAAATTTGCAGTACTCCTGCGCGGGGGAGTTTTTACAGGTTTTGATCACCATATCCGTGCTGAAAGCGTACGGCCCGATGTCCTTTACCCGGTTCGGGATATACAGTTCTTTCAGGTATCTGCATCCCTGGAACGCGCCTGCCCCGATGGCCGTGACGCCCTCCGGAATCACATATTTACCCTCGATCGCGCCGGACGCGGAGAGGATCTCTTTCCTGTCTTTGTCCACCAGGCACAGATCCAGGCATTCATATTTCGGATGATCCGGGGAAATCTCAATGGTGCTCAGTGCGTCGCAGTCGTCAAAAATACATTTCCCCATGGTGAGCACGCTGTCCGGGATATTGACGGACTGCAGGTTGTCGCTGTCCGTGAACGCACGGCTCTGGATGGCAACCACGCTGTCCGGAATCACAATGGCGGAAACACGGCTGTATTCAAAGGCGCAGCTTGCAATGTCCCGGATGCCCTGCGCGATTTCGTATGTTCCGGTCTCCTCCGGCGCCAGGAAACGGACCAGCTTCATTTCCTTCCGGTTGATCAGCGCTTCGTTTTCCACCGCGAACACCGGATGATCCGGGGAGACAACCACCTCTGTCAGCCTTTTGCTGCGCAGCGTGCCGTCCTCAATGGCAATCAGGCTGTCCGGTATGGTCACGGACTCCAGCCGGAAACAGTTGGCGAACACTTCGCCCTGCAGGGACTTTACGCCTTCCGGAATGGTGACCGACACAAGACTCGTGCAGTCCGCCAGGGAAAAGAAACCGATGGTTGACACCGGATACCCGTCAATTTCCGCCGGGATGTCAAGGTGAACCATGCTTGTATCGTTGATTCCCGTGATTTCCGCGGTTCCGTCCTTAAGCACCTTATACGTGAACAGGCTTTTCGTCTCCTTTGCAAAAGCGCCGGGAACAAACACTCCGCATATCAGCATACAGGCCAGCACCAGACTCAGCAGTTTCTTCATAATCTTATCTCCTTTCGAAAGTAGGCAAGAACCTCGTCCCCGTGTCAAATACGTGTACGTTCGGGACCGTAATGGGGAACACCACTGCCTCCACATGTCATTTCGACCGACCGAAGGGAGTGGAGAAATCTCCTTCGCGGCCGCAGCCGCAATAATTCTGCATTCTGCATTCTTAATTCTGCATTTGGCATCGCCTGCGATGCCACTCGCTTCCTCCTTTAAATAATACGCCCCACAGAAGAAAAGCCTTCCCCGGAAAGAAGATTGTTTACACTGTTGTTACAAGAATAACAATTGTCTGAACAAAATGGAAATCAGGAACCACACCCCTTCTTAGACCGTCTGTATAGTATAGGAAAGAATGCACAAACAGAAAGGGTGTGTCCCATGCAACAGATCAGACATTTTCGGGTGATCCCCATGCTGCTTTCCCTGGTGCTGCTTTTTTCCGTATGCCTTACGGCCTGCGCAGAGGAGGCGGAGAGTGAGTTCACCATCGAAGGAACAACTTTGGTCAGCTATAACGGTCCCGGCGGGGAAGTGACTGTGCCGGAGGGAATTGAGAAGATCGGTACGTGGGCATTTAAAAACAGCAGGGTCACAAAGGTTAACCTGCCGGAAACCCTGAAGGAACTGGACAGCTTCTGTTTCTTTTCCTGCAGTTTATTGACAGATATCACCCTGCCGGCATCCCTGCAGTATCTGGAATACGATCCGGACGGAATGGTAAAGTCACAGGTATTTGCTTTCAATTCAAGCCTGCGGGAGATCAAGGTCGCGGAAGGCAATCCTTGGTATCAATCCGTGGACGGCGTGCTGTTCACCGCGGACGGGAAAACCCTGCTTTACTATCCGTCCGGAAAAAACCAGTATGAGGATTACACCATTCCGGAGGGAACAGAGCGGCTTGGATATTCCCCCTTTTCCAGGGCGTATTTTGGGTCTTTAACCATTCCGTCAACCCTGGCAAATATGGATATATTTGATAATGATTTTGCCGGGGCTACGGTGGCAGAATTCATTGTTTCGCCCGACAATCCGACGTTCTATGCCGAAAACGGAATCCTCTGCTCAGGAGATACCCTGATTGCCTATCCAAGCGGTAAACACGAGGAAGAACTGACGATAGACGGTTTTCCGGAAAAGGTCACTCAAATCGGAGGCAGCGCTTTTGTGAATAATCTGTATCTGAAAACACTGGAATTTCCGGACCGGATCAAAACCCTTGGCTGGATGGCCTGTTCCTGTATGAAATCCCTGGAGAGCGTGACGGTTCCTTCTTCCGTAGAATTTATCTCCGCTTACTGCTTCCGAGCCTGCCGTAAACTCAAGCAGGTGACCATTCTGAATCCGGATGTTGAACTGATGACCAATGATATCCTGGAAGAACAGTACCGGGAACATAACAGTTATGAGATCTTCAGGGACGACGAACAGGTTGTGCTTTACGGATACGAGGGCAGCACTACCCAGCAGTATGCGGAAAGATATACTCTGCCCTTCGAATCCCTGGGTCCGATCCCGAAGAAGTAAAAGAGCATAAGCAATAAGGAGTGGCACGACGCCACTCCTTTTTCATACCCAAGTGAAACTATAGCAAAAGTCTAATCAAACGTTATTCGGAACACCGCAACGTCCAGTGTGTCATCTTGAGCATGGTCGAAGGATCTACTTGGTAGTACAAGTCTTCTCGAACGATATAAGGAACATCATCACATCCAGTGTGTCATTTCGACCAAAGAATCCGAAGGATTCTGAGTGGGGAGCGAGCTGAATGTCAGCACAGTGCGCTGTCGGCATAGCCGAAATGAAGCGGAGTCCTGTCGTGCGCGGTGCGCGAGGCGGGAATTCCGCCCGCGGTGCGCGCGCGAATCCTTACTGAAACGAGCGGTGAGCGCGCTCCAAGCGTGAGCAGCGACGATTGAAGTTGCGGGGAAATCTCCTCGCCCGTACACGTTCGGGAACGTAATAGGGAACATCACAGCGTCAAAGACAGTGTCATTCCGAACTAATCGAGGGGAATGAAGGAAGCGGTGACCCAGTGGGGCGAACCTCTGAGGGCAGCCAGTGGCTGAAATTCCGTCAGAGGTGAGGTCATCTGAAAAGGAGCAAGCTCCACAGTGTGGAGTTGCGACTATTGAAGATGCGGACATTTGCCGTAAGGCAAAAGCGACCTGGAGTCCTGTCGTGCGCGGTGCGCGAGGCGGGAATTCCGCCCGCGGTGCGCGCGCGAATCCTTACCGAAAGGAAGAGCAAAGCCCGCTCCAAGGACTTTGAACGACCATTGAGGTTGCGGATATCCCTTACTACGTCCGAAGGACGCCTAATTCTGCATTTGGGCGTAGCCCACTGTCTCCCTACGAGCAGACGTTCGGGAACCTAATCGGAACATCATATAGTCAATACCGCACAATTTGTAACTTTTCCGCAAATTCTGCCCAAAACTGCCCTCCCAAACCCACATTTTCAGCAGAAAGGCAAACGTTTGCACCCTAACAATCAAAGACTTTTTACAAAATGTAGCGGACAAAAGATGTTGTAAAATCCTAAATTTAGAATTTCTGGAGAAGTACGTACAAAGAAAATGCAATCGTTTGTACAAACTGCATGGAATATTTGCATAAATCTTTTTATACGTTGTAATAAGTGCATCTGGCAGTAAAAAAGTATTGAAAATATGTGCAAAAAACATTGAAAAAACCTCTGCAAAACACTGCCAACATAGTTTACAGTACGTATAATCATATGGTAAGATAATGTAGATGTACGATGTAACAAATATAACCCGGTTACATAAGCCGATGATAAAGCGGGGGTAAGGGTATGAATAAACAGGGCGGTAGCATTGATCTGGCAAGACTGGCGGTGTTTATCCTGAAACGCTGCTGGCTTGTAATCCTTTGCGCAGCCATTGGATTTGGATTTATGTTCTGGCGTTCCTCAAAGGCGCCGGATACCTATACTGCCTCCGGAACCATGTTTGTAACCAATAATAACCCGAATCTTGTAAACTATGGATATGCTAACACAGCGGATATCTCTAGCGCGGTACAGTTGGTGAATATATATAGTGAAGTTGTAAAAAGTGAAAATGTTATGCAGCGAGTGCTGGAATACGCCATTGATCCGGCTGGTGAGGATGGTAATGAAGAGGATGTTTTGCTGAGCCAGAAATATCCGGAATTAACTACTGCATATATACGTAGAGTTATTTCGATGAATTCCATTCATGAAACACCCATGGTACAAGTCAGTTGTACGACAACGGACCCTAAAATGTCAGCAGATATCTGTAATAGTGTATTACAGGTTGCTCCTGCAGCCATTAAGGATGTAGTTGCAGCTGGTGAAGCGAAAGCCCAGGACTATGCTGTTATTCCGCTTTTTGCTAACAGTAGGGGTGATATGAAGAAAGGATTCATAGGTGGACTGGCCGGCGCGGTTCTGGCTTGTGCTTTTCTGACGTTGCTGTTCCTTATGAATCATCAGGTAGAGAAACCCGGTGAGCTTACAGACCATTATACGCCACCGATTCTTTCCTACATCAGAAGGGCTAAAGGCTCTGAAAAGGATGCGGGAGCATACCTATTAAACGAGAAAACACCTTCCTGGATCCGCCAGTAACAGACGATATGATCCTGGGCGTTATGACCCGGGTGATCCGGGATGGGAAGAGCATTATTCCGGATAACTTCTGGTATAAGGTGTATGTTCATCTTTGGTGTGATTTCTATCCGATACGGGTTTTCCTTCTGAAAGCGAAATCATTTGTGTATCGCTGCTTAAGCTTTGTGAAGCGAAGGATTTTTAGAATCAAATAATACTGTGTTTGAAAGCGAGCGTTTTATTCACTTGGTTGAGAGAAAGAGTTCTCATCCGGGTGAGTGAAATGCTCGCTTTGTTTTAAGTAAACAAAAAAGATAGGATAGAACGATGGTATGTCTTGTTACAAATAAAAATAGTAATTACATATTTACAACAAGCAAACAAAGTGATAAGTTGTAAAAGATGTACCATATAATAGAATTGTATAAAGCAAACAAGATATGATAGTGGAGACATATTATGAATGTTCAGATAAGAAACTGCAATAACATTGTGGATGCGAATATTTTGATTGAAGACAACAAATTGAACATAAAATATGCGATAAATGGAACAGGAAAGTCAACAATTTCGAAAGCTATTGTAGCAAAAGCAGAAAACAACAATAATGAATTGAGTCAATTGACACCATATCAATATATCAACGATGGCGATATTAACCATTTACCATCAGTAAATGGTTTGCCTGATAATATCAAAATAGCTGTATTTAACGAAGAATATGTAAATCAATATGTATTCCAGGAAGATGAATTACTTAAGAATAGCTTTGAGATTTTTGTAAAAACGGAATACTATAATCTAAAAATGGCTGAAATCGAAAGACTTACACACGAAATCCATAATCTATTTAATACAAATCAAGAATTAAATCAGTTTATTTCTGATTTGGGTGAATTTATAACATCATTTGGTAGATCACAAACGATAGCTAATAACGGTTCTCTTGCAAGAGGACTAAGTAGAGGTAATATAATACAAAATATACCTGAAGATTTGGAAGACTATTCTGTTTTTTTACGAAATGACAAAAACACCCAATGGCTTAAATGGCAATTAGACGGACATGCATTTATGGCTTTTGGAGAAAAATGTCCTTTTTGTGCTGGAAACTTGGATATGCAAAGGGAAAAGATAGAAAGAGTTAAAGATGAATATGACGTAAATATAATTAAACATCTATCAGAGATTCTGGCGTTGTTTGAAAGGTTTGGTAATTATTTCTCAGCCGAAACAAATGCGAGAGTGCGTGAAATAACAACAAGTATTCATGGCCTTGATGAAATGCAAAAACAGTATTTATTAAGTATAAAGGAAGAAGCAAATGCTCTTCTATCAAAACTTAACAAAGTAAGAGAAATGGGCTTTGAAACACTTAAGGGAATCGATAGATTAGCTGAAACAATTCCACAATATAAAATAGATATGGGTTTGTTACGGCATCTTCGATCAGAATTCACAGATAATAAAGTTGAGTTGATAAATCATGCTATTGAGCTATTGAGAGTGGAAGTCGGTCATCTTCAAGGTGCGGTTAATCAGCAAAAAGTAGAAATTCAAAGGACAATAGAACGAAACAATAATGAAATTAACACGTTTCTCGCCAATGCTGGATACAACTATATTGTATCTATAGATGAAATGCCGGATCATACATATAAGTTATTGCTGAAAGTGGACACTCAATCAACAGTGAAAGGCGCAAAAACACACTTAAGCTATGGCGAAAGAAACGCATTTGCTTTAGTTATGTTTATGTATCAAGCATTACACAACCAAGTAGATTTGTTTATACTAGATGATCCAATTTCATCTTTCGACTTTAATAAGAAATATGCCATAATGGATATGCTGTTTATGCGACCGAATAGTCTTAGAGGGAAGACAACACTTTTATTAACACATGACTTTGAACCTATAATAGATACTGTATATAATCGTTCACGATCGTTGAGTGGTTTGATTAATGCTTATTATCTGGAAAACAATATGGGTAACTTAACAGAACAAATCATAAGAAAAAATAATATACTTTCATCAATAAAGGTGGCAAATGAAAATATAGAGCACAGAGAAAATGTTATATGCAAGCTTATTTATCTTCGACGGTTAACTGAAATAGAAGAGGGGCAAAATATGGTATGGGAATTACTTTCAAGTATATTACATAAAAAGGATAGACCTGATATACAAAATGAAGAAAATAGGGAAATGACAGTAGAAGAGATAACAGAAGCATCTCAAAAGATAAGAGAGAGGATTCCAGAGTTTGATTATATGGAATTGCTTGCTTTACTAAACAATAATACTGAGATGATGAATCTTTATCAAAATGCAGAAAGTAATTATGAAAAACTACAGATTTTTAGAATTGTTATGGGGACGGCTGGTACTGATGATACTATGAGAAAATTTATAAATGAAACATATCATGTGGAAAACGATTATTTATTCCAGCTTAATCCAACACAGTATAATACAATCCCATTATATATTGTGAATAAATGTGATGAATTTTTGGGACTTGGACAATGACAGTAGCGACAATATATGTCCAGAATAAGGATTTTGTAAATGCTTGTTATGTGGAGAAATATGATTGAATGTTATACAGAAATAAGAATCAATAATGTCGAATTTCGGAATTTGATTAAATCTCATAAATATGAAGAATACATACTGAATATCATAAACAAATCTTGCGAGATATTTGGTGGAAAAACATTTAAGATCGTATTATCTCAATCTCATGGTGAAAGCGACTTTGTAGACAATAATGGTATAAAATATGATGCAAAACTGCTGTTCACAACTAAACAGGGTCAACTAATTGGCGATAAGAAGAATGATATCAGTGATTGGATTAAAAGTATGATAGAAGAAAGAGGCGAGTTTGCTAAAAGTATAGAAGAAAGTAATGTAGAAGAAACAAAACTGTACAAAATAATAAAAGAGCGTATAGAGAGTTTGGAAGAAGATGAAAATGGGATACTATTTATTCCATTTCCAATTGTTAACGATGTGGAGGGCAGTATCTTCCTACAGTTTGCGACAGATTTCTTACAAGCCATATATGATAGGTTAAAGGCAAAAAAGATTATCAAGCGAAGAAGAATATATTTTATATATCCAGGTATGGAACCACACGTATATGTTTTAAGATGTGGAAATGGGAGAAGAGAATATATACGTTCACCAGAGTTGCAAGATTTTATAACTTTTTCAACTGACATAGACACATAGTATAGTCAATAAGGGTAATGTCAAACGTATTTGGGAATGAAATAGAAAGAAATGGACAGAAGCGTTCCAGGGATCCGGAACGCTTTTTGCTGGCAATTGAAAAATGACCGGATTATACATTGTGTACGCGTGTGGCACGTGATACTATATGTAGTGCTTGAAGTGACTGGATGATTGAGATTTGAAATGCTGAATGAACTGAATAGCTGAAACGCGACAGAGTGAAATTGATGACAGAGAGAATGTTGAAAAAGCGTTTTTCTCTGTCTTTTTATATATATTTATCAAAATGGAAAGGAGGGGGAGGTCATCGCAAAGCGATGACAATGAACAATTAACAAATAACAATTAACAATGAGCGTCCTTAAAAAAGGTCGCTTAGCTTGATGCTGATTTCCGGGAAGATGGGATTGTGACAAGTGACAAGTGTGACAACTTTTTATTATTTATTAGTTTAAATAATTTCAGAAAGGGAATAAGCAGGGCACATACGTATATACGCGTATATATAGAGAAGCCTGTCATGTTGTCACAGTTGTCACAGAAAGACTGTGACAGGGAACAAGTGTGACAATAGCTCATTATTTATTAAATCCAAAATTCTCAATAAGGGAATGCGAAGGCATATGCGTAATATATGCGTATATATAAAAAATCCTGTTACATGTCACTACCTGTCACAGAAAGGGGTAATGGCGGCTTCCAGAATGCCGGGGAGTGAACAACTGAACAACCTGAACAACTTTTTATTATTTATTAATTCAAAAATTCTCAGACGGGGAATGAGTAACGAGTATGTATATACGCATATGTATATAGAATCCCTGTTCAGTTGTTC
The DNA here is from genome assembly GCA_900315675.1 of uncultured Eubacteriales bacterium. Lineage (GTDB taxonomy): Bacteria > Bacillota > Clostridia > Christensenellales > Aristaeellaceae > Aristaeella. Next base: position 90,670 of record OMZY01000008.1, read on the forward strand.
AGGTTGTTCACAAAAAGGGTGATTTTGGTGCAGGAGGTGTACAACTGAACACTGGAACAACTTTTGTATATATTTATTGATTTAAAAATCATATGGGGATTATGTAAGCAGGTGCGTATTATATACACGTATATAGGAATCGGTGTACAGTTGTACTTGTTGTTCACAGAACGGGGAGCGTCAGTGGCTTCGCCAAATGCACAATGCATAATGCACAATTATCGCTGCGGCGGGAAAAAGTTTGACGGTTGGGTTGACTTTTGAGGGAAAAGTTGCTCTGTGATATTGGGGTGACTTGCTTTTGGGAAATATCGGGTGTGTGGTAACCGCAGGGCGTATGTGGTATAATCAATTCAGCGTTTTGAGATCTTTGGGTTTATAGGAGCGATATGGAAAGTAATCTGCAGAGAGTCAAGGCTGTGTTTAACAGTCCGGCTTACAAGGCGATCTTCCGGTGGACAAAGCCGTTTCGGGGGGCCATCTGGGGGATCTCTTTGATGGGGATCTTGGGGACGGTTCTGTCTTTGTGGCTGACGCTGGTGACCAGGAGCCTGATTGACGGAGCGGTGAGCCGGGATGAAGGGGTGCTCTGGAAATACGGGGCTATGCTGGTTGGGATTATCTTGATTGAGCGGGGAATCTCCGTGCTCTCGGCCTGGCTGCGGACAAGGACCAGTGCGAAGATGCAGCTGGAGATGCAGCGGCAGGTGACGGCCTCGCTCATGAGCAAGGAGTATCCGGCGCTGAAGCCTTTCCACAGCGGGGAACTGGTGAGCCGGGTGTTCTCGGATGTGGGCGTGGTGCGGGACGGGGTGCTGAACCTGCTGCCTTCCGTGCTGCGGCTGACGGTGTCCTTTGTGGGCGCGGCCGGGATCCTGATTACCATGGACTGGCGGTTTGTGCCGGTGATCGTGATTGTGGGGATCCTCGGGGTGGTGGTGACGGCTGCCTTCCGGAACCCGATGAAGCGGCGGCATAAGCGGATGCAGGACGCGCAGGCGAAACTGCATGCCTCCACCCAGGAAACCCTGGAGAATGTGCGGCTCATCAAAGCGTCGGTGTCGGAAGAGCGGGCGCTGGATACCATGGACGAGCACCGGGAGCACCTGGCGAAGGAGCAGATCCGGAACGGGAAACTGTCCATTGCCATGAACAACGGCATGGGAAGCCTGTTTGATATCAGCTGGCTGGTGTGCAACCTCTGGGGGTGCGTGAAGATCTTCCAGGGAACCTTCACCTACGGCGGACTGGCGGCCCTGATCCAGCTGGTGGGCAGGATCCAGGGGCCCATCGCCAACGCGGTGAGTCTGGTGAGCCAGATGTACGGCGTGGTGGCTTCCGCGGAGCGGCTGCAGGAGGTCATCGGCTTGCCGGATGAGGAAACGGGAGAAAAGCTGGACGGGTTTGATTCGATCCGCCTGGAGGGCGTCCGGTTCCAGTATGCCGAGAGCCGGGAAGAGGTGCTCATCGACGTGGACGGCGTGATCCGGAAAGGTGACTTTGTGGCCCTGACCGGGATTTCCGGGGGCGGAAAGACGAGCCTGTTCCAGCTGCTGCTGGGGATCTACAAGCCGACGGCGGGCCGGGTGCTGTTTGTCTCCGGGGAGAAACAGGTGCCGGCCTGCAAGGGAACGCGGAGCCTGTTCGCCTATGTGCCCCAGGGGAATATGCTGATGAGCGGAAGCCTGAAGGACAACCTGACCATGTTTACCGATCACGCGACGGAAGAAGAGATCCGGGCGGCAGTAAAGGCGGCCTGCCTGGAGGACCTGGTGGGGAAGATCGGGATGGAGGCTAAGCTCGGAGAGCGGGGCGTCGGTCTGTCGGAAGGCCAGGCGCAGCGGGTGGCGATCGCAAGGGCGCTGCTCAGCAACGCGCCGATCCTGCTCCTGGACGAGGCCACCAGCGCCCTGGACGAGGAAACAGAGGCGCGGGTATTGCGGAACATCGCTGAAATGCGGAACAAGACCGTGATCATCGTGACGCACAGGCGGGCGGCGCTGGAGATTTGCGATTACCGGATGCATCTGACGGACGGGAAGGTCAGCGTTATTCGGGATGAGGAATGAATCATTCGGCATTCAGCGTTCGGCATTCGGCATTCAGCATTCCGCAATCAGCATTCCGCATTCAGTAATCAGCATTCAGGATTCCGCATTCAGCAATCAGCATTCCGCATGCAGCATGAATCCAGCTGCCGGAAGGCGGGAAAAAAGAGAAGGACTGTATGAGAAGCATCATCATCGGGGATATCCACGGGTGCGACAGGGAACTGTGCGCGCTGCTGGAAAAGGTGCAGCCGGGAAAGGAAGACCGGATCATCCTGCTGGGGGACCTGTTTGACCGGGGACCGGACAGCTGGGAAGTATTCTACCGGGTGAAGAGCCTGGAAAGGGAATACGGGGAAAGGTTCATCCTGCTTCGGGGAAACCATGAGGATTACCTGCTGAAGGAGAAACTGACCCTGAGGGAAAAGCGGATCTGGGACAAGGTCGGAAAGGGCGCGACGGTTGCTTCCTTCCAGGCCCACGGGGAGAAGATGGAGGACGCGGCGCCCTGGATCCGGGAACACTGCCGGCTGTTTTACAAAGGCGAAGGGTTCCAGTGCGTGCACGCGGGGCTGCTGGTGGATCCCATTGAGGTGAATGATACGGAGACGCTGATTCATGATCACGGGATTGCGCTGCGGAACTGCTATAAAGGGCCGCTGACGGTGGTGGGCCATATTGCGCTGGGAAATCCGATCTGGTTCAAGGGAGACGAAGAAACGACGGAAATCCTGCCGTATAGCGAATGGAGAACACTTCCGGAAAAGGGAACGGTTTGCATTGACACCGGCTGCGGCAAAGGCGGCAGGCTGACCGGGATGATCGTGGAAGAAGGAAAGTATTTGCTGGTCCGGGTGTAAGGGGGATAAAGGGACGGAGAAGGCGTTTCGGGGAAGGCCTGGACTTCCATGTGTTTCTCAGGATTTCTCAGGAATTCCATGGACTTCCTTTGACTTCCCTGAAATTCACTAAAATTCACTAAACTTCACTTGAATGCATGCCCTTCGGCTGATAGGATTAGAATGGGCAAAGGGTATGGGAAAGAGTGTGAACGCAGTAAGCGCTGCAGAGGACGGTTTTGGACAAAACAGGTCATGAATGGTCACTTTTGTTCTTGATTGTCTGCGATCCGGCTGATATGCTTATACTGTCCGGAAGGAATGGAGAAGAGCGTGCGAACGCTCTTTTTTGTTGCCTCTGTTTACACTTTTTTACTATCTTTTACTGTTTTTTACTAAGTTTTACTTGCGTGTACGGGATTCGGCTGATAGGATTATACTTGTCAAAGGGTATGGGAAGGAGCGTGAGGACACGCTCTTTTTTCAATAGTATCGTTCCGTACAGAAACGTACCGTTGCGTACAGGGGGCTGGGGGGCCAGGCTGTAAGGGCCGGAAAAAGGAAGAAGGCGAAACGGGAAGACTGTGAAAAGGCAGTCTTCTCTTTTTATTCCGGAAATGAGGAGCGGAAAAAGGAAAAACACTAAAACACTAAACACTAGAACACTCTACAGGAAGGGGAACGCCTGGAAACGGTTGAAAGGGCAGGCCTGCGGGGATTCCGGGCTGCGCTTCGGGTGCGGCCATCGAGTGTTTTTGCGGCTGTAAGTAGGCGGAGACGCCCTTGGGGCGCTGTTTTTGCCTGTTAGGTGCAGCGTAAACCGGACAACAATGTTTTGTCCGAACGGTGACATATCGATTACGTAACCGGAATGTTTCTCCCGGGCACAAAAGAGACTTCGTCACAGAAAATGAAAAGCAGGGAAAGACAGGCTGGACCGGTTGAAAATGAACGGATAGCGGTTACAAACGTTTGCAGGCAGTGAAAACGGGGTAATTCCGGAGGGTTTGTTACACAGTTACGCGGTTCGGAAAGAAAAAAGTTACACAGATGGATTGAACGGAGGGGAGCAGGAAAATATAATAATGATACCCTGTGAGGGGCCAGAAAGTCCTTAAGGACAGATGCGGAGGGATTACTATTACTCAGGCACTTGTTGAACAGGAACTCTCATTCATCTCGGCGGTTTACCGGCAGAACGTCCAGCGGAAGGAAATGTTTGTGGCAGAGCTTGCCGGTGTGCCGATCGGGATTATCAGCCGGTTTGAATCCACCAAGGAGTTTTTCCTGGATTACCTGACGGACCAGTTGCCGATGACGATTGTATCGGTCTTCGATGAGGAAATGATGATGGAAGACGATGAGATTTCTGAGCGCACCGAGCAGATGGTGATTAACGGCAAGATCGCTTCCGCGCTGGCGGATTACAATGCCTTCCTGATGCGGACGGCGGTGATCAGCGTGGACGGCCAGGGCGTGGGCTTCGCAGCCCCGAACGGCGTGGGAAAGACCACAAGGGCCCTCCTGTGGAAGAAAGCGCTGGGAGACAGGGTCAGGGTGATCAACGGATCCAAGCCCGTATTCGGCCTCAGGGATAACGGGGTCTATGCCTTCGGAAGCCCCTGGAGAGGCCGGGAAAGGCTGGGAAGCCGGGAGAGCGTGCCGATGAAGGCCATGTGCTTTATTGAGCGCGGAGATGAGGTTTCCCTGAAGCGGATGACGCCGGATGACGCGGCCATGAGGCTGATGCAGCAGGTGATGATTCCCAAGGAGACAAAGCAGATGTGCCTGCTGGTCTCCCTCCTGGAGCAGTTTGTGCAGACCGTGCCGTTTTATCTGTATACCTGCAACATGGAGAAGGAAAAGCCGGAAATGCTGTGGGAAGAAATGAAGCGCCCGTAATTCAGAATTAAGAATAATTCAGAATTCAGAATTAGCGATAAGGAGTCAAGCCAGACCGATGGTCTGGCTTGCTTCATGTTTGAAATGGATAAAACACGCTTAGATAAGCAATTAAATGTTATAAAAAACGGGTATAAAAATACTAAAATATTAAGATGCTGGTATTATTTTGCAGTAATAACTTTTGAAATCTCTTTTATTGGTGTTTGCAACAAGAAAAAAACAAATTAAAGTATATACAAATTTGTGCTGATTATTTATAATGATAATAATATTTGAAGTCGTTTTATTATATATGTTAGAGGTTTTACTATGGCAAATAGGCAAAGTATCTCAGTTAATAATCTTAAGAGAATGACGAGAAATGATCTTATATCTTGTCTATCCAGGATTGATGATATTTTTGACTTTTTTACTGCATTGGCTAGATATGTTAAGGATAACGATGGTGCATGTACAAATTATAATTCATGGATAAATAAGCCGGATATTAAAAGAATCAATGATCGTATTCGTGTGGGAATGAGAGCACTACGTAGCGAATTGAAAGAAAAAGACGTTAAAAATTTTATAGATTTTTGGGAAAAAAATATAAGTACATATATAAATGACATAGCACTTTTTTGTCTTTGCACATTATTGTTATTCGATGGCCAGGATAATGATCTTATATCAGAGACAGGCACTTGTATTATTGGCCCACTTTCAACGGACAAAAACATGACAAATATGGTGCTATATCCTTCGCCTCCTATTTCTTTTCAACAAACATATTTTGATAGTAAAAATATGCATGAAGGTCGTAATACAATCAAAGCTAATCCTTCAGACGCATTAAGTGCACTGAAAAGATATACGTTTATTCCTCTTTCCGAGTTGGGAGATTATACAACTTTTATTCATCGTTATACGCCCAACATTAAGGTGACTGATAAAGATTTGATTGTTGCTATTTCACCAATCAGGAATCAACGATGGTTCAATATCAACTACGATGATGATAACAATACATTTTCATGTAATTATACAGATAAAAAACTAAATGAAACTATTAATAATAATATATGCAAAGTGATTGATGCAGCTGCTAAAGCAGGAGTTAACATTCTTGCTTTTCCAGAAATGATTATGAATAAAGAAACAGAAGATTATGTAAAAACACATATATTAAATAATCCTGAAATATCAAACAATATAATTATGATTGCTCTTGGCACGCTATGGAATGACAATAAAAATGAAGGATGTCTATTATCCGGTACCGGAAGTGTGCTGTGGAGAGGGAAAAAACGTATACGATATGATCACTACGATAAGGAACAAAATAAAAACTACAGGGAAGATCTACGCGATGTTGATGGACCATTATATATGTTAGATGTAGAAGGAATAGGAAGAATTTGTTGGGAAATATGTAGAGATTGTTTAGCCCAAGAAATAGATATGATTTATCAGCGATTGGGAGCTAATTTGTATATTATTTCTGCTTATTCATCAAGTCTAGATGAAATGATAAATAAAGTAAAAGGATATGGATTGCAAAATGGTGCAATATCTTTGACAGCCAATTATTGCTTTTGTAATGAAAATAACAATGATGCAAGACGGGGATTTGTATATATTCCACAAGTACATGGTAAACTTCTGACAGAAATGAATCCACCATATTGTATGCAAAAACAGTGTGCAAAGATGGAATGTGATAATCAACCATGTGCTTGGAAATGCACAATAAATAAGGAATTGCAATACGAATTTGAAGAGCTATAGGGTTGCAAAAAGCAAAAAATGCTTATATAATGTACATGCGATGTACATGTGATGTACATTAATAGTACATGTGATGTACGTGTAAGGAGAGGATAAAAATGGAAAATATCATAGAGCGGCGGGCTAATAATCCCTTTGAAGTGGATGATATACAAGCCAAAGCTCATGCAATTCTTGAAGAATATGCAGAAGCTGCTCGCGATGGATTATTAAATACCAAAGCTTATGAGATGGAACAATATCTTCGCTTTATTGAATTACAAAAGAATCGTCTAAACATTTCAAATGATGATAACGCTGCAAGAATTTTTTATTCAGGACAAATCGCAGGTATTATGCAGTTTTGTAAATTTCTCAATGAAAGTAGAAAAAATGAGTCGGAATATATCCATATAAGTCAGCATAATAAATTATTGACGAAATGTATACTTTTTATTGGAGAAAAAAACACGGTTAGTAGTTCTGACATAATCAAAAACTTGAATCTTAAGCATCGAAGCAGTTTGACCAATATGATAGAAAGACAAAAACCATTATCGTTGATATCAACATACAAAATTCACAATCGAAATATATATATGTTAACAGAAAAAGGAAGACAAATGTATTATCATCATGTGTTAATTCAACCAACATATGGTTCTAAAGAACAGACTGTTGGAGATATGATTGACATATTAATACAAGCATTTGATCAGGAAAATGTTAATCAGTTTAGTATTGTTGCGGATTGGTGCGAAATTGACAATAGTTTAGAGCGCTATCTTACATCAATTAGTTTCTCGAAAAAATTGGCTAGTTATATAGAAGCATTGTCATGTTATGTACAAAAAGAAATGCGAAGAACTATTGTAGGAAAAATGCGTTATGCCAAAGTTGATACAAAAGAGAATAGCAAATGGTCTATACAAGAGAATAACTCAATAGATCCTATGGAACTGTACCCGTCTGATAACTTGGGATAAATAAGGAGGGCAAATGAAAAGAGAAATATATGTAGAGATAAAAAATACTATTCAAAAATATACTCTACAAAAAAAAGGCATATCTTCAGAATGTGCAGATCAAGAAAAATATGAGAATTATTTGATTGATCAAATAGCAATAATAGTAAAAAACAATCAATTATCACAAGATGATCTTGAAAAAGTACGAACTGAGTTAAGAAAATCCCTTTCAGATGATCAAGCAAATGATATATGGGAAAAGCTTTATAAAAAGCTTATGCCATATTTACAATTGTTCTTTTTTCAAAAATTGAATGTAAAAAAACAACATGTTATTGCTGAATCTATATACAAAAATACTATTATAATTAATAATTTGGAGAAAACAGATTTAGCAAAAGAATTAGGTGTATCAACTGATGAGATCAGTGCATGTAGAAAAGCTTTTAATACTATAATGTATTGGATTACGATTGAAAACATATCGGAAAAACGTGCAGAAAATGAAGTTGAACTTTTATTTGGCTTTAATCATGAATTGTCTCATTATTTAGTGTCTATGATGTTTGCGGATAAGAGCGAGCTGAGAATGATAATGTTATTGCGCTACATATCTGAAATAGAAGATAGACTTGAACCAATAGAGGATCTTTTTCGTAGTGTTCTTGAGGAGGATGATGAGAATAGTGATGAGTAAAAGTGTTTGATATAAGGATAAAGTGTCCATTTTACGGGGATCATTTTATACTTTTATTCATCAAAATTCACTTTAATTCACTTGAATGCATATTGTTCGGCTGATATGCTTATAATGTCCGAAAGGTATGGAAAAGAGCGTGCGAACTACACGCGCTTCAGTGGACGTTTTTGATCACTTTTGATCATTAATGGTCTATTTTGATCTTGAATATACCTGTTCCAGCTGATATCATTAAACTGCCGGAAGAAATGAAGGATGCTCAGAGAAGATTGCAATCAGGCAGTCTTCTTTTTTGTTGCGTGAAGTGCTTCCTGTCAAATCTACCTAATATCCATGTTGTTCTCCTGCTGCCCGGTGTCTTGAGAATTCTCAGGAATTCTAATGACATGACTTTGGGAGGATTATCTTATTTCGGGTTTTCGTTTGGCAGGCTTCATTTACCGACCCCTTATGAACAATATAAAAACAATCAGGAGGGAAAATTTCGCTGGATAATTCGCAATTACATATTGAGGGGAGATGTCGGTGTTGTCCAGGATTGATGCAGGCGAAAAAGGGAGGATAGGAGATGATTTAAAACAAAAAAACAGGAAACGAGGTTACTTTCGCCCCTGAAAGTTGCTCCTATATATGGGGAGGACAGTGGCTTCGCCAAATGCAGAATTCAGAATGCATAATGCAGAACAATCTGCTGAGGATGGATCAAAACAGGGGGAAGGGCGTGAACAGCTGAACACCTGAACAACTTTTTATTATTTATTAAATCAAAAAATCTCAGAGAGGGAATAAGACGGGAGTGTGTATATACGCGTATGTATATAGGGACGGTGTTCAGTTGTACAGGTTGTTCACAGGAGAAAGGCGGAGCAAAATCTGAAAACACTCGAACACTCGACACTCGAACATTCTCCGCTGCGGCCGGAGGGAAAATGAATTATTGCCTACGGCAATATGAATTATTTGCCTGCGGCGAATATGTAAACTGTGGGGTTCCGGTCGGGTTTGGGATGCAGGGCACTAGGGAACTCGGAACTCGAAGGGAACTCGATGGTTGTTGCGGTGAATGCGGTGGGGATGTGGCAGAATACAACAGACAACGCAGGTTCATCACGCTTTTGATACTGGAGAAAGGTGGAAAGCAATCTGAAGAGGGCCAGGCTGCGTTGTTCTGTTTGCTTACGGCGGGATGATTCTGCAGCGTTGAGGGGGCGGAGAAGAGGAACGTGACAAAGAGACAGATTGATCCGTCACGGCCGTCAGGCTGTGACCGTCAGTCGGTCCCTCTTGTCATATTCCGTCTATGCCCTTCTGCGGTTGAGGGGGAGCTTTTGGATGGGGGTTGGCTTTGCGTTTTGCTGGTTTGGTTACATTGAAATGGGAGAATTTGGGTTTGCAGGTGGATTGAAAAAAGAAGGCACAAAGGATACAATAAAAAGAAGAGAGAGAAACTGAAATCGTTTGCCCTTCTGGCTGGGAGAAGGGTTCGTTTGCACATCAATTGAGAAGACGTCAGGAGGCAGAAGTATGCCGGAAAAACAGACCCCTTTTCGTCCTTCCGTGGAGAAGAGAAGAATCCTGCTGATCGACGATGAGGTGATCAACCAGGAAATCCTGCAGATGATGCTGGCGGATACCTATGAGGTGCTGCCGGCGCTGACAGGAAAGGAAGCGCTGGAGATCCTGCATGAGCAGTATGAGACGCTGAACCTGGTGCTGCTGGACCTGAACCTGCCGGATAAACACGGGCTGGAAGTGCTGTGGGAAATCCGGAACGACAGCCGGTACGCCAGGATCCCGGTGATCGTCATGACGGCGGACAGCGACGCGGAAGTGGAATGCCTGACGCTGGGGGCGATTGACTTTATTCCCAAGCCCTATCCGCGGCAGGAGGTGGTCCTGGCCCGGGTGCGGCGGACCATCGAACTGAGCGAGGACCGGGATATCCTGCACTGGACGGAGCGGGACCGGCTGACGGGGCTGTACAACAAGGACTTCTTCTGCCGGTACGCGGTGCAGCTGGACGCGCGGCACAGGGATTACCCGACGGACGCGATCCTGCTCAACGTGAATCATTTCCACATGATCAACGAAAGGTACGGGAGAAAAGCCGGGGACGAACTGCTGCGGGAGATCGGACAGAAGGCCCTGGAATATGTGGAGGAGGCAGGCGGGATTACCTGCCGGAGCGAGGCGGATACGTTCCTCATCTACTGCCCGAGCCGGGAGAATTATTCTTCGCTCCTGGAAAAGGTCTCCGTCCCGATGCCGGGCAGCGGAAACGGACAGGGGGAAAACCGGGTCCGGATCCGGATGGGAGTATACGCCGGGGTGGACAAGGCCCTGGACGTGGAGCGGCGGTTTGACCGGGCGAAGATCGCGGCGGACACGGTGAAGGGGAACTTTACGAAAGCCATCGGGATCTACGACGACTCCATGCACGAGACGGAGCTGATGCAGGAGCAGCTGATCGAGGATTTCCAGGCTGCGCTGCGGGAAAAGCAGTTTGAGGTGTTCTTCCAGCCGAAGTTTGACGTGCGGGGCGAGGAGCCGAAGCTGTGCAGCGCGGAAGCGCTGGTGAGATGGCGGCACCCGAAGCTGGGCATGGTGAGCCCGGGGATCTTTATTCCCCTGTTTGAAAACAACGGCCTGATCTTCCGGCTGGACAGCTACGTTTGGGCGGAAGCCGCGGGGAAGATCCGGGAGTGGAAGGAGAAACATTCCATTGCGCTGCCGGTATCGGTGAACGTATCCCGGGTGGACCTGTATGAACCGAAGCTGATCGAGATGATGCAGGAGATCTGCTTTAAGAGCGGGATCGGGAACGAGGAACTGCTGCTGGAGATTACGGAATCCGCGTATACGGGGGATTCCGGGCAGATTGTGGAAAAGGTGGGAAAGCTGCGGGAGATCGGTTTCCGGATTGAGATGGACGATTTCGGCTCCGGATACTCCTCCCTGAACATGCTCTCAACGCTGCCCATTGACGCGCTGAAACTGGACATGTACTTCATCCGGAACGCGTTTAAGGAAAAGCAGGATACCCGGCTCCTGGAGATGATGATCCGCCTGGCGGAAACCTTCCGGGTGCCGGTGATCGCCGAAGGCGTGGAGACGGCGGAACAGGCGGCGGCCCTGAAGAGCATGGGCTGCGACATTATCCAGGGATATTACTTTTCCAGACCGCTGCCGGGGGCTGACTTCGAGAGCTTCATGCTGGAGCATAACCCGAATCATTGACGGCGCGGGAAAGGGGGCAAAGCGTATGACCATAGAGGAACTGAAGGCCTACGGGGCGGATACGGATGCCGGCCTGCAGCGGTGCATGAACAACGAAAACTTTTACCTGCGGCTGGTGAAGATGATCCCCGGGGACGACAACTTCCGGAAGCTGAAGGAAGCCCTTGAGGGCGGCAACCTGGACGCGGCCTTTGAGGCGGCCCACGCACTTAAAGGCTCCAGCGGAAACCTGGCCCTGACGCCGATCTACGCCCCGGTCAACGAGATGACGGACCTGCTGCGGGCCAGAACACAGACGGACTACACAGAGGGGTTAAAGGCCGTCCTGGATGCCCGGGACAGGCTGCAGGCCATCTGCGGGGAGTAAGCAACATTGTGCAATGAACAATGAATAATTAACAATTAAGCGCCTGCGGGTGCAAGCCGGCGTCTGAATAAAAAAGAATTGAAGTAAACAAAGGAGCATGATAAAATACCCTTTGAAAGATGTTTCACCGGTCTATCAGGCCGGGCCCGCAGAAAAAGTATTACAAAAGTGATACTTATTCATGGAGCAAGCTGCCATCTTTCAAATCCGTTCGTATCAATAACTGAGCAAGGGAAAAGTTACTTTTCCGGGCTCGGGAAAGAATGCGAATGAGTCATGTAACAGAAAGGAGGCGCAGCACAGAAATTGGAGAGAAAGCTGAGAGCTTTATTCGACTACCAGAAGTTTGAGCAGAACAAAGATCTTCAGAAAGTCATTGACCGGGTGCACGCACGGTACAGAAGCAGCAGTACGGCACGCATGCTGGACGATGACGAGGCCGACATGGTGGCAGCAGCGGGGTTGCCTGACACAGCCATGAAGAAGAAAAGTCTGCTGAAAGACGAAGATGAACACTCCTGACTGGGAGAACATATATGACCTATACAGCGGCAAGGTGATGGGGTACATCGCGGCCCGGGTGCAGCGCCGGGCGGACGCGGAAGACCTTTGCGCTGATGTGTTTGAGAAGGCATTCCGGAAAAAGGACGCCTTTGATGAAAGCAAGGCCAGTATCAGCACGTGGATTTTTACGATCACGCGGAATACGGTGATCGACTATTTCCGGCGGAATAAAATCATGGATGAGCCGGACGAGAATATCGCAGCGGAAGGCGAAGTGGACGACAACCTGCTGACGCAGGAAACGCTGAGCGAGCTGGCAGGGGCTCTGACGAGACTGCCGGATGAACTGCAGGATATTATCGTGCTGATGTACTATGACGGAAAGCCCATGACCGAAGTGGCCACCCTGATGGGGCTGAGCTACGGCGCGGTAAAGCTGAGACACCAGAAGGCTTTGGCGCAGCTGAAACGATACATGGAGCTTTAAGCTCCAATGAATTATAAAAATGGCAATGCATTATGCATTGTCATTTTTATATGAATTATCGTGCTAAGCACGATATGAATTATTGGCCTTTGGCCAATATGAATTATTCGCCAGAGGCGAATATGAAAGGAACCTAACACTGATAAACCAGCAAGCAGAAACGGGAATGTGACAAAGGGATCGTTAGGTTATATCCGCTCGGCGCGGAACGAAGTTGACAGAGGGATGTTTGGAGATATTCGTTATTGCTTATCGGTTTCCGGCCCCCGATATTCCAGGCACAGCATGGTCAGGTCATCAAACTGTTCAGCCTGGCCGACGAAGGTGGACACGGCGCTCTGGACCGCGGAGAGGATGGTCCTGGGATCATGGTGCTCGGCGGTACGGAGGGCCTGGATCATGCGGTCAGTCCCGAACATCTCCTGGTTGGCGTTGGTGGCTTCCGGGACGCCGTCGGTATAGACGAAGAGGCGGGAGCCGGGCTCCAGGGTGAGGGTATAGTCACGGTAACGAATGCCCTCCATACCGCCGATGACGAAACCGTGCTTATCCTTGAGCAGTTCAAAGGAGCCGGGGTAATGGCGGATGGCGGGATATTCATGGCCGGCGCTGGCGGCGGTGAGGATACCGGTGGAGATTTCCAGAATGCCGAGCCAAACGGTCACGAACATTTCCTCCGGGTTCCGGTTGCAGATCTCCGCGTTGACCTCGGTGAGGATCTTCGCCGGGGAAAGCTCCTTCGTGGCCACATGGTGGATCAGGGCGGAAGAGAGCATCATGAAAAGGGAGGCGGGAACGCCCTTGCCGGATACGTCGCCGATGACCAGGCACAGATGATCGTCGTCAATGAGGAAGAAATCATACAGATCGCCGCCGACGGCCCGGGCAGGGGTCATGGAGGCATAGAGATCGAACTCATGCCGGTCCGGGAAGGGCGGGAAGATCTTGGGCAGGTAATTGGACTGGATCCGGGTGGCCAGGTTCAGTTCCGTGGAAACGCGCTCCTTTTCCAGCTCCAGGGCACGGCGCTCACGGGCGGTACGGATATACCGGGCAATGATGGAGGCCAGATACAGCACGAGCAGCGCTACCGGGAGCCAGAGCACATGCACCACATATCCGGCCAGCCAGAAGGCCCAGGAACCCAGCAGGGACATGAAGATGAACAGGAAGCAGAGAAGGCCGCCGATGCGGGGATTGACCCGGAAAAAGAGGAAGGAAACCGCAATGCAGAACAGGGCCATGACGATGAACTGCATATGGTCCGGGGCTTCGTCCTTCAGGTTATGCTCAAAGAGGGACTGGATGACGTTGGCCTGGTATTCCACGCCGTTCATAAGGATGCTGCGGTTGGCGGCGGTAACATAGGCGTCCTGAAGGGAGGGGGCGTAAGGCCCGATAAGCACCACCTTGCCGGCCCAGACAGAAGAGGGGATCCGGCCGTAGATGAGATTCATGAGGGAAAGCTTGTCATCAAAAGCACCGGGCTGGCCGGTGAAAGGCACATAGTAATGGCCGGCAGCATTCACCGTCGGCAGGGAGAAGGAACGGCCCTTCTGTTCCATATACAGGCGTGCGGTTTCAGCGGCCATGGAATAGACGCGTTCGCCGGAAGGCATGGTGACATACAGCAGGGCATGGCGCATAACGCCGTCCACGGCGTCCAGCATGGCATTGATATGGCCTTGGTGTGTGACAGATCTGAGGGAGGCATAGGGCTCAACAGAACCCAGGACAGCGGCGGCGTTCAGGGAAACGGCATGGCCCTCATCCCAGGTGATTTCCGATCCGTATTCCACCATGCAGGCAGTGACCACATTGCCCAGTTTCGCCGCGGCAATGGCCAGCTCATCATCCGCGGGGCCGGTTTCGCCCTCGTAAAGGATATCGATGGCGGTCACGGCGGGGCGGTTGTCAGGATCCGCGGCAAGTTTCTCCAGGGCCGCGGTCATATAGTTACGGTAATTGGGCCCGTAGGGGCCGAAAGCCTCCAGGGTATCATTGTCAATCCCGATAATGATGATGTCATTGGAAGGGATGCCCCTGCCCTGGTAAAGGGAGTCCTGGGCCTGGCGGTCCAGATAACGAAGAGCGCCGGCATAAATGATGCCCAGAACCAGGATGGTAATGGCAAGGGGAATGAGGAAATATCGGATGACGGTGGATTTCATGGAAACCTCCGGACACATTGCCTAAGGCAATGTGCAGTGAAATGTTGACTTCGTCAACGGGGAACGAAAGGGACAGTCCCTATCGTTCCCTTTTTCCTCAAAGTCAACTGAATGGTCGAAAGGAACGATAGGGACTGTCCCTTTCGTTCCCATTCACACATGGCGCTTTGGAACGTTGGCTTTTATCCGCTGACTTTTATCAATATGATCCTAATGTTATTTGGTGCTTTCAGGATGGTAACCGTCCGGCGGATCGTCGGGATTGTAAGAACCATCTGTGTTAACCGGTTCCGGTGAGACAATTGTCAGGACATCGTTGGTTGCGGAGAACGTATAGTAACTGGCGGATCCTGTTTTCTCGGAGACAGAATAGGTGATCGGATATGAACCGGGATCCTTGCCTGAACCGGTTACGGTCAGGGTAAAGGTTCCGCCGTCGTTAAGGGTGCAGTGATATACAGCATTTCCGACCACAGCTGTGTATTTTTCGATGGCAACGGAAGCCCCGGAATTTGAACCGTTGGTATAGGTTCCGGTAACACCGTTTTTGTCAAAGTCCTGATCGTTTCCATCATAATCCAACGTGCGGCCGCCGAGATTGAAACGGATCCCCGGACTGACGATGGTCAGGGTATCGTTCGTGTAGGATACGGAATAGTTGGAATCGCTGGGAAGGCCATGGTAATGGATGTAAACGGAGTGACTAATGGTGTAAGTGCCGGGATCGCCGTCCGGAGCGGGATCAGCTCCCACGGTGAGGTCTGCCGTTTCACCGTTGATCAGATGAAAGGAATAGGGTGAGCCAGGGTCAGAACTGCCGGCTGAGCATGTTGGGTAAGGTCTGACCCATTGATCGCCCTTGACATAAGTGCCGTAACCGAGATTGAAGGTGATCGGGATCGGGGCGGGTGTAACAGTCAGGGTGCCATTCACTGTATTGATGACATAGTTGCCAGCCTTTGTGCCTTCGTTCAGGGTATAGGTGAAGGTGTTGTCACTGCTGCCGATTTCTGTCTGGGAACCGGTGACGTTATAGGTCGCGCCTTCTCCGGATGCAAAACCATCGCCGCCGATAGTGACATTGCCGTTTGTAAGCGGTGATCCGTCATATGTCTTGCTGTCTGAAGCGCTGGTGAGGGTGACGGTGCGCGGGTTCACGGTCAGGCTGCCCAGGTTCGCAGTAATATTGTAGTTTTTGGACTTGGCAGTACCCCAGTTGACGTCGGCGGCAGGAGTGACGGAGCCTGCATCGGTAATGGAGTTGTTCGACAGGGTAACGGTGGCGGTCTCTCCATCTACCAGACCGGAAATACCCACTTGTTCAGGATTGAGCGCAAGCGGAGCGCCGTCGTAGTCCTTGGTCATGGCCTCGGAGGCGATGTACAGGTCCTTCGGTGTGACGGTAATGGTGCCGAAGGTGGTGGTGACGTTATAGTTATTGGCATTGCCGATGATCTTAAAGTTGAAGGAAGCGGGGGACGAACCGACATCCGTCTGGGAGTTGGTGAATTCGATGTCGTAATCATCTTCACCGTAAGTCTCACCGGTCATGCCCCAGTCATCACAGATCAGGGGCGTGCCGTTATAGGGCCGGAAATCATCTGTGGTCCAGACATCAATATTCGCCTTGTTAATGGTGATGGTGCCGGGGTGCAGCTCAACCTTGTAATTGGCTGCCTTGTCGGCGTCAACGTTGAAAGTATAGGAGATGGCGTTTTCATAGGTGCCAGCGTCAACATAGCCGCTTTCTTCGGTGCCCAGGGCGATGGCGCTGACAATTTCCTGCATGGTGGACAGGTCGTCCGTGCACATGGGATAGGGTTCATCGTCATAGGTCTTGGATTGATTGGGCGAAGAGATGGAGATGACAATCGGCGTGACGGTCAGGGAGCCGTCCTCTGTATAAATGGTATAGAGGGCGGTGACGTCGTTGCCGCCTTCGTCATAGATGCTGTAGGAGTCGATGGTGCAGGGGCTTTCGCCGGCGTTGAGCTGGGAGCCGGTGCAGGCAGCTGTCCAGGTCCAGTTGTCCGGGATGCCCTCGATGGCAATATCGTCGTCATCCGGAACCAGGAGCTCGCCGTCATATTCCTTGGTGTAGGAAGGAGCGTAGAGATAGATGACGGGGGCGTCCGTGGGACTGGGCGTGGGCGTCGGAGTTGCAGTAGGCGTAGGCGTCGGCGTAGGTGTAGGTGTGGGTGTCGGCGTGGGAGTAGCCGTCGGCGTCGGCGTCGGAGTTTCCTCCGCTTCCGTCACCGTAAGGGTGCCAGGTTGGCTGGTCACGGTGTAGTTATCCGGATTGCCGGAAACCCACTCAACGGTGAAGGAGTTCTCCGCGGTGCCGGGATCCGTAAGGGTGCCGGTGACGGCGATGGTAACGGCGTCGCCTTCCTTCAGGCCTTCCACGGTGTAATCCGGGCAGGTGAGGGGCTCACCGTCATAGGTTTTCTCCGCGGAGCCGGTGGAGATGACCAGGCTGGCGGGCTGAACGGTGAGGGTGGTTCCCTTGATGGCAGTGGACGGGCAGGAGATATTCGCGGTTGTGCTTGTAATCTCCGCGGTCAGGGTATAGGAACCGGCGTCGGAGCCCATCCCGGAAAGGGTCATGGACACCACATCCCCGGTGAAGAGAACGAAGCGGTAGGACTTTTTCACGGTATCCGGACGGGTCATGGGAACGGCGCTGGCCAGGAAGTTCCGGCCGGCCGCGGCAGAGGAAGCCGAGGCGGTAACGGTTTCATCGGCATGAGGGCCGTTGATATAGGAAAGCACCGGAACGGGAATGATTTCGGAGCCGCTGAAGGTGACGGGGGAAGGACTGCAGTTGATGGAAACCTCCAGGGGTTTGACCGTCAGTTTACCGGTCTTCAGCTTCACATTCTCAAAGGTATAAGTGGCATCCTGACCGGAAGCATCCACGATCTTATAGGCAGTGACCTTCGACTCGCTTTCGCCGGCTTCGGTCCGGGAACCGGTGACGGTTGCGCGGACAGTATAGCCCTTGGGCAGGCCGGTAATGATGGCTTCGCCGGCTTCCAGGGGCTCACCGTCATAGACCTTTTCCGCCGTCGGGGCGGCGATGGTCACGGAATCCTTCTTTTGGGTAACGGTCAGGGTACCCAGGTCTTCCTTCACGATATAGTTATTCTCATTGGCATTGCCCCATTTCAGTTCATAGGTGTTGTCGCTTTCGCCGATCTCCGTCTGGGAGCCGGTGGCGGTGACCTCAATGGACGGATCCAGCACAATGGGGATGAAGGCCGCTTCTTCGCTGCCCAGCACCCGGGTGTTGTAATTGGTGATCTGGGAATCGACGGTGATGCGGACGTTGGCGGAATCCTTCATAAGGTTATCCTTGTCGGAAGCGGCCACCTTCAGGCCGCCGACGGCAACCGTCTGCTCCAGGGCTTCGGGAAGAGCGGCAATGAGTTCCTTCAGGACTTCCGGATCCCAGCTGGCTTCCTCACAGGCGGCGGCCATCAGGTCCGGGTTTTCCGCGTAGAGGCGCAGGACCTCCGCGGGCAGGTCTTTTTCAGCCAGCTTCTCGATGACGAACTTCAGGGATTCACCCTTTTCTCCCTTCTGGAGGGAAACGGAAAGGCGCTGGCCGGCGGTGAGCTCCACGTCCTGCGGCTTGCCGGTGAAGGGGTTGGAGGTGTGGACATAGGTGACGCCGGAAACGGCGATCATCTGTTCGCTGCCCAGAGCGGTCTGGGTCACGAGAGAGGTATTCTTCCAGGCGGGATCCTCCGGTTTGTAGCCGGAGACGGTACGGATACCGGCATCCTCGCAGGTGAGGGGTTCGCCGTCATACTCCTTCTCGGCAGAGCCGGTCCAGACGGTGATCGGGGCCTTGTCCACGACCAGGGCGCCCGGGACGGTGGAGATATTGGTGAAGTGGGAAGTGACATCCTCCCCGACGGAATTGGAAATGCTGTAGGAAGAGACCACGTTATCCGCATGTCCCGCGTCGGTTACGGAACCGGAGCAGGTGACGGCAATGCTGAAATTGGCCGGGAGGCCGGAGACCAGCGCAGCATTGGAACGGGTCAGGGGATGACCGTCATACAGTTTGCTGGCGGACTGGGCCACGATGGTGACAGGACTGTTGATGAGCCAGTCCCCATCCGCGGGGAAGGGTTCTTCCTCGGTATCATCCGTGAGGGTGCCTTCCAGCAGGGGCGCACCGTTCTCGCTGCCGTTGGTGACGCGTTCAATCAGGACCGGATCCGCGGCGACGGTTTCCGCCACGAAGCCGGCGATGTCCTCGGAGGTCATGGGAGAGAGGACTGGGCTAGCGCCCGTGGGGTTGCCCTGAAGCTGGGGAGCAACGATCTTCTTGCCGGCGGGAATCGGAAGCTGGCGCTTGGCGCCTTCGGAATCCGTATAGGTCACCTGGGCGGTGCCTTCCAGCACGCCGAGGGTGGTGGCCGCAGGATTTTCGTCGTCGCCGGCGTTTGACCGCAGGAAGACAAGGGTGCCGCGGATACCGACGGTGAGGTTGGAGGTCTGGATATCCAGGGCTGCGTTCTCATCCAGCTTTTCCTGCACGTCCAGGAAAAGGGCGCCCTCCCTGAGGTTGAGGCGCATATGATCGGCTTCCTGGATGAACTCCACGTCTGTATCGGCATCCAGGGTCACGATCTTGCTGTCGTCCAGGCCGACGGAAGCTTTTCCGTCCTTCCCGGTGCGCATGGACTCGCCGCTGGCAAAACGCACGTTGTCCAGCAGGAAACGCGGCTCCCCGGCGATGTCGAAGATGTCCACGGTGCCTTCATGACGCAGCAGGCGCATGGTGGTGGCATCGTAGGAGTCCTTGCTTTCCGCGGCGCCGAAGGCGGCCAGGGAAAGGGCGAGGAGAACCAGGAGAATGAGGGTGGATAATTTACGCATCGTGTAAACCTCCCAGAAAGGATGAAACAATTCAGAATTATGAAATCAGAATGATAACGTTGAAGCTATCGTGTTCCGAAATACGTTCGAGGAAGGTCCGGTATAAAGGAGATTCTTCGACTTCGCTCAGAATGACAATGTGCAGGCATTGCTGTTCCGAAGTACAGGACGGAAACGCGAACACTGAGGGGTTCCGGAATACAGGGACGACGACATTGCACATTGATGTTCCGGGTCACAGAATGACAATGTGAAGAAAATCCGGGTTCCATTGATTGATACGACTGACAGGGGGCACCTGGCTTGCGTATCAACAGGCAGATATGATCTGAACAGGGAAGTGCAATGGCTTTTGCTCCGGAAGGCGGGATTCCGGCCGATCCGGGCAAAAAGAGACAAATACCTATAACTGGTCAGACAATTATATCATATTAATATAGGGAAACGCCATATGATACGGAGAGAAAACAGCGAAAAATGCAAGCGATGAAAACGATTGCTGGTCTGGAGGTCAAAAATGGAAAAAATGTAAAAAATCTCTACTGATATAAAGCCGGAAAAGCTTGAAAAGTATTGAAAAAGCGTGATGGATACATTATAATAGACAAGATTGAGCGTGTAACAATACGGGCGAAGTCCTCCCGGAGGACAGGGCCGGACTGTTGCACAGACAGATCCGCGGAACGCCGGAGACGCGGCGTGCGGAAAAAGGAGAACGGAGCACATGACAATTACCAAGAACCTGGACGGAACCAAACTGACCCTTGCCCTGGAAGGCAGACTGGACACCACCACCTCCCCCCAGCTGGAAACCGAAATGCATCCCGACATTGACAACTCCACCGAAGTGATCTTCGACCTGGAGAAGCTTGCCTACATCTCTTCCGCCGGACTGCGCGTGTTGCTGTCCGCCCAGAAGATCATGAACAAGCAGGGATCAATGACCATCAAGAATGTATGCCCGGAGATCATGGACATTTTCGACGTGACCGGGTTTGTGGATATCCTGAACATTGAAAACTAAGGGAAGTATTACGGCATGGAATATCGGCCACTGACAATGGAGGACCGTGACCGGGTTGATAAATGCAGGAACAACCAGCTGAATCCGTTTACTGCCCTGACTTTTACCTCACTGTTCACATGGAGAAAGGAATACGGGCTTGAGATCACGGGGGATCCGGATTATTTTGTGATCCGGAGCCGCCATGACGAAGCTTATTTCTGCCCCTGCGGAGATGCGGAGAAATGCCGGGCGTTCCTGAAGGACGAAGTGAAAAGCGGCGAGCGCGTGGTTTATCTGACCCGGGAACAGGCAGAGGCACTCGGAGACGGATGGGACATCCGCCTGCGGGACGACCTGAGCGAATACATCTGCGCGTCGCCAGCGCTGGCCCTGCGGGAAGGCTTTCACATGAGCCACAGCTTCAAGGACAAATGCCGGCAGTACAAAAAGCGGCATCCCTATCAGGTGCGGCCGCTGACAAAGGACGACCTGCCGATGATGATCCGCATGGCCCGGGCATGGGAAGAGGCGGATCCGGAAGGGGCGGGCGACCTGCAGGCCCTGGAAGAGGAAATCCGCTTCTACAGCGAGATGACGCTGTGCGGCGTGATGATCACCACGGAGGACGGCGGGCACGCCTTCATCATGGGATACGAGAACACCCCGGAGATGTTCACGATGACCATGGTGAAGCACGACCTGGACCTGCCCCTGCTGATGACCCCGGTCTGCGTGCACGAGCTGGCAAATATGCTGGCGGATCAGTATCCCTACATTGACCTGGAAGAAGATCTGGGCCTGGAAGGGCTTCGCAGGGCGAAGCAGCTTTACAGCCCGGTCCGGCAACTGGAAGTATATGAGGCGGTCAGAAGATGAATCGGAAACATTATATTTGCCGTAAGATGTTTTTGCGGATCCTCTGGCCGAGCCTGATCAGCAGCGTGGCGCTGGCGATCGCCGACGTGGCGGACGCGCTGGTCATCGGCAACCGGATGGGCGAAAGCGGCCTGGCTGCCATCGGCATCGTGACGCCGCTGTACATGATCCTGAATCTGATGGGATACGGATTTTCCATCGGGGGCTGCGTGACCTACAGCCGCCTGGCCGCGGAAGGCCGGGAAGAGGAAGCGCTGAGCCATTTCAGGACCATCGGGACGATATTGGTTGCCCTGGGCGTTCTATTAGCGGGGGCAGGAGCGCTGCTGATGAAGCCGCTGCTGACGCTGCTGGGCGCCGGGAACGGCGGACCGGAACTGTACACCCTGTGCGAGGAATACGCCGTACCGCTTGTGATTGCTGTGCCGGTATTCTTCCTCAACTTCCTGCTGTATGACTTTGTACGGTGCGACAATGACGCGCCGCGGGCTACCCTGGGATTCTCCGTGGGGTGCATTATGGACCTGGCGCTGAACATCCTGTTCGTGCTGGTGCTGGGCCTGGGCGTGAAGGGATCCATCTGGGCGACGGTGATTGCCCAGACCGTGAGCGTAATTATTCTGGGAACACACCTGATCAACGGACGCGGACTGATGAGCATCCCTCGGGTGATGAAGGCAAAGCTCCGGCTCGACAAAAGCGTATGGAGCAGCCTGAGGATCGGCTTCAGCAGTTCCATACGGTATGTGTTCCAGTTTCTGTTCCTGCTCCTCGGCAACCGGATGCTGCTGCGGGCGGGCGAGCTGGGACTGATCAAGGGCGACCTGTACGTGGCGGTGTTCGACGTGGTGATGAACATCAGCTACATCTTCCTGGGCATCTACCAGGCCTTTGCCGACACAATGCAGCCGCTGGCCTCCACCTTCGCGGCGGAGCACGGGAAGGACGACCTGAAATACCTGGCGCGGCTGGCCATGGCCACGGGCCTGATGGTCGGTATCCCGGCGGTGATCGTAGCGGCGCTGCTGGCCGGACCGCTGAGCAGCTTCTTCGGCCTGAGCGACGGGGAAAGCCTGAAGGTGGCCATTCCGGCCATCCGGCTGTACTGCGTGAGCACGCCCCTGGGCGGACTGCTGGTGATCCTGACCGGATTTTTCCAGAGCTGCGGACGGGAAAAGCTGGCGGGCATGATTACGATCATGCGCAAGGCGATCTTCCTGCTGCCGGCGACGGTGCTGCTGGGCATGTGGCTGCCGCAGGACTTCTGGTGGCTGTTCCTGATTGCTGAAAGCCTGACCATGGTGATGATGCTGACGGCGGTCCGCGGACGGCTGATGCAGGAAGACCGGAACGAAAACGTGACGGTGTTCACCGCCACGATGGATAACCAGAACCACGAGCTGCCGAAGGTGCTGGACGACGTGGTGGCATTCTGCGAAAAGCAGGAGATCCCCATGAAGCAGGCGATTCTGATTCAGCTGGCGGTGGAAGAGCTGAGCGTGGTCACGATGGATCAGGCCTTCAGCGGAAAGCCGGACGAATACATCCAGCTGACGCTGGCGAAGGAAGAAAACGACGACTACGTGCTGCATATCCGCAACAGCGCGCCGTATTTCAATCCCCTGGACCTGCGGATGGGTAAGATCCAGCGGGACGAAACGGAGGACCTGATGGACTCCGTGGGCGTGATGATGGTAAGGCAGAAGGTCAAGGCCCTGCACTACCGGAACTATGAAGGATTCAACATGATGACGGTGGTCATCTGACTGATTTCTCACCCTGAAGAAAAGAGGATGCTCGCGCAATGAAGAAAAAAGGCTGGACTTCGCTGACGGTGAAGCTGAACACGCTGATCATCATTATCGTGCTGGTGCTGTCGCTGGGACTGGCGGCGTTTGCCTACAATATGAACAGCGAACGCGTGGACAAGTACTACAAGCAGACCACGAGCAACGCGGCATGCGCGATCGCCGCGTTTGTGGACGGCGATAAGGCGGAAGCCCTGCTGAACGCGATCAAGACGG
The DNA here is from genome assembly GCA_900315675.1 of uncultured Eubacteriales bacterium. Lineage (GTDB taxonomy): Bacteria > Bacillota > Clostridia > Christensenellales > Aristaeellaceae > Aristaeella. The sequence continues at coordinate 114,441 of OMZY01000008.1, forward strand.
ACGAATTTGCGGCCATCCGGGAGGAAGCCCTGGCAGCCGACGGCGACCAGGCGATCATCGACTGGCTGCAGGAGCGGGGCCTGTATGACACCTATACCGGCATCCGGGAGATGCTGAAAACCTACAAGGAAAAGCTGAAGGCGGAATATGTCTACCTGCAGAGCCTGGAGGGATACAGGAGCATCAACATCGTGGACCCGGACGAGGCGGTGCTGTACACCGGCAGCTATGAAGATACGCCCGAAGAATACACGAAATTCCAGACCAACATGCATATTGAGTCCGTGGTGAGCAACACGGAATACGGATGGCTGTGCTCCGCCTACGAGCCGGTGGTGAACAGCAAAGGCGAGAACGTAGCCATCGTGGGCGTGGATATCAACATGAACGACGTCATGGAGGAGCGGGGACGCTTCCTGACCACGATGGTCCTGTTTGCCGCGGCCCTGATGCTCGTGAGCGTGATCATCACGGTGATGCTGATGCGGCGGATCGCCACCAAGCCGCTGAGCATGCTGGCGAAGGCGACCACTGGATTTGTGGACAACCAGACGGGCTACCTGAGGGAAAAGATCATCAACCTGCCGATCAATTCCAAAGACGAGATCGGAGACCTGTATGAGGAAATCCGCGGAATGCAGGGCAGGATCGTTGAATACCTGGACAACCTGACGACCGTGACCGCGGAGAAGGAGCGCATCGGTGCGGAGCTGAACATTGCCGCGCAGATCCAGAATGACATGCTGCCGCGGATTTTCCCGCCGTTCCCGGAGCGGAAGGATTTTGACATCTACGCGACGATGGATCCGGCGAAGGAAGTCGGCGGAGACTTCTACGACTTCTACCTGATCGACGACGACCATCTGTGCCTGGTGATGGCGGACGTGAGCGGCAAGGGCGTGCCCGCGTCGCTGTTCATGACCATCGCCAAGACGCTGATCAAGAACCGGGCGCAGCTGGGTGAGAGCCCCTCGGAAATCCTATACAACGTGAACAACCAGCTGTGCGACGGAAACGAAGCGGAACTGTTTGTAACGGTGTGGCTGGCGATCATCGAGCTGAGCACCGGCAAGGGCATCGCGGCGAACGCCGGCCACGAGCATCCCGCCCTCCGCCGGAAGGACGGAAGTTTCGAACTGGTGCTGTACCGGCACGCGCCGGCCGTGGCCACGATGGAAGGCATGCGGTTCAAGGAGCATGAGTTCCAGCTGAATCCCGGCGACACGCTGTTTGTGTACACCGACGGCGTGACGGAAGCCACGAACACGAAGGACGAACTGTTCGGCACCCAGCGGATGCTGGACGCGCTGAACCGGGATCCGAATGCGGCGCCGAAGAAGCTGCTGGACGCTGTGCGTAACGACATAGACGAGTTTGTGGGCGCGGCGCCGCAGTTTGACGACATCACGATGATGGGCGTGAAATACGACGGACCGGAAGACAAGGGCCCGGTAAAGCTGAGCATTGACGCGAAGACGGAGAACCTGGATAAAGTCCTTGCCTTTGCGGAAGAGCAGCTGGGCAAGGCCGACTGCCCGATCAAGGCGCAGACCCAGATCGGCGTGGCGGTGGAAGAGATCTTCGTGAACATCGCGCTGTACGCCTACGCGCCGGAAACCGGCAAGGCGGACATCACCTTCGACGTGGACAAGGAAAAGAAGGAAGCGGTCATCACCTTCCGGGACAAGGGCGTAGCCTTCAACCCGCTGGAAAAACAGGACCCGGACGTGACGCAAAGCGCCGAGGAAAGACAGATCGGCGGGTTAGGGATTTATATTGTCAAAAAAACAATGGATGAAGTGAAATACGAGAGAACTGACGAGGAGAATGTTCTGACGATCAGGAAGAAGTTTTGACAATATAAATCCATGAATTAAATCTGCTGCGCAGATTTATGAATTATTTGACTTCGTCAAATATGAATTATTCGGCTAAAGCCGAATATGAATTGTTCGCGACGGCGAACATGAGAGTTACTAAAAAAGCGCTTCTGATTCAATCAGAAGCGCTTTTTGATGAGTGTAGCAAGACAGCTTAAAGCAGAAACGGAAGTTGACAAGGGGGACGGGGTTAATGTCATGCGAAGTTTGACCTTAACCCCGTCCCGTCTGTCATCTTCCCGCAACGCCTGCAGTAAGTTTAAGAGTGATCAGTTTATAGTGAAGAGTTTAGAGTGTAGAGTTAAAGATATATTTGTTAATACATGACAAATATATCTTTAATCCCGCCCGAACAAATCCCTTGTATAAACCTTACCCTTCACATCATCCAGGCACTTATCATACCGGTTCGCTATAATCGCCTGAGCCTTCCGCTTGAAGTGCTTCAGATCATTTACAACCTTACTCCCAAAGAAAGAGGTGCCATCCTCCAAGGTGGGCTCGTATATAATAACGGTGGCACCCTTCGCCTTGATACGCTTCATAATACCCTGGATGGAAGACTGGCGGAAGTTATCCGAATTGCTCTTCATGGTCAGCCGGTACACGCCGATAACCACTTTTTTCTCCTTGGCGGCGTTCCAGGAATCGTTGGCTTCATAGGCACCGGCCAGCTCCAGCACCCGGTCCGCGATATAGTCCTTGCGGGTGCGGTTGCTCTCCACGATGGCGGACATCATATTCTGGGGCACGTTCTCAAAGTTGGCCAGAAGCTGCTTGGTATCCTTGGGCAGGCAGTAGCCGCCGTAGCCGAAGGACGGGTTATTGTAATGAGTCCCGATCCGCGGATCCAGGCAGACGCCGCGGATAATTTCCCGGGTGTTCAGTCCCTTGGACTCGGCATAGGTGTCCAGCTCATTAAAGTAGGACACCCGCAGTGCCAGATAGGTATTGGCGAAGAGCTTGACGGCCTCAGCTTCTGTCAGGCCCATGATGAGCACTTCCACGTCCCGCTTGAGGGCGCAGCCGCGGAGCAGTTCCGCGAAGGCAGCAGCTTTTTCCCGGGTGGCGTCATCGCAGCCGACAATGATGCGGCTGGGATAGAGGTTATCGTAAAGGGCCTTGGACTCCCGCAGGAATTCCGGGGAGAACAGGATGTTGGAAGTATTGTACTTCTGACGGACGGAAGCCGCGTAGCCCACGGGAACGGTACTCTTGATGACCATCATGGTGTCGGGCGCGTTCTTCAGGACCGTTTCGATGACAGTCTCCACAGCGGACGTGTCGAAGAAGTTCTTCTTGGGATCGTAGTTGGTAGGCGCGGCGATAACTACAAAGTCGGCACCCTTACAGGCGGCGGCGCCGTCCAGGGTGGCGGTGAGGTCCAGGCTATCGCCGGAGAGATACTTCTCAATGTACTCGTCCTGAATCGGGCTGATCCGGCGGTTGACCAGATTCACCTTCTCCGGAATAACGTCCACCAGGGTCACATGATGGAAGCGGGCCAGGAGGACAGCTATGGAAAGACCCACATAGCCAGCGCCGTAGACCGTGACGCTGGCACGGACAACAGGCGCAGCAACCGGCTCCTCCACATCCACGAAGGCGACGGAAGGATCAAAAGACAGGGCATTGGCCAGGCGGACCAGCTGATCCGGCGAGGGAATGTAATCCTGCTTTTCCAGACGGGAAAGCAGGGAACGGTTGATCCCGGTCCCGGACGCCAGATCCTGCTGGGTGACATGCAGGGCTTTCCTTTGTGCCACAACGGTCTGGGAGAGTTTTTCAAGCGAGAAGGATTTCATCCGTACACCTCCGAAATGTATTAATAAACAACAAGAAGTGTAAAAAGATGTTTTCCAAAAGTCAATGATTATTTTTTAAATGATGCTTACAGCAACAAAGAAACAATTTTAACAGGACACAGGACAAAATTTGTACGGAATACTTCACACAAGCTGGTACATATGGTAAGATATGTAATAAACAGACGTTCTACCATGTAACAGATGAACAAAGAGAACCGAAACCGGCATTCAGGCAGATGCTGAAGGAGGAAAAGATGGCAACGGACTGGGTCATCGTGGTGGATGATAACAGGAACGACCAGCGGATGATCTGTGACATACTGCGTAGCGCAGGGATCCGGACGTCATCCATGCGATCCGGTAAGAACACGCTGGATTATATCCGGAAGGGCGGGATCCCGGATCTGATCCTGCTGGACATGGATATGCCCGAAGCAGACGGGTTTGAAACCATGCGTCTTCTGAAAGCGGAAATGGACGGGGAGAACGAGGTCCCGATCGTGCTGATGACCAGTGAAGAGGACGAAGAAGCCCGGGGTCTGGAAGAAGGCGCGATGGATATTATCCGCAAGCCCCTGGAATCCGACGTGGTCATCAGCCGGGTGTGCAAGGCGCTGGACATCAGCCGGAGAATGAAGCGGTTTGCCCGGAACGCTGAAACGGACCAGATGACGGACCTGCTGAACAAGAGTGCCACGGAGGCGCGGATGGAGCGCCTGTGCGACGAAGAGCAGGGGCTGCTGTGCATCCTGGATCTGGACAATTTCAAAAACGTGAACGACACCTACGGCCACGACGTGGGCGACAAGGTGATAATGATGTTCGCCCGGGTGCTGAAGATGAACCTGAGGCGGGATGACGAGTGCGGCCGGATCGGCGGAGACGAGTTTGCCGTGTTCCTGAAGAATATGAAAACCGCCGCGGATCTGGACCGGTACATCAACCGGATCAATCAGGGATATGAAACCGGCACCAAGGCGATCGTCGGCGAAAAGATGAAGATCGCCGTAGGCGTTTCCGCCGGCGCGGTACAGGTGCCGCAGTGCGGCCGGGAATACACGGAACTGTTCCGGATGGCGGACCAGGCCCTGTACGACGTAAAGCAGAACGGGAAGCACGGGGCGAAGCTGTATGTGTCCCAGGAAAACAAGATGGCCAGGCGGGAAAAAGCAATGAACCTGGAGACCGTGACGACGATGCTGCAGGAGCGGACGCAGATCCCGGGCGCCATGTGGGCTGGAAAGGATATCTTCAGCAGCATCTACCAGTACATGGTGCGGTATATGAACCGGTACCGGAACAACGCGTTCCGGGTGCTGCTGACGCTGAAGACCACGGCGGCGCTGACGGAGACCGAGAAGCAGCGGATACGGGACGATTTCAGGCGGAAGATCCGCGGGGCGCTACGGGGCAGCGATGTAATGATGGAATGCGGGGAAAGCCAGGTGTTCCTGCTGCTGCCCGGAATCAGGGAGAACGATATTGAAAGGGTGCTCGCCCGGATCCTGAGAAACTGGAAAGACGCGGGATACGGGGAACAGGCCGAGGTTCAGACAGAGTACGGAGAGATCGACATCAGCAGGAAAGCGGCCTATGTACATGGGGAGAACTAAGGACAGATTGAAAACCCCGCTTCCGGAGGGAAGCGGGGTTTGAGTTAACAGTGATGAGTTTAGAGTAAAAAATGTTATCACAGAGTTGATAACATTTTTTTGTTACACCTTGTATAGTAATAGAGACACAGAACCAGGGCAACAAGCTCGGCGATGGGGAAGCACCACCAGACGGCCTTGACATCGCCGGTCAGGCGGGCGATGGTCCAGGCAACCGGCAGGAGGATAACCAGCTGACGGCAGATGGAGATGATCATGCTGTATGTACCGCGGCCCACGGCCTGGAAGACGGTGGACAGGATGATGCCCACAGCGGCCAGCAGGAAGCTGGCGGAAATGATCCGCATGGCGACGATGCCGATATCGGTCATCTGGGCGGTGATCTCCGCCTCAGCCTCGGACTCAAAGATGGCCATGAGCTGGCCGGGGAAGATCATGAAGACCAGGGTGCCGATGAGCATGATCACGCCGGCCCAGATCAGTGCGACTTTGATGCAGGAATACACACGCTCCTTGATGCGGGCGCCGAAGTTGTAGGCAATAATGGCGATGATGCCGTTGGACAGGCCGAAGACCGGCATGAAGATGAAGGACTGGAGCTTGAAATAAACGGACATGACGTTCAGGGCGGCATTGCTCTGGGCAAAGCCGGAGAGAATGGCGTTCATGCCGATGTTCATGACGGAACCGATGGAAGCCATGATGGTGCTGGGCAGGCCCACGGAGATGATGCCGGACAGGTCGTGCCGGTTGATAAAGGCGTCCTTCACGTTCAGGCGGAGCTCCGGATTCTTTTTCTGGTTCAGGACAAAGCCGATGGACGTGGAAACAAACTGACCGATGACCGTGGCAATAGCGGCGCCGGATACGCCCATGCGCGGGCAGCCGAGCAGGCCGAAGATCATGATGGGGTCGAGGATGATATTGGTCAGGGCGCCGCAGAGCTGGGTGACCATGGACAGCACGGAATTGCCGGTGGCCTGGAGCATGCGCTCAAAGTAAATGGCCACGAAAAGGCCGGTGCTGGCGGCGGTGACGATGGTGAGATAGGAGGTGCCCATGGAGAAGATGCTTTCCCTGTTGGCCAGGTTGTCGGATACGACCAGGCCCATGGTCTGGCCGGCCAGCAGGAGGCCGAAGAGGATGAAGAGCACGCTGCCCAGGACCTCGATCAGCAGGCCGTTCCAGGCGCCGCGGCGGGCACCCTCGGGATTGCGCTCGCCCAGGCGGCGGGACAGCAGGCTGTTGATACCGGTGCCCATGCCGGTGGAAAGCGCGATCATCAGCATCTGGAAAGGCATGGCCAGGGAAACCGCGGTCAGGCCGTTAGGGTCAAAGCGGGAAACGAAGATGCTGTCCACGATGTTGTACAACGCCTGGATCAGCATGGAGAACATAATCGGGATAGACACCTTGGGAACAAGGCGGGACATCGGCATGGTGCCGAGGAGCTTGGAACGATCCTGAGTATTGGACATAGTTGAAACCTTTCTTCTTCGTCGATACATCAAACACAGTTACATACAAAACGGATAGGATTATACATATTATTGGAAGAAAATTCAACCAATTCAGAATTCAGAATTAATGGTTCAAGACTACACAGGCTTCATCGTTATTGGACTGAAGTACAATGTGATCATTTTCGCTTAAAGCGAAAGTGAAAGTTACTATTACATGGAATTATTAACCGGATGGAGAAAATATCAGCGTATGAATTTAAAACAGAATGTGGTATAGTTGTGACAGTACAAAACAGAGAGGAAATAAAGTATGCTGCAAGCGGTTAAAGGGAACGCGGTCAAGGTGCTGCCCGGGCTTTTTGCGCGGCGGATGAAACTGAATGAAGATTATCTGATGGAGCTGGATCCGGGATGCCTGCTGCAGAACTTTTATATTGAGGCGGGAATCATTCCGCCCGGCGGACAGGTGATCAACGACCCGGACAAGGCGAAGATGCACTGGGGCTGGGAAGCGCCGAGCTGCCAGCTGAGGGGCCATTTCCTGGGCCACTGGCTGAGCGCGGCGGCCGCGCTGTGCGCAGGCGAAGAGAAGCCGGAGCTGAAGGCCCGGATTGATTTCATTGTGAACGAGCTGGCCCGGTGTCAGGAACTGAACGGCGGCGAATGGGTCGGAAGCATTCCGGAGAAGTATTTCGCCATGATGAAGCCGGGACGGTACATCTGGAGCCCGCAGTATACGATGCACAAGACCATCATGGGCCTGAAGGACATATACGCGCAGCTGGGGAACAAAACGGCCCTGCAGATTCTGGACAAACTTGCGGACTGGTATGTGCGCTGGGTCAAGGATATGCGGAAAGAGGATCCGGCAGCCGTATACAGCGGAGAGCAGGCAGGCATGCTGGAGGTATGGGCGGATCTGTTTGCACTGACGAAGCAGGAGAAGTATCTTTTCCTGACAAGAGCCTATGAAAACAACGCGCTGTTTGAGCGGCTGGACGCGGGCGGAGACGCCCTGACGGACGACCACGCTAACGCGTCGATCCCGCTGGCCCACGGCGCAGCCAGAATTGCCGAGATTACCGGGGACAAGAAGTGGATCAAACGGCTGGAAGCCTTCTGGAAAACCGCGGTAACAGATCGGGGTATGTTTGCCACCACCGGATGCAACGCCGGGGAATTCTGGATTCCGCCCCACAGTCAGGGACGGTACATGGGAAACGAGGATCAGGAATTCTGCACGGTATATAATATGGTTAGAACGGCGGAATACCTGTACCGGATGACCGGAAAGAAGGAATACGCCGATTATATTGAGCGGGCGCTGTATAACGGTTTCCTTGCACAGCAGAACAAGGAAACCGGCATGCCGACCTACTTCCTGCCGATGCTGCCGGGCAGCAAAAAGAAGTGGGGAAGCAAGACCCGGGACTTCTGGTGCTGCTTCGGTACGATGGTGCAGGCGCAGACGATGTATCCGGAGCTGGTGTGGTACACGGACGGAAAGGACGTGACCGTGAGCCAGTACATCCCCAGCGAGGCGGAGATCGCGCTGGACGGCGGGAAGGTCATAGTTTCCCAGCGGGTGCACATGAAGGACTACAATAACCAGGTGCTGTTTGACGAGCACAGCGAAGGCAGGGTGTCCCGGTGGAGCCTGCGGTTTGAAGTGAAGAGTGAAACAGGCGCCGCCTGGACACTGAAACTACGGGTGCCGTGCTGGATCGCCGGGGATCCCATAGTGAGTATGAACGGCAAAGCCGTAAAGGGAAAGATCAAAGAAGGGTATATTGAAATCAGCCGGAAGTGGGAAGAGGACACGGTGGACGTGTTCTTCCCGAGCGAGGTCCGGTTTGAGCCGCTGGACGGCGCGGAAGAACTGGTCTGCGCCGTGGACGGCCCGATCGTGCTGGCCGGGCTGATTGACCGGGATGTGGGAATCTGCGGAGACCTGGAAGATCCGGAGAGCATCCTGCTGCCGGAACAGAGCCATACATACGGCGCGTTCGTATGGACGCAGAACGTGTATATGACCAGGAGACAGAGGGAAAACTTCAGGGTCGTGCCTCTGTATGAGGTCACGGATGAAAAGTATACGATATACTTTACATCCAATTAATACTTAAGAATGAAAAATGAATAATGAATAATGGCGGAAGAAAAATCCCGAAGGGATTTTTCTAAAGATTGCACGAATGATTTGCCTGAGGCGAATGACTGGTTATGGAGGTAATGAGGATGCTGTTTATCGGAATTTGCGGAGCGAGCGGAAGCGGGAAGAGCACACTGGCGGAAGCGCTGCGGGAGAAGCTGGGCGAGGACCGGTGCCTGGTGCTGCAGCAGGACGCCTACTACCGGGATCATTCCTTCCTGACGTTTGAACAGCGGGTGAAGCTGAACTACGACGAGCCGCAGATCTTCGACCATGACCTGCTGCTGGAAGACGTGCAGCAGCTGCTGAACGGCGGGGGAATCACCCGGAAGGGATACAACTTCTCCGAACACCGGCGGGACGACAGGCCGGACGAGATTATCCTGCCGAAGGAGGTCATGATCCTGGAAGGCATCCACTGCTTCCATGACAAGAGGCTGACAGAACTGATGTTCCTGAAGCTGTATATGCAGGTGGAACCGGATATCTGCCTGTTGAGGAGAATTGAGCGGGATATCGTGGACCGGGGCAGGGACATCCAGGGCATCGGGGAGCAGTACCTGAACACGGTCAAGCCGATGTATGACAAGTACATCCGGAACTATATCCATGACGCGGACGTGATTGTGGCCAACGGCGGAAAGAACGCGAGGATCGTTGATATATTAGCTGGATATGTGAAGGACGAATTGTCCTCACATATCCAACAATGAATTATTTCAAAGCAACAATGTTGCTTTGAAATGTGAAATATCTGCCTGCGGCAGATGTGAATTATTGGGCTCCGCCCAATATGAATTATTCGACTGACGTCGAATGCGAAAGTTACCTTTACCTTTGTTCTGAAAATTGATGATGAATAACTGTGGATCAAACTGCTTCCGAAACGGAAGCAGTTTTTCAATGAGAGTGGGAAGAGGGAAGATTCCTGCCGGATGAATTGTATTTACATTGTACTTCGGAGAATGCAAAAACGAGGGCTTTTCAGGTTTTTTGGAAAAAATGACGAAATTATGACCGGATTGAACATGTTGATAAATAAGGGAAATATTGCTTTTTTGGTCAAATTATCAAATTTTTGTTACAAGGCAGGAAATAGGGGAAAAAAGTTGAATAAGAGAAATTGGGTTACGTTGGGATATATATTCACGAGAACCCTAATGTATTATCAGGAGGTGCCCTATGGCAGCTGTGGATCTTACCAAATACGGGATCACCGGTGCAACGGAGATCATTCATAACCCTTCTTACGAAGTGCTCTTCGAAGAAGAAAACAAGCCGGAGCTGACTGGCTATGACAAGGGTCAGCTGACCGAGCTGGACGCGATGAACGTCATGACCGGTATTTATACCGGACGGAGCCCCAAGGACAAGTACATCGTCATGGACGAGAACAGCAAGGACACCGTATGGTGGACCACTGATGGTTACAAGAACGACAACCATCCCCTGAGCGAAGAAAACTGGGCGATCCTGAAGAAGCTGGCCCAGAAGGAACTGAGCGGCAAGCGCCTGTTCGTCATGGATGCCTTCTGCGGCGCCAACAAGGACACCCGCATGGCCATCCGTTTCGTGATGGAAGTGGCCTGGCAGGCTCACTTCGTGAAGAACATGTTCATCCAGCCCACCGAAGAAGAACTGGCTTCCTTTGAGCCCGACTTCGTCGTGTACTGCGCCTCCAAGGCCAAGGTGGATGACTACAAGGCCATGGGCCTGAACAGCGAGACCGCTGTTGCCTTCAACATCACCAGCCGTGAGCAGGTTATCCTGAACACCTGGTACGGCGGCGAAATGAAGAAGGGTATGTTCTCCATGATGAACTACTACCTGCCGCTGAAGGGCATTGCTTCCATGCACTGCTCCGCCAACACCGACATGGAAGGCAAGAACACTGCCATCTTCTTCGGTCTGAGCGGCACCGGCAAGACCACCCTGTCCACCGACCCCAAGCGTCTGCTGATCGGCGATGACGAACACGGCTGGGACGACAACGGCGTGTTCAACTTCGAAGGCGGCTGCTACGCCAAGGTTATCAACCTGGACAAGGAAAGCGAGCCCGACATCTACAACGCCATCCGCCGCGACGCCCTGCTGGAGAATGTTACGGTTGATGCAAACGGCAAGATCGACTTCGCCGACAAGAGCGTGACCGAGAACACCCGCGTGAGCTATCCGATCGAGCACATCGAGAAGATCGTTAAGAACGTGAACCCCGTGTCCGCCGGCCCTGACGCCAAGAATGTTATCTTCCTGAGCGCTGACGCCTTCGGCGTGCTGCCGCCTGTGAGCATTCTGACCCCCGAACAGACCAAGTACTACTTCCTGAGCGGCTTCACCGCCAAGCTGGCCGGTACCGAGCGCGGCATCACCGAGCCAACCCCCACCTTCTCCGCCTGCTTCGGCCAGGCCTTCCTCGAACTGCATCCCACCAAGTATGCTGAGGAACTGGTTAAGAAGATGGAAAAGAGCGGCGCGAAGGCCTACCTGGTCAACACCGGCTGGAACGGCACCGGCAAGCGTATCTCCATCAAGGATACCCGCGGCATCATCAGAAGATTCCGTACTTCAACTTCGAAGTGCCCACCGAACTGAACGGTGTGGATACCGGCATCCTGGATCCCCGCGACACCTACAAGGATGCCTCCGAGTGGGAAGCCAAGGCCAAGGATCTGGCCGGCCGGTTCATCAAGAACTTCGCCAAGTACGAGAGCAACGAAGCCGGCAAGGCGCTGGTCGCTGCTGGCCCCCAGCTGTAATCCCTTCGGGATTCCAGCATGAATTATCGGCCAAGGCCGATATGAATTGTTGCTTCGCAACATGAATTATTTGCTGAGGCAAATATGAAATGGAAGCGAAAAACGTTTGTCGGCTATCAGCCGATGTGACTGTAGGTTTTTTCGGAACGGCGGTTTTCCGCCGTTCCGAAATACTGCATAAATGGTCTTACTAATCTTAATCGGATCGGAGCGTATGGTTCATGAAGAAAGTACAATTCACCGAAACCGTCCTGCGTGACGCAAACCAGTCCCTGATGGCTACCCGGCTGCCCTATGCCGACTTTGAAGAGATCCTGCCCACCATGGACAAGGCCGGATACTACTCTGTTGAGTGCTGGGGCGGCGCCACGTTCGACAGCTGCCTGCGGTATCTGAATGAAGATCCCTTTGAGCGGCTGCGGAACATCCGCAAGAACATGCCCAACACCCGCCTGCAGATGCTGCTGCGCGGCCAGAACCTGCTGGGCTACAAGCACTACCATGATGACGTGGTGGAGAAGTTTGTTGAGCTGAGCATCAAGAACGGTATCGATGTGATCCGTATCTTTGACGCGCTGAACGACTTCCGCAACCTGGGCACCGCCCTGGACGCCGTGAAGAAGTACGCCACGCCCCGGACCGTAGCCTCCGGCTGCATCAGCTACACCCAGAGCCCCGTGCACACCGTCGAAAAGTACGTTGAAATGTGCAAGGACCTGGTCAAGATGGGCTTTGACACCCTGTGCCTGAAGGACATGGCCGGCACGATGAGCCCCTTCGAAGCCGAACACCTGATCAAGGGCATCAAGGACGCCGTCGGTGATGTGCCGGTTATCCTGCACACCCACTGCACCACCGGTATGGCCTACATGACCCTGACCAAGGCCATCGAAAGCGGCGTTGACGTAATCGATACCGCCACCAGCTGCTTCTCCAACGGTACCAGCCAGGCTGCTACCGAGACCATGTTCTACGCTTGCCAGCAGTACGGCATCGAGACCGGCCTGGACGAGAAGGTCATCAACAAGGTGAATGACTTCTTCAAGCCCGTGAAGCAGAAATACGTTGACAACGGAACCATCAATCCCAAGAGCATGGCGACCGACAGCCAGGCGCTGGTGTACAAGGTACCCGGCGGCATGCTGAGCAACATGATCGCGAACCTCAAGGATATGAATGCTATGGACAAGTTCGACGAAGCGCTGCTGGAGATCCCGGCCGTCCGCAAGGACCTGGGCTATCCTCCGCTGGTAACCCCCCTGAGCCAGATGGTCGGCAACCAGGCCGTGACCAACGTGCTGGTGGGTGAGCGCTACAAGAACATCTCCAACGAAGTAAAGAACTACTTCAAGGGCGAATACGGCATCGCTCCCGCTCCCGTGAACGAAGAGCTGCAGGCCAAGATCCTGGGCGAGGGCGGAAAGCCCATCGACTGCCGGATCGAGGACAGCAAGCGCACCGGCGAGGACTTCGAGAACGCGAAGAAGGCCCTGGGCGACCTGGCCGAGAGCGAAGAAGACCTGATGAGCTGGATCTGCTTCCCGAAGCAGGCTGAGGATTACCTCAAGTATCGGAAAGAAAACCGTGAAAAGAAAGTCCAGTACACCATCGAAGAGGCTTAAGGAGGAAGTATAGATGACAAGTCGTTTAATACTTGGCATTGGCGACAATCTTCTTGATGCCATACTCGGTTATGCTGTCGTCTTCATCGGACTGACCCTGCTGATGACCGTGATCGTGCTCGTCGGCAAGGCCTTCACCACGAAGAAGGCGGCTCCCGCTGCTGAACAGGCAGCCGCTCCCGCGGCCGCGGCTCCCGCCGCCCCCAAGAAGCTGGCTCCCGGCAGCGCCGGCGACGTGAAGCTGTATGACACCGATCCGCGCGATGCGGCGATGATTATGGCGATCGTGGCCAACAAGCTGGACAAACCCCTGAATGAGCTCCGGTTCAGATCCATCAAGGAGGTTAAGTAAGATGAAGTATAAAGTAACCCTGAAGGGCAAGACCTATGAAGTAGAAGTGGATCAGGGCGAGGCCATGATCCTGGACGAATATGAAGCGTACGCTCCGGCTCCCGCCGCCGCGCCCGCTGCCGCCGCTCCCGTGGCTGCCGCTCCCGCTGCTGCCCCCGCGGCTGCTCCTGCCGTTGCCGCTGTTGCCGGCGAGCAGGTGACTTCTCCCATGCCCGGCACCATCGTGAAGATGAACGTGAAGGCCGGCCAGGCCGTGAAGAGCGGTGAAGTTCTGGCCGTGCTGGAAGCCATGAAGATGGAAAACGAAATCATGGCTCCCCATGACGCCACTGTTGTGCAGGTGCTGACCGATGTCGGTGCGAAGGTCGATACCGGAACCCCGATCATCGTTCTGGGATAAGGGAGGATACTGAAAGATGTTAGAATCCCTCGGAAAACTGGTTACTGAATCCGGCTTTGCCGGCTTCTTCAGCAACCCGGACGGATGGCGCAACCTGGTGATGATCGCCATCGCGTGCGTGCTGCTGTACCTCGGTATCAAAAAGCAGTATGAGCCCCTGCTGATGGTCGGCATCGCTGTCGGTTGCCTGCTGGCAAACGTCAGCTCCGTGTTCATGACCGCGGACGGTTCCCTGCCGGACGCCCTGTATCACCAGAGCCTGTGGGACGCGTTCCTGGACAACACCAGCCCGTACTACCACAGCTACGGCCACATCATGGCCCATGGCGGTCTGATCGATATCCTGTATATCGGCGTTAAAGCAGGTATTTACCCCTGCTTGATCTTCATTGGTATCGGCGCCATGACCGACTTCGGTCCGCTGATCTCCAACCCGAAGAGCCTGTTGCTGGGTGCTGCCGCTCAGTTCGGCGTGTTCTTCGCCTTCTTCGGAGCGAACCTGCTGGGCTTCGACGCGCAGCAGTCCGCTTCCATCGGCATCATCGGCGGTGCGGACGGCCCGACGGCCATCCTGACCACCACCAAGCTGGCTCCCGAACTGCTGGGACCGATCGCCGTGGCTGCTTACAGCTACATGGCCCTGATCCCGATGATCCAGCCCCCGATCATGCGCGCCCTGACTACCGAGAAGGAGCGCTCCGTGAAGATGACCCAGCTGCGTGAAGTGGGCAAGACCGAAAAGATCCTGTTCCCGATCGTGGTGACTATCTTCATCGTGCTGCTGCTGCCCTCCACGGCTCCGCTGATCGGCTGCCTGATGTTCGGTAACCTGCTGAAGGAAACCGGCGTCACCGAGCGTCTGAGCGATGTTGCCCAGAACGCCCTGATGAACATTGTTACCCTGTTCCTGGGCATCAGCGTCGGCGCCACCATGGTTGGCTCCCGCTTCCTGACCCTGGACACCATCAAGATTGTTGTGCTGGGCCTGATCGCCTTCGCCTTCAGCACCATCGGCGGCTTGCTGGTAGGCAAACTGATGTACAAGCTGAGCGGCGGCAAGATCAACCCGCTGATCGGTTCCGCCGGCGTGTCCGCGGTTCCGATGGCTGCCCGTGTTTCCCAGCGTGAAGGACAGAAGGCTAATCCTTCCAACTTCCTGCTGATGCACGCTATGGGCCCCAACGTTGCCGGTGTTATCGGATCTGCTATCGCGGCAGGATTCCTCATCAGCATGTTCGGTTAAGAATAGCAACGAAAAAAAGGAATGGGGAACCATTCCTTTTTTCGTTGTAATGAATACTGAAAACTGAAAACTTAAGAATGAATAATGGCGGAGAAACTGCTTCAGAAGAAGCAGTTTCTTGATTTATATGGAAAGAATAAAACATGCTGATGAGGAAATGAATTATTCGCCTTCGGCGAATATGATAGAGGATGTTTTCTGAGAAAGATTATTGTACTTTCTAATTTGTTTCTAATTGTCTTTGCCTTATTTTCAAAGGTTGGGCGGATAAAATAATACCTGTAAGCGATGAGCTTACGAGATATGTGAAAGATAACACTGGAGGATGAAGAAAATGAAGAAACTGTGCAAGAGCAATAAGAACCGGAAAATCTGCGGTGTGTGCGGCGGTATTGCCGAATATCTGAATGCTGATCCTACTCTGATCCGCCTGGGATTTGTGCTGGTATGCATGGCCGCCGGTACCGGACTGCTGGCTTACATCGTGGCTGCGCTGGTTATGCCCGAAGCAAGCGAAACTGAAGAGTAATCATCAGTTTCGCAATGAATTATGAAATTGCACTTCATATGCAATTTCATATGAATTATCTGCTTCGCAGATATGAATTATTGGCCTGCGGCCAATATGAATTATTCGGCTTACGTCGAATATGGAGATCCTTCGGCGGCGCTCACTGCGTACCGCTGGCTCAGGATGACATTTTATAAGGAAAAACACGTAACGCAAAACGCACCGGATAGGCATTTGATATGCTCCCTTCATGAAAGACAGCGAAACAAAAAACTGTCACATGGAGGGAGCGTTTTATAATGTCAAAAAAGAAGTATAGCGAAAAGAAAATTGG
>OMZY01000004.1 GCA_900315675.1 uncultured Eubacteriales bacterium
AACAAACAGGTGCTATGCACCCAGCCGGGAGCATAGCGCCGTTTGTTGTCAGCAGCCCGTTTCACGGTCTGCGTGTAGTTCCTTGTAAACTGACCTAAGGCAGATGCTTGCATATTATGAGTCTTGGAAAGGTCGTGACCTGACCATGATTGATAGAATCAGCATTAATGATGAGATGATTACCAACCATTTGCGTGGAAGCATTCTGCAAGATCATACTTCACAACTTTTATCTGTTGAGATTCGCAATTTCCCAAATGAGACAGGTTATTTTATGCTTTGGGAGCTTTCCATTTCTGAAGAAACCCAGGGCAAACGAATTCTCCCCATTTTTGTGAATGATGACTTTGTGCTTCGCCCAATGGCCGGTGGAAGAATCATGGATGTATTTTTGGATGGGAATAGTCAACTTGTATGCCACATGGCTCCCAATATCCCTGAATCGGATTATCAGCGGCTTCAGGAAATTAGTATGGATTTCGCTTACAATACATTCGTTGAATTAAAAGAACGCCAGGAAAAGCGAAGTAAAGAACAGTACGAAAAATACAAATATGCGCTGTCTCTCCGTCGTGATGCAGCAGAGCATATAGGTATTGATAATATTCGGCGTTCAAGAATAGCTAAACTTAATCAAGAGGAACGAGAGATTGAGGCAGAATATAAGAAAGGCGGAACTATTCTGCCAGATTTCCGCCTAATGATGTTGATAAGATTGGAGGCGTAATAATGTTTGGGGAATATGTGTACGATCATTCACCTGCGCTGTATTCTGACTTCATACTAATCAATGATTCAGAAGGCTTAAATAGCCGTACAGATTACATTAACGCTTTTGCAGTACATGGATTTGAAATTGTTGAATATAAGGATGATCTCAGTTTCCGTATTGAATATGAAAAGAATTTGAAATGCGGAAAAGGCAAAATCGCAGTACTGAATGAAAAGAAAGCATATATTCCCTATGACATACTTCAGCGGCTTTCTATCTATGCAGTATCGTTGCATACGCTATTTCCAAAACTAAATTCCGATGTATTGCAACATAAATCCATAATGGATTTGGATTTACTGACAATGGTAATATCCAATAACTATGAAAACTTGCTGCGTCGGGAGGAAACGGAACAGTATTTCGATACGATTGTTTACAGTAAGAGCAATTTGTCAGCCTACTTTTCTGAAAGGTTTAAGACAATTCTCTCGAAATTGAATGCAATGCCCTCGTATAAGGAATGGTATCGTATTGCAGAGGAAAAAGCTTTGATTGATCGATATTCTATCCAATATGGGCTTAATATCGATACGCAAAAAATCAATGTGCTGTTTCAGGATTATGTGATGAAGTTCTTTGGAACATTGTCTACAAAAAACGATGAGGATACTCCTGTACTGGTCAGCCGTACAATGGAGTATATGCATGAACACAGCGATAAATTTGTCATTGTTGTGATGGATGGAATGTCAGAGTTTGACTGGAATATTATATCCGAATCTTTCGGCGGGATTGAATATGAACAGTCTGCAATGTTCGCCATGATTCCCAGTACAACTTCTATATCCCGGCAATGCCTGCTTTCGGGTAAATTTCCAAGTCAGCTGTGGGAGCCATGGATTCAAAGTAAAGAAAAAGCTGAATTTACGGCATGTGCGAAAGCACTGGGATACACAGACAGTCAGATTGGATATGCACGTGGGTATGATGCTGAGTTTAATGCCTTCGTCAAATGCGGGGCTGTCATAATAAATGATGTTGATGATCTGGTTCATGCGCAACCGCAGGGGCGGCTTGGCATACCTGGCTTTCTGGCTCCGTACAGACGGTTCTTATGTGGCTGTCATCAACGACTGGAATCCCGTTGTGCTGCTGGGGTCTGTTAAAGTCCAGCTTCCGCTGACGGAAGACTTTGAATATATCCGTATTGTTGCCGGAGAGGAAGAGGATCCGGTTGGAGCGCAGGAGTTTATCAATGATCTGGAAATGTTCAGCCAGGATTCCTTTACCGCCTATAATACTACCTGTGAATTCCGGGACGGGCAGCTGATCCGGGTCATCAGTTCCTCCTATCCGCAGGGTCCGGAAGAATATACGGAAGATGAACCGAAGCCTGTACCGGTATGGAAATTCTGCCACGGTCTGCGTGACGGGCTGGATACGGCTGTGATAACCGGATATTCAACAGACTGCGAGGAAGGCAGCTCGAAGATTGACATGACACCGGAAGAAATCGAGAAGATTCGCAGCCTGGCGGTGAACGGAATGGTCACCGGCAAAGCCAGTGACGAATCGGTCACCGGCGGCACCTGGGTTTACTCCTTTGAAACGCCGGGCGGAAAACAGCTGCTGTCCGTTGAATTGTATAAAGGAATGATCGTTGCTGCCGATGGCATGTATCAGTATCAGAAATAAGACGGTTCCGCCCTCGGGTTTTTCCGCTTGTTTCGCCTTCCGGCTGGCTGCTTTTCTCTTTTGAATCGGGAAGCAGTTTAACCGGGAACAGCAATGCGTTCGAAAAAAAGAAACAGCGCGCCTGCGGTAAATCCCGCAGGCGCGCTGTTTTCTATGTTGATTCTCCGGCTTCAGTTTTACAGAAACAGTCTGGCTCTCATGGCCGGAGAAAGTTCATGGGGATTCTCTTCATTACAGCTGAAGAGGAAGCTGAGGGCACGGCGGATGCGTCCCCTGACGACGGTTCTCGTTTCCTGAATTTTCTCAACCCGCTCCTGAATATGTTCTTCAATCTGGTTCCGGACCATTTCCGTGGTCTCGATGGCGGTGAATGTTTTAACGGCTGTGTTTGTCATTGTTTTGTCCTCCTGTTCGTTTACTCGGTCCTTCTTTTCGTGAAGGTCTTTCCGTCGTTCCTGTACTGCTTTCGCATATTAATGCGCAGGAAGGGAACAGGGTGGCAGTTGATTGTCTGTATACAATAAAACAATTTATTCAAATAACCTATGTGACGCATTCAGCAGGAAAAAGACGGGCGTCTTTTCGGAAAATCTGGTACAATAGCTTCATCAAAAATGGAGGCATCCTGGAGAATGAAATTATCAGTTCTGACGGAAAAGCGGAACGAAGGTATTGGATCGATCGTCTGGATTATTATCACAAACATTGGAGGAGAAGCATGCGTATTGGAAGCTCAAATGATTCAGCTGCGGTAAAGGAACAGTACAAAACATCCAAAGGACTGAATACAAGAATCTCTTTACATGAGAAGTATTCAACCAACAAACAGGGATATGGAAACTGGATCGTTTCCAACTATGACATTTTTGCAGGAATGAAAGTCCTGGAACTGGGCTGCGGAACCGGAAGCCTGTGGATGGGACGGGATGACATACTGGACCGGTTTGGTCAGCTGGTCCTTACGGATCTCTCTGAGGGTATGATCAAAACAGCCCGGGAGAACATCGGAAACAGGAACAACATAGAGTACCGGGTGGCAGATATCCAGGATCTGCCCTTTGCGGATAAAGCCTTTGATATGGTGATTGCCAATTCCATGCTTTACCATGTGCCGGATCTCCCCAAAGGTATAAACGAAGTCAGACGGGTCCTGAAAGACGACGGCGTATTCTGCTGCGCCACCCTGGGGGAGAACAACTTTATTGAGGAACTTGCTGAATGGTTTAAGCTCAGCGGCGAAAGCTTCAAACCCAACCATAACTTCACCATGCAGAATGGCGGAGAGAAACTAAAAACAGCATTTGCAGAGGCGGAGGCAAGGATCTACAAAGATTCCCTGCATATCACCGATATTGACGATCTTGTGGACTACCTGACCAGCATGACTTCACTGAAGGTATTAAGTGAGTTTCCGGTTGAAAAACTGAAAGCTATCATCACGGAACATGCGGTAAACGGCGTGGTAGACCTGCCTAAAGAGTATGGAATGTTTATAGCCAGGGGTTATGCGAGGAGATAGGAGAACAGGCACATAAAACCTGAACGTTCGACCACGACTAAAACGGTTTTATCGTAGAAGACCGGTTTTTACAGAAAAGATTTCACACTACCGAACAAAAGAAGAGGAGACTGCCAGGACGTTTTCGTCCGGCGTCTCCTCTTTCTGTTTCATGAATACCGATCCGGTGGATTTGCGTATTCATTATCCGGCCTGCAGCCTGGAGCATTTCTTCGGCCTTGCTTGTGAACTGTGTTCAACAATCTTCTGTTTATTTCCGACAGCCTGCAGCATGACGCATTCCTTGAGCCGTCCGGAAATATACAGACGCCGGTCAGGTTTCCTGCCCGACATTTGTATATACGCAATCGGACTGCCTGCTGGCAGTGGGTCTCTGTCAGATCTGCAGCAGGGGAACGTATTTCTCTATCGTGATCGCATCGATATAATTCCGCAGGGGATTCCCGTCGATCTTATACCTGCTGACCAGGTCATAGGTGTCAGAATAATGCTTTTCTGTTTCCTGATGCTTTTTTTCGGATATAGTGAGCCAGTCTTCCTCATCCCGGACGATCGTAAACTTCCTGCCGCTGACAGAAATGACCATTTCCAAAGCTTCCTCGATTTTTGCGATCAGTTCTTTTTTGTTCACATTCACTCATCCTTTCGAACTGCAGCTTATGGTACATCTATACCTTATTGCTTTTTCGTGAATAAGCCGTGAACACAGCGTGAACTCATTCTATTTTCTGACTGAACTTCTGTACATGTATAAAAAAAGAAGACAATCCCAATGTGCATACAGAGACATAAGAGTGGTTGCCAGATGGCTGAAAGACAGCTATAATATATGCAAAAGAGAAGCGAAAAACTGCCATCAATCAACAATGTGCGTATCAATTTACAGACAGGGCAACAAGTCCGAAAAAGCATTTACAGGAGGTCTGAAACATGGCAGAGAAAAAAGAAAAAAGGGAACGGATCGAAATAACCCCGGAAGAACTGGAGCAGGTTACCGGCGGATCGTTCAACTGGAAAGCGTACATGGAGGAATTGGCTGCCGGCAAGATGCGGGTATGCCCGAAGTGCCACAAGCTGATGTACTATAACTTTGCCGTATTCCTGGGCGTCAAATACTGGAGATGCCTGGCGTGTGACTACCGGAATCCGCCGAGCACGCCCGCCTGATCTCATCCGGCACACTGCTCTTTTACAGAATGCTGTGTTGACAACAGGCCGGATCAGGCAAACGGTGTACGCATATTCCCCGGGAATGAGACGCAGTGTAGCCGTTGCCTGGTAATTTGACCTTTTTCAACTTTTACAAATCAACTAATTTAGCGGATATATATTCCAGGAAATGTCATATCAAATTTGATGCCAAATATAATTGGTAAAAAAGCGAATCCGGATCATCATTCCGGGTTCGCTTTTAGATCACGACAATTTCAGGTATTCAAAGCCCTTACAGCTGCTTCGTGGATATGGCCGTTGGTGGCCAGGACATCTGTTTCGGTCAGGGCGCAGGGGGATCCATCCAGCTGCGTAACTGTTCCTCCGGCTTCCCGGACCAGGAGAATGCCTGCGGCCATATCCCACAGGTGGATGCCGGCCTCATAATCCGCATCACTGCGGCCGCAGGCGACTGAAGCCAGGCTTATAGCTGCGCAGTTCCAGATCCGCATGGACTGGAAGGTTTCGGACACCAGGGGAATTCGGGCTACCATGTTTTCACGGGTAAGCATACTGTTGGTAGGCATACTGGTGTTGATGATGGCGTCGCCGGCTTCCCGGGCGTCCGACACATGGATGGGCAAGCCGTTGCGGAAGGCACCTTTTCCTTTTTGAGCGGTGAAGAGTTCATCACGGAAAGGATCGTAGATGACACCTACTATGATTTCACGGTGATGAACCACGCCGATGGAAATGGCGTACTGGGGATAGTCCCGTATATAGTTTACGGTTCCGTCGATCGGATCGACCACCCAGACGAAGTCATCATTTGTGAAACGGTTGATTTCAGCTTTTTCCTCCTCGGGAGAATCACCGTAGATAGATTCCTCCCCGAAGAAGAGATGTTCAGGATACTTTTTCCGGATCATTTCCCGGATCAGAGTTTCGGACTGTTTGTCTTTATCTGAGACAAAATCGATCCGGGACTTGGCATCCACATGCAGGCCCTTTTTCCGTCCTTCACGGATGAATATACCGGCTTTTTGCGCCGCTTCTGCAGCAAGCGCCAGAATCTCAGAATACAGCTGATCCATTTTCTTTTCCTCTTAGGCCTCCTGCAGTTTGTCGTCCGGAAGCAGACGCAGCGATTCGGTCACGAAGTCTACCGCGATTTCATCGCCTTCATGCAGTCCGGCATTGGTCTGCGTAAAGTCCATCTGTTCGGCTTCCTGGCCGCCCAGATCCATAAAGTGCTGAATGTACTGACCGAAGTAAGCCTTGGACATAATCTTTGCTCTGAAATGTCCATCCGGATTGATTTTAATATCCTCGGGCCGGATCATACAGGTGCAAGGTTCACCGGCGACACACAGATCCGAAGCGGCGATTTCCATGCGCTTGCCCAGAAGCGTGATCTCCGCCCGGCCGCCAGATACAGAATGCACTTCGTCCGGCTTGATGAAATTCGCTTTACCGATGAAGCCCGCGACGAATTTATTTTTTGGGCGCGCATAGATTTCCCGTGCAGTGCCTGCCTGCTCGATGGTGCCCTTCTGCATGATGATGACCTTGTCGGAGATGGCCATAGCTTCCGATTGGTCATGAGTAACATACAGACTGGTGATGCCTACGCGTTTCTGGATTTTCCGGAGCTCTTCCCGCATGTATTCCCGAAGCTTTGCGTCCAGATTGGAAAGGGGCTCATCAAAGAGCAGGACACTGGGCTCCGTGACCACAGCCCGTGCCAGGGCGACGCGTTGCTGCTGACCGCCGGAAATCTCATTGGGGAAACGGCTGGCGTATTCCTCAATCTGCATGAGCTGCAAGATGTTCCGTACCCGCTGAGAGATTTCCTGTTTGCTCATGTGCTTAAGCTTCAGACCGTAAGCAACATTCTCATACACGGAAAGGTGAGGGAACAGGGCGTAGCTCTGGAACATCATGCCCACGTTGCGCTTGTTGGGAGGAATACGGCTGACCTCCCGGCTACCGATATAGATTTCACCGGAAGAAGGCATCAGGAAACCGGCTACCATGCGCAGTAAGGTTGTTTTGCCGCAGCCTGAAGGGCCGAGCAGTGTTACCAGCTCGCTGGGCTGCACCGACAGGGTCACATGGTTTGCCGCGTAGATTTCCTTGTTTTTATTGTCAAAAGCAGGAAAGGTTTTGACAAGATCTTTGATCTCAACGCCTACAGCTTCATTATTCATATGTTCTTCTCCTCCGGGCAAAGATTCCGTTTACGACTGCTTCCAGGACCCCAATGGCCACGATGACCATGATCATCAGGGCGACGCAGTAGGCGCTGGCCGCCCCAAGACGGTTGGATTCGATCTCCGACAGGATGGAAACCGTCAGCAGGTTCCAGTTTACTGACACCAGGAAGATCACAGCGCTGACACTGGTCATGGACCGGATAAAGGAATTCAGCAGACCGGAAAACAGGGCTGATTTCATAATGGGCAGGGATATGCTGAAGAAGGTCTTTGCATTTCCGGCACCAAGGCTGATAGCTGCTTCCTCAATACTTGGATCTACCTGGCGAAGACTGTTTGAACCGGTCTCCACGCCGATGGACAACGTTCGGAAGACCATGGCGATAATGATGATGGCAGCTGTTCCGGTAAGTTGGATGGGCTTGGTATTAAAAGCCACCACGTATCCGATGCCCAGGGCAATGCCCGGAACGGCAAAGGGAAGGATGGAGGCCACAGACATCAGCTTTTTGCCGAAGAAGCTTTTACGAACCAGCAGGAAGGCAATGAGCATACCCAGAAGGGCTGTGATGGGTGTGGCGATGGATGAGAGCAGGAAAGTATCCTTAATGGCTCCGGCTCCGCGTTTGAGGATAAACTGATAACTGTCCAGGGTCATGGACCAGTCCACACCCCAGGTTTTCACAAAGGAAACATAGACCACCGTACCATACATCAGGATAGTGAAGAGCGTCAAAGCCAGTAAGGTAATGAACAGAGGTATGACGATTTTCTTTTCCTGGATAGGCTCTACCGTGCCGGTAGCCTTGCCGGTTACTGTTACGAAAGAACGCCTGGAGACCCAGTAATTCTGAATCAGGTAAGCCAGCATGCAGGGCAACAGGATGGACAAGGCAATAAAGGAGCCCGTTTTCAGGTCAAACAGCCCTACAATCTGCAGGTAAGCAGAAACGGAAAGCACATTGTAATTGCCGGCCAGCACCTGGGGATTACCGAAGTCGCACAGAGATTTGGCGAAGATGATCAGGAAGGAACTGAGAAAGCCGGGAAGGGACAGGGGCAAGGTTACTGTGAGGAAGACTTTCAGCCGACTGGCGCCCAGGGTTCTGCTGGCGTTTTCCACCGAGCTGTCAAGCGTTTCCAGCATGCCTTTCAGATTCAAATATGCCAAGGGGAACAACGAAAGAATTTGCACGATGGACAGCCAGGTGAATCCATAGATGTTGTTGCCCCGGATATGCAGCAGGTTCTTGGTGATCAGCCCACTCCGGCCAAACAGGAGCATAACCGCCAGGGAAATGACAAAGGGCGGTGAAAGGATGGGCAGGATCGCCATGATATTGAAAAACTTCTTTCCGGGCAGACTCGTGCGGGTGATGGCGAAAGCATAGACATAGCCTACAATCGTAGCCATCAGGCCGACAAACAGGCCCAGCTTAACGCTGTTCCAGAAAGCCTGGAAAAAGTCGGTTTTCGTAAAGACATAATTGATGTTATCCAGGTTCAGATGTCCGCTTTTGTCTGTGAGGCTGGAAATGAACAGGCGGACAATGGGATAAATACAGAAAATAATCAGTACGGCGAAGACAAAGAGGATAGCAAAGAGCAGCTCCGGCTGTTTCAGGAGCATGCGGAATTCCCGCTTTTTTTCACTCTTTACGTGCCTGTTCCTTGCACTCCCGGGAGAACCCATACATACCTCCTTGGCAGGGCACTGTCCGACGGTTCCGGACAGCCTGCACGGGTGGAATATCTGACAGGGGCCTGCCGTGGATGAACCGGTGGCAGGCCCGCCTGTCAGGATTATGAATGCTTGTTACTTAACGTCGGCAGAGGAGCGGACTTCCGCTTCGAACTTTTCACAGTTGGCCTTCTTGGTCTGGGCGGAGAGCACAGGATCGAAGTCCATGAGTTCGATCTCCTCGATGGGGATCATCTTAGGTTCCGGATGTACGGTGGTGTTCAGCGGATACTGGTTGTATTCGGAGTAGGCCAGGGTCATAGCAGATTCGCCGATCAGCCAATCGATGAACTTATGCGCGGCTTCCTGTTCATCCGCGGGGCCGCCCTTGACCATAGCGGCGGCGGTAACGCCGTAGCCGGCGCCTTCTTTCGGGTATGAGACGACCAGCGGATAGCCCTGATCCACAACGGTCTGGGCGTTATCGGAATAACCGATGGCCACGCCGACCTCTCCGAGACCGGCAGAGGTGAAGGGAGCAGCACCCGCCTTGGTGTAAACCTGAACGTTCTTGTTCAGTTCCTTCAGGTAGTTGAAGCCTTCGTCGGTACCCAGGCGCTGTACGGTCTGGGAAAGCACAGTGTAGGCGGCACCGGAGGTTGCCGGGTGAGCCACACAGATTTCATCCTTGTATTCGGGCTTCAGAAGATCGTCCCAGCTGGTGGGGGGTTCCAGACCCTTTTCTTCCAGCCATTCTTTGTTGCTGCCGAAGCAGGTTACAATGATCTGCAGCGGGACATACATGCCGTCTGGATCGACGAAACGCTGATCCATCTGGTCGATGTTTGCCGGAACATAGGGTGCCAACAAATCTTCCGCGACCATGGCCATGGATACGTCATTGCCCATGCCGAAGATCATGGCAACCTGGGGATTGTCCTTTTCAGCAGCAACACGGGCTTGCATTTCGCCGGCACTCAGACGCACATAATTGACGCCGATGCCGGTTTCTTTCTGGAACAGCTCCACCAGGCCGGCTACTTCCGCTTCCACGTAGCAGCTGTACATGGTGAAGGAGTTCTTCTGGGGAACTTCTTCAGCGAAGCTGCTGAAGACGAACATGGTCATGCAGAGCATGAGACTGAGGGTGAACGCGAGAACCTTTTTCATTGTCTTTTCTCCTTTTCTTTGGTTTATATTTTAATTGTACTTCCCCGTACAATTATGGACGAATCAAGCAGAAGATTCTCAGGATGGGTCTGGCGCTTTTCAATCATATCCAGCAGCATCTGGGCGGCGGCGCGTCCCATCTCTGTACGGTTCAGGGACATGGTGGTCAGGTCAAACCAGGGAAGGGAAGCATAATCCATATCATTGACACCGGCAATGGAGATGTTCCCGGGTACGGACAGGCCCTGTTCACGCAAATAAACCATGGCACCGATTGCCAGCTGATCCGTTCCGGCGAAGACTGCTGTGGTATCCGGATACTGTTTGTGAATCTGTTTCATAGCCTCATAACCGTTTTCTTTGGCCTGATCCAGCTTGTTGGCGGGCGTTTCAATCCGGATATCGCGCTCCGGGATGCCACGGATGCGACAGAAATCCCGATATGCTTCCCGGCGGATTTCTCCGATACCTGTGGGAAGAACGATATGGGCAATCTTTGTATGACCCAGATCACTCAGGTAGGTCATCATCTCCATGGCGCCTTTGTAGTGGTCGTTATCCACATAAGGGACACCGCTGCTCTGCGGGGGCCTTCTGCGAAGGGCAACCACAGGGATGCTAAGTTTATGGATGGTGTCCAGCAGTTCATCGTTCCATTCATCCGGCGTGATGATGAGTCCTTCAAAACGCATCTGCCGGGCCTGCTGAAGGAAATTCAGCAGTTTCTCTCCACTGCGCTCCATATTGCCGTAAAAAATCTCATAGCCGTTTTCCTGAAGCAGCTTTTCAGCACCGGCAGCGTTCTCCGAGAAAAAGGGGTCTTTGATATCCGGAATGGTCAGGCCGATGATCCGTGTTTTTTTCTTCGACAACATCCGGGCGGTATTGCTGGGCACAAAATCCAGCTTCTTAATGGCATCAAAGACTTTATTGGCGGTTTCTTCACTGATATCGGTATAACCATTCAGTACCCGCGATACTGTGGAGACAGATACGCCGCAAAACTGGGCGACATCCCTGATGGTAACGCTCACGATATTCTCCTTTACTAAAACGGTTTCGGTCAACGTCAGTATAAGCACATGCGAACGACTTTGTCAACAGGTTTTTTATAAAATACACAAAATATTGTCATATACGGTCAAAAACACATTATAAACTTTCATCATTTAGGCAAAACAGAGAGTTCGAAAAATGAAACATAATGACAAGAAAAACAGTAAAATCCGAATATTACTAAACCGATAAAGCATTAAGATTGCTTTTGTTACTGGCCTGCGGTAAAAGAACAAACAGATCCCATAACAGGAAGAGTTGATCGATATTTTGAACTAAAAAATCAAGGCCGCAGAATGATATCTGCGGCCTTGATGACATTACTGTTTTTAATTTTGCTGTCTATTCTTCTCATTGTTTTCCATTATCGCAATAAGAACTTCTGTGCCAACCAATACTAAAAGAGGCTTAAAATTCCCAGTAGCGATGCCAACACCGACTGAAATAACGGTTGATGTTGTTTCGACCATCTGACGGGGAGTTACGCCTGTCATATCCGGTCCGCCGCCGCCCAGGCACTGACCGCTGACTGCTGGACCGCGTCTTGGGCATCCGCCGGGTGATGGACGATACTCTGGGCCAGACGGTACAGTCCTGGGAACAGGTCGATATACAATTGCTCGAATTCTCTCCTGTCCATTGGGCACCTCTTTCTGAAGATCTTCACATAGTATACGATGGAAGAAGAGAAATGGGGTACAGGGGAATCGAAAAGTTTTTCGATTCCCAATTCAGAATTCAGAATGCAGAATGCAGAATGGCGGAGAAAACGCTTTCGAAGGATCGAAAGTGGTTTTTGAATTGATTGGGCTGTGATACTCGGCTTTCTGGTGTTCCTACAGGAATGTGACAGAAGAGACGGGTGATCGAAAAGTTTTTCGATTCCCAATTCAGAATTCAGAATGCAGAATGCAGAATTATTGTGCCTGCGGGCACGAGGAGATTCTTCGACGCGGCCTACGGCCTTGCTCAAAATGACATCGGGAGAAAGCCTGGGCAAAAGGGAGGATGGAAGACGACAACTACCAATATGATTCAGCAGATGATATACTTGAGGAAAGAAAAGGAGTTTGGGTTTGCGGCGGGAGGTGAGAAATTGAACCAGATCATCATTCATGTTGATATGGACGCTTTCTATGCCTCCGTGGAGATCCGGGACAACCCGGCACTGAAGGGGAAACCGCTGATTATCGGCTCCCTGCCGCAGGAGCGGGGCGTGGTGGCTACCTGCAGCTATGAGGCCAGGAAATACGGCGTTCACTCGGCGATGAACATCAAGGAGGCGTACCGGCTCTGTCCCCAAGGGGTGTACATGCATCCTAACTTCGACAAATACAGGACAGTTTCCAACCAGCTGCACGCAATCTGGAATACGTATGCCACGGCCTCCGAATATATCGCGCTGGACGAGGCATACCTGGATGTGACAGAAAGTGCCGGAGACTGGGAACACGCCTGTGAATTTGCCAGGAATATCAAGAAGCGGACGCTGGACGAGCTGGGACTGACCTGCTCCGTTGGCGTAGCCTATTCCAAGACGGCGGCAAAGACCGCCAGCGAAGAGAAGAAACCGGACGGGTACTTTGAAATCCCTACGGCGGAGGATTTTATCAGCCTGATCATTGACCGGGACGTGCGGGTGCTCTATACCGTGGGCGAAAAGACGGCGGAAAAGCTGAACCGGGCGGGCATCCTTACGGTGCGTGATATCCAGGAACGTCAGGAGGAAATCATCCGCACCTTCGGAAAACAGGGACAGTGGATGGTGCAGCAGGCCTTCGGGATAGATGACCGGAGGGTGAGCCCTTATAAGCCGGAGGACGCTAAATCCATCAGCCGGGAAATGACCTTTCAGGAAGATGTGGACGACTACGGATTCATTGCTGACGCGCTGCTGCTGCTCGCCATCAGTGTGGAGCGCAGGGCGGAACGGGTGAGTCTGTACGGAGAAGGGGTAACACTGAAGATCACCTATTCGGACATGAAGAGTATCACCCGGTCCAAAATCATTCCCTCCACCCGGTCAGCGGTGACGATCTATGAAGAGGCTGTCCGGCTGCTGGAACAGGTGCAGCGGAAAGCGGTCCGGCTGGTGGGCGTGGGGATCTACCATCTGACCGGTGAATACGGACGGCAGCTTCGCTTTGACGATTTTATGCCGGAAGTGAAGGAACAGCAGGAGGAAAAAACCAGGTACGCGCTGGAAACGCTGGGCCGGCGTTACGGCCTGGATTTTGCAGGGAACCTGGACAAGATCTTCCACGGAGAAACGCTTTACAGAACCATTGAGTACATGCGGAAACACAGACCTTAGGATCAGGATAACGGATGGCAGGATGAAATGAAATACAGCAACATTGTCAAAGGAACCTTTCTGGACCGGCCGAACCGGTTTATTGCCCATGTGGAACTGGACGGAAAAAGAGAAACCGTCCATGTGAAAAACACCGGACGGTGCCGGGAACTGCTTCTGCCCGGGGCGGAGATCTGGCTGACCGCTCCCGGAACGGAAGGACGGAAAACCAAATATGACATGGTGACTGTCCGGAAGGAGAACGGCCTGCTGGTGAACATCGACAGCCAGGCACCGAACGCAGTGGTGAAGGAGTGGCTGGAGAAGCAGCAGTATGACGCAGTTGTGCCGGAATACACCTACGGTGATTCCAGAATAGATTTCTATATGGAACGCGGTGCAGAACGAACTCTGATGGAGGTCAAAGGTTGCACGCTGGAAAGGGAAGGCATCGGCTACTTTCCCGACGCGCCCACAGACCGGGGCGTGAAACACCTGCGGGAGCTGGCCAAAGCGGTGAAGGACGGCTACCGGGCAGTGCTGGCTTTCGCGATCCAGATGGACGGTATCAAAGAGGTACGACCCAACATACAGACCCATCCGGAGTTCGGCACAGCGATGCAGGAGGCCAGGGACGCCGGGGTGGAAATCCTGTTCCTTTCCTGCCATGTGGAGCCGGACGGACTGACGGTCAAATAAACGGATTCTGTCTTGAAGAATCCTGTGATTATGATAAGATACACATGCTAAAAAGCTTGGGAGATAAAGCCCGGAAAGAGGATCCAGTGAGCATTCGGATTAACGAAAAGGAAAGACTGTTTTCCCTGGAAACAATCCATACAGAATACCAGATGAAGGCGGATGATACGGGCGTACTGCTACACGTATGGTACGGCCTGAAAACCGGATCGGACATGAGCAGCCGGATCCGTACGGCAAACCGCGGGTTCTGCGGCAATCCCTATGAGCAGCAGACACGGTTTGATTATTCCCTGGACACGCTGCCCCAGGAATACTCCACGGACGGGGTGGGTGACTTCCGCTCCGCCGCGGTAAAGGTAAAGCTGGAAAACGGCAGCCGAAGCGTAGACTGGCGCTATGCGGGATACCGCCTGCTGAAGGGCAAGGAAAAGCCGCAGGGCCTGCCGGGACTGCGGGGCAATGCGGAAACGGAAGGGCTGGAGATCTGCCTGGAGGACAAGGTCAGCGGTCTGAACGCGTTCCTGACATACTGGCTTTTTGAAGAGCAGGATGTGATCGTACGGAGCGTACGGCTTGAAAACTGCGGGGCTGAAGTCATTACTCTGGAAAAAGCGGCTTCGGTCTGCATGGATTTTCCGTACTGCAAAAAGGAAGTCATGCATTTCCACGGACGGCATGCCATGGAGCGGATACCCGAGCGGACGGAAATCCCGCAGGGCGGCCGGCTGGCCTTTGAGTCCAGACGGGGCATGAGCAGCCACCAGAGCAATCCGTTCATCATTCTCTGCGATCCGGCTGCCACGGAACGGCAGGGAGAATGCTGGGGTTTCATGCTGATGTATTCCGGAAACCATCTGGAAGAGGTCAGCATGGACCAGACGGGAAGCGTGCGCGTGGTGAGCGGGATCCATCCGGAGGGATTTGAATGGAAGCTGGCGCCGGGAGAGAATTTCCAGACGCCGGAGGCAATCCTTTCCTTCAGTGAGGAAGGCCTGAACGTCCTGAGCCGGAACTATCACCGGGTGATCCGGGAGGAAGTGATCGCACCCCGGTGGAGAAACGCGAAAAAGCCCGTGCTGGTGAACAGCTGGGAAGCCTGCTATTTTGATTTTGACGCGGAGAAGATTCTTGAACTTGCCGGAGCAGCAAAAGAACTGGGCATGGAAATGCTGGTGCTGGATGACGGCTGGTTCGGCAAGCGCAATGACGATACAACCAGCCTGGGCGACTGGGTGTGCAACGAGGGTAAGCTGGGCTGCAGCCTGAGGGAACTGTCCGAACGGATCCACGAAACGGGTCTGAAATTCGGCCTGTGGGTGGAACCGGAGATGATCAGCCCGGATTCCGACCTGTATAGGGCACACCCGGACTGGGCACTGCAGGATCCCGGAAGACTGCCGATGGTTTCCCGGCGCCAGCTGGTGCTGGACATGGGCAGGGAAGAGATCCAGGACTACCTGTTTGAACGGATCAGTGCGATATTGAACGATGCGCAGATTGAGTATGTTAAATGGGACTTCAACCGGAGTGTGGCCAACTGCTGGTCCGGCGCGCTTCCCGCAGACAGGCAGGGAGAGGCGGCGCACCGGTTTATGCTGGGCACCTACCGGCTGCTGGAACGACTGACAGCAGCTTTCCCGGATGTGATGATCGAAGGATGTTCCGGAGGCGGCGGACGGTTTGACGCAGGAATGCTCTATTACTGCCCGCAGATCTGGTGCTCCGACAATACGGACGCCATTGAACGGCTGGAGATCCAGAAGGGCACCTCCTATGGCTATCCGGTGTGCGCCATGGGATCGCATGTATCCGCATGCCCGAATCACCAGACCGGCCGGACGGTGCCGCTGGAAACCCGGGGCATTGTGGCACAGACGGGTACCTTTGGATATGAACTGAATCCGGCAAAACTGACGGATGAAGAAAAGCAGACGGTGAAACAGCAGATTGAAGCCTTCCACCGCTATGAGTCCCTGATCGAAGGCGGGGACTATTATCGGCTGGACGAGGGTGAAGAGGACTATACGGCCTGGATGGTGGTATTCCCGGATCAGTCAGAGGCGCTGGTCAGCCTTGTAGTTACCCACGTGCGGTCCAACGGGAAATTCCCGTTTGTCCGGCTGCAGGGACTGAAAGCGGACGCTGTGTATCGGAGAGAAGACACAGGAGAGACGGTGACGGGAGCTACACTGTTACAAGGAATCAGTTTCGGGCAGATGCATGGAGACTATCCGGCAGTACAGGTGCGGCTGAAGGAAATGAAGAATGAAAAATGAAAAATGAAGAATAGTGGAAAAACAGCTTCCGGAGAATCCGGAAGCTGTTTTGTTGAATGGATGGCTTGGGTAGTGGAGGTAATGGAAAGGAACGTGACAGAGGGGACAGACGAAATGTCACGCTTCGCATTACATTTCATCTGTCCCGCAGTCACATTCCCGCCTGGGGCGATGGTTGTTTGAAAGTATGTTTGTATAATTGCAAGGCAAATGAAAAAGCCTCCAGAGGGAGACTTTTCACCATGAATCAGGTTTCTGTTTCGGGAACGGAATAGTGGGGCATGACGATGCCTTCCTTGTCGAAGCGGGCTTTGATGCGGGTACGGATTTCACGTTCAATCCGCCAGTGCTCGCCGACAGGGCAGACAACAGCGACCTGGAGGCGGACGGAGTTTCTGTCGAAGGCGACAATGCTCATGACATCCGGCACAGCATCGATGCCTTCCACTTCTTTGGCGGCGATTTCCATTTCCTCTTTGACCATGGCCACGAGGCGTTCCTGATTTTCCTCATAGGGGCAGGGGACATTGACGATGGCCCGTTTGAAGCCCCGGGACATATTGGTGACGGTACGGATATCGCCGTTGGGAATACAGTAAACATTGCCGTTGTAATTACGGATGGAGGTGGTGCGGATGGTAATAGCCTCCACGGTACCGTCCAGTCCGTTAATGCTGACCAGGTCGCCCACGGCGATGAAACCCTCGCCCCAGATGAAAAGACCGGAAAGCAGGTCCTTGACCAGCGTCTGGGCACCGAAGGCCAGCGCGATACCGACAACCCCGGCAGCAGCCAGGATGGAGGTCACGTCCACACCAAAGATGCGGAGGATCACCGTGGCCAGGATAAAGAACATGATATAGCTGAAGACACTGGAGATCACAGAGCGGAAGGTTTCTGCACGCTGGGTATTTATGCGGCTGTTTTTGCTGCGCTTCCGGGCAAGTTTGGCAATGATCATTTTGCCCAGCTTCAGGATCAGCAGGCCCACAATCAGGACAACGGCTGAAAGGAGCAGACGGCTGACAATCTGGGGTAAATGACCAAGGAAATCCTCAGCGCTTTCCGCGGCAGAACTTACGGTATCCTTCAGGTCCAAAGCAACCTGTTCGCCCATGCCGGGGACAGGGGTGGCCTTAGGCCTGGCTGCGATCATTCTTGCAGTATCGATCATACGGTATCCTCCGTTTCAGTCATCGGATGATTCTCCTGCCTGCGGGTATGACCGCAGAGGCCGATTTTCTCCAGCAGGAGCGTAATCACGCCGATAAACAGGAAAATGTAATAGGTGAAGAAACGCCAGATCAGCAGGGCCAGGTTCTTGGTACCGCCGGGGAAGATTCCGTTGAAATAGTACATGAAGCCGCCCTCCTGGGCGCCGCTGGCGCCGGGAAGGGGCGTGTAGCTTGCGCTGACGAAGAGGAGAAGCCCCAGGGTCAGCAGATGGTACCAGGGAGTACCGGAGAGCCCGAAGGCATAATAGACGAACACAATGGAACCGGTCAGGGCCAGCATGCTCAGGGTGGAGCACAGGCACTGGAAGATCAGCTGCACAGGGGAACGGAACAGATCGCGGATAGCTGTATGATAGGTATCCAGCACTTTATAGGTTCCGTCCAGAGCAGCATCCCGGTCCTTGATCAGGCGAATCTTTGCGAGAAGGCCGATCAAGCCGGCAGCAAGTTTGCGAACCAGGCTGCGCCGGAAGGCGGCCAGCAACACCAGGGGAACAACGGCAAAATTGATGATCCAGCCGATCCGGACGGCCCAGATTCCCCCTCCCAGCTGCTGATAAACAAAGGTGCGGTTGAACAGCAGGAAGAGTAAGCTGAGGACGGAAACCATAAACTGATTGGCGATCAGACGGATGGTGACCGCTGTGGTTCCGTTGCCTACGGGAACGCCGGCCTTGCGCAGGGAATTGACCTGCATCGGCTGACCGCCGCTGGCACCGGGGGTGATGTTGCTGTAGAAAAAGCCGATCAGCGTGACGCTGAGCACGGTCCACAGGTTCAGACGGAACCCCTGCTTCCGAAGGCAGTACCAGGTACCCAGCGCGTCAAAGAAAGTATAGGAAGCCCAGCAGAGAAAAAGACCCGCAATCCAGCGGCCGTCGAGACCGCGGAGCGTGTCCCAGGCGTCACTCAGTTCCGGGTTTCCGAAGGCGATACAGAAGACGGCGACAAGGGTTAATGCAATGAAGAGAAAACTGAGAATATTCTTCAGTTTTGCGCTCATGCCGACGCCTCCTTTCTGCCTTGATATAACTTATATATTTTATCCGGTTTTCGGATTTCTGTCCAGCCGGAGGGACAGGATGAGTGCTTTTCAAACAAGGGGAAGCATGGTACAATGATTACTAACCTGCGAAAACAAACGACAGGAGAGTGAAACGCTTGAATCCTGCACAGTCTGAACCGATGGTCAGCGTTGTGATTCCGGCATATAATGTGACAAAGACACTGCAGCGACTGCTGGATTGCCTGCTGAACCAGACCTGGCAGAATCTGCAGATTATTCTTGTTGATGACGGAAGTGAAGACGGGACGGTCCTGATGGCCCGGGAAGCAGCGGAAAAGGATCCGCGGCTGACGGTGGTTACCCAGGGCAATCTCGGTATTTCCTATGCCCGGAACGCGGGTCTGGCCCTGTGTGAAGGGAAATATATCCGCTTTATTGACGCGGATGATACGCTGCCCCTGGACTCCATTGAACGGATGGTCCGGAGGGCTGAAAAGGACGGCTCTGAACTGGTGATCGGCGGATACGACCAGTATTTCGGGGAAAGGCGGAGCTTCCATAACCTGGCGGGACGGGATGATACCGTACCCTGCGACGATATGATGCGTCACCTGTGCGACCATGCCAATTCCTATTTCTACGGCGTGCTGTGGAACAAGCTGTTCCTGCGGGAGATTGCGGAGAAGCAAAACTGCCGTTTCCAGGAAAACCTGACCTGGGGAGAGGATTTTGCCTTTGTGATGGATTATCTCGCAGGCGTCAGCAGGGTCTCCTTTATGAAGGATTCCCTGTATGATTACCGGCGATCTGCCAACAGCACTTCTATCCGGCAGGTGCTGGACTGCGTGAAGCATCCGGCGGAGAATACCCGGATTAAGGGAGACCTGTACAGGCACCTGAAGGATATGTACCGGAAACGGGGACTGTTTGAGAAGTATAAGAAGCGGCTGTGGCTGTATCTGTTCAGGGTTGGACTGGGCTGAAAGAAGGGCAGAAGCCGTTCTTTCAGCAATGAAAAATGAAGAATGAAAAATGAAAAATGGCGGAAAAACTGCTTCCGGAATATCCGGAAGCAGTTTTGAGTATTTGAGTGAAGAGTTAAGAACTTAGAGTGAAGAGTTGCCGGCGGCGGAGCGTTGGCGGGTTCCGGCCAGCGCGATAACGGTACCTACAACACAGATCGCCACGGCGGTGAGCATGGTAGGCCGGACACCCACGGAGTCGAACATCTGGCCGCCGATGAGACTGGCCAGAACGGAACCGATAGTGGTCATGCTGAAGGCCAGGCTCTGGGCCTTGGCCGAATCCTTGCGGGCAACCTGGCTGTCCGCGTAGCTGACGATCAGTACGGTATAGAGCGCGTAACTCGGCGCCTGGAAGACACGGGAGGCGAAGAACAGGGGAATGTTCGGCGCCAGGGCGTAAGCCAGGGCCTTGAAGACAAAGAGGACAAGGGCCAGGCGGATATACTGCACAGTGGACCAGCGCTTCGGAAGCCTGGAGGCAAACATCATGATCGGCACTTCCGTGATCGCCGTGAAGGCGGCAACATAGCCCATAATGGCGGTATCGCCGCCCAGGGCACGGATCTCATTGATCAGGAAGTTGCCGTCCATGTTATGGGCAATGAAGATGATGATGGTCCCGAAAAGCATGAGACAGAACATCCGGTTTTCCCGGATGAAGACCGGCAGGGAGGAGGACTGCTCCCGGATTTCATTTTCTGCCAGCGGCATAGCGGCTTCAGCATCCCGGAGATCCCGGTCAATGAGCCTGTTGCCGACAAACTGGAACAGTACGACAGCCAGGCCGGCAAAGGGCAGGGAAAGGTGGCCCCACTGTGCCGTGATGATTCCCAGCAAGGTGCTGAGAATGACGAAGGAAAAGCTGCCCATGGAACGAGCAAATCCGAAATTCAGCGGCGCTTTCGCCCGCTCCAGCCGGACGCAGAGATCCAGGTTGACCGCGTTGACCGGCATCATGGCTGTCATATACAGCACATAGCAGGCGGCATTGAACAGGTCATGCCGGGGATGAACCCGCAGCAGGACGAGCAGAACCACCTGCACTGCCAGAAGCACATTGACCACCGTGGCATGGCGGAGATTCCGGTTCCGGTCAATCTGCGCACCCAGCACAGGACTGAGCAGGGCGCCGCCCACATTGCCCAGGGCCAGGATGAGGCCAAGCTCCGCATTGGAGCAGCCGACGCCCTGCAGGTAAACTGCGGCATAAGCTGTGACCACGCAGAAGGCCATCCAGAAGCCTCCGGTGATGATCATGTAGTGGAAGGTTACGGGAGAAAGAGAGGATTTTTTAAATTCAGAATTCATAATTCACAATTCATAATTATAGTTTGTCAGTACGGATGAAGCTGGATAAGTGTTGCTCCAGGCAGAGGCTTGGGCAATTGCTCAACAATTCATCATTACCGGCAGAAGCAAACACAACATCAGAAACCGAGGGTATCGTTGACCAGGATGACGTGGATGCGTCCGGCGTGCCGGCTGAACCGGGTGATCAGGAACTGACAGCAGATGGTGTCAGGACTCTTGCAGTCCATGCATTTGCCGGTTTTTGCGCAGGGCGTGGACAGGCCGAAACGCTGGGCGTTGATGGGCGCGGCCACATTACGGGCGCGCTTCATAGCGCCGTCCAGATCGCCGCAGACCTTGTTCATGCCGACGATGAAGAGCACCTTCTTCGGTCCCTGGCAGATGGCGGAGACCCGGTTCGAGTTTCCGTCAATATTGACGAGAATACCGTCGTCCGTCATGGCGTTGGCACTGGAGAGGAATACATCCGCGTCATAAGCGGCCAGCATGGCGGCACGTTTGTCTTCGTAGGCGTCCCGATCGATAAAGTTGTAGTTTCCGGCTTTCAGGGCATCCACAAGGCCGATTTCATGGGCGCTCATGGCACCGCCCATGGTGACGGAGCTGCCTTCAGGAATCATGGTAAGGGCGAGCTTCAGCGCTTCTTCCTTCGAGGCGGCGTAGTATCCGCTCATATTGCGGGATTCGAGACCTTTGATCACTTTCTGTGCAAGGAGTTCATTACGTTTGACAATGTTCGGATTCATACTGACCTCCTGATTTGTCTGATATTTAACTCTGTACTGCGATGATAACAAAAAAGAAGTGGATCTTCAAGAATCTGAAAGCAGTTTGAAGGAAGAAATGAGGAAGGGGTTCCTGAAACGCGGGAAACAGGGTATACTGTCAGATAACACATTTCAATAACCGGGCGAAGAGCAGCAAAAGGAGGACGCTTATGGATAACTGGCTGGAAACGAAGAATCTTCAGGTGCATTTTGTTTCTGCTGCCGGAGTGGTGTTCAGGG
Source organism: uncultured Eubacteriales bacterium (assembly GCA_900315675.1). GTDB lineage: Bacteria > Bacillota > Clostridia > Christensenellales > Aristaeellaceae > Aristaeella. The sequence continues at coordinate 22,060 of OMZY01000004.1, forward strand.
AAGGCAAGGTGCTGATGATCCGCTCCGAAAGACGGGGTTGGGAATTTCCGGGCGGCGTTGTGGAACAGGGCGAAGCGATCCTGGACGGGCTGAAGCGGGAAATCCTTGAAGAGAGCGGGATTACAGCTGAACCGGAATGCGTCACAGGCATCTATCAGAATATTGTGAAGAAAAAAGGATATGGACCGCTGGAAGGTATGGATCTGCCAACCACCGTCAATATGGTTTTCCGGTGCCGATACGTTGGCGGAACAGAAACGGTGACGGAAGAAAGCCTGGAAACAGGTTGGTTTACCCCGGAGGAAGCTATGGGAATGATCAGCATGGGCTATGTCAAAAAGAGCCTGACAGACGCGCTCGCGCTGAATGGACAGACGTGCTTTGCTACATTTAAAAAGCGGGATAAAACGATGGAATTTGTCGGTGAACAGACGCTGTAAATCAGAAATTTAGGAGGCAGTATGAGAGCAGGGGCCTATCAATTCAGGGTCACGGGAGATCCTGAAGTCAATTTCAGACGCATCCGGGCGGGCGCAGAAGCGGCCGGGAAGGCAGGCGTCAGGCTTCTCCTGTTTCCGGAATGCGCGGTTACGGGCTATCCGCCCCGCAGCATCAATGCGGCATCTGACGTGGATTTTGAGAAGGTAAGCAGGATTCATGACAGGATTCAGGAACTGGCGGAAAAGCATCAGATGTACCTGGTTACGGGAACCATGGTCAAAGAAAAGAACCGGTACTGCAACTGCGCCATGGTATTTATGCCGGACGGGAAACGAATAATCTACCGCAAGCGGGCTTTATGGGGCTGGGACCGGGAAAACTTTACAGAAGGGCATGACGCCGGGATCTTCTCAGCTGACTCCCTGAAGATCGGTATCCGGATCTGTTTCGAGGTTCGTTTCCCGGAATATTTCCGGGAACTGTACCGGGAACAGACAAACCTGAACCTGATTCTGTTTTACGATGAAACGGACCAGGAGGATCCGGAAAGATATGACCTGATCCGGGGACATATCCGGACAAGGGCGGTGGAGAATGTCTGTCCCGTGCTGACCTGCAACACCTGTCCGCCTTTCCAGACAGCACCGACTGTTCTGTGCGACAGGTCGGGGAGGGTGCTGGCTGAAGCGGAACCGGGCAGTGAAGGGCTGCTGGTTTATGATGTTGAAAACAGCCCGCTGAATTTCGGGGAAAACGGCAGGAAGACGATTTCGGATTCCCTGGTTCACGGAGAGAAAAGGAATACGAGAGAATTATTGTGAACTATTGCCGGACTTGTGCGAGCTGCCGGAACAGAGGAAAGAATCAATACTTACAAACAAGGACGTGATGATATGGCATTTGAAAAAGCCAGGAATTATCTGGAACAATACGGACTGGAGGACAGGATCATTATAACGGAACACAGCAGTGCCACGGTGGCGGAAGCTGCGAAAGCAATCGGCTGTGAGGAAGGGATGATCGCAAAGACACTGTCCTTCCTGCAGGGTGAAAAGCCTGTGCTGATCCTGGCAGACGGTACGGCGAGAATTGATAACCGGAAGTATAAGGACCGGTTCGGCGTGAAAGCGAAAATGATCCCGGCGGAACTGGTGGAGCCGCTGGTGGGACACGACATCGGCGGGGTATGCCCCTTCGGCATCCATGAGGGCGTGAGCGTGTACCTGGATGAAAGCCTGCGGAAGCATGAAATTGTCTATCCTGCCGTGGGAACGGACCATAGCGGGGTGAAGCTGACCATTCCGGAACTGGAGAAGTGCAGCCGGTACCGGGAATGGGTGGACGTGTGCAAAACAACAATTAACAATGAATAATTAACAATTAACAATGGCGGAGGAAACACTTTCCGGACGGAAAGTGTTTCTTTTGAATGGATTGTTTGGGTAGTAAAGGCGTTGGAAACGAGAAGTTGGGTGTTTCAATTAAAAGAACAGCTTCCGGAAAATCCGGAAGCTGGTTTGATTATTTACGGGCGACGATCAGGTAGCGGTGAGTGGTGCCTTCCACAGAACCTTTTTCATCAATCTGCTCCTGCATTTTCAGCAGGCGGTCAAAGCACCGGTTCACAGAGAAATCAGGGAATTCCCATTCGATGATCCGGGCGAACCATACAAAGGCACCGACATCATAAAACCGGATCTTTCCGAAGAATTCTTCAGATCTGAGAATCTCAAAACCTGCGTGCCGGAAAGCGTCGCACTGGGCTGCAAGATAAAGATCCGGGAACGGTTCCTTCGCATCCGGAAAGACCATCTGAACCAGATCCCGGTCATTCCGGCCGCCCACCTGCTGGGTGATAAACAGACTGCCGGGTTTCAGTACCCGGGCTAGTTCTTCCGGACAAAAGTCTCCGTGGCGGTTGATGACGATATCGAAGGAACTGTCTTCAAAGGGAAGACGAGCAGGATCGGAACATTCCCGAAGATCGATTCCCAGCGGGGTCAGCGTTTCCCGGCACAGCGCCACGTTCGGCGGGAAGCCTTCCGTTGCCGCGGTGTTCTCATAGGGATGACCCAGGGTCAGCAGGAACTCACCGCCGCCGGTGTCATAATCCAGAAGCTTCATATCCTTCTTCAGGTACTGACGGACAATGCTGTCATAATCCCAGGGAATGTCCTGCTCCTCTTCATACCGGCCATGAAGGTGGGAAAAATCCCAGCCGTGGATGTGGGCGATCTGTTCTTCCTGTTTCCAAAGTTCCTTTAATTCATTGCGATTCATTTTTCTGCATTCCTTTCTTTTTCATCGTACAGCACATCAGAAAGGTGCAGCTCCTGACAACAGGATCTGTTATTGCTGTTTTACTCGGTGCAACCTGCTGTCAGTTTTATAGAACTGCACCGAGAAGTTATCTCGCATTCTCATGGTTAACCTCCTGTTGGCCGGGGACGGCGCAACACTGGGATTATAGCATAAACAAACTGAAGAAGGGAAGATATGCAGGAAACACCCGCCAACAGAAAGAATATGAAACGATATCCGGGAATTGGACAGATGAGACAGAAAGGCAGAATTTCATGCGTATATTTGTTGGTTTGCGGCCATCTGATGATTTCCGCATGGCATTGGCAGTGTTGCAGGACAGGCTGCGTTGCACCGGAATTACAGGAAGGTATCTTGATCCGTCCAACCTGCACATGACCCTGGCATTTATCGGGAAATGGCCGGAGAATATCATTCAGATTCTTCCGCAGGTCAGCCATCCGTTTTCCATCACGCTGGATCATGCAGGGATCTTTCCAGAAGCGAAAGTGCTGTGGGCCGGCATAGAAAAATCAGAGGAACTGCACCGCCTGGCGCAGTGTGTCCGGGACAGACTGGCTGAACACGGAATCCTTTTTGATCCGAAGGAGTTTAATCCTCATATTCCACTGGTCCGGAAACCCTTGATTCCGGACAGTGTTGACCTGGCAGGGCTGGAAATTCCCGCAGCGCGTATGATTGTTGATGAAGTATGCCTTTACCGTTCTGAGCGGGGAGAAAACGGTATGGAATACACGGTGATCGGAAGTACCCGAAACCGGACATAACTTACAGATATTGAAAAACACCCTTCACGTTTTGTGAAGGGCGGTTTGATTATCAGCTTACTTATCAAAGGCCGGGGGAACGGGCTTGGTGATTTCCTGCAGGCGGCGCTGACGGCGGGTGAGCATGTCGGCGGATTTGGCCTGAATGTCACCGGCCCTGGTTAGGGCCCACTTGGTGAGGGACGGACCGACCAGTTCATAGATCAGCACGGAGAACAGGACGATGTTCCGGATCAGGGAACCTTCAGCACCGCCGAGTACCCGGTAAGCAGTGCTGCACATGCCCAGGGCTACACCGGCCTGGGGCAGCAGGGTGATGCCCAGCCATTTCCGGACGGTCTCCGGGCTCTTCGCCAGGACGGAAGACCAGTGGGCACCCATGATCTTACCCATGGAACGGAAAAGGATATAAACCACACCGATCAGCACCACGGAGAGATCCGCAAAAACGCTGAAATCCAGCGCCGCGCCGCTGAGCACAAAGAACAGGGTGATGGCCGGGCCGGACCAGCGGTCCGCCTGCAGCATCAGGTCTTCGCTGAGGGGGCAGAAGTTGCAGAAGATGGTGCCGAGCATCATGCAGACCAGCAGGGAAGAGAAACCGAAGGTAAAAGGACCGACCGGGATCTTCAGCTGGCTGACAGCGACGGTGAGCACCACGCTGCCGACAATCAGGGCATTCCGGTTACGGTGGGAATGGAAGAACCGTTCCAGCCAGGTGAGCCCCATGCCCACCAGGCCGCCGAAGATGACGGAAAGGATGACTTCCATGAGCGGCTCAACAATCAGCGCCGCAATATGCGTGGTACCGTTTTTCATGGACTGGGCGATACCGAAGGAGATGGCGAAGATCACCAGGCCGACAGCGTCATCCAGAGCGACAACGGGCAGCAGGACGTCCGTGACAGGACCCTTGGCCTTATACTGACGGACAACCATCAGGGTGGCAGCCGGGGCGGTTGCCGCGGCGATGGCGCCCAGGGTGATGGCTACCGGCATAGGCAGCAGATCCGGCATGATGAAATGCAGGGCGACCAGGGCGATATCCACAAAGACGGTGGCAACCACAGCCTGCAGGATACCGATGATGGTGGCCTGCTTACCGGTCTGCTTCAGGGCGGAAAGGCGGAACTCATGACCGATGGCAAAGGCGATGAAACCCAGGGCCACGTCAGAGATCATGGACAGGGAGTCCACCTGCTCCGGGGTGTTGAAGCCCAGGCAGGGTACGCCGAGCCGGCCCAGGACGCTGGGCCCGATCAGGATACCGGCAACCAGGTAAGCTGTGACGTCCGGCAGGCGGAATTTGACAAAAAGCCGGGTCATCAGCAAGCCGGCGAACAGAGCAATTGCAATGAGCAGAAGAGTCTGCATAAAGGGGCACGCATCCTTTCAGAAATCCTTGGTGCGCTTATTACGCACGCCGGAGATTGTAACACCAATGGGAGAAAATCTCAATGATTTTTCCGAAATGAGCAATTAACAATAAATAATGAACAATTATGCAGTGTTATTTCATGTAATCTGTGTTATTCGGTCAACGTTGATAATTGTTCAGGTTAAGGACTTGTGATAGAATGACAACAGAATGAATCCGGGAGGAAAAGGAACAATGAATGTGACAAAGGATATCCGTTATATCGGTGTGAACGATCATGAAATCGATCTTTTTGAAGGCATGTATATCGTGCCGGAAGGCATGGCATACAATTCCTACGTGATCCTGGATGAAAAGATCGCGGTGATGGATACGGCTGACCGTCATTTTGTGCAGGAATGGCAGGGCAACCTTGAAGCGGCCCTGGAAGGCAGAAAGCCGGATTACCTGATTGTGCAGCATATGGAGCCGGACCATTCCTCCGGAATCGCGGCTTTTATGGCCGCCTATCCGGAAGCCAAAGTGGTGGCGACCGCCAAGGCATTCACCATGATGAAGAACTTTACCGGCACGGACTATTCCGCCCGCGGTATCGTGGTGAAAGAAGGGGACAAGCTGGAACTGGGCAGCCACACGCTGACCTTCGTAACCGCGCCCATGGTGCACTGGCCGGAAGTCATGTTTACCTATGACAGCACGGACAAAGTGCTGTTCTCCGCGGACGCCTTCGGCAAGTTCGGCGCCCTGGACGCGGAGGATGAAGAAGGCTGGGCCTGCGAAGCCAGGCGGTACTACTTCGGTATTGTGGGCAAGTACGGCGCGCAGGTGCAGGCTGTGCTGAAGAAGGCAGCAGCGCTGGACATTCAGATTATCTGCCCGCTGCACGGTCCGATCCTGAATGAAAACCTGGGATACTACCTGGACCTGTACAACACCTGGTCTTCCTACGGCGTGGAAACCGAAGGCGTTGCCGTCTTCTACACCTCCGTTTACGGCCACACCAAGGACGCCGCAGAGTACCTGGAAAAGAAACTGCAGGAGCTGGGCTGCCCGAAGGTGGCGATCAGCGACCTGGCACGGGACGATATGGCGGAAGCCGTGGAGGACGCTTTCCGGTACGGAAAGATTGTGCTGGCCACCACCACCTACAACGCGGATATCTTCCCCTTTATGAAGGAGTTCATTGAGCACCTGACGGAGCGGAACTTCCAGAACCGGAAGATCGGCTTCATCGAGAACGGCAGCTGGGCACCCACCGCGGCCAAGGTGATGAAGGGCATGCTGGAGGGCTGCAAGAACACCACCTTTGCGGAAACAGAAGTGAAGATCCTGTCCGCCATGACGGAGGAGAACAAGGCGCAGATTGAGCAGCTGGCAAAGGAAATGATGGATTGATATTCAATTCATAATTCTGCGATCGCTGTTACCAAAGGCAGGGCTCTTTGAGCCCTGCCTTTGACAGCTGCAGCATGGCAGTTGTTACTCAAATCGAAGATTTGAACAACTGCTCAACAATTCATAATTATCCGCCCTTCCGGAATCAGGATGATATGATGTACATAGGGAAGGTTAAGAAAAAGGACCCTCGGGATTAACCGATGGTCCTTTGGGTATTGTGAGCTGGCTCCAGCGGCCTGATTATGCTATGATGAGAGCCGATGAATCTTGAATATACCTTACCAAAGGAGCAGGCAGGATGATTGAGATCAAACGAATCAAGGGCGGCACGGATAATTGCTATTTAGTCACGGACGGCGGCCAGGCAATTCTGGTGGATACAGCGAGCGGACAAAACCTTGACCAGGTGATGGCGGAATGTGACAAATACACCCTGAAACTGATTGTGCTGACGCATGTTCATTTCGACCATGCTGAGAACGCGGCTGCGCTGTCAGCCCGGTACGGTGTCCCGGTTGCCATTCACAGAAAAGATGAGGAGCTTTTTGACAGCTTTGATAAACAGCCCCTGAAGTCCTCCGGACTGGTGGGATGTGTGGTCCTCGGCATGTCTTTGAAGGTGTTAAGGAATACGACTGTGGCGCGGCCGGATAACCTGATCTATGTCGAGGAAGGGGATGACCTGAACGCATACGGATTCAATGCAAAAGTGATTGAACTGCCGGGTCATACGCTGGGTTCCATCGGCCTGGATGTGGAAGGCAGGCATCTGCTTGTCGGAGACGCTCTGGACAACTGGATCCGGCCGGGAACCGGGCATCTGTTTTACGACAAAGAAGCCACCCGGAAGAGCGCTGAAAAAATCAGGGCACTGGGTGACCGGACGATATACTACGGGCATGGGAAACCGACACCAAACGGTCTTTTCTGAAGCGGAGAAAAGATGACAGCCGGCTGTAACGACAGCCGGCTGTTTCTACAGGTGTCCGGAGTGCAGGTCATCAGGGTTTTACATACCTGATTTCCCGTTTGTTCCAACGCCTGAAGATCTTTTCTTTTCCATCCGGGCGGTAATGGTTTTTTTCGTAGCAGTTTCTTCCCATTTCATTTTCTTCCAGAACCCAGATTACAAATTCCCCAAAGCCTATTTCCCGGCCTTTCTGTTCAAAGAAGCGGATCATTTCAGTGCCGATTCCCTTGCGCACATAGGCGGGATCTACGTAGATAAAATGAAGTTCAAAGGCTCCTTTTTTATCCTCATCCTCGCACGGGCCCATGCCCATCATACCCTTGACGACGCCGGTGTCCGGATCTTCGTAAACATACATGTCAAAGCGTTTTTCACTGATCCAGCGGGTGTGAACCGGGACGCGGCTTTCAACGGTCAGGTCTTTCAAGGATTCCTCGGAAAGAATATTCTGATATGCGTAACGGCTGCTGATCGCATCAATCTCAGCCGTTCTGGATGCATCATTAACGGTGGCTTCACGAATCATTTTCCATTCACCTCATTATGTAGTTTTGTTATGATCAGTTATTCAGGCCGGATATAACCGGTTTACAGGCTTCGGTTATGAAGGTGACAACAACAGCAGTTCCTGTAATCCGAACATATTCCGGAGTTCTGTGACACAGGACAACACAGATCATCCAGATGTTCGATATAGAGAGATTCTACCCTGTATTCTGAGTTAACACGCGGCATGAGAATACCTCCCTTCAGGAACATCGAAATTTCAATTATCCTATCACAGATGAGCAATATATTTCAACAGTTTTCGATGTGCTTCGGAAAAGAATAGAAAAAGGGCCGTCGGGAAAACCCGACGGCCCCTGTGCATTATGATCATTAATGCCGCATGTGGTTGATGTCCACCAGTTCCGTGTTCTGCAGGGTGAAGCGGGAACCGAGGATGTCCATGAGGGCGTTGGCGGTGTCCAGGGAGGTCATGCAGGGAATGCCCAGCACCATGGCCTTGCGGTGGAGCACGGTGTAGTCGCCTACGGTGTCATCCTTGACGGCACCGGTGTAAATGATGTAGTTCACGGAGCCGTTTTCCATCAGGCCGATGATCTCATCGCTGATCTTCGGGTCCGCCACAGGCGTCACGTGGATGCCGACGGCGGAAATGGCCCGGGCTGTATCCTTGGTGGCATAGACGCTGATGCCCTGGTCGTAGCAGCGCTTGGCCACGGCAATGGCATCCGGGAAGTCCTCATCCTCAACGGACAGGAGTACGCCGGTATGGTCCTTTTCACGGGCCGTGGGCAGATGGAAACCGGCGGCGGACAGGCCCTTGAAGAGCGCTTCCGCCTTGGTGATACCGATGCCCAGAACTTCACCGGTAGACTTCATTTCCGGTCCGAGGATGGAGTCGGCGTCATTCAGCTTCTCAAAGGAGAAGACCGGTACCTTGATGGCGCAGTAGGGCGGGACCGGATAAAGACCGGTGCCGTAGCCCAGATCCTTCAGGGGCTCGTCCAGCATGACGCGGGAGGCGAGATCCACCATGGGAACGCCGGTAACTTTGGAAATGTAGGGGATGGTCCGGGAAGCCCGGGGGTTGACCTCAATGACATACAGTTCATTGTCATAGATCAGGTACTGGATATTCACCAGCCCCTTGGTGCCCAGCGCCAGGGCGAGCTTGGTGGAGATATCGCAGACTTTTTCCTGGAACTTCTCCGTGAGGTTGAAGGGCGGATAGACGGCGATGGAGTCGCCGCTGTGGACACCGGCCCGTTCAATATGTTCCATGATGCCGGGAATCAGCACGTCCTTACCGTCGGAAATGACGTCCACCTCCAGCTCAATGCCGGGCAGGTACTGGTCCACCAGCACCGGGTTTTCAATGCCGCCGGAGAGGATCCGGGTCATATAGTCCACGGTGTGCTTCCGGTTGCGGGAGATGGTCATGTTCTGGCCGCCAATGACGTAGGAGGGACGCAGCAGCACGGGATAGCCCAGGCCTTCCGCTGCGGCAACAGCTTCTTCCATGGTACGGACGCCCATGCCGCGGGGACGGCGGATGCTGAACTGCTCCAGCAGTTCGTCAAAGCGCTCCCGGTCCTCGGCAATATCGATGGATTCGGCACTGGTGCCCAGAATGCGGATCCCCTGGGAATCCAGGAACTGGGTCAGCTTGATGGCGGTCTGACCGCCGAAGGCCACCACGACGCCCACGGGCTTCTCCACGGCGATGACGTTCATGACGTCTTCGGGGGTGAGAGGCTCGAAATACAGCCGGTCCGCGGTGTCATAGTCCGTGGAGACGGTTTCCGGGTTGTTGTTGATGATGACCACATCATAACCGATGCGGCGCAGGGTCCACACGCAGTGGACGGAGGAGTAGTCGAACTCGATACCCTGGCCGATGCGGATGGGGCCTGAACCCAGCACGATGACCACGGGACGGCCGGAACGCTTGAGGCTCCGGGACTCGCAGGCCTTGTCCGTGCAGGAGTAGAAGTAGGGCGTTTCCGCGGCAAATTCGGCGCCGCAGGTATCCACCATCTTATAGCTCATCTGCCAGCCGGGGACTTCCTTCGCACCGGTGATGCGCATGATGGCTTTGTCGGGATATCCCATTTTCTTGAAGGTTTCGTAGTCGCCGGGCTGCAGGCCTTTGCCCTCTGTCCGCATTTCCAGCTCCGCCATGGCGCGCAGGCGGTAGAGGAAGAAGCGGTCGATCTTCGTGATGTCGAAGATCTCATCCACGGTGACGCCCTGCTTCAGGGCTTCAAAGACCGTGAAGAGCCGACGGTCATCCTGGCGGGCCAGGCGGTCACGGATGGGTTCATCCGTCAGGGCAGGGGCGTTCAGCGTATCCAGGGAGATCTCGGCACCCCGGACAGCCTTCATCAGGGCTTCCTCGAAGCGCTGGCCGATGGCCATGACCTCGCCGGTCGCCTTCATCTGGGTGCCCAGGCGGCGGGAAGAACCGTAGAACTTGTCAAAGGGCCACTTCGGGAACTTGACAACCACATAGTCGACGGTGGGCTCGAAGCAGGCGCAGGTCTTGCCGGTAATATCGTTGGCGATCTCATCCAGGGAATAGCCCAGGGCGAGACGGGTGGTAATCTTGGCGATGGGATAGCCGGTGGCCTTGCTGGCCAGGGCGGAGGAACGGCTGACACGGGGGTTAACCTCGATAACCGCATACTCAAAGGAATCCGGATTCAGGGCAAACTGGCAGTTGCAGCCGCCGACGATGCCGATGGCGCTGATGATATCCAGCGAGGCAGTCCGGAGCATCTGGTATTCCTTGTCGGACAGGGTCAGGGCGGGAGCCACGACCACGCTGTCGCCGGTATGAATCCCCACAGGATCCACGTTTTCCATGGAGCAGACGGCAATCACGTTGCCCTGCGCGTCCCGCATGGTTTCAAACTCGATTTCCTTCCAGCCGGAGATGCACTTTTCCACCAGAATCTGGGTGATGGGGGAGGCGTCCAGGCCGGCACGGGCAATGACACGCATTTCTTCCACATCGGTCGCGATACCGCCGCCGCTGCCGCCCAGGGTATAGGCGGGACGCACGATAACCGGATAGCCGATCTTTTCAGCCCAGTCCAGGGCTTCTTCCAGGGTTTCCGCAATGCCGGAGGGGACGCAGGGCTGGCCGGCTTTCAGCATGGTTTCCCGGAACTTTTCCCGGTCTTCCGCACGCTCGATGGCTTCAATGGGAGATCCCAGCAGGCGGACGCCGAATTCCTCCAGAGTGCCGTCCTTGCTCAGCTGCATGGCCAGAGTCAGACCGGTCTGGCCGCCGAGGCCGGCGATCAGCCCGTCCGGACGTTCCTTTTCGATGACCCGGCGAACGGTAGCCGCGTTCAGCGGTTCCAGGTAGATTTCATCCGCCAGGTGAGAGTCGGTCATGATGGTGGCGGGGTTGGAGTTCACCAGCACCACGTTGATGCCTTCCGCCTTCAGCACGCGGCAGGCCTGGGCGCCGGCGTAGTCAAATTCGGCAGCCTGGCCGATCACGATGGGGCCGGAACCGATGACCAGGACTTTTTTGATGGATGTATCTTTAGGCATGATCATTTCCTCCCCTTCGTCATGTTTTCAACAAAACGGTCAAACAGGACCGCGGTATCCCGGGGACCGGAGGCAGCTTCGGGATGGAACTGGACGGTGAAGCATTTCAGGTCTGGATAATCCATACCCTCGCAGCTGCCGTCATTGGCATTCCGGAAGGACTCTGTGCCGATTCCCTTCAGGGAATCCGCGACAACCGCGTAGCCGTGGTTCTGGGAAGTGATATAGGTACGGCCGGCTGCCAGATCCTTGACGGGCTGGTTGCCGCCGCGATGACCGTATTTCAGCTTGATGGTGTCTCCGCCCAGGGCAAGGGCTGCCAGCTGGTGACCGAGGCAGATGCCGAAGACCGGCAGCTTTCCGATCAGCTTTTTCAGCTCAGCGATGCATTCCACATTTTCCTTGGGATCCCCGGGACCGTTGGAGAGCATGATGCCGTCCGGATTGGAGGCAAGGATTTCCTCCGCTGTGGTGCGGGCGGGCCACACAGTGACGGTGCAGCCGCGCTTCTGCAGGCTGCGGATGATGTTATGCTTGGCGCCGTAATCGATCAGGGCGACGCGGCAGAGTTCCTTTCCGTCCGCCGGGAAGGTCTCCTTCGCGGCTTCGGTAACGGAATCCACTGCGTTTTTCACGGTGAAAGCCTTGATCTCGCTGAGGTCCGCGGGTATCTCATCACAGATCATGGCATTCATGACGCCTTCCTCCCGGGTGATCCGGACGATTTCGCGGGTGTCCACACCGCACAGACCGGGAATACCCTTGGCAACCAGGTAATCGTTCAGGGGATAGGCGGAACGGAAGTTGGAAGGCGTGTCGCACAGCTCCCGGACGATATATCCGAAGAGAGTGCTGTTTCCTTCAAAGTCTTCCTCAATGACACCGTAGTTTCCGATGAGCGGGAAAGTCTGGGTGACGATCTGGCCGTAATAGCTGGGATCGGTCAGGGTTTCCAGGTAGCCTTCCATACCGGTGGTGAAAACCAGTTCACCGATCCGGTTGACATGCGCACCGATGCGCTTGCCTTCAAAGACAGTACCGTTGGCGAGAACAAGATATGCCATAAGGGCCCTCCAATAAATTAAGAATTAAGAATTCAGAATTCAGAATTATTACTTTACACCGGGGAACAGGCCTGTTTGATCACTTCTGCGGCTTTGATAAGCAGGTCATCCGGGATGTTCAGGGCGGGGAGAAGACGGACCTTATCCTTCGCGGTGAGGCAGAGGACGCCGTTCTCCCGGCAGGCGGCCAGGACTTCCGCGGCGGGTTTGACGGTTTTGATTCCGATCATCAGGCCGAGACCGGTGACGCTCTCGATTCCCGGGGCGCCCTCCAGCAGGCTCCGGATCAGGTTGCTCTTGCGGGTCACATCCGACAGGAAGTCATCGGTCAGCCGCTCCACAACGGAGATGGCCGCAGCAGCCGCCACCGGGTTGCCGCCAAAGGTGGAACCGTGATCGCCATAGGAGAGGACATTGCAGACCTTCTCACTCATCAGGGTCGCACCCATGGGCAGGCCGCCGGCCAGGCCCTTGGCAGTGGAAACCACATCGGGATGCAGACCGTACTGCATATAGGCATACAGGGAACCGGTGCGGCCGTTGCCGGTCTGGACCTCGTCGATCATGAGCAGGATGTCCTGTTCCTTCAGGTATGCATCCAGTTTCTTGACAAAGGCAGGATCCAGCGGAATGACGCCGCCTTCACCCTGCACAAGCTCGATCAGCACCGCGGCTACGGTCCCATTGGCGCACAGCGCTTTCAGGGCGTCCATATCCCCGACGGGGAAGGAAGCAAAGCCGGGGGTCAGGGGCTGAAACAATTCGTGGAAGTGATCCTGACCGGTGGCGGCCAGGGTGGTCAGCGTCCGGCCGTGGAAGCTGTTCACCAGCGTCACGACGGTGGAACAGGCAGGACCTTTATGCTCAGCAGCCCATTTCCGGGCAACCTTGATGGCACATTCATTGGCTTCGGCTCCGGAGTTGGAGAAGAAAACCTTGGACATGCCGGTCTTCTCACACAGGAGCTTTGCCAGGTTGGCGCAGGGCGCGGTGTAAAACAGGTTGGACATGTGCTGGACGCTGTGGATCTGCTTTTCCACGGCGGCGATCCAGACATCATCCGCCACACCGAAGGAGGAAACGGCGATACCGGAACCCATATCGATGTATTCCTTACCGTTCGCGTCCTGGACCAGGGAACCCTTGCCGCTGACGATTTCAACGGGGAAACGCTTGTAGGTGGAAGCGACGTATTGATTGTCGAGTTCGATCGTATTCATAAATAGTCCTCCGGACAGTTAGCAAATTAAGAATTCAGAATTCAGAATTCAGAATTAATGGTGGACAAAATATCTTCATCCTGCGGATTTGATATTTTGACGCTCACTCCCAGCGATCGTCGCGGCCGCTCTGTCTTCGCCTATGGCTCGTCAATCGCGGGCTCCTGTAGCTGTGGGTGGCGTTACCAAAATATCTTCATCCTGCGGATTTGATATTTTGACGCTCACTCCCAGCGATCGTCGCGGCCGCTCTGCCTTCGCCGGCGGTTCGTCAATCGCGGGCTCCTGTAGCTGTGGGTGGCGTTACCAAAATATCTTCATCCTGCGGATTTGATATTTTGACGCTCACTCCCACCCACTTTGACGGTCATCAGGGGTTTCGCCGTTGGAGACCATGGTGCCGGCACCTTCGTCGGTGAGGAGCTCCATGAGGATGGAGTGGGGAACGCGGCCATCCATAATGACCACATTGCGGACACCGCGGGAAAGGGCCTTGGCGCAGCATTCCACCTTCGGGATCATGCCGCCGGAGATGATTCCGCTGTCATACAGGGAGGGCAGTTCCGGCAGGGTGATCTGAGGAATCAGGGTGGAAGGATCATTCTTGTCTTTCAGCACGCCGGCGATATCCGTCATCATGATCAGGCGTTCGGCACCCAGGGCGCCGGCAATGTAAGCCGCGGCGGTGTCGCCGTTGATGTTGTAGGCGTTGCCGTTCTTGTCGCAGCCAACGGTGGAAACAACGGGGATGTAGCCGCGGTCCAGCAGGTCGGTAACCGGCTGGATGTGCACCTTCTGGATTTCGCCCACATAACCGAGACGCTCATCCTTCATGCTGCACTGCAGCAGGCGGCCGTCCATACCGGAGAGACCGACGGCTTTGCCGCCTTTCATTTCCAGCAGATTGACCAGGGTCTTGTTGATCTTTCCGGCCAGCACCATCTGGACAATGTCCATGGTTTCCTTGTCCGTGACCCGCAGGCCGTCCACAAACTCCGGCTTCTTGCCGAGACGGTCCATGAGATCGTTGATTTCCGGACCGCCGCCGTGCACCAGCACGATCCGCACGCCGATGAGCCACAGGAGGACGATGTCCTCCATGACCTGCTGCTTCAGCTGATCATTGATCATGGCGTTGCCGCCGTATTTCACGACGACCACCTTGCCGGTATACCGGCGGATATAGGGAAGGGCGGCGGTCAGGACTTCCGCGCGCTCCATGTTTGTCAGATCACTGTGCATAAGGCAAAGCCTCCTGTAATTCACAATTCATAATTCATAATTCATAATTATGATTACCTGAACACTTTTGATTTGGCTGTCAGGTGCGGTAGTCGCCGTTGATTTTGACGTAATCGTAGGTGAGGTCGCAGCCGAAAGCGGTGGCTTCCTCGCTGCCCATATTCATATCGCAGTCAAAGTGGACATCATGCTCGGAAAGGATTTCCAGGGCTTTATCCTCATCAAAGAGCTGCACGCAGCCGTCCTTATAGAAGCAGACAGAACCGCTTTCCCCGGTCATGGTAATGGTAATATCCGCGGGGTTGAAATCAGGACCGGCATAGCCCAGCGCACAGAGCACGCGGCCGCAGTTGGCGTCCTTTCCGTAGATCATAGCCTTGACCAGGCTGGAACCGACCACGGAACGGGCCAGGATCCGGGCATTTTCTTTCGTGTCCGCGTTGAAAACGCGGGTCTCGATCAGGTGAGTGGCTCCTTCACCGTCGGAGGCCATAAGCCTGGCCAGGTCGTGACAGACGCTGAACAGCGCAGCACAGAACAGCTCATAGGATTCATCCTCGGCGGTGATCGGCTTGTTGCCGGCCAGACCGCTGGACAGGAGAAGCAGCGTATCGTTGGTGCTGGTATCGCCGTCCACGGTGATCATGTTGAAAGTATCCTTGATCACGGCGCTGAGGGCTTTCTGCAGCAGGGCAGGGGCAATGGCGCAATCGGTGCCCAGATAGCCCAGCATGGTGCACATGTTCGGATGGATCATGCCGGAGCCCTTGCTCATACCGCCGAGACGGACGGTTACGGTTCCTTCACCGGAAGCAGCAGGCAGATCGAACTCCACCGCGTATTCCTTATTGACGGTATCGGTGGTCATGATCGCTTTGCTGGCCAGGGTAGCGGCTTCGGCAGAGTCGGACAGCTGATCCGCCATGGCGGTGACGCCGGCGATAATCCGGTCCAGCGGTACGTTCGGGCCGATGACGCCGGTGGAACCCACAAGAACTTCATTGGCGGAAATTCCCAGGATTTCGGCGGTATGCTTTGCAGTCTCGGAGCACAGGCGCATGCCTTCCTCTCCGGTGCCTGCATTGGCAATACCGGTGTTGACCACAACGGCACGCACCGGCTTGCCGGCTTTGACGATCCCCATGTCCCAGAGCACCGGAGCAGCTTTCACTTTATTGGAGGTGAAAGTGCCGGCCAGGGCACAGGGAACGTCCGTGAAAAGCAGGGCCATGTCCCGCCGGTTCTGATACTTAATGCCGGCTTCACAGCTGGCGGCTTTGAAACCCTTTGCGGCAGTGAATCCGCCGGTGATCTTACGAATCTTCATTGTCTTCTCCTTCGCTGCATCTGATCTGTTGCCCAAATCAAAGATTTGGACAGATCATGATATAAACCGTGTGATGTTCTTTTCGTTCAGCACGAAGTCGTAGTAGTACACATCTGCCCGCTGGTTCCAGCCGATCTGTTTCCAGAAGGCGTTGCCGGCGTCGTTGGCGGTGAAGGCGATCAGGGCGACCTTATTGATGCCCATGGCCTTCAGCTGATGCATACAGAAGCCGACCATATGGGTTCCGATGCCCCGGCGACGGTATTCCTTCGCAACGCAGACATGGTACAGATAACCCTGGCGGCCGTCGGATCCGCAAAGGATCGTTCCGACAATCCGGTCTCCGGCTTTCGCCACCACGCTGGTGGTGGGATTGCGCAGGATAAACCGTTCAATATCTTCCCGGGAATCATCCAGTGCCCGGATTCCAAAGCCGCGGATGGTCATCCACAGGGCCCGGACATCGTCATAATCCTCCGGCTTCATTGGCATGATGTCGATTTCGTTGATTAACTGCTGATCCATCGATAACTCCCCGTTGAGTCTGATGTTCTTTAGATGACC
Source organism: uncultured Eubacteriales bacterium (assembly GCA_900315675.1). Lineage (GTDB taxonomy): Bacteria > Bacillota > Clostridia > Christensenellales > Aristaeellaceae > Aristaeella. The sequence continues at coordinate 38,824 of OMZY01000004.1, forward strand.
AGGCCTTCCGCTTCATTGAGGCCAAGGGCGATGTTCATGTTCTGGATTGCCGCGCCTGAAGCGCCTTTGCCCAGGTTGTCAAAGCGGGATACCAGAAGGATTCTTTCCGCGTTGCCGTATACGGAGACCTGGAGGTCGTCACGGCCGGCGAAAGCACCGGCAGAGAGGAATCCATTTTCATCCGGCGCGTCCGCGAAGCGGATCAGGCCGGACTGATAATAAGCTTTGTAGGCTTCTTTGATTTCCTCAATTGAAGCGGAGGTATCCGCGGAGGTCAGCGGCACGGTGACTTCCATACCGGCGTAATACGGTGCCACGATGGGGCAGAACACCGGCGCGTAGTCCAGACCGCAGAGCTTAGCCATTTCCGGCAGGTGCTTATGGGTCTGCCCGAGACCGTACTGACGGGGCGCCTGATACAGAGGATCCACGTTCTCCGCTTCATATTCCGCGATCATCTTTTTCCCGCCGCCGGAATAACCAGTGAGAGAAAAACTGGACAGCCGGACATCTTTTTTCAGCAAGCCGGCTTCCACCAGCGGTGCCACCAGGGAAATGAAGCCTGTAGCATGACAGCCGGGGTTGGCGATGCGTTTGGCTGCTTTCAGCTTTTCCCGCTGACCGGTCAGCTCCGGCATGCCGTAGGTCCAGCCTTCCGCCACCCGGTGGGCGGTGGAGGTGTCGATGATGACCGCGTTCGGGCTTGTGACGAAAGAGGCTGCCTCGATGGCCGCTGCGTCCGGCAGGCAGAGAAAGGAAACAGCGGCGCTGTTGAGGGCATCCGCCCGGGCAGCAGGATCCTTACGGGTTTCCTCCGGCAGGATAATCAGTTCAATGTCCTTCCGGGCGGAAAGCCGCTCCCGGATCCTCAGGCCGGTGGTGCCGGCACTGCCGTCTATAAATACGTTGATCATAGGAGGTCCTTTCGTGGAAATTCAGAATTCAGAATTCAGAATTAATGGTTATTCCCGATGATACGAAACCATCCCGCCGGCCGTACGGAGGGCGGGAGTGGTTAAGAGTATATGGAAGATTACTTCTTCTGATTGGCGGCGTCCACCATGGCCTGAACCTTGGTCGGCAGGCCGAACAGGGTGATGAAGCCGGCGGAATCTTTCTGGTCATAATCGCTGGCGCCGAAGGTAGCGATATCTTCAGAATACAGGGAATAATCGCTCCAGACACCGGCCTTGATGATGTTGCCCTTGTAGAGCTTAAGCTTCACTTTACCGGTGACCTTCTCCTGGGTCTTGTCCACGAAGGCGGACAGCGCTTCCCGCAGGGGAGAGAACCACAGGCCGTTGTAAACCAGTTCAGCGAAGGTGATGGACAGCTTCTGCTTTTCATGCATGGTCAGCTTGTCCAGGCAGATGGACTCGAGGGTCTCATGGGCCTTGTACAGGATGGTTCCGCCGGGGGTCTCATAGACGCCGCGGCACTTCATGCCGACCAGCCGGTTTTCCACGATGTCGATAATGCCGATACCGTTGGCGCCGCCCAGCTCATTGAGCTTGAGGATGATGTTCTTGGCGGACATCTTCTCGCCGTCCAGGGCCACCGGAATACCCTTTTCAAAGTCGATGGTCACGTAGGTGGGCTTATCGGGAGCGTCGATGGGAGAAACGCCCATTTCCAGGAAGCCGGGCTTCTCATACAGCGGCTCGTTACCGGTATCTTCCAGATCCAGACCTTCATGGCTCAGGTGCCAGAGGTTCTTGTCCTTGGAGTAGTTGGTTTCACGGTTGATCTTCAGCGGGATGTTGTGGGCTTCCGCATAGTCGATTTCCTCATCCCGGGAGACGATGTCCCACTCACGCCAGGGAGCGATGATGGGCATATCGGGCGCGAAGTGCTTTACGGCCAGCTCAAACCGGACCTGGTCGTTGCCCTTGCCGGTGCAGCCGTGGCAGATTGCGTCAGCGCCTTCCTTCTTGGCGATTTCCACCAGGCCCTTGGCGATGCAGGGACGGGCGTGACTGGTGCCCAGCAGGTAATCTTCGTACACAGCGCCGGCTTTCATGGTGGGGATGATGTAGTCATCCACATATTCCTCCGTCAGGTCCAGAACATACAGCTTGCTGGCGCCGGTCTTAATGGCCTTCTCTTCCAGGCCGTCCAGCTCGGTGCCCTGGCCGACGTCGCCGGAGACGGCGATGATTTCAGGATTGTTGTAGTTCTCCTTCAGCCACGGGATGATAATGGATGTATCGAGACCGCCGGAGTAGGCGAGGACGATTTTCTTGATGTCAGCTTTATTCATTGGGGTGACCTCCTTCTGCATGATTATGCAGGCAATATACACCGCTTAAAACCGGTTGTCAAGAGGAAAACAATAGAAAATCACAAGAAAATTGAAGTTTTTTCAAAAATGAATATATGCATAATGTTATGCATAAAAAATACAATTCATGAATAGAAACGAAACAAAAGGGATATCAAAAAACGGCTGTACGCAGGTACAACCGTTTCAGATGATCTGTCCGGCATCGACGGATGTTATAAGCGTTACTTGTTTTCCGGCCAGGGCTGATCAAAGGGAACCCATATTCTGTGCTTAAAGCACCGGCGGAAGCGGTAATAGCGGTCATGTTCCCGCCATTTGTGGGAGATGGCGGAGCCTTTGACAGTGAAATCCGCAGTGCAGTCAGGATGCAGTTCCTTAAAACGCTTCTGTTCAGATTCGGGCAGTTTCTTCAGCGCGTTGGCCCAGAAACGGTCCAGGGAGGTGACCTCATCCAGCGGGGACAGGTCTGTTACCCAGGTGGAGGAAACATTCAGATCCAGCATCTCCCTGCAGTTGGCCAGGGGAGACAGATCTGAGACGTGGGTGTTGTGCACTTCCAGATACTTCAGGTGGGCCAGCTTGCCGACTTCCGTCAGATCATCCACATGATCGTTGTTGGAAATAATCAGAAGCTCCAGATCGGGGAAGAACCGGAGAAAGCTCAGGTCTGTGAAAGCATTATGGCCAACATCCAGGGCTTTCAGACCGGGGACATATTTCAGCAGTTCCAGATCAGCGGACTTCAGGCGGGTGCCGTAATCGGTATGGTTCAGGGTGCTGTAGGCGGTGGCATTGGTAGGACAGTAATGCTCTCCCCGCAGATGCACCAGCCATTCAAAATGAATTTCGGGGTGTTCCTCCATGAGGGGGATGAAGGTATCGTTGGAGGGAAGCTTGTTGGTGGAGTTGTCAACGGATTTCACATTCGGGCACAGGGCCAGAAGCAGGCGGAAGGATTTATCGCCCAGATCTTTTTCCGCTTTGGTCAGATCCAGTTTCTCGCTTTCATCTGAAAAGGAGATACCGTTCCATTTGCAGGTGAAATGAAACACTGCGCCGTCCGGCAGGGCGGCCTTCAGTTCCGTAAGCTGCTTCGGATTCCAGCCGATATTGCTGGCAACGGCTTCCATCGGCTGGTTTTTTTTGACATATTTCAGCGCCTTGGCGTAGTTGGTGGGAAGATCATCCGCGGAAGCGGTGAGGACAAATGACAGAAGCAGGCACAGGAGTCCGCAGAAAAGCAGGGTGCGGAAAGGCTTTTTCATCATGAAACCTCCTTGTGAAACATGAAAGTATTATCGTAAAAGTTACTGCCTGTGTCAAGCTGTCCGGGCGCTAAAGAAGCTTGCGCGGAAAGCCTTCCTATGATATAAATAATCCTGATGAAAACCCGGGAGGAATGATCTGAAATGCGAGCAGGAAAGCTTGTTATTCTGGTGCTGACGGCCATTATGCTGGTCCTCTGCACGCTTGGTTCCGCTGCGGCGGACATTAAACCGATTCCGCTGGATATGCTTGAGCACGGAACCGCACCGAAGGATGAGTGCTGGGTGGTGCCGGGCAAGGAATATGAAGACGAATCCATCCATGTGGTCCTGGAGGAGAGAAGGAACTATAAATCCAAGTCCAGCGACGGCAACATCACCATCCGCTGGGCGGTGATTGAGATCAAGGATCCCTCCCAGCTGCGCACGGCGCTGAGCTATGACAGCTTTGAGAACAAGGACCTGGCGACAGCCCCGGAAATGGTCGCGTACCTGAATCCGGTTGTTTCCTTTAATGACGACTATGTCAAAATGAACAACTATAAGGGCTACGTGATGCGGCAGGGCGTGCTCTACAGCGATAACCTGGACGAGTGGAGCGATGAGCTGAAGCAGGATGTGCTGATCATTGACGACCAGGGTGATTTCTCCGTGGTGCAGAAGGCCACATCCGCGGACGTACAGGCCCGGATTGCTGAAATGGAAGGAGAAGGACGCCAGGCGGTCAATACCTTTACTTTCGGCCCCACGCTGGTGCTGAACGGCGAGGCGCAGGAGATCAAGGGCAAGGACAGCACCCACACGGTGATTACCGCGACGGCCCGGACAGCCTTCTGCCAGCTGGACACGCTGAAATACGCGGTGTTTGCGGCCGACTGCCCCCAGACCGGATACGGCATCAACTGCCAGGAACTGGCCAACTTCATCGTGAAGACCTTCCCGGAGTGCAAGGTGGCCTATAATCTGGACGGCGGCGGATCTTCCCGGCTGTTCATGGGACAGAAGAAGGTCAACAAGGCAATGGGACGGCGTGAAATCTACGGAATGATCTATTTCGCGTCCGCTGTATCGGAGGATTAAATATGACAGGCTTTGCGCTTGTGATGGCCGGAGCAGCCATAGCGGCACTGCTGCTGATGCTCCTGATGAAAAAGAAGACGGGAATCAAGACACAGTCAGCGTTCATTTTCGGAGCGCTGGCTGTTCCGCTTTGTATTCTGATCGGCCGGGCAGGATTCTGGATCTGCAATATCGAGTGGCAGAAAAAGATCGGGGCCTCCTTCCTGGATTTCCTGGGAAGCGGATACAGCTATATGCTGTACGGTGCCGTAATCGGCGGATTTATCGCGGCTTTCCTGACCGCGAAAATCAGCGGGGATTCCTTCGGAAAGATTATAGACGCGGCCGCCGCGCCGGCAGCCCTGCTGATTGCTGCCGGACGATTTGCCGAATACCTGGTTGAAAAGGGTGCAGGCTTCGGCGTCGGCGTGGTGGACTGGTTCGATCCCTATGAGGAATGGAGCATGATCGCCTGGGAGGAGCCGGACGCGATCTGCCGTTTTCCCTTTGCGGTGCAGAACTATTACGGTACCTGGAAGTTTGCCATTAACCTGTGGGAAGGCCTGGCGGCCATCATCTTCCTGATTGTGCTGCTGCGGATGAGGAAACGGAAATCCGGCGGTGTCGCGTCGCTGCTCCTGCTGATGTATGCTTCCTGCCAGATCACCTTTGAATCCATGCGGCGGGACGATGTAATCATCTGGGGCTTTGTAAAAGCCAACCAGCTGATCAGCGCCCTGCTGGTGCTGGGACTCCTGATCTTCTGCTGGCTGAAGCAGCCGAGGACAGAACGGAAGGTTCCCGAACTGTGTATCCGAACGGTGCTGCTGCTGGTGTTCGCCGGGATCATCATGCTGATGGAGTTCGCCCTGGATCAGAAGGTTGGATTCCTGCTGTGGATGCGGGCAGACCTGACCTATATGGTGATGGTGCTGTGCTGCGTCGGAATGCTGCTGACGGTCCTGCCGCAATGGCGCAAAGTTTTTCCGAAGGAAGCCTGATATCATACGTTCCTGTAACCGGAACCCTCAACGGGGTTCCGGTTTTGTTATGGGCGAAAGCATATGATATAATCCAACTGCAAGTTGGAGAAATTAACAAGAATCAACCAACACGTCATTGAAATAAAAGGATATACAGACTATATTGTATTTGCCGGCAGACACAAAACATAATGGAGGAACAAATCATGAACGATATCAGAATCTGTGAACAGATCAGTTTTCTGAGGAGACAGAAGGGTATTACCCAGGAAACGCTTGCCAGGCATTTCGGCGTGACGAACCAGACCGTTTCCAAATGGGAATCAGGACAATGTTATCCGGATATCCAGCTAGTTACGCAGATTGCGGATTATTTCGGGATTTCGGTTGATGAGCTTATGGGGCATACGCCGGCCGCAAGCCTGGAAGCATTATGCCTGACACTGAAAAAGTATTTCACTGACCTGCCGGAGGCAAAATGCTTTGACGAAGCTTACCGGCTGGCGGCACAGCTGCACGAGATTGTCATCTCCGCCGGATATAAAAGGCAGATCTGCTGGAAGGAAAAGGATTACGCAAAGGGATGCTCGGGAACATGGGGCCTGTCCGCGTGGAGCGATACAGAAGGCCAGGCTGTCAGGGAAGGAAACGTGATCCTGTTTGCTGACAACAGGGCATGGAACAAAAAGAAAAAGACAGAGATCCGGAAAAACGCATGCATGCTGGAACTGTTTGGTGATGAAAAAGTATTGAAGGTCCTGTTTGCCCTGCAGGAACTGACTACCGGAGAGCCTGACCGGTATGCTTCGGCGGAGGAAATCGCAAAAGCGGTGAGGATGGAAACGGCTGATACGGAGAAGATCCTTTCTGAACTGCCGGTATCCGTACAGGAAGGGCAGGAAGAAAGGTACCGGATTGAAGAATCTGCCGCCTGGATTCCGGCCATTCTGGCTATGATTCACTAACGACGCAAAGAGAATCGACAGGAGAGAGGAAAAAGTCCTTGCATTTATCATCGGCCTATGCTATAATCCCTTTCGCTGACCGTTTGGGATTATAGCTCAGTTGGTTAGAGCACCACGTTGACATCGTGGGGGTCATAGGTTCGAGTCCTACTAATCCCACCAAGAAAAAACAGATCCTTCATGGATCTGTTTTTTCTTGGTTTTGGGATAGTCGGCTCGAACCTATGACACCCACCGTGGGGGGAAAGCCGCCGAGGACCGCCAGTGGCGGAAATTTCGTCGGCGGCTTTCTCATGCGAAACAAGCGATCTCCACAGTGTGGAGTCGCGCCGATTGAGCATGCGGAACATAGGTTCGATTGAAACACAATTCTCATCAAAGTTTTTGAAATATACTGAATGCAAAAGAACAAATTACCCGTTATAATAACAGAACAGCCGATATACCAAACAAACGGGGGATCACTAAATGAAAAAGTACTTCCTTTTTACTGCAGCAGTTATCCTTGTTTGTATTGCCTTTTGCTTTGGAACATGGGCAGAGGCGGCGTCTTTGTATCCTGCCGAAGATGAAGAATATTTATGGGGATATATTAACGACAAAGGTGAATGGGTGATTGAACCGCAGTATGAAGATGCAGATGATTTTTGCGGTGAATATGCCATTGTGTTAAAGCTGGCACAGGAAGAGTCAGAAGAGAAAACATACGAAATCATCAATACCAAAGGGGAAACGATCGTGAGGAATATTCGCGGTATTGATGATTATGCGGAAGGAAATCCGTATATCGGGGACCGCTGCTACTGGGTGTACGGTTATGAAAAAACCGGGGACAGAGATGACGAGTTTATCGCCAAAGGATGTTTTGACTGGCAGACCGGGAAAAGAACGGAACTGGATCCGGAAACAGATTATGAGTTTGAACATGACGTTTCTGTCAACGGAAACATTGTATCGGTTATATCGCCCGAGGGAGCATACGGTTTTTATGACCTGCAAACAGAACGGCTTGTTATTGAACCGCAGTTTGACCTTTCATACATATGGGACATTTATTTATCCTGGAATGATTGTACTGTGATCCAGGAATACGGAGAGGGTTCCGAGTATGATCCATACTATTATATTACAGCAGAAGGTACAGTTGTGCCTTTACCTGAAACACTTATCCTCCCCGACAGCGAGGGCGGATTAATACACGCAGAAATATATGTTGCGGGCAGCCGGAGCATTGTGTGTATAACGAAGGATGACCGTTATATTCTCCTGGATTATGAGGGACATCCGGTAACCGGTGTTTTGCAGGATTATCTGGATTGCCGTAACGGAAATATCATGATTTCAAAAGACGGTGAATTATACCAGTGTATCAAACCGGACGGCAGCGTATTGTTTGAAGGGAAATACCGGAGGATTGAGGATGTCTGGACCGAAGGATATCTTGCAGTACAGACAACAGACGGACAGAACATGATTATCCGTGAAGACGGAACCTGCGCTGCGGAACTTCCGGTTCCCTGCAGTGCAGGTTGTACGGGAGAGATAATAACTGCCTACATCGAATGGGATGACGAGATAGGGCCAAGATGGTTTCTTTTTGACAGAAAAAATGAAACTGTCAAAGAAATCAATGTCAGAGGCTGGATTGAATCCATCACCGAAAACGGGACAGTACTTTACAAGTCAGATGAAACAGAACTGTATGGCTTTATGGACGCTGACGGTAACTGCCTGCAGGAGGCTATATATGAGGTAGATGAGGACTACCATGAAGGATTTATGGACTTCAGCGATTATGCTTACGGTATGATCTGCGTGATCAAGGATGGAAAGGCCGGATACATCAATGAAAAAGGAGAAACGGTGATTCCATGCCAATATGAAGACGCTCAGCAGTTTAAAGGCGAACTGGCGCTGGTCGAGACGGAAGGGCATGATGATCAATATATCAATCATAAAGGAGAAGTGGTGTTTGTTTTCGGCCAGGAAAGTGATGAGGAAGTATAACGATTCCTTTTGAACGAATTTGATTCCGGACGTTTTCAATCAAACACGAAATAAAAAGCTTCCATTGACTAAACGATGGAAGCTATCTTTATAACCTATTGACTTGATAGGCATAATAATGATAATAATGAACTACAGGATAAAAGAAAACAGCCATACCGGCGGAGAATGAAACGCCGGCATGGCAGGGAAGGCGGTGTAATATGAAATCGCTTCTGATTAAGGACACAACGAAGGAAGAACGGGAACGCATTGTACATCAGGCCCTGTGGGGAAACTGCGGGATTGACTGCGAATTCTGCTCCGGATGCGATAATCGGGGCGGAGGACGCATTGAAGGAATATACCAGGACTATATAGACGGGAAAAAGGAAATCCGGGAAATCAACGCCGAATACCGGGCACCCTTTGTCAGAGGATAAAAGAAGAAAAACGATTAACGGCCTGCATGTTCAGCGCAGGCTTTTACAAATGCGTTGAAAAGCGCCTGATGTTCGGGATAACGGTCGCTGAGGGATTCCGGATGCCACTGTACACCCAGAACAAAAGGATAACCGGGAAGTTCAATCCCTTCGGTCAGGCCGTCCGGTGCGACAGCGCTGACAATCAGGCCGTTTCCAGGTTCACTGACACCCTGATGATGCCTGCTGTTCACATCCAGCGACGAAACGTCCACGATGGAGGAAAGCAGGGTGCCGGGGTAAACATCAACCTTATGGACCGGGTCCCCAGGAACCTCATACCGGGGATGACGCAGGGCGGTGCCGAACTGCTCAGACAGATCCTGATACAGTTTTCCGCCAAGAACGCAAGAAAGAACCTGCATACCGCGGCAGATCGCGAAGACGGGCATCCGGCGGTTGAGTGCTTCCCGGCACAGGGGAAACTCCATAGAATCCCTGCAGGCGGAACAGTCTCCGCAGCAGGGCTTTTTTTGTTCGCCGTATTTAGCAGGATCCACATCCACGCCGCCGGTCAGCAGCAATCCATCCACCTGATCCAGCAGTACGGAAATCTGTTCCCGATCAGCGGTGACAGGGAAAAGAACCGGCGTACCCCCCGCGCGCAGTACAGCTTCCACATAATCCTGATTGATCGTAATCTTGCGCGCCTCCACCCAGGAAGGAACGATTCCGATCAGCGTCATGAGCAACAACCTCCTCCGGATAATCAGGGATTATTATAATCTGTTTCTGTCTCAAAACAAGAGAGAAATAAAAGAGAAAAAGAAGATATAAACCGAGACTATAACCGGTTATGGATTTTAAAACATTGACAATAACCTATCGACATAGTAGGATAATGGCATTCTCATGAAGGAGGGTTTCAGAATGAAACATCTTATCCGTACAGTCTCTGTTTTAACCGCAATACTCTTAGCACTCAGCGCTTTCATGACAGCCTGTGCGGAAGAACCGCAGGCAGTGGCCATTGATAAAGAAGCATTTGATACGCTGATCGCTTCCGGTCCTGTGGCTGACGATGACGCGATCGCGGCGAGCACCTGGGCAACCAGGGTAAAGGAAGCCGGAATTCTCCGCGTCGGCGGAACCCGTACATCCTTCCTCTTCAGCCAGCTGGATGAGACCGACAACGGCATCCGCGGCTTTGACGCCGGCCTGTATCAGCTGCTTGCCCGGTACATTCTCGGCGATGAGAGCAAATTTGAACTGACCCAGGTGACTTCCAGCACCCGTGAATCCGTGCTGACGGAAGATCAGGTTGACGCTGTATTTGCTACCTATTCCATTACGCCTTCCCGGCAGGAAGTCATCTCTTTCGGCGGCCCCTACTACACCTCCCGCCAGGCGATCCTGATCAAGGCCGGGAATGATGAAATCACCGGACTGGAGGCGCTTGCCGATAAGATCGTGGCAACTCAGGCAGGTTCCACCGGCCCCGCGATCCTGGCGGAATACGCTCCGGAAGCGGAAGCCCAGGAGTTTGAAGACGATATCCAGGCCCGGACCGCTGTTGAGCAGGGACGCGCTGACGCCTATGTGACGGACTATACCCTGATCCTGAACTCCCTGGTAAAGAACCCCGGCGTATACGGCATTGCCGGTGATGTGTTCGGACCGGAAGACAACTACGGCATCGGCCTGCCCAAGGATTCCGACGGTGTTGCCTTTGTAAACGGGTTCCTGAAGAAGATTGAGGAAGACGGCACATGGGCGAAGCTGTGGCAGATCAGCCTCGGAGACCGGACCGGTCTGGAAACGGCGCCTGAAGCGCCCGCCATTGCCGAATAAGACAATGCAATAAACATTAACGGGTCCCGGGCAGCTGCCCGAGACCCGTTTGGAGGTTTCTCATGGGTTTGACAGATCTGCTTTCCAAATACGGAAGCCAGTATTTTCAGGCGCTGCTGACCACGTGGCGCCTGACTGCTGTTTCTTTCGCCGGGGCGTTTCTTATCGGGATCCTGATTACAGTGGCCCGGGTTTCACCGATCCGGCCGCTGAGGATCTTCGGGGATATCTATGTCCAGATTTTCCGGAACATTCCTGGGGCAGCGCTGCTGATTCTGCTGGTTTACGCGCTTCCTTATCTACAGATTGTACTGCCCTATGACGTATGTGTGACGACAGCCACGGTGCTGATTCCTTCTGCATTCTGTTCCGAACATCTGATGAGCGGGATGAACACCATTTCTCCCGGGCAGATTGAAGCAGCCCGAGCACTTGGACTAACCTTCCTGCAGATGATCCGAAGAATCATCATTCCTCAGGCCCTGCGGTCTTCCGTACTGCCGATGACAAATCTGCTGGTGGCAACCATGCTGACGACCTCCCTGGCTTCCCAGGTGCCGATGCGGCCCCGGGATCTGACAGGAATCGTCTCATACATCAATACCCATGATACCGGCGGCGTGATGGCTTTTGTCATTTCCGCCGCGCTTTACTGCCTGACCGCGCTTGTGATCGGCAAAATCGGCAGCCTGGTGGACCGGAAAGTGAGGATTCTACGATGAGAACCGGCAATATACGGGATTATCTGTATGAGGAGCCCGGTCCGCATACGAGAAAGAGAATCCGGATTTTTACGGGCATTGCGATCCTGGGACTGCTGGCACTGCTGGGACTGATCATCCGGCAGTTTTCGGAAACGGGCCAGTTTAACGCAAAATACTGGTCATTCTTCACCAAGTGGACTACCTGGCGCTTCCTGGGAGAGGGCCTGCTGACCACGCTGGAGGCGGCACTGACCGGATCAGCGATTTCCTTTACACTGGGATTCCTGCTGATGCGGGGAAAACTTCAGGGAAAGATTATCCGGGGAATCAGTTCCTTCCTGATTGAGTTCACCCGGGGCGTTCCGACGCTGCTGTTTATCTATTTCTTTTTCCTGGTGGTGCCGAAGACGGGATGGAAACCCTCCGCATTCTGGAAAATCACACTGCCCTGTGCCATTTCAGCATGCGGCGTGGTGGCGGAAGCCCTCCGGTCCGGTGTGAACGCGGTTCCGAGGGGACAGCGGGAGGCGGCTCTTTCCCTTGGAATGAGTGAAAGAAGAACCTTCTACCGGGTTGTTTTTCCCCAGGCGTTCCGGTTTGTGATTCCTTCGCTGATCGCAGAGCTGGTCATCGTACTGAAGGATACGACCTTTGCCTATGTGGTATCCTGCGCGGACCTGATGCAGAATGCCAAGGTACTGATTTCGAATTATGACGCCATGCTGTCGATTTACCTGGTGGTGGCGGTCATTTATATCCTGATCAATTACCTGCTGAATACCCTTTCGGAAAGGATCGCCGGCTCACAGCGCCGGAGCGTCCGGACTGTGACGGAGATAAACAAAGGAGCTGCCGTTCATGGATAACCAGAAAAACGTACCGATGATCGAACTGCGCCATGTGGAAAAGCATTACGGAGACCAGCATGTGCTTCGGGATATTAACCTGTCTGTCCGTAAAGGAGAAGTGGTCGTTATCATCGGCCCGTCCGGATCGGGAAAATCCACACTCTGCCGATCCATTAAACGGCTGGAGCCGATTGATTCCGGGGAAATCCTCCTGGAAGGGGAACCGATCCCGCAGGAAGGAAAGAAGCTTGCGGAGCTGAGGGCGCAGATCGGCATGGTGTTCCAATCTTTCAATCTGTTTGCCCACAGGACCGTGCTGGATAATATCACGCTGGCGCCGGTGGACGTGCTGAAGAAATCACGGAAAGAGGTGCGGGAGGAAGCGCTCCGGCTGCTGGAAAGGGTCGGCGTCCGGGACCAGGCAGATAAGGTTCCGGCCCAGCTTTCCGGCGGACAGCAGCAGCGGGCCGCGATTGCAAGATCCCTGGCCATGCATCCCAAGGTGATGCTTTTTGACGAGCCTACCAGCGCCTTGGATCCGGAGATGATCCAGGAGGTGCTGAACGTGATTGCCGAACTGGCCCAGGAAGGCATGACCATGCTGATCGTGACCCATGAAATGAGTTTTGCCAGGCGGGTCGCAGACCGGGTGATCTTTATGGACGGAGGACAGATTGTGGAAGAAAACACGCCGGAGCTTTTCTTCAGCAATCCGGAAAGCCAGCGCGCCAGGGATTTCCTGAATTCCCTGCACGCGGAATAAACAGGAAAACAAAGGCTGCTGTGTTCCGGAAGGAACCGGAACGGCAGCATGAAAGGCGTAAAATGAACAGAGAAGAAATCACGCATTACAGTCAATGCCTGGGCAGGGATATGCACATTATGGTTTACGGACAGGGGGGAATCCCGTTCCTGTCTTTTCCGACCCAGGACTCCGAGTGCCATAACTATGAGGACTTCGGCATGATTCACCATCTGGCGGATTTTATCGAAGCAAACCGAATCCAGCTGTTTGTGGTGGATACGGTGGACCGGGAAAGCTGGTCCGCCAAAGGATGGGACAACGGATTCCGGGCAGGACGGCAGGAACAGTATTTCCATTACTGTGTGGATGAAGTGCTTCCCCTGATCCGCTCCCGTAATCCGCAGACCCCGGCGGTGACCGGCTTCTCCATGGGAGCGGATCACGCGGTGATCACCTTTTTCCGCCGCCCGGATCTTTTCCGGGGCGTCATTGCCCTGTCCGGTGTGTATGACGCGGATTATTTCTTTGACGGATGGATGAATCCGACTCTGTATGATAACTCCCCGGAACGCTTCCTTGCCAACATGCCCGAGGATCATCCATGGATCAGGATGTATAACGAAAAGAAGATCATCCTGTGCTGCGGACAGGGAGCGTGGGAAGAAGACGGAGTCCGTACACTGCGGAACCTGGAGCAGATTTTCCGCTGGAAGGGAATCAACGCATGGTGCGATTTCTGGGGATATGACGTCAATCACGACTGGCCCTGGTGGTTTAAACAGATGCGGTATTTCCTGCCGTTTATGATTAATGAGTAAAGGATCTGGGCTTATGAACTATATTTTTATTTCTCCGCATTTTCCGCATACCTACTGGCAGTTCTGCGACAGGCTGCACAGGAACGGGATCAACGTGCTGGGAATCGGCGACGCGCCGTATGAAAGCCTGGAGGAGCCGCTGAAGGCGGCACTGACGGAATACTACAGGGTGAACAGCCTGGAGGATTATGACCAGGTGTACCGGGCGACGGCCTTCTTTGCCTTCAAATACGGAAAGATCGACTGGATTGAGTCCATGAACGAGTACTGGCTGGAGCAGGACGCCAGGCTGCGGACGGACTTTAACGTGACCACCGGGATCCAGTCGGACAGGATCAGTTTCATCAAGGAAAAGAGCCTGATGAAGAAACTGTACCTGGAAGCGGGCATTCCAACCGCCCGGCAGCATGTGGTGACCGACAGGGAGGGCGGAAGGGCTTTCCTGAAGGAGGTCGGATATCCAGTGATCGTAAAACCGGACGTAGGCGTCGGCGCAACCCATACCTGGAAGCTGGAAAACGACGCGGATCTGGAAAAATTTTACGACAATCTGCCCGTGGCTCCCTATGTGATGGAGGAATTCATCCAGGGAGAAATCTGCTCCTATGACGCAATTCTGGACTCAAAATGCGAGCCGCTTTTTGAAAGCATGACGGTCTGGCCGCCGGTTATGGATATCGTAAACAAGGACCTGGATCTGATGTACTACACCTGCCCGGATGTTCCGGAACAACTGCGGGAACTGGGCCGGAAGACGGTGAAGGCTTTCGGCGTTGAACGCCGTTTTGTACACCTGGAATTTTTCCGGCTGACGAAAGCACGCAAAGGCCTTGGAAAAATCGGGAATTTTGCGGCGCTGGAGGTTAATATGCGTCCGGCCGGAGGTTATACCCCGGATATGATGGACTTTGCCCATTCCACGGATGTGTATCAGATCTACGCGGACATGGTGGTTTTTGACTGCAGGAAATTACCGGAATCCGCGGAACATTTCTACTGCGTTTATGCCAGCCGGAAGGACGGACACACCTATACCCGGACGCATGAAGAGATCATGGCCCGATACGGCGACAGGATGATGATGCAGGAAGAAATGCCGCCGATGAACTGGCCGCAGATGGGGCGGTATATGTATACAGCCCGGCTGAAAACCTTTGAAGAGGCGCAGAAATTTATCCGGTATGTACAGGGATGAAGAGAATCCGCGACGCATCAGGCGAACCGGCGGGTGTTTTCTGAAGAGATACCGGAGAAAGACAAAATACCGGCAGGGAAACCGGGAAAAATGAAGAATAAAAGAGTGTTGCCTGTGGCCGCCGACTGACCGGCGGCAGGGCGGAGAAAGGATAAGGAGCAGAAGATTTCCTGAAGGAATGAACTGATACTGCAGACAAGTATGGAAAAGATCTATCGTTTACTGATTATCAACCCGGGTTCCACATCCACCAAGATCAGCCTCTTTGAGAACAAAAAGGAACTGTTCCAGAAGAGTCAGTTCCATGACGCGCCGGTTCTGCTGCAGTTTCCCCATGTGAACGGCCAGGTGCCGTTCCGGTACCAGGTGATCCTGGATATGCTGAAGGAGGAAGGGGTGGACCCGTCCGATATCGACGTGTTTGTCGGCCGCGGCGGCAGCGCATGCACGCAGCCCAGCGGTGTGACGATCATCGACCAGAAGCTGTATGACGATACCGAGGCCGCAGTCGGCGGAAGCGAACATGCCGCGAAGCTGGGCGTGATGCTGGCCTGGCGGTTTGCGCAGAACTATCATAAGCCTGCCTATACGCTGAACCCCACCAACGTGGATGAATACTGCGACTATGCCCGCCTGACGGGTATCCGCGGGCTCTACCGCACGCCCCATTCCCATGTGCTGAACCCCAAGGCAGTTGCGATTGCACATGCGGAATCCATGGGCAAACGATATGAGGACTGTAATTTCATTGTGGGACATATTGACGGCGGCGTTACAGTCAGCACGCATTATCACGGTAAAATGATCGACGGTACTATGGGCGCTGACGGCGACGGCCCGTTTGCCCCCACCCGGATCGGCAGTGTGCCGGTGCTGGAACTGCTGGATTATCTTGAGACTCATCCCCTGGATGACGTACGGAGGATGTGCTCCCGGTCCGGTGGATTCGTCAGCCTTTTCGGTACCTCCAACTCGGATACCGTGCACGCGCTGGTGGAACAGGGAGACAAAAAAGCCACGCTTGTCTGGAATACCATGATTTACCAGATCTGCAAGAGCATTGGTGAAATGAGCACCGTGCTTTGCGGCAAGGTGGACGCGATCCTGCTGACCGGCGGACTGATGCGGTTTGACGACATCACCGAAGGCATTAAAGAACGCTGCGGCTGGATTGCCCCGATCTATGTATATCCGGGAGAGATGGAGCAGGAAGCCATGGCTTTCCCGGTGCTGAAGGTGCTTCGCGGCGAAGCTGAAGCTATTACCTACAGCGGCAAAAACGTCTGGCAGGGTTTTGAAGGACTGGATCTGTGAAAGATTCACCGCAGACGGAACATATGAAAAAGAGCGGGTGCGTCAGATGACGCACCCGCTTTTTGATCTGTCTGGAACAGCTGGAACGAAAAGAAATATTCAGGCGCGGAAGGAACGGTAATCAATATATCCCAGGGCTTCTGCTTCTTTCTGCTTCGCAAGCTCCTCATCCTCTTCCTTTTTATCTTCCTCTTTCGTCCGGGTCATTCTTTGCAGAACAATCCCAATGACGGCACCTGCGGCCAGACCGTCGATGAAAGGAACGGTTTTGAAGAAATTGCCAAAGAGCCCTTCCGTATTGAAGAGAAAGTAGATAATCAGTCCTACGTTCATCGTACAGAAGGAAGCCAGGCTGACATATCCGGCAAGCTCTTTCCATAAGAGGGAGAGAAAGGATGATCCAGTTTCTTCCTTTCTCTGACGGATGAATTCGGAGATTTTGTTTTTCCCGCAGCCGAGCATGATCTGATCCTCCTTCCAAACACCATTGCAATCACCCGGCTTATCGTGATCAGATTATAGCATTGCTGAAATGAGCAATACAGAACAGGATATGAAAAATAAGCCTGATTATCTTGCAGTCTGAAGGGAAAAACGAAAACGGGAAGAGAAATCTTCAGCAAACTGGCCTTATATATTTCATAAATACTGGCTATTTTACTATGGCCAGAATGATTGTATACTTCCTGCCTGTACAGATCATGTAAACCCGGAGGGATAAGCCATGAAAAGAATACTGACAATCCAGGATATCTCCTGCTTCGGAAAGTGCTCCCTGACGGTCGCCCTGCCGATTCTGTCCGCCATGGGGATTGAAACCGTGATTCTTCCGACTGCGGTGCTCAGCACGCACACGCTGTTTAAGAACTTTACATGCAAGGACCTTTCCGACCAGCTGACTCCCATCACCAATCACTGGAAACAGGAAGGAATCACTTTTGACGCGATCTACACCGGATACCTGGGAACCGAGGAGGAAATAGACACGGTGATCCGGATCATAGAGGCTTTCCGGAACGAGAATACCCTGGTGATTGTTGATCCGGCAATGGGGGATAACGGCAGGCTGTATGCGGCTTTCGATGAGCATTACGCAAAGCAGAATGCGAAACTGTGCGCAGTTGCCGACATTGCGGACCCGAACATCACAGAAGCGGCTTTCCTGACAGGACTGCCTTACAGGGAAACTTATTCTGAAGAGTATATCCGGGAACTGCTGCTTGCCCTGGCGGAGATCGGAACCCAAACACCGGTTCTGACCGGGGTATCCCTCAGCGAAGGAAAAACCGGCGCCATGGGATATGACGCGGAAAAGAAGGAATTCTTCCATTACCAGAACGATCGGGTTCCGGCAGCCTATCACGGAACCGGGGATATCTTCTCAAGCGTCCTGGCCGGAGCGTTTGTGCTGGGCCTGAGCAGGGAAGCGGCGCTGAAGATTGCGGCTGACTATACGGCGATGACGATTGCTGAGACGCTGAAGAATCCTGGAAATCCCTGGTATGGAGTGGATTTTGAGAAGACAATTCCGGAACTGGTCAAGCTGGTTGAGAATGCAGAAGCATTATCCTGACAATAAAAGACGGTAAAAACTCCTGTGCGGAAGGCAGGAGTTTTTTCATTGGCTGCGAGATTTGTCCGGCGGGACGAAAAGAAAAACAGGAGGCAAAGGACTGTCCTCATGCGGGCTTCTGTGTTACAATGCTGAACATGGAGGTGGTGAGGTTGATCAAAGCCGTGGTTTTCGACATGTTTGAGACGCTGGTGACCCTGTTTGAGGGCAGAACATACTTTGGAGAAGATCTGGCTGCAGATGTCGGCGCAGATCTTTTTACGTTCAGGAAAGAATGGCATGCCATTGAGAAAGAAAGGAGCATCGGAAAGTATACCATTGAGGAAGGTCTTGAACTTGTCCTGAAAAAGCTGGGACTTTATACCGCAGAGAAGGTGAAACTGGGTGCCGCTAAAAGACGTGAGGCACTGGGGGATTCTTTTTCGGCCATTCCCGATGATACATTCCTGCTGCTGCAGGGACTGAAGGAACGTGGATTGAAGATCGGACTGATTACCAACACTTTTTCAGATGAGCGGGACATCATCCGGGAAAGCCGGCTGTTTCCGTACTTTGACATCGCACTGATCTCCTATGAGCAGGGTATCTGCAAGCCTGATCCGGCCCTGTTCCGGAAAATGACGGAGCAGCTGAACGTGAAGGCGGAGGAATGCCTGTATGTGGGCGACGGCGGATCCGGGGAGCTTTACGCCGCCCGAGACGCGGGCATGCATCCGATGCAGTGCACATGGTTTCATGAAAGAGCGTTTGAACCGCATATTCCCTGTCCAATACTGGAAGAGTTTGAACACGCGGAGCATCAGGCAGATATTCTGAAATACCTGGATCAGATGAAGGAAGAAAAGTGATATGATACAGAACAAACGTGACCTTGGCGGTTTGAAAACAAGAGACGGAAAAACAATCAGGACAGGAATGCTGGTCCGTTCCGCCCTGCTGGCACAGGCTGAGGAGCAGGATCTGGACGGAGTGGCTACGATAATCGACCTGCGGACAATCGCGGAGAGGGACGAAATGCCGGATCAGGCCTGCGGCAGGGAATACCTGCCGATTCCGATTTTTGAAAAGGTGAATGAAAGCATCGACGGTGTCAGTCACGAAAAGAAAGAGGAGCAGTCCCTCATTCCGGACATGGCGGTACTGTACGGGATCATGATGAAGCAGTACGCTGATTCATTCCGCCGGGTGCTGACGGCTGTTCTGGAACATGATTACAGCAAGGGCGCAGTTCTGTGGCACTGTTCGGAGGGGAAGGACCGGTGCGGAATGACCGCAGCACTGGTGCTGGAAGCGCTGGGGGTAGACCGGGACACGATCATGGAAGATTATCTGAAAACTAACCTGGTCAATCTGCCGAAGGCAGAGGCTATCCGGGAAAAGCTTCAGGCTACCCACGGACAGGAGATGGCAGACGGCGCCTATCAGGCCTATATTGCGGATGAAAAATATCTGAGGGCAGCCTGGGAAGAAATGAGTAATGACTACATTTCCGGAAGACTGGGAATTCCGGAAGAGACCCTGGAGGCATTCCGGAAAACAATACTGGAGTAAAGCAGGAAGGGAAACCACATGAAGACAATAGGAAATCTGTTATGGTTTATTTTCGGGGGATTTATCAGCGGGCTGCTCTGGCTGATTGCCGGCTTGCTCTGCTGTGTGACGGTAGTCGGCATTCCGCTTGGACGGCAGTGTTTCAAATTTGCCAGCCTGTCTTTCCACCCCTTCGGAAGGGAAATCCTCTACGGCGGAGGAGCCGTTTCCACGCTGGCCAATGTGATCTGGCTGATCTGCTGTGGACTGTGGATGGCGATCTATAATCTGATCGTTGGATTCCTCTGGTGCTGTACGGTAATCGGGATTCCGTTCGGAAAACAGTTCTTCAAGATTGCCAAGCTGGCACTGACGCCATTCGGCGCAAAGATTGTCCATAACTGATAAAGAAGGGGCATTCCTTTACGGAATGCCCCTTTGATTTACAAACAATGCATCATTCTGATTTTTCTGTGGCAAACAGCTGCAGCTTCGCAAACAAGTCCTCCAGAATGTACCGGGAGTCCGTGCTTTTGTAGATCCGGACGACCGGATTGCCTGAACGGGAGACGGAAGAAGTGTCTTCGCTGACATGAGGAGCCGGCGCATAGACATATTTTCCGCATTCGGGATTGAGCGCAATGGCAATGGCTGGCGAATCCCCGAGAGACCAGGATTCACCCTGGGTCCAGCCGGCAAGGGGAGAAAGATTGTAATTGATCATGTTCTCATACAGATGTCGGCCGATCCGGCCGCAGGGGAGAACCTTCAGCTTCAGTTCAGCCAGTCCGACGGTGACGGTGGTATAGACATCGGAAGGTACCAGCCAGATATCAGCACCGCTTTCCAGCACATAATTGGCCGCGGTGATATCATTGCCCGCGTTGAATTCCCGGAAAGGCGCGGGCTTATCCGATAAACCATGAGTACCGATCCAGATGACTCTGATCCGATTCCGGATCGCCGGCTTCCGCTTCAGGGCGACAGCAAGGTTGGTGACGGCTCCCTGACAGAGGATATAAAGAGGTTTCGGATCCTCCTTCATGGCTTCTGTGATGATAAAGTCCACCGCTTCAGAAACCGGATCCGGCCAGCCTTCGACGTCCACAGGGCTTTCTTCCCCCATTAGAACAGGGACCTTCAGATCCATTGCATCGAGAATGGTGAGGATTTCGTCATAGCTCTTCCGCACAGAACCGGGCTCATTGAAGTGCTCAGCCAGGATGCCCTTCACAATGAGTTTCGGACTGAGGAGCGCCTGGACAATTGCAAAGGGATCATCTGCTTCACAGGCGGCGTCCGTATCGATAATCACCCGTATTTTTTTTGCATCCGGAATGCTGATCATATGCGTCATCCTTTCTTTCAGGGGCTTATTATTCTTCTTCGTCCGGTTCGCTGCTGATGGGCAGACAATCCAGTACGGACAAGGCTTCCGCGAAATGACTGAAAAGAGTATAGAAACGGAAAATACCGCGCATCGGAGGCTGTTCCCTGAAGACGTCACCGACGCCGGAAATCTGATCCTTCAGGAACGGGATGCACTTCTGACGGAGGGCATCATCCAGGATATTTGACTGCAGTTCGTAAAGATCAATCAGGAAGCAAAGGTCATCCGGTTCAGGCGCACGGCCGTTGTTTTTACCGCATTCGGTACAAATATCACCGGAATACAGGCGCTTACATTTCCGGCAGTACAGGAGATGATCCGGAAGCTTCTTCTGTTCCGGAAGATCCGGCTGTGCTGTTTGTTCCGGCTGCACCTGAGGTTCATCCTGAACAGGCTGCAGGGGACGTGTAACAGATTCTTCCTGTACGGTGAAGAGATCCTCTCCGCGGAACAATGCCTGCAGTTCCTCCTTAAGCTGGGGGACATCCGCAGGGGCAATCCTGCCGCCGGCTTCTTTCTTTTTTAGCTGAGAGAGAACGGTATCGATTTCCGGGTATTCATCCCTGAATTCTTCATAGGAAGTCCAGATGCCGAAGATTTTCCGGACGGTTTTCGCATCTTCAATATCTTCCAGGAAGAGATCCTCCTGCAGGGGCTTTCCGGAGGCGCGTCTGGCGGACAGCAGCCCGATACGGGCATCCCGTCCGGCAGGGGTTTCGTAGAGCAGGTATTTCCTGTTTTCAGGCATGGGGGTTTCGTTTTCCTCCTTCGGAGTCCTGAAAACATTGGCATGGTAGCAGTCTTCACAGACATGGAGGGTTCTGGTTTTGCCATGTTCGGTTGTCACCACAGGAATCAGGGTGTCCGTCGGCATATCGCAAAGCTCACACTTTTTTTCATCTTCCCCGGAACTGCCGGCGGCCTCCTCCGCTTTGAGTTTCCTGTAACGGATGAAGAGCCTGATGATACCGACAATGAGACAGACGCCGCTTGCGACAGGAGAAAATAAAGCGCAAAGCAGAGCCAGAAGGATGAGAAGAATTTCGAAAAGCGTCCAGCTGTTCAAATCGTCTTTTTTCACAGGATTTCTGTTATGATCATAGGACATAAACAAAACACCCCTTTCTGTATACAATATAGCAGAAGGGGTGTTTCATTGTCATTACAGGGAAGTAAAAATCATGTAAATTTTCACATGAAGCAGTTTTCCGGATGACGAATCCGGTCCTCCAGCGCCTTCAGGGCGGTATATTCACGCAGATAGATGCCCCGACGCATTTCATCGGTATCCGTGTAGTCGGCATGCGTTCCGAAAATCCCGATGATCTCATCCAGGGGAAGCCATCGGGGTTCCATGCCGACGCCCTGTTCCCGGGCGGTCAGCTTTATTTCCGTTTGTCCAGTGACCGTCCCAAAGAAATAACGGCTGATGTATTTCCAGTCCTCGTAGAATTCATCCATTTCCAGCACGCATTCTGAAGGGGAAACCAGAAAACCGGTTTCCTCAGCCAACTCCCTGGTACAGCATTCACGTTCATCTTCGCCCTCTTCAAGCCCGCCGCCGGGAATCATATACTGACCGGTCCGGGTTTCATAGGAAAGAAGAACACAACCATCCTTTATTATGATTCCCCTGCAGGCTATACGGGAATTCTCCCAATGACCGAAATAGTTATTTCCGAAAATCTCCAAGGTTTTCATAAAATCTCCTAAAAACAGTCTTTGTTTATTGTTTGCTGCTTTTCCCATGCAGCACAAATACCTGATTGGGATAACCGAATTCCACGGTCAGTTCAGCTTCACAGAAACCATACTTCCTGTATAAGGCATGGGGAGCAATTCCTTTTTCATCGTCTTCCCGGAAGGTGGATACCGTAATATCCCGACTCCTGTCCATTTCTCCCAGGGCTTTTTCCAGCAGTCCGGAGGCAATTCCGTTCCTGCGGAATTCAGGCGAGACCGCCAGGCAGCAAATCATATTGCGGTTCCTGGAAAACAGCAGTACACCGGCAATCTGATCTTTGACTTTAACACACAGAGCCTGTTCTTTGCCCATAAACTTCAGGACAGTCTGACGGTGTTCCTCCAGTGCTTCTTCAGTCTCCAGTCCGGGAAAATTGCTCCGTACGAGGCGGACAAGATCCATCCACAGATCAATATCCGCAGGGGTGCCGTATTCCGCTTTCAACATGATATTCATGCAGTCTCCTTCTATGATACAGATGATTACAGGATACCCCGACGCTGTGCTTCTGCCATGAGTTTCGGCTGGATCAGGGGATAGGTCCAGTTTTCAACCGGTTCATCCGCCAGGACAATCTTCTCGATTTCGCTGTGCAGTTCTTCTTCAAAACGCTGAATATCGGCACAGCAGATCAAACCGAAGGTTTTCCGGCCATCAAAGTATTCCGGCGCGGTAACAGAGTAGACGAAGGCTGGTGAGAGGCTGAATTCCAGTGCACCGGTTTCCTCATACAGCTCGCGGCGGGCTGTTTCAATAATTGCTTCGCCAGGTTCCCTGTGCCCTCCCGGGATTTCGTAAGTGCTGCGGTCCTTGTGCTTGCAGAAGACCCATTTCCCGTTGCTCCGCGCGATGATGACGGCGAACTTCAGCAGCGCGTCATCCACTTTTTCTTTGTCATAGAATCTGACTTCAACCATTCTTTTTTGTTTCCATTTCTTCAGATTAGCGTTTCAGAATCAAATCCGCGATACGTTCAGGCGATAACCCGGCGGTATCGAGCGTGTTTTCCATGGCGGCAAAAGCGGGCAGGGAAGAAAGGCTGACCTTCAGCCATTCATTCGTCCGCCATTCACAGGTATGATCATTTTCCCAACGGCAGAGCAGGTTTTCCCGGTCACAAACCAGCGTCACATTCCTTATTTCTGCATGCAGGGCGATGAGCCCCTCCGTAAGGCTTTGGAGAACCCAGGGATCATCCATGAGCCAGACCAGCACGATCATTTTACAGGCAGAGCATTTCATGTAGTTGCCAATCATGTGCAGGATGTTATCGACTGCCATGGCTTTTGTTTCCCGGCTGCCGACAAAGGGATGGAGATCCATACACCAGTCCCCGTCAATAAAGGCAGTCCCGGGGCACTTTTCTGCAATCAACTTGCCGACAGTGGTTTTTCCAACGCCCATCGGCCCGTTCAGAATAATGACTTTCATAATTGCTCCACGCCTCAAAATGAATCAGAACAGCGAAAGGAAAATGCTGAGAACCATCCAGGCAGCAAGGGAATAGAAATTACCCTGTTCGTCCCGGCCGGTCCGGAAGATTTCCTGCGCGCGCTGCCGGTCGAGCAGTTCGAACCCGTTGAAAAGTTCGGAGCCTTCCGCTCCGTCCTGATTCAGGGCGTCCAGGCTGTTCAGGGTGAGCTCTGCACAGAGGAATGCGTTGCTTTCATCCGTCATTCCCGGGGAAGAAAAAGCGCAGGGATTCAGGACGTAGACTTTATCGGTTTCCTTTACCGTGAGGCCTGTTTCCTCCCGGATTTCCCGGATTGCAGCGCTTACCAGGGGATCGGGGCCTGACTGATCCTCCGGATCCAGCAGGCCTGCTACCGGACTGAGCAGGAACTGGCCGACGGGATAGCGGTATTCATAAGACATCAGGAGCCGGGTTTCATTGCCGGGCAGGTGCAGGATGACAGCAATGGTGACGGCATCCGGCAGCATACTCCGGAATTCAGCGTCATTTTTTTTCAGGACGAGGCTGTCTTTGCTGCGGCGCGTGGCTTCGTAATAATGCCTGCCCTCCGTATACTGCAGATCGAACATGTTCAGGAAACGTGATTCATACAGCGTTTCGATACGATCCTTATTGATTTCCCGGTTCATCAGAAAAGACTCCTTTCCAGAAGGCGGTTGTGAATCTTCAGCCATTAATCAAAATCTGACTGAGTGAGAATGATATCCAGGGTACCAGTTGATTTTTATTGAGATGTATCCTACCTGATTTATGCAGATCAGCCGAGGATCTTTCCCATATAGTATTCATCGACATAACTGCCGTTCACCAGCATGGACTTGGGCCGGACGCCTTCCACGCTGAACCCCTGTTTTTCATACAGAGTTTTCGCATGGATGTTATTGCATTCAACGGTCAGTTCCAGGCGGACGATATCATTTTTCCGGGCCCAGTCATCCACCAGACGGAAAAAGGCGGTTCCGATGCCCTGGTGCCGGTAGGTCAGGCGCACACCAATGACAATATAAGCAGTATGAGCGATACGGTTCAGAGTTCCACGCTCCGCCCAGATAAAACCGGCGAGGGTTCCATGCTCATCTTCTGCGACGAGCAGCAGATCTGTGCCGGATACGGCAGATTCGATACGCCCTTTCAGGGGTTCCAGACTTATCGTCCTCTGCAGACGCTCTCCGGGCTCATACATCATGAAGTCAGTTTCTTCATCCAGCTGGCACAGCATATGGAAGAACCGCTCCACATCGTTTTCCGTAATGGGACGAATGTTCATTTCTTCACCGCCTTCAGGGCATATTCAACGCAATCCTGTATAAACCGGACAGCCATATCCCCGAAGTTTACAGAACCCCATTCCCAGACAGGGTCATTTTCGTTGAGCGGATGACGGTCAGAGACCATCAGAACTACCGTATTCCGTATTTTATAGATGTTGCACAGGTTTACCAGCGCGGAGGCTTCCATATCCACGCCCACGCAGCCCAGCTGCCGCCAGAACCGTTCCTTGCCGAAGGTCTGGCGATAAACGGCGTCGGTGGTGACGGTGGCGTTATGGCCGACCTGATAGCCTTTTTCCCGGAAAAAGGACGCGATTCCTTCAATCGGAGAGGAGGGCGTTACCCGGGCAAAACCGGGCAGCTCCACGTAATGCAGGGAGGTTCCTTCCTCGCACCAGATTTTTTCGGGAAGAAGGATATCGCCGACGGACTGGTTTTCCCCGAATCCGCCGCAAAGGCCGACCATGAGAATTTCCTTTACGCCAAGGACACGAAGCGTTTCAACAGTACAGGCAACCTGCGGGGCGCCGCGGCCTCCATGCAGGAAGCAAATGCCGGGAACATTCTCAATGCCCAGAACTTCGGCGCGCGTGATAAAGCCGGGAAGATGTTCCATGATCTGATAACAGGGATAAGTCTCCTTCAGAACGGGAATGCCTTTTCCCAGACAGAAAACGACGGCCTTCTCAGGCAGTACAGGGACCTTTGTTCCAGGATATTTGCTTTCAATCTGTTTCCGGGGCTCAATGATGGGTCTGGACTGATCTTTCGGGTCAAACCACGGCATGGCGCAAAGCTCCTTTTTTCAAATTCTGGCCAGGTCTCCGGGAGAAACAGATACCGTTTTATTCCAGAGGACAGTTTATTATACACCGGATTGCTCCTTTAGCGTGAGCCGGAGGATTTATCGGCATACAGCCTGCCGGATCAGCGGAATCCAGGCTTCATCAAAATGCCGGAGAGCAGGAATGTGGATCAATACGGCGCGGCCGCTGAACCTGCGCAGCAGACGCCAGTAAGCTTCATTGCACAGGTAATGCGTCGGGGCTCCTGAAAAGCCTGTTCTAATGCCGGCTGCTTCCAGGTGTTTCCGAAGAGCATCTGTATCGAGACAGGTTTCAAACCGGGTACCTTCCTTTTCAGCGGCTGTTTCGACGCGAAGGGAATCCTTCAGGTTTTTATCGATACCGAAAAGATAAACGGCATCGCAGCCTTCTTTTATTCCTTCAATATCTTTCTCCAGCCCGGAAAAGGAATTTGTCAGGAGACAGCAGCAGGGTGAGAGCGCTTCCGCCAGGACTGCAGACGCGTTGTTCTTCCCTTTAAAGCCAATGAATAATGAATTGCCCATATGGCCTCCCTGATCCGACTGCGGCGGTTATGGTTTCCTGGCCAGCTGCAGATCAATGGTATCATCAATTGTGATGGAACCGCCATGCCGGTTGATTGCCTCTTCTATCGCGTCATGGAAAGACTCCCGGACGCTTTCCCCGATGGCGATATGGTCCGAGTAAGTTCCGATCAGCGATCTGTATTCAGCGGCTGTCAGGATCCGCTGCCTGTGAAACAGGGCATACCGCGTATCGGTAAACCCGTATTTATCCGCGATTTTCGCTATCGCCGCAGCACGGTCTTCCGTAAACTCGGCAGGTTTTGCCGGCTGCTTTTTGTAATAAGGATAATAGTATTGAGCATAGGCATGCTGTATGGCTTCGGATAACTCCGGATTATCCTTTGCCTGGTACGGATGATTGGCAAACCTTGCAAAGGCACCGCCCGGTTTCAGGACCCGGAAAACCTTCGGATATCCGGTTTCCTCCGGAATCCAGTGAAAGGCGGTTGCAGAGTAAACCAGGTCAAACGCGTTCTCCGGAAGGCAGGCGTCCTCAAATTTGCCGGTAATCACTGAGAAACGGGGATAATCACGGAACTTTTCCCTGCATACCTGTGCCAGCTGGTCACCGTATTCCACTGCAGTCAGTGCGCAGCCGGTTTTCAGGACGGGCGGTGCCGCCTGTCCCGTACCGATGCCGATTTCCAGGGCTGCGCAGGCGGGACCAAGCTGAACATACGCGAATACCGCCTGATACAATTCCTCCGGATAACCGGGACGGAGCTTTTCATAGACCTCCGGTACAGCGTTGAAGGTCCAGCCTTTTCCATTGTTTATCTGCATCTGTTTCCGCCTCCCCGCAGCAGCATTATTTAATCAATTCAGTCAGCCTTTGGCTTCCTGGTGAGATAAAGGACATACGTATCATTGAACACGATCCTGTTTCCGGCTTCCAGCACCGCTTCCCTCAGGCCGCTGAAGAATTTTGTTTTATAAGGTTCCGGAATCACGAGGGAAGTGCAGTGGGTTCCGCAGTATGAAATATATTCATCCGCGGTAAAGACGCGCTGCCCATGAAATTCCCGCCGCTCAAAATCCACATAGCCGTAATTGACAGCGTTGGTGTAGGAGAATGGATCATGCATCTCCGTATATTTCGCTTCCGGTTTGAAATACCTGGCATAAACATCCTGAATCCGGTTATACAGCGCTTCGTTAGGTGTCCTGTAGTCATCGCTTGTGAGCATCATGGCGAGCGTTCCGCCCGGCTTCAGAAGGTCAAAGGTTTTTGAGAAGGCGATGGCTTCCGGGATCCACTGGATTGTGGCGGCGGAATAGATCATGTCGAACTTCTGTGTTCCGTAATCATGGGTGATGAAATCATCGTTCACGATATGGAAGTTGGGTTGGCTTCCGTATTTTTCCTTCATCTTCGCGTAAAGATGCTCACCCAATTCAATCGCGTGATAATCACAGCCGGTTTCCAGAATCGGATCGGTCGCCTGACCTGTTCCCGGACCGATCTCAAGCACCGGTACCCCAGGACCGATTCCCGCGTATTGAATCAGGCTGGTAAAGAGTTCGGCACTGTATCGGGGACGGTATTTGTCAAACTGTTCAGGGATTTCATCAAACACTTTCCTGTATTCCATGGGCGGAGTGCCTCCTTTATGTTCTGTCATTTCTGGAGCATGGCGCGGTATTCATACAGTTTCCGGCGGACGCTTTCCCGGTGAGCGGTATAAAAGCTTGCGATCTCACCGGCAGTCTGTTTTGCCAGCGCATACTGCTCCGGTGTAACGACGCCGCCGGCCAGCGCGGCATCCAGCTCATCCTCGTCCAGGATCACCGGATTTCCATCCGACAGGATCACTACATCCAGGAGCAGATCCGTGAACACGGCATTTCCGTCTCCGGACACCCGGTTCTCAAGGGTGATATCGATATACTGCTCGAAGAGGGCGTCGCCGCGGAACATGGCGGTTAAGGCCCAGCGGCCGTTTTCGGGTACAAGCTCCAGCCACTGGTATCCGTTATCCGCGATGCACATCTCCCCACGGACGCTGCGGACTATTTCCGGCTTTTTCAGACCGGTGAAAGTCAGCAGACCGACCGCACCGGTAAAGCATTCATCCTGATGATACACAGAGACGAAATCCCGGTCGGTATCGGTATACCATTCACGCCTGTCCAGATGCTTTTGTTTCAGTTCTTTCACGATGCATTACTCCTGCGCCTGTCAGCTTTTGACCGCAATGGCGGTGAATTCTCCCGGCAGGCCGGCGTTTTCCCAGGAGGGATGTTCGTCCAGCTGTTTCAGGCAGAACCCGCTGCGGATGATAGAATTGATAATCTCGCTCATGGTGTATCTCCGGTAGCTGCATTTCGGCATCTGACTGCGGATTTCCTCCGGATAGAAACGGGCATGGGCCATTTCGCCTTCATAGACTTCCGTTGAAAAATAGCTCATGGTGGGGCGCTGAAGGTTCAGGCTGTCATTGATTTTCGTAAAAGGATGGAAATCGCTGCAGATCATTTTTCCGCCGGGCCTGAGCAGGGAATGCATCATGCCCATGAACTCATCAATGTTGTGGAAATAGTGGAGGATGCCGCCTTCCATGAAGACGATATCGAAGTATTCGCCGTACTTTTTCAGGTCGATCTCCAGGATGTCGCAAACCTCAAAATTCAGAGGAACACTTGCTGCCTGCGCTGTTTCCATGGCATACCTTTTGTTCTCTTCAGAAATATCGAATACTGTCACGTCTGCACCGAGAAGTGCCAAGGGAATGGCTTTCTTTCCGCATGATCCGCAGATGTTGGCAATCCGGACGCCTTTATAGCGGTCAAAATAACCGGCAAACTGCTTGAGCATCCTTTCGGGATTCTCCATGTCTTTCCGGGCACGTTCCGTCGGAGTACCTGCCGTCCTGGTCCAGAAATTATAAGCGTTGAATTCCCAGGCTTTCTTGTGCTGCTTCGTGTACTCTTTCATGTCGGCTCACACTCCTGTCTGTGTTTTATATTTTACATAATTGAGAAGGGAATTGCCATCGGAGAAATGATGAATTCGCTGCACAGCGGCGAATATTATGCAAGCAAAGGAGTCAAGGCACCTTTGTGCCAGATGGAAAGGCGATGCAGGGGACGGGTCATCATGACATACAGGATGCGGCAGATGAACTCGTCATCGGGATAATTGACGGCGGAAGCATCACAGATGCCGACACAGTCAAATTCCATGCCCTTGACAATGCTGGCCGGGAGAATCATGACGCCGGCTTTGTACTCCGCATCTGTTTCTGATAGCAGGTGCGCATCCAGTTCCCGACCGATCAGGCGGTACAGCGATTTTGCCTGTTCGGCAGTCTTTTCGATCAGGGCAATGCTGTGATATCCTTCCTGCCGCCAGGCCTGGACCTGATCACAGATCATTGCCAGGCGGGCTTTGTCGTTCTCCGCACGAATGATCCGCGGCTCTTCACCATGCCGGAGCACCGGCCTGGTTTCACAAATATCCGGAATCGGATAGCGGGCGGAAACGGACCGGGCGAGATTCATAATCTCAACTGTGTTCCGGTAACTGACGGTCAGCTGTTTCAGATCCGCCTTGTTTTCAAAGACCGGCTCCTTCCATTCCTCCCAGCTGCGGATTCCTTCATCCGCCCGGATACCCTGGTAAAGGTCCCCGACGAGGGTGAAGGTTGCCGCGGGATTGGACTGCTTCAGCAGCTCAATCTGGAAGGGGGAGAAGTCCTGGCATTCATCGATGACGATATGCTTCATCTGCTTTGCTTTCAGTCCGTAAAGGGCTTTGCAGATCATGACCAGCATCGGCAGATCCTCCTGCCGCAGGGCGCCGTCCTCCGGAAGCAGTTCTTCACCGGGATAACATTCCTGCAGGAAGGCTTTGTATAACCCCGGCAGATCCGGAAGGGGGAATTTGTCCCGGTATTTTCCGAGATATTCCTCCGCACGGGCGTCGATCTCCTTATACCGCTGATCCCGGACCGTATACAGCTCCTTGATTCTCTGCTGACGCAGAGCGCTATCCCGCATATTGGCCCGGATCTTCTGAACCATCTGTTCCGCACCGGCATTATAACGGTCTTTCAGCAGGGCAACGGCGGACTGGACTCTTTTGCGGACGATCTTCTTCAACTCGCTGATCCGCTGCTCCAGCGGGAAATAGCGCAGATCCCGGAGGAAGACGGTTTCAAGCTCTTCATGCTCCATGAGGGGGACACCGGCCATTTTGAAGCCCTTTTCCGGCAGAATGGCGGTCTGCAGATGATCCAGATAGGTTTCCAGCTTCCGCATCATGGCCAGGGAACCTTTGAGACGAAGGATCCGGCCGGCTTTTTCCCGTTCCGCCTCCGAAAGGGTCAGGTTCTTTTCCAGCCGGCTTTCCCGCTGCAGCCTGGGCATCCGGCGGCCCATGCCTTCCCGGCACCAGCCTTCAAAGGTGGTCTGTACCACCCGCTCCACACCCAGGTCCGGAAGCACCTGGGAAATGTAGGAGAGGAAGAGCGGGTTGGGAGCCAGGATCATCATGTTTTCCGGCTTCAGGGTTTTCTGGAAGGTATAGAGCAGATAAGCGATGCGGTGCAGGGCAATGGTGGTTTTCCCGCTGCCCGCGGCGCCCTGCACCAGCAGGTTCGCGGCCAGCGGATGACGGATGACGATGTTCTGCTCCGCCTGGATGGTGGTGACGATTTCCCGGAGACGGTCGGTTGAGACACTCCCCAGCACTCCCTGGAGATATTCCTCCTGGGAAACGATGCCGCTGTCAAACAGGCTGACCAGATCCCGCTGCCTAACGGTCAGCATCCGCTTCAGGGTCAGTTCTCCCTCTACGCGGCCGTCCGGCGCTTCATAATCCATTTTGCCGATCTGGCCTGAGTAGTACAGATTGGCAACAGGGGAGCGCCAGTCCACCACGACGGGGGTCAGCGCCGCCGGGTCCAGAACGCCCCAGCGTCCCAGGTACCAGGTTTCCGGAATACTTCCGGAGGGAATGAAGTCCAGCCGTGCAAAATAGGCCTGGCCGGAAGCCATGTGCAGCTGCCGGAGCCGGTCCAGCTTTGCCTTGAACAACTGAAGGTATACCTCCTCCTGGTCGTCCGGCACGATGTCCGCATGAACATCCATTTCCTCACCGGCTTTAGCTCCGGTAAGCGCTTCCACTTCCCTGATTTCCCGGTCAATGATGTCGCAGGATTGCTGAAGGTGAAGATACTCTTCCTTCGCTGACGGATGATCGGGCAATGTGACTGATTCCATAATCGTCCTTTCCCGGCAAAAATATAAAAGCCTCTGCCGTTTTTTAATCTGCGCAGAGGCTTACGGATTCTATGTCCTGCAAGCGTGTGGAAGTGCATAGTAGCAGATGAAAACCTGTTTTGTCAAGAACAAATTTCACTTCTTTGCAAAAACTTTACACTTTTACAGGATTTCTTCGGATTCCGGAACATACCGGGCTCTATCCCCGCCCACCAGCAGCGGCCGTGTACGGGCTGCTGAAACAACGGCTTCCCCGATCCGGGAAATACCGAGACGGACAGGGACAGCTACCCGGCGCAGGTGCATCCCGATCAGGGTCTGGCCGATATCAAGACCGGCATCTGCCTGAACGGCCAGCACAGCCACCGGATCACGGAAATGCTTCCAGGCGGCTGTCGCCAGAGAACCGCCGGCCTTGATCCGGGGAACCACCCATACGGTTTCATAACCGAAGCGTTCAGCTGTCTCCCGTTCCATAATCAGCGCGCGGTTCAGATGCTCACAGCACTGGAAAGCGACCGCTGTGCCCGCATCGCCGCAAACCTTCAAAGCAGCTTTGACAACCGCTTCTCCCAGTTCATAGGTTGAATTATGACCGATCGTTCCGCCGGCAATCTCACTGGAGCTGCCGCCGATTACCAGCAGCTTTACCGGATTGAAGTGGGGACGGTTTTCTTCCAGCAGGGAGGTGACAGCCTGTTCGGCCTGCACAAATGCCTGTTCGGCAGTGATGCTCATAGTTGTTTGATCCTTTCCTGATCTTTCTGAGTTTATGCTTTGGGCTAATGGATTGCATCTTGCGGTTTCAGCGGGATCATATCCGTTCCAGCAGGTTACGGATCTGATCTTCCTTTTCCCGGATATACCGGATGCGATTGATGGTGTTCCGGACTTCCGAGACGCCTATAGCCCGTTCGTCTTCATTCCGGCAATGCCTCAAAACCCTGGTGATATTATACTCCAGCCATTCAATCCAGGTATAGGCCAATCCCATTACGCTTCCGTAATCCCTGAAACCGTTATCCCAGTTTTCCAGGTATCCGTCAAAAAAGGCTTTTACTTTTTTCATGTCCAGTGTGCAGGTTGTGATACCGGACCATTGCAGGGAAAGCTGAATGACACTGGATACAGGGTTGCCGTAATCCAGGCATTCCAGATCGATCATCACCGGTTTTCCTTCATCCCACATGACATTCTTGGGATCCATGTCATCATTGGTGATGCATTCAATCCCAGGCAAGGCGAGACGGGCATTGTTCAATGCATCCTGCGCATCGTTCAGTAATTGTTCATTTTCCTTCAGCATGGGAGTGATAACTCTGCTCTGCCTGTCTGATTCGGCAATGTATTCTGACCAGTTAACTGCGCTCAGTTCCGGATTGGCATGATCCGTATACAGGGGCTGAAGGGCGTGAATCCGAGCCTGAATTGTTCCGGCCTGATGACATTGTTCCGGTGCGATATTGTTCCAGTCTGTGATGCTGCCATTCTGCCAGGGAAAGATATAGAAAAACTCATTTTCCACTTCCTGCATTTTCCGGCCGTTAATCGTTAAGGCGGCGACAACCGGAATTCCGGCATCCCCGATGATTTTTTCAAGTGCTTCCGCTTTCCGGTAGTTTTCCATGACGTTCGGACGTTTCATAATCTCTGGATTCAGGTGCTTGACGGCATAGGAACGATTGGCGGTATTCACCCTGTACATCCTGTGCATCAGTCCGCCCGAAACCGGAGTAACAGGCGGCAGAATTTTTCCCAAAGACAGGGATTGAAATAATAAGGCAATTGTTTTTTCTGCTTCCATAAACGACAGTGCTCCGGAATAAAAAAGTTGATTATCGGAAGGTCAGAGGGCGCGATACCCGGTCACTGATCCAGCCAGGCTTCCTGCTCCAGGAAGGTGCCGAGCGTTTGTTCATAATCGTCACTGATCAGGAGAACGTCTTCACCGTGATCCCGGAATCCGTTGATAAAGTGACGGTTGCAGGTTTTCAGCCTTTCCTTTGTACAGTCGGGTACCTCCGGCCGTGATTCAATTTCAGATTCATGCCGCAGGATATCCTCATAATGGGCGTCAATGTATTCATCGGTCATTCCCAGACAGATAAAGCGGATGGATGGCTGATAGCGTTCATCAAAATCCCGACGCCAGTCAAGCGGGATATAACAGCCTTCCACGATCAGATTCTGATTGTTTTCAACGGCTGTTTTGATCATTTCACGGACGATGGGCCACAGGTAAGCGGTGAGCACAGGATTGTCATCTGTCGGTTTCAGGTTTGTACAGCCGCTGCGGATGAGTCCCATTTTCAGATGATCAATGGAAAGATAAGGATATTGATATTTTTCGAGCAGCCGCTGTGCCAGCAGGGTTTTACCCGTACGCGACGAACCGGCAATCAGGATAATCATAGATCCAACTCCCGTTAGTTATTTGTTGTGCAAGCAGCTGAAACGCGTTTTTCAGCAGTTCAGGCGCATTTCAATCATATTGTTCTCAAAAACACCGGTTTCCCTGAATCCAAGGGATTCGTACAAGCCTTTCGCAACGCTGTTCCCGGGAATCACGCCTGTATAGATCTCAGTGACATGAAACTGATCCTTCAGGTAGCGGACGCCCTGCTGCAAGGCAGCTTTCCCATATCCACGGTGCTGATAATTCCGGTCTATCAGCAGTTTCCACAGGGTATAATACTTTTTTGTCTCATAGTATCCCATCATGATAAAGCCGACGATTTCCCGATCACTGTATACCGCGAAAGGGAAGGCGGTTTTCTGATAAACGTAGGCCTGGGCCAGGGATTCCGCTGTTGTGGAGACATAACCTGCCTGGCTTTCGTTGATGCGCAGGCTGAGCACTTCCTCCAGGTTTTCGTTGGTGACAGGCTCCAGATGTACCATCTTGCACCTCCGCATGGATGATTATCCGCACTGATGCCGGCGGACAAACGCAATGATATCCTTAACAGCTTCCTCACTGTCCAGCAGGTCACCGCTGATGCTCTTTTTCCCGTATTTCTTCGCAGACAGAAAGAGCATTTCCGGCATTTCTTCCGATTGATAAGCCAAGACCTGCCTGAAGTTGCTTTCGTTTGTGTTGCTGACAACGACGACGTGCTTGGGGACTTTTTCATAAGCAGCCAGAAGGTCCGGCCTGTTCTGGAAATAACACTGGCTCCGCTCGTTAAAAGCGAAGAAATTGGCGCAGGGCCAGTCGCAATAATTCGGCAGGACAAACCAGGTCCGGCTGCTGTGCGTGACCGTGTCCAGCAGCCTGTACTCCATATCATCCATATAGGGACAGCGGCCGTGTGGAGCAAAGCACTCGCAGCCGCATTTCCCGCAGGGATGAATCTCAAATTCCGAAAAGTCAAAGAAGGAAGCCTCTCCGGACAGGGAAAGGATCAGTTTCCCGATCCGGGAACAGTTTCCATCCGCCCTGGAACTGAATGAAATGATACAGGGATCCATGGTTTTTCCTTTCTGCGGGAACGGTGTGAT
This sequence comes from uncultured Eubacteriales bacterium, assembly GCA_900315675.1. Taxonomy (GTDB): domain Bacteria; phylum Bacillota; class Clostridia; order Christensenellales; family Aristaeellaceae; genus Aristaeella. The sequence goes on from OMZY01000004.1 coordinate 74,362, forward strand.
TAACAGACCGAGCCGCCGTGGAACACGCATTCATAGACTTTGGTTTCATTCCGGTAGATTTCCTCGCAGCCCTGGAACCAGGTGAAATCACCGGTGACCTTACAGCGATAGGTATATTCACCGGACTGATAGTATTCCGGCCCCCTGTAAGGCATTTTGCTGTCCGCTTTGCACAGGGCTTCCTTCAGGAAATTGCCGCTGAAGCTGTCACTGAGCACCCGACCCATGTAGTTCATGGCATAAACAGATACCCCGTCATGCCAGACGGCCTCTTCACCGGCAAAACGTTCTCCACCGATGTATGTGTCATGATAAAGCCAGCTGCCGTTTTCGTACCGGAAATCATGGGATTGCGGCCGGGTGGAATCCACTTCGTTTTTGAAGGCCGCATAGGTATTCACGTTTGCTTCCAGCCTGAAAGCGATCAGCTTTTCCATATCAGTCTGCCGGGAAGCAACAGCCTGGACGGCACAGTCCTGATCCCGGACAAGATAATCCACGCTGACATTCAGCAGATCGCTGATCCGGATCAGATTGGCAATGTCCGGATAAGCCTGTCCGGCTTCCCATTTGGCAACAGCCTGTCTGGAGACATTGAGCTTTTCCGCTGTTTCCTCCTGCGTCAGTCCTTTGTTTTTCCTGAGCAGCTGCAGTTTTTCCGAAAAAATCATTTTATCCACCTCCGGAAACAAGCATACAGGACACAGCCGGTAAAAGACACCATCCGGCAGTTGCGTTTTTGCCGCTTTTATTATACATCCAGCAGCAGAAACAGACCGCCGGGGAACGGACTATGCCCTGTAAACAAGATCAAACTCTTCACAGACAAGCTTTATATCTTCACTGAATTCCATACCTGCCGCTTCCAGTTCTTCCGTAAAGAACTTTTTATGAACATCACGCCAATAAGCCAGAGAGCGGTCTCCTTCACCTTCCCTGTACGCATGATCAGCGGTTACCTGACTGAAAGGAGTGACGTATACTTTTGCGGTTCTGGTAATGCAGACAGCTTGATCGCCGGCATCCAGAATGATATTGTATCCGCCTGGCTCCGGAAGCGCTTCATTCTCCATCTCATAAAAGCAGTACGCGGAGCAGGTGGCTGTTTTGATTCCATCCTTTACCAGGTTGGCAAGAAGGTCTGCGTCATCTCCGAAAGACCAGGCGTCATATTTACCGGTCAGGCCGGACTTTTTCCACATTTCTTCAGCGGTCATTGATCTATCCTCCGGCAGTCCGGATCCCGGCAAAACCGGCAGGTTCAGGCTGCGGACTGTTAAGTACTTTTCCTGCTTGCAGGGGACGGACTATATTATCACAGAAACAGGCTTATGCCAACGGAACGGCCTGCCAGGCATACAGATAACGCGTTCGCCCGCAAACAAAATCACAGCAGACTGATCCGATTCAGAATGGTATAACCTTTTTCATCAACCCTGGAAAACTCAATGGCTTCGATCCGGGCATCGAACGGAACAAAGTATTTCCGCATTTCCGCACAGACAGCCTCCAGATCCATTGAGGGATTATACAGCAGTGTGGAGTGAGGATACCACCTGATGGAGGTCCACTGATCCAGAAAGCTGCCGTATTCCTTTGCAATACGGTTGTGTATGGATACAAGCTCATCGGACATGGACGGTATCGCGACGATAATAGAAGTTTCGGAGAACACTTCGATCCGTTCATAACAGACGGTAAAGGATGAGACATTCCGGAACATCTTTTCGCAGGCCTCCATAAACGCGCCGGCATCTTCCGGCAGCCAGGTGGCAAGGGTGATATGTGCATGGAGGGGAGGAAACTTTACCCCCGGCAGGGCTTTTTCCCGAAGCTGTTCCAGCTTCTTTTCTGCTTCAGCAGAGAGCATGGCAAGGACACAAAGCATTTTCAACGCCTCCTGTCTGTCCGGTCAGATCTGACGCCTTTACTCTTTGTCCAGAAAAGGCGCAAGCCTGTCATTCTCTGAAAGGATCAGATCTGTGCCGGGAAGATCCAGACGGATTGTGGGATCCCGGAAACTGACAGCCGCGGCATAGCCGCGGACGAAGGCCCTGTCAGCGGCAAAATACTGTACCGTGTTTTCCGTGAGGGAGAGGAACGCGTGGCCAAAACCAGACGGAATATAAACCAGGACCGGCTGTGCTGAATCCAGTTCCACGGACTGCCATTGCGCAAAGGTTTCAGCCCCCGGCCGCAGATCCACCACATAGTCCAGTCCTTTTCCCTGCAGGACGGAGATGAGCTTTGCCTGCGGATAAGGATCTTTCTGGAAATGAATACCGAAGAAGGTGTGCCGTTCAGGCATGGTATAGATACGCTGCAAGATCCATTCCTTATCCGGCAGGACTGTCCGGATCATCTCCGGGGAAAAATCTGCCATGGTCCCGCGCCTGTCCGCACGGACCGGCGGTTCCAGAACGAGGACCTCATCAAACAGGCGCTTTGTGATTTTCATCTTTCCGATGCCTCATTCAGTCCAGAGACTGATCCTTATATACAATCCTGCGGTCTTCGGGCTGGAACGGGTGAGCCTTGCTGATCCGGCCGTACCATTCGTAATCAATATCATCCGCCGTATTGCCGGCAGCCAGGTCTTTCAACGCGGCAAGCATGGTATCGAACAGCTCGGCACCGCAGGGCGCCTGGCAGTGACCATGAAGAATGATATCAAACTGGTCACGCAGAGGCAGGAGACGCTCCATGCTCTCGATCTGTTTTGCGACGGGAAGACTCTCCTCCAGCTGCAGCCAGAGATGCTGGACCAGCCCGTCCCCGGCAAAGAGAATTCTGTCCTTCCGGTCCAGAAGGACGATTTCGCCGGGAGTATGGCCGGGGAAACAAATGACTTCCAGCTCCAAGCCGCCGAGATCGAATACCTGACCGTCGGTGACATTCTCAAAGGGAGGGAAGCGGATACCGAACTGTTTCATGGCGGCCTGGAGCTCGGGCTGGCTGAAAGTTTCCTCCGCAAGAGGCATATCTTCCAGATTCATGTAGGCCTTCTCAAAAGCCCAGTTTCCGCCTATATGATCGTTGTGACCGTGGGTGTTGATGCAGATGAGCGGCAGCGGGGTCAGGGCTTCCGCAACGGCACGGATATTACTCATGCCGAGCGAGGTATCGATAACGGCTGCCAGCTTTGTACCGGCTACCACATAGCAGGTGGCATCATGGTTATCGTCCAGGAGCCAGACATGGTCATTTACGGGAATGACATTGGGAACACGAAATTCAGGCATTATTCTCTTCCTCCAGTGTAAGGATAGGACGCAATTTGATTGTACAATATCAGTTCGTTACACAACTGTCAATGACAGGCGGAGAGGGCATGAGGAGGCAGTAAAATGAAACGAAAAAATGATATACGTCTAAAAATTAACGAAAAACGTTAAAAATGTGTTGACAAACGTATAATATCAGTGCTATGCTGAAAACGTGAAAAGCAGGTAAAGGTTTTGTAAAGTTTACAGAACTTCCTGCAGCGGAGGAGAAAGTATGGAAACGAATGATATTCTGGAGAGGACATTGGCACAGGAAAAAAGCCGTTATGAGAAATTCTGCAGGATCATGTACGGCATCAGTACAGTTATGACGATTTTCTTTCTTCTGGCAGCTGTTTTCTGCCTGATTGTAACCATCGTTCAGGAAATTCAGTATAAAAATAATGGGGGAGAAACCGATATACTGGCTACGGTGATCTCTGCACTGTATGTGACCCTGGTGCTTGGCGGAATCGGCCTGCTGTGGAATGCGGCACGCCATATTTTCCGGCGGCTTAAAACCGCGGAGACACCTTTCTGCTACGATATTGCTGACAAGATCAAGGGGGCCGGGTTTCTTGCAATTCTGGTCGGTGTAATCAGCTGTGTTTACAGGCTTATCGTTGACGTGCTGCTCCGGAATGGAGTGATCAGAACGTTTGTAAAGTCTGACGGATATATGGACATTGGTTATCCGTTTATCGGTTTTCTGGGGATCCTGGGTATTGTGCTGATCATGGTAGCCTATGTTTTCAATTATGGCTGCAAACTGCAGCAGGAAGCGGACGAGACGCTGTAAGGACGGTGGCAGAATGATCATTTTACGTCTGGACAGGGTTATGGCTGACCGGAAGATGTCCCTGAACGAGCTTTCAGAGAAGGTGGGCGTTGCGAACGTCAACCTTTCCAAGCTGAAAACAGGGAAAGTCAGCGCGGTGCGTTTTTCCACGCTGAACGCGATCTGCAAGGCGCTGCACTGCCAGCCGGGAGACATACTGGAATATGCCGAAGATGAAGAGGACTGAAACGCGAGCGTTTGCCCTCTTCTTCGGCATATTCCAAATGAAGAATGAAGAATGAAAAATGAAAAATGGCGGAAAAAACTCCTTCGTGGGCGAAGGAGTTTTATTTCATTTGTAATGGATGATCGATCTGAAGAATAGGGTTTGACAAGCTGCGGGGTCAGGTGGTAGGATACAAACAACGATTGATGAGAGGGGCGGGAAGATGCGCAAGTAACGGATTTTGATGTCAGAGATGGCCGCAGGAGCGGTCTGTTTTCGGGCGTCAAAATTCCGGAGCGCAGCTTCCGGCTTTTTTTCGTGCCGTTCTGTTTCCGGATTTGACGCCTCAACGGAGGTGTTATTTATATGCTTACAGTACGGAATTTATCTGTTTCTCATAACAAGGATCTGCGGCCGCTGATCAGGGACCTGTCCTTTACGCTGGCAGGGCGGGAACGCCTGGCTGTCATTGGCGAAGAGGGCAATGGCAAATCTGCACTGCTGCAGGCCATCATACGCCCGGAGAAACTGAAGGAGTGGGCGGAGATCAGCGGGGAAATTCATTACCCCGGGGAAAGACTGGGTTATCTGTCCCAGGAAGCACCGGAAGAATGGAACGACCTGCCGGCCTATAAACTATGCATGGAGAACACGGCTTTCGCGGATACGGATCCGGGAGAGCTTGCCGAACTATGCAGGCAGCTGTCCATGGATCAGGAGCTATGCTGGAGCGATACCCGATTCGGATTGCTGTCCGGCGGTGAAAAGGTGCGGCTGAGACTGCTTCTGCTGCTGTGTGAAAAGCCGACTATGCTGCTGCTGGATGAACCGGGAAACGATCTGGATCTGGACGCGATCCGGGCGCTAGAACGATTTCTGCTTTCCTGCGGACTTCCGGTTCTCTATGTAAGCCATGACGAGGAACTGCTGCGCGCCACCGCGACGCAGGTGCTGCATCTGGAAAGCCTGCACGGCAGGGCAGAACCCCGGTGGACCTGGGACAGGGAACCTTACGCAACCTATGTTACCAACCGGCGGAACGCACTGGACCGGCAGGAGCAGCTATGGAAGAACGAGCAGAGGGAACGGCAGATCCAGGAAGAAAAGTTCCGGAAGATTGAAGACGCCGTTGCCCGCGCACAGGAGAATATTTCCAGAAAAGATCCCCACGGAGGACGGCTGCTGAAAAAGAAAATGAAAGCGGTCAAGAGCCTGGAACACCGCTATGAGCGGGAACGGGAAAACGATACGGAACGGCCTGCGGAGGAAATGTCCATGTACGCGCTGTTCGAAGGCATCCAGCCCGTTCCCAACGGCAAGGGAGTGCTGGACCTGGAGCTGGAAGAGCTGAACGCAGGAGGACGGAAACTGGCGGGTAACCTCCGGCTGAAGATTCGCGGCGCTGAGAAAGTGATGATCATAGGCAATAACGGAACTGGAAAAACAACGCTGCTGCGCCTGATTGAAAACAGACTGAAGGAGGATTCCAGCCTGAAGACAGCGCTGATGCCCCAGCACTATGAGGAAGGGCTTAACTTTGATATGACCCCGGTGGAATACCTGAACACTGACGGAAGCAAGGAACAGATGACCTCCATCCGCGCCTCACTGATTGCCATGAAATTCAACCGGGACGAGCTGGAACATCCGATCCGGTCTCTGTCCGGGGGCCAGAAGGCAAAGGTGCTGCTGCTGAAGCTGATGACAGCCCGTCCGGATGTACTGCTGATGGATGAACCGACCCGCAATCTCTCGCCGCTTTCAGCTCCGGTGATGCGGGAAATGATCCGGAACTTTCCGGGAGCGGTGATCTGCGTTACCCACGACCGGCTGCTGATCCGGGACTGGCCGGGAAGGATCCTGAGGCTGACCGGGCAAGGGCTGGAACCAGCGGAAGAAACGGGCAAATGAAAGGAGTTTTATTATGAAAAAGATCGCGGTTCTGCTTTATCCGGCATTTTCACTGCAGGAAATTACCTGCCTGACTTCCGTACTGACGGTCTGGTTCGATGAGAAAATAGATTATATTGCCAGCAGCAGGGAGACACTGTTCAGTGAAGAAGGCCTGCCTGTTCAGCAAACAAAAACAACGGCGGAAACAAAGGCTGCAGACTATGACTGTGTGATTCTGCCGGGAACCGTAAATCCGCTGCCGGCACTTTTTGATGAGGAACTGATCCGCTTTCTGAGGGAAGACGCCCAGGCTGATACGCTGTTTGCTGCCATTTCTTCCGCTCCGATCCTGCTCTCCAAAGCAGGGATTCTGAAGGGCAGGAAATTTACAGCTGGATATTTTATGCAGATGACGGAAACATTCGGGTTTATCGAGAAGGATCATTTTATCCATAAAGGAATCGTGGAGGACGGAAACGTGATCACCGGAATCGGCATGTTCTTCCGCGAGTTTGCCGAGACAGTGCTGCGTAAAATGGATTATGACATCGGGGATCATTTCATGCAGGACAAGCCGGATGAATATACGGAAGAAGATCTGACCTACCGATGGACAGAGGATGAATATCAGGAGTTCCTGGAGGAACTGAAAGAATACACCGGCGAATGAGGGCCGGCGTGGACAAAAGAACGGCGAAGGGATACAATACAAACAAGCAGACAGATCCAGCCCAAACCGCAGACAGGAGGATGTTCCCCCGATGAAAAGGACAGCCGCAGCGCTTATCATTTCACTGCTGCTCGCAGCCGTTTCTCCTGCGCGTGCGCTGGAACTGGAAACAGGCATGATCCGGCCATTCGCGGACAATGTACTGACTGTAACATCAGAGGACGGCGGAGTGCTGACAATTAAGGCAGTCAACGGCACAGTACCGCTGGATAACCCGGTGACTGACATGCGGGTGGAAGGCGGCACGATAGAGATTCCCTGGACGGCACTGACCTTCGGCGGGGAACCGCTGTCTCCCGGCAGCGTGACACTCCAGGCTACCCTGAAAGGCTATGACCGGACCGTGGAAGCGGCAGAGATCCGGCAAAAAGTCGGAACACCGATGCCGGCGGTTTTGTGCTGCCTGCCGGCGGCCCGGGATTTCTATCCGGACGGGAAGCATGTGCTGAAAATAGAGATTGCGGTCTCCGGCCGCGGAACCTATGAGATGGATATTGCGCGGAAGGATAAACCGGAAGAAAGTATATGGCATTACCGGACGACCTACAGCGGCCGGGGCGAGCCGATGGTGGTGCGATGGGACGGCAAGGGCAGGAACCACAGATTCTGTGATCCGGGAGAGTATATTATCTCGGCCCGATCAGCACACCGGCCGCAGTTTGTGCAGACCGGGGAGATCACCATCCTGGATGAGCCGCTGCCAGAACTCAGCCTGGCCGTAACCGGGCCGCTGATTCCCGGGAACCTGTCGGATGACGCCGCGGTATGGGCAGCCCTGATCGCACCGGTGGCCGTCGGGGACGGGGGAGAAGGTAAGGGACTGATCCTGATGAGTGAAAAGAGCGCACGGTCTGAACGTGCCGGATCGGTAAACTGCCGGACAGTCGGACTGGAAATCCTCGAACTGTATGCGGACGGGTGGGCAAAGGTGGCCGGATGGCGGCAGCCGGACGGCGTTTATACAGAGGGCTATGTGAAACAGGATAAGCTGAAAATGATCCGGCCGAACACCCGGTACGGCGCGGTGGTGGACAAGAAAAACCAGACAATGACGGTGTATGAAGACGGTAAACGGATCGGCACCGTGCTGGTATCCACCGGATGGATCTCAGAAGCAGACCGGTCAGCGGATACCCGCAGCGGAGTTTACCTGATGGGAACCCGGATGGATGATTTCGCGGATTACGGACACAATTACTGCTATCCGGTGCGAATTGACGGATACAACCTGATCCATCAGATGGGATATATCCCGGATAACGGCAGCAGGAATTTCACCGATGAAATGGAAGCACTGGGGACAAAGGCAAGCCACGGATGTATCCGGGTAGACGCACGCGCCGGAGAGGAAAACAACGGGATAAACGCCTGGTGGATCTGGACGCATATGGGGCATGACACGAAAATCATTATTTCGGAATGATTTTCGTATCATGAATGACATTGCGGATACCCAGACCCGGGATGTGAAAACTTGTTGATTTGGAAAGGATAGAGTATAATTATAGAAACGATCGGACAAACAACCTGATGAGCGGCTATGCATGGGGACGGGGGAACAGAAAAATGGAAAGAAAGATACGAGGCAACGGAGAGGGAATTTCCCTGCGGACTGTTCACATCGCAATGATCATCTGCGCAGTGGTGATTTCACTGCTTCTTGTTTTTTCCACCTACCAGTCTGCCAGCGTTTTTTCCGCCCTGAACAAAGCGGCGGGAGACTATTCCGTGCGGCAGAAAGCTGCCCATGAACTGATGGAAGCCTCTGATTACCTGACAGAAATGGTTCAGCGTTTTACACTGGAAGGGGATACCCAGTACCTGGAGCATTATTTGGAGGAAGTGTTTGTTTCACGCAGACGTGAAGAGTCCATAACCAGCATGTCTGAAGGAGAAACAGAAAAGAGCCTGGTGACGCAGCTTGGTGAGGCCATGGCTGAATCAAACTCTCTGTCATACCGGGAATACTATGCGATGAAGCTGGTGATTGAAGCCAGGGAAATCCGGGACTATCCGGATACACTCCGGGGCGTTGAGCTCAAGGAGGAGGATACCCTGTTATCCGCACAGGAAAAAATGGACCTGGCGCGGGAAATGGTGATGGGCACGGAATACTACGAAAAAAAGGAAAGCATCCGCAACAAGCTGAAGGCGAGTCTGGAGGTGCTGGAACAGCAGATGACAGCTGCCCGGCAGAGCACATCAACGGAGCTTAACAGGGAACTGACCATTGTACGTATTGTTATTGCGATTCTGACCGTTGTGATTATCCTTCTGATCTGGCTGACCGCACGTCTGGGAACTATTCCGCTGATGGAAGCCGGAAAACAGGCAGAGGAAGGCGGAAAGATTCCCGTTACCGGCGCAAAGGAATTCCGGAGGCTGGCCGGGAAATATAATATGATGCTGGACAAAATGAACGAAAGCAAGGAGGAAAACCAGTGAGCTATCAGGAAAAAACGATTGCCTCCAAAGACGGTTACCCGCTTGCCTTGAGAATTTATGAGTCCGATACACCCAAAGCTGTGGTAAAATGCATTCACGGGATGGAGGAGTACCAGGACCGGTATATGGCCTTTGCAGAATACCTGCAGGAGGCCGGATATACCGTTGTGACTGCGAACCTGCGAGGACACGGTCCGGACGCACCGCGGCTGTCCCACATCGCGGACAGGGAAGGACACCTGCGCCTGCTGGAGGATGAAGAAGCCATCCTGAATGATATTCACGCGCAGTGGCCCGGTGTGCCGGTGATTCTCTTCGGACATTCAATGGGCACGATTATTGCCCGCGTTTTCCTGCAGAAGTTCAGCCGGGAATTCCACAAGGTGGTGCTCTCAGGCTATCCCAATCCAAACGGAGCTGCCGGCGCGGGAATTGTGCTGACAGAGCTGATTGCGTCGTTCAAGGGCGCGGGCGGCTATTCCAAACTGGTGGACGGTATGGTGCTCGGACCTTTTGCCAAAGCTATACCGGACGCAAAGACGCCGCAGGACTGGCTTTCCGTCAATCAGGAGAATGTCCGGAGATACATTGAGGATCCACTGTGCGGCGCACGGTTTACCCTGGGAAGCTATAACGCGCTTTTTCACCTGATCAGGATGATGGACTGCCCGGAACTGTATGAAGATGTATGGAAGGAACTGCCCATCCTGATGATCTCCGGCAAGGATGATCCCTGTACAGGCGGGGAAAAAGGCCGTGAGGACTCAGAAAACCGGTTGCGCAGAGCAGGATTCCGGGAACTGGAAATTGTTACGCTGGAAGGCATGCGCCACGAAATCCTGAATGAGTCCGGACGGAAAGAGGTTTTTCGCAGGATCCTTGCTTTTATGAATAAAGAATAAAACCGCACAAGCGGTTTATCACAAGGCCGCGGAGACGGCGAAAGGAGTTACTGTCAATGAGCAAGAAACTGGAAGAATATGTGGTAACCATTCCTGATTTTCCCGAACCCGGGATTATGTTCCGGGATATTACTTCCGTAATCCAGGATCCTGACGGACTGAAGCTGGCGGTAGACGGGCTGGCGAATCTGCTGAAGGATACAGAATTTGACCTGATTGTAGGGCCGGAGTCCCGGGGCTTTATCTTTGGCGTACCGGTTGCCTACCTGACCGGGAAGGGATTTATTCCGGTGCGGAAAAAGGGAAAGCTTCCCCGCCAGACAGTCAGCCAGAAGTATGATCTGGAATATGGCCAGGCAGAGGTTGAAATCCATGTGGACGCAATCAAGCCCGGACAAAAGGTAGTGATTGTGGATGACCTGATTGCCACCGGAGGCAGCGCGGAAGCCGCGGTTAAACTGGTGGAAAAGCTGGGCGGGCAGGTCGTCAAAATGATATTTGTTATGGAACTGGCCGGACTGAAAGGTCGGGAGAAGCTGAAGGACTATGACGTTGAATCACTGATCGTGTACGAGGGAAAATAATAAATAATTCAGAATTAAGAATTCAGAATTAATACTTTGGCCGAAACATTTGGACAATTGTTTCGGTCATTTTCTGTTGCATGAGAAGTTATATATGTGCAGAAAAACCGTCCGAAGAAAATCTTCGGACGGTTTTGTATGTGGGTATCAGTATTCATTCTTCATTCTTAATTCTTAATTACTCTCAGTGTCCCGCGTCGAACTGAATGGAATTGATGATGGAATTAACGGTTTTCAGGACGGAGGATTCCTCTGCAGAATAGGTAAATTCCATGGTTACGCTGTTTCCGCGGTCCATCCAGGTGTAGGAGATGATCACATCGCCGTATTCCTCTGTACGGGAATAAAGCATGTTCATCCCGTTGATGTTTACATAGCCGGAATCTATTTCCGAACCGGTCAGCACTTCGAACATATCTGAACCGGCCACTTCACCCTGATAAGAGGCGTAAGCCTGCACGGTCAGTTTATTTCCGTGCCAGTAGAAGCACAGATCCGGATCACCGGTGGCCGGTTCCTCGACAAAATGATCCGGCAGTTTGACGGAAAAACCGCCTGCGCTGCATTCCACCCTTTGCGCCAGTGCGACAGAAAGGCAGGATACCAATAACAAAGCCAAAACAATCCCGGTAAAACGCTTCATGGGAAAACCTCCTTCGGAACCATCCCACTATATAACGGGCGTAAGACACTTTTCCCTGCAATCAAAAAGTAAAAAAGTTACATTTTTTCTTTGCAGAACGCATTTTATCACACCCTGACAGGAAAATAAAAACTTTTTTTACGGAGATACCTTGACAGGCGAGGTATATTTGTGTATTATCTATCTCGAAAGGGGGAAGCAATCATGACAATTTCAGCAGATCTGCTGCGGGGATACACCGATACAATCATCATGCAGCAGCTGACAGACGCAGACGGTTACGGATACGGTATCAGCCGCGCCATCGCAGAAAAAAGCGAAGGCATGGTGCAGCTGAAGGAAGCGACATTGTACACGGCTTTCCGCAGGATGGAGGAAAACGGATACATCCGTTCCTACTGGGGAGATGAGGCTACCGGTGCCCGGCGGCGGTATTACAGTCTCACGGAACCCGGCAGAACCAAACTGGCGGAAGAAAAGGACGCATGGGAAGAAACAAGGCGTGTAATGGATACGCTGCTGGATATATGGCAGAAACACTGGTCCAATAATGATCAATAATATAAGAATTCTTTGAGAGGGGAAAAGAATATGAATCAGACAGTAAAGCGTATCGTGGATATCCTGTTCCAGGAAACCGTGGAAAATGATGAGACCCGCGCATTGCACGAAGAGCTGATGAACAACTGTCAGGAACACTATCAGGATCTGATTGGCCGCGGACTGAGCGAGGATGAAGCTGTGGCCGAGGTTGTGGAAAGCCTGAAGGGCATGAAAGACGTTATTGCCCAGTATCCCAAAAAGGCGGCCGGTTCGTCTTCCTTCTCCGGTGATGAGGAGACGGAAGAAGGAAAAAGTTTCGTCTTTGACGGGGTGGACACGCTGAAGGTGGAAACCACGGACCAGGATATCTGTGTGAGTCCTTCCGCGGACGGAGCTGTACACATCTGGTGTGAAGATCCTGAAGGAATGAAGGCTGAACGGAACGGAAACGAAGTATACGTTACCGGCGTGAAAAAGACGGAGAAAGCGGCCGCTTCCTTCCAGTTTCCGGAGGGAGAAGAGATCAGCATTACCGGCATTCTGAACATGGTGGGCAAAGCCATCCGCAATGTAGCTACCAATTTCCAGGGCGGCGCTCCGATTACCATTGAGGTGCCGGACGGACAGATGAAGGAAATTGAGCTGAACAGCCGCAGCGGCGATATTGAATGCAGCTGCGCCCTGGCCCGCAAAATGACCGCGCGTTCCACCAGCGGCGATGTAACGCTCCAGCCTGAAACCGAAAAGACAGCGGAAAAGCTGATCGTCAGCACGGTAAGCGGCGACGCTGAAGTAAACGGTTCCGCACTGGAAAGCGAAATCAGCAGCATGAGCGGCAGCGTGACTGTGGACGGTGTGTTTGAGAAACTTGAGATGAAGAGCACCAGCGGCGATGTGGAGTTCAACGGATCGGTGCTGGACGTCACAGCCTCCGCCATCAGCGGCGACGTCAGCGTGACCGTGGAGAACACTTCGCTGAAACGGGCTGCCGGAAAGAGCACCAGCGGCGATGTGGAGATTTACCTGCCCCGCGGCCTTCGCAGCGTGCACGCGGAATGCTCCACCGTCAGCGGCGATTGCTGCTCCAGGGTTTCCGACGCCGGCATGAACGCGGAAGTGAAAATCTACGCGAAGAGTATCAGCGGCGATGTAACCGTTGAATAAAAAAAAACAAAAATAATGTAACACGGTTTCAGAAAAATAATGGTAATGCATAGGAATACCTGTTATAATGCAAGTAACAGGTATTCTTTTTTTCTGCCTTTCTGTGCTTTTCCGTGGATGGCCGGCCGCGCCGGCAGAGGAGAAGGAACGATGAAAAGCCAGCGCTTTCGCAAGATTGTGTGTTGGATGACAGGGATGACCCTGTTTTTCTGTCTGCCGTTTTTGCCGGCAATGGCAGAGTTTTATTATGTGGAAAATGAGTGGAATTATGTGGACGGTTCCATGGATATCAGCCGCGGCATACCGGAAAACGCCACGGGAGTGATGGACCGCATCCGGCGCAAAGGCGTCCTGCGTGTAGCAACAGAGCCCTATTTCGCACCGCAGGAGTTTATTGACCCGGAAAAATCCGGAATGGATCAGTACGCAGGAGCGGATATGGAACTGGCCCGGATGATTGCCTCCAGGATGGGCGTTGAACTGGAAATTGTGCCGATGGAGTACACCCAGGTTCTGCCCGCCCTGACGGATAATCTGGTAGACCTGACGATTTCCGCCATGGCCTTTACTCCCAGGCGGGCCGCATCCTACACGATGTCCAAAGGATATTATTTTACGGAAAGCGCGGCGACAACCGCATTTGTGATCAGAGAGAGCGACCGGGAACTGTATACTTCCGTTGAGGATCTGTACGACAAAACACTGATTGTCCAGAGCAGTTCCCTGCAGGAAGCACTGGTGGCAAAACATGTGAGGAACTACCGGGAGTTCCGGCGTGTTTCCTCTGTCCAGACAGTCTATGAAGCGGTCAGGCAGGGAAAAGCGGACGTCGGCATTGTTGACCTGGAAACTGCGCAGACCTACATCCGGAACAACCAGGGATCGGGACTGATTCTGGCAGAGGGACTGTACTATGTGCCGGAAGAACAGTATCTGGGGAACCGGGTGATTGCCAAAAAGGGCGAACTTCAGCTGATTTATTTTGTGAACGGTGTTATTGATGAGATCCTGGAAAGCGGAACCTATGAGAAATGGATCGAAGCCGCCCAGGAACGGGCTGATGAGCTGGGGCTCTGAAGCGGACGCTGAGGAGGGACACAGGTGAAGAACAGAAAAATCTTCATATTGGCTTTCAGCCTGCAGATTCTGCTGTGCCTGTTCCTGGACTGGGGCGGACAGCAGCTGGCCTCCCGCCTGAACTGGCCTTTATGGCTTGATTCGGTCGGAACAGCGCTGGCTGCCTATTTTGCCGGACCCTGGTGCGGCGCGGTGGTGGGCATGACCTTCAATTTGCTGATTTATATCCTGTACGGCAATCCCTGGTATTATGCCCTGATCAGCATGATTATCGCGATCTTTATCGGCTTTGCCACAAGGAAAAAGCTTCTGGAGACCCTGCTCGGCACACTTACGGCAGGAACGATCCTCGCCATCATTACGACAGTGAGCGCATATCCGGTCAACCTGATCCTGAATCACGGAGATACCGGAAACGCATGGGGCAATGCGGTCATCGGCTATCTCGGGGAAGCGGGCATACCGGTCTGGTCCGGCCTGTTTGCCGGTGAGCTGTATGTGGAACTTCCTGACAAGCTGCTTTCCCTGCTGATTATTTTCGTGATTGCCAGGATTGTCCGGGCAATCAAGAAAAGCCGGCAGGGGAGAGGAAAAAACGGATACCGTTCGGGCCCGCTCCGCGGTATTGCGGTTCTGACTGCGGCAGGACTGTGCCTGGCGGGTGCGGGATCCGCTGTGGTTCCGGCACAGGCAGAGGAAGACAGCCTGTCCGGAGATATCAATTACAACGATTATGTCCAGACCGTTTATTCCAGCACCAACGGACTGCCCTGCGGAGAAGCCAACGATATTGACATTACCGGTGACGGGATTATCTGGATTGGCACGTATGCCGGCCTGTACCGTTATAACGGAAGGGAATTCAAGTGGATGGACGGCTTTGATTCCGTCCGGAATGTCAACTGCCTGTATGTGGACGAGGAAGGACGCCTGTGGATCGGTACAAATGATAACGGCCTGTCCATTGTGATCAATGAACAGGTTGTCAATGTGATCGACCAGAGCCAGGGCCTGCCCTCCAATTCTGTAAAATCCATTATCCGAAGCTCAGACGGATACTACTACATCGGTACAACCGGCAGCATGCAGATTCTGACGCTGAACTGCGGACTGAAGAAGCTGAGCAACCTGTCGGAAGTGGCTTATGCGGATCAGGTGACGGCGGATGACAAAGGAAATGTTGTCGCGGTTACCAACGAAGGAACCCTGTTTCTGCTGCAGCAGGGACAGATTATTTCCTCCCGCCAGCTGCCGGAACGGCAGACGGTTTTCAAAAGCTGCACATTTGATCCGGAAGGTTATCTGCTGGCCGCCACATCAGGCAACGAAGTTTTCCGTTTTGATATCAGCAAAGGCTGGTTTGATCTCAAAAGCACAATTGAATGTCCTGGCCTGGTGACCATCAAGAACCTTCACTTCCTGGATAACGGAGGGCTCTTCATCTGCGCGGACAACGGCATCGCCTACGTGAAGACGGACGGCACGTATGAAAGAATCAATACCAATGAATTCAACAATTCCATTGACAACATGATGATGGACTACCAGGGCAACCTGTGGTTTACCTCCTCCAGACTGGGCCTGCTGAGGCTGGCCGCATCCGATTTCCGGGATATCTATTCCACAGCGGGAATGGAAAACAGGGTAACCAATACCGTTGTACAATGGAACGGCACATACTATTTCGGAACGGATAAGGGAATGGATGCGGTGGACCTGAAGGGGATGAACCGGGTCAGGGATGACGTGACCAGACGTTTCAACGGCGTCAGGATCCGATGCATGATGGTGGACGCGCAGGATCATCTGTGGGTGTGTACCTACGGAAACGGACTGGTGGAGATGGAACCGGACGGCACAGAATATGTCTACAACCGGGACAACGGCGCTTTCGGAAACCGTGCACGCGTGGTTATGCAGCTGCGGGACGGAACGATCCTGGCGGCGGGAGATACGGGACTGAGCTACATCCGGGACCATATGATCGAGCATACCATAGTCTATACTGAAGGCAGGATCAGCAGCATGGTGCTGACCATCACGGAGATGCCCGACGGAACGATCCTGGCCGGTACGGACGGAAACGGACTGGCGGTGATTGAAAACGGGGAAGTTGTCCGGATGCTCACGCGGGTCAACGGGCTGAGCAGCGAGGTGATTCTCCGGACGGTTCCCGATACCAGGACCGGCGGCGTGTTTGTGGTTACAAGCAACGGCCTGTGCTACATGAATACGGATGAAACCATCCGCAAACTGGACAATTTCCCTTATTTCAACAATTACGACATCTGGATCAAGGGAACGGACAGCCTGTTTGTGCTGTCCAGCGCCGGAATATATACGGTGGACAGAAACGAACTGCTCAGCGGTAAAGATGAAATATCCTATGATCTGCTGGATTCGCGCAGGGGTCTGAACAGCAGCCTGACAGCCAATGCATGGACCTGGTACAACGAGGACAACGGAGAACTGTACCTGCCCTGTGATACCGGTGTATTTGTGATTAACACCAATACATTCTCTTCCGGCGCCAAGGTATACAGGATGAGCGTGCCGACCATGCGGATGGACGGACTGATCCACCGGGTGGACCGGAGTGTGACGCAGAAGATTCCAAGGGGCATCAGCAGGCTGGAGATCAATCCGGAAGTTATCAACTACACGATCCAGGATCCCAATGTGGGCTATATGCTGGAAGGCTTTGACAGCGAATGGACCGTTGTGCCCCAGAATTCCCTGGGAACCATATCCTATACAAACCTGTCCGCCGGAGATTATGTATTCCATCTGGCGGTGTTTGACAACAACTGTGAGAATGTGATTGTTGAGCGTACATACAACATTACCAAGGAAAAGGAAATGTATGACAACAACTGGTTCATATTCTACATTCTGTCTGTTCCGATGTTTGCTGTGGGCTGGGTAACCTGGCTGCTGGTGAAACGCCATGAACGTAAAATGCAGGAACAGCTGGAAATGGCGAACAAACAGATTGAGATGGGTAAGCAGACGGTGATTGCCATTGCGCGGACGGTGGACGCCAAGGATCAGCGGACAAGCGATCACAGTAAACGCGTTGCCATCTATTCCGCTCAGATTGCCCGGGCATACGGGCTGGACGAAAAACAGTGCAGGGATATTGAATGGTCTGCCCAGATGCATGATATCGGTAAGATAGGCATTCCGGACGCGATCCTGAACAAACCGGCCAGACTGACGGATGATGAATACGCAACCATGAAATCCCATACCACCCGGGGCGCGGAAATCCTGAAGGATTTTACGCTGCTGGACAATGTTATTGACGGGGCCCAGTACCACCACGAACGGTATGACGGCCGCGGCTATCCGAAAGGCCTGAAGGGGGAGGAAATCCCGCTGTTTGCCCGGATTATCGGTGTGGCGGACGCTTTCGACGCCATGACTGCGAACCGTATTTACCGCCAGCAGATGGACTTCAGTTATGTGCTGGGTGAGATGCAGCGGTGCAGGGGAACGCAGTTTGACCCGAAATTTGTGGACATCCTGCTGAAACTGATCCATGACGGAACCATTGACCTGAATATGATTTACCATGTTCCGAAGGAGGAAAGCGACCAGGCGGAAAAAGACGCCGCGATCGCCCGGGACGAAAAGGCAAGGGAAGCCGGTCCGGCTGTGGCGCCGCAGAGTTTTGCTGAAATTAAAACAAAAGAGCAGGGAGGGAAGGCGTGATGAAAAGAATCCTGCTGACCGTGGTCATCTGTCTGCTTGTGCTGGCTGCCGCGTCTTTCCTGACCGGCTTCTGGAATAATTCTCCGAAGATTAACGTGACGCGAGTCGGATTTGTATATTCCGAAGATGAGAGCACGCCCTATTCCGCCAACTTTGCCAAGGCGCAGCACGCGCTGGAAGAGGAATATGGAGACAAGGTGGAAATTCTTTTCAAAAGCAACGTGCACAGCCGCGATTCTGAACAGCCTATACGGGATCTGATCAGGGACGGGGTCAGGATTCTCTTTATCAACCTGGATTCCGATATTCCCGTTACGCTGGCCAGAGAGTTTCCGGATGTACAGTTCTGCCAGGTTTCGCTGCCGACGATCGGTATGGACGGGACGCCGGAGAATTATCATTCTTTCAACGGAGAGATCTTTCAGGCACGGTATGTGAGCGGTATTGCCGCGGGCATGAAACTGAGACAGCTCCTGGATAACGGTGCGCTGCTGCCGCGGGACGCGCTGGTCGGGTATGTGGGCGCAAATGCCAGCACAGAGGTAATCTCCGGTTATACAGCCTTCCTGCTGGGTGTGCGCAGCGTGGCGCCGGAAGCAACGATGCGGGTCCGTTATACCGGAAGCTGGAGCAACTATGCGGAGGAGAAGGAACAGACAAAGGAACTGATTGAGGAAGGCTGTGTGATTATCGCGCAGCATGTCAATACGACGGCTTCCGCGATGGCCTGTGAGGAGGCCGTTGCCTCCGGACGGAACGTATATCACGTGGGCTATCACCAGAGCATGATGGATATCGCGCCCTCCTGCGCACTGGTCAGCATACGGACCAACTGGGCACCGTATGCCATCCAGGCGGTGAAGGCAGTTATGAAAAACGAAAAGATTGAAAACGTGGTGGAAGCCCACGCACATGGCCGGGATATGAGCGCAGGCTTTGAAAACGGGTGGGTGGAACTGCTGGAGCTGAATCAATCCATTGCCGCTGAGGGAACGAAAGAGAAGACCGACAATGCCATTGAGAATATGATCAAAGGCAAAACGAAGGTTTTCAGCGGCAATTATACAGGCGTGAACCCGCTGAATCCGGCTAACATTATTGATCTGAACACCGGTTATACCGAGAACCAGTATTCCTCCAACCCGTCTTTCGGATATGTTCTGAAGGAAGTTATTACAGTGGAAAACTGATGTTCTCCCAAAGAGCCGATAAGTCGGTGAATGTGAACTGATCGTATTGCGAAGAAGGTTACAGATGGTTTACATTCCAATAAGGTTTGTCCTATGTTCCCGACAGAGCAGGGGAATTGAAAAAGCGCGATCCGGAAGGATCGCGCTTTGTTTTGTATCCTGGGTTTATTCACGGTTGTGCTTTCTCTCTTTGATCAGGCTCCGTATAAAGGAGAAGAAGAAAAGCGGAATACCGATGATTCCTGCCGGAAGCCAGACGGAAGCACAGAAGGTTCCGAACTGTTCCAGCGCAAAGTCATAACTGTGAGGCCTTATCAGAGCCATCGGATTGTTGTCTACAGCCAGGCCCACACCGAAAATGACGATCAGGAGCAAACCGATAAAGATGGAGAGAGCGCCTGATTTTTTTTCGTTCATACAGGTGTTCCTCAGTTGAGGTACTTCTTATGCACCCAGCCGGTGAAACCATTGTATTTGACTTTGGCCCAGTCGCCGGAAACGGCAAGCACTTCAACGGTATCGCCCTGCTGCAGACGGCCGACGCCATCTACGTTGGAGGACCAGTCGCCCTTCTGCTTGTGGAAGTTCAGGTCGTTGATATTCACCGTGGTGGTGTAGGGCTGGAATTCCTGCTTGGGCGCGGGCGTGATGGAAGGATCCAGCGTCTCGATCGCAGGAGCGTCTCCCGGAGCGGCAAGACGCAGGAAGCTGTTATCCATATAGCCCTTCTGGCCGTTGTACTGAATGTAATCCCACTTGGTGTCATGCTTCAGAACGGTTACGGGAGCGCCGTAGGGAACATCAAACTGTACGGAATAGCCTTTGGAATTGCCCTTGCGTACGTGAACGCCCTTCTTGTTGGCGCTGACCACGTAAGCGGTGTAGGAATTTCCGCCGTCCGGAACGGGAGTGACGGAAGGATCCACAACAGGCGTCGGAGCGGGAACGCTGGTGGAGAGGAAGCGGTTCATCATCCAGCCTTCATGGCCGTCCACCTGAACCTTGTCCCACTCAACACTGTGGTAAACGACATACACCTGCGTGCCGGAAGGATACTCGGCAATCACGGGCGCACTCGTGTTCGGGGACTGACGCAGGTTGACAGTGCGGTAGCCGGCATTGAAAACATACGCAGTGTAGTTTCCGCCGGTAGCGGCAGTGGAAGTGGACTGATTTCCGGAAGCCTTCACCTGCTTTTTGCTGAGCAGGCCGTTCATAATATAGCCGCTGCCCAGATCGCCGGCGCTGACATAATCATATTTGGAACCATGGGAAAGAACAGACACCTTTGTACCTTTGGCAAGGCTGGCAATAGCATCGAAGTTGCCGTCCGGGCCCTTCCGCAGGGAAGTGTCATCCTTGGTGACCCAGGCCTTATAGGTACTGGCCTTGGAAATATACTTGGACTGGACATAGCCTTCCGTTCCGTTGGAGAAGGTTACGTAGGACCAGCCGTTCTTTGTGCTGGAAACGGTGCAGGCATAGTCCTTACGATAACTTCCGAGTACCTTTGCGCTGTCATCCGGCAGGAAACGCACCTTCAGAGAGGAGGTGTTGACCCGGTACCAGGTAGCAGCGGAAGCTATACCCGCGGGAATCAGCAGGGCAAGCACCAGCAGCAAAGCAATCAAACGTTTTTTCATCAGAGTTCCCTCCCAAAATGTAGTACCACTAGAAAAAACCACAATGATTATATACAATATTTTTCAAATTGAAAACCCTTTTTGAACAAATATTTACGAAAATATTATAGAAAGAAAACGAAATAGTTACTTAAAGAATAAACATCTACAATATCTTGTGGTAAAAAAAACCTTGACTTTATCACAGTAAAGCATTATCATGGTAAAGAAATTTTAAAAAGGGAAGGTTTACTGACCGAATTGTAACCTTGGAGGAATGAACATGCAGATTGATGACAGCGTGATGAACGGACAGGAGCGGATCAGTTTCCGCCTGCGTTCCCTGTATTCCGAATACGGATATGAACGTTACCGGATGAGCAAGTTTGAGGAATATGACTTGTACAGCCGGAACAAGGATTTCCTTTTTTCAGAGGGAGTTATCACTTTTACGGATACCAACGGACGGCTGATGGCGCTGAAACCGGACGTGACGCTCTCCATTGTCAAAAACCGGAAGGATACGCCCGGTGAGATCCAGAAACTGTACTACCATGAAAACGTGTACCGCGTTTCCACCGCGGCGGACGGTTTCCGGGAGCAGACACAGGTAGGCCTGGAATGCATGGGTGAGGTGGACGGCGCCTGCATCGCGGAAGTTCTGAAGCTGGCTGCGGAGAGCCTGAAGCTCTGCTCGGATGAATTCGTGCTGGAGATCAGCCATGTGGGAATCCTGAGCGCCTTTGTAGACGCCATCGCACCGGATGAGGGCGTGAAGGATGAGATCCTGCAGTGTGCCGGACAGAAGAATCTGCACGGAATCAGCCGGATCTGCCGGGACAACGGTATTGCAGAGGGAGCGGAAGACGCGCTGAAACAGCTGCTGAGCCTGTACGGAACGCCCCGTACAGTCATGCCAAAAATCCGGGCGCTTGCAGAAGAATACGGTGCCGGAGAAATGGCGGCCCAGCTGGGCCGGGCAGTAGCCGGATTTACAGGCAGCGATATCGAGGACCGGATCCAGATTGACTTTTCCGCCACGGGCGACCTGAAATATTACAACGGTATTGCTTTCAAGGGCTTTATCAGCGGAATCCCGGGAAGCGTACTGAGCGGCGGCCAGTATGACACGCTGATGAAAAAGATGGGCCGGAAAGACCGGGCAATCGGTTTCGCAGTGTTCCTGGATATGCTGGAGAGACTGACAGAGGAGGATGACTTCCGTGCTTAATATTGCGCTGCCTAAGGGAAGACTGGGCGAAAAAGTATATGCCATGTTCGCCAAGGCCGGCTTCGAGTGCCCGGCACTGATGGAAAACAGCCGGAAACTGATTTTTGACAATGAGGAAGCCGGCGTACGGTATTTCTGGGTGAAGCCCTCTGACGTGGCGATCTATGTGGAACGCGGCGCTGCCGATATCGGCGTGGCCGGCAAGGATATTCTGCTGGAGTACCAGCCGGACGTGTATGAGCTGCTGGACCTGAATGTGGGAAAATGCCGGATGGCGGTAGCCGCTCCGGCCGGATTCCGGGACGATATGAACCGTACGCTGCGGGTCGCCACTAAATTTTCCCGTATTGCCCGGAACTATTACAGCTCCATGGGCCGTGACATTGATATCATCCATCTGAACGGGTCTATTGAGATCGCCCCGATCCTGGGACTCTCAGACGTGATCGTGGATATTGTGGAAACCGGAACAACCCTGCGGGAGAACAACCTCTCGGTGATTGAAGAGATCGTACCGATTTCCGCCAGGCTGATAGCCAACAAATCCGGATTTAAGTTCCGGACAGAGCAGATTGAGAAACTGACAGAGGGACTGAGAAAGGAAGTACAGGAAGCATGATCCGCATTCTGAAATACGGTGAAGTCTCAAACGATGAAATCTTTGCCCGCTCCATGCCGACAGTAAACGTGACCGACAAGGTTGCGGAGATTATCCGGAACGTACGGGAGCGGGGAGACGAGGCACTGCTGGAATATACAGAAAAATATGACGGCGCAAAACTGGACAGCGTGCTGGTGACCCCGGAGGAAATGGAGGAAGCGCTTGCGCAGACCGATCCGGCTTTCCTGGCAATCCTGGAGAAGGCAGCAGCCAACATCCGCAAATTCCACAGCCGTCAGGTACGCAATTCCTTCATTATTAATGATGAACCGGGCGTTGTGATGGGACAGAAGGTGATCCCGGTGGACAGAGCCGGCATTTATGTGCCCGGCGGAACAGCCCCGCTTTCTTCCACAGTACTGATGGATGTGATTCCCGCCAAGATCGCCGGAGTGAAGGAAGTCGTTGTGACCACACCGCCCGGAAAAGACGGGAAGATCAATGCGGCTATCCTGGCTGCCGCCAAAGTGGCAGGAGCAGACCGGATTGTGAAAGCCGGCGGCGCACAGGCCATTGCTGCACTGGCTTACGGAACCGAATCCGTGCCGAAGACCGATAAGATAGTCGGACCCGGAAACGCCTTTGTGGCAGAAGCAAAGCGGCAGGTGTACGGCGTTGTTTCCATTGATATGATTGCCGGTCCCAGCGAAATCCTTGTGGCGGCAGACGGTAAATCCAATCCCGCTTACCTGGCGGCAGACCTGCTGAGCCAGGCGGAACACGACAAGGTGGCCAGCGCGGTGCTGGTAACCGATTCCATGGAACTGGCTGAACAGGTGCGGGATGAGCTGGAAAAGCAGATTCCCCGGCTGGAACGTGCGGAGATTGCACGGGTATCCATTGACAATAACGGCAAGATTATTGTGGCGGATGACCTGAAGACCGTTATCGACATTGCCAATGAAATCGCGCCTGAACACCTGGAACTGTGCGTGGACAATCCCTTTGACTGGCTGGACAGCATCCGGCATGCCGGATCCGTGTTCATGGGCCGGAACTGCCCGGAAGCGCTGGGGGATTACCTGGCAGGACCCAACCACACGCTGCCGACCCAGGGAACCGCGAAGTTTTCCAGTCCGCTTTCCGTAGATGACTTTGTGAAGAAAACACAGTATACTTATTTCACGAAGGAAGCGCTGGCAGCCGTTGCGGAGGACGTGGCCGCGTTTGCACGGATGGAGGGTCTGACAGGACACGCACGGAGTGCGCTGATCAGGACACAGCAATGAAATTGCATTGTCATGAATTCACAATTCATAATTCATAATTATGGATTGCGTTACCACGAATGATCCTGGCGTAAAAGAACTTCTTGCTTTGAAAAGGCCTCAGTAACCAGCATTATGAATTATGAATTAAACGAAGGGACTGAGTGTGATGAGCCGGTTTTTTTCGGACAAGTATAAAGACCTTGTGCCTTATGTTCCCGGCGAGCAGCCGAGGGGACAGAAGTATATCAAGCTGAACACGAATGAAAATCCCTATCCGCCGCCTCCGGAAGTTACGGAAGCAGTCAGGAAGGAAAGCGAAAAGCTCTGCCTTTATTCCGATACGGAATGCACAGAGCTGAGAAAAGCGCTTGCCGGACGGCTGAATGTATCGGAAGATGAACTGCTGATGACCAACGGTTCAGATGAAATCCTGAATTTCGCCTTCATGGCTTTCTGTGACAAACATACCCCCGCCTATTTTGCGGATGTGACCTACGGTTTTTATCCGGTATTCGCGGACATTAACCAGGTGCCCTATGAGGAAATTCCCCTGAAGGACGACCTGACCATCGATATTACCGATTATTTCCAGAAAGCAGGCACCATCTTTATTGCCAATCCGAACGCGCCGACAGCCATTGCCCTCCGGAGAAACGAAATTGAGGAAATCCTGAAGCAGAATCTTTACAACGTTGTTGTTGTGGATGAGGCTTATGTGGACTTCGGCGCGGAAAGCTGCGTTCCGCTGATCCGGGAATACGACAACCTGCTGGTAACCCAGACATTTTCAAAGTCACGTTCCATGGCAGGTGCGCGCCTGGGAATGGGCATCGGCAATCCGGAACTGATCCGCGACCTGAATACGATCAAGTTTTCCCTTAATCCCTATAATGTTAACAGCATGACTGCCGCCGCGGGCACAGCGACCCTGAAACACGATGAGTATAATATGAAGAATTGTGAACTCATCATGGAAACACGGAGCTGGAGCGAACGCGCGCTGCGGGAACTGGGCTTTGAAATGACTACTTCACAGACCAATTTCCTTTTTGCAAGACACCCGGCGATCTCCGGCCTGGATCTGTACCTGGAGCTGAAGAGGAAAGGATTCCTGATCCGGCACTTTAACAGGGAAAGGATCCGCGATTACAACCGGATTACTATCGGCACTCCTGAACAGATGGAAAAACTGGTGGCAGCGACCAAACAGATTCTGGCAGACAGAAAGGCCTGAAAAGCCGGAATCTGCATACGGCCAAGCAGGGCGGTCATGAAGACGGACAAGCGGAAATGATACGGGAGGATGAATACAGATGAGAAAGGCTGAAGTGAGCCGGACGACAGGAGAGACCGATATCCGGATTCTGCTGGAGCTGGACGGTACCGGCAAGAGCAGTATTGATACCGGAGTGGGTTTCCTGGACCATATGCTGACGCTGTTTGCGCGTCACGGGCGTTTTGACCTGGAGGTTTCCTGCAAGGGTGATACATATGTGGACGATCACCACTCTGTGGAGGATATCGGGATTGCCCTCGGAAAAGCATTCGCGCAGGCTCTGGGCGATAAAAAAGGCGTAACCCGTTACGGAAGTACGATCCTGCCGATGGATGAAAGCCTGATTCTCAGCGCTGTGGATCTTTCCGGCCGCGGACTGCTGGTCTATGACCTGCAGATTCCCACGGAAAAAGTCGGCACATTTGATACGGAACTGACGGAAGAGTTTTTCCGGTCACTGGCTCACAATGCCGGCGCTACGCTGCACATCCGGCAGCTGGCCGGCGGCAACAGCCATCACATTATTGAAGGCGCGTTCAAGAGCGTTGCCCGCAGTCTGCGCACCGCGGTGGCGATCGATCCCGCCTGTGCGGAAGAAATTCCTTCAACGAAAGGAGTTCTGTGATGATCGCAATCATCGACTACGGCGTGGGGAATCTGTTTTCCCTGCGGTCTTCCTTTGCCGCAATCGGACAGGAAGCGGTTGTGACAAACAACATTGAGGAAATCCGCAGGGCAGACAGGCTGCTGCTTCCCGGCGTAGGCGCTTTCCAGGACGCGGCGGAAAAACTCCGCGCTTCCGGTATGGATAAAGCCGTGACTGAGGAGGCGGCCAAAGGGAAACCTCTGCTGGGCGTATGCCTGGGCATGCAGATGCTGTTTGAAAAAAGCTATGAGTACGGTGTCCACGAGGGACTGGGCCTGCTCAGGGGTGAAATCCGTCCGATTGAGGAACGAATCCCCGGCGGACTCAAAATACCTCAGATGGGATGGAACGGCCTGAAGATTGTGAAGGAATCCCCGTTGCTGAAATATACCCGGGAAGGGGATTATGTTTATTTTGTCCATTCCTACAGCGCGGTGAACTGCGAGGAAAGCCTGCTGGCTGTGACGGAATACGGCGCGGAACTGACTGCATGCGTGGGGAAAGGAAACGTCTTCGGCTGTCAGTTCCATCCGGAAAAGAGCGGCGAGGTTGGATTGCGGATTCTGAAAGCTTTTTGTGAAACGGAGGGAATGGCGTGATCCTTTTTCCTGCGATTGACCTGCTTGAAGGAAAGGCTGTGCGTCTGTACAAAGGCGATTACGCACAGATGACGGTATACAGCGAGCATCCGGAGGAGATTGCGCTGGACTTTGCGGCGAAGGGTGCTACCCATGCGCATCTGGTGGATCTTGAAGGAGCAAAAAGCGGAACCACCCCGAACCTGGACACGGTGCTGCGGATCAAGGAGGCTGCCGGGCTTTTCTGTGAGATCGGCGGCGGAATCCGGAGTATGGACACCGTGAAGACCTACCTGAACGCCGGACTGGACCGGGTAATCCTGGGAACCGCGGCAGTGGAGGATCCCGTTTTCCTCCGGAAAGCGGTAGACGCGTACGGAGAAAGAATTGCCGTGGGCGTTGACGTCCGGGACGGCTGTGTAGCGATCAAAGGCTGGATGGAGAAGTCTGCCCTGCAGTTTATGGATTTCTGCCGGAAAATGGAGCAACTGGGCGTGAAGACACTGATCTGTACGGATATATCCAGGGACGGTGCCATGCGCGGGACGAACCGGGAGATGTACCGGGAACTGTCTGAAAGCCTGGGACTGCAGATTACGGCTTCCGGCGGAGTATCCACCCTGGAGGATGTGGAAAGCCTGCGGAAGATGAACCTGTACGGCGCAATCATCGGCAAGGCATACTATACCGGTGATATTGACCTGAAAAAAGCAATTGAGGTGTCACGTTGATTACGAAAAGAATTATTCCCTGCCTGGACGTGAAGGACGGGCGGGTGGTCAAGGGCGTCAATTTCCAGAAGCTCGGAGACGTGGCGTCCCCCGTGGAACTGGCAAAGTATTACAGTGGAAACGGGGCAGATGAGCTGGTGTTCTATGACATTACGGCTTCCGCTGAAGGGCGGGCGCTGTTTACGGACATTCTGACGGAAACCGCACGGACGGTCTTTATTCCCCTGACGGTGGGCGGAGGAATCAATACCACAGACGATTTTGACCGGGTGCTGAAGTGCGGGGCTGACAAGGTGTCGGTCAATTCCGGCGCTATCCGGGATCCCTCGCTGGTCGGGAAAGCCGCGAAACTGTACGGAGATCAGTGCGTGGTACTGAGCGTGGATGTGAAAAGAGTGGACGGCGTTTTCCGGATCTTTGCCAAAGGCGGCAGGGAAAACACCGGCATGGAGGCCATTGAGTGGGTTCGGCGCTGCGTGGGTGAAGGAGCCGGCGAGGTAGTGGTCAACTCCATGGATACGGACGGCGTGAAGCAGGGCTTTGACCTGGAACTGCTGGAAAAGGTGTGTGACGCGGTGCGGGTACCGGTTATCGCATCCGGCGGCGCAGGATGCATCCGGGATTTCATCACGCTGTTCAATACCCTGCCGGGTGTGGACGCGGGGCTGGCTGCATCGATTTTCCACTTCGGGGAAGTGGCAATCAATGACCTGAAGGCAGAAATGAAGCGGAATGGCATTCCGGCGAGAATTGTGTAAATTCAGAATTCAGAATTAAGAATTCAGAATGAATACTTATGGACAGTGAGCCACAAGACATGATAATTGTGGATTATGAATTGGAGGATTGACCATGTTGAACATTGACGAACTGAAATTTGACGAGAAGGGCCTGATTCCGGCCATTGTGGTGGACGCGGAAAACGGGAAGGTGCTGACCCTGGCTTATATGAACAAGGAAAGTTTGAAGATCTCCATGGAAAAGGAGCTGACCTGCTTCTGGAGCCGCAGCCGGCAGGAACTGTGGCTGAAAGGTGAAACCAGCGGCAACTATCAGCACATCGTGTCCATTACTGCGGACTGCGACAGGGACGCGCTGATTGTGAAGGTGGAGAAGGACGGACCGGCCTGCCATAAGGGCACGGAAAGCTGCTTCAATGACCTGGTCTGGGAGAGCGAAGAACGGCATGAATTCACCTATGAAGGACTCATGGAACTGATTGCCGGCCGGAAGACAGAGAAGAAGGAAGGGTCCTACACAACCTATCTGTTTGAAAAGGGTCTGGACAAGATCCTGAAAAAGGTGGGCGAGGAGACCACGGAAGTGATCATTGCCGCCAAAGACAAGGATAAGAAAAACACGATCTATGAAATTGCGGATCTGACCTACCATGTGATGGTGCTGATGATTGAGGCGGGTATCTCCCTGGATGATATTCACAAGGAGCTGGCTTCCCGCCACGTGATTGATCACAAAGTCAAGCAGGAGAAAATGGTCTGATGAGAGATCTGCACATGCATACTGTTTTTTCCGACGGAAAGAATACGCCGGAAGAGATGGTACAGGAAGCCATCCGGCTGGGCCTGGACACGGTCGGCATTTCAGATCACAGCCACCTGGACCCCTGCGGTATGACGCTGGAAACCAGTGCTGAATACCGGGCGGAAATCGCCAGGCTGAAGCAGAAATACGCAGGGCAGATCCGGGTGTTGTGCGGACTGGAACGGGATTTTATATCGGATGATTTTGCTGAATACGACTATGTGATCGGTTCTGTTCACCTGCTAACAATGCCGGACGGCCATCATGTATCCATTGACTGGACCGCAGACAAGCAGCGGGAAGGAGTGGAGAAGTATTTCGGGGGAGACTGGTATGCCTTTGCCGAGGCTTTCTATGCAACCGAGGCAAGGGTGGTGGAAGTGACCCGGTGTGATATCATCGGCCACTTTGATCTGATTACGAAGTTTATTGAGCAGGAGCCTGCGTTTGATGTACATCATCCGAGGTATGTAAAAGCCTGGCAGAACGCGGCAGACCAGCTGCTGAAGACGGGTAAACCCTTTGAGATCAATACAGGCGCCATATCCCGGGGTTACCGGACAAGCCCTTATCCCAGCAGGGAAATCCGGGATTATATCCGGGCGCACGGCGGAAAGCTGATCCTGTCCAGCGACAGCCACAGTAAAGAGACGATTGCGTATAAGTTTGCGGATTATCTCGGCGAAACGGACGATGTTTCAATTCTGTGATCGCTGTTACCAAAAGGCTGCAAAGCCTTTTGACAGCTGTAGCATGGCAACTGTATTCCGCAACTTCAGTCGGCGCGACTGCCCACTGGGCAGCTCGCTTGCTTCGGTTGACCTCAGATCCGATGAAATTTCTGCCACTGGCAGTCATCGGCTCTTCGCCCAAATCAAAGATTTGGACAGTTGCTCAACAATTCAGAATGAATGGTAAAAAAAAAGTTCCTGAAGAAATTCGGGAACTTTTTTCATTGAGGCGCGTCTTACAGAGTGAGACCGGGAAGACCGGGACACGAAAGGAGACGAAAACAATGAAGCGGTTTACGGCTATTCTTCTGGTGCTGCTGATGGTGCTGACTGCAGCGGCCGGCGCTATGGGCGAGGAAAACAAAATCTGGATGAAAGGCGACCGGGGCGAAAAGGTCAGCTGGATTCAGATGAGGCTGAAGGAACTTGAATATCTGGAGAAGGAACCTGACGGCATTTTTGATGAAGAGACTGAGAAGGCATTGCTGGAATTCCAGCAGGATCAGGGGCTGCTGAGAAGCGGCATGGCGGATCAAACCACCATGCAGGCGCTTGAAAAGGCCACACAGAAAAAAACAGAGAAAAGAACCTGGACATATGATGATGCAGAATACGAAGCAACAGAGGCGATGTCGGGGTCTTCGTATTTCATGACGGCTGCTACCGGCATGCCGGCTCCGATGGCGAATGCCGGCAAAGCCTGGTCTGCGGAAACGGTATGGAACACGGAGGAGTACACGACTTTCAGGAGCAACATGTTCCTGAGTACACTGACATCACCGCTGTCCACTTTTGCGGCGGATGTTGATACTTCTTCCTATGCGCTTTTCCGGCGCAAGGTGCTGAACGGGGAAAGAATCCCTGCGGACAGCATCCGGATTGAGGAAATGATGAACTATTTCCATTATAATTATACGCAGCCGAAAAACGGCGATCCGTTCGGAGTGACCACTGAAATCGGACCGTGCCCCTGGAATGAAAAAACGAAACTGCTGCTGATCGGCCTGCAGGCAGCGGAGATCAAACATGACAACCGCCCGGGACACAATCTTGTTTTTCTGATTGACACATCCGGCAGTATGTACGGAAGCGACCGGCTGGATCTGGTGAAGCGGGCATTCCTGCTGCTTCTGGACGAGCTGGAGCCGGAAGATACCGTATCGATCGTGACGTATGCAAGCCAGGACCGGGTGCTGCTGGAAGGTGTGCCCGCAGCGGATAAAACGCGGATTATGGAAGCAATCACGGAACTGGAGGCTCATGGTTCCACGAACGGGAGCGCCGGTATTCTCCGGGCTTATGAAATTGCCTCGAAGTATTACCGTGAAGGCGGTGTAAACCGGATCCTGCTGGCGACGGACGGGGATCTGAATGTTGGGGTAACCAGTGAAGGAGATCTGGCGAAACTGGTGACGGAAAAGAAGGAAAGCGGCATCAGCCTGACCTGCCTGGGCTTCGGCATGGGAAATTACAAGGATAACAAAATGGAAGCCCTGGCGGATTACGGGAACGGAAACTGCCGATATATCGATACGGTTTATGAAGCACGCAAGGCCCTGGTGGAGGAAGGCGGCGGAACCTTTATTACTGTGGCAAAGGACGTGAAGATCCAGGCGGATTTCAATCCGGCCATGGTGAAAGGCTACCGGCTGATCGGTTATGAAGACCGGGTGATGGCGGCGGAGGATTTCGCAAACGATGAAAAGGACGGCGGGGAAATCGGCAGCGGCCACCGGATGACTGCGCTGTATGAGATCGTTCCTGCAGATTCCGACTTTGATTTCGGCGAGGTATCCAGCCGTTATCAGACCACACAGGCTGCGGAGACGACCGCGGATACAGACTGGCTGACGGTGTCCATCCGGGCTAAGGAACCGGAGAGTACAGTGAGCAAACTGTACGAGTATCCGGTGAACGTGGAAGCGGCTGAGGACACACTGAGCAGCAATCTCCGATTTGCGGCGGGCGTCGCTGAAGCCGGAATGCTTCTGAGGGACAGCGAATGGAAGGGAACAGCCTCCTGGGCACAGGCGCTGGAACTGATCCGCGGATGCGAAGATGTGACGGGAGATGTGTATAAAGAGGAATTCGTATACCTGCTGACGCTGCTGGAAAGAGGAGAATCCTCAATTAACAATGAATAAATGACAGTATAAGACATAATATACCGTGACAAAGCCGGGGAAAATGAATATAATGGCATGGATGCAAATCCGGAAGGAGAAACACCATGCCATTTTTGTATGAAACCCATATGCATACCTGCCAGGCAAGCGCCTGCGGAAAAGCTACAGGAAGGGAACAGGCCAGGGTCTATAAGGAAGCCGGTTTTACCGGAATCATCATTACGGATCACTTCTTCGGCGGCAATACCGCCGTCAGCAGGGAACTGCCCTGGGAAGAACGGATTGATCTTTTCTGGAAGGGATACGAGGACGCGAAGGAAGAAGGAGACCGGATCGGACTGGATGTTTTCTTCGGCCTTGAACAGAATATCCACTTTGATGAATACCTGATCTACGGACTGACCAAGGATTATATGAAAGCCCATCCGGAGATGGAGCACTGGACCCGCCATCAGCAGCTGGAAGAGGTTCACAAGGCCGGAGGCTGCGTGGTTCAGGCACATCCGTTCCGCATGCGGAACTATATGGACCGGATCCGGCTGGGACTGAAGTACTGCGACGCCATTGAAGTGGCCAATGCAGGCAACGAACAGCTGGATGACGCACGGGCGTGGCTGTACGGGAAGGAGTACGGCCTGCTGATGACCGCGGGATCGGACAACCACTGCGCAACCAACTGGCCGCTGTATGGTGTTGCGCTGGATCACAAGCTGACCGATATAAAGGATTTCGTCAGCCTTATCCTGGCCGGGAAGCAGATGGAACTGCGGATTCCGGAAGGACGGCTGATCATGCCGGAAAACCCGGTGATTGATGAAAGGCATAAAGCTTATATGCTGGATGAAGCGGAACAGGACGTTCCAACGGATAAGGAATGGACGGAATAAAATGTTACAGCCGGGCAGCAGCCCGGCTGTAAATGAATTATTGTCGCAGGCAATATGATATATTGTCTGCGACAATATGATGTGTTTGCCGCAGGCAAACATGATGTATCTGACTTTGTCGGATATTCTAATCAAAAAATCTGCCATGGGCAGATTTTTTTGATTAGAACTGGCTGGTTTTCTGCATGAGGCGGATACCTTTGCGGCTGGGCTCGATACGGTTCGGCGTTTCGGGAAGATCGAACTCATAAGCCATGCTGGCGTTGATGACGGGAATACCGTGCCAGTCACGTTCCCGGATGAAATGAGACCCGGTGTAGGCCTGATGCACATGACCGTGGACCATGACCGCAGGGTGCCAGGCGTCCAGCAAGGGACCGAAACATTCAAAGCCCCGGTGAGCCAGGTCCTCCTGGTCTCCGAAACCCCGGATCGGCGAATGGGTCAGCAGGATGTCAAAACCGCCGGTGGCTTTCAGCATGCGCTTATAGGACGCAATGCGGGAAGCCATTTCCTTTTCAGAGTACATATGCCGGCCATCCGGACGATAACGGATGGATCCGCCCAGACCGAAGATCCGGACTCCTTTGATTTCCACAACGGTGCCGTCGGCGCACAGGCAGCCTTCCGGCGGCTCGGTCGCATAACGGTCATCATGGTTGCCGTGCACGTAAATAATCGGTGCATTGGTGAAACAGGTCAGGAAGGACAGATATTTCGCGGGGAGATCCCCTGCAGAGAGAATCAGATCCACACCCTGAAGCGCCTGCCGGCAGAGCTCTCCCCAGAGCCGGGGAGAGGGTTCATCCGCTAAAGCCAGAATCCGCATATTGCTCTCTCACTTTCTGTTCCAGCTGAAGGCTGAAAGCTCGGGTTTCAGTTCACCGTTGAATCCCTGAAGACGTACCAGCGGACGGGCGGATTCAATCAGTTCTTCCGTATCAGGCAGGCTGCCGATGATGTTGTCGGCAAGATAATCCATGCAGAGAATTTCGGCGGGGGTCAGCAGGCGGTCCGCTTCGCAGCGAAGCGTGCCGGACTGGTCACGCAGCTGACCTTCAAAGGGATTGAAGGACCCTTCCCTGATCTGCTCCCGGAAATGGTGAACAATCCGGGCGGCATAGGGATCGAAACGGGAGGAAAAGGCTACGTCCAGAATGTTTGAACCGAGTCCCCACCAATAGTTGGTGGCGGTTTCCTTGCTATCCGCCGGCTTCAGAGTGCCGTTCAGGATCCGCTCGGTCATCATCCTGTAGAACAGGCCCCAGTGGGGAACGAGGGTGGCCATATGGAGCAGCTCGTCACCGTCCCGGAGATACAGGCCGCAGTCCCGGGCGTCCCGGTTCGGCGCGGTGATATCCCGGTTGCAGATGACTTTGATTTCAGGATCCTCGAAGGGCATCTTCTCATCGAACCAGGAGGCAGAGAACCAGTTCAGGTAGATCTTCGCCTTGGGGTTCGTCATGCGGGCACCGAGCGCAAACGCGTTGGCGGCGGCGGGGACACCGTAAATCGGGAAGTCGGCAATGTAGCCGATTTTGCCGTTTTCAGAGAGGATACCGGCAGCCAGCCCCAGAAGGAACTTGGCTTCATAGAACCGGATATAATAGGAACGGATATTGGTGTAATTGGACAAAAGCGAACAGCACAGAAAGCGGACTTCAGGATGCTTGAGGGCAGGTTCCACCGTGCTGTTGAGCATCACCGGCGAGGTGGCAAAGATAGCGGTATAGCCGTCGGCGATGAGCTTGTCGACCTCTTCGGCAAATTCTGTTCTGGAAGGAACAATGCGCGTAGTGGTTTCCAGACGGTCGCCCAGCTTTTCCTCCGCTTCCAGCCGGCCAAGGTTGTGCCAGTAGTTCCAGGCGGAATCCTGGATGGAACGGTTGAACAGGAAGGCAGCTTTGACCTTGGAAGGATGGAAAAGAGCGGAAATCAGGGGAACCGGAGGCTCGACCTTTTCCATGACCAGGGTAACCTTGCCGTCCCGGAGCTCGAACTCCTTGGACATCAGACGGACCTGCTCGCCGGTTTTGGCAAGATCGTCATCCCGGACATTCTCATAGCCGAAGGCGGTCAGGTAGAGCAGGAAGGCATCGCCGCAGGGCAGTACGGCCTTGCCGCGGGTCTGGGTCAGGTAGTTTTCCGCAAAATAATGATAGAGTTTCCGCAGGGAAAGGATTTCATCATCTGTCCATTTTTCCCCGGCACGGATACCCGGCAGGGAAAGCAGCTTCTGATAGGAGCCGGGACGGGAAAAGAAAAGGGCGTAAAGACCGGTTTCCTTGCAGAAATCGCAGTATTCATAATAGGAAACAATTTCCGGATCATCGCTCCTGGGCGGATAGACGCGGGTCACATCCGCCTCAATATCCCGGGCGTCCAGATACTTCATGACGGAGGCACGCTTGTTGCCCTCGATGACATAGTAATACCCCATATATTCCAGCACTGTAATGGGCTGGTTCACACCCCGGGCTTCCACGCTTTCACAAAGCTGTTCCCATTTGCTGGCGAACTCGCTGCCGCCTTCCAGAATGGGCATGAACCCGTTCGCAAAGGCATAGCTGCGGCCCCGGGAGACCGAACCGATGACACGGTCCAGCGGGATGGTCATGACGCCGAGGGACAGACGGCTCAGGGAGGAGAGGGTGGGAACCCGCTCCTCAAGAACAGGAAGGTAGGGGTCAGCGTTGGACTGTATGGCTGTCTGATAAATCCGCAGACCTTCCTTGCGCGCTTTGCTGTAATGATCCATTTAATCACTTCGTTTCAATTCAGAATTCAGAATTCAGAATTCGGAATTACAGAATCTTCTGACTCAATAATCCCGAACGAATTCAGAGTCCGAAGGACCTTATTATTTTATCATTATTTACAAGAAAAGGCAAAAAGGCGAACGTTCCGGATTCGGAGAAAGGGAAAGTACGATTTTTGTACAATATGGGAGGAAAACGAACGATTTATCTGTCTTGAGAAATAAAAAGGAGAATGATAAAATAATTTCGTCTATTCTTAATGACGGAGGGACACGCAATGCCGGAAATCGGGATGATTCTGCGTGAAGGCAAAGGCAAGAAGGTTTACGCGACGGACGACCCGGACAAAGCGATCGTTTATTTCAAAGACGAGGCTATGGCGTTTCACGGCCTGAAACGGGGCAGGATCCTCGGCAAAGGCGAAGTGAACAATTCGGTGTGTGAGCACCTTTTTCATCTTCTGGAAGAACACGGGATTGAAAGCCACTACCTGGAGCACATTGACGCAAGGCACTGCCTGGTCAAACGGTGTGAGATGATTCCGCTTTCTGTCAAAATCCGCAACCGTTCCGCCGGTCAGCTGGCTGAACGTACCGGGATCCCGGTGGGGACGAAGCTGGAGCCGCCGGTGGTGGAATTCGAACTGCGGAATACCGGAATGGAAGCGGATCCGCTGGTGAACAACTCCCACATTTACGCAATGAAACTGGCAACGCCGGAAGAAATGGAAGAGATAACCCGGGTCAGCCTGAAGATCAATGAGATCCTGACGGCCTACCTGAAGGATATCAGCATTGAACTGATTGACTTCAAACTGGAGTTTGGCCGCTACCACGGTCGGATTATCGTTGCGGATGAAATCACGCCGGACACGGCGCGTTTCTGGGACGCCGGCACGCATGAACCGCTGGACATCGACCGGTTCAGGAGAGACATGGACAATGTGGCGGAGGCCTACCAGGAAGTACTTCACCGCATGATGGGTGTGAGCTGAAAGATATGATCAGAAGAACGCTAGGACTGCTGACAGCGCTGATGATCCTCTGGACCGGGTGCATTGCGGCGGCGGAAGAAAAAGGCGAATTTCCGGCATTGAACGATGCCGGATTTCTGGATTCCGGAGAATTTGTCTGGGAAGATGATGAAAACGGGGTCTGGCGGTATGCCAGCGATACGCTGCGTATAGAAATCTTCCGCCGGCAGCAGAAACAACCGGCCAGGGTCTGGTACGAGGCGGAAGTTTTCTGCGCGGAAGGGTCAGCCGGTCCCCGGATGATTGCCAACGATCCGGAACACTGGAAAACCGCAGCCAGTATGGAGTATCCCTATAAAATCGCCCGGAAATACGGGACGGTGCTGGCAATCTCCAACGATTTCGGCCAGCTCCGGCTGCAGCAGAAGAAAAGCCGGCCGGGGATTCTGATCCGGGACGGCAAGGTCTGGTCAGACAGGACCAAGAAAAAAGGCGTGAAGGATTTTCCGAATCTGGACTGTCTCGCAATCTGGCCGGACGGGGATATGAAGGTATACTACAGCAACGAGAAAACCGCTGAAGAATACCTGGCGGACGGAGCAATTGACGTGCTGGCTTTCGGGCCGATCCTGATCCGGGACGGAAAGCTGAATGAGGAAGCGCTGAAGAAATACGGCACCAGCCATGCGCAGCGTACAGCGGTGGGCATGGTGGAAAAAGGACATTATTTCTTCATGATGCTGGAGGGACGGATCAAACGGAGCAAAGGCGACGGGATCAGTTTCCTTGCGGAGAAGCTGCAGGAAAAAGGCTGCACCCTCGCGTTTAACCTGGACGGCGGGGAGACCGCATGCATCGTTTTTATGGGCCATCAGCTGTGCAAGCTGAAGGACCGGAAAAAGCCGTTATCCTCCAGGAGAACGAGCGATATTCTGGGCGTCGGAACCTCGGAACTGCTGCCCACGGTGTCTGATCCGTGGTAAAACCGCAGAAACTGTTGCAATACAAGGAAACTTGTGATAGAATGCCATGCGGTGTTTTATGCGCACCGCTGTTTTATGCTGAAACGATTCAGGAGGAAAGATATTCATGAGCCACACCTACGAGAAACTGTCCGGCAACAAAGCGAAACTGACCTTTACCATTCCCGCGGAACAGTTCGATGAAGCGATGACGCAGGCTTTTCTGAAGCTGCGCAAGCAGATCAACGTACCGGGATTCCGGAAAGGAAAGGCCCCGCGCAAGATGATCGAGACTCTGTACGGCGAGAGCGTTTTCTATGATGACGCTTTTGAGATCATTTTCCCGGACGCTTACCGTGCGGCTGTTGAGGAATTTGATCTGAAACCCGTGGATCAGCCCCAGATTGACCTGGATGAGATCGGCGCCGGCCAGGATCTGAAGTTCCACCTGGAAGTGTTTGTGCGTCCCGACGTTACGCTGGGCGACTACAAGGGACTGACCGTTGAGGCAGATCTGCAGAAACTGACGGACGAAATGGTTGACGCCCGCATTGAGGAAGACCGTAAAAAGGCCAGCCGCACGATCGATGTGGAAGACCGTCCCGTGCAGGAAGGCGACACAGTGAACCTGGACTATGCCGGTTCCGTGGACGGCGTTGCTTTTGCCGGCGGCACTGCCCAGGGCCAGACCCTGACCATCGGCAGCCACCAGTTCATCCCCGGATTCGAGGAACAGATGGTTGGCATGCAGCTGGGTGAGGAGAAGGACCTGAACGTTAAGTTCCCCGATGAGTACCATGCTGAAGAGCTCAAGGGCAAGGACGCCGTGTTCCATGTCAAGGTGAACGGCATCCAGATGACCGAAGTGCCGGAACTGGACGATGACTTTGCCGCGGACATCAGTGATTTCAATACCTTCAAAGAGTATAAAGAAGGCATCGTGAAGGAACTGAATGACCGGATCGCAAAGAACAACGATATCGCCACCGAAAATGCGCTGGTAGAGAAGGCCGCGGAGAATGCCCAGATCGACATTCCGCAGGCTATGATCGACGACCAGGCGGAGTACATGGTCCGCGAGATGGCCATGCGGATGAGCTATCAGGGCCTGCGCATGGAAGACTATCTGAAATACACCGGACAGACCATGGACGGCGTGAAGCAGATGTATAAGCCCGAAGCCGAAAAGCGGGTGAGGATTGAACTGGTAATCGAAGCGATCCGCAAGGCCGAGAAGATCGAGCCCACCGAGGAAGACATCGA
Source organism: uncultured Eubacteriales bacterium (assembly GCA_900315675.1). Taxonomy (GTDB): domain Bacteria; phylum Bacillota; class Clostridia; order Christensenellales; family Aristaeellaceae; genus Aristaeella. The sequence goes on from OMZY01000004.1 coordinate 112,713, forward strand.
AAAGGCCATTGCCGAACAGGCCGAGCAGCTGGGCCAGGAAGTGGAAACCTTCAAGAAGAACCTGACCGAGGAACAGAAGGGCTACCTGAAGGACAACGCCGCGATCCGCCTGGTGCTGGATCTGCTGAAGAAGGACGCCAAGGTCGAAGAAAAGAAGGCGGAGGAACCCGCTGAGAAGAAGCCGGCGAAGAAGCCTGCCGCCAAGAAGACCACCAAGAAGGCTGAAGCTGCGGAAGCTCCCGCGGAAGAAAAGCCCGCGAAGAAGCCCGCCGCCAAGAAGACCACCAAGAAGGCTGAAGCTGCGGAAGCCCCCGCGGAAGAAAAGCCCGCGAAAAAGCCTGCTGCGAAAAAGACAACAAAGAAAACTGACGCTGAATAAGAATACCTTTTACGGCGGCCCGGCCGGGCCGCCGTTTCAGTCAAAGGAGGGAACGACATGCCGCTTATTCCGATGGTCATTGAACAGACAAACCGGGGAGAACGCTCCTACGATATTTATTCCAGGCTGCTGAAGGACAGAATTGTTTTCCTCGGCGGAGAAATCACCGATGAAACGGCCAATCTGGTCGTCGCGCAGCTGCTGTTCCTTGAAATGGAAGATCCGGACAGCGATATCAGCCTGTATATCAACAGCCCCGGAGGTTCCGTGACAGCTGGTATGGCAATTTACGACACCATGAAGTATATCCGTCCGCAGGTCCGTACGGTCTGCGTCGGAATGGCCGCCAGCATGGGCGCATTCCTGCTGATGGCCGGCGAGAAGGGTAAGCGGCTTGCGCTGCCCAACGCCGAAGTGATGATTCACCAGCCCCTGGGCGGAGCACAGGGCCAGGCTACAGACGTGGCGATCCGTGCCGAGTGGCTGATGAAAACCAAGAAGAAAATGACCGCTATGATGGCGGAAATGACTGAACAGCCCCTGAAGAAGGTTCAGGCGGATGTGGAACGCGACTACTTTATGAGCGCTGAAGAAGCACTGGATTATCATATTATTGATGAAATCTATCAGCCGCGGGACAAGCAGAAAAAGTGAGGTTGAAGCATGGCGAACAATATGAACAGACAGACACCCCGCTGCTCCTTCTGCGGGAAGGAACAGCGCATGGTAAAACGGCTGGTGGCCGGTCCGAACGTTTATATCTGCGATGAATGCATAGCCCTGTGCAACGAGATCCTTGGAGAAGAAGATCTCCTGTTTGAGGACGCTTCCCGCGAATCATACGGCCCGGTGAAGCTTCCTTCCCCCGCGGAGATGAAAAAAATCCTGGACGAATATGTCATTGGACAGGAACGGGCTAAGCGCGCCCTGAGCGTGGCGGTGTACAACCATTACAAGCGCATCAACCGGAAGCAGACCCGGGAGGATGTGGAACTCCAGAAGAGCAATATCCTGCTGCTCGGCCCCACCGGAAGCGGCAAAACCTACCTGGCCCAGACACTGGCCAGGATTCTGGAGGTTCCTTTTGCCATCGCGGACGCAACCAGCGTCACGGAAGCCGGTTATGTGGGCGATGATGTGGAAACCATTCTGCTTCGCCTGATTCAGGCGGCGGACTGGGACATCGAAAAGGCCCAGCGCGGCATCGTCTATATCGATGAAATCGACAAGATCGCCCGTAAGGGAGAGAATATGTCCATAACCCGGGATGTCAGCGGCGAAGGCGTACAGCAGGCGCTGCTGAAGATCCTGGAAGGTACAGAAGCCGCAGTGCCGCCGCAGGGCGGCCGGAAGCATCCGCACCAGGAAATGATCAGGATTGATACAACCAACATCCTGTTCATCTGCGGCGGCGCTTTTGACGGACTGGTACCGATCATTGAAAACCGTATCGGCAAAAAGACCCTGGGCTTCGGAGCAGAGATCCAGAGCCAGCGTGATCCCGCACGGACTGACGCGCTGAAAGATGTACAGCCGGAGGATCTGACCAAATACGGCCTGATCCCTGAATTTGTCGGACGTCTGCCGATCCTGGTTACCCTGGACGCGCTGGACGAGGACGCGCTGGTCAGGATCCTGACAGAGCCGAAGAACGCGCTGTGCAAGCAGTATGAGACCCTGCTGGATATGGACAATATCCGTCTGGTCTTCGAAAATGACGCCATCCGGGAAATTGCCCGCCAGGCCATTGAACGGAAATGCGGCGCCCGCGGCCTGCGCGCCATCATCGAAAACGCAATGCTGGACACCATGTTTGAACTTCCGGGAATGCCGGACGTCAACGAATGTATTATTACAAAGGAAGCCATTAACGGCGGAAAGCCGACCCTGATCTCCGGCGTGGGCAAAAGGACAGCCCGGCGCGCGGAGAAAAAGGCGGATGAAACGGACGCCTCCTGAATTAAAAGCTGACGCCGCGGCTTTCCTGCATGCACGGCATGCACCGCATCCCGCCGCAGGATAACCGTGAGCTGTTCATAATAAGAGGATATCATGAGAAAAAATCAGACAATCGAATTGCCTGTACTGCCCCTGAGAGGACTGATGCTCTTTCCGAACATGGTCCTTCATTTTGACGTGGGCAGAAAGAAGTCCCTGGCCGCACTGGAACAGGGAATGATGGAAAAACAGCGGGTATTCCTGATCAGCCAGAAAAGCGATGATACGGAGGACCCGGCCTGGAAAGACCTGTGCAAGGTCGGTACCATTGCGGAAATCAAACAGGTTATGAACCTGCCGGGAGAAAACATCCGGGTTCTTGTGGAAGGGTCCAGCCGCGGCGTGATCCAGGAAAAGCTTGGCGATGAGCCCTGCATGAAGGCTGTGATCAAAGTCTGCGAAGACAAGGCTGTGCGTTCCGCCGAAGCGAAGGCACTGCTGCGCACCGCGCAGGATCTGTTTGAGGAATATGCACGGACTTCCCAGCGCGTAAGCCAGGATACCGTGGAATCAATTCATGCCATTGAAAAGCCCGGTGAAGCCGCAGATCTGCTGGCAGCAAACGTGCTGACGAAACGGGAGGAACGGCAGGACATCCTGGATGAACTGAATCCTGTTTCCCGCCTGGAGAAGGTTTGCGCGATCCTGATGCGTGAGACCGATATGGCGGATACGGAAAAACAGATTCAGGCCCGGATCCGGAAACAGGTGGAAAAGAACCAGAAGGATTATTATCTTCGGGAACAGATCAAGGCGATCCAGACAGAACTGGGCGACGGCGATGAAACAGATACCGCTGACCTGCGCAAACGCCTGGCGGAGACGCCTCTCAACGAGGAAGCCAGAAGCAAATGCGAAAAGGAACTGGACCGGCTTTCCCGTATGGCGCCGGGCAGTCCGGAAAGCTCTGTCAGCCAGACCTATATTGAATGGATCCTGGACCTGCCCTGGGGCAAGGAAACAGAGGACAACCTGGATCTGAACCGGGCCAGGGAGATCCTGAACCGGGATCATTACGGCCTGGAGGACGTAAAGGAACGGATTATTGAATATCTGGCGGTCCTGCAGCTGAAAAAGGATATGAAGGGACCGATCCTTTGCTTTGTCGGACCTCCTGGTGTGGGTAAAACCAGTATTGTGAAAGCAATTGCCGAGGCAGTGGGCCGGAAGTTTGTTCAGGTCAGCCTGGGCGGCGTACGGGATGAAGCGGAAATCCGCGGTCACCGCCGTACCTATATCGGTTCCATTCCAGGCCGCATTATTGCGGGTATGAAGCAGGCAGGAACCTGCAATCCTGTGTTCCTGTTTGATGAAATTGACAAGATGAGCGGAGACTTCCGGGGCGATCCGGCTTCCGCCATGCTGGAAGTACTGGATTCCGAACAGAACAATGCTTTCCGGGATCATTACATGGAACTGCCGTTTGACCTGAGCAAGGTGATGTTTATCACCACGGCCAATACAATGGAAACCATCCCGGCTCCGCTGCTGGACCGTATGGAGCTGATTGAGGTTTCCAGCTATACGGAAGAGGAAAAGCTCCAGATCCTGAAGCGGCATCTGCTGCCCAAGCAGATCAGGGAACACGGGATGAAGCCGAACGCGCTGAAAGCGGATGACAAGATTCTCAAGGCAATGATCGAGGATTATACCCGTGAGGCAGGCGTCCGCACCCTGGAGAGAACCGCAGCCAAGCTTTGCCGAAAGGCGGCGGTGCGGATGCTTGATCAGGGGAAACATTCCATGACCATTACCCAAAAAGCACTGAGGGAAATGCTCGGCGCACCGCGGTATCTGCGCGAGCCGCCGGAGAAGGAACCCCGTGTGGGCGTGGTCAACGGACTGGCTTATACCAGCGTGGGCGGCGAAATGCTGGAAGTGGAATGCACCACAATGAGCGGCAAAGGCAGCCTGAAGCTGACCGGCCAGCTGGGTGATGTTATGAAGGAATCCGCGGAAGCCGCCTTTACCTGGGTTCGTGCCCACAGTGACGAGCTTGGACTGCAGAAGGATTTCTATCAGAGCATGGATATCCACATTCATGTTCCCGAAGGCGCGGTTCCGAAGGACGGCCCTTCCGCCGGTGTGACGATGACCACCGCCCTGGTGAGCGCGCTGACCGGCAAACCCGTACGGCAGGATGTGGCGATGACCGGGGAAGTGACGCTTCGCGGCCGCGTGCTGCCGATCGGCGGACTGAAAGAGAAAACCATGGCGGCATACCGGGCCGGTATCCGGACACTGGTGATCCCTGAAGAGAACCAGAAGGACCTGGAAAAGATTCCGGAACATGTGCTTGAGCAGTTTAAGATTGTCAAAGTCAGCGATGTAAAGGAAGTGCTGAAGACAGCACTTATCTAATTAAGAATTAAGAATTCATACTCAATTGCTGATAAGGGGGCGGTATTTGAATGAGCATGGAGATCAAAAGCGCTGAATTCGTGACTTCCATGGCGGATTACGGTCCTTTTACAGGAAGGGGACTGCCCCAGATTGCGGTAGCGGGCAAGAGCAACGTGGGTAAAAGCACGCTGATCAACCGGCTGTGCCGGCGGAACAAGCTGGCACGTACCAGCTCGACGCCCGGCAAAACCAGGCTGCTGAATGTGTTTCTGCTGAACAATGAATTTCATCTTGTGGACCTGCCGGGATACGGCTTTGCAAAGGTGGACAAGAAAGAGAAACTGCGTTGGGGCCAGATGATGCAGGACTATTTTGAAAAGTCCGACGAGCTGCTTCATGTGCTGTGTCTGGTGGATATCCGCCATGAACCGACAGAAGACGATAAACAGATGAACCGTTTCCTGCGGGAAATGGACATTCCTTTTTCCGTGATCGCGACCAAGGCGGATAAGATCAGCCGCGGCGCACGGGGCAAATACCTGGCGCCGATCTGCAGGGCACTGAGCGTGCAGCCCTGGGAAATCATCTGTTTCAGCGGAGAAGACGGTACGGGCCGCGACGATCTGCTGAAGCTGATGGACGGCATCCTTCACCCGGACGAACCATAAGTTTTACTTATTTTGCCAAAAGTATTCTTTTCCTATTGCATATGATGCATATGCATAGTATAATCCATGACCGTAGATCACGAGGTGCTTTCGGCAGAAAAGTGGAGGAGAAAGCCATTAAGTGGAGAAACGATCAGTTTTATCCTCTGTTTTTACTGCGCAAGTGTTACTGAAAGCATAAAAAGTGGATCTAACGAACAAGAATGTGGAGATTCGGTGCTGAATCGACATATTTTGAGGAGGAAATGTCAATGAATCTGGTCAAGTGCCCACGCTGCGACCTGAACTACATCCGTGAGGATGAAAAGTACTGCAAGGTATGCCTGCAGGAGATGAAAGGGGAGTCCCGCTCCGAAGAAATCGAACTGTGCAGCATCTGCAATGAGGAGCCGGCGCTGCCCGGAAAGGACGTTTGTCTGTTCTGCCTGCGGGAGATGAACAAGAGCAACAGCGCGGATGATTCCGATAACGGCACAGAGACTGAGAATGTGGATACTTCCACCATCGGCGACATGGACGCGGTGAGCGGCATGGATGAGATTATTCCGGATGTGGAAGAAGACGACACGGGTGCCTTCGGCGAACTCGGCCAGGAGCTGAGCCTGGAGGATGTCCGGGAAGATGAAGAGAAGGATGTTGACGAAGACGCGGAGGATGAAGAAATCTGACGCCGGATCTTCCGAAACACCAATAAAGGAGAAAACATGCGCCTGTTCGCCATTGGAGACCTGCACCTGCCCGGGGGAGACGATAAACCCATGGACGTGTTCGGTCCCCAGTGGGACAGGCATTTTTTGCGCATTCGTGAGAACTGGCTCCGGCTTGTCGGAGATGAAGACACGGTTCTGATTCCGGGAGATATAAGCTGGGCCATGCAGCTTGCGGACGCAAAGGAGGATCTGGACGAGATCGGCCGGCTTCCGGGCCGGAAAGTTCTCTGTAAAGGAAACCATGATTACTGGTGGAATTCCATCAGCCGGGTACGTTCCATTCTGCCGCACTCCATGATTGCACTGCAGCACAGCGCGGCAGATCTTGGGGAGACGGTTGTCTGCGGTACAAGAGGATGGCTGATTTCCACCGGAGAAGCACCGCTTGACGCGCAGAATGAAAAGATCTGCAGGCGTGAAGCAGAAAGGCTCCGCCTTGCGCTGGATTCAGCAGCAAAGATGGCCGGGGGAAGACCGATCACGGCTATGATGCATTATCCGCCGCTGCTGGCTGCGGAAAAGGACACGATATTTACGGGAGTCCTGGAAGAATATCATGTGAACACCGTGGTATACGGCCATCTGCACGGTGCCGGGATCCAGATCGGATTTACCGGTGAACATAACGGAATCAGCTATCATCTGGTTTCATGCGACAGTATCGGATTCGAACCGAAAGAGATTCTTCTATAAAAAATATTAATTTTTTCATACATATTTTTTTGCGGACCGAGCTCAAAAATGGAGCCCGGTCGTTTTTTTATACAAAATATTGAGAGAATGAAAAACTCCACGCACAATCATTTTTCAATTATTACAAAAGAATTACATAAATATTACAAAAACATACAGTTAAAGAACAAAAACAATTCGTTCAGGGGTTGCGGATAATCAAAACTTGTGATAAATTTGTGGGGAAAAAGGGAAGAGAATCCCAAAAACAAGCATAAAAGTGGTAGAGAGGGGGAAAGCGTAGTGGATGATACCAATACCGTCAATCCTGAAGAAAACGCTGAAACCCTTGAAAAGAAAGAGAAAAACCGTGTTAAGCGGTTTATCGGATCTTTCAACCACAGCCTGGACAGCAAGGGACGTCTGGTGATTCCCCAGGGTTTCCGGGAAAAACTGGGCGAAACGTTCTGCATCGCACCTTCCTATGACTTCAAATCAGTTGCGATTTATCCGACTGAAAAATGGGAAGAAAGAAATGAAACATATGAAAGACTGGGCAAGCTGAATCCGGCGCTGAACCAGTATCTTGAACAGTTTTACGCGCTGAGCTATGACGAACAGACCTGTGACGCGCAGGGAAGAGTGCTCCTGCCGGCCAATATCCGGCAAAAGATCCTCCGCGATGAGCGTGATATGGAAATCACCGGCGCAAACGATCATGTACGTGTCGTCGCACTGACAGCCAGCGGAGACGCGTGGAATAAGTTTAATGATGAACTGCCTAAGCTCCTGGATATGATCGCGGGGCTGGAAACTCAGAAAGAATGAAAGAGGTGAGTATGGATGACTGAAATGACTGCCAGGGTCAGGAACAGGCTGCAGGACGGTATGATCAACTGGCAGGAAAAGCGGTTCCGTAAAGAGGACTTCCGTCAGCAGCAGGCAGACATACACAGGTCCAGAATGACTTGTTCTGCCTCACTCCCATCATTCCATCAGACTCAGGACTGGACAGGCGGCATTGCCGTCTGTGAAAACAGAAAGCCGGTGATCGAGGACACAAAACCGATGAGACGCGTACTCTCCTCTGAAGGTGTCCGGTGGGACGCCGCCCTGGCTGCTCTGATTGTTGCGGGAGTACTGCTGGTCGCTTTCCTGCTTGCCGATGTGGCGGCCATCGGATCCACCGGACATAATGTTGACAAACTGAATGCGAACATTGAATCCCTGACTGCCGAAAACGAGCAGATCAGAGGTCAGATCGAACAAAGCAGCAGCGGAGCAAACGTATGCACCGAAGCTGTCAAACTGAACCTGATTTCATCCAAGGGCGCGAGAACCATTCGCCTGACGGCACCGGTCAATGCGCAGATGACTCTCTCTTCTGCAGCGCAGGCAGAGCAAAATGCAGAGCTGCAGAACAGAATGACTGCCTATGCGGGAGACTGAACCATTCGGTCTCCCATTTCGCATTTCCGCCGAGTGGAAAAGAAAGCGGTTTTGTGGTAATCTTATAGCAGGCTGAACCGGCCGGAAATGAAAGGTGGACAAACATGAAACTGTGGGAATTACTGACGGAGCTCCCTTATGTTGAGGAGACCCGCGGCAATATGAATACGGAAATCAAGGAACTGACATCCTCCAGCAGAGACAAGACGGAAGGAGGTCTGTTCTTCTGTATTGTCGGCGCCCGTTTTGACGCACATGACTATGCATGGGAAGCAGTGGAGAACGGCTGCGTGGCGCTGATTGTGGAACATTTTGTGGAAATGGACGTTCCGCAGGTCCTGGTCAATAACGGCCGGGCGGCTATGGCACGTATTGCCGAAGCATTCTACGGACATCCGTCCAGGCAGATGCGCATGATCGGCATTACCGGAACCAAAGGAAAGACCACAACCACGTATCTGCTGCAGAGCATCTGCGAAAAGGCAGGCCTGAAGTGCGGTATCATCGGCTCCACGGGAACCGTGGTCGAGGAACAGCACCTGGACAGCAAGCTGACAACTCCCGATCCCATTGAGCTGCAGAAAATGCTGCGGATGATGGCGGACGAGGGCGTGAAGGTTGTGTGCATGGAAGTATCCGCGCACGCGATTGATATGAACCGGCTTGACGGGATGACCTTTGAAGTGGGGTGCTATACAAACCTCAGCCAGGATCATCTGGATTACTTCTATACCATGGAGCGGTACTTCGAAACAAAGAAGCAGTTCTTCACCAGCGGTATGGTGAAGAATGCCGCCATGAATGCGGACGACGAAACTTCCGCCAAACTCAGGGACGGCATCTGCTGCCCCTATATCACCTACGGCATCTGCGTGGACGCGGACGTTTTCGCCCGGGATATCGAGATTACCGAAGAAGGCGCCCGGTTTAACGTACAGCTGCACGGCATGAACCAGATTGCCATCCAGATGCGGATGACCGGTATGTTCAATGTTTATAATGCGCTGGCGGCTACCAGCTGCGCGCTGATCATGGGAATCGCGCCTGAGAAGATCAAGGCCGGTCTGGAAGCGGTAACGCGTGTGCCCGGCCGGATTGAAGTGCTGCAGACCGGAACGCCCTATAAGGTTATTCTGGATTACAGCCATTCGCCGGACGCCCTGGAAAACATTCTGAAGACGGTCCGTCAATTCACCCGGAACCGGGTCATTGCCGTGTTCGGCTGCGGCGGAGACAGGGATAAGGGAAAACGCCCGATGATGGGCGAGATTGGCGGTCGGCTGGCCGACTACTGCATCCTGACATCAGACAATCCCCGGACCGAAAATCCGATGGTTATTCTTGCAGCCATTGAAAAGGGAATCAAACCAACAGGCAAAGCCTATGAGGTTATTGAAAACCGGCGTGAGGCAATTAAACGCGCACTGTATATGGCAGAGGACGGCGACGTGATCGTGCTGGCAGGCAAGGGTCACGAAACCTATCAGGAAATCATGGGAATCAAGCGGCCGTTTGACGAAAAGGTGATCGTCAGCGACCTGCTGCTGGAAATGCAGAAGGAGCAGGGTTAAAGTATGTATTACAGAATGATCGGAGCCGCGCTGATCGCGCTGGCGGCAGCACTCCTGATCGGACCGGGACTGATCCGATATCTGAAAAAACTGCATTTCGGACAGACGATTTACGAACTGGGGCCCAGTCATCAGCAAAAGCAGGGAACGCCTGTCATGGGCGGCCTGATGATGGCAGCGGGCATCCTGCTGGGTTCCGTGATCTTCCATCCCGCACAGTGGGACGGCGCATGGGACTTTATCATTCCGCTGCTTGCGGTTTCCTTTCTCAGTATGGGCGTCGGGTTTGCGGATGACTATATCAAGGCGGTCAAGAAACGCCATGACGGTCTGAATCCGTGGCAGAAGATTGCCGGGCAGGTCATCATTTCCCTGGCGTTCAGTATCTACTGCTATTTTTCTCCCCGGGTCGGCAGCTCAATCATTATTCCCTTCATCGGGACTGAGTGGAATCTGGGCATCTTCTATATTCCCCTGATGACGCTGCTTGTGATCTTCATCGTAAACAGCTCCAATCTCCAGGACGGGCTGGACGGCCTGCTGGGTTCAGTTACGGCAGCCGGTTCATCGGCCTGGGCTGTGATCTGCGCCATCCTGATCGTGAGCGCAAAACTGACGGGCAAAGGAGACGCAAACAGCCTGGCAACCATCGGCGTATTTGCTATGAGCATTGCAGGAGCATGTCTTGGTTTCCTCCGCTATAACCGTTATCCGGCCAGAACCTTTATGGGCGATACGGGCAGCATGCTGCTGGGAGGCGGCATGGTGTCCATCGCGATGCTGCTGAGGCAGCCTATCCTGCTGGTTTTGATCTGCTTCTGCCCCATCATGAGCAGCGTAAGCGTGATCATGCAGCGCTACTATTTCAAACTGACTCACGGGAAGCGGATCTTCCTGATGAGCCCGATCCATCATCATTTCGAGAAAAAAGGATATTCTGAAACGCGGATCGTGAGTATGTACACAGGTATCACGCTGGTGCTCAGCCTGATTGCGGTGCTTGCGGTCTGCCAGGCGATCTGAGGGGTATCATTATGAATTACGAGAAGAAAAAAGTACTGGTGGTCGGCATGGCCCGCAGCGGCGTCGCCGCGGCACAGCTGCTTCGGGCTTCGGGCGCGGAAGTGACCGTCAATGATTCCAAACCGGAGGAGGAACTCGGCCAGCAGCTGAAACCGCTGGAAGGACTGCAGCTGGAACGGCGTTTTGGCTGCCCGGCCATGGAACTGCTGGAAGGAAAGGACTGCCTGGTTATTTCTCCCGGCATTCCGGATACTGCGCCGTTTGTTGTCAAGGCAAAGGAAATGGGGATCTATGTGATCGGTGAGCTGGAGCTTGCGGCCCAGCTGTCCCGGGGCACACTGATTTCCGTAACGGGCACCAACGGAAAAACCACCACCGTTTCCCTCCTGGGCGAAATCTTCGCCAACAGCGGAAAGGTAACCCATGTGGTAGGCAATATCGGCTATCCTTTTTCGCTGGCCTCACTGGTCAGCCGGAAAGAGGATGTGATCGTCTGCGAAGTATCCTCCTTCCAGATGGAGACTGCAGACACATTCCATCCCCATGTGGCGCTGCTGACCAATATCACAGAGGATCACCTGAACCGGCACGGAACCATGGAAGTCTATACCGCAATGAAAATGCGGATGTTCAAAAACCAGACCGCTTCGGATTTCGCGGTGTTTAACGCGGATGATCCGGGCCTGGAAGGCCTGCACAAGCAGGTGAAGAGCCGGGTGCTTTTCTTCAGCCGGAAACAGGAAGTGAAGGAAGGCGCATTTGTCCGCGACGGACAGATCATGATCCGGATGGACGGAAACGAGAGAAAGATCTGCGGGACGGACGAGGTGTTTATTCCCGGTCCTCACAATCTGGAAAATGCGCTGGGCGCAGTCTGCGTAGCCGCCGCCATGAATGTGCCTGTTCCGGTCATCCGACACAGCCTGAAAACATTCCGGGGCGTGGAGCACCGGATTGAAACCGTGCGTGAACTGGACGGTGTGGAATACATCAACGACAGCAAAGGAACCAATGTGGATTCCACCATCAAGGCCGTGCAGACAATGAGCCAGCCAACGGTGATTATCCTCGGCGGATATGACAAGCATACCTCCTTTGACCCGCTGTCCCGGGAAATTATCAACAGCCCCATGATCCGTCACGCGGTACTGATCGGAGAAACGGCCGGTCTGATCCGAAACAGCCTGGAGCGGGTTGGATTCAATCATATGACCAACGCGGGATCCATGAGGGAAGCTGTGGAAACAGCCCGGAAGCTGGCGGATAAAGGCTGGAGCGTCCTGCTGAGTCCGGCATGCGCAAGCTTTGACATGTTCAAGGATTATGAGGAACGCGGTCGGGTGTTTAAAGAAATTGTCAGGGAACTGAAATAAACAGACTAAAGTCTGTTTTGCGGCGCATATATAGAAAAGATTGATTCAGCGTCTTCAGCATTCTGAAAGAGGGAGGACCCAGGTGGACGGACACAATGGCGGCTACAGGCCGCGAACCGCAGGCGAGCGGAACAATACGCCCGGCAACGGCGACAACAACGTCCGTGACTGGCAGCGCAACACCTGGTTTGGTCCCGCCCCTGTAAACACCAACCCCTTTGAGGAACCGGAAGACGCACCGGAACTGAAAGAAAGCCGGTCAGAGAACGTTAACGAGCGCCGGGGTGATTTCTGGAACGCTCCGGGACAGACCGGCCAGGACACTTCTCCGTTACAATCACAGCAAACAGGAACCGGCGTACACGTCAGGATTCCTGAAAAGAAAACAGAAAGACGGCCGCGAAGATTCCGCACGGCCGTGATTCTGCTTTTGTTCCTGATTGTTACCTTCCTGATCCTCCGATACGGGGTATACAGTGTGAAGGAAATCCGCGTCATCGGCAATAACGCTATTCCGGCGGAAGAGATTATCCGGACCAGCGGGATCCGTCAGGGTGACAGCATCATTATGCTTGACGAGAATACGGTGAGAAGCCGTATCCAGTCTGATTACCGTCTTCGATTCACCTATATGGCCAGAGAACTTCCCGGAACCGTGATTCTTTCCATCCGCGAAAGGGAGCCCTGCTGCTGGATTTCATACTGCGGCATCCTCTATGTAATGGACAAGAACCGGATGATCCTGTACGAGAGCGAAGATCCGAACAGCAAACCCTCGGAACTTGTGGAGATCAAGGGCCTTGAAGTCCGGTCCAACACAGTGGTCGGACAGTTTGTTACCCTGGGAAACGAAGCCCAGCAGAGCATTTTCAAGGATCTGTTCCAGGAAATGAAGGTGCTGAAATGCACCGATAGGATTGCGGACGCGGATATCAGCAATACCAGTTCCATTCTGCTGACCACACGGGACGGATTTACGGTGAGTATGGGAGACCGTACAAACATTCACGCAAAACTGCGGAGTATGCTGGCTGTACAGGATAAACTGAAGGAAATGGGATATACCAGCGGAACCATCAATGTCTCAAACCTGGAGGAACCGCTCTATTATCCGTGATACAGGCTCTCCGGACGTCCGTGACAGGTAATGAAGAAGCACTGCACAAAAATGTTACAAAAGTATAGAAAAACGTAATAAAAATGTGCGAAACTCTTGCAATAACAAGCCAAAGAGGGTATAATTCCTTAAGGTATACACTATTTTGAAGTGACTGACCGTGATCTTATTCACAGATCCGGGAAACAGGGGGCATGAGAAACCTATGAAAACAACGGTTGCAGCCATTGATTTCGGTACGAGCAAGATTGTTACGCTCGTAGCTGAAAACAGCGGCAGTCAGCGCTGTGACATCACCGCTGCCGGTGTAACAAAGTATGATGGTTATCTCGAAGAGGGGTGGAACAATCCCAATATGCTGGATGAAGCGATCCGTCGCTCCATCGCAGACGCAGAAGAGCAGTCCGGCAGCAAGATCAAAGAGATCAATGTCGGCGTTCCGGGTGCGTTTACCCATGTCTATGCCACGAAAGTGACGATCCCCCTGAAGGGAACAGATCCGCGGGTTACTGCGGCAGATGTTAAGACAGCTTTCAGCAAGGCTGCTGAGAACCTGACCAATGTCCCCGGCGTTGTGGTTCATTCCAGCCCTGCGTGGTTCATGGTGGACAGCGGCAAGAAGACGCTGGAGCCGGTCGGGATGAAAGGCCGGGAAATGACAGCCTTCATCAGTTTTGCGGTCGGCAACAGGTTCTTTATTGATGATGTGACCAACCGCATGGCGGATCTCGGCATTGTGGTCACCGGATTCTATTCCACTTCCGCCGGTGAGGCCATGCTTTACCTGAATGAACAGGAACGTGACCACACCTCCGTACTGATCGATATGGGATACCTGAACACGGAGATCATCGGTGTTGAGGGAGATGCCATTATCTATCATAAGGTGCTGGATGTCGGCGGCGGCAACCTGGCCGTGGCACTGGCCGAAGAACTCGATATTTCCCTGAGCGCGGCTGAGGATATCAAGCGCAAGTTTGTTTACGGTATTGAAACCTCCGGCGAAACCTATGAGGTTCCCGGCGCGGACGGCCAGAAGGGCACGGTTTTCACACGGGAACAGGTCAAACCGGTTCTCTGTACAGAACTTGACGACATCTGCGCAAAAATCAAGGAAGCTGTGGATGACGATTTCGGAGGACTGGGCAGCTGGTCCAACGTATTCCTGACCGGCGGCGGACTGAATTTCAACCGCGGCGGCAAGGAATACCTTGCCGGCAGACTCGGACGGCCGGTGCAGGAGACACCGCGCAGAACGACAAAGCTGAACAGCCATTGTTTCTCCAGCGCACTGGGACTGATGGACCTGATCATCGATACGATTGAGCAGCAGCGTCAGCCGGCAGCCGGTGCAAGTGGCAAAATCAAAGACTTTTTCCGCAGTCTGTTGGGAGGTTAAGAGCATGATTGAATTCCAGAACGAAGAACAAAGCACTTTCGCAACGATTAAGGTTGTCGGATGCGGCGGCGGCGGAAACAACGCCGTGAATCGTATGGTGGATGCCGGTCTGCGGGGAGTCGAATTCATCTCCGTGAATACAGACCGTCAGGCTTTAAGCACTACAAACGCACAGGTTAAGATCCAGATCGGCGAAAAGCTGACCAAGGGTCTGGGTGCCGGCGCGATTCCTGAGGTGGGACGCCGCGCTGCCGAAGAAAGCAGGGAAGAGATTGCTTCTGCCCTGAAGGGCGCTGACCTGGTGTTTATCACGGCAGGTATGGGCGGCGGCACCGGTACCGGCGCTGCTCCGATTGTCGCGGAGATCGCCAGGGATCTGGGCACGCTGACGATTGCCGTTGTGACCAAGCCCTTCAATTTCGAAGGCAAACAGCGTATGAAGAACGCTGAAGCCGGTATTGCCGAGCTGAAGCAGCATGTGGATACCCTGGTGGTCATTCCGAACGACCGTCTGCTGCAGGTGGTCAACAAGGGAACCACGATGGTTGAAGCATTCAAGATTGCCGATGACGTCCTTCGCCAGGGCATCCAGGGCATCAGCGACCTGATCGCTGTACCTGCCATGATCAACCTGGACTTTGCGGATGTGAAGACCGTTATGGAATCCGGCGGCATGGCTCACATGGGTATCGGTATCGGAAGCGGCGAAAACAAGCTGGTGGAAGCGGCCAAGAACGCCATTTCCTCTCCGCTGCTTGAGACCAACATCGACGGCGCACGTGCTGTGCTGATCAACGTAACAGGCGGCGAGGATATTTCCATTGTGGATATCAACGAAGCGGCCAACCTGATCATGGAAGCGGCGGATCCCGACGCGAACATCATCTTCGGTGCCGGCATCGACGAAACCATGGGCGACGAAGTGCGTATCACCGTTATTGCCACAGGCTTCGAAAAGACGCCTTTCCCGGTCAAGGAACCGGCCCGCAAGCCGCGTGAAATTGAGCATGAAAGACTGTTCGGATCCTTCGGAACGAATTTCTCCAGAAGCGAATCCTCCGTAGCCAGGACATCCTTCGACACACCGGCAGCGGCTCCTGCCAGTCCCTTTTCCTCCGGAAACACCGGAGAGGTTCCGACCTTCATGAGCAGCAGCCGCCCCAGCATGGGCGTTCCCGGCATGGTGAACACCGGATCCTTCCAGACCGGTTTCAGCTATCAGCAGACCGCGCCCCAGCAGCCGGTGCAGGCCACGCAGCCCTTCGCACCGATGGGACAGCCCGCGGGTGTGCCCCAGGCGGGAGCAGCTTTCGGAACACAGCCGGCCAACTACCAGCCGCTGTTCAATAACAACGGACAGGTCACCGGCCAGACCGGAGCCTATCAGCCGGTTCCTCAGAACCAGGCGATGGAAACAGACTCACACGGCGTTCCGAACTTCATGAAGCGGAAAAAGTAAACGAGTACAGAATCAGCGGCGGATATATAATCCGCCGCTTTTTCATGCCCGGGAAAACAGAGCTGGAAAAACTCCATTCTCTGGGATATAATACAATGTCAGAGTATATAGTTTCGGGAGGTTGCGTATGCGCAAGGGTGTTATCTGGATCCTGGTGATTCTTATGCTGTTTTCCACAGCCTGCGGTGAGAGCCTGCAGAAGGCGCCTGATTATATAATGGAAGGGTACGACGGAGACGTATCCTACCGGGTATGGGATACCAATCTCTTTTTTGAAAGGATGCAGGAGAAAACGGGCATTACTTTCCAGTATGTGCAATTTACCGATTACGGAAAGTGGACTGAACGGAAAAAAGAACTGATGACCGGTGAGAATCTGCCGGATGTCCTGTTTAAGGCGGAACTGAATGCCTCCGAAGTGCGCGATCTCTACCAGGGCGGACAGATTATCGACCTGACGCCTTATCTGGAGCAGTACGCTCCGGACCTGTGGCAGCTGTTTGAGGAACATCCGGAATGGAAAAAAGCTGTTTCCATGCCGGACGGAGCCATTCCGGCGCTGCCCGCCATCAATACGCTGCAGAACAACGACGCCATGTGGATTAACACAGCCTGGCTGAAAAAACTGAAACTGGAGAAGCCCACAACAGCGGAAGAACTAACAGAGGTGCTCCGCGCTTTCAGGACGGGAGACCCCAACGGCAACTATCAGCAGGACGAAATTCCGATGACGTTTGTCGGCATGTGGGAGCTGCGGTTCCTCGGCCATGCTTTCGGAATCCTGGACAATGACTACTATGTGCGGGAGAAAGACGGAAAAGTCTCCTCATCCCTGACCACGCCGGAGAACCGCGCTTTCCTGGCGTGGCTGCATCAGCTGTGGGAGGAAGGCCTGCTGGATCAGAACGGTTTTTCATCGACCGATACCATCCGGCAGATTACGGATGAAAAAAAAGCGATTCCATACGGACTGCTTCTGTCCACCACGCCCCTGACCATCCTGCCCCAGAACGCGCTGGAGCAGTTTGAGATTCTGGAGCCGATGACCTTCAACGGGATCAGGGAATACCGGGATTTCAACGGGGACGTTGTACGGGGAACCTTTGCCATCACATCCGCCTGCAAGGAACCGGAAAAACTGGTTTCCTGGATCAACAACCTCTATACGAAGGAAGGCAGTCTGCTGGCCTGTTACGGCGCAGAGGGAGAGGAATATCAGTGGAACGAAGACGGACTGTGGGAGTGGAACTACCCCCTGCAGACTGTTGCTGATGAAATCCTCGCAACACATACCATCAGCGAGGGAGGAACCACTCCCGGCTATCTGGATCCGGATTTCCAGGCAAAATATATGGATGAAATGACGCGGAAAACGGTAATCGCTCTGCAGACCCTGAAACAGTACAGCGTTATTCCTTATCCGCCCGTGACCCTGAACAGTGAGGACGAGGCAAAAGTCGCCGCCATACAGAACGATTTGTCCCGGTACACGGAAAAAGCCATGGCCTGCTTTGTGAGCGGAGACACAGAACTGACGGACGAAAACTGGGAAACCTTCTGCAATACCGTCAATGAAAAGGGTCTGCAGGAAATGATCGATATCTGGCAGAAAGCGATTCAGTAAACGGAGGAAATCCAGATGAGCTATACAGAGGAAATGATCGGAAGACTGCTTTCTGAAAAAGTACAGGATCAGCTCCGGTACCTGTACGGATCAGACAAGGAAATTGTTGAAAAACAGACAAAACGCTATGCGGACCTGCTCCTGCGCCATACGGCTCTCTTCGGAGAACGCAGCGATGTTCAGCTCATCAGCGCGCCCGGCAGGACGGAAATCGGCGGGAACCATACAGATCATAACAACGGCCGGGTGCTGGCAGCGTCGATCAATCTTGACGCACTGTGCGCGGCGAGTTCCCGGGACGACCTGAAAGTCTGCTTTCACAGCGAGGGATACGATCCGATTGAAATGGATCTGACGGATCTTTCCGTACATCCGGAGGAAACGGGGACCACAAAGGGACTGATCCGCGGCGTGGCATATGGCATGAAACAGGCAGGATACCGGATCGGCGGTTTTGACGCTGCTGTAACTTCCACCGTGGCAGGCGGAAGCGGACTGAGCAGTTCAGCAGCCCTGGAGGTCATGCTGACCGGAGTGCTGGACAGCCTGTACAACGAATTCAAAATGCCTTATGTCCTGCGGGCACAGATCAGCAAACAGGCGGAAAACATCTATTTCGGGAAACCGTCCGGACTGCTGGATCAGATGGCGAGCGCGGCGGGCGGCCTGGTGACCGTGGATTTCCGGGATACGGATCGGCCTGAAGTAGAGGCAATCTCCTATGATTTTGCGAAGAAAGGCTATTCGCTGGTTGTTGTGGCCACGGGCGGCTCCCACGCGAACCTGACGGACCACTATGCCGCGATTCCAGCGGAAATGAAAAGCGTGGCGCAATGCTTCGGTCAGCCGGTACTGCGCGGGCTGACAGTGGAGCAGATGACGGAAAAGATCGGCGAACTGCGCAGCAAGGTCAGCGACAGAGCTCTTCTGCGGGCGTTCCATTTCATTCAGGAAGATGAACGTGTGCCGGAACAGGTCGCGGCCCTGAAGGAAGACCGGATCAGGGATTTCCTGAAGCTGATTATTGACAGCGGACGTTCCAGCTATATGTATCTGCAGAATATCTACGCGGATCCTGCCGACCAGAGTCTGAGCCTTGCCCTGTGCCTTGCGGAAAATATGCTGCAGGGCCGCGGCGCATGGCGTATCCACGGCGGCGGATTTGCCGGAACGACGCTGAACTTTGTGCCGCAGGACCTGACGGAGAAGTTTGTGAACGTTATGGAACAGGCCTTTGGAGAAGGCGCCTGCAGCGTTCTGAATATCCGGCCTGTGGGAGCGGCGAGAGTTGTTGTCTGAAAAACAATGAAGAATTAAGAATGAAGAATTAATGGAATGATGATGGTGATAACAAACAGCGCGGCAGAGACGCGGGAATTAGGGAAACGGCTGGCAGAGAAGCTGCAGGCAGGAGACGTTATCCTGCTGGAGGGCGACCTTGGAGCCGGCAAAAGTGAATTTGCCCGCGGCACGGCCGCCGGACTGGGTGTACAGGAAACGGTAACCAGCCCCAGCTTTACCATTCTGAACGTGTATGAAAGCGGAAGGCTGCCGCTGTACCACTTTGACTGGTACAGGCTGGAAAGCTCCGAGGAACTGTACGAGCTTGGAATGGATGAATACCTTGGCGGCAACGGTATTGCGCTTGTGGAATGGCCGGAACAGTGCCCGGACGCCGTGCCGGAGAACTGCCTGCGGATCCGGATCACCGCAACCGGGGAAAACAGCCGGCAGATAGAAGCGGAACCGTGCGGAAACTTCCGGACGATTACGCTGGAGTGAGGCGGAAGATGAAGATACTGGTCATTGATACATCGGGTCCTGTATGCGGCACAGCCGTGATGGACGAAGACAGGGTATACAGTGAGTTTACGGCACAGAACAGGAATACGCATTCCGCCAGTCTGATGCCGATGGTGGAAGCAGCCCTGAACGCGGCCGGGAAGGAGATCGGAGACCTGGACGCCGTAGCCGCGGTGACAGGCCCCGGAAGCTTTACAGGGGTCCGTATCGGCGTGGCTACCGCAAAAGGTCTGGCTCACGGCGCGGGACTGCCCTGTATTCCGGTGGACGCGCTGGAAGCACTGAGTGAATCCGCGGGCGCGTTTGACGGCATTGTCTGTCCGATACAGGACGCACGGGCAGGTCAGGTATACGGAGCTGCATTCCGGCAGGGTGAACGGCTGACCGGAGACGCTCCGATGAAACTGGAAGAATATCTTGATACCGTGTGCGCACTGGGAGACCGTTTCCTGTTTATCGGCGACGGCGCTCCTGTTCACCGGGAAGCGATTGCTGCGCGGCTGGGTGCAAAAGCGGAATTCGCACCGGCGTTCCGCGGCTATCTGCGGCCATCCGCCGCGGGGGCCATTGCCCTTCGGAAGGGCGAAAGCACCGATTATCTGGGGCTTCAAGCTACCTACCTGCGTCCACCGAACGCACAGAAAAACAAAAAACTGCTGGAGGCCATGGGGCATGAGTGAACCGGTGATCCGTTTCATGCGGCTGAAGGATGTGGATCAGGTGGCGGAAATTGAACAGGCCACCTTCGCCAGACCCTGGAGCAGAGAAAGTTTCAGGCAGGAAGTGACCCGGAACGCTGTGGCCCGGTATCTTGTGGCAGAGGAGGATGGACGGATCCTCGGTTATGCCGGTGCCTGGATCATCCTGGATGAAAGCCATATTACCAATATTGCCGTACGGGAAGAGGCAAGAGGAAAGGGACTGGGCAAAAAACTGACAGCGGAATTGCTGCAGATTCTTTCCAATCTCGGCGCCTCCTATGCCACCCTGGAGGTACGCGTGAGCAATACCCGGGCGCAGAACCTGTACAAAAGCCTCGGATTTGTTTCTGTCGGGAAAAGAAAACGCTATTACGAAGATAATAACGAGGACGCTTTCCTGATGGTATGTGAGCATATGCCGGAAGTGGATCCGGATTATACAGAAGAACCCTGGATTGAAAAGGAGGATGAACAATGAGCCGCGTGTTTCTGACTGTACTGGACGCTGTAGGTGCCGGTGAAGCCCCTGACGCCGCCGATTACGGCGATGTGGGCACCAATACACTGGGCCATGTGATTGCTGCCTGCAATCCGAAGCTGCCGCATATGGCGGAGATGGGCCTGGGACGGATTCCCGGCACCGGTTATGTATGGGACGGACCGGTAGCAGGCGCTTACGGCCGGGGACGGGAAGTCAGCAAGGGAAAGGATACCACGTCAGGCCACTGGGAAATTGCAGGCGTGCGGGTCAATACGCCTTTTCCCACATTCCCGAACGGCTTTCCGGCCGACTTCATGGAAGCCTATGAGAAGGCCATCGGCCATAAATGCATCGGCAACAAAACCGCTTCCGGAACGGTGATCCTTGAGGAACTGGGAGAGGAACACCTCCGGAATCATACGCCGATCGTTTATACCAGTGCGGACAGCGTATTCCAGATTGCCTGCCATGAAGAGCTTTTCCCGCCGGAAAAGCTGTATGAATTCTGCCGGATAGCCCGGGAAATGCTCCAGGGAGACCTGGGGGTGGGACGGGTCATCGCGCGGCCCTTCATCGGCCAGCCGGGAAGCTTCAAGCGCACCGGCAACCGGAGAGATTTTTCCCTGCCGCCTCTGGGCCGGACGCTGCCGGACGCCGTGAAGGAAGCGGGAATGGAAAGTATCGGCGTTGGCAAAATAGAAGATATTTTTGCCCATCAGGGACTGACAAAGAGCGACCACGCAGCCGGCAATCCGGCCTGTATGGACGCACTGATCCGATTTATGAAGACAGATTTTGACGGATTATGCTTTACCAACCTGGTAGACACAGACTCCGTTTACGGACACCGCAATGATCCCGAGGGCTTTGCCGGAGCGCTGGAAGCATTCGACGAGAGACTGCCTGAAATGAAAGCGCTGATGCATCCCGGGGATCTGATGATCATTACGGCAGACCACGGCTGTGATCCCTGCTTTATCCAGTCTACGGATCATTCCCGTGAATATATTCCGATCCTGGCCTGGACGCCCGGCATGACCGCTGCTGCAGATCTCGGCATCCGCGGAACATTCGCTGATATCGGCGCGACCTGCGCTGAATGGCTGGGCCTGACGGACCGCTTCGGAGCGGAGTCCTTCGCCGCGGCGCTGAAGGAGTAAACACTGAACAATCAAAGGAAATGAAAAGCATGAACAGACTGAAAGCACTGATACCGTTCCTGGTGATCCTGATCCTGCTGCTGGCGGCGCTGCCCGCGGCGGCAGAGGAGGCGGAAAACCTGACGGGCACACTGACCGTGAAGACCGTTGACAAACCCGGAAAGACCAAAGCTATTACGGACGGCAGCTACAAATCCTTCTGGGAAAGCAGCAGCCGGAAGGAACCATGGGTGGTTCTTTCCTCCGACAAGCCGGTTTACGGACTGTATCTATGTTTTCAGAAGATGCCGGACACCTACGTTATCCAGAAAAAGAGCGGAGAAGGCTGGACAACCGTCGCGGAAGGCGGAAGTCCCCGTTTCCACCATGTCTTCTTCGAACTGGACGGTATAAAGGAAATCCGGATCCTGTCCACGATGGAAAAGAAGAACATCATGGGCTTCAATGAGATCTATGCCTTCGGCCAGGGAGAAGTGCCGGACTGGGTTCAGAAGTGGCAGGAGCCGGTGGATAAAGCGGACCTGCTGGTGATGGTAGCCCATCCTGATGACGAGCTGCTGTTTACCGGCGGCGTGATTCCGGTATACGGGGCGGAAATGGGCAGGAGCGTTGAGGTGGCCTACCTGACCTACAGCAATACCACCCGGCGCAGCGAGGCTCTGAACGGCCTGTGGGCAATGGGCATCAGGCATTATCCTGAATTCGGACCTTTCGCAGACCGCTACGCGAAGGGCGGAAAGCTGAAGAATGCCTATGCCGAAGCAGGCGGCAAGGAGAAAGTACTGGACTGGGTGACGGAACTGTACCGCCGGTACAGGCCGGAAGTAGTGATCACACATGCGGAGAACGGTGAATACGGCCATCCGCAGCATAAGATGATCGCCGACGCCGCCATGGAGTGTTTTACCCGGGCAGCAGATGCTCAGAAAGCTCCGGATTCCTATCAGGCATACGGTCCCTGGCAGGTGAAAAAACTGTATCTGCATCTGTACGGTGAGGAAGCGGAACAGACTGTGCTGGACTGGGATCAGCCGCTGAAAGCGTTTGACGGGAAGACAGGTGCGGACATGGCGGTGGAAGCCTTTGCCCTGCACGTGAGCCAGAAGGGAATGGGCGCAGGCAAGGGAGACAAGTTTGAGGAGTTCAAGGTGGAAACCACGGGCGCCCACAAATATCCCTATGACCATTTCGGCCTGCAGAGCACTACAGTAGGTCCGGATGAAGCGAAGAATGATTTCCTGGAACATATTGACGCGGCCGACCTGGCGGTGAACGAAGCGACGGAAACAAAGAAACCGAAAGAGACGGACTCAGACGACACCGAAGAAGAACCGGAGGAACCGGACGGCGGGGATTACTCCGGGGAGGAAGAGCCTGAGGAAGAAGAAACGGAAGAGCCTGATACCGAAGCGGAAACGGGAGATCCGGAATCCGCGGACGAAGCTGAAGAAGACGCGGCAGAACCGGAACAGCCCCAGCAGAGCACCGGAAGCATTTTCCGGAATGTTACCGCGCCGGAATGGGCGAACGTACAGCTGAACGACCGGGGATTCCTGGATGAGGGCGAGTATGTTTTCGCCGACGATGAAAACGGCCGGTACATGTTTGTGAACCGGACACTCCGCGTCGTAATCAGCCGGAGTATTGAAAGCCCGGACAACAAGTCCTTCTACTGCTTCACGGCAGACATATGGTGCGATACGGAAGCAGGCGAGCTGCCGACCACCGTGTTCAAGGATCCTGAAAAGAAGAAGAGCGTCAAGGACTTTGTGCGGAATATCGCCATGGAGAACAAAGCGGTTTTCGCCACGACAACGGACTACTATATCTACCGGATCAAGGCGGATTATCCGACCGGTATTGAGGTACGGAACGGAGAAGTTATTTTTGACGATCCGCATAAGCTGATGTATTCCAAGGGATCCATGCCGACCTACGAAACACTGGCACTGTACAGGGACGGACATGCCGACAGCCTGCCCAACAAGGAAAAGAGCGCGGGACAGTACGTGGAGGAAGGCGCCGTTCAGGTGTACTCCTTCGGACCGTGCCTGGTCAAGGACGGCAAACTGACCGAATATTCCCTGAAGCTGACAAACCAGAGTTACAATCCGCGGCTGGCCATCGGCGTGGCAGAAGACGGACACTACATTGTTGTAATGTGCGAGGGACGGGTGAAACGTTCCAAGGGCGTCCAAATGGCTGATCTTGCCCAGATCATGCTGGACCGCGGCTGCACGCTTGCCGTGAACATGGACGGCGGACAGAGCGCGGTGGTGACCTTCATGGGTCACCAGCTGAACCAGGTGGTCAGCTCTGACCCCAACGGGCGGGAACAGGCGGATATCCTGATATTCGGCACATCGGAACAGGTAGGCAGTTTCGAAATGGCGGACGAGTTCAAATCGAAACGAAAGAAATAACACAAATAAAGCTTGACAGGCAAGGGCCCGGAGTGATATCTTATTCAGGTAGCCGCTCGGGAGAGGTCTGTCCAAATGCGCTTGCGCAACCTCAGAATCCCGGCGAGATTGAATCAGGAGGTGCTGTCCCATGTACGCTATTATTGCAGCTGGCGGCAGACAATACCGTGTATCCCAGGGCGATGTGATCTACATCGACAAAGTCAACCAGGAAGCAGATTCCAAGATTTCCTTCGATGTGCTGATGATCGGCGGCGAAGGCGACGTAAAAGTCGGCAACCCCACCATTGAAGGCGCTAAGGTCGAGGGCAAGGTGATTGCTCAGGTAAAGGGTGAAAAGATCACCGTTTACAAGTACAAGAGCAAGAAAGACACCAAGAGAAAGATCGGCCATCGTCAGCCCTACACCAAGGTGGAGATCACCGCGATCAACGCGTAATGATCACCGCGGTCCTGTACCGGGAAGGGGAGAACCTGACCGGCTGCCGGCTTGAGGGCCACAGCGGCTGGGCTGAATCCGGCCACGACATCGTGTGCGCGGCTGCTTCCATTCTCGGATGTACCTGTGTGAACGCACTGGAAAGCGTGTGCGGCGTTATTCCTGAAATTACGGAGTATAACGAAGACAGCGGCGTACTTGCGTTTGAACTTCCGCCCATGACGGAAAAAGAGAACGAAAAGACGCAGATTGTGATGAAGACGCTCAGGCAGGGACTGAAAGATCTTGCGGAAGCTTATCCGCAGAACGTGACATTTTCCATTAAAGAACGGAGGAAACAACAATGATGAAGCTTAATCTTCAACTGTTCGCTCATAAAAAAGGTATGGGCTCCACCCGTAACGGCCGCGACAGCGAATCCAAGCGTCTTGGACCGAAGCGTGCCGATGGCCAGCTGGCTCTCGCGGGCAACATTCTTGTTCGTCAGCGCGGCACCCATATTCATCCCGGCCACAATGTAGGCATCGGTAAGGATGATACCCTGTTCGCCAAGACCACCGGTATCGTTCGGTTCGAGCGTCTGGGCAAGGACCGCAAGCAGGTCTCCGTATATCCCGTTGAGACCGCGGCCGAAGCTCAGTAATAAACGGGTCAGATGAATCAGGGCTGTTGCGTCGCAACAGCCCTTTTCACTAATAATTGGAGGAATGAACCATGAGTGAGAGCAAAAAGACCTTCTACATCACTACGCCGATTTATTATCCGTCCGGCAACATGACCATCGGCCACACCTACACAACCGTGGCAGCCGATACCATGACCCGGTTCAAGAAGATGCAGGGCTATGACACGTATTTTCTGACCGGTACGGACGAACACGGCCAGAAGATTGAGAAGAAGGCAGCAGAAGCCGGTGTAACGCCCATTGAATATGTGGATAAAATCGTGGCTGAGACGCAGGATTTGTGGAAACTCATGGACATTCAGTACGACGACTTTATCCGCACCACCCAGGAGCGGCATATCAAAGTTGTGCAGAAAATCTTCCGCCAGTTCTATGAACAGGGAGATATTTACAAGGCGGAGTATGAAGGAATGTACTGTACGCCCTGTGAAAGTTTCTGGACGCCCACCCAGCTGGTGGAAAAGGACGGCGTGAAAGTCTGCCCTGACTGCGGACGGCCCTGCCAGCCCATGAAGGAAGAAAGCTATTTCTTCAAAATGAGCAAATACCAGGACTGGCTGATCGACTATATTGAGACCCATCCGGACTTTATCCAGCCGGCAAAAAGGGCGAACGAGATGCTGACCAACTTCCTGCGTCCCGGCCTCCAGGATCTGTGCGTGAGCCGGACCAGCGTCAAATGGGGCATTCCGGTGGACTTTGACGACAAGCACACCGTATATGTCTGGATTGACGCGCTGAGCAATTATATTACCGCCCTCGGCTACGGAACGGATCATGATGAGCTGTTCAAAAAGTACTGGCCGGCGGATATCCACCTGGTGGGTAAGGAGATCGTGCGCTTCCATACGATTTACTGGCCGATTATGCTGCATGCCCTGGGCCTGCCGCTGCCGAAACAGGTGTTCGGCCACGGCTGGCTGCTGTTCGGCGCTGACCGGATGAGCAAATCCAAGGGCAATGTGGTTTATCCCGGCCCCATCGTTGCACGTTACGGCGTGGATCCGCTCCGCTATTACCTGATGAGGGAAATGCCCTTCGGTGCCGACGGAAACTACACCAACGAATCCTTCCTGACCCGGATGAACGCAGATCTGGCAAACGACCTGGGTAACCTGGTCAGCCGGACCGTTGCGATGATCGAGAAATACTTCGACGGCGTACTGCCCGCCTGGACAGACGCGGCTGATCCGGAACTGGATACCCCCCTGCAGGAGCACTGCGCGGCCCTGCCGAAGCTGGTGGATGAGCAGATGGACAAACTGCAGTTCTCCCAGGCCCTGGCTGAGATCTGGAAAGTGATCGGTGAGTGCAACAAGTATATTGACCTGACCCAGCCCTGGGTGCTGGGCAAGGACCCGGAAAAAAAGGACCGGCTGGCGAACGTTATGCTGACCCTGGCGGAATGCGTACGGTTTGCAGCGGTGCTGATCGGACCCTTCATGCCCTCCACGCCTGCCCGGATTTTCGCACAGCTGGGCGTGAATGATGAAAGCTTGAAGAGCTGGGACAGCCTGGGCAAATTCGGCATGCTGCCTGCCGGCACCAAGGTGCAGAAGGGCGAAGCACTGTTCCCCCGCATTGATGTGAACAAGGAGCTGGAAGCCTTGAGCGGCGGCAAGGAAGAGAAGAAGGAAGACAAAGCCGGGGAAAAACAGCAGAAGAAGGATCAGAAAGCGGAGAAGAAGGCCGACAAGAAGCATGAGGAGCCGGAGTTCCCCGCGGAAATCGATGTCAACGAATTCTTCCGGTGCAAGATTCAGGTAGCCCGCGTGCTGGCCTGCGAAAAGGTGGAGAAGAGCACCAAACTGCTGAAATTCCGCCTGGGCCTGGGCAAGGACGGCGAACGCACCGTGGTCAGCGGCATCCAGAAATGGTATGAGCCGGAAACTCTTGTGGGAACACAGGTGGCGGTGATCACCAACCTGAAGACCGCCAAGCTGGCCGGCATTGAGAGCCAGGGAATGATCCTGTCCGCCATGGATGACAACGGCAATCTGCGGCTGGTATCTGTGGGCGAAGGCGTTGAGGACGGCGCACTGATCGGATGATGGAATGGTTTGACAGCCACTGCCACGTGGATGAGGAAGCCTTTGACGAAGACCGGGAGGAAGCCCTGGCCCGCATGAGGGAACATAGGATTACCCGGTATGCGGTCATCGGTTCCGATATGGAGACCTCCCGCCGCGCGATCCGGTTTGCCCGGGAACACGAAGGAGCTGTCGCAGTCGGCGGTATTCACCCCCATGAAGCCAAGGGCTTCCGGGAGGAAGACCTGGCCGAAATGACGGACTGGTACCGGAAAGGAAAAATCCGCGCCATCGGCGAGATCGGCCTGGATTACTACTATGACCACAGTCCCCGGGAGGTGCAGCGGGAAGTCTGCCTGAAGCAGATGGAACTGGCCTGGGAACTGGGCGCGCCGGTTGCGTACCATATCCGGGACGCGCATGCCGAAATGCTGGAAATCATGAAGAGCATGAAAGCAAAGCTGACCGGGGGAATCATCCACTGCTTCTCCGGAAGCGCGGAGATTGCGAAGGAATACCTTAAACTGGGTTACTATATTTCCTTCGCAGGTCCGCTGACTTTCAAAAAGGCTCCGAAGCTTCAGGAAGCCTGCCGGATCGTTCCGGCGGACCGGCTGCTGATTGAAACGGACAGCCCCTACATGGCGCCGGAACCGGTGAGGGGACGGCGGAATGAGCCGGCCAATGTACGGTATGTGGGCATAAAGCTGGCAGAGCTGCGGGGAGAAACACCCGAAGCAGTGGCGGAATATACCACAAAGAACGCGATGAAAGTATATGGGCTTGATCAATAAAAGAACGGTCTTCCTGTGAAAGGGAAGACCGTTCTTTTTGTCCGCGCTGAAGGTGATATTATACTTTTAAACCCCAAAGGCATATGGGTATGAGTATATAAAACATTCGCCTCCGGTGAATATATTCATAGGCAAAAGCCTGTGAATATGTTAAAATATCATGGTTGGAGGTGCATCATGGGAAAGATTGTGGTGGTGGCCGAAAAGCCCAGTGTGGGCAGGGATATTGCCCGGGTACTCGGCTGCAGGACAGGCGGAGACGGATGCCTGATCGGAGACCGGTATATCGTCACATGGGCGGTCGGACACCTGGTGACGCTCATGGAGCCGAACGAACTGGATCCGAAGTATGAAAAGTGGTCCTTCGCAACGCTGCCCATCCTGCCGGAAACCATTCCCCTGAAAGTGATCTCCCAGACAAAAGACCAGTTCAGCAAAGTCAAAAAGCTGATTAACAGCCAGGAAACAGATTCCCTGATCTGCGCGACAGACGCAGGGCGGGAAGGAGAACTGATTTTCCGGTATATCTATGAAAAAGCACAATGCCAGAAGCCGTTTCAGAGGCTGTGGATTTCCTCCATGACGGATGAGGCGATCACGGAGGGGTTCCGGGATATCCGCCCGGGAGCGGACTATGACGGCCTGTACGAAAGCGCCCGGTGCCGGAGCAAGGCAGACTGGCTGGTAGGCATGAATGCCAGCCGGGCATTCACGCTGAAGTACAATACGCTTCTATCCATCGGCAGGGTACAGACGCCGACGCTGGCGATTCTGGTCAAACGCCGGAAAGAGATTGAAAATTTCAAGCCGGAAGGCTTCTGCACGCTGACAGCCGATTTCGGCGATTACAGCGGCGTATACTTTTCGGAAAAACTGGATCCGGATACCCACCTGAAGGAAAAAGAGGACGCGGAGAAGATTGCCGCGGAAGTCAAAGGGAAAACCGGTACCGTGATTCAGGCGGAAACGACCCGGAAGAAGGAACTGCCGCCGCAGCTGTATGACCTGACCAGCCTGCAGCGGGACGCCAACCGGATGCTGGGCTTTACGGCGGACAAAACGCTGAAAACCGCACAGAGCCTGTATGAAAAACACAAAGCGCTGACCTATCCCCGCACAGACAGCCGTTTCCTGCCGCCGGACATGATTCCCCGGGTGGTGCAGACAATGAAGCTGCTTCCGGAAGCCTACCAGAAGTTTGTGCCGGGAGCGCTGCCGGGCGGGAAACTGCCGGTGAGCAAGCGAACCATTGACCAGACCAAGGTGACGGATCATCACGCGATCATTCCCACGGCCAAGCGGGCGGATCCGTCAAAGTTCTCCGAGGATGAGCGGAAACTTTACGACATGGTGGCCAGAAGAATGCTTGCCGCGTTCTATCCGGCCTGTGATTATGACGCGACAAAGATCGTGACAAAGGTGGAGGAGCATTCCTTCCGCACCACCGGCAAGGTTATTGTGAACAACGGGTGGCATGACGTGCCGCCGCTGGAGAACCCTCCCAAAACAAGAAAGAAGACGGCTGAAGAAGGGGAGAGCGAGAGCCCGCTGCCGCCCCTGCAGGAAGGCGATACCAGGCCGGTTCACAGCACCAGGATCAAGGAGGACAAAACCAAGCCCCCGGCTCCCCATACGGACGCCAGCCTGCTGGCAGCCATGGAAACGGCCGGAAAAGAACTGGACGACGAAGAACTGGTCCGCCAGATGAAGGGCAGCGGTATCGGTACGCCGGCAACCCGGGCAGCCATTATCGAACGGCTGCTGAAGGTGGGATACGCTCAACGGAAAGGGAAAACCCTGCAGGCCACGGACAAGGGCGTTATGCTGATTGACGTGGTGCCTGGAGAGCTATCCAGTCCGGAACTGACCGGCCGCTGGGAGCTGGCACTGAACGATATCACCGACGGGGCACAGGATCCGCAGCGGTTCATGGACGGGATTGCCCGGATGAGCAGTTTTCTGGTAGACTATGCACGAAATACCGCGGCTGCCGTAAGCTTTCCGGAAGAGGAACGCCGGTACGGAAAAGGCGGCGGAAAGAAGAAAGTTCCGGCTGCCCCGCTGCCGGGCGCAGTCTGCCCTGTGTGCGGAAAAGGCCAGATCAGGGAAAACTCCCGGGCCTTCGGGTGCAGCGAAAAGGGCTGCAACTTCACGCTCTGGAAGGACTGCCTGGAAAAGGGAGGCGGTCCGGCGCTGACCGGGAAGCTGGTACAGCTGCTGCTGGAGAAAAAACAACTGCAGGGATCCACGGGGATCCTGATGATCCGGGAAGGACACCTGTTGTTCTATCCGAACGGCAGTGAAAAGCCTTCTGTGGACCGGTCCATGATTTATGTCAGACAGCGCTGAGAAAGGATGATGTTCCGATGATGAACGGGTACAACAAGCAGGAGGCACTGGAGTTTATTCTGGAAAGAATTCACGCAAAGGATCATCCGGAACTGGCGGACTGCCTGCCGGAGCTGATCAGCCAGGCGATCGACGCGGACATGGCTTACATGCACGAACACCATGTGATTGATGAGGACGGGAACGCGGGCACCGAATACTATGAGGACGATGAAGCCTTTGAGTATATGGTGGAAAAGCTGGCGGAGCAGAATACGCTGGATCCCGTGAAGGCCGTCAAACTGGCCTCCCTGGTGGACGACTATATGGACTATCAGCAGGAATATCTTGAATCCAAAGGACTGGTGGACTGGGATGATGAGTAAGAAAATCATGCTGGTTTTCGGCACCCGGCCGGAAGCGATCAAGATGTGTCCTCTGGTGAAGGAACTGAAGACCCGGAAGAATGTGGAGACCCTGGTCTGCGTGACCGGCCAGCACAGGGGAATGCTGCAGCAGGTACTGGACGCCTTCGGCGTGGTGCCGGATTATGACCTGGCGATCATGCAGGAGCGGCAGACGCTTTTTGACATTACCACCCGCGTACTGCAGGGAATGAAGGATGTGCTGGAAAAGGAACAGCCTGACGCGGTGCTGGTTCACGGGGATACAAGCACAACCTTCGCAGCGGCACTGGCCTGCTTCTACCTTCAGATTCCGGTGGGCCATGTGGAAGCCGGACTGAGAACCTACAACCTGCTTTCTCCCTATCCGGAAGAGTTTAACCGTCAGTGCGTTTCCATCCTGGCGAACTGGAACTTTGCCCCGACGCCCCTAAGCAGGGAAAACCTGATCAGGGAAGGCAAGAAGCCGGAATCCATCTATGTGACGGGCAATACCGTCATTGACGCCCTGAAAACAACCGTAAGGGAGAACTTCAGCCATCCGGACCTGGAGTGGGCCGGAGACAGCCGGCTGATCCTGCTGACGGCGCACCGGAGGGAAAACCTCGGCAAGCCTATGCATGCCATGTTCCGGGCGATCCGCCGGGTCGTGGAGGAGCATGAAGATGTCAAAGCCCTGTATCCGATCCATATGAATCCTGTGGTCCGGGAGGCAGCGGACGAGGAACTGAGCGGCTGTGACCGGATCCGGCTGACAGAACCGCTGGAGGTGCTGGACTGCCATAACCTGATGGCACGCAGCTATCTGATCCTGACGGACAGCGGCGGAATCCAGGAGGAGGCGCCGAGCCTGGGCAAGCCCGTGCTGGTGATGCGGGATACGACCGAACGGCCTGAGGGAATCCAGGCAGGTACGCTGAAACTTGTGGGAACGGACGAGGAAACAATCTACAGGGAGTTTACCCGGCTGCTGGATGACCGGCAGGCATATGAACGGATGGCACATGCGGAGAATCCTTACGGGGACGGACATGCCTGCGAACGGATCGCGGATATCCTGACCGGGGAAGAGCAACGGACGGAGTGAGAGAAGATGGCCCGGGCAGGGATCATAACTTTTCTGCATAACAACAATTACGGTTCCTCCCTGCAGGCTTACGCGCTGCAGCGAACCATCCGGGAACTGGGATATGACTGCGTTCATCTGGATTACCGGCCGGACGGGAAGGAAAAGATCCGGAACCTGCTGACCAGCGGTAACGACATGAAACTGATCCTGGATGGATTACGCAAGCGCAGCGTCCAGGCAGACCAGAGCGGTGCCCGCCGGAAAAGCGAGGCAATCCCGGCGTTTTACCGGAAGCGGATGGAACTGACCGCTGCCTGCAGAAATCAGAAGGAACTGCGGAAGGAAAGCAAAAACTGTGATCTGCTGGTGTGCGGCAGCGACCAGATCTGGAATCCCGTGTGGATGAATCCGGCCTATTTCCTGTCCTTCGCGGGCAAGGAAAAGACGAAGATAGCTTACGCGGCCAGTCTGGGTGTAAGCCGGCTGCCCAAAGCCTCCAAGGTCCGGAAAATCAGACGGTGGACGGAAGATTTCCGGGCTGTTTCCGTGCGGGAACAGGAAGGGGCGGACCTGCTGGAGCAGATGACCGGCCTGAAAGCGGAGGTTATGCCTGATCCGGTATGTCTGCTTACACGGGAGGAATGGAACGAAATAGCGGGGAAAACCCCGGAAGGGGAGCCGTACCTGCTGTGCTATTTCATCGGCGAGAATCCGGAATACTGGCAGAAGGTACAGCAGCTGCAGCAGGAAACCGGCCTGCGGGTGCTGGTGATGCCGGTAACGGCGGAAAGCTACCGGAGCGGGTATGAACTGCTGGACGGAGCAGGACCGGAGGAATTTCTCGGCGCGGTCCGGGATGCGGCCTGCTTCTGCACGGACAGCTTCCACGGGCTGGTGTTCGGAACGATCTTCGGAACACGGACGGAAGTATGCCGGCGCTACAGAGAAGATGACCCGGAAAGCAAAAACAGCCGTGTGGATCAGTTCCTGCGGGCGATGGAAAGCAGCAGCCTGAATGAAATGCGGGAAAAGGGAAGAACGTGGCTCAAAAGAGAATTAAGAATGAAAAATGAAAAATGAAGAATGAAGAATGGAGAATGAGAAAACCCGCTTACGTCAAACGTAAGCGGGTTTTGAGTTAAAAGTGAAGAGTGTTTTTCATATCTATTTATCAAAAACAGACATGAAAAAACCCGACTGTATTGCACTACAGACGGGTTAATTGTGAATCTCTAACGGGCTCAGGCCTCTTCGTGGACCTTGGGCAGCGCGCGCTGCACATTGCCGCTACGCAGGCAACGGGTGCACACATTCATCCGCTTGGCGGTGCCATTAACCATCACACGAACGCTCTGCACATTGGGCGCCCAGATACGATGGCTCTTGCGGTTGGAATGGCTGACGTTGTTGCCGTTCAGCGTGCCCTTCTCACAAATCTCACAAAACTTACCCATGGAAATCATCCTCCTCGTTGGAGTTACACATCAAGCCTTGCTATGATATCATGACAGTGCATAAAATGCAAGCGGTTTTTTGAAATCTTTCATCCGAAAAGCAACTGTCCCAGCCGGGTCACCGGATTCTGCATGACGCAGCCCATCCGGCGGACCGCCAGTACCCGGGAAATTTTGCGCATGTGACGGGTGGCCAGGTAACGGTCCACCACATCGCGGGCCTGCGGGGGGAGATCCTCCCCGTACAGCCGGCCAAAGACGGCAGTGTGGGTATAGGTCAGCAGAATGCGCCGCTTTGCGTCTTTACGCTTGTGCAGGGCGTCCATTCCCCGGACCAGGAGGGAACGGGAGCTGGCGCCGATGGCATTGTCCCCGTGCTGGCGATAACGGGTCAGCGGTTTGTCCACAAAGGCGATATGTCCGAAGGCAGCCGCGGTCAGTGCGACAAACCAGTCATGCATGAAAAGATCCCTGGCGACGGCGTGAGCGGAGACCAGGCGGCGCAGCGACGCATTCATGATCAGCGTACAGCCGGTTATGTTGTTCTGAACCAGAAGCTGAGGAAGCGTGACGGCCTGAGGATCCCAGCCCTGATGGCGGAAAAAGCTGCTGCCGATCAGGCTGCCGGATTCATCAATGAGGGAACAATCAGAATGGACCAGAAGGGGAACGGGGGCGCCGTACTGTTTTTCCAGGTCAAGGATGGCCTGCTTCAGTACGGTGATCTTTTCGGGCTCCCAGAAGTCATCCTGGTCGCAGAAGAGTACATAATCCGCGTCACATTGACGAAGCAGGGAAAGAAAGTTTCCGGCTGCACCCAGGTGACAGCCCTGCTCGCTTCCGAAAAGAAAGCGGTTGTCACGTTCCGCGATGCCGCTGAGCAGGGAAGGGGTTTCATCTGTGGAACCGTCGTCCTGCATCAGGACGGTAAAATCAGGATCAGTCTGCGCAGCCAGCGATTCCAGCAGGGCCGGCAGATGAGCGCCGCCATTGTACGCGGTCAGCAGAACGGCAGTCTTTACCATGTGATCCCCCATTTCAGGAAATACTTGAAGACAGAGACCATCTGGCGCATACGGCCTTTGAAGGTACGGGTGTTTTCCCGGGCCCACTTGTGGGTGACGCACATATCCGGGTGGTAGACGATGCTTCCGAGCCGCTCCTCCAGAATCCGGCGGCTCAGGTCGGAATCCTCCTGATACAGGAAAAAACGGGGATCAAATCCCTCCAGCTTTTTGAAAATTTCCGTCCGGATAAACAGGAAGCAGCCGGTGGCAAACTCCACGGGAACGGGATAAACGATATCCATATCCGACATGGTGAAGTCCGCGCGCCAGCGGCGGAAGAGCTTGCCATAGTTTTCAAACAGACCGCCCAGAAGATAATGGACGGAAATCCGCTTTTTCGGAAGGAACTGCTCAGTGCCGTCCTCATTCAGTACGCGGGGCGTCAGAATGGCAATGTTGGGGTGGGCTTCCATATACATAATCATCCGGCTGAGCAGGGACGGCTCAAAAGTCACATCCGGGTTCATGATCAGATGATATTTGCTCTGCAGATGGGGAATCACCGCATTGTTGGCGCGGCCGAAACCGATGTTTCCCTTCTGCGGAAGAACCGTTACGCCGGGGAAAAGCCATTCGGCCTTTTCGGCAGTGGGGTCATCCGGCGTATTGTCCGCCAGGAAGACATCCACATCCACATCCGCGTTCTGAATACATCTGAGGGCGTGCGTCAGTTCATCACCGCAGTGATACAGCACCAGGCAGGCGGAAAGAATTGAAGCCATCTGAAAAGCCTCCGGAAATCAGAATTGTCATTATCAGTATTTTACAGGCTGCGGACGGATTTGTCCATAACAGGGCAGGAAAGAGGAGAAAAGGGCCGACGGATTGTCACTTTCCAATGAATTATGATAGAATACCGGGGCGGGATCGCGGATTAACAGAGAGTACGGAGTGAATGAAGCATGAAACTGATATCCTGGAACGTGAACGGACTTCGCGCAGTGATGGGCAAGGGATTTATGGAATCTTTCGCCGCGCTGGACGCCGATATTTTCTGCCTGCAGGAGACCAAACTGCAGGAGGGACAGATTGAAATGGATCTTCCCGGCTATCACCAGTACTGGAATTACGCAGAGAAAAAAGGATATTCCGGGACAGCCGTATTCACCCGGCAGGAGCCGTTGTCCGTCCGCTACGGAATCGGAACAGACGCTTTTGACCATGAAGGCAGGGTGATTACCCTGGAGTTTCCGTCCTTCTATTTCCTGACGGTTTACACGCCCAATTCCCAGGACGGACTGGCCCGTCTGCCGTACCGGATGGAGTGGGAGGACGCGTTCCTGGCTTATATCTGCAAACTGGACAGTGAAAAACCGGTGATTTTCTGCGGAGACCTGAATGTGGCACATCAGGAAATTGACCTGAAGAATCCGAAGAGCAACCAGCACAACGCCGGCTTCACCCAGGAAGAGCGGGACAAGATGACCACCCTGCTGAACAGCGGGTTTGTGGATACGTTCCGCTGGTTCCATCCCGACGCCCGGGACGAATACAGCTGGTGGAGCTACCGCTTCCATGCCAGGGAGAAGAACGCGGGATGGCGGATTGACTACTTTATTGTATCGGAACGCCTGAAGGACAGCCTGGAGAGCGCCGGCATCCACCAGGAAGTCTTCGGATCGGATCACTGCCCCGTGGAGCTGATACTCCGGAACAGCTGAGGTCTGGTTATTTCATCTGCCAGATGGTATACTGACAGAACCGGCGGCCGGACTGCCGGTTCTGCATGAGACGGTTTCTGCCCGCCCCGACGGGCAGGGCGGGATGAGAGGAAGAAGGTTTTATTTCTGAGTAAATTTGCTGTTTTTGTTGACCTGGAGAACTGCGGCGCGAAGGTGGCAACCCTCCGGAGTATTCTTGAAAAGGTCAAGATCCGCGGCGATATCCTGCTGGGCAAGGTGTACGGTTATACGGACAAGTTCGACGACCTGAAGGAGGTGCTGCTGAGCAACACCTTTACGGTTGTACCCAGTCTCCGTTACGGGATCAGCCAGAAAAACAACGCTGATATCCAGCTGGTCATAGACGCACTGGAAGTGGCTTACAAGAATGATCTCATTGACAGCTTCTGCATCGTATCCGGCGACAGCGATTATGTGCCGCTGGTCGGCAAGCTGAAGAGCATGGGCAAGTTTGTGCTGGGCATCAGCCGCAGCGAAGCCGCGAGCAATATCTTCATCAACGCCTGCAACGAGTTCCAGTTCCTGGAGTCTGTGGGCAAGCGCAATGTTGAAAAACCGAAACGCCAGAAGACCAGTGCAGTGACGGAAGAAGCGGCGGATGAGAGCGAACTGAACAAACTGCTGACCACCGTGCTGGAGGAGCAGGACCAGGACGAAATCTATGCCAGCGAACTGAAGGAGACCCTGCTGCGCCTGCGGCCGGACTTCAACGAGAAGGCCTACGGCTGCGCTACCTTCTTCAAGCTGCTGACAAAACTGGCAAACCGCTTCGGTGATCTGCGGGTTCACAATGATAATTTCAACGTCATGGTCGGACTGAACAGCGCGGGGGACAACGGGGAAACCATTCCCCAGCTGACCCGGGACAACTGGAAGGAAGCTTTTGCCGCTCAGATTCGTGCTTATAAAGAGGGTGGTTTTGACAGGGTCAATCCCTCCATCCTGAAGGCGGATATCATTACGGCGTATCCGGACTTTACCGA
Source organism: uncultured Eubacteriales bacterium (assembly GCA_900315675.1). Taxonomy (GTDB): domain Bacteria; phylum Bacillota; class Clostridia; order Christensenellales; family Aristaeellaceae; genus Aristaeella. The sequence goes on from OMZY01000004.1 coordinate 150,001, forward strand.
ACGGGCCATCGGATTCAAGCGTTTCTCGGATGTTATGAAGCAGCTGGAGAAAGACGGCCTGGTCATCGTCGAGATGGATGAACAGAAGACGATGCTGATCAAACTGCTCTGATACGGGGTATCTGTGACAAACCCTTCATGAAAGGAGGACGGCTATGAAGTATCTTCGTCGGATCGTGTGGTTTTTTGCGAACCGGCTGCTGGTTCTCTGCCTGATCCTCGGACTGATTATGACGGTGTTCTATTACACCATGAATCTCAGCAATATTCAGATTGTGCTGAAGGACGGCATGGCAAACCGGGCAAAGTATATCATGGGGATGGAGAATAACCGGAAGGAACTGGACAAGTATTTCCAGGCCGGCGTTCTGGATAATGACAGCGCCGTCAGAAGCGTGGCGGACGGTACATCGCCCTATACGAACTATAATGTCCGCGGTATAGACCACCGGCTCGAAATGGGATTCCTTTGGGTCTGGCCCTGGGAAAACTCCGCCAGGCTGACGATTCAGGAGAAGATTCCGCGGATTGACGGCCGGGTCAAGGGCAGCAAGGCGGACGAAGTGATCGCGAAGGAAGGAAACGACGCGCTCTACCCGCCCGCGTGGCAGGACGCGGAATACCGGGCTTATCTGACCCGGGAAAACGGACAGTGGAAGATTAAAGCGCTGTCATCAGCCAAATAACAGGGTAAAAAACTTTTTCTGAAAAATTTAGGAAAAAGTGCTTGACAAATAGCTTGCTCTTTGTTATTCTATCCAAGCTCGCTTGCGGGAAACCGCGGGAAAGAGCGAAGCGAACCTTGAAAACGATACAGAGTAAATAGAACGCGCAATAAGGAAAAAAGACAGCGAAGATTCCAAAGAGTTGAGCATCGAAAGATGTTAACAGGATTAAACGGAAGAGTTTGATCCTGGCTCAGGACGAACGCTGGCGGCGTGCCTAACACATGCAAGTCGAGCGGGGACA
>OMZY01000023.1 GCA_900315675.1 uncultured Eubacteriales bacterium
GCAAAGGCAGTCTGTGACGGACAAAGCCCTCCAGAGGCAAGCCTCACGAACCAGATCATGAAAACGGGAGAGAAAAGTGGCACGGATCAAGGATATGACATCGGGAAATCCCGTGAAGCTGATATTGTTTTTTGCATTGCCGGTCCTGGCGGGGAATATGCTGCAGCAGCTTTACAGCCTGGTCGATTCCCTGATCATCGGACAGCTGCTGGGCGTCAGGTCGCTGACGGCGGTTTCGGCGTCCGGATGGCTGGATTGGGCCGTGCTGTCGGTTCCAATGGGGCTGGCGCAGGGATACTCCATTCACGCGTCCCAGTGCTACGGCGGAAAGCAGTACGCGGAGCTGAAAAGAACCGTTGCGCAAAGCTATCTGATCTCCGCGGCGGCGACGGTCGCGCTGGAGGTGACCAGCCAGATGCTGCTCCGCCCAGTGCTGACATGGATGAACTCGCCGGCAGAGACCATCGGCCTGACAGAAAACTATCTGCGGATCATTTATGCGGGCCTGCCGGTGGTGATGTGCCTGAATGTGTTCAGCGGCTTTCTGCACGCGCTGGGAAACAGCAGGACGCCGCTGCTGGCCCTGGCCTGCTCCACGGCGGTCAACATTGCTCTGGACTGGTGGTTTGTCGGCTCGCTGGGTCTTGGCACCAACGGCGGCGCGTACGCGACCGTGATCGCACAGGTTGTTTCCGCCTCGATTTGCCTGGCCGCGGTGCTAAAAATCCAGGTGCTTCGCCCGCAGCGGTCGGATTATCGTCCGGATCGCTGTGTGATCCGCAAGCTGACGAGGCTGGGATTCCCGATCGCCTTCCAGCACCTGATCATTTCGCTGGGCGGTCTCGTGCTGCAGGGTGTGGTCAACGCATTCGGTTTTGTCTTTATGGCCGGATACAACGCAGCTTCCAGGCTGCAGGGACTGGTTGAAATCGCGGGTTCTTCCCTGGGGAACGCGGCGGGAACCTTCACCGGACAGAATTTCGGCGCCGGGAGAATGGACCGTATTAAGCTGGGCCTGTGGCGCTCAGCACAGATCGCTTTTCTGCTTGCGCTTGTTGTTGGAGGACTGATGATCCTGCTGGGGAAGCCCCTTCTCTCGCTGTTCATCCGGGATGAGGCGGCGCTGGCTGAACAGGTGCTGGCCATCGGATACGACTTTCTGCGGGTGATGGCAGCCGGGCTGCCCATGCTGTACCTCCTTTTCATATATCGAACCACCCTGCAGGGCCTGGGTGATACCATGATGCCCATGGCTTCCGGTTTTCTGGAACTGGTGCTCCGCCTCGGAGCGGCTCTGCTGCTGCCTGCGCTGCTGGGATACTGGGGCGTTTATCTGGCGGAGATTGCAGCATGGGTCGGTGCAGGCGTCTTCCTGATCATAGCCTGCTATCACAGGCTGCATACACTGATCAATGCCACGGAAAAGAAGATATGACGCGACATTGCAGAATCATCGAGCATGGCAAATTCCAGTTGGTCGGGACACTTGTTTGTAAGGAAAACCGGAAGATAAATTTACAAGGACATACCTGTAATTAAGGTGAAAGACAAAGCAAAATGACGGAAAACGAACCCAAGACTGCAGAACAAAAGAAGCGTGACCTTTACCTCCGGCAGAAGGAATTGCTGGCCACGCTCCTGGAGCATGGCGCGATCAGCCAGGCGCAGCACGATAAATCTCTCGGGGATTTAACCGTGAAGATGGGCATGCAACCAAGCAACGAACCAAACGATTGACCAAACGGCAAGGCACCCGGTATACTATGGCGGCAACGGGACGCGTTGCAACGCTGACATGTATGCCTGTCCATAGAAGGAATTATGCGGCAATATGCGGCAGTGACCGGCAATTTATGCATGAAAACGGCAACGCAGGGCATGAAACGGCCAAGTTAGGCCGTTCAAAGGGAGTCCGGGAATTCGGGACCAAAAGGCCGCGGGTTCGAATCCCGCCACTTCGACATGAAAACCGGGATGTCCCTTGTGGATATCCCGGTTTTCATATTGACGATTGCCGGGAGTCGGAGCTGCGGCCTTGTAAAGGCCGGGGGTGAGCGAGCCGACCGTCGCCCCGGTGGGGCGTCGCCGTAGGCGAAGGAAGGCGAACGAATCAACCGAAACGAGCGGAGCGCCCGCTCCAAGGGCGTTCTGCGACGATTGAGGTTGCGTTTCGAATCCCGCCACTTCGACTCCCCGGGACATTGAGAATCAATGCTCCTGGGGTTTTGCTTTTTCAGCGGCTTTTTCGTTTATTTCCGCTTTGCAACCTGAGCGGTTGCAGCGGCATACTGAGGCACGATTTTCCGCTCTGAAAATTCTCCTTCCGCATTTTTCTGTAAATTTCCGCTTTCAAAATGTCCAGTTTAGCATGCTGAAGCGAATTAAAAACTCAATTGTAAAACAAGATGCAGCTATTCCCATTTGGCCTAAAATAAAGATAACATAAAGCTATAAACTTTACATTTATTGCAGCGTGTGATACAATTCCAACGAGGGAGGTGGCAGTGATGTCTCAGGTATTAGTGAATATCCGTATGGACGAAGAAGATAAAAAGGGCATGGAAGAGGTTTGTAAAGAATTGGGATTAAGCATGACAACAGCTTTTACGCTGTTTGCGAAAAAAATGAGACGGGAGAAGAGGATCCCTTTTGAGGTTTCGATTGATCCGTTTTACAGTGAATCGAATATCCGTTATCTGCACCGCATTACTGATGAGATCGACTCCGGGAAGGCCAAGCTTGCGGAACATAGTCTGACGGAGGATTAAGCATATGCGGTTGCTTTGGCATGAAAACGGATGGAATGACTATATGTGGTGGCAAACTCAGGATAAAAAGACTATAAAGCGCATTAATCTTCTGATCCGGGATATGCAAAGATCCCCATTTGAAGGAATCGGAAAACCAGAGCCCTTGAAGGAAAACCGGAGCGGTTGGTGGAGCAGAAGAATTGACGAGGAGAACCGTATTGTTTACCGGGTTGCGGATGGTGATCTGATCATTGCAAGCTGCAGAAACCATTACGATGATAAATGAGTCCAGGAAACATTGGTCGGTTCTATGCCGTCCGAAAGAATACTGATTAACATTTGATGTAAGTAGTTGCGGAGGTTATCATGAGCAGGCAAATCCTGATTACAAACGATGATGGGATCAGAGCCGATGGCATCCGAAAGCTTACTGAAGCTGCACGCAGATTCGGCGAAGTGACCGTCATCGCCCCGGATACGCAGAGAAGTGCCGCTTCGCATCACTGTGTCTTTAACCGTCCTCTGATTCTGAAAGAAATCAACTTTGGAATGGACGATGTGCAGGCTTTCACGCTGGACGGAACTCCCGCTGACTGTGTGAGAGTCGGCATCTTTGCAGGATCAGACAGGAAACCCGATATTGTTCTGTCCGGTATCAATCATGGCTACAACATATCCTCCGACATCCAGTATTCCGGGACTGTGGGAGCTGCCCTTGAAGCTGCTTTCCTGGGCGTTCAGGGCATTGCGGTATCTTATGGCGATCGTGAATTCCATGTGACGGACATTGTGGACCGGTACCTTCCGGAATTGTTGGAAGAGTATATGGAGAAACCTCTGCCCTCCAATCAGATCTGGAATATCAACATTCCAGATTGCCGAGCTGATGAGTGCAGCGGAATTTTCCGGAATGCGGTCATGAATACAGATCATTTCTATAATGATCAGTACATGAAAGAACCAATCGACGAGAAAACCTGGTCTATTACAAACATTGCCCAGAGGATCTGGAAAGGGCCAAAGGGCTCTGATCTTGACGCTGTAATCAACCGCTATATCTCGGTCGGAAAGGTGAAGAACCTGACCTGATTCTGTCTCCTGTCTGAATGGAGATATTGATTGCCTTCCGTATGTGAGGAGACCGGACGGTTCGAGAATGATGAAAAAGAGAATTTACGTAAAGTCTGCTGTGGATCACGAAGGCGCCGTTGGCGACGAAAACAGAGGAAGCCATTGTGAGGTACATTATTATAGGCTGGAAAGGATGCCTGATGAAAACAATCGTTATTCGGCCGTTAACCTCTGAATTGAGCAGTGATTATCTTGACTTTTTCGATAACAGAGCTTTTACGGATAATAATCCAAACGGTCCGTGTTACTGCACTTCCCCCAATCAGGAAGAAGAACAGATCGCAAAGATGGTCAATGAATTTAAATCAAATGGTGTGAAAGAAACATTGCGCAAATATGCGGCAGAAATGCTTGACAGGAATCAGATTCACGGATACCTGGCTTATGACGGAGATCAATCTGTCGGGTGGTGCAATGCGGCGGATATGGAGAGTTACGTTGGGTTTGTTCCAGCGTTTGCGAGGGATATCACCTGTGGAAAAACGATCTCGATAGTTTGTTTTGAAATCGCTCCTGAATACCGGGGAATGGGCATAGCATCAGCATTTATTGACAGAGTATGTACAGACGCCAAATCAATGGGATATGCTGCTGTTGAAGGGTACGCAAAACTCTCTGATCAACGAAATGATTTTGATTATCAAGGGCCTTTATACCTTTATCAAAAAGCAGGATTTATTGAAGTTGCCAGGGAAAAAGAACAAGCAGTCATGCGTAAAATATTGTAACAGCTAAGGACTCACGTGTGTCACGTAAAAGAACATGGAGTGACCTGTTTTCCATAAGCCATTTGTCGGGATCCTGATGCCCCGGAAAATCGGAAGATAAATTTACAAGGACATACCTGTAATTAAGGTGAAAGACAAAGCAAAATGACGGAAAACGAAACCAAGACTGCAGAGCAAAAGAAGCGCGACCTCTACCTTCGGCAGAAGGAATTGCTGGCTATGCTCCTGGAGCACGGCGCGATCAGCCAGGCGCAGCACGACAAATCTCTCAGAGATTTAACCGCGAAGATGGGGATGCAACCAAGCGGCCAGCCAAACGGTTGACCAAACGGCAAGGCACCCGGAATACTATGGTGGCAACGGGGTCGTTGCAACGCTGACATGTACGCCTGTCAGCAGAAGGAATTATGCGGCAGTATGCGGCAGTGAGCGGCAATTTATGCATGAAAACGGCAGTTCAAGGCATGAAACGGCCAAGTTAGGCCGTTCAAAGGGAGTCCGGGAATTCGGGACCAAAAGGCCGCGGGTTCGAATCCCGCCACTTCGACTCCCCGGGACATTGTAAATCAATGCTCCCGGGGTTTTGCTTTTCCTGCGGTTTGCCGTTTATTCCCGCTTTGCAACCTTCCCGGCTGCAGCACGGCGGCAAGGCACGGTTTCTCCTTCCGAAAATCTCCTTTCGTAAATTTCCGCTTTTTTCCGCTTATTTCCGGTTTTAGATTGTCCAGTTTAGCATGGTGAGGGAAGTTTCAGAAAACCACAGTTCCAGATGAACAAGCTTCTCGGTAATCCGGAAGCCAGAAGTCCTTGCCGGGGAGAGGCTTAGAAGACTTTTTTTGGCCGGGGGTCCTATGGAATCTTGATATATAGACGTTTTATGATATAATGATGATATATTACATAGCGCAGGGGGTGCTTTTAGATGATGACATTTCGGGAATCAATCAGACCATCGGCCGATCTCAGGAATCATTATAATGAAATCTCCAGACAATGCAGAGAAAATAAAGAAGCTGTTGTGATTACCGTAAATGGCCGGGGGGATACCGTCTCCATTGCTTATGAAGAATACAGGAGAATGAGGGCAAGAATTGAACTGCTGGAAATTCTTGCTGAATCAGAAGAAGATGTGAAGTTTGACAGGGTAGCGCCGGTGCAGGAAACCTTTGATGATCTCAGGCGCCTGTTGACGGAGGAAAACCGGTGAACTACAAAGTATTACGCACTGACACAGCAGACGCTCTGATCAGAAATATCGTCCTGTATACCGCTGAAAATTTCGGAAACGAAACGGCGCTGAGCAAACTGGAGGACCTTGAAAGATCCATCCTAAAGCTTGCTGAAAACCCGTATATCGGAACAGCGCCCCGATACACAGTACTCAAGAGGCAGGGATATAAAGTGATCATTCTCGAAAAGGATCTGGCCTTCTATAAGATTAACGAGAACAGAAAAGAAGTAACCGTATACGCGGTTGTCGATCAGAGACAGGATTATCTGAGTATTATCCGGGGGTTATAATGAACGGTATACGACTCTGGAAAAAGGTCGGTTACATATTGGAGGAATCGCTGAACCATGAAAATCAATTTTGAAACGGAAAGGCTGAGGATTCGTCCATTGACGCCGGATGACGCGGAGATGGCCTTCCGGTGGTGCGGGGATCCGAAGGTGAACACCTACATGATTTATCCGCTCTATCACCGGGTGGAGGATGTGCGCACATGGCTGGAGAGCAGGAACGCGGATGATCCGGACAATTATGACGAGGGGATTTTGCTGAAGAGCACGGGTGAACTGATCGGCAGCGGCGGAATGCGCTGGTGCGCAGAACGAAACGCCTGGGAGATCGGATACAATATTCGGGCTGATCAGTGGGGCAACGGGTATGTTGTGGAATATCTGAAAGCCTTAATTGAACAGATCCGAAAGGTTCGCGCTGTGGATGCAATTGACGGTGTTTTTGCCGCTGAGAATCACAAAAGTCAGCGGGTCATGGAAAAGCTGGGCATGCACTATTTCATGGATACAACATTTACCAAACTGGATGGAAGCGAAACCTTTCCGGCAAAATACTATCGAAGGGACTTTTCTGCGGCAGAAAAAGCAGATGTCCTGGGAACCATTTCCGAAAGGCGAAGCTATCGTGGAAAGTACCTGCCAGTCCAGGTGCCGAGAGAAAACCTTCGGATAATCATGCAGGCAGGCCTGGACGCGCCGTCCGGATGCAACAAGCAGACAACAAGCCTGATCGGGGTGGATGACTCAGAAATACTGAAAAAGTTGAAAGCTGTGATTCATCCACCGGTTGCAGAAACGGCTCCGGCGATGATCTGTATACTCACGCAAAGAATCAATGCCTATCGGGATCGATGCTTTGCGGTGCAGGACTATTCGGCGGCTATCGAGAATATGCTGCTGGCGGCTGAAAGCCTTGGCTATCGGAGCTGCTGGTATGAGGGGCATATTACGGATGCGGACAGAATCGGGGATCAGATGGCAAAAATTCTGGATGTTCCGGAAGGATATGAACTGGTATGCATGCTTCCGATAGGCGTCCCCGCTGAAAAGCCTTCCGCGCCGAAGAAAAAGGTATTCGGGGAACGGGCGTGGTTCAACAGCTTCGGCAGTGATACTGAAAAATGCAAGTGATAGACATGATGCCGGTCTGTCTATAACCAGCGGGGAGAAACCAATGTTCAAGATGTTGTTACCTGTCTGAACGGAAAACGACACTGACTTTCTGCATGGGGATGATACGGAACGGTATTGCCGGAAAATGGAAAACAACAAATTTGGAGGAATCAGCTGTTATAGCTGAATGGAGGCTGTATGCATTTTGTGGAAGCGAAGGGGATTCTGACCGGCGGAAAAGGGCACTACGGGATGAATATCTACCGTGGGTGCTCCCATGGCTGTATTTATTGTGACAGCCGCAGTAAGTGCTATCAGTTCACGCACGCATTTGAAGACATTGAAGTAAAGCAGAATGCACCGGAGCTGCTGGATCAGGCGCTTAAAAGCAAGCGGAAAAAGGGAATGATCGGAACCGGATCCATGTCCGACCCTTATATGCATTGCGAAGAGAAGCTTGGCCTGACAAGGAAGTGTCTGGAGATCATTTGCCATCACGGCTTCGGAGTGGCCGTTCAGACCAAATCGGACCGCATATTACGCGATCTGGATCTTTTGGAAGAGATTAACCGGAATAGCAAATGTGTGGTTCAGATGACGCTGACCACCTGGGATCCCTTACTGTGCAGGATCATTGAGCCGAATGTCTGCAATACGCAGCGTAGAATCGAAGTGCTGGAGGAAATGCAAAAGCGGAGTATTCCAACCGTGGTCTGGCTGACGCCGATTCTGCCGTTCATCAATGATACGGAGGATAATATCCGCCCCATCCTGGAAGCCTGTGCCCAGGTGCAGGTGAAGGGGATCATCTGCTTTGATATGGGTTTAACGCTACGGGAAGGTGACAGGGAATACTATTATGCGGCGTTGAACAGGCATTTTCCCGGATTGAAGGAGAGGTATATCCGAACCTATGGGAATGCGTATGAACTGCCGAGTCAAAATCGTGAGCGGCTTATGAAGCTTTTCGAAGACTTTTGCCGGGTCCGCTCCATTCTGTACCGTCCGAAGGACTGCTTTTCCTACATGAGCGTTTTTCCGGAAAAGTTTCAGCAAATCAGATTTCCTGGGATATAAGAGCCTGCAAAACCATTCTGTTTTTGCTTGACGGAATAACCTCTTCCTGCTATAGTATATTTGCAAGGAGGTTCGGTGTGATGTTGTGGAAAATGTGCAACGTACTGCTCTTTAAAGGCGTAATTGCTGCCCCATAAGGGGGAAGTATGCCTTTTTGAGCCCGAACCGGTTCACGGGTATATGTTCTCCTTAACAGATAATATAATTGTTAAGGAGTTTTTTATATGTTCAAAATCAAAAATCAAATCGGAAAACTGTATGCCTCATCCGTTTTGTCCAACCTTTCTCTGACCGGTGCCTGGGTTGCGATTCTGGCTGCCCGGGGGTTCAGCCTGCCGGAGATTGGCCTGGCGGAAACGGCCTACCATGTGGCAAGCCTGCTGACTGAAATTCCCTCCGGCACACTGGCGGACGTATTCGGAAGAAAAAGGATGCTGATCATCAGTACGCTGATTCATATGTTGGCCGGTGTTGTGATGATCGTGTCCAATGATCTTTTCATGGTTTGCCTGTCCATCGCACTGTACGCAGTTTGCGACAGCTTTGCTTCAGGATCCGGTGATGCACTTGCATATGATTCGCTGAAAAGCGCTGGAAAAGAATCGGAATATGACAGGTATGAATCCAATCAGTTGATCATTTATCGCCTGTTCGGCGGGATATCCACGCTGTGCGCGGGTTTTGCCCTGATTATCGGATACCGCATGGCCTATGCAACGGGGATTGTGACCTGTCTGATCCAGCTTGGAATACTGCTTTCCCTGAAGGAGATCCATGCGGAAAAGACCGGACAAGAGCCTGTCGCGATCTCTCCCATGAAAGCCTTGTTCGGGTGCTTCCGGGACAGTTTGCGATTCCTGAAAACGGAGACGAAGGCCTTTTTCCTGATGATGTCCAATTCGCTGGTCGGCGCGGCGGATATTCTGTTGCTTTTTTTCCTTCAGGCGAAGCTTCCCGCGGCCGGAATTTCAGGTGAATGGCTCGGACCTGCGCTGCTTCTGATGCAGCTGGGAGGAATCATCGGGGCCAAAATGGCCCTGAGGCTCAGGAACTGCAGTTACAGAGGAATCTTCCTGGCTGCTGCAGGGCTGGTATTTGCGGGGATCGTGCTGGAACACACGGGCATTCCGCTGCTGATGACAGTTGGCGGACTGATTGCGGCATTGGCGGATGACGCCTTGCAGGTGAGAACCAATACGCGACTCCAGAATATGTTTCCCTCAGAGTATCGGGCGACATTGATTTCCATAGAATGCTTTTCCTTCTCGGTCATCATGATCGTTCTTTCTCCTCTGGCGGGATTCTTTTTCTCGGTCTGGTAAGGCATCCGGTATGCTAAGGCGGCAACCGGGTCGTTGCAACGCTGACATGTATGCCTGTCCATAGAAGGAATGATGCGGCAATATGCGGCAGCGAGCGGCAATTTATGCATGAAAACGGTATTTCAAGGCATGAAACGGCCAAGTTAGGCCGTTCGAAGGGAGTCCGGAAATTCGGGACCAAAAGGCCGGGGGCAAACGAGGGAAGCGGCTCCCCAGTGGGGAGTCCGGCACAGCCGGAAGCGCCCCGAGTTTGTTAGCGCGAAAGGGAGTACAGAACCCGCTCCAAGGGTTCTGTACGACCATTGAGCGAACGGAGCGGAGCTAAATCCCGCCACTTCGACAGAAATACGAGTCATCGAAAGATGGCTCGTTTTCTTATGTCTATGCATACTTCAATGAAATTGCGGCTTTTCATTCAAGCATGCTTGCATGAAATACAAAACGCATATGACGTACTTGCGAGCTAATACGGCACACACCACGAGGTCATCTGGTGGTCAAACGTGGTCATCTAGTGGTCAGGCTTTGCGATCTCGTCCTCTTTCTTGGCCCTGTGTTGGCGTTCCTGCTCTTTCAGCCAGATTTCCGGTAGAAATATTTATTTAATAGCGCAGAATTTATCAGTCTGACAATATATAATACGATTGAAACCAACAGCATAATAGGTTGAATTTTACCTATAATTTTGGTATTATATGGTTGAGGAGGTGTTCTGATGAATATCGATACCGGCGCCATTGTTACTGCTACAGAAGCAAATCAGAATTTTTCCAGAGTTTCTAAATTGGCTGAGAAGAAAGGGCATATTGTCGTATTCAAGAACAACAGGCCAAAGTATCTGGTCATTGATTTGGATACTGAACCCCAGATTGAAATGACTGAAGATGAAAAGATCGATTTCGTTGCAGCACGAATTCTTCGTGAACATAAAGCTGCTTTTGAGGAACTTGCAAAATGATTAAATTCTCCAAAGAGAAAGTGAAACTTCTGCACCAGCTGCTTGCAGAAGCAACCGGCGGAAGCGTCGGTGTACGGGATGAAGGATTGCTGGATTCTGCACTTGAGAGTGCGTTCGCAGGCTTCGGAAGTCAGGAATTCTATCCATCAAAAGAAGAAAAGGGAGCCCGGCTGGGGTACGCGCTGATTTCCAATCATGCATTTGTCGATGGAAACAAGCGAATCGGTACATATATTATGCTTACTTTCCTTGAAATGAACGGTATCCGCATTGATTGCACGGATGCGGAACTGGTTCATATCGGGCTTGCTGTCGCAGACGGCAGCATGAAATATGAAGAACTGCTTCAGTGGGTCAGAGACCACGAATGACATGGATTCCTTTTTGAACTGCTGAAACAGACATTCGAAGAATAAGCTAAATTTTAAATTGTCGGCTACGGAGTATGGAGACAGCAATGCTTTGCAGTGAGGTTTCAGAAATATGGGAACAATGACACGGGAGCAGGCAAGACGGTTCATCCTCAGTAAGCAGGGACTGTTGGGAAAATATCGTTTTGTCGGAAAACCGGGAGCGTACCAGTATATACGTCAGTCAGGCTGCATTCAGTATGATCCCGTGGATGTATGCGGAAAAAACGCCGAACTGACTCTTCAATCCCGCGTGCGCGGATTCACGAAAAAGATGCTTGCGGATCTTCTGTATAAAGATCGCCTGCTGGTTGATTATACTGACAAAGAGCTGTCCATCTGGCCTAAAGAAGACTGGCCGTTTTTTTCGTCTTATCGTGACAGGAGCAAAACGCACGGTGCGGGCTTTCCTGGTATTCCGGAACTGGAAGAACAGGCCATTGCGTACATCCGTAAGAACGGCCCGGTAAGCAGCGATACGCTGCCGATTCAGGGAAAAGTGTTCTGGCATTCCTCCATGCATTGGAGCGGAAGCTGGAACGGAACATCACCGGCGGCCCGATCGGTCCTGGAACAGCTATACACGGACGGCGTTCTGCTGATCCATCACAAAAGCGGTTCGCGAAAGTTTTATGACCTCGCGGACAGATATTTCAGTCGGGATCTCCTGGATGCGAAAAACCCCTGTCCCAATGAGATGTCGTTCCTTGCGTGGCGGATCAGTCGGCGGATTGGAGCAGTTGGTTTGCTATGGAATAGGCGATCAGATGCCTTTCTTGGTATTGACATGAATACCGAGCAGAGAGATGCAGCATTTGAAAAACTGGAAGCCGAGGGATCGATTCAGAAAGCAGCAGTGGACGGAATAAGATTTCCGGTGTATTTTCTGACAGAGGATTTGCCATTGGTCGATGCGGTTTTATCTGATGATATTGATCTTACCCAGCGTCTGGAGTTTCTTGCTCCGCTGGATCCTATGCTGTGGGACAGAAAGCTGATCGAAGCGATCTGGGATTATCAGTATTCATGGGAGATCTATACACCTGCCGAAAAAAGAAAGTACGGATATTATGTCCTGCCGATGCTTTATGGTGAAAAGATGGCAGGCCGGATTGAAGCGGCAGCAGACAGAAAAGCGGAGACGCTGGTCATAAAGAATATTTGGTTTGAGCCGGGGGTCCGTCAGACAAAAAAACTGAATGCTGCTGTTGATGCCGCCATCGGGCGTCTGGCAAAGTTTAACGGCTGCAGCCGGATTGCGAAATAACGTGGGATCCGCGCAAATTCCTGTTTGTCGAGATGCCCCGTTGAGAGAAAAAAAGAAATTATTTGAGTTCGTTTACGATCGACAATCGGGATTTGCAGGAGAGTAAAAGAATGATCAGAGAAGTCCGAAAAGAAGAAATACCTGAATGCGTGCAGGTGATCCGGCGCAGCCATCAGACAGTGGCGGATGAATTCGGCTTTACGGAGGAAAACGCGCCAAGATATGTAGCTTTTGCCACGGATGAAAATCGGCTGATATGGCATATGGATCAGGAACACCGGCTCATGTTTCTGGATGAAGAAAACGGTATCATCCGGGGATATTACTCACTGCTTCTGAAACAGAACGGTGAATGTGAATTGGGCAATCTTTCAGTATTGCCTGAGTATAGGCATAACAGAATCGGAACGGAACTGCTCAGGCATGCCATCGGTATCGCGCGGGAGCATCAATGTAAAATGATGCGTCTGAGCATCGTAGAGGAAAACACTGTACTGCGCCAATGGTATGAAAAGAACGGAGCGGTTCATACTGGGACAGAGATGTATGACTTTTTCCCATTCACCTGCGGATATATGATGATTCAGCTTTGAGTATCCTGATATTTGATGGAAAAAAATCGGAAAAAATTAACTTTCCAAGGATAAAAAACAGCACTTGCAGAATTGAGATATATCTCATATAATAAGTGTGCAACTGAAATCGTTTCAGGAGGCAAGAGCAGAGTAGATGCAATTTCAAGTAGAGTTTTACGATACAGAAGATGGCAGAACTCCAACACAGGAATTCCTTGATTCTCTTGAGCCTAAAATGAATGCGAAAATGGTTGGCCTGATGGAGATTCTGGAAGAGAAAGGGTATTCGCTGCGCGAACCATACTCCGCTCCTCTTGAGGATGGAATATTTGAACTGAGAGCTGTTCAAGGCTCCAACATTTCTCGTGCTCTGTTCTTCTTCTATGTCGAAGGTCGAATCGTCATTACTCATGGATTTATCAAAAAGACGCAGAAAACACCCAGAGCGCAGATCGAACTGGCAAAGAAATACAGGGCTGATTTCTTAAGAAGACAACAGGCCGCAGTAACAAGCAAGAAAGGAAGCAGGTGAGTGTAATGAATCTGAAGGATTATAAGAAAGAAAAGATGAAGGATCCTGTATTTGCGAAAGCGTATGAGGAAATCCAGCCGGAAATGAATGTAATTCGCGCGATGATTGAAGCACGTACATCCCAGAACCTGACTCAGAAACAGCTGGCAGAGAAAACTGGTATTGCACAGACGGAAATCAGCCGTCTGGAAAACGGCACACGAAATCCAAGCATCAAGCTGCTTCAAAGGCTGGCTGAAGGCATGGGAATGGTTCTTGATGTGCAATTTAAGCCCAAAGGGTCATCACAGGGAGCAGCCACATCAAAAGGATAAGAAAAAAATGATTGAACAGATTTACGATCCTGATCTGAAGAAAACCATTGCCAGGGAAATTCTGGAAGCGCTTCGGGAATGGTTTGAGGTGGACGAAAGCAGGGAGAAATATATCGCGGACTGCGCGGAATGGACCTTCTTCGCGGCAAAGGAAGCAGGAAAATATGCTGGGTTCCTGTGCCTGAAGGAAACAGGCAGGGAAACGGTCGAACTGGCAGTCATGGGCGTACGCCAGGAGGAACACCGGAAGGGCATCGGCAGAGAACTCTTCAAAGCTGCAAAGAATGCAGCCAGGGAGAAAGGTTACTTATTCCTGCAGGTAAAGACGGTGAAGATGGGAGTTTATGACGACTATGATATCACGAACCGCTTCTACCTCTCTCTGGGATTCAAAGAATTCGAGGTCATTGAAGAGCTGTGGGATAAAGCGAATCCCTGCCAGATCTACGTGATGTCCCTGACATAATCGACACGCCATGAACTGATGACTTCTGGCACGAACGGGAGGGAAAAGATGAAAAAGTGGTATGATGAAGAATACGAGTTCCAAATCGAGGTCACTGGGTTCCTGCACGGGGATCATACGGAACGGTATTGCCGGAACGGGGAAGAAATTGGTGACCGGTACACCTGCACATATGGCTGTCCCGTCAACAGGGAAGGATACGGAATCTGTTCGAAGACAATGATGATGCTTTATCCGCTGATGGAAGCCATAAGGAGCGGAGGGGATCTGGAAAACCTGGGTGGAGAAAGCAAATATACGAAGACGATTGTCTGTCCGGACGGATGTGTGATTTTCAGACTGACTGCCACTCCGCTGGGAAACGAAAACTTCCATAAGGGCGGTTTTTATGATTATCCGGATCAGACAATATGAGTAAAAGGTCTGCAGAAGAAGGAGCTCGTGGTATGTTCATGCTGCAACCCGGGCGGTTGCAGCGTGGCGGCAAGGCACGATTTTCCCCTGTTCTTTTCCGCTGACTTTCCCGCATATTGACGGAGAAGTTCATATACCGTATAATATGTATATACGGTATATCAATCATGCTGCGAGGAGGTTCGGAGATGGAAGTACAGCTTAAGCCTTGGGGAAACAGCCAGGGGATCCGTTTGCCGAAGGCTGTTTTGCAAGAAGCGGGCTTTGAGCCTGATGACCATTTGATCATCAGGGCAGAAGCGGGAAAAATAGTTTTAATTCGGTCCTTTCGTCATAGAACGCTGGAGGAACGTGCAGCGGAATATGGCGGAAAGCTGAACCTTGACGGAGAGCTGGATTGGAGAGGCGACCCTGTTGGAAATGAGGTCTGGTGAGATGATGAGGGCTGAGCAGGGTGATGTCCTGAAAATACCTTCTATTCAGTATCCTGTCGTTGTTGTCAGTAAAAATTTTTTCAATGAAAGCGGTTTGATCATGGCCTGTCCGATTCTTCCGGAAACAGCCCGCGGTCCGCTCCGGATCAGATGCGAAAGTATCCGAACGCCCGGATATGTTTATTGTGATCAGGTACGCAGTGTGGATCTGAATAAGAGAAGGTTTACTAAGATGGAGGCTCTTTCCTATGATGAACTCATAGACATTGTAGATGCCATTCAGGGTATATTTGATTATGTTTAGCCTGAGGGGACGGAAGAATGCATTGACAGGATTTCCCGCTTTGCAACCTGAGTGCTTGCAACGAGGCGAATACTGGCAAAACTCGAACCGTGACCATCAGGAAGAGAAGCCATCCGGATTCTTTCCTGCCGTGTTCAGAGAACGATAGTAGTTTTCAAGATCGGGGCGGACCTGACGGTATATTTCCTTCAGGGCAGGATCAAACTGGCTGCCCATGCCCTCCGTCATGATTGCATCCGCCTTGTCAAAGGATAGACTTTCTTTATAGACGCGCTTGCTGACCAGAGCGTCATATACGTCGGCGATGGCCATGATCCGAGCCTCCGGCGGAATGTCAGTTCCCTTCAGGTGATCCGGATAACCGGTGCCGTCCCACCGCTCATGATGATGCCGGGCCACATTTTCCGCCAGCAGGTGGAAAGAATCATCGTCCGTATCCTTCAGGATCTCATGAACAATGCGGCCGCCTTCGGCGGCGTGCTTCTTCATCTGGTCATATTCCTCCGGCGTGAATCGGCCGGGCTTGCGTAAAATGGCGTCATCGACAGCGATTTTCCCCAGATCGTGCATCGGAGCGGCCTTGATCAGCATCTGACAGAACTCATCCGTGATATGGTATCCAGCCGGCGCATGGTCCCGCAAGGCAGCGGTCAGCATCCGCACGACCTCGCGGGTTCTGCGGATGTGGCCGCCTGTGGAGTTATCCCGGCTTTCGACCATGACGGCCATGCTCATCACAAGGTTCTCATTCATCCTGACGATATGCATGGTTTTTTCATCCACCAGGGCCTGCAGCTCCTGACTTAACTGCCCCAGCGAATGGATGTTTGCCTGATCCGGCGTGTCGTCCGTGATGACCATGCGGTATCCGTATGTCTTTTTCCCGCGCCGGAGCGGGCCGACCCTGCAGAGGTAATACTGATCGTCTTTCGGAATGACATGCCAGTTGGAATTGATGTCCTCCTGATGATCCCGGAAATCTTCAAGCCAGGGAATCAGCTGTTCCGATATCGTCCGGCTTCGGTTCAGACTCAGATCCACAGTCAGGTTGTTCAGCTGGGGCAGGATCCTTCGGGCTGTTTCGTTGCTGCCCAGATAATGGAAACGGCGGTCAAAGATGATGAATCCGGTATCTCCGCTCTCCGCCATGGATTCAATCACCGTGCCGGTAACATCATACCGGTTCAGCCGCAGGGTGATGAACAGGTATACCAGCTGGGAAAAAACATACGCTGCAGGAATCAGCTCGATTTCAGGAAACAGTCGGCGGCCCACGAAAAAAGCTGCCATGCAGATCACTTCGGGGAGGAAGAGCAGGCCGAGGATTTTCCGGCTGATCTGTTTTTTGCGGATAAAGCTGTAAACGATGGCACCGATACTCAGAAGAAAGTACAGGACGATCATGACGTAGAATACCGTATGAAGCGGGCCGTATTCCTTCCGAAGTACCCCGATGCCGTTGACCTGTTCAAAAGCGACATTCCGGTAGAACCAGGGAAATCTGCCGACGGTCAGGGAGGAGATGAATACGGCGGTACTCAGCCCCAGCATCATCAGGCTCACCGGACGGGAAAGGCGGATTCGGCATAGACTGAAAATGGCCAGCAGAAGCACGAGCTGCAGAAAACAGCCTCCCAGATAATAGATCGAATTGGCGGTGAGAGCTGCTTCCTCGGAGGAGGCTGCCGCCAGCAGCATGTTGCCCAGATTTGAAATCGGAATCAGAATGAACACCAGTGTGATGTGGATATCATCGTGCTTCTTCCATATCAGGGCATAGATGCCGGTCAGAAGAACAGAGAGCGCGAACATGGCGGGGTAATAAAAGGTAATCAAGGCATTCGACCTCCTGTGAGGCGTTGGACTCTCGAATCGTATTATAAAGAGTACACGCAAGGCGGGTGCATGTCAAGGGAGACAAAACCGCTTCTCTGTGCAAATCTGGTTTCGAAAATGTCCGGTTTAGCATGCTGAAGCGAGCTTCAAAAAACCATAGTTCCCGTTGAACGGGGTTCACGGTAGCCAGGGAGCCATAAGTCCCCGCTGTGGATCACGAACATGCCGCTGGTAGTGAAAAAGCAACAGACAGTTGCTTGCGGAGATGGTTGCCACGGTTTATGATACAGGTGACATCAAACGAGGGAGGTCTTGAACATGGCAATGTGTGAATTGTTGAAGGACCTGAGAGAAAAGCACCACCTGACGCAGGAAGAATTGGCCGAGCGCGTGCTGGTAACCCGACAGGCAGTCAGCAGATGGGAAACCGGTGAAACACAGCCGAACACAGAAACGCTGAAGCTTCTTTCCCGGGAATATGACGTTTCCATCAATACACTTCTCGGCGCTCCAAGAAAACTGTTCTGCCAGTGCTGCGGGATGCCGCTGAATGAAGACGGAATGATCAGTAAGGAACCTGATGGTTTCTTTAACGAGGATTACTGCAAGTGGTGCTATGCAGATGGAAAGTATGTGTACCAGAGCAAGGAAGCCCTGGTGAATTTCCTGATTCAGCATATGCCGAACCCTGAAGGCTTGCCAGCTGAAGATCTGCGCTGCCAGTATGATGCCTGGATTTCTCAGCTGAAGCATTGGAAAGAATAACCGCGACATACAGATTGTCCGGCCTCCATTTTCGGAAGCCGGGCTTATTTCTTTTTTGGGCCTTATCTCTGCGCATTTCATCGGGAGGCCGCGCTCGATCGTATCCGTCAAATGATTTCGCGTCTGTGAAACATGAACCAGTTGTGATTTAATGGTAGTACGAATTCTCTTTCAGGGAAAGAACTCCTTTCCAAAGCTTAGAATTTTTCTTTGTATGATCTGTACATCCCAAAAGATATTTGACGGTGATCGGATTGTCAGAGCTCGCTCTGACAATTTTTTTGATTCCGGGTATTGACAAATATATCGGGAGACGATAGAATAAATTCACGATATATCGGAGAACGATATATCGGAAAACGATGGAGGTGCATGAGAGATGCCGGGAGTTCCCGCATTAACTGAAACAACGTATTATATCTTACTGTCACTGCATAAGCCGCGGCATGGATACGGGATTATGCAGCAGACGGAAGAATTGTCCGGCGGGAGGATACGACTTGCGGCCGGAACACTGTACGGTGCGCTGAACACGCTTTGTGATAAGGGATGGATTGCTTTGAAGACCGTGGATGAAGACAGCCGCCGGAAGGAATACCAGCTGACAGATAAAGGAAGAGAAATTCTGGTCAATGAGGTGAAGCGCCTGAAGGAACTGGCACACAACGGTGAAATGATTCTTGGGGAGGAATTATGAGATGGAGAGAAAAACAATTACCAAATGGTTCTGGGTCTGGCAGTTTGAAGATGAAGAAAAATGGCTGAACGAGATGGCCGCAGACGGATGGGTGCTGGAGACCGTTGGATTCTGCAGGTATACCTTTGTCAGGTGCGAACCCGGTACCTATACGGTCCGGACAGAAATGCACCCCTATGACGATCAGTATGTAAAATTCATGGAAGAAACCGGCGCAGAATATATTGGCCGAATGATGATGTGGATTTATTTTCGAAAGAAGACAGAAGATGGGGTCTTTGACCTGTATTCTGACATTGATTCCCGGATTTCCCATCTGGACCGGATCGGGAGAGTGCTGCTGGCGATCGGCGGCGCGAACCTGGTGATCGGCCTGGTCAACTCATTCAATCCCGCCGCCCGTGCCGGCTGGGTGAATCTGCTCTGCGCCACGCTCCTGATGTACGGCCTGGGACGGATCCACGGGAAAAAGGAATCGCTTGAAAAAGATCGCGAACTGCATGAATAATATCCCAGGAAATGATCACGAGGAATGTGTTCTTTATGAAAATATTTTTTGCTCCCATGGAAGGAATTACGGATGGAATTTTCCGCCGGGTTCACCGGGAAATGTTTGGCGGAGCGGATGTATACGGTCTTCCGTTTCATAAGCTGACCCAGTCCATGACGCTGACGAATCGGGAAAAAAGGGATGTCGACCCGGAAGAAAACAGAGGCATCGATGTGCTTCCGCAGGCGCTGACCCGGGATCCGGAACAGCTGCATGCCTGGATGAGTTATATTCAGGGGATGGGGTACGGATGCGCGGACCTGAACCTGGGGTGCCCATCGCCGACTGTGACAAAACGAGGACGGGGCAGCGGGATGCTCAGGGACCCCGGGTACCTGCGGTCCTTTTTGGATGCCGTGTTTTCCCGGACGCTGCCGCTGACGCTTTCCGTCAAAACGCGGATCGGGTTTGAACAGGCGGGAGAGTGGGAAAGAATCCTGGACATTCTGGGAGATTATCCTTTCGGGCATATCACCATTCATGTTCGGACCATGAAGGAACAGTATACAGGCGGAATCCATCCGGAGGCTTTTGAAACAGCCATCCGGAGGGGCGTCGCTCATCCTGTGTATAATGGGGACCTGAGGACACCGGAGGATGTGGCCAGACTGCTGGACCGATGCCCGGAAACGGAAGCGGTGATGATTGGCCGTGGCTTTCTGGCTGACCCTGCCCTGGGGCGCAGGCTGCGGGGAGGACCGGAGGCCGGGGAGGAGGAACTGGCCGCATGGTATAGGGCCCTGTATACGGGATGGGCGGAAAGATTCCATCCGACGATCGCCCTGGGAAGAATCAAGAAGCTGATGGAATGGCCCTGTGAGGGGGATATCCGGCGCAGGAGACTGCTGCGGCGGGCGGGAACCATTGAGGAGTGCATTCTTTCCCTGCGGGTGAACAGCATGAACGGACGCCTGCCGGAAGAAATGATCCATGAAGGGAGCGTACAGGCGAAGTGACGCAGACTGAAATCAGAGAGCAGCTTTTTCGGATGCGGGACACAGGGTATGCGGCCTTGCAGGCCAGAATTCTTCCCACAGTGAAGGCTGATCGGATCATCGGGGTACGGACTCCGGAGCTTCGTGCCTACGGAAAGAAACTGTACCGGGATGATAGCCGGGATACTTTTCTGGCCTGCCTGCCGCATCTATACTTTGATGAGAATCAGCTTCACGCCTTTGTGATTTCGGAAGAAAAGGATTTCGATCAATGCATCCGGCTGGTTGATGCATTTCTCCCTTATATCGATAATTGGGCGACCTGTGACCAGCTTTCTCCGAAAACCTTCCGAAAGGAACCCGATAAGCTGCTCGCACATATTCGTGAATGGATCCATTCCGATCGGACATATACAGTCCGGTTTGGTGTGGGGATGCTGATGCAGCATTTTCTCGGGGACAGCTTCCGTACCGAATATGCATACATGGTTGCGCAGATCCTGTCGGATGAGTATTATATCAACATGATGAGAGCCTGGTATTTTGCTACCGCCCTGGCTAAACAATATGACGCGGTGCTTCCTTTCCTGGAGGAGAAAAGGCTGGATGCCTGGACGCATAACAAAGCCATTCAGAAAGCCCTGGAAAGCTATCGGATTGCGCCGGAACAGAAGGACTACCTGAGGACGCTGAAGGTGCATATAAGGCCAGACTGAACAGCATGGGCACCCGGTCTGCCATGGGGTATGGCGGAAGCCGGGCCATGGCAGTGCAGACGGGCCCGGTTCAGCGCCTATCAGGCTCCGCAGCAGAAAGGAAACCAGAAATGAGCGCCACACGAATCAGCCACCCCTTTGGACCTCTCTTTGATGCACACAGCAGGATCCTGATCCTTGGCTCTTTCCCATCCATCAAATCCAGAGAACAGAATTTCTTTTACGGCCATCCGCAAAACCGGTTCTGGAAAGTGATCGCGGCCCTGTTTGATCAGGACCCGCCGGTAACGATTGCCGAAAAGAAGGAACTGATCCTGAGTCATGGGATGGCTCTGTGGGATTCCATTGCCAGCTGCGTGATTGAGGGATCATCGGATGCCAGTATACGGGATGTACGAGCCAATGATCTGCGGATTATTCTGGACAACAGCCCCATCGAAAAGATTTGCTGCAACGGACGGAAATCCTATGAAATGTATCAAAAGTATATCCAGGACAGGGTGGGGAGAGAAGCAATCTGCCTGCCTTCCACCAGCCCGGCCAATGCGCAGTTTTCATTGGAGAAGCTGATTGCAGCATGGTCCGTTTTGAAAGAAGAAGTGCCGGGTTAAGTTTTTCGAAATATCGGGCCTGCTCCGGATCTCCGGACGGGCGGCTTGTATTGTTTTTGTTTGACAAACAGGCAAAAACAATATATCATTCACACATCAGAAGGAAAGGATGGGCTTTGGCTGCTGATGAGAAAGATCGACTGACATTCGGCTGCAAAGAACTCCCCGGGCAAGGCCTGAAGGGAGCTGTGTTTGTCGCCGTTTGGAGGTTGTGATTTTCGCGCCGGCCGAACGCCCTTTTTGCTTTTGTGCGCGATTTTTCTCACTCCTCCGCGGCGGGAAGGAGTGATTTTTCTATGGCGAAACTGGTCATGGACGCAAGAAGCATCCGAAAGGCCTATGGGGATCGGGAGCTTTTTCATATCGAGAACCTGACCGTCTATGACGGGGAACGGATCGGACTTGTGGGGCAGAACGGCGCCGGAAAATCCACGCTGCTGCGGATTCTGGCCGGAGAGGAAGAACCGGATGAGGGATCGGTCCGAAGATTCGGAGAAACCGCCATCATCCATCAGCAGGGCCTCCCGGAAGAGGAGGGGGAAGGAATCTACCGCTCCCTGTTTCATGCGCAGGAAAGGCACGGGGGGCTTTCAGGCGGGGAACAGACCCGCAGCCGGATCGCCGCGGCTTTTTCCGCGCATCCCCGCCTGCTGCTGGCGGATGAACCGTCCACGGATCTGGACGAGGAAGGCCTGGAGATGCTGCGGCGGCAGCTGGAAGCGTATCGGGGAACGCTGATCCTGATTTCCCACGACCGGGCGCTGCTCCGCCGGTTCTGTACCCGGATCTGGTGCCTCGAAGAAGCAACAATACAGGATTTTCCCGGCGGATATGACGCCTTTACAGAAGAACGAAAGCGCCGGCGGGAGCGTGCACAGTTCGAGTACGACCAATATAAGGCCGAGCAGAAACGCCTGAAGGAATCCGCGCAGCGCATGTCGGAATGGACGGCGTCCGTCAAAAAAGCCCCGTCCCGTATGGGCAACAGCGAAGCCCGGCTGCATACGAGGGAATATACGAACGCCATTCTCCAGATCAGTCACGCGAAGCGGACGATCCAGAATCGCATGGAGCAATTGGAAGTAAAGGAAAAGCCTGCGGCGCTTCCGGATATCCGGATGAAACTGGGTGCGGCATCCCCGATTGGAGCCAGAACGGCGCTGGAGGTTCGGTGTGATCAAATGGCAGCCGGAGGGAAAGTGCTGCTGGAAGAAACGGGGTTTTCCCTGCCCACGGGAAGCAAAACTGCGCTGACCGGTGCAAACGGATGCGGAAAGACGACGCTGCTGATGGCCCTGACGGGTACGGAATCGGAGGGAACTTTCTTCAGGGGAAGCATTCGGTTCAATCCGCAGGCAAAGGTCGGATGGTTTGATCAGCACCACGAGCGTACGCTTCGGGAGGACCGCACGGTGCTGGAGAACGTGACGGAGGAATCGGTTCACCCCCAGGCGTTCGCGCGAACGGTGCTGAGCTGTCTGGGATTTGCAAGGGAGGATGCATTCAAGCCGGTGTCCGTGCTCTCCGGCGGCGAGAAGGCGAAGACCGCGATGGCAAAACTGCTGCTGATGGATCTGAACCTGCTGGTGATGGATGAACCAACCAATCACCTGGACCTGTTTACGCTGGAAGCGCTGGAGAACCTGCTCTCCGGTTATGGAGGAACGGTGCTGTTTGTCAGCCATGATGAGCTGTTCCTGCAAAAGGTATCCACCCGCAGAATCTGCTTCAAAGACCGGAAACTGACAGCGATGGAAGGCGTCACGGCACCGGAGGCGGCTCCGGTGAAGGAAGCGGAGGATCAGGCGCTGGAAATAACGCGGCTGGAGATGCGGATGGCGGACCTTTCCTCCCGGATGGCCAAACCGCGGAAAGGCGACAGCCCGGAGAAACTGAACGAACAATACATGACGCTGGCGGAGGAGCTTCGCGCGCGGAAGCAGCAAAAACGATAAGAAAGCCGGCCGGCACAGGGGGGAAACATGGCATTTATTCATGCGGTAAAACTGGAAAAGCGGTTCATTGTCCGGGAGAAACGAAAGAAGGGAACCCTTCTCCGCGAAAAGAAGACCGTTCATGCGCTGCAGGATGTGTCCTTCGAGATTGAACAGGGAGAGCTGGTGGGATACATCGGTCCAAACGGCGCCGGGAAATCCACCTCCGTCAAAATCCTGTCCGGCATCCTTACGCCGGACGGGGGAGATGTGACGGTTGGCGGCATTGTCCCCTGGAAGGAGCGAAGAAAGCATGTCCGGCGCATTGGGGTTGTATTCGGCCAGCGGACACAGCTGTGGTGGGATGTGCCGATCCGGGACAGCTATGACCTGTTGAAGGATATCTATCGAATTCCCGGAGCGGATTATGAACGCCGGCTGAAGGAGCTGGCGGAGGCATTGCAGCTGGGAGATCTGCTGCGGACGCCCCTGCGGCAGCTGAGCCTGGGGCAGCGGATGCGCGCGGAGCTGTGCGGTTCGCTGATTCACCGGCCGGAGCTGCTGTTTCTCGACGAGCCGACGATCGGACTGGATGCGGTCAGCAAACTGGCGCTGCGGGATTTCCTGAAGTGGGAAAATCGGGAATACGGAACAACCGTCCTGCTGACTACCCACGATATGGAGGATATCGTTGCCCTGTGCCCCCGGGTGATGGTGCTGGGGCATGGCAAAAAGCTGTTCGACGGTGCGCTGGGAGATTTGCTGAGCCGGTATGATACGGTGCGCACCGTCTCCGTAAGGTATGAAGAACAGGCGGCCTCGCCGCGTTTGCCGGCTTCCGTTCCCCTCGTCCGGGAAGGAGAAAACCTGATCATCACCTACTCGCCGGAGGCGTTCCCCACATCGGAGATGATCGCCCTGCTTCAGGGCGCGGGAACCATTCGGGAACTGACGGTTCAGCCGCGAAACATCGATCATCTTGTCGCGGACATGTACAGGGAGATGGACCTATGAGAGCATACCTTGCCGCCTTCCGCATGAGGAGAAGGCTGGAAATGCAGTACAGGGGAGCGGTGCTGGGCGGAGTGATCTGCCAGGTGTTTTTCGGCCTGATCCTCATTGCCGTTTATCGGACGCTGTATGCCGGAAAACCGCAGAGCATGCCGCTGGAACGGATCACGAGCTATGTGTGGCTGCAGCAGGCTTTTTTTCGCATGCTGCTGGCGTCGGATCCGGATCTGCTGGATAAAATCCGCACCGGCGGCATCGCCTATGATCTGTGCAGGCCTCTGAATCTGTACGGATTCTATTATGTCCGGATTGCCGCCCAGAAGCTGACGGGCAGCCTTATGCGGGCGGCTCCCATGCTGGTGTTCGCGCTGCTCCTTCCGAAGGGATGGGGGCTGGCGGCTCCGGCCACGCCTGCGGGGCTTCTGCTGGCGGCATGGGGGCTGGGGCTGGGTCTTCTGTGCGTCTCCGCCCTGGAAAACATTACGATGGGTTTTACCATGCGCACATTGGATTCCCGGGGAATGCAGGCCATGCTGAACCTGCTGATGATGATTTTTTCCGGGAATGTGCTGCCGCTGATCCTGTTTCCGGACAGCTGGCAGAAGGTGATTACCCTGCTGCCCTACGCGCAGCTGCTGGATGCGCCGATCCGGCTCTATACCGGAGAAGCGGCTTTGTCCGAAGCGCCTGGAATGATGATGATCCAGCTGGGATGGACGATCGTACTTACCGCCCTGGGCGTTTTGTTCTGGCAGCGCAACCAGCGGCGCATGGAGATACAGGGAG
The DNA here is from genome assembly GCA_900315675.1 of uncultured Eubacteriales bacterium. Taxonomy (GTDB): domain Bacteria; phylum Bacillota; class Clostridia; order Christensenellales; family Aristaeellaceae; genus Aristaeella. Next base: position 25,158 of record OMZY01000023.1, read on the forward strand.
GCTGAAGTATGGATACGATAAAACTCTATCTGCATTCCATGCGGATGCTGATCCGAAGCCAGCTGGAATATCCGGCGTCCTTTATCCTGCAGACCATTGCACAGCTGGTGATGGAAGGCGGAGAAATGCTGGCCGTGATCCTGCTGGTGGACCGCTTTGAAAGAATGAACCGGTGGGAGGCAGGCGATCTTTTCTTCTTCTTTGGGATCATGTCCGTTACCTTTTACCTGACGGAATGCTTCGGACGGGGGATTACCGGCAATTTCCCCTATTTGATCCGGACGGGCCAGCTGGATACTTTTCTGGCCCGGCCCCGGGGAATTCTGACCCAGGTGCTGTGCAGCGCCGTGGATCCCCGGCGGATTACCTGCATTGCCGTTGGGATCGCCGCACTGGTCATGGGATGCCATCTGTCGCATGTGACCTGGACTGTTCTGAAAGCCGCCCTCTTTGCAGAGGCTGTGGTCTGCGGTTTTTTCCTGCTGCTGGGCCTGTTTACGGTGGAGGGAATCTTCTGTATTTATTCCGTCAAATCCGTCGAGCTGGTGAATGCCCTGACCTACGGCGGACGGAGCGCCTGCCAGTATCCTGTGGACGCATTTCCAAGGCCGCTGCGGGTGCTGTTTACTGTGCTGGCCCCTTTTGCCCTGACGCTTCAGCAGCCGGCTTCGGTGATCCTGGATAAGCCCCTGTTCGACGGACCCGTGTGGACGGCCTTCCTTTCCCCGCTTTCCGGCATCGTGGTCTTCGCTCTGGTATGGCTCTGGTTTCAGAGAACCATGCGGTATTACCGATCCACCGGAAGCTGATGGGAAAAGCAAGGGGAAGCGCCATGGTTCAGGGAAGACAGAACGGCGGAAATCTTGCTGAATACAGCCGGATGCGGTATGATCTTCCCGGGGAGGTGTGCGCGCATGAGTGATTCGCTGATCGAAAGGAAGGACAGCAACGTGCAAAAAGAAAAAGGACATTATCCGAATGCCGATCACCTGGTGGCGTCCTATTTCCATCTTTCGCTGCCGGTGGTTCTCGGTTCCATCGTAACGATTGTATACAATCTGGCGGACACCTACTTCATAGCCCAGACGGGAAACGCACTGCTGGTTGCCGGCGTATCGCTCTGCGCACCGCTGTTTATGATCCTGATGGCCTTTGGCAACATCTTCGGCCAGGGCGGCAGTTCGCTGATCTCGCGCCTGCTGGGAAAACAGGATTATGAAGCCGTCGCCCGGGTCAGCGCTTTCTGCTTTTATATCGCTTTGGCGGTCGGCGCGGCGACAGGCGCTGTGATCCTGCTGCTGCAGGAGCCGTTCCTGAGGATGCTGGGATCCAGTCCGGACACGCTGCCCTATGCGCGGGAATACAGCACGGTTCTGCTGTTCGGAGCGCCGTTCATTGTCGTAAACTTCATCCACATGAACCTGCTGCGCTGCGAGGGGATGTCCGGACTTTCGATGATGGGAACCGTGACAGGCGCGGTGGTGAATGTGATCCTCGACCCGATCATGATTCCGGGAATGGGCGCGGCCGGCGCGGCGCTTGCCACGGTAATCGGATACGCATGCAGCGATCTGTTTCTGCTGGCCGTGGTGCTCCGCCGCAGCCGGCGTCTGTCTGTCCGGCTGTGCGGCCGGATCAGCGGGGAATTCCTGCGGGACATCCTGTCCATCGGGATTACGGCCGCGATCACCAATATCGCGTCGAGCCTGTGCATCATTCTTCTGAATCAGCAGCTTTTGCCTTTCGGAGATGAAAAAATCGCTGCCATGGGGATCGTGCTGAAGATCACGATGATCATCCAGATGATTCTGGTCGGCTTTTCCTTCGGCGGGGTTCCCCTTTTCGGATTCCTGACGGGCGCCGGAGAGCAGCAGAAGGTCCGGAAACTGCTGCGCTTCTGCCTGCTGTTCCTGATTTCGACGGCTCTGGCGATGACCATCTTTGTCTTTCTGGCAGCCGGCCCCCTGCTGGGGATCATTACTCCGGATGCGCAGCTGGTTGCGGACGGGATTCCGATGATTCGCTGGCAGGTGGCGGGCAGCGCCTGCGCGGGCATGGTGATGCTGATGACGTGCCTCTGTCAGGCAACCGGAAAAGCGGTGCCGGCGCTTATTCTCTCGCTGAGCCGTCAGGGAATTCTGTTTGTCATCGTACTTCTTGTGTCCGCAGCGATTGCGGGATATACGGGCATACTGGCTTCCCAGTGCATCTCGGACGTTCTGAGCGCCGGGATTGCGGCAGGAATTTACGCTGTCTGCTGGGGCGCACGGCAGGGACGGGCTGATCGATAGGCCTGGCCGGCGTAAAAAGCTGCAGTGCCCTGCGTGCAAAGTTTACAGTGGGCAGGATCGATGGTATAATATACGGACTGGATGGATCTTGTTACATCGATCATACGGAAAACATTTTCAGAAGGAGGAAGGTACTCATGGCAACGGAGCTGGAGATTATGCTTCACGCAAAAACCTATCTGGACAAACTGGCCAACGGAATGAACCCCCTGACAGACGAAGTCCTTCCGGAAGCGGACGTTGTGAACCAGGTTCGCATCTCCCGATGCCTGTTTTTCGTATCGGACGTCCTGCGGCAGGTGATTGAAAAAGGCGGTTTGAAAAAGACCCCCAAAGCAACGAAAGTGCCCTTTGAATTGACAGAAGAACAGCTGAACAGGTTTCCGTTGTCGGAGCAGCCTCTATATATCAGCGCGATCACGGAAATGATCAATTCCCTGATCGAGAATGAGAACATGCGAAGATTAAGCCACCGAAGCATTACGACATTATTGGAACGGGAAGGGTATCTGGTTCAATACAGGGATTATCAGGGGAAAACGAAACGCGAACCCACCGATCGCGGACTGGGGCTGGGGATCAGTACGGAGGAAAGGACCGGTCCGCACGGGAATTATAAAGTCATTCTGTATGACAGGAAAGCGCAGCAGTTCATTCTGGACCATATGAATCAAATTGCCCAGATCAATCAGATGCCCAAAAAACCGCAGAATGACGCAACGCCGGAGCGGACAGAGACCATCGACCCGGAAACGGGCGAAATCCTGTACAATTCATTTTAAAAGACCCAAAACGGCGGGCTGAATGAAAACGGGGAGCACCGCAGATCTCGGAGGTTCCGTCCGCTCTAACACAGGCGGAATTCAACCGGATCGCCGTCCCGGCTGTTCAGACTGATCCAGACGCGGAAGCGTCCCGGCTCGCTGCCATAGGTTTGATCCGCACGCCAGAACCTCAGCATGGGCTCTTCAATCCGGAAAGCAATTTCACGGGTTTCGCCGGGCTCCAGGAGGACCCGCCGGAAATCCCGGAGCTGCCGTACCGGACGGACCCGGCTGCCGACCAGGTCCTGAATATACAGCTGTACGGTATGGGCGGCTTTCTCATCGCCATGATTGGTCAGGAATGCCCTGGCCGTAAGATGCTCCCCTTCCCGCAGTTCGGAACCGCTTAATTCCACAGGGGAGATTTCCGCCTTCCCGTAGGAGAGACCGAACCCGAAGGGGAACAGCGCGGAATTGGCACAATCCAGATATCGGCTGGTGAACATGTCGTTCCCCTCCGAAGGCCGGGGACGACCGGTGGCGTATTCATCATAATGCAGGGGCTCCTGGCCTACGGTATGCGGGAAGCTCATGGGCAGGCAGCCGGAAGGCGGCACTTTCCCGGTCAGCACATCCAGAATGCCATGACCGCCCTCCGTGCCCGGCCGCCAGCAGACGACCAGCGCCGAGGCGTGGTCAGCCATCTGCGCCACCTCCAGGGGACGGCCGCAGAAAAGCAGGACAATCACCTTTCCGCAGACCTCCTTCACCCTGCGAAGCAGCTCCAGCTGGCATGGCGGCAGGGTGAGCTTCGCCCGGCTGGTGCTCTCTCCGCTTTGAAGCAGATGCTCGCCCAGGCACAGCACCGCCGTATCCGCCCAGGCGGCTGCTTCCAGCGCTTCCGCCATCCATTTCTGATTCTTTTCCCGCTGATCCGCGTCATGATAAACAAAGAAGGAAAGCCCGGTGCCGTCCTCCACCATGTCGCATCCCTGCGCAGCGCGGACCTCCACCCCGGCTTCCGGCAGCATTTCCTGAGCCGCGTCCCAGACGCTGACGCCCTGTGCCCTGTCCGGGTTGATGGCCCAGGTGCTGTGCAGATCCCGACTCATGGCATAGGGGCCGATAAAGGCGAGCTTTTTGGCTTTCAGCGGCAGCACACCGTCCTCATTCTTCAGCAGAACCAGGCTTTCAGCCGCCGCTTTTCGGGCCAGGGCATGCTTCTCTTCGGGGGTGTGAACCGGAAGGTGCTCCGTCAGGCCGCGACAGGGATTCTCAAACAGCCCCAGATCGTTTTTCAGCGTCAGAATCCGCAGGACGGCTTTATCCAGCTCACTTTCCGGAAGACGGCCTTCCCGAACCAGCTTTTCCAGATATCCCGCGTAAGCGCCGGTGGTCATATCGATGTCCACGCCGGCCCGCATGGCCTTCCGCGCCGCGTCCTCCAGATCTTCCGCATAACCATGGGGAATCAGCTGTCCGATGGCGTCCCAGTCGGAAATGGTCACGCCTTCGAAGCCCATTTCCTCCCGCAGGATCTTCTTCATCAGCCACTCGCTGCCGGTGACGGGAATCCCGTTCCAGCTGTTGAAGGAGGACATCACCATCCGGGCGCCGGCCTGAATGGCTTCCTGATAGGCGGGGAGGTAGCTGTCCCGAAGCGTATGCTCGCTCAGCTCCGTATTGTTGTAATCCCTTCCCCCCTCCGCGGCACCGTAGGCGGCGAAATGCTTGACGCAGGAAGCCACATGCCTTCCGTCCTTCAGATCCGGCCCCTGGTATCCGCGGACCATGGCGGCAGCCATTCTGCCGTTGAGCAGCGGATCCTCCCCGGTGGATTCCATCACACGGCCCCACCGGGCATCCCGAACCAGATCCGCCATGGGGGAGAAGGTTACATGGACGCCGTCCGCCGCGGCCTCCTCCGCCTGAATCGCGGCAGCCTGCTCCGTCAGATCCGGATCAAAGGTGGCGCCCTGCCCCAGCGGACAGGGGAACACCGTTTTATGACCGTGAATGACATCCAGCATAAAAAGCAGCGGAATATGATGCGGATGATGCTTCATGTATTCATCCTGAATGTCACGGATTTTTCCGCCGTCCATAATGCCCAGGGTGCTTCCCGCCAGCCGGCGCACCTTTTCGGGAACCGTTTCCTGCAGGATGCCGGTGGTTGCGGAATCCTTCGCGTAGACGCTGCCCGGGACCTGAACCAGCTGCATGACCTTTTCTTCCAGGGACATTTCCTTCAGCAGGTTTTCCAGCTCGATTGCCTTCATTTCATTCGCTCCTTCCGATCGCATACGGATCTGTTTCTATTCGCGGAGAAACCGCGGCCCGGACGCGCAGGTTCGCATACTCCCCGGCCATGGGCGCCAGCTGCCGGAGCCCGATGCAGCCCCCGCCCAGCCGGGGCCCGTAGGTTTGGCCGTCGTCCCGGAAGGACAGCACCTCCAGCCCGTTCACGGCAAAGCGGATATCCGGGCCAAGCTTCAGCAGGGAAAGGGTGTAAAAACAGTCCGCGTCCGCCGCGTCGGGAATGGGATCGGCCCCCTGGGAAACGAGATAAAAGCCGTAGCTCTTCCGCAGATTGCAGGTATGAAAGCTGCGCTCATCCTTCTCCTTCCTGCGGAAGAAGGACAGATGAAAGGCGTTGATGTCGCCGTGGTGATACTGAACATATTCGCCGGTGCGCGGCGCCAGGGACGGGTCAAACAGATCCTGCCCGCCGCGGCCGGAGGCGGAGAAGAACAGCATGGCCAGCCCGGGCTCCCGGATCGGGCGGAAATCCATTTCCAGCAGCAGATCCGCCGGGAAGGCCTTTCGGCACCAGAGAACATAGTTGGCCTTCTGGCCGAGCCCGGGGCTTTCGGCGTTCTCCAGCCGGAGGCACCCTCCGGGGAAGCTGGTCAGCGCCCGGCCTTCCAGGCAGAAATCCTGAAGGCAATCCGGGCCGGAAAGGGGATTGCTGTAAAGCAGGCTGCCCTGAAACGGCGTGAAACAGGCCATGGTGCACCTCCGTGAAATGCGTTCTCCGGGAACAGTATATCATGAAAGCGGAAAGACCGAAAGGATTTGCAGGGAATCGTTTTTCCGTATACAATAGCGGAGACACGGGGACGGAAAGGGAGGGGCTTCCATGCGCATCCATCTGATGGAAAGCCGGCAGGCGAGAGGCTGGGCCGCCTTGGGGGGATACTGGCCGAAGGGCAGGGTCCGGGAGGAGCGCTTCCGGCTGACGGATGCGGAGGGAAATCCGGTGCCCGTGCAGAGCGAGGTGGTTGCCCGCTGGCCGGACGGCAGCGTGAAATGGACCCGGCACACCGTGCGGGCGGATCGCCTGGGCCGGGGCGGAGAGATCACGCCGGGGCCGGCGGAGGCTCCGGAGGGGATCACCGTGCGGGAGGAGGCGGAGGCCTGGTATGTTTCGGGCGGGGATTTCAGCCTGATGGTGCCGAAGAGCGGGGAATTCCTTGTCCGGGACTGCAGACGCCGGGATACCCCGGGCTTTGAAGCGGCCTGGCCGGTGCTTCTGGTGAGCCATGAAAGCGGGGAGGAGGAGAATACCCGGGTTCAGACCCGGGCGCTGCCCGGGGAGATCCGGTGGCGGGAGGCGGAGGTCCGGGGTCCGCTGGAGACGGTTTTTCTCTTTGACGGCGTGCACATGGAGGAGGGGACGGAAAAAATGCCCTTCCGGATCCGCATGAGCATCCGGGCGGACGGAGAGCTCCAGTTTGACGACACCTTCTTCTATCAGGGGGATCCGGAGCGGGACCGGCTGGCCGGATGGGGCCTGCGGTTTGAGACCCGGCTCCGGGGGCGCCCGTATCAGCGGCAGATCCGGATGCTGACGGACGGGGAGGTTTACCGGGATTCTCCCACGCAGCTGTTCTACTGGAAAAAGCATCTGGATCCGGCGCTGCTGGCGGCGCAGACCCGGGGAGAAATGGTGGAAGCAACCCCGGAGCTGGATGCCCTGGCGGAGGATCTGCCCCGCTGGGATCATTTCGCGCTGTGCCAGGATTCGGCGGATCACTTCTGCATCCGGAAAAAGGCCTGGGAGGGCGGATGCTGGCTGGACGGGGTGCACGGAAGGCGGGCTCCCGGCACCCTGGCGGTGAGCGATCCGGACAGGACGCTGAGCTTTCATCTGCGGGAATGCTGGGAGAAGCATCCGGCGGGGCTTGAGACGAAGCGCCTGTCCGGGGAAAGCACGGAATGCACGGTCTGGTTTTATTCGCCCCAGGCGCCGGCCTTCGATTTCCGCCATTACGACCGGCGCACCTATCCCATGGGATGCTATGAGGGGTTCGACTATATGCGGCCGGATCCCAACGGAATCGCGGTGACCTGCCGCGCCGCCGTCCGGTTCGAACGCGGGCGGGCGGCGGACGGGGAGCTTGCCGAAGCCTCCGAGGCGGTCCGGCGGCCGCCGGTTTACCTGGCGGATCCGGAATACTACCATGATCACAGGGCCTTCGGCTTCTGGAGCCTGCCCCGGCGGGAAACGGAAGTGGAAAGGTGGACGGAAAGCCAGCTGGAGGCCGCCTTTTCCTTCTATGAGGCGGAGGTCGGGGCGAGAAGCTGGTACGGCCTGTTCAATTACGGGGATTTCATGCATACCTATGAGGCCTGCCGGCACATGTGGCGCTGGGACGTGGGCGGGTATGCCTGGGACAACACGGAGCTGGCGCCGACCTACTGGCTGTGGCTGTATTTCCTGCGCACGGGAAGCGAACGGGTGTTCCGGGTGGCGGAGGCCCTGAGCCGGCATGCCGCGGACGTGGATATGTACCATTTCGGACCGATGAAGGGACTGGGATCGCGGCACAACGTGCGCCACTGGGGCTGCCCCTGCAAGGAGCCCCGGATTTCCATGGCGGGGCATCACCGCCCCCTGTTCTATCTGGCGGGGGACCGGCGGATCGGGGACTGCCTGGCGGACAGCACGGCGGCGGCGGAATCCCTGGGATCCATGCCCTGGTTCCGCCGGGAGGACGGAAGCCTCCGGGTGCGGACCGGACCGGACTGGGCGGCCCTGGTTTCGGACTGGATGACGGCCTATGAGCGGACGCTGGATCCCGTCTGGCGGCGGAAAATGGAAACGGGAATTGCGGACCTGAGCCGGGCGCCCCTGGGCCTGACCTCCGGACCGGAATTCGGGTTTGACCCGGAGACGGGGCATCTTTCCTATGAGGGCGAGGGGAAGGATGCCGGCATGAATCTGCAGGCGTGCATGGGGGAAACGGAGGTCTGGCTGGAAGCGGCGGAAATGCTGGACAGCCGCGGGCTGGCGGAGATGACCGCCCGGAACGGATGGTTCTTCTATCTCTCCCCGGAGGAACGCACGCGGCAGTCCGGGGGGCTCCTGGCGGACAGGCGGTACGGCAGCCCGATTTATTCCGCCGAAATGCAGGCCTGGGCGGCAAGGGAACGGGGGGACCGGGTTATGGCCGGGGAGATCTGGCGGAACCTTCTGGCTCTGCTGTACCGGCCGGAGAAGCCGGAAGGCTTCCGCAGCGTTTCCTACGGAACCCGGGCGGACGGAACCGGGATGGAGGAAATTCCGTGGATTACCACGAATTTTACCGCCCAGTGGTGCCTGAAGGTGATGGTCGCCGCGGAGCTGATTCCCGGCGCGGGACCGGAAACCCTGGCGGAGCTGGACGCGGAGCTGCGGGAGCATCCGCCGGAATTCCGGCTTTACGGAGCCTGAGAAGGCCCGGAGGCCCTTTCCGCCGGCGGCGCGGAGCGCCGGGGCGGACGCGGGCAGGAATCGCCCGCCGGGGCACACCCGGCGGTTTACAGCAAAGAACTCCCTGCAAATGGAGGAAGCATGAAGCAAGGAAGCAGCAGAACGCAGTATGCCCGGATGACGGAGGAATCCATCCCCCGGCTGATCGTATCCCTTTCCATTCCCACCATTCTCAGCATGCTGGTGACCAATATCTACAATCTGGTGGACACCGCCTTTGTGGGCCAGCTGGGAACCAGCCAGAGCGCGGCGGTGGGCGTGATCTTCGGATACATGGCCATCCTTCAGGCCGTGGGCTTCATGTTCGGCCAGGGCGCCGGGAGCATCGCGGCCCGGCTGCTGGGGGCCCGGGACGAGGAGCGGGCCTCCCGGATCGCCTCCACGGGCATCGTCTGCGCCGTGGGGCTCGGGGTGATCCTGTCCCTGGTCAGCTTTCCCCTGATGGATCCCATCATCCGCTTCCTCGGCAGCACGGAGACGATCGCGCCCTACGCGAGGCAGTACATCACCTATATCCTGATCGCCGCGCCGGCGATGACCGGCGGATATACGCTGAACAACCTGCTCCGGTATGAGGGGAAGGCGTCCCTGGGCATGGTGGGGCTGATGACGGGGGCGATCCTGAACATCGCGCTGGATCCACTGCTGATGTTTGTGCTGGATCTGGGAATCGCCGGAGCCGCCATCGCCACCGCCTTCAGCCAGATCGTTTCGTTCCTGGTGCTTCTCAGCATGTTCCTGCGGGGAAAGACCTCCCTGCGGCTTTCCGTGAGAAAGGCGGATCTTCGGCTCCGCACCGTCGGGGACATCGCGACGACGGGAATGCCCAGCATGCTGCGCCAGGTGCTGAACAGCGTCGCCACCATCCTGCTGAACAGCAACGCCGCGGTTTACGGGGACGAGGCGGTGGCGGCCATGAGCATTGTTTCCCGGATCACCTTTTTCGTGTTCGCCCTTGCGCTGGGAATCGGGCAGGGGTTCCAGCCCGTCTGTGCCTTCAACTATGGGGCAAAAAAATACGACCGGCTGATGTCGGCGTTCCGGGTGACGGTGATCCTGGCGGAGGGGATTCTGATTGGGATGGCGGGGGCGGGCTTTCTGTTCTCCGGCCAGTTGATCGGGCTGTTCCGGGATGATCCGGCGGTGATCGCCATCGGAACCCGGGCCCTGCGGCTGCAGTTCGCGACCCTGCTTTTCCTGCCCTTCACGATGGCGGTGGAAATGCTTTACCAGAGCACGGGGCACCGGCTGGGCGCCTCGCTGCTGTCCTCCGCCCGCAGCGGCCTGTTCTTCATTCCGGCCCTGCTGATCCTCTCGGCGGTGCGCGGACTCAGCGGGATTCAGGAGGCGCAGCCCCTGGCCTATGTGCTGGCGTTCCCGCTGTCCGTATGGTTTGTATACCGCTTTGTGAAGGGACTTCCCCGCCGGCGGGGAGGCTGAGCACCGCCCTCAGGCGCTGCGGGGCGGCGTCGGCGTCTCGGGAATCCAGCGGCCGCGGAGCCAGCAGACGCTGAAAAGCACGAAGAGCGTCAGATTGTGGGCGATCATGCAGCCCCAGGCCGAGACGAGCCCCAGGCCCAGCAGCTGCGTGCAGACAAAGGTGCCGGAGATCCGGACGCCCCACATGCAGGCGACGTTGAAGATCAGGGGGAGCATCGTCTGGCCGGCGCCCTGCATCATCCCCTCCACCACAATGGGAACCCCGTAGAAGGGCTCGGAGACGGCGACCATTTTCAGCACCGCGGTTCCGAGCCGGATCACCTCCGGATCCTTCGTAAAGAGCCGGACCAGGGGCTCGGCGAACACGAAGAGCAGCGTGCCGGACAGGATCATCAGCAGCACTTCCAGGAAAACCAGGGACCGGCCGAGGCGGCGGATGGTGCTGCGGCTGCCCGCGCCGAAGGCGTTCCCGGAAAGCACCGCCGCCGCGGTCTGCATTCCCCAGCCGGGAATATAGAAGGCGGATTCCACGGTATTGGCCACGGTATGGGCCGCGGTGGAAACATCGCCCAGGCTGTTGATCATGGCGGCGAAAACCACATAGCCGAGGGAGGTAATGAACCGCTGGACCAGATTGGGCACCGCCACCCGGAAGCAGCGGCGAAGCAGGGCCCGATCCGGCCGGAAGGACTGGCCCAGCGGGGAGATCTCCCGGTGCCGGAAGAGGACCACCGCGATGGCGATGCCGCCGAAGGCGAAGGCCAGGGCGGAGGCCAGCGCGGCCCCCTCCACGCCCAGATTCAGCCCGGGCAGGGAGAGGGAAATCCCGGCCAGCGTGACCCGGCGGGAGGGATAGATCATCAGGAAATTCAGCACGACATTGAGCAGATTGACCCCGATGCCCACCCGCATGGGCGTTTGGGTATCCCCGACGCTGCGGAGCACCGTGCCCAGAATGATGCTGGCGGCCCGGAAAAGCATGGAGGAATAGAAGATCAGGAAATACCGTGCGGTCAGATCCCGGATGGCGGGATCCACCTGCATCCAGACGGGGATCCGGGAGCTGAGCAGGGAGGTCAGCAGCGTCAGCAGAAGGCCGAAAACCAGGGTGACCGTGACCGCCTGGGCGCTGGCCCGGCGGGCCGTCTCCGAATCCTTTGCGCCGAGGGACTGGCTGATCAGCGCCAGAAAGCCGACCCCCACGGAGGAAACGGTGCTGCCGATGAGCCAGCTGACGGTGCTGGTGGCTCCGACGGCGGCGGTGGCCTGCGTGCCGAGGGAACCGACCATGGCGGTGTCAATATACTGCACCGCGGTCTGCATCAGCTGCTCCAGCATGGTGGGCCAGGCCAGGGAAAAGATGATATGAAGCATGGAACCGTCTATCAGATGCACGGACAATCGACTCTCCTCTGCGGAATCTGCGGGATGAAGGGCACGCGCGGAAAGGCCTCCCGCGCGCGGCCGGCGGGAAACCGGAAGGAAACGGCCGGCGCTCCCCTGAATCATAAGGCAAAGAGCGGAAAAGTCAAGCGCCGGGCCGGAAGGATTTCCGGCGGCGGAAAACAGGAATCCGCCGGGGCGGCTGCGAATTATAAGGAAAAAGCCGATCCGGTTCGCCCGGAGAAAGGGGACGGATCCGGGAACAGAGCACGGAAAAGAGGGAAGCGCCATGCCGGAGATTACCTGGGAGCTTTTTGAACAGCAGGTGGCGGAATGCCGGCTGTGCGGCCTGTGCCGGAACATTCATCACAAGGTGCCCGGCCAGGGCGACCGGAAATCGCCGCTGATGCTGATCGGGGAGGGGCCGGGCCGGGATGAGGACGAGCAGGGCCTGGCCTTCGTCGGCGCGGCGGGGCAGCTGCTGACCCGGATGCTGGCGGCGATCGGGCTGCCCCGGGAACGGGTCTATATCTGCAACGTGGTGAAATGCCGGCCGCCCCAGAACCGGATTCCCACGCCGGAGGAGGCGGAAGCCTGCAAGATCCATCTGCGGATGCAGACCTGGCTGATCCGGCCGAAGGTGATTCTGCTGCTGGGGGCCACCGCGGCGAAGGACGTGCTGGGACCGGAGGTCCGCATCACCCGGGATCGGGGGAAATGGGTGGAAAGGAAGGGCGTCTGGATGCTGCCGACCTATCATCCCTCCGCGCTGCTGCGGGACGAAACGAAAAAGCCGGACGCGTGGGCGGATCTGCAGAGCCTCCGGGAGAAGCTGAAGGAGCTGGGGCTGTATCAGGATCTGTACGGCCCGGACGCGTGAGGCCGGAGGCCGCAGACGGGACAGGAACGGCCGGGAGAGGCGAAACGGCAGGGGGAGAGCGCATGCTGGAACGATATGACGGCCGGATGGTCCGGATCCGGGACCGGTGGGGGAAGAGCTTTACGGGGCGGGCCGAGGCGCTGCCCGCGGACTATGTGATGCATGAATACGGGATCGACGTGGAAGGCGTCCTGGTCAACGGCTGCCTGATCTGCGCGGACGATATGGAAAGCATCGAGGAGATGCCCGCGCTGGCGGTGCTCCGGGCGACGGAAACCTGGCAGCGGGCGGGTGCCTATTATGTTCGCGTTCAGGCCATGGCGAAAAAGCACCACATTCCGCTGCGGGAGGAATTTGACGAGCACGACGGACCCGATACAAAATACATCGTCGTGACGGATCAGGATTTTCCGGTCGCGACGGCGCGGATGTATCCGCTGGATGCCGGGCGCATGCTGATCGGCCGGGTGGTGGTGCTCCCGGAGTACAGACGCCAGGGCATCGGGACCCTGGTGGTCCGGGAATGCGAAGCCTGGGCCGAGGAGCTGGGATACGTGAAAACGGTGCTGGACAGCCGGGACAACAAAACCGGGTTTTATGAGCTGATGGGATACGAGATCTGCGGGGAAGCGGCGGACGGGGAAACCTTCCGGTGCATCCGCATGGAGAAGGAGCTGTGACCCCGGGGGAAGGGCCGGTAAGGCCGGCGGCGAAGCGCCGGAGGAAGGCGGCGGCAGCCGGATGACAAAACGCGACGAAAAGTGTTAACAAAAAGTTGACAAAAAGTGAAGAAAAGTTTATATTTTGGTCACTTTGCAAAGTAAGTTCCGGTTTTAGGCCCCTAAATTCCGGAAAGCAGAGAAGCTATAAAAATCAACATATTTGGAGTGGATTGAATGGTGA
>OMZY01000030.1 GCA_900315675.1 uncultured Eubacteriales bacterium
GCCCAGATGCAGACGTCTCCCGATGATTATTCCTTCCGTCTGGAATATGTCAACCGTGACGGAAACCGGGAGAAGATCTATAATGCAATCAGTTATAATCCCTATACGCAGCAGATGAGCGGCAACTGGAAATTCGTTGAGTATAACGAAAAGGACGAGATCATCGGTGAAAGAATCCGTCCCCTGATGATGCGCCAGACAACGCGATGGGAAATGTTCCTCCTGGCACAGCTTTGCGGCTTTGAAGTGCTGGATATCTATCGCGGTTATAAAGGGGACAGGGAAGATCTGAAAGATCCCGCCTCCGCTTCCCGGCACCGGAGCAACCTGATCTGGATTTTAAAGAGAAAGGAACAGTAATTCAAATGATCCGGAAAGTTGAACGAGCAGATATTCCCGAATGTGTCCGGGTGATCCGGGACAGTTTCCGGACGGTTGCGGATGAATTCGGCTTTACAAAGGAGAATGCTTCCCGCTTCACTGCTTTTGCCATAACGGAGGAATGGCTGCTCTGGCAGATGGATGGTGAGCACAGGCTGATGTTTGCAGATGAGGAAGACGGCTTTTTACGCGGCTATTATTCCCTGAAGCTTCTTGATGCCGGTGAGTGTGAACTGAGCAACCTGGCGGTTCTTCCGCAATACAGGCATCAGGGGATCGGGTCGAAACTGCTGAAACATGCGATGGATACAGCCAGGCAGCAGCATTGCAAAGTGATCAACCTGGGCATTGTGGAAGAAAACACTGTACTGCGGCAATGGTATGAACGCAGCGGAGCGGTTCATACGGGCACGGAGAAATATGATTTCTTTCCGTTCACCTGCGGATATATGAAGTTCTGCCTGTAAACAGGAGCCTGAGAGCAGAATACTGCATTTATACCCCCGCTTCACACTGACAAAACAAAAAGAGAAAGGAAGGATAATCCCTATGAATAAAACCGGAACACAGACCCTGGAAACCCATCGGCTGATCCTTCGGCCGTTTAAAATCGAAGATGCTGATGAAATGTTCAATAACTGGGCTTCCGACCCGGAAGTTACCCGTTTCCTGACCTGGCCTGCACATTCCAGCGTGGATATTACCCGTATGGTGCTGAATGACTGGATTTCCCATTATGAGGACGGTGCCTACTTCAACTGGGCTATTGAGCTCAGGGAAACCGGCAGTGTGATCGGCAATATTGCGGTCGTTCAGCTGCGTGAAGATATTGAGCAGGTGGAAATCGGCTATTGTATGAGCCGCGCCTTCTGGGGTCAGGGTATCATGCCGGAAGCCTTCCGCGCCGTCATGGAGTATCTGTTCACGGTCGTTGGCATCAACCGGATCTCGGCTCATCATGATGTGAACAATCCCAAATCCGGCCGCGTCATGGCCAAGGCCGGTCTGAAAAAGGAAGGCGTTCATATCGGTGCGGGCAGAAACAACCAGGGCGTTGTTGATTTATGCGCCTATGGTCTGGTACGCAGCGAATACACTCCGCCGGAACGTCATGAGCCTGTCCCGGTCACCGTTCGCTTTGCCCGGGAGGCGGATCTCCCAACCGTCAACCTGCTGCGCCGTGAGGTCAATGACCTGCACGTAGCCGGTAAACCGGACGTCTTCAAGCCCGGTTTCTGTGACGAGCTCCGGGATCACCTGTTCACCATCTGGAATGATCCCGGTCAGGAAATTGTCGTGGCGGAAGCCGGTGGAAAGGTCTGCGGTTTTGCCATTCTGCACCATATCAACCGTCCGGAAAACCCCTTTATGTTTGAGCGGGATTTCCTGGATATCGATGAATTCTGCGTGGATAAAAACTTCAGACGGCAGGGCGTTGCCAGCGCCATGATCCGTTTCATTCTCGATTTCGTAAAGGAAAAAGGGTTCAAACGGCTTGAGCTCAACATGTGGGAGTTCAACCGTGGTGCCCTGGCTTTCTATGAAGCTGCAGGCTTCAAAACCTTCCGGAGATATATGGAGATTATGGAATGACAATTCTCGAAAGTGCTGTCAGGAATCTCCTGGCACAGTACCCGGATATCCTTTATGGGTTTGCGGATATATCCTACAGTCCTCTTGCGCAGGAATACTCTTCCGCCCTGGTCCTGGCTGTACCCCATGGTAAGCAGCTGACGCCTGAAAGCTATACAGAGTCGGATTTTGATGCGGCAATCTGCTCATCCCGGGATCGGCTTGAAGCGTTTCTGGAAAAACTTGAATCGCTGCTGAAAGAGCAGAAAGCCGTATATTATATCCCGCCAATGGCCCAGAAGAATGAAACCGACCTTCTGGCGGAATTCTCCTTCAAATATGCGGCAACCCAGGCAGGCATCGGTTGGATCGGCCGGAACGATGTGGTCATCACTGAGCGTTACGGTCCCCGGATACGGCTGTCCGCCGTGCTGATCAACGCACTCTTTACCTATGGGGAACCAATCACTGAAAGCCGTTGTCCGGAAAACTGCCGCCGCTGCGTGGAAATCTGCCCCTGCAAAGCGCTTAAGAACGTCCGGTGGGACGCCGGTAAACTGCGGGAAGAAATCATTGATTTTCATCGCTGCAATAAAATGCGCAGCGCCTTTATCCCCAAACTCGGCCGGAAGAGTGCCTGCGGGCTCTGTATGGCCGCCTGTCCCTTTGGCACTCCGGAAAAAGCTGAATAAACAAAAACCAGACAAGGGGACGGTTCTCTTGTCTGGTTTTTCATTGTCTCAACAACATTCATTATGAATTATGAATTATGAATTGTTTTTATATTTCCCTCAGATCCTTTACGATCCTGTCTTCTTTCCCCGTCGCCTCAACGCAGGTGTCCGGTGCCAGATACAGCAGCGCTTTCACTCCGGCGTCCTTCGCGCAGTAAACGTCCAGCGTCCGGTCTCCCACATACCAGGTTTCCTCCGGGTCCAGGCTGTATTTCTCCACCAGGTACCGCACCCCGTCGCCGGACGGTTTCCTTTCAAGGCCGTATTCGGAAGTGACCACTTCCCGGAAACAATTCAGGATTCCCAGCCGTTCCAGGATCGGCCCGGAAGAGCTCCCCCGATGGGTATAAACAAAGTGCGCCGCGCCGGCCTTTTGCAGTCCTTCCAGCGTTTCCTTCGCTCCGTCAATCAGCTTAATCCTGTCATCCAGTGCATGTGTATGCTCACGGTAACGGCCAAACAGCTCTTTCACCGTCTTTCCGCATTGTTCGCTGATCTCTTCCATATAGGCTGTCACTGCACCCTGCTTAACGGCTTTCAGCACATGCTCCCTTGAATCATATATTCCTTCTTCCGCCGCCGTCCGGGCAGCAGCCTCCACGATCATCTCGTAGGAATCCAGCAGCGTCCCGTCCAGGTCCCAGATATAAGCAGTCATCCTCATTGTTCTCCTTTTCATTGCCCGGCTTTCCGGGCTTTGCCATTATACAGGAAAACAGTGCGGATTGAAAAGCGTATGCCTGCCGCTTGTATTCCGGAGATCCTGATGTATAATCACCATATAGTCTTTCCGGAGGAGGGATGCCTGTGGCAGCATTTTCCCGCAGGGTTCAGTACTATGAAACAGATATGATGGGCGTGGTTCATCATGCCAACTATATCCACTGGATGGAGGAAGCCCGGATTGAATGGATGGATCAGCTGGGGTTCCCTTACGCCGCCATGGAGGAGAAAGGGATCGTTTCCCCGGTAAAAGCCCTTTCCTGCGAATATAAGGCTCCCTGCACCTTCGGGGATACGGTCATCGTCGCCATATCGGTCGAATCCTTTAACGGTGTGGTGATGGCCATCCGTTATATAATGAAAAAAGAAACTGGCGATATTGTCTGCGAAGCCAGATCCGAGCATGTCTTCCTGAACCGGGAAGGCCGCTTTGTCCGTCTGAAACGGGAACTGCCCGGATTCTGTGAAGCGATCGAAGAGTATATCAATGCAAACGGAAAGGAAACAGAACAATGAAAACCATTTACCTCGCCGGCGGCTGCTTCTGGGGAATGCAGAAATTCTTTGACCAGTTTGACGGGGTTGTCCGCACGGAAGTTGGCTATGCCAACGGTCCGGATCAGGCACCTTCCTATGAGGATGTCTGTGCTGACAGCGGTCATGCTGAAACCCTCCGCGTCGACTTTGATGAGTCCCGCGTCTCCCTGGCGGAGCTGCTGAAGTACTACTTCATGGTCATCGACCCGCTGTCTGTCAATCGTCAGGGACATGATGAAGGCATCCAGTACCGGACCGGTATTTACTATACGGATGAATCCATGCTTCCCGAGCTTCGTTCTTTCTATCAGGCGGAAGAAGAAAAAGCCGGTGCGAAACTGGCTGTGGAACTGGAACCTCTCCGGAATTTTTTCTCTGCCGAGGAGTATCACCAGAAATACCTGGATAAGAATCCCGGCGGATATTGCCATATCCCCAATCAGTATTTCAGCATGAACAAATAACCGGATCCCTTCAGATCCGGTTATTCCTCATACGTATTTGCGCAGGCTGACCCACAGCCTGTTCTTTTTTGTTTCATGCTCGATGCCGTCATAGACGGCCTTGCCGAATCCCCGAACAGACAGGATATCCCCTTCCTTCAGCCGTGTACTTTTATCCAGGATCACCCGTCCGTTCACAAAGACTTTTTCCGCACCGAACAGTTTCTCCGCTTGTCCCCTGGACAGTCCCGTAAAAGCGGCGGCAATGGCGTCCAGCCGTTCCGAGACCACATTCAGCCGCACCGGCGCATATTCCGGCTGAATCTCAGGAATATCCGTTCCGCTTACCTCCGCGCTCACCGCCGTTTTGCGGACCTGCGTCAGGGAAGCTGCCAGCATTTCCGCCGCGGAGGACAGACAGAAGAACCAGGCTTTTTTTCCTTTCACCAGGATATCCCCTGTCAGGCTCCGGTCTATCCCCAGGTTCATAATCGCTCCCAGATAATCCCGGTGGGAAAGTTCTTCCGCATATTTCATGGATTTCGGCGTCACCGCCACCACACTGATCGGAGGTTCCGCCGGCCCGGCGTCCCGTTCATCGCCTGCAGCCAGGATTTTCCGTTCCGCCTCCTCATAGCCACCTGTCAGCGTAAAGGCATATCGTGCCGCTTCCGGACTGCGCAGCAGCTCCTCCTGTTCCGCCGGAGTCAGAAAGCCGGAATACTGCCAGCTTCCTGTCCGTTCACTTCTCCTGCACAAATCCAGCAGATGCCGGAGCGTTGCTTCGTTTTCGTTCATATAGCCTCATTTAACTGGTTTAACGCTTCAGTTCCGGATCAAGATCCGGCTTTTTTCTTCCTCAGGTTAATTCTATCTCCCCAAAGAAAGAATGACAAGAAAAAAACAGTCCAAAAATAAGCATAGTTTAATAATTTGTTGGTACAACTTATTGACATAATGTACGTACAACGGTGTATAATTATACATCATAATTGAGTATAAGGAAGGGGATCTTGGATGAGCGGAATTCTTTCTCTGGCCAAGGCTTACGAAAAGTATTTCAAAATCGGAGCAGCTGTTTCCCCTATGCAGGTCAAAAAACATCACGACCTGCTTCTGCAGCAGTTCAACAGTCTGACGGCAGAAAACGAGATGAAGTACGAACCGACGGAACCGGAAGAGGGAGTATTCCGTTTTGAAAAAGCAGACGCCATCATCGCCATGGCGCGTGAAATGGGCGTCAAAATCCGTGCTCATGCTCCTGTCTGGCATAACCAGACGCCCGACTGGATATACCGCGACGGGGATCGTCCTGCCGCGCCGGAGCTGATTTATGAACGCATTGACGCTCACACGAAAGCTCTGTGTGAGCATTTCAACCCGGATGTCTATGCCTGGGATGTAGTCAATGAAGCCACCCGGGACGATGTGCCGGATCCGGAAAAGAACCCCGGGGAAAGCCCGGTCTACCGCAACAGCGAGTATTTTAAGCTCTGCGGTTCCGGCTTTATTGAAGCTGCCTTTCGTTCCATGACTAAATATGCGTCTCCTGACGCCCGGCTGTTCTACAACGATTACAGCGAAACGGTCCCGGCAAAGCGGGACCGCATTGTTGCCCTGATCCGGGACCTGCAGGAAAAAGGCTGCCGCGTCGATGGCGTCGGCATGCAGCAGCATCATATGGCTGTTCCCGATTTTGACGAGATCAAGCGCTCCATTGAAATCTACGCAAATATGGGTCTCCGGATCCATGTAACCGAGCTGGATATTTCCATGATGGCCACCTTCAACCAGGGCGCCTACCGTCTCAAGCCCGGCGATCCTGGATTTGAGGACTACATTAAGGAAGCGATGAAAACCACTCCCGAGAAGCTCGCGAAGATCGATGAAATCTATGTCAAACTCTTCGAAATCTATCGCAGCTACTCCGATGTCATTGACTGTGTGACCACCTGGGGTATCGCAGACGATTATACCTGGCTGGATTATTTCGGCCTGAAGCCCGGTATGCCGGTTATCAAGCAGCATCCTCTGCTCTTTGACATCAACGGTGAACCAAAGTCCTGCGTCGCGCAGCTCATCGATGCCGTCAAAAACTGACCCAAACCAGACAAGGGGACGGTTCTTTTGTCTGGTTCGAACGATTTGTCATCCATGAAACCCAGCGGCCGTCCGGACTTTCCGGACGGCCGTCTTCTTATGCCTGTTTCTCTTTTTTCTGCTCAGCCTGATACGCCTTCAGTTTCTCTGTGAAGAAGTTCAGCTTCCAGGTCACCTTGTCCAGGTGCTCCTGCATTTCTGCCATACGTTCCAGCACCCGTTCCCTGTGCTCCCTCAGAAGCTCCACCCGTTCCTCCAGCGTGTGATCTCCTTCATGGGTCAGCTGCACAAACCGGGCGATTTCCTGGATGGACATGCCGGTGTTCTTCAGGCAGCGGATCAGTCCCAGCCTTTCCAGGTCCTCGTCCGTATACTGACGGAATCCCCCCTGGCTCCGCTCCACGCCGGAGATCAGGCCTTCCTTTTCATAATACCGCAGCGTATGCGTTGAAAGTCCTGTTTTATTGCTGACATCCTGAATCGAATACATAGATTTCATCCTCCACTGCCATCAGCTTAGAGTATGCTTTAAATTCGACAAAATTCTACATAAACTGTGATCTTCTGTCAAATTTCTTAATTCATCAGGCAAAACACGCCCGTTTGCGGCTGGGAGTAAATAACACATTCGGCGTCAGCCGAATATTTCACGCCAGCCGCAGGCTGGTATTTCACATTTGCCAAAGGCAAATAATTCACATCGCGAAGCGATATTTCATTGGAAATAGGATATTTATCAATATCCTATTTCCCTCAGTATTCTGTCCGTCACCCTGGCAACCAGCAGGGAGAACTCTTTGGAAACATGCGGCTTTTCTCCGTTCAGGATGCAAAGACTCAGGTTTTCCGATTCCAGGAAATAGTTGTTCGGCGCGGTCACCGTCTTTGTTTCCTTCACCCCGTTCCGGATGATGGTATACGGAATCTCTCCGCACTGGTTAAACTCTACCGGGGAAACGATCTCGCCCAGCGTTCCGTGGATGTGGAACCTGTCCAGGCGTCCGGTCGGCAGCAGCATGCCGCAGTCCAGGTTGGCCACCATACCGTTGTTGTACAGAAGCAGCGCCGAGGTAAACAGGTCAATCTGTTTTTCGGAGAACTGAGCAATCGCGCGCACGTCGTCCGGTTCCTTGCCCAGCATCCACATAGCCATGCTGATCGCGTAGCAGCCAAGGTCATACAGGGCGCCGCCGTAGGTTTCTTTCCGCAGGCGGATATCCGTATCTGGTCTTCTTCCGGTGATGAACGCGGATTCCAGGTACCGGATTTCTCCGATCACGCCGGCGTCCAGTTCCTCCTTCACTGCCTTCACAAAGGGACTGTGCAGGTAGGCAAAGGCTTCCATCAGCAGCACGCCGTTTTCTTCCGCCGCCCGGAACATCTCCTTTACCTGTGCTTCCGATACAGCCAGGGGTTTTTCGCACAGTACGTTCTTCTTCGCCTTCAGGGCCTTGATCGACCACTCACAATGAATATCATTCGGCAGCGGAATGTAAACCGCTTCCACCTCCGGATCAGCCAGAAGCTCGTCATAGCTTCCGTAAGCTTTCTGAAAGCCAAATTCTTCCTGGTATGCTTTTGCCTTCTCAATCTTTCTTCCCGCAATGGCATACAGTTCGCAATGTTCTGCCAGCTGCATTCCCGGAATCGTCTGTCCCCGGGCAATATCCGCTGTTCCCAGTACGCCCCATTTGACTTTTCTCATCATCAGATACCTCCTGACGGTATACATTTTTTACGCTGTCCCTATCATAAACCTTAAAGTTTACTCTAAGTCAACAGCGATTTATCAACTGTCTGCTTCCTACCTGCCGCGCAGCAGCATTCCCTCCTTTCCGCAACCTCAATCGTCGCTTCTCGTGCTTGGAGCGCACTCGCCGCTCGTTTCGGTAAGGATTCGCGCGCGCACCGCGGGCGGAATTCCCGCCTCGCGCACCGCGCACGACAGGACTCCGCTTCATTTCGGCTACGCCGACAGCGCACTGCGCTGACATTCAGCTCGCTCCCCTCCTACCTCCTACTTCCTACCTGTAAATTTGCTACTTGTTTACTATTGACTTAGAGTTAACTCCAAGGTCTATCATGTAACTACGCAAACGTTTTTCTTCATATACCCGGAAGGAGGATCCTCATATGAAATACCGTCCCATGGGAAAGCTTGGCATCAAATCCTCTGCCTTCGGCCTGGGCTGCATGCGCTTCAACGGCGCCGCCTCCGGAGACAGCGTCATTGACGAGCAGAAAGCCATCTCTCTGATCCGCCGCGCCATCGACGGCGGCGTCACCTATATTGATACCGCCTATGTCTATCTGGACAAGACTTCCGAAATCGTTCTGGGCAAAGCCCTGCAGGATGGTTACCGGGAAAAGGTCACCATTGCCACCAAGGTTCCTCCGGATCAGGTACAGAACCGGGCGGATCTGGAAAGGATTCTGGCAGAAGAACTGGAAAAACTCCAGACCGATCATATCGACTTCTACCTCATGCATGCCATGAATAAGCAGAAGTGGGAGCACATGAAAGAAATCGGCGCCTGCCGGTTTTTTGACGATATGAAACGCGAAGGCAAAATCCGTTATAAGTGTTTCTCCTTCCACGGCCCTTATGAGGAGTTTGAATACATCCTCAATGACTGGGACTGGGATCTGTGCCAGATCCAGTACAACTTCATGGATATTAATAACCAGGCCAGTACTAAGGGCCTGGAACTGGCGGGCAGCAAGGGCATTCCCGTGGTCATCATGGAAGGCCTGCTGGGTGGGCGCCTCGCCAACGCGCCGGACAACGTCCAGGCACTCTATGACGCCTTCCCTGTCAAACGTTCCCCGGTGGAATGGGCTTTCCGCTGGCTCTGCAACCATCCGGAGGTCTCTGTGGTGCTGTCCGGCTGCAATGAAGCCGAACAGATTGATGAAAACCTCCGTATTTTCGATACCGTGGATTCCGGCATTATGAGCCCTGAAGAACTGCAGCTCATGGACAACGTCCGCGAAGCCTACATCAGCCGGACCAGGATCGGCTGCACCGGCTGCCGTTACTGCATGCCCTGTCCCAACGGTGTGAATATTCCCGGGATCTTCTCCGTCTGGAATAATTTCTCACTCTATAATATTGACCCGAAGTCCGACTGGCAGTTCCGTGGAATCATGAACAATAACAGTGGTGCGGACAACTGCGTCGGCTGCGGTGCCTGTGAAGCCGCCTGCCCCCAGCATCTGAACATTATCGACAGCCTGGCGTCCGCCTGGAGCGAACTGAATGCCTGACCTGAAAGGAGAACCATCCGCATGAATAACTTTACCTTTTATTCACCCACCTGTTTTGTCTTCGGCAAAGATTCCGAAAAACAGGCCGGCGCCCTGGTCAAGCGCTTTGGCGGCACCCGCGTCCTGGTTCATTTCGGCGGCGGCAGCGCCCTTCGTTCCGGTCTGGTGGACCGGGTGGAAGCGTCCCTGAAGGCGGAAGGCATCGTCAGCTTCCGTCTCGGCGGCGTAAAGCCCAATCCCCGCAGCGGCCTGGTCTATGAAGGCATTGAACTGTGCCGGAAGGAAAAGATCGATTTCATTCTCGCTGTCGGCGGCGGCTCCTCTATTGACTCCGCCAAAGCCATTGCAGCCGGAACCGTCTATGACGGAGATTTCTGGGATTTCTACAGCGGAAAGCCTATCACGGAAGCGCTTCCTGTCGGTACCGTGCTGACCATTGCCGCAGCTGGCAGTGAAGGCAGCCCGGACAGCGTGATCACCCTGGAGGACGGCATGTACAAGCGCGGCGCCAGCGGTGACGCCATCCGTCCGAAGTTCTCCATCCTGAATCCCGCCCTGACCCAGACCCTGCCACCTTTCCAGACAGCCGCCGGCATCACGGACATCATGGCCCATCTCTATGAGCGCTACCTCACCAACACCAAAGAGGTGGAAGTCACCGACCGGATGATCGAGGCGCTGCTCCTGACCATGATTCACGAAGGTCCCCGGGTCATCGCCGATCCGGATAATTATGACGCCCGCGCAAACATCATGTGGGCCGGAATGATGGCGCATAACAATTCCTGCGGCGTCGGCCGCAGCCAGGACTGGAACAGCCACAATATCGAGCACGAGCTTTCTGCTCTGTATGACTGTGCCCACGGCGCCGGCCTGGCTGTTACCCTGCCCGCCGTTTTCACCTATGTGATGAATCATGACGTCATGCGTTTTGCCCAGGTCGCCGTCCGGGTCTGGGGCTGCCAGATGGACTTTGCCCATCCGGAAGTCACCGCGAAGGAAGGTATTGAAAAACTGCGCCGGTTCTTCATCTCCATCGGCATGCCCCGTAACTTTGCCGAGCTCGGCGCGAAGGAAGAGGATATCCCTGTTCTGGTTGAAAACCTATGCCGCGGCGACGGCCGTCCCGGTCACATCACAGGCTTCGTTACCCTGAATGAAGAGGAGTGTGCCAACATTTACAGATTGATGCTGTAAGCGTCAGTCTGTAAATGGCAACTCTAAACTTTTCACTCTTCACTCGCACCTTCCGTTCCCTTTTTCTATACAGAAAAACAGCATCTATGATGCTGTTTTTTCCACCATTTTCAGGTTTTAAGCAGCGTCTGCCTGCAAACGCCCGCTTTCCCGCCCACAGACGGAATGATTAAGAATGCTGAATGGGAGTCATTTATGCGTAAGCAATTTGCCTGGCTGTGGAAGAACATGGACGCGCCCTTCCGCCGCCGCCACATCATCGCACTTTGTATCTGCGTTTTTTCCTGTATCCTGCTGCTGGTCAACCCGGCGCTTTCCCGCCGCCTTATTGACGATGTCATTGTCGCCGGCAATCCCGATCCCCTGCTGTCCATCCTGGCTGTCATGCTGGTGGTCAAGCTCAGCCGGGAAGGCATGCGGTACCTGATGGTCATCTTTCTGGAAAAGGATTCCCAGAATGTGGTCTTCAATCTCCGCCGCCGGCTGTTCAGCAAAATGCAGTATAACGATATGGCTTTCTTCGACACCCATCGCACCGGCGATCTCATGACCCGTATGAGTGCCGATCTGGACTGGTGCCGTCATTTCCTGAGCTATATTGATTACCGCATCATTGACGCGGTCTGCACCTTTCTCTTCGCCACAATCTATCTTCTGCTCGTCAACTGGAAGCTCACGCTCCTGCTGATCGTCATTACGCCCATTCTACTGATGATCACTAAGGTTTTCTCCCGCCATGTCCGTCCCCGTTTTGTTTTCATGCGGGAAAAGCTGTCGGAGATGAACACCGCGGCGCAGGAGAACATCGCCGGCAACCGGGTTGTGAAAGCCTTTGCCCGGGAGGAGTATGAGAAGGAACGGTTTGAGCAGAAGAACAAGGCTTTCATGGACAGCCACCTGCGGATCAACAAGCTCTGGCTCACCTTCTTCCCCATGATCGAGCTGCTGGTCAATGCCATCCAGCTGGTCATGGTCTTTGTAGGCGGCCTGTTTATTATCCGGGGTGAACTGACCCCCGGTGAACTGGCCATCTTCACCGGACTCAGCTGGGCTGTATCCAATCCCATGCGGGAACTGGGCAACCTGATCAATGACCTGCAGCGCTTCTCCACCTCTGCCGCCAAGGTCATGGAACTGTATTACGCCGCGCCCTCCATTACGGACGCTCCGGATGCCGTTTCCCATGAACGTATGCATGGAAAGATCGAGTTTGACCACGTCTCTTTCCGTTTTGACAGTAAACCGGTTCTTACGGATGTTTCCTTCACCGTTCAGCCCGGCCAGACCGTGGCTGTTATGGGCCCCACCGGCAGCGGCAAAACCACCCTCATTCACCTGCTCGCCCGCTTTTATGATGTCTCCGAGGGCGAAATCCGCGTGGATGACTGCAGCGTCAGGCAGTGGAAGCTCAGCGAGCTTCGGGGCGGCATCGGAACCGCTACCCAGGATGTTTTCCTCTTCTCCGATACCGTGGAAGGCAACATTGCCTTCGGCGATCAGAGCCTGACGGAGGAAGAAGTCAAAGACTTTGCCCGCCGTGCGGATGCCGCCGAGTTTGCCGAAAAGCTTCCGGAAGGATATGACACCATCATCGGCGAGCGCGGCGTTGGCCTTTCCGGCGGCCAGCGGCAGCGGATTGCCCTTGCCCGGGCCATGGCGGTTCGTCCGGGAATCCTCATCATGGACGATACTACCTCCGCCGTGGACAGTGAAACCGAGCAGTATATCCAGGATCAGCTGCGCCATCTGCCTTATGAATGCACCAAATTCATCATCGCCCAGCGAATTTCTTCCATGCGCGACGCCGACCTGATCCTCGTCCTGCAGGACGGTAAAATCACTGAGCGCGGAACTCACCAGGAGCTGCTGAAACAGCGGGGGTATTACTGGCAGACCTACTGTCTCCAGTACGGCCTCCCGATGACTGAACAGGAAGAACCGACGGACTCCGTTCCGGGAGCCGCCGTCGCTTCTGCAGAGGGGGTGTAAGGATGGCGCGCAATAAATTCGACGTTGACGAGCGTCTGGAATCCCCCTTCCGGTGGCAGCACCTGAAGCGTGCCGGCAAGTACATCGCCCGGCACAAATACAAAATGCTGGCCGCGCTGCTGCTCAGCGCCATGGCCAGCGTTGCTTCCCTCTTTATCCCCAAAATCACCCAGTGGGTGCTGGACGAAGCCGTTCCCAACAAGGATACCGCCATGATCGGCCGTATGGCCCTGCTCTTTGTGGGCATTATTGCCCTGGGCATCGTTTTCACCACCATTCGTTCCCGTATGATGGCCCATGTCAGCCAGCGGATCATCCATGATATCCGCAGCGACCTGTTCGCCCATCTGCAGAAGCTGCCCTTCAGCTACTATGACTCCCGTCCGGCCGGAAAAATCCTCGTCCGGGTCATCAACTACGTCAACTCCGTCTCGGATATTCTTTCCAACGGTATTATCAACATGATCCTGGAGATCATCAACCTGATCTTCATCGTGGTCTTCATG
This sequence comes from uncultured Eubacteriales bacterium, assembly GCA_900315675.1. Classification (GTDB taxonomy): domain Bacteria; phylum Bacillota; class Clostridia; order Christensenellales; family Aristaeellaceae; genus Aristaeella. The sequence continues at coordinate 13,450 of OMZY01000030.1, forward strand.
TTCTCCACCAACACCACCCTGGCTCTGGTCATCATCGCCGGCCTGCCGTTATTCATCGGCATCATCATCCTGATCAAACCCCGTCAGCGCCGTGCCTGGCAGAACCAGAGCAACAAGAACAGCAATTACAACGCCTATCTGGCGGAATCCATCGACGGCGTCCGTGTCAGCCAGCTCTTCGACCGCCAGGAGGTCAATATCTCCATCATGGAACGGCTGGCCAATGCCTGCCGGGAAGCATGGCTGCGTGCCATCAAAATCAGCAACACCGTCTGGCTTTCCAGTGAAACCATGACTCAGCTGGTGCTGACCTTCCTCTACATTGCCGGCGTCTACTGGATGGGCGGCGGAAAGATGGTTTCCTTCGGCGTGATCCTGGCCATGGGACAGTATGTCAGCCGCTTCTGGCAGCCCATCACCAACCTGGCAAATATCTATAATTCCTTTGTCAACAACATCGCCTATCTGGAGCGGATTTTTGAAACCATGGACGAGCCCGTCATCGTGGATGACGCGCCTGATGCGGAAGAGCTTCCGCCCATCACCGGCGAAGTCGATTATCAGGATGTAACCTTCGCCTATGAAGGGGACATCAACGTACTGGAGCATATGGACCTCCATGTCCGTGCCGGGGAAAGCATCGCCCTTGTCGGCCCCACCGGTGCCGGTAAGAGCACCGTGATCAATCTGCTCTGCCGTTTCTACAATCTCAACGGCGGCCGTATTCTCCTGCGTGACGCGGACGGCAAGGAGCATGATATCAGCAAGGTAACGCTTCATTCCCTGCGCAGCCAGCTGGGCATCATGCTGCAGGACAGCTTCATTTTCTCCGGTACCATTATGGACAATATCCGTTACGGCCGTCTGGAGGCCACGGACGCCGAAGTCATCCAGGCCGCCCGCCGTGTCCGTGCGGATGAGCTCATCCGGAAAATGCCCCAGGCTTACCAGACGGAAATCAAGGAGCGCGGCGGCAACCTCAGCCAGGGAGAAAAGCAGCTCATCGCCTTTGCCCGCACACTCCTGTCCGATCCGGCCATCCTGATCCTGGACGAAGCCACCTCCTCCATTGACACCCAGACGGAGAAACTTCTGCAGGAAGGCATCCGGGAAATGCTCAAAGGCCGGACCAGCATCATCGTTGCCCACCGCCTGAGCACCATCAAGAACTGTGACCGTATCCTCTACATCAGCAATAAGGGTATCGCCGAAATGGGTTCCCATGAGGAACTCATGGCTAAGAAAGGGCTGTATTATCAGCTCTATACCGCCCAGGTGGATCTTGCGGAATAAGGTTTTATAAACTCAGCATTTACGGCCCGGAGAAATTCTCCGGGCCGCGTTTTATACTCCGTTTCTTTCACCTTAACCCATGCCGCATGATAAATCCGCCCGCTCCGGAAGCCATCCCGACCCGGACACCCCACGTCGCATATAGAATCCATCCAGTCTATAAAAGCTGTCATCCCGACCAAGGGTACTGCTCCCACAACCCTGCTGCCATCCCGACCCGGGCGCCGTTCCCCGCACCCTGGCTGTCATCCCGACCAAGGGCACTGTGTGCCCGTGTGGAGGGATCCCTTACTATAACAGCCCGGAAATCATCTTCCCGGGCTGTCTCTGATCATAATCAATCATGTATTTTCAATTTCTGAAACCAATTCAGTAAACATGCTGCGGAACGCCTTACCCGCATATTCTCCTTCTTCCTCCATCACGTGTTTCAGGCCATCCATAGCTGTCGCTCCGCTGTTATCATACACATATCCTGTAACCACATGATCAGCAAAAACAATGTTTTCCAGTGAGGTAACAGGATCCCCGTCAAAATCCCGGGCCATCCGGACTGCCAGCCGCAGGCTTTCCTCCGCTTCCCGATCCTGGCCGTTTGCGCTCTGCATAATCCCCAGCGTCAGATGATACAGGCTGATAATTTTATCCAGATAGCATGCTTTTGCAGGCTCATCCTTCATGCTCTCCAGGTACTGAATCGTCCACCCGGCAGCCCGCATTCCCCGCTTCAGGTTCTTCTTATCCCGGTAATACAGGATAAAGCCGCTCATGATGGTAACCATTTCACTCAGTTTGTTGATAAAAGCCCTTTCAGAATACTTCATCCCCTCGTCCGGTTTCTTCAGATGCTGGATCATGATCAGCCCGATATCCGGATCGTTATTGCCGCATACATTATTCTTTTCGAATTCCTTCACGGCTTTGTCGTATTCCTTCAGGGTACTGTAGCTGCCTGCGATATCATTCCGGATCGAAATCTCGCTGACCTCCGGATCCCTGTTCTGTCCGATCAGGTCAATGGCATGCCGGTATAATTCTATGGATTTTCTCAGCTCCGCTTCCTTCCGGTATACGGTTCCGATCTGCTTGTAACATTCCGCGGCGTCGTAGACAATCCCGAAGTGATTCGGAAACTTCATCAGTGCGTTGTCATATTCCGTGATTGCCTCCTGCACAGACTTTTCATTCACCAGTTTCTTGATCCGTTCCTGTTCTTCATCCGCGTTGCTGCCCCGCATCGTATAGCCGATCAGTACATCCACCGAGACATGAAACAGTTCGGCGATCTCCATGATGTACATGAGATCCGGTTCAGAAGCTCCTCGTTCCCATTTTGAGACGGTTCCCAGCGTAATTCCGAGCCTCTCTGCAAGCTGTTCCTGACTGAGTCCCAGATTTTTCCGATAACTGCGGATGTTTTCTGCCAGCCTGTTTTCCATACCTTTCCTCCGGTAATGATCATATTGTTATTCATGGAAATCGTGTTTGTCATGATTGCTTCCTCCTTCTCGGCTTTCGCCGTTCCCCTTGGTTCGCAATCATCATACCCGATCCGCGATTCCCATTGAACGCCCAATTCGTATAACTTGTCAAATATTAATTCTACTGTTCGTAGAATTCCATATAATCACAGGATGGCATATCCATCCATCCGCCATTCTTCATTTTTCATTCTTCATTTTTCATTCTTCATTTTTCATTTTCAAAAAAAGCCGCCCCTGCTTTCGCAGGGGCAATCTATATTCTCTCTCGTTTTTTCTCTTCCGTCTTCCTTTTCTTCCGCGGAAGAGCCGCTGTCTCCGTGCCGCCTTTGCCGTTCCGGATCTACCCTCTTGCCATGAACGCCTCCGGCAGTCACCGTGCAGCCCGACAGGTCCTGATTCCTTTCTTTCCGCTTCTCCCTTTCTTCCTCTCACCTCCTCTTTTTTTTATTATCCTTCTTCTTTGTGACTACATTATTACATATTGTATTTCATTTGTCAACACTTTTTTAATATTTTTGTAAAATATTTTTTTATTTCTTTTCTCTTCCTCCAAATGCACAATACAGAGAACCCCGTCTCCGCTCCCGGAGACGGGGTTCTTCCTCCATTTTTCATTCTTCATTCTTCATTTTTTTCTGTACCAGCAATACCCATCCAGTTCACCGCAGTCCTCCACCGTCAGCCAGGTGCCGTCCGGCAGCGTATAGTACCGCGTGTCCTGGTTTTGCTGGTGTACAAATCCCGGCGCGTTTTCCGGATCATTGACCAGCAGGGAAACACAAACTCCGCCGTCAGTCACTGTCGCGCAGTGATACTTCGGCAGCCCGTGGGCAATCAGATCCGCAAACCGGTCCGAAACCTGCGCGTTTGTCGTGCAGTGAATCACCAGCGGTACATCCAGCCGGTCCGCCAGTTCCGGCACCTCTTCCGTGGTATAGCCGTACATTCTCAGCGTTCCCATATAGATCGCAATGTGATGTCCTCCGCCCGTGTGTTCCAGAAGCAGCAGATCCCCCGGGATCAGGGTCTCCAGGCATCCGTCCCACAGCGGGCCTTCTCCCGTTTCCGTATTCCGGATCTGGTTCGCCGTATCTTTATACAGGGCAGCCCTCGCCGGCATATCCTGTCCGTAGGTTTCCTTCCAGGCCCATTTTACAAACCCTACACAGTCGAATCCGTACATATACAGCACGCCTGTTTTGTAATAGGCGGGACTGTCCTGCCAGGCCGGTACCACCACATATTCCGGTTCCTTGGCAAACAGGTGATCCTCCTGGGCTCCCCAGAAATAGGGTGCCCCCTGGGCCATCCGTGCCTTCACATTTTCACCGGTGATCCGGTTGTATCTCTCCACAAATGGATTACCTTCCTCCAGCACGGTGAAGGCATTTTTCAGCATCTCGCAGGACTGGATGAGAACCGGTTTCTCTTCCGCCGCTGCGCCCAGTGCAATCATCGTAAACACAAACGCCAACAGCAGGCTGACCCATTTCTTCTTCATACTTGCCTCTCGTTATTCCCGAATACTTCTTTCAGTCTCCGGTATGAATCGCAATTGCTTCAAACGGCGCCTTCAGTTCCACCGTCAGTATTCCGTTCTCCATGGTAATCCGGCTCTCCTCGCTGTCCATCACCCGCAGAATTCTGCTGCCGGATACCGGCAGGCTCACCTGTCCCGGGAATTTCCCGCCGAAGGTGTGGATCACCGTCAGAGTTTCTCCGCCCGCGGTCCGGCATACTGCCTGCCATCCTTCCGGATGGCGCCAGCTGCGGGAAACCTCCCCATGGAACGCGGAAATGCCGTCCCGGATGATTCCCCTCACTGCCTTGAAGAAGCAGATTCCCTCATCCACCTTAGCCCACTGCTCCGCGGACAGATCCGCCACGTCCCCGGACAGGCACATCACACCCAGGAAAGTGTTCACCAGCGAGTAGTTGATCCGCCGGAGGCTGTCCTTTGCCCGCAGCACCGCCCAGATCTGGGACTGTCCCGGCAGGATCAGCCGGTGCAGCTGCGCCGCGATGATCGGGATTTCCGGACACTCATGCGCGTCAGAGAAAGACGCCATATCCGTTGCTCCCATCAGGGAGGGTTCCAGCCGGTGACCGCCGGAGGAGCAGTTCTCAATCCAGAGATCCGGGATCGCCTCCCGCATCCGGCGGAAGAAATCCAGCGTCCCCTGCATATTCTGCCGCAGGCCCTCTCCCAGGCTGTCCGGATCGTCGCATCCGACGCCGATGCAATCGTTGTAGTCTATCTTTGTATAGCCGAATCCGCATCTCTTCAGCAGGCCGGTCACCCGTTCATCCAGGTACTTCTGCACTTCTTCCTTGCGCAAATCCAGGAACCGTCGGTTGTCCGTGTCGATCACGGTTCCCCGTCGGGTCAGCAGCATCTCTTCCTTCCGGAAAATGTCCGAGTCCTTCGCGCAGGTTTCCGGCTCAAACCACAGTCCGGGAATCATGCCGTGTGCCCGGATCATATCCGCCGTTGCTTTCAGGCCATCGGGGAACATTCTTTTCTCTTCCGGAACCCAGTCTCCGCCGCAATCCGACCAGCCGCAGCCTTCCCGGCGGTACCAGCCCGCGTCAATCACCAGGAAGTCTATTCCGTGTCCCTGCAGTCGGTCCGCAATCTTCACCAGGTTTTCATGGCTCGGATCTCCCCAGGTCGTGCAGTATTCGTTGAACAGCACCGGCAGTTCAGCTTCCGGCCGGGGCATATTGGCCCGGTGCACTGTCAGCAGCCGCTGGCTGACCCGGTCCACCCCGCCATGTCCGACCGTCACATAGGCTTCCGGCGTTTCAAAGCTTTCTCCCGGCGCCACCGTTTTAGCCCACTGTCCAAAGTCTTCATCCGGCAGCGAGGCCATCATATTCAGCCGGTCATCCTTCCGGCGGATTTCCATCTGCCAGGAGGAAGGACAGGCAATCTGCATAGCCCAGGTCACGTTATTCGCTGTATCCTCAACCGCCGCGAAGGGAAACCATCCCCGTACCGGCATGGATCCGACCTGACCGAATTTGGCCATGCGCAGTGCGTGTCCGGTCCAGGAGCGCTCCAGCATTGCCTCCTCGATGCTTTCGGTCAGCAGCCGACCTTCGGCGCTCCAGGCGCTTCCTGCCCGATGCAGCAGCAGGGTTCCGGGAGCGTCATCTTCCGCAAAGGGCGTGATCCCTCCCATGTTCAGGCTGGAGATCAGGTCCAGCGTCACCGGTTTCCCCGTCCGGTTCTCAAACCGTACGGAAACCCGCAGGGCTTCCAGGCCCTTCTCCCATTTCAGGGTATGAAATACTGTACGGCCGGTTTCATCCGCCAGCTCGGTCACTACGGTATCTCCGTCTTTTTTCTGGCTCACAAAGCGGAGCGCGTCCGTGGCTGTTGTGGTCGCCAGCGTGCTGCCGTTCCCGTAGCCGTTAGGCAGCTGATCTCCCCGTGCGTGAATCTGTACCAGGCCCTCCAGCGTATGGCGGTGTTCCCTGACCCGGTCTTTCATCTCCGCAGGAATCAGCGTCATTCCCATATGGTTCTTTTCATCCAGCCACCAGGCCGCAAGCATATCCCCAAACCTGTATTCACTGTACTGTTTCACTTTTTTCCCTCCGGGTTTTCCGTTTAGCCAAAAGCATAAAGGAAAAGGCCCTGCGATGCAAGGCCTTTTTCTCTCTTCTTAGGAGCACATTTTTATACAATATCAGTACGTTCTGAACAAATCCATGCGCTTCATCCGTCATAATTCTGAATTCTTAATTCTGAATTATGAATTAATTTATTCTGCCACTTCTTCCGGTACATAGTCCGACAGATACGCGCCCAGCGCAGCTTCCGGCCAGGACACGTTCGCCGCGATGTGGTACTCATGCAGCACCTGCGGATAGAAGTCAAAGTACACGTTGGAGTACATCGGCAGCAGCGGCAGCTGTTCCGCAAAGCGTTTCTGGAAAGCCAGCCACTTCGTGCAGTAACCCAGCAGGTCATCCGGCTCTGTCCGGCGCATATCCACGGCCATCTTCCAGAGATCGTCATCCGCCAGTCCGGAGGTTCTCCATACATGATGACCTTCTTCATCCAGCTCGAAGCTGAGGGACGGATCATACAGCAGGTCGAAGTTCGTCGCCAGGAAGTACATGTCATACTTTCCTTCATCCAGCCGGTAATACTGGTTCAGCATATCGTTTGCTGCAATGGGTTCCACGATCAGTTCAATACCAATATCCGTCAGGGACTGTACCAGCGCGCCTTCCAGCGCGTCTCCCGCAGCGCTTCCCTCACCGTAAGCCATGGTCAGCCGCAGCGGCACCGGGCCGTTTTCCGTCTGCTTATAGCGCAGCTTGTCCGTTCCCGGTACGAAGGCGTCCCCATCCGCGTTCAGGGTCCATCCGGCACCGTCCAGCAATTCTGCAGCTTTCGCCATATCCCGGTCATAGTGCTCGATATCGTCCAGCGTCAGCGCTTCCCATTTTTCGAGCGCTTTTTCATATTCTTCTTTTTCTTTGTCTGTGGCGTTCTCTTCAGGTTCTTCCACAGGCAGCTGTACCGTTCCGTTCAGCAGCAGGTACATCCATTGGCCCATACCGAAGTATCCCAGGCCTTTCATACCGTAGCTGTCCAGGGCTTCCTTCACCACTTCGTCCCTGTCTGCCGCATAGGCGATCGCCTGCCTTACAGCCAGATCGTCCAGCGGAGCACGGTCCGTATTGAAGCTGATGAAGCTCAGGCCGGTCCGGGCATAGTTGGAAGACGTCTGCATGTCATCTTCAGCAGCTTTCCCCAGCAGCTTTGTAATCACTTCGGCTTCGCTGACCTTGTTCAGCAGCGTCACCTTGCCTTCTTCATAGGCCCCGACCAGTTCATTCGAAGGCATTGTCACCATCGTGACCCTTTGGATCATCGGCTTCTGGCCCTTGGAGTTACCCTTGTACTGCGGGTTGATTTCAAACTTTGCCACGCCGTCTTCATAGGAAGTCAGCACATACGGTCCGCTGCTCACGGAAGGATGAGTCCGGTAGCCGGTCGTTCCGTCCAGGATGGTTTCCTTCAGCAGATCCGCGGTAAAGATCGCTTCTCCGTTTCCATCTGCGTTGGTCAGGTATACGCCTGCACCGTCATCCGCCACCTTCACGCCGGGTGCGATTACGGAGGCCGGATAAGGAATGCAGTCCAGCAGGCCCAGTTCGTAGAAGAAGGGCAGATACGCGTCGTCAATCGTAATATGCAGCAGGGTGTCGTTCAGCACCCGCACACCGGCCAGTGTGTTTGTTTTGCCGCTGATGTAATTGTTGTAGCCGACAATGTATTCCGGCTGGTGTACGCTTGCACCCAGTTCCTTCAGTTCCGGCGCCATAGTCAGCAGGAAGGAGAAGGCGTAATCCCAGGCGGTCACCTTGGTTCCGTCGCTGTAGAACAGGTCGTCATACAGGGCGATGATAAAGGTATAATCGCCGTTTTCTTCCGCCTGCACGTTGATGCCGCTGATCACGGAATCATCCGGAACAAACAGGCCTTCTTCCGTGTTCCATTCAACCAGGTTGTATCCGTGGATCATGGCACGCACATCTATATCGCTGCTGCCGTTTCCCCACAGATTGGTGAAGAAGTTGCCGGTCAGCGGTGTGGTTACTGCTACCGTCAGCTCCTCATAATCATATTGAATCTGCGGCGTTTCCTCCGCTGCGGGTTCTTCAGCCGTTTCCGCCAGTCCGGCGGTAACGGCAGTCAGTGCCATCACGCATATGAGCAGATATGCCAGCAGTTTCTTCATTCAATCGTCCCCCTTGTTCACCTATAGGCCCGACACGCCGCACAGGGCGTGTCGGGTAAAGTAAGTATTTCGGGTGATTTTTTACTCGATGGTTTCGCCGACATTGATGCTGCCCAGACCGATGCCCAAAGGCGTCTCAAAGTCGTCAATCGTGATGATCACAGGATACTTCGCGTAGATGACCGTAACGGTCACATCCCGTGCAGGCATGACGCCCTCCACCTTCTGCTTGTTGGCAAAGTAGGTCTGAATCACGGGAGATTCAACGCTGTACTCATCTCCGAAGTGGAGCACTTCCGTATAGGTCTCAGCGGCTTCCGTGCCATCCTGGAACCTGTACAGGATCGTCAGAGTATAGTCTTCCGGCGTGTAGACCACGTCATATTCCGTATCCTTTTCCAGTACACCCTTGATTTCCGCTATATCAGCAGTATACCCCTCCATCGGCGGTGTGACAACATCATATTCGGTACCGGCCTTTTCAACCCGGGTGACCGTGTTGATGAGTTCGCCTTCAGTGCTGCCGATCCAGTAACGGATAATCAGCGTGAACTTGGTTTCCACAGTGGGTTCGGGATCCTCGCCGGGTGTCACAGGTACGTCGGGTTTTTCGGGATCCGGGCTCTTACCGGTCGCCGTCGCCACGTTCAGCACCTCGCCCGCCGCCGCGTCCTTCGCGGTCACGGTGTACTCAGCCGTGAACTCCTTGCTTTCGCCGGGCTTCAGGCTTTCCACCGGCCACTTGTCACCGGTCAGGTCGTCCGTCACGGTGATGTCGGTGATCGTCAGGTTACCGTCATTGGTCGCGGTAATCTTGTAGGTGATGGTCTCGCCTTCTGCGTAGCCCTTCTCATCTTCCGGTGTGGAGGTCGCTTCCTTGACGATGGTGATATGTCCGTTCGGATCTTCCGGATCATCGTCCGTCTCATCCGGGGTCACCGGTACGTCAGGCTTGTCCGGATCGGGGCTCTTGCCCGTCGCGGTCGCTTCGTTGATGATGTGGCCGTCCAGGATATCGCCTTCGGTTACTGTGGTGGAAGCGGTGAATTCCTTGCTCTCACCGGGCGCCAGGCTGGCTACCGGCCACTCGTCGCCGGTCCGCTCATCCAGCACCTTGATATCGGTGATCGTCAGGTTGCCGTCATTCACCACCGTGATCTTGTAGCTGACCGTCTCGCCCAGCTTGTAGCCGCCTTCCGGCGTCTCGCTGGTGGTCTCCTTGGTCACCGTCAGGTGGCCTTCCGGATCTTCAGGATCATCATCCGTCTCATCCGGGGTCACAGGCACGTCAGGCTTGTCGGGATCGGGGCTCTTGCCTGTTGCGGTCGCTTCATTGATGATATGCCCGCTCAGGATGTCGCCTTCGGTTACCGTGGTGGAAGCAGTGAATTCCTTGCTCTCACCGGGTGCCAGGCTGGCTACCGGCCATTCGTCGCCGGTCCGCTCATCCAGCACCTTGATATCAGTGATCGTCAGGTTGCCGTCATTCACTACCGTGATCTTGTAGCTGACCGTCTCGCCCAGCTTGTAGCCGCCTTCCGGCGTCTCGCTGGTGGTTTCCTTCGTCACCGTCAGGTGGCCGTTCGGATCTTCCGGATCATCGTCCGTCTCATCCGGGGTTACCGGTACGTCAGGCTTGTCGGGATCGGGGCTCTTGCCTGTTGCGGTCGCTTCATTGATGATGTGGCCGCTCAGGATATCGTCCTCGGTCACGGTGGTGGAGGTTGTGTATTCCTTACTCTCACCGGGTGTCAGACTATCGATCTTCCATTCGTCGCCGGTCCGTTCATCCGTCACGGTAATTTCGGTGATTGTCAGGTTGCCGTCATTGACTACCGTAATCTTGTAGCTGACGGTCTCACCCAGTTTGTATCCGCCCTCCGGTATTTCGCTGGTGGTTTCCTTTGTCACCGTCAAGTGGCCGTTCTGATATGCGGCAACCGTGCAGTCGTCATCATCGCTGACTTCATTATTCTTCGGATCCTTGCCAGCTACTGTCGCTATGTTATCGATCTTGCCAGCATCCACATCGGCCTGCGTTACAATATATGTTGCAGTCACAGTCGCTGTTTCATTCGGCGCGATTGTCGTCTTATCCAGCGTACCCATTACGATACCCGACAGAATATCGCTCGGAACCAGACTGCTGATCGTCACATTACCAGTGTTCTTCGCCGTGATCGTGTAGGTGATCTTATCGTCTACCTTCACATTCTCGGTCTTATCAGCTGCCTTTATGACTTCGATTGCAGGTGCTGCTGCTACTGTTGTTACCGTGCAATCTGCATCATCGCTGACCTCTGTATTCTTCGGATCCTTGCCGGCTACTGTCGCTGTATTGTCAATCTTACCCGCATCCACATCAGCCTGCTTCACAACATAT
>OMZY01000015.1 GCA_900315675.1 uncultured Eubacteriales bacterium
TGTCCCCGCTCGACTTGCATGTGTTAGGCACGCCGCCAGCGTTCGTCCTGAGCCAGGATCAAACTCTTCCGTTTAATCCTGTTAACATCTTTCGATGCTTAACTCTTTGGAATCTTCGCTGTCTTCTTCCTTATTGCGCGTTCTATTTGCTCTGTATCGTTTTCAAGGTTCGCTTCGCTCTGTTTCCGGGCTTTCGCTCGGGCGAGCTTGACTATCATACCAGAGGGCATACCCTTTGTCAAGGGATTTTTTGAAAAAAATTTACATCAAAAAAATCTTTCTTTTCCTGTATTTTCAAGGGGTTTCAGACATCTCCACATCTTGTGGTGAGCATCCGGTTTGTCCTTCTATATTTGGTGGACAATTCAGAATCACACTGTTAAAATAGGAAGAAACAGGATGAAAGGAATGGACGGGATGAAAAAGAATGAATGCTTTCCCATGACCGCCGACAGGCTCGGCGCAGATCTGGAGGGCATCTGTATTCATGAGGGTATGCCCGTATTCGTTCCCGGACTGCTGCCCGGCGAAAGTGCCGATGTGAAGATCGTCAAAGCCGAAAAACGCTATGCCTTCGGCCGGATGGAATCAAAGCCGGAACCGGCGTCACCGGACCGGCGGGATCCGGGCTGCGGCTCCTATCCCCGCTGCGGAGGCTGTACCGGCCGTCACATGAGCTATGAAGCCACCCTGGCCGCCAAGCGGCAGCAGGTGGAAGACTGCTTCCGCCGGATCGCCGGTATTGAAACGGAAGTACTGCCGATCCTGGGTATGGATTCCCCCCGCGGTTACCGGAACAAAACCTCCCTGCCCGCCGGGGGAACCGCGGAGCATCCGGTGCTCGGTTTTTACGCGCCCCGGAGCCACGCCGTCATCCCGGCCGAAAGCTGTCCCAACGCCATGCCGCCTGCCAACGACCTGGCAAAGGCCTTTCTCCGCTGGATGGAAACATTCCATGTGGAACCCTATCAGGAGGAAACCCGGAAGGGCCTGATCCGCCACCTGGTGATCCGGGTGAACCGGAAAGGGGAAAGCATGGTGACCGTGGTTGCCAACGGCAGCAGCCTGCCCCATCGGCAGGAACTGACCGACGCGCTGGTGCCGCTGGGCACCGTCAGCCTGTGGCTGAATGAGAACCGGGCCGCCACCAATGTGATTCTGTCCGAAAAGTTTCATCTTATATATGGAAGGGAAACCTTCACCGGCACCCTTTTCGATTTGCAGTTTGAGCTGTCCCCCGCTTCCTTCTTCCAGGTCAATCCGGTTCAGACGGAAAAACTGTATCAGACAGCGCTGGATTACGCGGAACTGAAGCCTGCGGATCTCCTCTGCGATGTCTACTGCGGCGCGGGAACCATTACCCTCACCATGGCCCGGCACTGCCGGGAAGCCGTCGGCATCGAAATTGTGGAACCCGCTGTGGAAAACGCCAGACGGAACGCTGTGCTCAACGGCATCAGCAATGTCTCCTTCCGCGCCGGAAAAGCGGAGGAGCTGCTGCCCCAGATGGTCGCCGGCGGTCTCCGGCCGGACGTCATCTGCGTCGATCCGCCCCGCAAGGGCCTGGATCCCGCCGTCATCCGCGCCATGGCCCAGGCTGGACCGGACCGGATTGTCTATGTTTCCTGCAATCCTGCCACCCTGGCACGGGACGCAGGTCTGCTGCAGGAGGAAGGCTACCTGGTCCGCAAGGTGCAGCCCGTGGACATGTTTTGCTGGACTTCCGGTGTGGAAACGGTGGTTCAGCTGGCCCGGTCATAACCGGTCCGGCTGTCCTGCGCCTGCCCGGTTCCTGTATGAGGTATAAAGGAATGCATATCAGAAAAACCGAGACAAAGGATATCCCGGCTCTTCTTCAGATGATCCGGGATTCGTATATTCCCTATGGGGAACAGATCCGGGATACGGATATCCCTTCCTATTTTTATGATGACATCGCCTCCCTGATGGACGATCCGAAAAGCGACGTCTGGACCGCGGAGGAAAGCGGCGAAATCACCGGCATGGCCGCCGGAACAGAGCTGGGTCCCTGCGCCTATCACCTGAAAATGCTGTTTGTCTCCGGACACAGCCAGCACAAAGGCATTGGAAGCGCGCTGCTGGAGCGGTTTGAAAGCAGAGGCGCGGAACGGCATTTTTCCTTGTTCACCGCAAATTACCTGGACCCGGCAAAATGGTCCCGGGACTTTTACCGGAGGCACGGCTACCGGGAATATGTCCCGGCAGATGAAGAGAACTCTCCCGTCCTTAAAGCCCAGGCGGATTTCCTGAGAGGCATCGGCCGGCTGAACAACGGCCATAAGCATCTTCTCTGGAAGACCATCAGAACGCAATAAAGCATCACTTGCAGAAAAGGTGGATTTATATTGATTAAGGGACATTTCCGGGAACTGCTGTCCCGTGTGTAAGGATACCGGATGTGCAGGCACTCCCTGAAAACCGTGAACCCTTTCGTGATAAACAATTCTAAGACAATCATTGTTGAAAAAAACAGTAGGCACCTATTGACGAAACGTGTTATAATTTTTTATTGGGAATGCGCCATAAGCATTTCAACCCTTACTATTTTTTTGTCAAAGGAGAAGCAACATGAATCTTTCACCCCTTCAGAAAGCAAGATATCAGTACAGCCCCAAGCTTCCCGGAATGCTTCGTGGCGGCATCTCTGAGATCAGCGTCAAAGTCGGCGCGCCCACCGAGAGCGTAGCGGACCAGGCCAAGATCAAAGCCCTCTTCCCCAACACCTACGGTAAGGAAGAGATCACCTTCGTCAAGGGCAGCAACACCTCTGCAGCCAAGAAGCAGGTTGTGGGTGTGATCCTTTCCGGCGGACAGGCCCCCGGCGGACACAACGTCATCTGCGGTCTGTATGACGCCATCAAGGCCACCGACAAGAATAACGTCCTGCTCGGCTTCAAGGGCGGCCCCTCCGGACTGATCGATGACAACTACATCGAGTTCACCGACGAGTATATCAACGCCTACCGGAACACCGGCGGTTTCGATATCATCGGTTCCGGCCGTACCAAACTGGAAACGGAAGAACAGTTCAAAGTCGTGACCGAAGTCGCGAAGAAGCACGGCCTGACCGCCATCGTCATCATCGGCGGTGACGACTCCAACACCAACGCCGCTGTGCTGGCTGAATACATGGCTGCCCACAACACCGGCGTCCAGGTCATCGGCTGCCCCAAGACCATTGACGGCGACCTGAAGAACGAAGACATCGAAGCCTCCTTCGGTTTCGATACCGCTACCAAGACCTATTCTGAGCTGATTGGCAACATCGAAAGAGACGCCAACTCCGCCAAGAAATACTGGCACTTCATCAAGGTCATGGGCCGTTCCGCTTCCCATGTTGCCCTGGAGTGCGCACTGGAAACCCAGCCCAACATCTGCCTGATCGGTGAAGAAGTCGCCGCGAAGAAGATGTCCCTGGCCGCCATCGCCAACTACATCGCGGATTCCGTTGAGACCCGCGGCAACAACGGCGAAAACTTCGGCGTGGCCATCATCCCCGAAGGTATCGTGGAATTCGTTCCCGAATTCTCCAAGCTGATCGCTGAAATCAACGAACTGCTGGCCGGCAAAAAGACGGAAGAGTTCAACGCGCTTCCCGACTGGAGCGCCAAGTACGAGTTCATCAAGAAGGGCCTTTCCGCTGAATCCTTCGCGGTGTTCGAAATCCTGCCCCAGTTTGTGCAGCAGCAGCTGTTCCTGGAACGTGATCCCCACGGCAATGTTCAGGTTTCCCTGATCGAGTCCGAGAAGCTCTTCTCCGAAATGGTGAAGAACGAGCTGGCGAAGAGAAAGGCTGCCGGCACCTACAAGGGCAAGTTCGGCGCACAGCATCACTTCTTCGGTTACGAAGGACGGTGCGCTTTCCCCTCCAACTTCGACGCGGACTACTGCTACTCCCTGGGTTACAACGCCTTCATGCTGATCCAGTACGGCTACACCGGATACCTGTCCAAGGTTTCCAACATCTCCAAGCCCGCTGAAGAGTGGGTGGCCGGCGGTATGCCCATCACCAAGATGATGAACATGGAACGCCGCAACGGCGAGGACAAGCCCGTCATCCGCAAAGCCCTGGTGGAACTGGACGGCGCTCCCTTCAAGTTCTTCGCGGCGCACCGTGAAGAGTGGGCTGTGAAGACCTCCTTCACCTATCCCGGCGCGATCCAGTACTTCGGACCCTCCGAAGTCTGCGATCTGACCACCCGGACCCTGGCTCTGGAAAAGGGTCAGGCCTGATCCGATAACAGCCTTTTTCACCGCCCGGCAGGCAGAACGCCCGCCGGGCGGTTTTCTGTTTTCTTTCATTCTTTAATACTTTAATTGACAGACGTTCTCCGCGGGTATATAATCTGCTCAATATTTCCGGAAAGGAGCCTGCCCATGACCTGCAATATCGTCGGATATTCTGATATGCTGCACCATGCACTGCACCTGGATACCATGCATGGTTTTCATTTCGTATATCCAACTCTGAACTGCAGGAAAGCGTAGACCTCCGGATCATTATTCCGTTCATCCGCCGCTTATCTTTGCAGGATAAGCGGCTTTTATATTATCATAAGGAGGACAAGCCTATGAGGTATTACCGTGTACACACCGCGGACAACGCCTACCTGACCCAACAGCCCCGAGGAATCTTCACCGCCGTCTGGAGACTGGTAGACGACGGAATCCTGTCGGAAGCGGAAACAGCGGATTACTGGAAAAACCGCCGGTATTTTGAGGAGATCCTTCCCGTTCCGCCCTTCTATGAACAGGGAAATCCGGAAGGCGCCATCACCTGGTTCAAGGATACCGAGGCCGGAAACCGGATATACGAACAGCTGACTTTTTACCGCGATATGGCGGCAAAATACGGACTGGCGCTGTATCTTACGGAATGCAACGAGCTTCCGGGGGAAGTCATCTATGAAGACGATTACCAGATTGCGGTCAAAAACCAGCGGAACGATCTCCCGCTGCAGACCAGGAAAATACAGGCTTAAGGAGAAGCAGCCATGAACAAGCTGATCTGGCCGGACTACAAAAACTGTTCCGCCAACCTCCCCAACTCCATTCTCCGGAAATTCGGCGCGGCTCCCGCCGGGGATTCGCTCCCCCTGCTGGATCCGTACCTGGAAAAGGATTACCGGAACATTGTCCTCCTGATCCTGGACGGAATGGGGAAAAAAATTCTGGAGCGGCACCTGCAGCCGGACGGGGCTTTCCGTTCCCATCTGGCGGGCATTTACCAGTCCGTATTCCTTTCCACCACCGTCGCGGCCACCACCTCCCTGCGTTCCGGACTGCAGCCCTGCGAACACTGCTGGCTCGGCTGGGACTGCTATTATCCCCAGATTGACAAAAACGTGACCGTCTTTTTCAACCGGCTTCAGGGAACAGAGGAACCGGCGGCGCCTTATAACGTCCCGCAGACCTTCACACCCTATGAAAGCGTCGTGGACAAACTGAACCGGGCCGGAACCAAAGCCTGCATGCTCACGCCCTATGACGATCCTGCCCCCGGAAACATCGGGGAATTTTGCCGCCGGATCAAAGCCCTCTGCGACGAACCGGACCGGAAATACATCTTTGCCTACTGGGACGAGCCGGACGGACTGCTACACAGCAGCGGCTGCGCCTCCGTCCCGGTGCATGAAGCCCTGGTGGAAATGGAGAACACCGTCCGGAAGCTTACCGGCGAACTGGAGGATACCCTGGTCATCGTCACCGCTGACCACGGGCATATCGACACGGATCACATCCTCTGGCAGGACTATCCCGAGCTGGCCGACTGCCTCATCCGCCTGCCCTCCCTGGAACCCCGCGCGCTCAATTTCTTTGTCCGGGAAGAAAAAAAGGCGTTCTTTGAAAAAGAGTTCAACCGCCTGCTCGGAGACTGCTACCTGCTGCTGCCTATGGAAGAAGTGATTGAAAGGCAGCTGTTCGGCACCGGTAAACCCCATCCGCTGTTCAGAAGCATGCTGGGAGATTACCTGGCGCTGGCCACAGGCCCGAAGACCCTCTGGTTCAAGAAACCGCCGGAAAAATGGTGGGTTTCCATGCACGCCAGCGTCACGGAGGACGAGGTGCTGGTTCCGCTGATCCTCTTTGACTGCGGTAAAAAAGCATAAACCGCCTTTCCAGGCTGATAATCGTTTACAGAATTTTTACCTGCGGCTTCTTTTCCCCGGCGTTCCGCTCTGATATACTCTTTGACAAACGTCATGCGTTTTCTCCGCTTTGCGGAAAATGTCCTTAAAGGAAACCATTGCTTATGAAAGATAAAATGATTCGTATTCTGGAACAGATCCACCGCTACAATTCCGACCGGATGACAACCCACGCCTTCGGCCTGGATCCGGATACGGAATATGACGCGCTGGTCGTCGCGCCCAGCTATACCCCGTACAAACTGAAAATGGATGAATCCTGCAAAGTCACCACCCTGAAGGAAGGTGCCTATATCGCCGGATACCTGGTGGAAAAGGACGGGCTGAAAATCGCCTGGATCAAAATTGCGTCCTCGGATTCCAACCTGATTGATCATATCGCGATCTGCGCGGAGCTGAAATTCCGGAAAATGATCTTCATCGGCGCGGTCGGCGCGCTGAAACCCGGTTATGTTCCGGGAGACATCTGCACTCCGTCCTGTTCCGTCGCCGGCGGATTCGCCCATACCTATCTGAAGGAATCCATCCGGGACTATGTCCCTTTCGAGCGGATTGAACCGGCAGACATCCGCTTTGTCGACCGCGTGATCGAAGCCGGCCGGGCAAAAGGGTATGAGATCCGGAAAGCCTCTGTTTTCTGTACCCCTTCCATTGCGCTGGAATACTCCCACCTGGAGGAAATCAAAGCCTTTGATACGGACCTGATCGAGATGGAAACCGCCTCCTTTTACCTGATGGCTGACCTGCTGGAGGTGGACAGCGCGGCGCTTCTGGTGGTTTCGGACAACTCCGCCACCGGTTCAGCCCTGGTTGGACGGTCCGAAGAAGATAAAATCAGGTATGAGAAGGGTTTCCGTGAAATCCTTCCGGATATGATTCTCACCACCGCGAAAATGTAGGAAAGGTGTGACCCCGCATGTATCAGGAGATCCTGCCCCTGCTTTCCTGCCCCTGCTGTAAAAAGAGTTTTTCCCTCTTTCCCGCTGAAACTGAAAATGAAGAGATTACCGAAGGTTATATTGAATGTGAAGAAGGCCACCGGTATCCCGTCCGGAAAGGCGTGCTGCATATGGGCAGCGAAGAACAGGCAGACAGCAACACCTGGAGCGATTATTACCAGGACATGAGCTATGAGGAACTGGACAAAGCCCTGGATGAGCGGAAAACAGAAAACCAGCGGAAAATCCAGGCTAAATTCCTGGAGGACGTTACTGCCGAAACCGGCAGGCTGAAACAGGGTTTCCTGCTGGACATTGCCTCCGGCCGGGGCTTGCTGCTCTCGAAGCTGATCGAAACGGCCGGTCCGGACGTGCATATTATTTCCTCCGACCTGAGTTTCACCGTGCTGATGTATGACCGGCTGAAGTTCGCGGAAAAAGCCCGGAATCTGAAGGTCAGCTATGTAGCCTGCGATGCCACAAATCTTCCGTTTAAACCCGGCAGTGTGGACATGGTCAGCACATTTGTCGGCTATATGAACATGGGTTCTCTGTTTGAAGCCGGCGTCGCGGAATCCGCGCGCGTGCTGAAAAAGGGCGCTCCCCTGATTCACGCCAGCTCATATCTGGATCCGGAAAGTGCCGGATACCGTGAAGTGGAGGAAATCCTGAAATCCATGAACGCACAGGACACCCTGAAAAACCTGGTGCGGCAGGATGTGCTGGCCACTCACAGCCGGTATTTCTCAAAGGTTTCGGATACGGTCAGCTATGAAGGCATCGCCGAAGGTGAGGAAGCGGACCTGCTTCCGCGCCGGGGATCCTGGTTTGCCAATGTTGTGATCCGAGCGGAAAAATAAAACCCATCGCAGGAACAGATTTCCCCCGGTTGGAAATCTGTCTGATCCTGTCCGGAAAGGAGCTTTCCCGTGAGCCGCCCCGCAGTCAGGCATTCATCCATGGAGCGTATCATGCATATGAACATGATGCATGACAGTCATGACGCATGCCTGTATGCAGCCCGCAGGGAAGAGTAGGTTCCGGAACCCCGGTATTCCGTTGATCAGAATCGCTCCTCTTTGCAGGGGGCGGTTCTTTTTATATCTGAAGGAGGGTTATGCATATGGATCTGGTTATCCTGATCGGCAGCGGCGCTGTCGGCAAAATGACGGTTGGACAGGAACTGATGAAAATCACGGATTTCAGGCTGTTTCATAATCACATGATGATAGAACCCGTGCTGGAGATCTTCGGGGACTATACAGGACCCACAGTCGACCGGCTCCGGAATGTGATTTTTGAGGAGTTTCTGAAAACCAATCACCGGGGAATGATTTTTACCTACATGTGGGCCTTTGATATGCAGGAAGACTGGGATTATATCCGTTCAGTGGCAGAACGCTTCGAATTTACCGGCGGAAATGTGTATTATGTGGAATTAGTTGCCGATCGTGCAGTCCGGCTGGAACGGAATAAAACGGAAAACCGGCTGCGGAACAAAGCGTCCAAGCGGGACCTTGCCGCGTCAGAGCAGCGTCTGCTGCGGGAAGACCGGTACCGCCTTGTCAGCCGCGAGGGAGAGCTGCCCTTTAAAAACTATATGCGGATTGACAACACCAACCTGACGCCGGAGGAAACGGCCGGGATGATCCGGGACAGATTTTCCCTGTAATATACGATAAAAATACTGGAAGGAACCTTCCGGAAAGGTATATAATTGCTGCTTGAAATACACTTTGGATACCTTGCGTATCCCGGAGGAACCATGAAGAACTTTCTGAAGCGGAAAAACATCGAAATTTCCCTGAAGCGCTACGGCATTGACGCACTGGGCGCCATGGCGCAGGGCCTGTTCTGCTCCCTGCTGATCGGCACCATCATCAACACCTTCGGCTCACAGCTGCACATCGGCTTCCTGACCAAAACCATCGCCACCATCGGCGGTGTGGACTATACCGTCGGCGGTATGGCCTCCGCCATGAGCGGACCGGCTATGGCCATCGCCATCGGCTACGCGCTGCAGTGTCCCCCGCTGGTTCTTTTCTCCATGACCACCGTCGGTTTCGCGGCCAACGCGCTGGGCGGCGCGGGCGGACCGCTGGCCGTGCTCTTTATCGCGATCATCGCCGCGGAGTTCGGCAAGGCTGTCTCCAAGGAAACGAAGATCGATATTCTGGTGACTCCCCTTGTCACCATCGGCGTCGGTATGTTCCTGTCCTGGCTGATCGCTCCGCCGCTGGGCAGCGCTGCCTCGGCTGTCGGTAACCTGATCAAATGGGCAACCGAACTCCAGCCGCTCCTGATGGGCATTCTCGTCTCTGTGATCGTGGGCGTGGCGCTGACCCTGCCCATTTCCTCCGCTGCCATCTGTGCCGCGCTGGGACTGACCGGTCTGGCCGGCGGCGCCGCGGTGGCCGGCTGCTGCGCGCAGATGATCGGCTTCGCGGTCATCTCCTTCAGGGAAAACAAGGTCGGCGGCCTGGTTTCCCAGGGGCTTGGCACTTCCATGCTCCAGATGCCGAACATCATTAAAAATCCCAGGGTCTGGATCGCTCCCACCCTGGCCTCCGCCATCACCGGCCCCATCGCGACCTGCGTGTTCCGGATGGAAATGAACGGTACCGCCATCTCCTCCGGTATGGGCACCTGCGGTCTGGTCGGCCCGCTGGGCGTTTACACCGGCTGGCTGAACGATGTAGCCGCCGGCACCAAAGCCGCCATTACCGGAACGGACTGGCTGGGCCTGGTGCTGATCAGCCTGGTGCTTCCCGCCGTTCTTTCGCTTGTGATTCACGCCTTCGTACGGAAAGCCGGCTGGGTCAAGGACGGAGATCTGAAGCTGTAAACAAAGGAGTGCAGGGTAATATGATCCGTTGGGTACAAACCGTGCCGCAGCCGGAAATCGATCACAGCCAATACCGTCCGTTTATCCGGAACGACTGGTTCCGGAAGCACTATATGGTTTTTGCCTACGGTCTGATGGCGCTTCTGACCGTTCTGCTCTTTGTTACGGGCGGAATGAGGGGCGTCTGTTATCCGGTTCGGCTCCCGATTTTTGTGCTGGTCTTCCTGGTGCACGAGTTGCTGCACATCCTGGTCGTTTATCGGCTTGGGGATATTTATCTCTCCCATTCCGGACTCTTTTTCTGGATGAATCCCAACGCTGAAATGTCCAAAGGGCGGTTTTTCCTGTACATGTCCCTTCCTCTTCTGATGCTTACCCTTGTTCCGGCTGCCCTCCTGCTACCGGACACCGGGGCCTTCCGGCCGTATCTCCGGTATATTGCCTGGAGCAATGCGATCATCGCGTCCTCGGATATCATCAATATCGTGCTGATCCCGCTGAAACCGAGGGGGTCCGTGTTTTACAGGGGATATTACAGAACCGGCGCCGCAGCTGCGGCGAACAGTGTGACAACAGAAACATCCTCCCCCTGTCACACTTCGGTGATCTTCGTCCGGCACGCACAGGCGGTTTACGGCAGCGATGACCGGAACCGCCCCCTGACCGAAGCCGGCCTGGAAGACCGGAAAATCGTCGCGGAAACCCTGCGGGACCGGAAGATTGACGCTTTCCTGAGCAGCCCTTACCGGCGGAGCATGGATACCATCCGTCCCGCGGCGGAGCTTCGGGGCATGGACATCCGGACGGACGAACGCCTCCGGGAGCGGAAATGCGGAGATTTCACTTCCGGCTCCCTGGAAAAGCGCTGGGCTGATTTTTCCTGGGCGGAAGAAAACGGCGAAAGCCTGGGCTCCGTACAGGCCCGGAACATGGAGGCCCTGCGGGACATCCTGCGGGACTATGCCGGTCAGACAGTGGTGATCGGCACCCACGGAACCGCCCTCAGCACCATCCTGAATCATTACCGTCCGGACTTCGGCCTGCAGGACTTTCTCCGGATCGTCAACCGGATGCCCTGTCTGATGGAAATGACCTTCAGCGGAGACAGGCTCCTGGAAATCAGCGAACTGGCTCATGTGGAAAAGGAGATGCCCCTGTAAACGGCCTGAAAAAGGAGGAAATCAGCCATGCCCCATGTTGAAATCAATTGCTTCCCCGGAAGAACAGAAGAAGTAAAGCAAAAATGCGCGGCAAAAATTGCGGAGGATATCGCGGCCACCCTGGGTTGCAATCTGTCCAGCGTTTCCGTCACCATCCGGGAAATTCCCCAGGCAGACTGGAAAGACCGGGTCTGGGACGCCAAAATTGCTCCGGCCGGAGAGGAACTGTATATCCGGCCGGGCTACACCTGCGACTGATTGTATCCAAGGTTTTCAGGCGGGATCATCTTGACCCCGCCTTGTTAGATTTGTATAATTATTGTATTGAATTATTTTACAGTGTACCTGTGAAAAGGAGGATAATTTCATGATGAAAAAACTGCTGGCCCTGCTGACCGCGCTGGCCATGATTTTGAGCTGCGCGTCTGTCATGGCTGAAACCGCCACCGAAACCACCGGAACCGCTACGGTTCAGGGTTTCGGCGGAGACATCACCGTTACCGTCACCCTGGACGGTGCCGACATCAAGGAAGTGGCAATCGAAGGCCCCGGTGAAACCGAAGGCATCGGTTCCAAAATCATCAACGAATGGCCCCTGGCCTTCGTGGAATACAACGGAATTGTGGACACCTACACCGGTGCCACCTTTGCCGGTATTACCCGGGCCGCCGTCATTCAGGCCATGCGCGACGCGCTGACCAACGCCGGTGTGAATCCGGACGACTACATGCGTGAAATGGCCGGGGAAGAATCCGTTGACCTGACCATTGACACCGACGTGGTCATCATCGGTGCCGGCGGCGCCGGCATGACCGCCGCCCTGACCGCTTCTGACGCGGGAAAGAGCGTGCTCATCCTGGAAAGCCAGCCCGCCGTGGGCGGCAACTCCGTCAAATCCACCGGCGGTATGAACGCCGCCAAGACCGTCTATCAGGACGCCAACACCTTTGACGAAAGCGCCGGCGTCGAAAAGACCCTGAAAGCCGCGGAAGGCTATGCCGACAACGAAGCGATCACCGCTCTGGCCGCCACCGTCAAGGAACAGTGGGAAGCCTGGCAGGCCAATCCGGAAGGATACTTTGATTCCACCGAGCTCTTTGCCCTGGATACCCTGATCGGCGGCAAGGGCCTGAACGATCCGGAGCTGGTTAACACGCTGGTAAACAACAGCGCCGCTGCCATTGAGTACCTGGATTCCATCGGTATTCATCTGAACAACGTGGCTGCCTTCGGCGGCGCTTCCGTCAAGCGGATTCACCGCCCCGTCAATGAAGAAGGCAAGACCGTCTCCGTCGGCGCCTATACCGTGCCGCTGCTGGAGGCTGCCTGCCAGAGCCGGGACAACCTGGCGCTGCTCACCGACGTGACCGCAGAAAAGCTGCTGACCAACGAAGCCGGCGCTGTCATCGGCGTTGAGGCAAAGGGCAAGAACGGCAACAAAGTGACCGTTAACGCGAAGGCTGTCATCCTGGCCACCGGCGGTTTCGGCGCCAACCTGGACATGGTGGTGCAGTACAAGCCTGACCTGGCCGGTTTCATGACCACCAACGCTGCCGGTATCCAGGGCCAGGGTATCCTGATGGCCACCGAAATCGGCGCCGCCACCGTGGACATGGAGCAGATCCAGATTCACCCGACCGTGCAGGCGGATACCGCTTCCCTGATCACCGAAGGCCTGCGGGGCGACGGCGCGATCCTGGTGAACGCCAACGGCGAACGCTTCATTGATGAAGTCGGCACCCGCGACGTGGTGTCCGCCGCTGAAATCGCCCAGCCCGATTCCTTCAGCTGGCTGGTTGTGGACCAGAAGATGGTGGACGCATCCTCCGTCATCCAGGGCTACATCAAACGCGGCCTGATGCTGCAGGGCGATTCCTATGAAGCCCTGGCCAAGGAGCTCGGCATCCCCGCCGACGCCTTTGCCGCGACCATGGAAAAGTGGAACGGCTATGTCGCGGAGAAGAATGATCCTGACTTCGGCCGCACCAGTTTCGCCAATCCCCTGGACACCGCTCCCTTCTACGCGGTGAAGGTAACTGCCGGCATCCATCACACGATGGGCGGTCTGAAGATTGATTCCCAGACCCATGTGCTGAACACCGAAGGCCAGATCATCCCCGGCCTCTTCGCCGCGGGCGAAGTCACCGGCGGCGTGCATGGCGGAAACCGCCTGGGCGGCAACGCTGTGGCAGACTTCGTGGTCTTCGGCCGGATCGCCGGCCAACAGGCTGCGGATTCCAT
Organism: uncultured Eubacteriales bacterium; assembly: GCA_900315675.1. Taxonomy (GTDB): domain Bacteria; phylum Bacillota; class Clostridia; order Christensenellales; family Aristaeellaceae; genus Aristaeella. The sequence goes on from OMZY01000015.1 coordinate 13,355, forward strand.
CCAGTAATCCCTTCTGATATCCCTGCGGCTGCCATCCGGCAGCCGCATTTTAAATGAAAACAAAGTAAAAGCATCTGTGATATCATCCATTACAGTATAATACGGACTGTCTGATAACATTCTGACCTGAAAGGAAGAAGACCATGTCCTTTGAACGAATCGGAATCCGTCCCGCACAGATCCTGCTTCCGGCCGCCGGCGTCAAACCGGAAACCTGGGCCTGCATCGCCTGCGACCAGTACACCTCTGAACCGGAATACTGGGAAAAGGCTTTTGCCGTTGCCGGGGACGCGCCTTCCGCCATCCGGCTGATCCTGCCGGAATACAACCTGAAGAACAGTGAATCCCTGATCCCGCAGATCCACAGCACCATGGCGGACTACCTGGCCCAGGGCCTGCTGACTCCCGCTGTGAATCCCGGTTTTATCCTGTGCGAACGGACCATCGCCTCCGGAACCCGCCTGGGTCTGGTCTGCGCCGTGGACCTGGAGCAATATTCCTTTGAAAAAGGTTCCCTGCCGCTGATCCGCCCGACCGAGCAGACGATCACCGACCGGCTTCCCCCGCGGTTGAAAATCCGCCGGGGCGCGCCTGTGGAACTGACCCATATCATGATCCTGATCGACGATCCGGACCGTACGGTGCTGGAGCCTCTGCAGGCGGACAAAGCTGCCCTGCGGAAGGTTTATGATTTTGACCTGATGATGAACGGCGGCCACCTGGCCGGCTGGGCTGTCGACAGCGCCGAAGAGCTGGCGCAGGTGGACAGGAGCCTGAACGCCCTGATGGATACGAAAGGCGAACATCCGCTGCTGCTGGCCGTGGGTGACGGCAACCACAGCCTCGCCACCGCCAAAGCCTACTGGAATGAGATCCGTGAAGGCCTGTCCGAAGCGGAACGCGAAAACCATCCTGCCCGTTTCGCCCTGTGCGAAATCGTCAACATTCACGATGAGGCGCTCCTGTTTGAGCCCATCTACCGGATCCTGACCGGCACCACCCGCTCCGCGGTGATGGCGGACTGGAAAGCCTATGCCGAAGCGAAGGGCATGAGCCTGGCGGCGGACGGTTCCGACCATCGCTTCACGGTGGTCTCCGCGGACGGAGAGGAAACCGTGGCCGTGCTGAATCCGGAAGGCGCCATTCCCTGCGAAACCATCCAGAAGTTTCTGGACGCCTTCCTTGCGAAGCATCCGGAAGCGGGCATCGACTTCATCCACGGCGAAGGCTCCCTGCGGGCACTGGCTGCGAAACCGGAAACCGTCGGCTTCCTGCTGCCGGACATCGACAAGCATAGCTTCTTCAGGGATGTGGAAAAGCTGGGCGTCCTGCCGCGGAAAACCTTCTCCATGGGCGAAGCGGACGAAAAGCGGTTCTATATGGAAGCGAAGAAAATCTGAAATGAAATTTCAGATTTTCAATGCACAATGCACAATGCATAATGCACAATGATATAGTGCCTACTACAAAAGGGATCTCCACTTACAGGAGATCCCTTTTGCAGTAACTATTAATTCTGAATTCATAATTCTGAATTCTGAATTTATGTCAGCTCAAATGTCACCTTGACGCATCTCGCGATGAATCCGATCTCATTGATCGGTACGGTTTCCGCCTCATACTGCCGGTCATAGGACTGGAGCAGGACATTCCGGTCATCCAGGAGCTTGATCTTGCGCAGGTAACGGTGCTCATTGTAAGTCATAAGCATAATAGCCCCGTCCACCGGACTGTTCGCCGGTACCGTCAGCACGATATCGCCCTTGTGGATCCGGAACCCCCGCATGCTGTCATCCGGCGCCAGATAGAAGAACACCTTGTCCGGGTTGGCGCCCTCAATCCGGCCGTTTTCCACCGGTACCAGCTGATAGCTGACCGGCTTCATCACCGCGTTCATCACCGGCACCCGCTTCAATACGCTCTGCAGCGCGTCCAGCCAGACGCTGCCGGCAACCCCTTCGTCATCCTCCGTGGAAGCCGCCAGCTCCGCTTCCTTCTTTACAGGCTTCTTTGCCTGCACAGCCGCCGCCATCCGGGGCTGCACCTGCGCCAGGTCTACTGTCGCGGCAATATCGTCCATGGTAAATTCCGCTTCGTTCTGCTGTTTCAGGCCGATGCTTTTCAGGATCCGCCTGGCCTGGTCATCCGCGATAATCCGCGTGCCGGCCTCTACAGCCAGGAGATAGCTCTCGCTGACGCCGCACTTCTTCGCCACCTGTTTCGGCGTCAGTTTCTGACGGATCCGTTCTGTCCGGATCAGGTCTCCCAGTCTGCTCATATCCTCATCTCTCCCGTCAAAAGTCAGTGTTCACAGTATAGCCGCCGCAGGGGTAAAAAGCAAGGGCGGCTCCGCCGGGAACCGCCCTGTGCATCACTTTTTGCTTGTTTTTCCCAGATAGGCTTCCTGAATCGTCTCACTGGCCAGCAGCTCGTCACCGGTACCGCTGGTGGTGATCCGGCCGGTCTCCATCACGTAGGCGTAATCGCAGGCATGGAGGGCGGCGTTGGCATTCTGTTCAATCAGAAGCACCGTCATGCCGGTTTCCTTGAGGGTCTGGATAATCTTGAAGATATCCTTGACCACCAGAGGCGCCAGGCCCAGGCTGGGCTCATCCATCATGATCAGCTTCGGCCGGGTCATCACCGCCCGGCCCACGGCCAGCATCTGCTGTTCGCCGCCGGAAAGCGTACCCGCCAGCTGCCAGGAACGCTCCTTCAGCCGGGGGAAAAGATCGTAAACATAGTTGATATCCTCTTCGATGGCTTCCTTATCCTTCCGCAGGTAGGCGCCGATCCGGAGGTTTTCCAGCACGGACAGATTTGCAAACACCCGGCGGCCTTCCGGCACCATGGCGATACCGGTTTCCACGATCTTCTGGGTGTTCAGGTCGGTGATATCCCGGCCTTCGAAATAGATCCGGCCGTCCTTGGGCGGTACCAGGCCGGAGATGGTCCGCAGCGTTGTGCTCTTTCCGGCACCGTTGGCGCCGATCAGGGTCACAATCTGTCCCTGTTCCACCTCAAAGGAGATTCCCTTCAGGGCTTCAATACCGCCGTAGGAAACCACCAGGTCCGTTACTTTCAGCAGGCTCATTCTTCATCCACCCCCAGATAGGCCGCGATGACGACCGGGTTTTTCTGGATCTCCTCCGGGGTTCCTTCAGCGATCTGCTTACCGAAGTCCAGCACGTAGATCCGGTCCGAGATATCCATGACCAGGTTCATATGATGCTCGATCATGAAGACCGTGAGATTGAACTTGTTCTTGATATCCACGATGAATTCGCCCAGCTCGTCCGTTTCCTGGGGATTCATACCGGCCGCCGGCTCATCCAGCAGCAACAGGGTCGGATCCGTCGCCAGGGCGCGGGCAATCTCCAGCCGGCGCTGTTTGCCGTAAGGCAGGGACGTGGCCAGTTCGTTCGCCACGTCGGCCAGGCCGACGATCTCCAGCAGGTTCATGGCCTTCTCCCGCATCGCCTTCTCTTCCTTCATGTTCAGGCGAAGGGTGGCGGTCAGGAAATTGCTGGTCCGGCGCAGGTGGGTGCCGATGAGCACGTTCTCAAAGGCCGTCTGGCTCTTGAACAGGCGGATATTCTGGAAGGTCCGGGCAATGCCCATATGGGTAATTCTGTCCGGCGTATGCACAACGGGTTTCCGGTCCTTATACAGGTCCCCGTTGATTCCGCCGTACTGCTTGATCATTTTTCCCTGGGGATGGTTCACCACGATCGGCTTTCCGTGGAATTCCACGATACCGTTGGTGGGTTCATACACACCGGTCACACAGTTGAACGCGGTAGTCTTTCCGGCGCCGTTCGGGCCGATCAGCGCGACGATCTCGCCCTGGTTCACTTCCAGCGACAGGTTGTTGATGGCCACCACGCCGCCGAACTGCATGGTGATGTTTTCAAGCCGGAGAACAGGCACATTCGCTTTTGCTTCACTCATGATTATTTCCTGCCTCCTTTCGCGGCCCGGCGGGAGCCCAGCTCCCAGAGTTCCCGGTCGCCCATGATGCCCTTACGGAAGAACAGCACCACCACCATGATGACTACGGAGAACACTACCATCCGGAAGCCCGGCGCCAGCAGCGGCACCTTGAAGTTCCCCAGCACGGTTTCAGCGTCCAGGAAACGCAGCCACCATTCACTGCACGCAATGAACAGGAAGGAGGCCAGGATGCTGCCGGATACGGAACCCATGCCGCCGATGACCACGATCAGCAGGATTTCATAGGTCATGGAGCTCTTGAAGCTGTTCGCCTGCAGGGAGCCCTGGTACATGGCCAGCAGCGCGCCGCCGATGCCGGCAAAGAAGCTGCTGATGACAAAGGCCATCTGCTTGTGGTGGAACAGGTTGATCCCCATCGCTTCCGCCGCCACCTCGTCATCCCGGATGGCCTTGAAGGCCCGGCCGTAGGTGGAGTTGATCAGCAGAAGAATCAGGCCGATACAGACGCCGACAACAATGAACGTGAACAGAACCGTATTGCCCGGCATGATGTTCTTCAGCGTCGGGTAGGTTTTCAGCAGGTTTGAACCGTTGGTCAGCGGTCCGATGGTGTCCCACTGCACAATGGCACGGATAATCTCCGCGAAGCCCAGCGTGGCGATCGCCAGGTAGTCTCCCTTCAGCCGCAGTACCGGCATACCGATCAGCGCGGCGAAAAGCGCGGCGATCACGCCGGCCACCAGCAGGGCGGGAAGGAATCCGACGGTGAACTGTACCCAGCCGCCGTTATAGTACTGATAAACCGCCGCGCGCTTGGCCATGGGGATCGTCAGGATCGCGTAGCTGTAGGCGCCCACGAGCATAAAGCCCGCCTGGCCCAGAGAAAACAGGCCTGTAAAGCCGTTCAGCAGGTTCATGGACACCGCGATCAGGGCGTATACCGCGCCCTTCTGCAGCACCGTGACCACCATGGACTTGGTTCCCGCCGTCTGCTCGATCAGGCAGCCGCCCGCGTACAGCAGGGCCACGATGACCAGGGAAATGATGAGCCGTTTGTTTCCTTTTTTCATGTTCATCACCTCACACCTTGTCCGTGGTCTTTTCGCCGAACAGGCCGGTCGGCCGGAACAGCAGCACAACAATCAGCAGCGCAAACGTGAATGCGTCCGAGAAGGCCGTCCAGCCGGCTGCCTTGATCAGGTTTTCACAGATACCGATGATCAGCGCGCCGATCATTGCTCCGGGAATGGAGCCGATTCCGCCGAACACCGCCGCCACAAAAGCCTTCAGGCCGGGCATGGCACCGACGGTAGGCGTGACGGCCGTGTAGTTGGTGAAATACAGCAGGGAGCCGATCGCCGCCATGGCGGAGCCGATGATGAAGGTCACGGAAATCACGTTATTGATTTTAATACCCATCAGCTGGCTGGTTTCAAAATCCACAGACACCGCCCGCATGGCCATGCCGATCTTGGTATGGTTGATCAGCATCACCAGCGCGACCACCAGCGCGATGGTCAGCACAGGGGTAACGATGGTCACCAGCTTGGTGGTGGCGGAACCGATCTGGATCGTCTGGGACAGGCCCGGCAGTACAGGATACTGCTTGGCCAGGCCGCCGGTGATATACCACATCAGATTCTGCAGCAGGTAGCTGACGCCGATGGCGGAAATCATGATGGACATTCTCGGTGAGGAGCGCAGCGGCTTGTAGGCCACGCGTTCCACGGCAAATCCCAGCACCACCGTCAGGATGATCACCAGCGGGATCGCCAGCGGAAGGGGCACGGATGCAACCAGGTAAACCATAAAGAATCCGGCTGCCGTGAAGATATCTCCGTGGGCGAAGTTGATCAGGCGCAGAATGCCGTATACCAGGGTATACCCCACGGCGATCAGCGCGTACTGTCCGCCGACGGAAATACCGGCCAGCAGATAAGGGAGCAGCGTGTCAAACATAAGTTCAGCCCTTTCATGAGGGAATAAAGAAAAGGGAGGCTGCCGCCGGTTGCGGCAGCCTCCGCGGAGTCAACGCATTATTCGCCGACCTTCTGGGTCTTGACGAAATCGAAAGCGCCGGTCTCGGGATTGGCGAACTTGATGTAAGCCATATCCTTCTTCGCGTCGCCCACGTCATCGAAAGCGATGGCGCCGGTCACACCTTCATAGGTCACGCCGGGGAGCGCTTCCACGATCGCCGCGGCGTCCGCGCTGTCAGCAGCCTTGATGGCCGCCAGCGCGACGTTGTAAGCGTCGAAGCCCAGGGCGGAAACCGCAGCAACGATGTCATTGCCGCCGTTGTTCGTCAGCTTGCCGCTGTCCGCGTTCAGCCAGGCCTTGAAGCCGGAAACGAATTCGGCAGCCGCAGCCGCGTCATCGTTCTCATCAAAGAAGGTGGAGCAGTAAACCTTGATGTCCTTGCCCTTGGCAGCATTCAGGATCGCGCTGTTCTCCCAGGTATCGCCGGCCAGGATCGGGAAGCTGATTCCCTGGGCCGCAGCCTGGTCGATGATCAGCGCCGCGTAGGTGGTGGCGCAGGGAGCGAACACCACATCGCAGCCGTTGGACACCGCGTTGTTGATGTAAGCCGCGAAGTCGCTGGTGCCTTCGGTGAAGTTCTCTTCCATCACTTCGCCGCCCAGGCCCTTGAAAGCTTCCACGAAGTACTTGCCCAGGCCCACGCCGTAGTCTTCACCCAGCATGGTCAGCACGTACGCCTTGGTGGCGCCGAGTTCCTTGGCGAAGTTCGCCATGACGGTGCCCTGGAAGGGATCCAGGAAGCAGATGCGCCAGTAGTAATCGCACAGCAGGGTTACGTTGGGGTTGGTGCAGCTGACGCCGATGGCGGGAACGCCCGCTTCAGCGAACACGTCGCCGCCGGCCATGGACACGCCGGAGCCGTAGGAGCCCAGCACCACGGACACATCCTTGCTGACCAGGGACTGGGCAGCGGAGATGGCCTTGTCCGTCAGGGACTGGTTATCCTCGATCACCAGTTCCACGGTGTATTCCTCACCGCCGATGGTGACGGTAGGCGCGAGACTGTTGGCATATTCAATACCAAGAATCTCCTGCTTTCCGCCGGCGCCGTTATCACCGGTGGAAGGCTCAAAAACGCCGATACGGACAACGTTATCCGCCATCGCAAACGCGGGTACCAGCAGCATAGCTGCCAGAAGCAGTGCAAGCAGTTTCTTCATGTGATTTTTCCTCCTTAGCGTATGGGGTATTTGCTTTAATGTGCTAACAGTATACTCTATGAAACATTAAAAAAACAATCGATGTACAAAGGAAAGACAAAAACAATGCATCCCTGAAAACTGCCCGAAATAATAAAAAGTGTCCCGGTTTTCACCGGAACACCTTTTGTTTTGCAGTATCTATAATTCTTAATTCTTAATTCTGAATTCTGAATTCTTAATTATCCTTTCAGTCCCTGCTCCTGCCGTTCCATGTTTTCCACGACGATGTCGTAGATTTCCCCGAGGCTGGCGCAGTATTCCAGCACCTGCCAGGGCTCATTGGTATGGAAATGAATCTTGATCAGCTCGTCATCGCCGACAGCCAGCAGGCAGTCGCCCTTGAAATGGCTGGTGAAATAATCGTTGATCGCGTCCTCGTCCAGATCTTTTCCCTCAATCAGCAGCTGGGTGTCAAATTTAAACTCAAGCATTTTCCTGCGTCTCCTTCCTCACTCTCCGGGACTCTCCCGGGAACGGAACACAATGTATCATCTTTACCTTAAAATGTCAATCGTTTCAACGGTTTCAGCTCATTTTGCGCAAGCCCAGTTCTGTCCCTGATGCACTTCCGCCACCAGCGGAACCTGCAGCTCAATGGCGTCCTCCATGGCTTCCCGCAGCAGGGCTGCCGCCTGCTTCGCCTCCTCCGGCGGACATTCCAGCAGCAGTTCATCGTGTACCTGCAGGATCAGGCGGCTCTTCAGTCCCGCCTCCCGGAGGGCCCGGTCGATCCGAACCATCGCCAGCTTGATGATATCCGCCGCCGTTCCCTGGACAGGCGTATTCATCGCCGCGCGCTTGCCGAATTCACGGATCGGTGCCTTGGGGGAACGCAGCTCCGGCAGGTAGCGCCTCCGGCCCATCAGGGTTTCGGCATAACCCCGGTCCGCCCCCTCGGACGCCGTCTGATCCATAAAGCGTTTTACGCCCGGATAGGTTTGGAAGTATTTTTCAATAAAGGCTGCGGCTTCCTTCCGGCTGACGCCCGTATTCCGGCTCAGGCCGAAGCCGCTGATTCCGTAGATCAGGCCGAAATTCACCGCTTTGGCCCGGCTGCGCAGCTCCGGCGTGACCCATTCCGGCGGAACGTCAAAGATCTCGCTGGCTGTCCGCGCGTGGATATCCTCCCCCTTGCGGAAGGCGTCAATCAGCGCCGGATCCCCGGAGAAATGCGCCATCAGCCGCAGTTCGATCTGGCTGTAGTCCGCGTCCAGCAGCACCCATCCCTCCCGGGGAAGGAAAGCTTCCCGGATTTCCTTTCCCTCTTCCGTCCGGACGGGAATATTCTGGAGATTGGGTTCCGAGGAGGAGATCCGTCCCGTGGCGGTTGCGGTCTGGTCAAAGGTGGAATGCACCCTGCCCTTTCCGTCCACCAGCCGCAGCAGTCCCTCCACATAGGTGCTGTTCAGCTTGGTCAGCTGCCGGTAGCGCAGCAGGGGCTCTATGATTTCCGGCGCATCAAAGCGCAGCCCTTCCAGTACCTCCACGGAGGTGGAATAACCCTTGGAAGTTTTCTTGCCATGGGGAAGATTCAGTTCCTCAAACAGCACTTCCCCCAGCTGCTGGGTACTGTTCAGGTTGAAGGGATGACCCGCCGCCGCGATCACCTGTTCCCGTTTTTCGTCAATTTCCGCCGTATATTTGCTGCCCAGGTCCCGCAGGAATTCCGTATTGACGGTAAACCCGGCGCGTTCCATCCGGAACAGCACAAAGCTCAGCGGCTGTTCAATTTCCCGCATCAGCCGCATCATGCCGTCCTCTTCCACCCGGGCCTTCTGCCATACGGCCAGGGAACACAGCGTCCCCGCGTCCTCCGGCAGATCCGGGCACAGGGCGCCCAGCCGGTAGCTCTTCTCCTGCGGGTTCAGCAGGTAAGCCGCCAGCATCGTATCCCAGCCGAAGCTTTCCGGTTTTTCCAGGCCGCAGCGGTCCAGCATGTGCAGCAGCGCTTTGCCGTTATGAACCACCGCTTCTCCCTTTTTCAGCTCTCCTGCCAGGCTGCCCAGCACTTCCGCCGGATCCAGCCCGGGGCTGAGCAGATCCCCGCCAAGGCTGATTTCCGCGCGTTTTCCGCCCTCCCGGGCAAGGGAAACTGCCGTTTCCGATACATAGACGCACAGAGGCCCCGCGGTTTTCGTCTCCTCCAGCCAGGAACCGATCCCTTCCGCGGAATCCAGCTGAACCGTCGGTTCGAAAGCCAGTGCTTCGGGGCCTTTCCTTTCTGCGGCTTCCCCGTTGTTCTCCCCGCTGTCCAGCCGTTTGATGATGCTGTTCAGCTTCAGTTTTTCCAGCGCCGGGATTCCTTTTCTCAGATCCGGAAGCAGGCAGGAAGAAAGGGTAAACTCCACCGGCGCGTCCCGGCGGATCGTGGCCAGATCCTTGCTGAAACGGGCCTGATCGGCAAAGGTGACCAGCTTTTCACCCAGTTTGCCCTTGACCTTGTCCGCGTTTTCCAGCACGTTTTCCAGTGTGCCGTATTCCTGCAGCAGCTTCACGGCGGTCTTGTCGCCTACCCCCGGTACGCCGGGAATATTATCGCTGGAATCTCCGGCCAGACCCTTCCAGTCCGTCACCTGTTCCGGCGTAAAGCCGTATTCCTCATAAACCTTTGAGGGCGTAAAGCGGACTGTCTCCGATATTCCCTTCCGGGTAAACATCAGCTCTGTGCCGCCTCCTACCAGCTGCAGGGCGTCCCGGTCCCCGGTCAGCAGCAGGGGTGCGGCACCCGCGGCGGCACCCTTCAGGCTCAGCGTTCCCAGCAGGTCGTCCGCTTCCCAGCCCTGCAGGGAAAACCGGCGGATGCCCATATCATCCAGCAGGGACAGAATGGTGCCGAACTGCTGCCGCAGTTCCGGCGGCGTTTCCCTCCGTCCCGCCTTGTAATCCGCATAGACTGTATGGCGGAAGGTCGGTCCGTGCTCATCAAAGCAGACCGCCAGGTACTGTACGTTTTCCTCTTTAATCACCTTGAGCAGCATGCTCAGAAAACCGTATATCGCATTGGTGTACACGCCGTTGGCGTCCATCACCGGCAGGGCGTGGAAAGCCCGGTGCATGAGGCTGTTGCCGTCCACCAGCAGAAAGATATCCTTCAAGGAAGTCCCTCCGTTCATCTTCTCATTCAGTTTCTTCATTATAGTTGATGTCGCGCTTTCCTGTCCATTCCTTTTCAAACCGCCTGAAACATGGTATACTTCCATCTGTATACACCAATGTTTATGGGAGAGGAAGGGCGTTTCATGGCCTATTCTGTCGGAGCCGTTTCCCTGGGCTGCAACAAAAACCGCGTCGATACGGAAACAGCGCTTGGCCTGCTGAAGGAAAAGGGCTTTGTCATCACCAGTGATCCGGCGGAAGCGGATGTCCTGCTGGTCAATACCTGCGGGTTTATTGATCCTGCCAAGGAAGAGTCTGTCAACACCATCCTGGATATGGCGGAATACAAAAAGACCGGCCGCTGCCGGGTCCTGGTTGTCACCGGCTGTCTGAGCCAGCGCTATTCCGGGGATCTGCTGAAGGATATTCCCGAAATTGACGTCCTGCTCGGCGTCAACCAGTACGCGGAACTGCCGGCAGCCATTGAAAAGGCGCTCGGATCCGAACGGCCCTGCCTGTGCACCGATGACTTCAGCTATTATGAGCATGACCGGGTCCTGACCACACCGGGATACTCCGCCTATATCCGAATCGGAGAAGGCTGTTCCAACCGCTGCACCTTCTGTGCCATTCCGATGATCCGCGGACCCTACCGCAGCCGGGATGAAAAGGCTATTCTCCGGGAAATCAGTTCCCTGGCCGGTTCCGGCGTACGGGAACATATCCTGGTAGCCCAGGATACAACCCGCTACGGAACGGAAGACCATCCCCACACCACCCTTCCCGCGCTGATGCGGAAGGCCGCCGCGATTGACGGTGTTGACTGGCTCCGGGTTCTGTACTGTTATCCGGATGAAACGAATGACGAACTGCTGGACGTCCTCGCGGAAACAGACAATGTCTGTCCCTACCTGGATATCCCGGTTCAGCACATCAACGCGGAACTGCTCCGCCGGATGCACCGCCGGGGAACCCGGGAGGACATCCTTCGCAGCGTCCGCGGCGCCCGTGAACGGAACCTGACGCTGAGGACCTCCCTGATTGTCGGTTTCCCGGGAGAAACGGAAGACCAGTTCAGGGAACTCCTTGATTTTGTGGAGGAGACGGAATTTGACCGGCTCGGCGCCTTCGCCTATTCGCCGGAAGAAGGCACCCCTGCCGCCAGAATGCCTGACCAGATTCCCGAAGAAATCAAGCAGGAACGGCTGGACCGCCTGATGACCCTGCAGCAGAGAATTTCATTGAAGCGTAACCTGGCAAGGGTCGGTTCCGTGGAACAGGTTCTGGTGACAGATACAGACGGGAAAGGCAATGTGCTGGGCCGAAGCTGCCGTGAAGCTCCTGAAACGGACGGAGAAATCTATGTTTCCTGCGGGGATGCCCGTCCGCAGCCCGGACAGTTTATTCCTGTAAAGATCCTCTCCGCCGAAGAATATGATCTGAGAGGTAAAATGCTTTGAACCTTCCTAATAAACTGAGCGTCGCCCGGGTCCTGTGTATTCCGGCCGTTGTGACGCTGCTCCATTTTCAGTCTGACACCTGCCGGATCATTGCCGCCGTGCTGTTTATCCTCGGCTGCATCACAGACTTCCTGGACGGACGCATTGCCCGGAAACGGAACCTGGTAACGGATTTCGGCAAATTCATTGATCCCGTGGCTGACAAGCTGCTGGTGCTGACTACGCTGATTATGCTGGTTTACCTGAAAATGATGCCCGCCTGGATCGTCATTGTGATCCTCTGCCGGGAACTGGCGGTAGACGGACTGCGGATGGTTGCAGTCACCAAAGGCAACGTGATTGCCGCCGGACCGCTCGGAAAATGGAAAACCGCCTGCCAGATGGTTCTGATCAGCGCGATGCTGATCCTGAATCTTTCTGTTTATGAGTGCTGGCCGCTGGCTGTTCTTGCCGGCATCGTTGTGCTGCTGACCCTGGGTTCCGCTGTGGATTATTTTGTGCGGAATTCTTCTGTGCTGTCCGAAAAATAAGGGCATACAGGTTTCAACATCCACTTATCCCCAGCCCGGTGAATTCACTGAAAACTGTGGATTACCGCTCCGGTTTCACACAGTTCTGATCCGCCGGACCCGGCAGCGAACCCGGTAATCCCTGATCTGTCTTTCCTGATCCTTCCCAAAAAGAAGGATTTGACAGAGCAGGTATGGAATAATAACAGGAATACTGTTGATAACCGGCGAGTATATTCAAATTTTTTCCACCGCAGTAAATGAATGATTTCATTCCTTTACCGCGTTCTCCACAGTTTCCACATGTTCTATTACTACAACGACTTGTTCTTATATATCATAAGAGCATTCTGCGTTCTCAAACGAAAGAGGTTGAACCGAAATGATCCTATCCATGAATTCACAGGACCTGCTTGAAGGACTGAACATTGTCACCAGAGCGCTTTCTCCCCGTCCGGCAAAACAAATCCTGGAAGGTGTGCTGATTTCCGCTGAAGAGAATCGGGTAATGATGACCTGTTCCGACGGATCGCTGACCATCGAGTATACCAATGCCGCTTCCGTGCAGGAAGAAGGCCAGACGGTGCTGCCCGGACGTATTTTTGCGGAGATGATCCGTAAAATGCCTTCCGGTACCGTGACCATTACGGAGCAGGATCATCGTTCAGCCACAATCCGCTGTATGAAGAACCGCAGTTCACTGGCGGTCATGAATCCGGCAGAATATCCTGAAATCAATCCGATGAAAACAGGTTCTGCGGTGAAAATCCAGCAGAACAAGTGTAAGGATATGATTTCCCATGTGGTTTTTGCCATCGCTACCGATGAAAGCCGCCAGATCCTGACAGGCAGCCTTCTGGAAGTGAACCGCAGTGAAGCGCGGTTGGTTGCGCTGGACGGATTCCGCCTGGCTATGTATAAACTCTTCCAGCCCTTTGAACTTCCGGCAGGCGTTGAGGTTGTCAGCGCCGTGATTCCCGGTAAAGTGCTGAATGAACTGACCAAGATCCTTCCTGATGACGATGCTTTCTGCACGCTGCTGATTGATAAGGGAAGAATGCAGTGCACATTCGGCAATATCCGTCTTTCCAGCGTCCTGCTGGCAGGTGAATATATCGATTACCGCCGGATTCTTCCCTCTGATTTCAAAACGGAAGCGCTGGCCAACAAGAGCAATGTGCAGGACGCGATTGAGCGCGCCAGCCTGATGGCCCGTGAAGGCAAGAACAACCTGATCAAGATGAGTTTCCGGGATGACGTCCTGAAAATTTCCTCCAATGCCGAGCTGGGCGATGTGGAAGAAGAAATGGAAGCTTCCCTGAACGGCGAACCGATTGATATCGCCTTCAATGCGAGATACATCACGGATGTGATCCGGAATGTTCCGGATGAGGAGCTGTGCATGAAGTTCAATTCCAGCGTCAGCCCCTGTGTGGTGGTTCCTCAGAAAGGCAACGATTACCTCTACCTGATTCTGCCGGTGCGTGTTTTCCAGTAAGATAAAGGATATTATCTGAAAACGGCTGTCCGGATTCCGGATCATGCCGTTTTCTGTTTTAAAGAAGATGCTGATTGAAGAACTGAAACTGAAAAACTTCAGAAATTACAGTGAGCTGACGCTTCATCCCCATCCCGGCGTCAATCTGTTTTTCGGAAGGAACGGATCAGGCAAAACGAATCTGCTCGAAGCGATTCATTACTGTTCCCTCGGCCGTTCCCACAGAATTACAAATGACGCCAACGCGGTTAAAAACGGGGAAACGTTTGCTCTTTCTTCTGTCACCATTCAGAATACCCTCGGAAAGCGGGAGATTGCCGTCCGCTTTCATCCTGATGAAGCGCAGAAAAAATTCATCCTGATGGATGGCAAAAAGATTGCCAAGTTTTCCGATATGATGGGCTGCCTGCGCTGCGTTATTTTTTCTCCTGAAGATCTTGGACTGATCAAGGAAGGTCCGTCTGTCCGCAGGCGGTACCTGGATATGATGATCAGCCAGATCAACAGGGGATATTTTATCGCGCTTCAGCAATACAGGGCCTGCATGGATCAGCGGAATGCCCTGATCCGGAACCTGAAGGCCAATCCCTATTCAGATACTTCCATGCTGACCGCTTTTGAAGAAACAATGGCGGCACCCGCGGCCGTAATCATCCGCGAAAGAAGAAGAATTGTTTCACTGCTTTCCGATATTGCAACACAAACCTATCAGAGGGTATCCGATACCGATGAACAGTTCCGCCTCTCCTACCATTCTTCTGTGAAGGAAGATGATAAGATCGAGGATGTTCTCTGCAGGCTGTTCCGGGAAAACCGGGAAGATGATATCCGGATGGGTTTCACTTCCGTAGGTCCGCACAGGGACGATCTTGGACTGACGCTGAACAAAAACCAGATGAAACAGTTCGCAAGCCAGGGACAGATCCGGACAGCCGCGCTGAGCATGAAACTTTCCCAAATGAAGATCCTGCGGGATCTGAGCGGTGATGAACCCATCCTGCTGCTGGATGACGTAATGAGTGAACTGGACCGGAAACGCCGGGCCCGCCTGATCGGTGAAATCAGCAACTTCCAGACTTTTATCACCTGTGCGGACCGGAATGATGTGGACGATGAAAAAGTTGACAGGATCTGGAACGTATCCGCGGAAAACGGAGAAGCGAGCGTGAATGAAATTCACAATTCATAATTCACAATTCATAATTCATAATTATGTTTTGTGTACCAGTTAAATGTTTCACGTGAAACAATATTCTGAAACCATTGAAAAATATAGATTATCAACAGAATCCGTGAGATTGAAACATCTGGGTGATAGTATATATAATATGAATAAACATCGTCAGATGACATTGTTTCACGTGAAACAATACTTTGAAACCTTTAAATTATAACGATAATTGAGTAATACAGATTCACAGTTTAATGGATAAAGTTTGTGAATTATAAATTATAAAAAACGCCGGAGGTTTTTCACCGTGCCGCAATGGACTGAAGATCAGAAACGAGTCATTGATTCCTCTGCTCAGAGGCTGCTCTGTTCTGCTGCCGCCGGCAGCGGAAAGACGGCTGTCATGATCGAAAGAATCGTACGGCTGATTCGGGAGGGAGCCGATCCCTTTTCTTTTCTGGTGATCACGTTCACCAATGCGGCAGCGGCGGAGATGAAGGAAAAAATCCGAAAAAGATTGCTGACGGAAAGAAAAGATCCGATTATCGCTTCCGCGGCGGAAAAAGCGTCCGCCATGGAAATCTGCACTATTCATGCTTTCTGCCAGCATCTGATCCGTCAGGAATTCCAGATTGTCGGAGTGGATCCTTTTTTTCAGATCTGCACCGGCGCACAGCGGGAACAGCTGTTTGCCGACGCTTTCCGGCAAGCCTGCAACAAACTGCGGGATGAGAAGGATGAACAATATCTGTCCTTTATCCGACAGTATGAGCCGGGAGAGGCACAGAAAATCGTAACGACTGTCTGGAATTTCATCATGAGCCTTCCGGATCCTTTCGGCTGGCTGAAGGAAAAGACGGAAGACGTGCCCCTGTTTGTGGACCGGAATCATCCCTGGTTCAGGACCGTTTCCCGAATGGTCAATGAAAAGATTCTGAGACTCCGGATCATTCTGCGCCAGCAGGCGGACATGTTTGAGGAATATGAAAAACAGGAGGCATACCGTCCTGTTTTTATTGACGATCAGAAACGGGTGGACCTGATCTGCCGGTGGAAGAACGGCGAGGATGTCAGTCAGGAGGAACTGAAGAAGGATTTCTGCCGGATTCCGTCTCTGAAAAACCTGAATGACCGGGAAATTGACTGGAAAGACCGGTATCAGGAGTACAGGAAGCAGCTGAAAGACATCTGTTCCGGGTTATCCGGCTGGATGATGCTGGATGAAAGGAAAATCACCAGGGAGTTCACGGAAATCCGAAATTCCCTGCGCGGGCTGGCCAGAATTACGGAAGAGACTCACCTGGCCTATGAAAAAAACAAAGCCCGGGCCTGCGTGCTGGATTTTTCCGATCTGGAACATAAAGCCCTGGCCATCCTGCAGGACGAGGCTGTAAGGGAATCCGTCAGGAATCGCTATCTGCGGATTTTTGTGGATGAATGCCAGGATGTTTCCTCCGTGCAGGATGCCCTGATTCAGGCCCTGGCCGGGGAAAACAACACCCTGTTTATGGTCGGCGACGTGAAGCAGAGCATTTACCGCTTCCGCCAGGCTAATCCGAAGCTGTTCCTGTCCCGGATCACAGACCGGGGAGCGGATGCCGGCGAATGTATTTTCCTGCAGGAAAATTTCCGCTCTCGTCCGGAAGTGCTGGAAACGGCCAATACGATTTTCCGGGATGTGATGCGGAAGGAAGCCGCGGATCTGGAATACGCTCCGTCGGACGAACTGAAGGCAGGCCGGACGGATTGTGAAGGGTATGAGCCGGTAACCGTGGATCTGCTGGAGATCGGTGAAGACCAGACCCGCCTGGAAACCATTGCGAATCATACCGCAAGCCAGATCCGGGAACTGATTGAAGGAAAAAAATATCAGTATAAAGATATGATGATCCTGATGCCGGAAGTCAGCGCGGACGGACAGAAGCTGGCGGACCTGCTGAAGGAACGGGGGATCCCTGTCTTCTTTGACGGCAAAGGCGGGTTTTTTGAACAGCAGGAAGTGATTGTATTCCGGAACCTGCTGATGCTGGTGGATAATCCTCACCTGGATCTTCCCCTGCTGACCGCTTTGCTGAATCCTCCCTTTGATTTCCGGGAAGAGGAACTGAGCCATATCCGCCTGAAGTACACCGGAAAGGGAAAACCGTTCTGGCAGGCGTTTGAAATGACGGCTGAGGAAGATTCAGAGCTGGGAAACAAATGCCGCAGGGTGAAAGAGCGGCTGGAGGGCTGGAGGTTCCTGGCGCCCCGGATCCAGCTGTCGGACTTCCTCTGGTATCTGCTGGAGGATACGCTGCTGTGCGCTGTTTACGGAGCAACGGATTACGGAAATGCCGCCCGGAAAAACCTGAGGAGTCTGTGCCTTCAGGCGGAACAGGCTGCAGACCGGGGAATCTACAGCCTGCGGGATTTCCTGAATTTCCTGTCGGAACAGGCTTCCGGCGGGGAAATGCAGGCAGCGTCCGCCCTGGGGGATGAGGATGACCTGGTCCGGATCATGACGATGCACAAGTCCAAGGGCCTCCAGTTCCCGGTTGTGTTCTGCCTCGGGCTGGATAAGGGACTGAAGGGAAAACCCGGGGACAAGGTTCAGCTGGATGAGGAACTGGGCCTGTGCCTGCGCTATAAGGTTCCCGAATGGCGGCTTTCCCGGAAAACAGCGGCGGATGAGATCTTTTCATGGAAAAAAGACCATGATGTGAAGGCGGAAAGAATCTGTCTGCTTTATGTGGCCATTACCCGGGCGCAGGAAAAATTATTCCTGATCGGAACGGGAAAAGAACGGCCGATCTGGTACATGCCTCCCGGGGACCACAGAACCCTGGCTGCCTCAGATTATCTGGATCTGATTTTGCCTGCACTGCTGGATGAAGAAAAGAAATCCACAAGCAATACACAGGCTTCAAAGCCTTGGAAAATAAGGATTCTTGACAGTATTCAACAGAAAACTGTGGAAACCCCGCGAGTTATCCACAGCCTGAAATCATGGGTTGAATCCTTGCTTTCTGCACAGCCTGTAGATGAACTGTGGAAGAATGATTCTGAAGAAACCGTGCTGCCGGAGGACGAAAACCGGCTGAAAAAATACTCCGTTACGACATTGCTCCGGAATGCGCGTAACCGAATCTTCCTGGAGAACGAGGAACAGACGCCGGAAGAGAAGCGTACGCCGGATTATGTGGAACGGATGCTCAGAAAGTATGAAAAAGGAAACCGGCCGTCCTTTACGGGTTCTGTCCGGGAGGCGGGAGGTGCAGCCCGCGGTACGGTTATTCACAGGTTCCTGTCCCTTGTGGATCTGGACGCTGTGCGGCAGGACGGCGGAAAGGATCTGGATCAGCTGATAGCCATCCGGGACGGACTGGTCGGGGAACAGGTGTTCACACCGGAAGAGGCGGCCTGGATCCGGCCGGAAATCATCAGCCGGTTCTTTGTTTCGGAGATCGGCCGGCGGATGCTCGCCAGTCCGGAGGTTCACCGGGAATGGGATTTCAACCTGTATGTGGCGGAACGCGGCATGATTGTGCAGGGTATGATCGACTGTGCTTTCCGGGAAGAGGACGGCTGGATTCTGCTGGATTACAAAACCGATCATATAGAGGATGAAACGACCTTTGTAGAGGAGTACCGTCCCCAGCTGGAATGGTATGCTGTCGCACTGCGGGAACTGACCGGCAAACCGGTGAAGGAGAGCTGGCTTTATGCACTGTCTGTGGATAAAGCCTACAAGCTTTAAAAGCCAAAGAGCGGAGACAGAAAAGCCCGGAATATATACACAGGTTATCCACAACCTGTAAACCCTTATATTCACGTACACAGAGAAAAGCCGATCCACGAAAGTGAGTAAAATCAACG
Organism: uncultured Eubacteriales bacterium; assembly: GCA_900315675.1. Lineage (GTDB taxonomy): Bacteria > Bacillota > Clostridia > Christensenellales > Aristaeellaceae > Aristaeella. The sequence goes on from OMZY01000015.1 coordinate 32,140, forward strand.
CTTCCGTGGATCGGCTTTTGAAATATACAAGCTTGGAAAAACTGTGGATAACTTGTGGAAAACTGGCCTGAAGCTATGAGATCATTCAGCTCCGGGGTCCAGGTCATCCTCCTCCGCAAGGGAGGCAAGGGGCAGATCGCTTTCCAGGAAAGGATCGTCTTCAGACAGCATGGTTTCCCCTTCGTCGAGAGGAAGCCCGGAACCGTCATCGCCGGTGCCTTCCTCGGCGTTTTCGGTACGGTTTTCATCCTGCGGGAAGGAAACGTTCAGGTAATGGTCTTCATCGGCCTGGATGCGAAGCCTGTCTCCGTAGCCGGGCAGGGCGATGACCTCCGTCGTCCGGCAGCTGGCCGTACGGGCATAGTCCAGCGCGGTATCCGCCCGGCGGAAGTAATGCATCGGAATCAGGATCCGGGGTTTGACGCTGAGAATAAAAAAGTTCGCGCCGGCGTCAAACATGGCGCCCTGCCGGGGATCCACCGGGAAGAAGGCCACGTCGATCTTTTCCTTTTCAAGCGGTTTGACCGCCTTCCGGAATTCAGCGTCCGCCTCTTCAATTTCCTGCATGGTGGATTCATCCCGCCAGTGCCAGAAGTTCAGGTCTCCCGCGTGGAAAAACCGGATGCCGCAGAAATCGGCCAGGAAACTGACGCCGAGATCGGTGGAATCAAACGCGGTGACAGAAAGCTCATCAGACAGCTTCAGCGTATCGCCGGGGGCCATTCTTTTGCCCCGGGTTCCCACCGGCATGTCTGAGGAGACAATATAGGAGACGTTTCCGGTTTCACTCCAGGTGAAAACAATCGGGTCCAGATGGTCAATGTGTTCATGGCTGATGAACACAAACACGTTTTCAAACTGCTTCAGCAGTTCAGTGGTGATCTGCTTTTCCGGTTTCAGTTCACCGTTTTCCCCGCGCCAATAGTCAAAAACCACAAGCGTCCGTTCGCTCGCGACGGAAAAACCGCTGTGGTAATAATGGGTGATCAACAGATTTTGCTCCACGCAGACGCGCACCTCCACGGCATTGCAAATAGCATCCTTCGTCTTTCCGGCTAAAGGGTGTGTAAGACAAAACATCTATCTAAAAGCCGCCTGAGGACAAGAGGCAGCGAATCTAACTGAGGAAAAGTTTAACACTGTTTCCCACTGTTGTCAAATTATGGCGGTTGTATCTCCACATCACAACCTCATTTATGCGATAATTGATCATTATTTGACACAAAATCCCCACTGAAAAAGAAATTTCCAAACATAAATCCCACTGAAGAATGTATACACAGAGAATGGCCAGGACTGTGAGATGTCTGTCCGGAAGAAAGTATATATCATTGTTCATTATTCATTTTTAATGGTTCATTGCCAAAAACAGAAAAAGACCGCCGAAGCGGTCTTTTTCTGTTTTTGGCTTATGCCCAGGGATTCTCTGTGGGATAGGGCAGATTCTTGGGCTGGTTCCAGGCGATATCCTTCACGCCCAGGTACTTGAACACTTCGAACAGGAGCTTTCCGCAGTGAGCGAACGCGACGGCGCCGTGATGCGGATAACGCTTCTGCACCAGCACGTGGCGGTAGAAGCGGCCCATTTCCTTGATGGCAAAGATACCGATGCCGCCGAAGGACTGGGTGGCTACAGGCAGCACTTCGCCTTCAGCCAGGTAGGCGCGAACTTCGCCTTCGCTGTCGCACTGCAGGCGGTAGAAGGTGATGGGGCCGGCAGCGATATCGCCTTCCAGCGTGCCGCGGGTGAAGTCCGGTTCGCTTCCTTCGGGCTCCAGCAGACGGTGCTGAATCAGCTGATACTTGATCGCGCGGCTGTCGCACATCTTGCAGCTGGGGGTGTTGCCGCAGTGGAAGCCCATGAAGGTGTCATGCAGTTCGTAGTCGAACTTGCCCTTGATGTCCTTGTCGTAGATATATTCCGGAACGCTGTTGTTGATGTCCAGCAGGGTCACGGCGTCGCCGGTCAGGCAGGCACCGATGTACTCGCTCAGGGCACCGTAGATATCCACTTCGCAGGATACCGGCATTCCGCGGGAAGCCAGGCGGCTGTTGACGTAGCAGGGCTCGAAACCGAACTGGGACGGGAAGGCGGGCCAGCACTTGTCGGCGAAGGCCACATACTTCCGGGCGCCCTTGTGGGCTTCCGCCCAGTCAAGCAGGGTCAGTTCGAACTGGGCCATACGCTCGAGCATATCGTCGTAGTACTTGCCCTCGCCCATTTCTTTCTTCATGTCTTCGCAGACGGCGGGAATGCGCTTGTCGCCGGCGTGCTCTTTATAGCTGACCAGCAGATCCAGTTCGCTGTTCTCCTCGATTTCGATGCCCAGCTCATACAGGCCCTTGATGGGGGCGTTGCAGGCGAAGAAGTCCTGGGGACGGGGTCCGAAGGTGATGATCTTCAGGTTCTTCAGTCCGACGATCACGCGGGCGATCGGGATGAACTCGGCGATCTTGTCAGCCAGTTCATCGGCGGTGCCGACGGGATATTCCGGAATGTAGCCCTTCAGGTGACGCATGCCCAGGTTGTAGGAGCAGTTCAGCATACCGCAGTACGCGTCGCCGCGGCCGTTGATCATGTCTCCGTCGCCTTCGGCGGCAGCCACGAACATCACCGGGCCGTCGAACTTGGCGGCGATCAGGGTTTCAGGGGTTTCAGGACCGAAGTTGCCGAGGAAAACGCAGGCGGCGTTGCAGCCGGCGGCGTTCAGTTCTTCGACAGCCTTCAGCATGTCTTTTTCGTTTTCAACGGTGGTTTTGATCTCAACGATATCCAGTTTCTTCTGGCCGCACTTTGCAGCGATGGCGGCACGGCGCTTTTCACTCAGCGCAATGGGGAAACAGTCGCGGCTGACGGCGACGAGTCCCAGCTTGATGACGGGGATGTTTTCCATCATGGGTACAGACCTCCTCTATGAACTCTCCATTAATATGTACGGACTTACCGTACTCCAAAGAATAACATTCCAATGGCCGGAAGTCAAGGAATTTGAGCTTTTTTCGACGATTCACGCCCATTTTGCACAAATGCCGGAAAAGTGCGGAAAAACCTTGCGGATCAGGGACGCCAAAACAAACGGAGAACGAAAAAACATGTTGCAAAACAAGGGAAAAACAGGTACAATAACCTGCGGACCTAAATTATTGCAAAAGCGACTATCTTAGAGGAGGGTTTTTCCATGGCAGTTAAAGTTGCGATTAATGGTTTCGGCCGTATCGGCCGTCTTGCGTTCCGTCAGATGTTCGGCGCTCCGGGTTACGAAGTCGTCGCCATCAATGACCTGACCAGCCCCGCGATGCTGGCTCACCTGCTGAAGTATGACACCGCTCAGAAGGGCTACTGTGGCGTGATCGGCGAGAACAAGCACACCGTTGAAGCCACCGAGAATTCCATCATCGTTGACGGCAAAGAGATCACCATCTACGCCATCAAGGATGCCAAAGAGTGCCCCTGGGGCGAGCTGGGCGTAGACGTTGTGCTGGAGTGCACCGGTTTCTACACCTCCAAGGAAAAGTCCATGGCTCATATCGAAGCGGGCGCCAAGAAGGTCGTTATCTCCGCTCCTGCCGGCAATGACCTGCCCACCATCGTTTACAATGTTAACCACAACACCCTGAAGCCCGAAGACAAGGTCATCTCCGCTGCCAGCTGCACCACCAACTGCCTGGCTCCCATGACCAAGGCTCTGAACGATGCTTTCCCGATCCAGGCTGGTATCATGACCACTGTTCATGCCTACACCGGCGACCAGATGATCCTGGACGGCCCGCATCGCAAGGGTGACCTGCAGCGTGCCCGTGCCGGCGCCGCCAACATCGTTCCCAACAGCACCGGTGCTGCCAAGGCCATCGGCCTGGTTATCCCCGAGCTGAACGGCAAGCTGATCGGTTCCGCCCAGCGCGTTCCGGTTCCCACCGGCTCCACCACCATCCTGGTGGCTGTTGTCAAGGGCAAGGACGTGACCAAGGAAGCTATCAACGCCGCTATGAAGGCCCAGAGCTCTGAGTCCTTCGGCTACACCACCGAGAAACTCGTTTCCTCCGATATCATCGGCATGACCTATGGCTCCCTGTTCGATGCCAACCAGACCATGGTTAACCAGATCGACGAAGACACCTATCAGGTGCAGGTCGTTTCCTGGTACGACAATGAGAACAGCTACACCAGCCAGATGGTCCGCACCATCAAGTACTTCGCCGAACTGAAGTAATGAGGAAGCGTCCGAATCTCTGATTTGGGATACGCTTCACGTACTGCAGAAAATCGCGTATAACGCGAGAGGTATAGTACCAGCTGCGAAAATCATGCCCGCCGTCGGAGAACCGATGGCGGGCAGTTTTTATGCCATCCTTCGGGTCAGGGATACGAAGAAGCAACAACTGACTGTAAGGAGACATTTTTTTATGGAAAATAAACAGACCCAGGATCATATTCAGCCCCGGAAGGGCCGGGGAAAACTGATCTGGCGGTTTTTAAAGGGCAGCAAAGCCTTATTTATCCTGTGTATGATCTGCTCAGCGCTGATTTCGCTGGGCGAGATGATCGTTCCCCAGATTATCCGGGTGACCATTGACAATATCATCGGCGGGGAGTCCATGGAAAACCTGGCCCCGGCGGTCCGGAACCTGATTGCCTCCCTGGGCGGCGCCGAAGCGCTGCGCGGCCGGATGTGGATTATGGCGCTGGCCGTGCTGATTGTGGCGGGTATCTGCGCCGTTGCCCGGTACGCGTTCCGCGTCTCCAATGTACGGGCCAGTGAAACGCTGGTCAAGAACATGCGGGACACGCTTTTCGGCCATATTGAGCGGCTCCCCTTCCAGTGGCACATGAGCAACCACACCGGGGATATTATCCAGCGGTGCACCAGCGACATCGAAACCACCCGGAACTTTATTTCCGAGCAGATGACAAACCTGATCCGGATCGGGATCCTGCTGGTGATGAGCGTGAGCTTCATGCTTTCCATGAACAGCTCCCTGACGCTGATTGCCATGCTGCCCCTGCCTGTGATTATCTGGTATTCCCTGTTTTTCCACAGGAAGTTCCGGAAAGGCTTTGAGGAATGCGACGAGAACGAAGGCAAGCTTTCCGCCATGGCGCAGGAAAATCTGACCGGCGTGCGGGTGGTGCGGGCCTTCGGCCGGGAACGGTATGAACGGGACCGGTTTGAAAAGCATAATGATTATTACACCTCCCTGTGGGTGAAGCTGGGCCGGCTGATGAGCTTCTTCTGGTCCTCCTCCGATATTCTTTCCGGCCTCCAGATTATGCTGGTGGTGATCTTCGGTGTGCTCTTCTGCCTGCGGGGCAATATGACCAGCGGTGAGTACATCGCCTTTATCAGCTACAACGGCCTGCTGGTCTGGCCGGTCCGACAGCTGGGACGTATGCTCAGCGAAATGTCCAAGGCCGGCGTCGGTATCGACCGTATCGGCTATATCATGGACGCAGAAGAGGAAAAGGACGCGGAAAACACGCTGACGCCGCCGATGAACGGCGATATCTGCTTCGACCATGTGAACTTTGCCTATGAGGGAAGCCGTGAAATGCTCCATGACGTGAGCTTTACCATTCCCGCCGGAACAACGCTGGGTATTCTCGGCGGCACCGGCTCGGGCAAGAGCACGCTGATGTACCTGCTGGACCGGCTGTATCCCCTGCCCGCGGACTGCGGAAAGATCACCGTCGGCGGGACGGACATCTCGAAGATTTCCCTGGAGCACCTGCGGGGCAATATCGGTATTGTGCTGCAGGAGCCTTATCTGTTCTCCCGTTCCCTGCGGGATAACCTGGGCATTGCGGTCCGGGACCTGGGGGACAAGGAGCTGGAGGTGGCGGTGCAGGCTGCCTGCCTGGATGAAACCATCCGGTCCTTTTCCAAGGGTTATGACACCTTTGTGGGCGAGCGGGGCGTGACCCTGTCCGGCGGCCAGAAGCAGCGGGCGGCAATTGCCCGGATGCTGGCCAGGCCGACGCCCATCATGATTTTTGACGATTCCCTCTCCGCCGTGGATACGGAGACTGACGCGAAGATCCGTTCGGCGCTGGAGAAGCGCTTCGGTTCTGCCACCATTATCCTGATCTCCCACCGGATCACGACCCTTTCCAAGGCGGATCAGGTGCTGGTGCTGGATCACGGAAGGGTGAGCCAGCTGGGAACGCCGGAAGAACTGGGCAGGCAGGAAGGCCTGTACCGCCAGATCATGGAGATACAGGGATTCTCCCCTGACCCGGAAACAAAGAAAGACAACTGTACAGAGGAACTGAAGGAGGTGAATGCGGAATGACGCAGATGACAGAAAGCCTCAAAAAGGACGCGGTGTCCCTGCCTTTCTTCGGCATCCCGCGGATCCTTCCCTATGTGAAGAAATACAGGAAAACCCTGCTGGTGATGCTGATCGGCGGTCTGGTCGGCACCGGGCTGGATATCGGCCTGCCCCTGTTCCAGCGTTACGCCCTGGATCACTTTATCAGGCTTGGGACCCTGGATACCCTGCCGCTGTTTATCGTGATCTACGTCGCGGCGATCCTCCTGGCCGGCTGTGCAACCTTCTTTGCCTGCCGGGGAGCCATGACGACGGAGGTTTCCGTGAACCGGGACCTGCGGGCGGCGGCTTTCAGCCACCTGCAGACCCTGTCCTTCTCCTACTTTAACCAGAACAGCGTCGGCTGGATTCATTCCCGCGTGATGTCCGATACCTCCCGGATCGGCGGCCTGGTTTCCTGGACCTTCATGGACAGCGTCTGGCATACGAGCTATGTCATCGGCGCCGCGGTGGTCATGCTGGTGATCAATTTCCGGCTGGCCCTGATGGTGCTGGTGATCCTGCCCCTGATCGTGGTGCTGTATTCCCTTTTCCAGAAAAAGCTGATCCAGGCCAACCGGCATATCCGGGAATTGAATTCCAGGATTACCGGAGACTTCAACGAGGCGATCACCGGCGCGAAAACCATCAAGACCCTGACCATTGAGGAGCGCATGGAAAAGGACTTCGTGGGAGACACGGAGGAATACCGCAGCACCTCGGTGCGGGCGGCCCGGCTGCGCGGCGCGTTTGCCGTGACCATGCACCTGGCTTCCTCCCTGGCCCTGGCGATTGTCCTGTGGCAGGGCGGCGTGATCGCTGCTTCAGAGGTGGGTACCTTCTCCATGTTCATGTCCTATGCCCAGGGCATGATGGAGCCCGTCCGCTGGATTGTGGACGCAATCTCGGACGTGATCACCACCCAGGTGAACATTGAGCGGCTGACAAGGCTGCTGGGCACCAGGTCCGATGTGACCGATACGCCTGAAGTGATTGAAAAATACGGTGATTCCTTCTCCCCGAAGAAGGAAAACTGGGAACCCATCCGCGGGGATATCGAGTTCGAGGACGTCACCTTCCGCTATCCGGACGGGGATGAGAACGTGCTGGAGCATTTCAGCCTGAAGATTCCCTTCGGCAGCAACATCGCAATTGTAGGGGAAACCGGCGCCGGCAAAAGCACCCTGGTCAACCTGGTGTGCCGTTTCTTTGAGCCGACTGAAGGAAAGGTGCTGATTGACGGACGCGACGCCCGGGAGCGGAGCCAGCTGTGGCTCCACAGCGCCATCGGCTACGTGCTCCAGACCCCGCACCTGTTCTCCGGAACCATCCGGGAGAACCTGCTCTACGGCAATCCCAACGCCACGGAGGAAGAGATTGACCGGGCCCTGAAGCTGGTCTCCGCCGATCAGGTGGTGGCCAAGATGGAAAAGGGTATTGATACGGACGTCGGCGAAGGCGGCGACCTGCTCTCCACCGGTGAAAAGCAGCTGATTTCCTTTGCCCGTGCGATCCTGGCGGATCCCCGGATCCTGGTGCTGGATGAAGCCACAGCTTCCGTGGATACCCTGACGGAACAGCGGATTCAGTCCGCCATCGACACGGTGATCCAGGGACGGACCTCCCTGGTGATTGCCCACCGGCTTTCCACAGTCCGGAATGCGGACCTGATCCTGGTGGTGAAGGACGGCAAGATTGTGGAAAAGGGAACCCACAAGGAACTGATGGCCGCAAAGGGCCCGTATTACCGGCTGTATACCCGGCAGTACGAGGACGAAGCGACCAGCAGCATACTGCAATAAAATAAGGCCGAAAGGCCTTATTTTATTGCAATGAATTATTTTCCTTCGGAAAATATGAAATACAGGGAAGCCGGGACATTGTCCCGGCTTCCCTGTGTGAAATATCCCGCTTCGCGGGATGTGAATTATTCGCCCTTCGGGCGAATATGACAGATACTTTTACCCTTTATTTCAAACGGGCAAAGATCATACGGCCGGCCGAGGTCTGCAGGACGCTGGTGACCAGAATATCGACATCCTCCCCGATGCGGGATTTGCCGTTTTCGATAACGATCATGGTGCCGTCATCTAGATAGGCGACGCCCTGGCCGGATTCCTTGCCCTCCTTGGAAATGCGGACCCGGAGCTCCATGCCCTGGACCACCGCGGGCCGGAGCGCATCCGCCAGTTCGTTCACGTTCAGACTCTTTACGCCGCTGACAGCGGCTGCCTTCTGCAGGTTATAATCCACGGTAATGACCGTTCCGCCGCAGTCCCGGGCCTGGCGGAGCAGTTTCACATCCACGTCCTGGAGGCCTTCGATGTCCGCCGGATCGATGACCAGCTGCTTCAGGCCGTCCCGCATCTCCCGCAGGATTTCCAGGCCCCGCCGTCCCCGTTCCCGCCGTGTATCATCCGAGGAATCGGCCACATGCTGGAGCTCATCCACCACAAACTGGGGAATGACAAACTCTCCTTCAATAAAGCCGGTCTTCGCAATTTCCAGGATCCGGCCGTCTATGATGGCGCTGGTATCCACATATTTCCGGGAGGCATAGCCGTGTTTCCGGATTTTGCTCTTTTCCCGGGCGCCGGACAGGCGGGTGATCATGGTGATGAATTCCCGGCTGCGCCGTTTGCCTATGTTATAGCCCAGGGCGCCGAGGGTCAGGTACAGGATGGCGGTCAGCGCCGCGCCGGCCACGCCGGTACCGAAGAAGGACAGCATCTGCCGCAGCAGCGCCGCTACAATCAGGCCCAGGATCAGGCCGATGATAGCGCTCAGCAGCTGGTTGGCCGGCATTTTGTCAAACTCCTTCTGCATCTCCATGGAGAAGGTGCTGACACGGCGGATAATCCGGCCGCTCAGCAGCAGCAGGATCAGGCCGCCCAGGACCGCCATGCCGGTATAGGAAGCCAGGGGCACCCAGGTCGGGATATCCGCGTTCTGATGGCTCAGCCGGAACAGGGCCAGACCCAGCTGCGCCGCAGCCAGACCCACGCCGATGCCCAGCAGCACCAGCAGGAGACGGAGAAGTTTTTCCATTGCTTTGGATCTCATAAAACACCCCAAAATCAATTAAGAATTAAGAATGAAGAATGAAGAATTATATATACTCTGCAGCAGGAGGACAGGAATCAGGCTGGTTAAAACCTCCTACCTCCTACCTCCTACTTCCTACTTTATTCTGATGGCTGAAAGCCATCAGAATATAACGCTCATCGCCTGGGCGACGGTGTCCACGCCGATCACTTTTACGTTTTCGGGCAGGCTCATCCGGCGGGCGTTGGAACGGGGAACCACGATGGTGGTGAAGCCCAGGCGGGCACACTCGGCGATTCGCCGGTCGCACTGGGGAATGGTCCGAACCTCCCCTGCCAGGCCGACTTCGCCCATGACAGCCACCTCGGGTCCCACCGGTTTATCCTTCAGGCTGGAGGCAACAGCCACGCACAGGGCCAGGTCAGCCGCTGGCTCGCTCAGCTCCAGGCCGCCGGCCACATTGATATAGACATCCTGGTTATAGGTCCGCTGGTTGGCGCGCTTTTCCAGCACGGCCAGCAGCATCGCGACCCGGCCGCTGTCCGCGCCGTTGACCGCGCGGCGGGGCGTGCCGTAGAAGGTGGGACTGGTCAGCGCCTGCACATCGCACAGCAGCGGCCGGCTGCCTTCCATGCCGCAGAAGACGGTGCTTCCGCTGGCGCCCTTGGCCCGGAGGCTCAGCAGTTCCTCGCTGGGATTGTCGACCACCTGCATGCCCTGCCCGGTCATCCGGAACACGCCCAGTTCATTCACGGAACCGAAGCGGTTCTTGACCGCCCGGAGCAGCCGGTAATCCTGCTGCCGGTCGCCCTCAAAGTACAGCACCACGTCTACCATATGTTCCAGCATCCGGGGACCGGCGATCGCGCCGTCCTTGGTCACATGGCCGACCAGGAACACGCTGGTGCCGGTTTCCTTGCACAGGCGCATGATCAGGCTGGTGCTTTCCCGGATCTGGCTGACGCTGCCGGGAGCGCTGGCCATTTCAGGCCGGTACATGGTCTGGATACTGTCAATGACCGCCGTATCGGGCTGCAGTTCCCGGATCTTTTCCTCCACCGCGTCCAGGGCGTTTTCCGCCAGGACGTACAGATCGCTTTCAATGCCCAGGCGGGCCGCGCGCAGCTTGATCTGCCGGGCGGATTCCTCACCGCTGATATACAGCGTGCGTTTTCCGCTTTTTGCCAGATGATCGCAAACCTGGAGCAGCAGGGTGCTTTTGCCGATGCCGGGATCGCCGCCGATCAGGATCAGTCCGCCCTCCACAATGCCGCCGCCCAGCACCCGGTCCAGTTCGCTGATGCCGGTGCTGGTCCGCAGGGTCGTATCCTCCGGAATGTCCTTCAGGGACATGGGCTTCGCGCCGGTACCGGGCCGCTGGTTCGCGGCGATTTTCCCGGAAGCTTTTTCCGGAACGGCCTGCAGACTCTCTTCCAGCGTGTTCCAGGCGCCGCAACCGGGGCAGCGGCCGACCCAGCGGGGACTTTCATAACCGCAGGCGGTACAGGCGTATGTGCTCTTGACCTTAGCCACAATCTCACCTCACTTAACAATACCAGCATTATATCATAAAAGGCAGGACCTGTGGCCCTGCCTCTTATGAGAATGTTAGGCAATGAAGAATTCTTCATTCTTCATTCTTCATTTTTCATTGTAAAAACTGAATTCCATTCAGTTTTTACTTGTGTCCGTTCGGAGCGTGCTCCCAGGCGTACTGGATCGCTTCTTCGTGGCCGCTGTCCACCTTTTTGCTGCTGTGGGTCTTACTGTTGGTGAAGTGGATACACAGCTGGCCCTTGAAGTCGTTATCGGAGATGGTGTCGCCTTCCGGATAGTTGTGCGGTACGCCGTACAGCGAGCAGGCGAAGGTTCTTGTGCCGATGGTGACCAGCATCGGACGGCGCTGCCAGTGCTTGGTGCTCGTGATCTGGGAGCTCTGGTTGACGCCGTACATCTTGCAGATCCGCGCGGTATCCGCGGCGGTCAGGGGCTCTGCGTCAACGTGCAGGCCGCCGGACCAGCGGTGCGCCCACCAGACGATACCGGTCTTCACGTCGAATACTTTGTAGTTGCTGCCCTTGGCCCACAGCTCGTTGATACCGCCGGTGTTCCAGTCGATCTTTTCGGCCGGGTACAGGGTCATGGTCAGGTTCTCCAGGTTCGCGTAGCCGACAGGCACGGTGTTGAAGAGCTTATGCTGGGTGGCAGAACCCGCGATACCGTCCACGGTCAGGCCCTTGGCCTTCTGGAAGGCCTTGACGGCGTCTGCCACAGCGGTGGTGTACTTGCTGGTCACGGAACCGGAGTAATATCCCTGGTTCTTCAGTTCGTTCACCAGGTTCTTCACGGCGTCGCCGGTGGAACCGGTTTTCAGCGTGTTATAGGTGGCTTCCGTCTGGCTGGTATTGATGGGTGCGTTTGTTGTGCCGGGAGCCGGGGTATTGGTGGGTGCGGGAGTGGGCGTCGCGAGGGCGGAACCGTCCGCGTTGCACAGGTTGATATAGGTGGCGTGCAGATATCCGTATCCCAGGGACGGGTGTTTGACATAATACCAGTCAACGCCCTTCACCCGGGTGGTTGCGCCGTAGTAAGGCAGGACAACGCCCTTGTCAACCCGGCCGATCGTGTCGGTATAACCGGCCTTCTTCCGCAGGTTTACCCCGCCGGAATTGGTTTTCAGATAGCCGGAAGGCGGATTCTCCGTCGGCGCCGCAACGGTGGGCGTCGGGGTGGAACCGTCTGCGGCGGGAACCGGCGTGGGGGTGGCGTCAGGCGCGTTGACAACGGCGACAACGTCGCTGCGGAGATATCCCCGGTTCGCGCCGTCCTGGACGAAATACCAGGTATAGCCGTTCTTCTGGACAGGCTCCAGCAGATAAGGCAGGGTAACGTTTTTCTTCAGCTGCTTGACGGTGGTGCCGCCGATGGTGGCCCGGAGATTGACACCGCCCTTGGTGGTTTTGACCCAGCCGATACCGTTCGGATTAATGGTGGGAGCAGGGGTCGGCGTGACGGCCGCCGTGCCGGCGTTTCCGTCAATATAGGGCTGGACGCAGTCTTCACGGACGTAATACTTTTTCCCGCCCTTGGTGACCGGATACCAGTTGTAGGCACCCTGTTTCACGGAACTTCCGGCCAGGGGCAGGACGCTGCCAAGGCCTTCCCAGTCGTTGTCTGAATCATAGGCTCCGTCCGGAGCGCTCCGGAGGTGGCAGCTGGTCAGTACCAGCCGGACATGGGTATAGGAAACGTTGGCCGGGACGGGCGTTACCGCGGCGGGAGCCGGCGTCGCGGTATCGGCGGCCGGGGCCGGGGTAGCTGTCACGTCCGCGGGCAGGGGCGTTGCGGTAATGCTGGCCAGCGGCTGGACGCAGTCATTCCGGACATAATAGGTCTTACCGTCCTTGCGGACCGGATACCAGCTGTATTTTCCCTTGGTGACGGGATTCCCGGTCAGCATCAGCACGGAACCGCGGCCTTCCCAGTCGTTCTTCGGGTCATAGGGACCGTCCGGGCTGGTGCGCAGGTGGCAGCTGGTCAGGATCAGCTGAACCATACCGTACTGCGTGTCGTTGGGAATGGGGGTCGCGGTTGCAGGGGCTGCCGTGGCGGGAGCCGCGGTGGCCGGCGCGGGGGTAACGGCCGGGGCGCTGCTGTCGGTATAGGGCTGGACGCAGTCATTCCGGACATAGTAGGTTTTACCGTCCTTGGAGACGGGATACCAGGTATAGCTTCCCTTTTTCACCGGATTGCCGGCGATCAGCAGGACGGTTCCCTTGCCCGTCCAGTCGTTGTTGGGATCATAGTCTCCGTCCGGGGTGACGCGCAGGTGGCAGCTGGAAAGGGTGAGCTTCACATGCGTGTAGGCGGTGGTGTTGGGCGCCGGGGTCGCGGCGGACACAGGGGACGCCGGAACCGGGGTGACCGCAACAGAGGTTCCGTTTTCCGGACCGCCGCTGAGGATGGAGATGAAGTCGCTCATGATATAGCCGACAGAATTGCCGTATTTGACTTTAAAGAACGTGTTGGCGCCGCCTCCGCGGATGGAGGGGATGGTCAGCAGCTCCACCTGGGTGTTGCGGTCCAGGCGGGTAATGCTGTGGTAGCCGGTGCCGGGGCCTTCCCGCAGGTTGGTGCCGCCGGCGGTCACAAAGCCGATGGAACCCGCGGCAGCGGGCAGGTCAACGTTCCCCGCGGCGGGAACCGGCGTGGGGGTAGGCGTGGGGGCGCCTCCGTTGGAAACGGGAACGGGCGTGGGCGTGGCGGAGTTGCCGGTGGCAACGTACAGGGCGGCCTCCTCGGCGGTCAGCTCACGGAAAAAGTCCCCGTGGATATAACCCGTGTATTTATTGCTGTTTTTCCGGGCGGGATCGATCGTTTCCACCTTGTACCAGAGTACGTTCTGGACCGTTTTGGTATCCAGAATGGTACAGACATGGTTAGCCGGCAGGGTAAAGGCAATCTTCTGGTCGGAGCCCGCGCCGTAGCGCATGTTCACCTTGTCCAGCGTGATTCCCTTACGATCCGCTTCCGCATAGGCAGAGTTCCGGCTTCCTGTAGCGGCAGGGATCAGCGTGAGAATCATGCTCAGCGCCAGCACGAGGCACAGGAGACGGCGGCGATACACGGTCATGAATGGTTCACCTCAACGTTCTTCATCATCGGTCATAGACAGACACAGATGTATCTAATGATACAGAATCATTTTATTACGGGAATGTTACGATGTCAATGGTATAAATTCATAATTCATAATTCATAATTCATAATTTATTTGCTGTTGCAGAATACCGGCGAATAGTCTATGCCGGTGGATATCAGGAGGATCATTCCGGATGGTGCACAGTAAATGCGTTGATAATCAAGACTTCCAGAATACAATGAAACTATATCTGGAAGCGGAAGAGTATCTGAAATTATGAATTATGAATTATGAATTATGAATTACAAAAAAATGGCGGAAGCATCGCTTCCGCACATTTTTTATTTCACTACGATATTGACGATTCTGCCCTTCACGTAGATCTCCTTGACGATGGTCTTGCCTTCGATGAAGGACTGGACGTTCTTCATGGCGTGTGCCTTTTCCAGCACGCTGTCCTGTCCTTCCTCCACGCCGATTTCCACCGTGGCCCGGACCTTGCCGTTGACCTGGACGGGAATCTGGATCGTGTCTTCCTTGATCTTTTCCTCGTCCCAGACGGGCCAGGGTTCGTAGGCGATGGTCTCTTCGTGGCCCAGCAGGCTCCACATTTCCTCGCCGATGTGGGGGCAGATGCAGCTGAGCATCTTCACAAAGGCTTCCGCGTAGGCTTTCGGGCAGGTGCCGTTCTTGTAGCAGGCATTCACGAAGATCATCATCTGGCTGATGGCGGTGTTGAAGCCCAGGGTCTCAAAGTCTCCGCTGACCTTTTTCACGGTCTGGTGGAAGACCCGGTCCAGGGCGCCGTCGCTTTCGGCGGTGATGTTTTCCTCGTTGGTGAAGAAGGTCCAGACCCGGTTCAGGAACTTCCGGGCGCCTTCCACACCCTGGGGACTCCAGGGCTTGGAGACTTCCAGCGGTCCCATGAACATCTCATACAGCCGGAGGGTGTCCGCGCCGTACTTTTCCACGATATCGCTGGGATTGACCACGTACTTGGGGAAACGCTTGCCCATCTTGATGCCGTTTTCACCCAGGATCATGCCCTGGTGCACCAGCTTTTTGAAGGGCTCCTTCACGGGGCTCAGGCCCTTGTCGTACAGGTAGCGGTTCCAGATCCGGCTGTACATCAGGTGGCCCACCGCATGTTCCGGTCCGCCGATGTACAGGTCAACCGGCAGCCAGTGCTCCAGCAGTTTGTAATCCGCGAATTCCTTGTCGTTATGCGGATCAATATAGCGCATGTAGTACCAGCTGCTGCCGGCGGAACCCGGCATGGTGCTGGTCTCCCGGAGGCCCTTGACGCCGTTTTTGTCATAGTGTTTCCACTCTTCGGCATTCTCCAGCGGGGCCTTGCCGTTCTTGCCCTTGTAATCCTCCAGCTCCGGCAGGATCAGGGGCAGTTCGTCATCCGGCAGCGGGTAGATCTTTCCGTCTTCGGTATGCACCACCGGTACGGGTTCGCCCCAGTAACGCTGGCGGGCGAAGATCCATTCCCGGAAGTGGTAGTTGACCGTGCGCTTGGCCACGCCCATCTTCTCCAGCTTCACGGTGATGGCTTCCTTGGCTTCTTCCACGGTCAGGCCGGTGAATTCCTCACTGTTGATCAGCTTGCAGCCTTTGCCGAGGTAATCCTGCTTCTCAAAGGCATGCTCGCTCACGTCGGCACCGTCGATAACCTGGATCATCGGGATGTTGTGGGCAACGGCGTACTCAAAGTCGCGCTGGTCGTGGCTCGGAACGGCCATGACCGCGCCGGTGCCGTAGCTGGCCAGGACGAAGTCGCCGATGAACAGCTCCGCTTCCCTGCCGTTGACGGGGTTGATGCACTTGACGCCTTCCAGGCGGCAGCCGGTTTTGCCCTTGTTCAGCTCCGTCCGGTCCATATCGTTCTTCTTGCGGGTTTCTTCAATATAAGCCTTGACTTCTTCCTGGTTCTGAATCCGGGGCATCAGATCCTGCACCAGCTGTCCGTCGGGCGCCAGCACCATGAAGGTGATGCCGTAGATGGTTTCAATACAGGTGGTGAAGATGCTGAATTCGCCGCCGCCGACGATCTGGAACTTTACCTCAACGCCGGTGCTCTTACCGATCCAGTGGCGCTGCATATCCTTGGTGCTTTCCGGCCAGTCAATCTCCTCCAGGCCTTCCAGCAGCTTTTCCGCGAAAGCGGGCTGATCGATGACCCACTGCTTCATGTTCTTGCGGACCACGGGGTAGCCGCCGCGCTCGCTCTTGCCGTCGATGACTTCGTCATTGGACAGCACGGTGCCCAGCTCTTCACACCAGTTGACGGGCATGTCGATGTACTGGGCGTATCCGTCCAGATAGAGCTGCTTGAAAATCCACTGGGTCCATTTATAGAACTCAGGATCGCTGGTGGCGATCATCTTGTCCCAGTCGTAGTCAAAGCCAAGCTCCTTCAGCTGATGGCTGAAGGTCTTGATGTTTTCCTTCGTAAAGCCTTCCGGATGGTGTCCGGTGGTAACGGCATACTGTTCCGCCGGCAGGCCGAAGCTGTCATATCCCATGGGATGGAGGACGTTGTAGCCCTGCATCCGCTTCATGCGGCTGACGATATCCGTGGCGGTATAGCCTTCCGGATGGCCGGCGTGCAGGCCGACGCCGCTGGGATAAGGGAACATATCCAGCGCGTAGAATTTGGGCTTTGAAAAGTCCCAGACATCCGTGCGGAAGGTCTGGTGCTCCTCCCAGAATTTCTGCCACTTGGGTTCAATGACTTTCGGGTCATAAATGCGGTCCATGAGCTTTCACCTGATCCTGTAGAATAATGAAAGAAGTATAGCACAAACCCCGCTGCGGGGCAAGCAGAATAAGGAACGAACCGTATCGGGAGGTCTTCCCGGTACGGTTCGTCATCTTCCAGGATCTTCCGGTCCTGGTTTATTCCTCAAGCATTTGCTGGAAAGGAGACTTCGGCATCGGCCAGATCAGGGTTCCGGCGGCCGGCGCGCGGATGCCTTCCTCCGGGTTCATTCTGACCCGCCGGTAGGGATACCGGGTGGAAAAGGGTTCGTCCTCCACAACGCCCCGAACCGGCGGCTTTTCAGGGAGCGGCACGTCTTCCGCCGGGTTTTCCGGTTCCTCCGGATCTTCCGTACCGTCGGAAGGCGGCAGGATCAGACCGGGCTCATCGGACTGGTCCGGATTGGCCGGCAGGACCGGCGGCTCCTGCGGTTCCGGCTGAACCGGCTGTTCGGGAGGTGCGGGCTGCACCGGATTATCCGGTTTTGGCTGTTCTGCCGGCGGGTTGTTCTGCGCCGGAGTGACAGGCTGTTCGGGCTGAGTCTGCTCTGCCGGCCGGGTTTGTTCTGCCGGGGTGCTGTCATTCTGTGCCGGGGTCACGGGCTGGACCGGGGTTTCCGGCTTTGTCTGTTCATTATCCCGGCTGTCATCCTGTGCCGGAGGGGCGGGCTGGACCGGGCTTTCCGGCGGGGTCTGCGGCGGATCGGTCTGCCCGGGATCGGCAGGCTGTACCGGGGTTTCCGGCTGTACGGGCAGATCAGTCTGCGCGGAAGCGCCGGGCTGTACCGGGTTTTCCGGATTCGCGGGGTTCTGCTGTCCCGGGGTCACCGGTGTTCCGGAATCATCCTGTCCGGACGGCGGATTTTCCGGGGGATTCTGGGAGCCCGGCTGGACGGGTGTGTCCGGATTATCGGGCGTTCCCGGATTCACGGGCGTGTCCGGATTGTCAGGCGTTCCCGGATTCACGGGGTCATCCGGATTCTCAGGGGTGCCCGGAGTGTCAGGAGTGTCCGGCGTATTGGGATTATCCGGCTTGTCTGGTTCTTCCGGCCCATCGTCCTGCCCGGATGGACGGGTAGGATCGCGAAGATCCGGATCCTCGGCATAGGTAACAAATCCCGGATAGATGACCGCGTGGCAGTTGCTGCAGCAGGCGTCGCCCGAGTAACCGGGGACGCCGGGTTTTGCTTCTACCGCCCCGATAACCTCATAGGGATAAGGCAGGTAATTATTATTCGGATCGAGATGGTCGCAGACGCCCGCCGGAGACGCGATGCCCGGCAGAACCAGCAGAAGAGCCGTCAGGAAACACAAAACGCGCTTATTCATTTTGATACACTCCCGTAAAAGACTGGCCAACAGTTACACAATTCAGATATGAATCATTATAATCGAGTAACCGTTGTTCTGGCAATTCCCTAGATATTGTGGCAAAACGGCCTGAGTTGTCATGATGCTGGGGACTGTGCTATAATCTCCCGTGTATACGCATTTTTAAGCGGATAGAATAAGACCCTTCAGGGAGGAGTGAACCCGTCATGATGAAAAGGATCCTGTGTCTCCTGGCCGCGGCGCTGCTGTGCCTGATCCTGCCGGCTGCAGCGGAGGAGAACGTGAATGTGGTCACAGCCGCGGAACTGGATGAACTGCTTGAAAGCGTCAGGGCTCAGGTGCTGACAGAAGAGCTGCTGAACGATCCGGCCGGGGAGGACGCCGAGAGCGAGGACGGAACCTTTTTTATGTATGGAACGGCCGGAGTTTACGCGGAGGGAACCGAACTGACGGCGGATACTCCGGTGAACACCCTGGTTTTTGATGCTACAGAAGGTCCGGTGTTCCGGGAAACCGGTATTGACAGCTATCTGGAGGATGTGCTGGCCGCCTTCCCCCTGGACAATCCCGAGCTGACCGGGACCCGGGAGGAAGCGATTCTTTACCTCAGGGAAACGGAGGCGGGCTTCGCCTATGGCCGGCTGCTGCGGGACGGCCAGTGGGTCAATACCGTGGAATACGGCGAAGTGGTGACGGACGGGGAACTGTCCTGCCGCACGGCCATCACCTATTCCCTGGCCAACGGCATGGTTACCGTGATCCGGATCAGCGGTCTGAATCCCGCGGGGACGGAGCTGATGGACGCTTCCCGCGCGGAGGAGTTCTACAGTGAACTGATCGAGCTGGCGGGGCAGGAGGAATACCGGGCGGTCAAAACCAGCCGCAACGGACTGGAGCTGACGCCCCTGGGCGCGGAAGACCTCACCGTGGGCGGCCTACCCTATGTCTCCCTCAAGCCGGTGGATCTGCCGGGTACCCCGGAAACCGAGATCATGGATAATGAGGACGGCACCTGGCTGCTCCGGTGCGACGGAGACGGCTATGAGGCGGTTTTCCGCTGCGGGGAGCATGGAGAGGACGCGGAGATTCTGAGCTTCTCCATCCTGGATGACGGTATGGAAGGCCCGCGATGCGTCCGGATCGGCGATGTGTTCAGCGATGACTTCAGCCGTTTCCGTAACGGTGAAAACGAGATGGGCGAGGACCTGACCGAGGTGCTGTACGGAACCGAAGGCACGGCGCCCTACGGCGTGGCGTTCTACGATTTCTCCGCCATGACCCTGCGCTATGTGACGGATACGCCGGAAGGCCGGCAGGTGGAACTGCTGCTCAAGTATGAGAACTATTTCCTGACGGAAATCATAGTCCACACGGTGGAATAATTCAGAATTGAAAATCAATGCGAAAGACTTCTTTGGAGCGCTATGAACTACATTGATCTTTCCTGCCCGGCCGAGATCTTCCGCACGGCCATGCCGACGGAAGAGGTCCCCGCGGCTACCGTAACCCTGTTTAACCTCAGCGACCGGGTCATTGTCTCGGCCGAGGTTTTGCTGCGCCTTCTGGATGAGGACGGCGGGGAAACCGAACGCCTGGCCTACCGCGGCAGGGCGCTGAACGGCCGGCCTCATTCCACTTTCCTGATGACGGTTCCGTGCGCGCCGGCAGAGGATCTTCATTCCATTGACGTGATCATTGAGAAGGTCTGGTACGCGGACAATGAAGTCTGGCGGCGGGAACCCGGCAAGGGGATCATGTATATCCCCAACAACCTGCCGGTGAGTCCGGCGCTGACCAAGCTGAAATACGCCGCCGGGGAAACCGCGGTAGGCTATCCGACGGAACAGGACGGCCTGTGGCTCTGCGTCTGCGGCCGGCCGAACCCGGAGGAAGCGGATATCTGCGCCCGTTGCGGCCGGCAGAAGGATATGATCTTTTCCCGCTTCAGTCCGGAAGCGGTGGAAGCCCAGGTCAGCATGAAGGAGCGGCAGCTGGATCTGAACAGCCGGAGCATGCGGGAGGATACCATCCGCCTGCAGCGGATCCGGGAGGAGGAATATAATCAGCAGCAATCCCGCCGGGGTAGCCGGATCCGGATCCTGATTGCCATGGCCGCGTCAGTGGCCCTGTGCGCCGGCACCTATTTCGGTCTGTCCCCCTGGCTGAGGCTGCAGGCTGGATACCGGGCGCTGGAAACGGGGAATCCGGCCGGCGCGAAGGAAGTGTTCCAGATCCTGGGCGATTACGGAAACGCGCAGGAAATGATCGCGGAATGCGACTGGCAGATTGCCCTGGAGACGGCGGACAGCGGGAACGACGCAGAGACGCTGGCAAAGGCGTCCGCGCTGCTGCGGGTCATCCCGGGCAAGCCGGAAGCCATTGACAAAGCGAATGAAACCGATCTGCTTCGGGCCCGGATGCTGCTGGAGCAGGGCGACTGGCAGGGCGCGCAGGAAGCGATGCTGCTTCTGCCGGAGGATTACGAAGGCCGCAGGGAACTGGAGCAGAAAGCCGGCATGGCCCAGGGGACCGCGCTGAAGACGGAGGAAAAATACGAAGAGGCCCGGGAAATCTTCCTGTCGCTGGGGGATTATGCCGGTGCCCGGGAACAGGCTTCCGACTGCCTGTACCTGCCCGCCCGGAAACGGATGGAGCAGGGGGACTGGGACGGCACGATTGAGATTCTCAGCGGGATCCAGGATTACCTGAACAGCCGGGAGATGACCCTGGAATGCCATTACCATAAGGCGGAAGAACTGCTGGCTGCCGGGGACCTGGACGGCGCGAGCCGGGAATTCCTGATGGCCGGGGACTGGTCGGACGCGAAGGAACGGTGCAAAGCGCTGACCTACGCCCAGGCGGAGGAACGGTATAACGCCGGGGATATCAAAACGGCCCAGAGCCTGTTTGCCTCTATCCCCGATTACCTGGACAGCAATGCCCGGGACCAGGCCTGCCGGTATGAGCTGGCGGCGGACGCAGCGGACGACCGGGAATTCTCCTTGGCGCTGGAACTGCTCCGGGATATTCCGGATGATTATCAGAAGACGGGCGCTATCCGGGCGCAGGCCACCTATGAAAAAGCCAGGGCCGCCATCCGCCGCGAGGAGTGGACGGAGGCTGCTCAGCTGCTGGGAAGCCTGGACCGGGAGGGGCTGCGCAGGCAGTACCGGGATATAGAGAACCTGTATCTGCAGGCCTGCGAAAAGGCCGGCATCAATCCGTATCCTGAAACGCCGGTGCCGCCCGAAACGACGGAGACCCCGGCGCCTCCGGCTGAGAACACCGAACAGCCGGCGGCGGAACCGACGGAAACGCCGGCTCCCGATCCTTTCCTGGTGACAGAGGAAGATCAGCAATGAATGAAAAACGGCAGCGGATTCCTGAACTGGACGGCCTGAGGGTGCTGATGATTTTCATCGTCAGCTGGTTCCATATCTGGCAGCAGAGCTGGCTTTCGCCGGTCATCGGCTCCGTGAACCTGGATTTCCTGGTGCGTTCCGGTTACGTCTGGGTGGACGGCACGGTACTGCTCAGTTCCTTCCTGCTGTTCCTGCCCTACGCGAAGGCCATGCGCAGGCGCCTTCCTGCGCCGGATACCCGGGAGTTCTATTACCGCCGGGTCAGGAGGATTCTGCCGGGATATTATTTCATTATCCTCGCGGTCCTGTTCGGGATCGCGCTTCCCTGGAGGCTGTATTACAGCCCCCAGTATCTGGTGAAGGATGTGGCGACGCATCTGACCTTCACCTTCACGTTTTTCCGGGATACCTATCTGGCTACGCCGCTGGGTGCCGCCAGCTGGACGCTGGCCATTGAAACCCAGGCTTATGTGCTGTTCCCGCTGGCGGCGCGCGGCGTCATGAAAAAGCCGGCGCTGACGCTCTGCCTGCTGTGCGCGGTATGCTTCGGCTTCCGGGCCTGGTGCCTCTGGTCGCTGGTGGAATACGATATGGTGGTGAACCAGCTGATCAACTTCCTGGATGTCTATGTGATCGGTATCCTGGCGGCCATGGTGTATGTCCGGCTGGAGGAAAAACGGGAGGCACGCGTAACCGCGGAACCGGCGGAGGAACCGCGGAAGAAGAGCGGAAAAATGACCGCGCAGGAGCTGCTGAAAAAATACGGGGGACAGGCGCTGGCAACCTTCACCTTCGCGGCCGGCTTTTACGGACTGCTGCAGATGCTGCACTTCCAGGCCCTGTCCGGCAGTACCCCGAGGATTCAGATGAATCAGATGATCTACCGGCCGGTTTACGCGGTCTGCTTCGCGGTGCTGGTTCTTTCTGCCCCGTTTGCGCTGTTCCCCCTGCGGAAGCTCCTGGGGAACCGGATCACCAGGTTCCTGGGCGGCATCAGCATGAATTATTACCTGATTCACCAGACCGTGATTGTGCACCTGAAACGGCTCCGTTTCCCGCCCTCGGTCAGCGATACGCCCAACATGGCTCTGGAACAGCCCTGGCAGAACCAGTATACGCTGCTCTCCTTCGGGCTTTCCCTGGCGCTGGCGATCCTGGTCACCTACGCCGTAGAAAAACCCGCAGGGCGTCTGCTTGACGCACTGCGGGCTAAACGAAATCATGCTGATGATGTGTAATCAGGAAACCGGAATTGTTCAGAATCAGTCAGATAATTCTGAATTCTTAATTCTGAATTTGCCGGAACGGCACTACTTCTTCTTCACCTTCGGCGTAACGCCGCGGATGGTGGCGCTGGGCACGGAGGCCTGCTTCATAAAGGCGCTGGGACTGATTCCCACAATGTGCTTGAACTGCTTGGAGAAGTGGTAGGGATCCTGCATGCCGACTTCCACACCGGCCTGGCGGACGGAGCAGTTCTGGTCGCGCAGCAGCTCCTTGGCCCGCTCCATCTTGCAGTGGAGCACGTAGCTGAGGGGCGGCATACCGACTTCCGCCACAAAGCGTTTGCGGAAGGTTTCCATGGGCATGCGGGAAATGGCGGCCATATCCGCCAGGGAGAAGTTGTCCTTGTACTGGTTGGCGCGGAGCATGTCCACGACCTTGGCAATTTCATGGGAGAGCATGGCGTCCATGGCCACGGGCTGTCCCCAGTGGGACGCGATCATGCCGTAGAGCAGGTGCTGCAGCTGGTATGTGGCGTCGGCCGTGCCGCTGTGGCGGACAATGACCTGCACAATCTGCTCCGCCAGGTAAATCTGGCTGGGCAGGGCACCCTGCCGGAGCGGCATGTGGAGCAGCGCGCCCATCTTGCGCACGACCATGGGGCTGAGCGGCCCTTCCAGTGCGATCCACAGGCAACGGGTATCTTCCTCCGTGGTGATTTCACAGCGCTTGTCCCCGCCGGGCAGGAAACAGGTGGAACCTGCGGACAGGGCCAGCTCATGGTTATCCCAGAAGAGGATGATGTTTCCTTTTTCAACCGCCAGCCAGACCCACTGATCATGGGGATTGAGCGGCCAGGTTCCCTTCTCCAGCACAAAAGAGCCGGCAGAGTGGATCCATGCACCGCTGGCCTGGGTAAGGCTTCCGGGCTTGTGATAGCCCTCTACCGCCAGGGCGGCAAGGTGATCCGGGATCTCCTTCAGTAAATAGGAACGCATGGCATTTCCTCCTGAGAACTTTACCAAATATGACAAATTACGGAACAAGTATACTGCCGGGTTTGGGGTTTGTCAATGCGCAACAGATTGAAATTCAAGACAATTTTGCCAAATAACACAGAAAAACAGAGGATTGGGCATGAGCATGATTGACAGGATCAGGGAATACCGGCAGAGCCACGGGACGGCCTATACACTGAAACGGCTGGGCCAGAAAGCGGCGCAGCAGCTGCTGGGCACCTATGACCGGCGGTGGAAGCGTGAACGGGCGTCCGCGGAGGAACTGAAGGCGCAGCGGGAGAATCAGCCCGCGGCCGGACTCATCAGCGTGGTGATTCCGGTATACAATACGGACCCGAAAATGCTCTGCGATCTGCTGGACAGCCTGGAAAGACAGAGCTACCTGAACTTTGAGGCGGTGCTGTACAACGGGGCGAGCACCCGGGCGGAGACGACCGCCGTCTTGACGGCCCGGGGCGAAAAGGAGCCCCGCTTCCGGGTGTACAGCGGAGAAGAGAACAAGGGCATCAGCGGCAACACGAACGAAGCGCTGAAGCTGGCCCGGGGTGAATATATTGCCCTCTGCGATCATGACGACCTGCTGGCGCCGGACGCCCTGTGGCGGGTGGCGGAATGCATCGCGGAAAAGCACCCGGACGTGATCTATTCCGATGAGGACCGGATTACCCAGAACGGCCGGCGGCATATGGATCCGCACTACAAGCCGGATTACTGCCCGGATAACCTGGTCAGCGACAACTATATCTGCCATATGACCGTGATCCGCAAATCGCTGCTGGAGGAGACCGGGGGTCTCCGCAGCGGCTTTGACGGAAGCCAGGACCATGACCTGTTCCTGCGCCTGGCGGAAAAAACGGATAAAATTGAGCACCTGCCCTATATCCTGTACAGCTGGCGGGAGGTTTTAAGCAGCGCGAGCCACCGGAACCTGTATACCTGCCTGGTGAACGGATGCCGCGCCGCGGTGGAGCATGAGGCGGCCCTCGGCCGGAAGGCGGACGCGGTGCCGGTGAACAAGGAGATCCGCCTGTGGTATGAGATTCCGGACGGCGCCTCCGTGGAAGCTATTGTCCACGGGGACAGCGAGGAGGAGTGCCAGGAATGCCTCGGGGAACTGCAGTTCCGGACGGACTGGCCGAAGCTGACCGGCAGCATTATCGTTGCCGGGGATACAGAGCGGATTCCGCTGATCAACGAAGCAGCGCGGACCAGCACCGCGGACTATCTGCTGATCCTGGACGCGGGCGTTACGGAAATGAACCGCTACTTCATCCGGGAAATGCTGATGTATGCCCAGCGGGAGGACGTGGCCGGCGTGACCGGCGTGCTGACGGACCGGAAAAAACATATTACCCACGGCGGATTCGCCCTGGGCATGGAACATACGGTGCAGTGCGTGAACGAGGGCCTGTATGTGACCGCCGGCGGCTGGCATGACATGATGAACAAGGTGCATAACGTCAGCGCGGTGAGCCTGTGCTGCCTGATGATCCGGCGGGAAAACTGGCTGGACCTGGATGAGGGATACCGGGGCGGACTGGCCGCGGTGGATCTCGGTCTGCGGCAAAAGGAGGGCGGGAAGTGGTTTGTCTTCACGCCCCACGCGAAGGCCGTCCGGGAAGCCTGCGGAATGCTGCTGTCCGGTGAGGAACGGGACGCGGAAGACATAGCCCGGTTTGAGGAGCACTGGGGAAAAGATGTGTATGACCCCTGCTACAGCCGGAGGTTCGGAAGGAAAAAAGCAAACTACCATTATTAATTTAGAATTATGAATTCAGAATTCAGAATTATATAGTGTTTAGCTGGCTGTGTATTACACAGCTGGTTTTTTGCTCATTACCATTGGTGTCCCTATTGCCTTCCCGAACGAAGACGGGTGGGGAGATTCTTCGATTCCGCTCACTTTGTTCGCTCCACTCAGAATGACACCCCAAGCGCTGCGAATAATTCGTTGCGTAAGGATGTCATCCTGAGCAAGGGCGCGTGCGCCCGCGTCGAAGGATCTCCCAGCCCGCTTACGTTCGGGAACGCAACAGGAACATCCATACGCCCTGCGGGAATATGACAGAGGGGACAGACACATTCCCGTTTCCGCTCTTAACTGCCTTTACGTTGTTGTATTACCGTAGGTGGAAACACTATATAATTCTGAATTCTGAATTATGAATTATGAATTGAAAAAAGATCGGCGTCCGGGCGGGCTCCGTAACACAGTATTAGGTTCCAAGCGACGAAAACGTAATGTTTTCAAGGCTCACGGCGTGATTTCGATCACGCCGTTTGCTTTGCCATCAGTTCATGGATCGGGATAAAACCGATGCCGTTGTACTCAATGCGGATGTGCTGTTCCCTGTGTCCACTGCTTTTGTCAGGCGCACTCACATAGATCGCGCTGATCAGCTCATGCAGGATATAGCCATCCAGCTTCTTGATACCGACATAGGCTCTCGCCTTTTCAATGAAC
>OMZY01000054.1 GCA_900315675.1 uncultured Eubacteriales bacterium
TAAAGCGGCCCAACACCCGAGGAGGTAAGAGTTATGTTGATCCCGAGTATTTTTGCTGAGAATTTGTTCGATGACTGGTTCGATTTCCCGTCTGTCCGGAACATGGATCGTCAGCTCTACGGCAGGCACTTTGCCCGTGAGATGAAGACCGATGTGCATGAGCATGATGACCATTATGAAGTGGACATTGACCTGCCCGGCTTCCAGAAGGATCAGATTCAGCTGAGCCTTGAGAATGGTTATCTGACCGTCACGGCCACAAAAGAGGTCGAGAAGGATAAGACGAAGAAGGGCAAGACCATTCGCCAGGAGCGCTACGACGGAACGCTGCAACGGAGCTTCTATGTGGGCGATGCGCTTACGGAAGAAGATATTACCGCAAAGCTGGAGCATGGTGTGTTGAGCCTGAATATCCCGAAGAAGACAGAGAAAAAGCTTCCTGAAAAGAAGCTGATCGCCATCGAAGGATAATAAAGACGTACACCCCAAGCAAACTGAACCAATCGAGGGGCTCATCACCAACCGTGGTGAGTCCCTTTTCTTATCAAAGCACGTGAGTTTATCAGGCGTTACGGTCTCCTAGCATAAGGTTGTATCTGAATGGAGTGACTATTTTGAGGTCGTCAGTTAAGTTTCCGGCACTTCGTTCACACTGATTCCAGCACTTCGTTCACGTCGATTCTACCACTTCGTCAACATCGACAAGTATAGACGAAGTGCCGGATCATTTTTGCCGCATAAAAAATGCACCCGCACACCCTGAATTTTATAATGTACGGATTTCTCGATGTGAACGAGTTGCCGGAGGAAACTGGCAACTCGGTTTAAACGTAAGCGCTTCACCAAATGACGGGCCCTCCGGTGTGAATTGATCACATATAATGGTAGTGCAATCAAAATACTGCACATGCAGGGCGTCCAGCCGCGGTCGGCGGCTTTGCCGCGCTTCACTTCCCCGCTGCAGTGGATGATTTCTCCGTTTCCCAGGTGCATGCCGGTGTGGCTCATGGAGGAACCGTCCCGCATGAAAACACAGCAGACCTTCCCGGCGGGAAGGTCTGCAATGGGTCCCTTTTCCTCCCAGTTGGATTCCGTGTTCCACTGGGATGTGGCTCCCGCGCCCTGCAGGGAAACACCGGCCTGAGCGAGCAGCCAGCGGGTAAAACTCCGGCAGTCGAAATCCAGCACCGGACCGCCCGGGTAATACTTGCAGACGGAACAGGCTTCCTGCTTCCCGCTGCAGACGGGACATTTCTTCAGGATCCGGGCAGCTTCCCCTTCCGGGCAGGCGGAGCGGGCGGCATAGGCGAGCCGGTGGGACGGCGTGCACTTCTGGCCTGCCGCGCCCCAGACGTAGGGCCAGCCCAGACAGGCTTCGGCAATGGCGCGGATCAGGTCCGTGCGGGAAAGGGACTGGGATTTCCAGGCGGTGATGAGGAATTGGACTTTGGCATAGGTGTTCATTGCTGTATTAGCTCCTCGAGTAAATGATGACCTGGACAGCGAAAATGTTACATAATTATTAAAATTTACAGGAACATGCCGGATCGGAAACATTGTCGTATATACTAATGGAAACATACAGACCCCGCTCTCTCCGGGAGGAGGCGGGTACGGAAAAATGGAAAACAAAGAGGAGGATGCTGTGATGAATAACAGACCCGGGAAACCGCAGGTGGAAGAGCTGGATCTGGATACGCTTGAACTCGTGGCAGGCGGTTCCGGATCAGGCGGTGAAAAAGACGGAGTGGACGGTACAGTGACCGAGCGCCTGCCCAACGCCATGTTCAGTGTGGACGTCGGCGGGCATCTGGTCACCGTCGGTATATCCGGAAAGCTGAGAATGAACTACGTCAGAATAGAGGCTGGCGACCGGGTTCGGGTGGAGGGCAACCGGATCACGTCCAGATACAAGAGGTAATCCTTGAAACCTCAAAAGCGTTCGCTCCCTGAAAAGGACGAACGCTTTTT
Source organism: uncultured Eubacteriales bacterium (assembly GCA_900315675.1). Taxonomy (GTDB): domain Bacteria; phylum Bacillota; class Clostridia; order Christensenellales; family Aristaeellaceae; genus Aristaeella. The sequence continues at coordinate 1,972 of OMZY01000054.1, forward strand.
GATTGGCAAAAACTAATACCTGACCACGGCCACTCCAACAAAGAAATCATAAAGCACTTTTATGAGGTTACGCATCTGTGGCCTACAACGACCTGATCAAGGATGTGAACATTCAGCGTTCCATGTCCAGGGCCGGTACTCCGACGGACAATCCGGTCAACGAATC
>OMZY01000038.1 GCA_900315675.1 uncultured Eubacteriales bacterium
AATCGAATTTGTGCTGACCCAGCCCCAGGCCAACGCGGGACAGCCGATCACCGACGAGCAGATCCAGACCGCGGTCAAATTCCTGAGCGATCTGGATTTTATTCCGGTTCAGTAATACGATGGGACGTTCAGGCAGTTTGCTGTCACGGAGGGAAACGAAAACGTGCTGTTCAGCTGCGGGAGCTATATCGTGACGGAAGGCGTGTTCACGGATGAATCCGTGCTTACGATCCATCGGACGCAGAAATATCAGGACGGCGTCGGCCTGGCGGTAGATTCCTCCGCTGGGACAGCCTCAACAAAAAGGTTTACCTCGTTAAGAAGTGACCGATCTTTCCGTTCGTGGCTTCAGACGCCTAACAGGAAAGGCCTGCTGGGTTTTATCGAAGAAGACCGATTTTTTTCACAGAGACGCATTCACCGTCCTGCGGATTTTCCGCGAGCGGTGTTTTTTCTTATAGCTTTTTCGCCCGCTCCTTCCAGATGCCCGCAACAATCAGGACCCAGGCCATCACGAACAGCGCAAACGCCAGCCAGTCGGGCAGCAGATGCAGGAAGCGATCCGCCACGATCACGCCCGCTCCGAGCACAAGGCCGCAAATCCATAATGCCTTCTCTTTCATTTTCCGTAAGCTTCCTCATCTTCTCCGGCGCTCAAACATCTTGGCCAGCCCGCCTTCGGCGGTTTCCCGGAAGCGCTGGTTCATGCTGATGCCCGTTTCATACATCGTCCGCACCACAATATCAAAGGAGATGCGCTGCGTGTCTCCGAGAAAACTGGCGAGATCGCAGGCATCCATGGCCCGCCGCGCGGCCACCGCGTTCCGCTCAATGCAGGGCACCTGCACCAGCCCGCAGATCGGGTCGCAGGTCAGGCCCAGATGGTGCTCCAGGGCAATCTCCGCCGCGTGCTGGATCTGATTGGTGTTATGCCCGTACAGATAGGCCAGGGCCGCCGCCGCCATGGAGCAGGCGGAGCCAACCTCGGCCTGACAGCCACATTCCGCGCCGGAAATGGAGGCATTCCGCTTGATGATATTTCCGAACAGCCCCGCGACAGCCAGCCCGCCCAGGATCTGCTCGTCCGAGAAGAAGTTCGTCTCCTGGGCATAGCGCAGCACGGAGGGAAGGATCCCGCAGGCGCCGCAGGTCGGCGCGGTGACGATCGTTCCGCAGTCCGCGTTCTGCTCGCTCACCGCGAACGCGTAGGCGGAGAGGATCCGGCATTCGCGCACCTGGGGCAGTTCGTTCTCGGTGTGCTGGTTATACAGCATCTTTGCCTTCCGCAGAATATGCAGTCCCCCGGGCAGTTCCCCCTCCTGATGGAGCCCTTCCTCGATGGCGTTCTTCATGGCCGTCCAGACCTTCCCCAGGAAAGGCCAGATCTCCTCGCCTTCGTTGAACGCCACATACTCCGCCAGATTCAGCCCGCGGAAGCGCAGAAACTGCTCCACCTCGGCATAGGTATTCTCCGGATACACTTCCGGCGGCTCCAGTTCCGGCTGCCCTTCCACCCGGATATCTCCGCCGCCGATGGACAGCACCCGCAGCCGATCCGTGACCTCGCCGTCCCGGAGGGCTTCGAAATCCATGGTGTTCGGATGCGGCAGATCGGCGGGGGATTCCTCTGCGAAGACGATCTCCGTGGGCGTGGGGGATAACACTTCCCGCAGCACGCGGTCCGTCCCGTGCCCCTTTCCCGTCTTGCTCAGGGATTCATAGAGAATGACCCGGTAAGCATCCGCGCCGGGGTGCTTGCTTTTGAACAGCGCCGCCGCCCGCTCCGGCCCGATCGTATGGGAACTGGAGGGTCCCTTGCCGATTTTGAAAATCTCCTGGATGGATTTCATGCCATCCGCCTCCCTCGTTCAACGTTTATCATCGCGGCAAAGAACTCCTCCCTGGTGAAGCCTCCCACCGTGCCGCTGGCAACGGCATAGGCCTCATCCGGCCGGGACCTTTCCCTCCCGAAGGGCCTGTGAAATGGATACATCATTTTAGCAAATTATCATTCTGCTGGCAATGATTTCTCCGAAGGACGAAAACCGGCTGCCGGTTTCCACGGAACGGGCTTGCAGTCTTTCCGCGTTGATGATACAATGATATTAAAGACGGCAGCGTTCCATTGGTCGGTTAGCTCACAATGGATCATACAGGAAAGAAGGAAGAAAAATGATGCAGGGGGACGAATCCATAACGGGGCAAAACTTAATAATTTTGCAATAGAACAGGCAAGGAACCGAAACAAATTTCGGGTATCATCAAATTGCTTCAGAAAGAAGGATACGCCTTTTTATCAAAGGGGAGAGTCCCCTGTCCTTTGAAAAGAATCGCATTCATGAACCTGAGCGAGGATGCTGGAAAAAACACCCGGATTTGCTTTCCCGGAAAGAATCCATCAGCGCAAACGTGTTTCCGCATGAGCGGTCATGCGGCATGATAATCCTGATTCCCAGAATCCCGGAAAGGACAGATGATCGTGTCAAAAATGATTACTGTTGATCAGTATTCTCCGGTGGGAGATCTGGTCTGCATTGTTTTCTGCTGGGCGATGCTGATTCTGGTGACCTGTGCCTATGTGCGCAGAACCAGGAGCTTCACCATCTTCCGGGGAATCCTCCTCACGCTGATGGTTGCCGCCTACGGAAGCCTCATTTACCGATCCCTGCTGAGCAGCTGGCAGGCGTCCTATTACATTCCGGTCATTGCTTCCCGGCTGGTGATGCACATCGCGCTGTTTGCTTCCCTGTTTCTTTTTATGGTCTATATTGCCGAAGTGGCCCGGCTGGAGAAAAAACCCAGGCACCGCGTGATCCTCTCCGCGGGAATCGCTTTCGCCGCCTTTGCGCTGTATGACCTGATCGGCACCGTTACCGGCGGGATCTTCCGGATCGATCCGGACGGACAGGTTTATACCGGACCCAGTGTATTCTCCTTCGGATATCTGGCTTTTCTGCTGATGAATGTTTCCCTGATGCTCTACGTCCGCCGGCGCGTCTATAAACGTCTGATGGTTGGTTTTTTCCTGATGGTGTTTCTGGCCGCTCTGATTAACGTGCTCCAGCGGATGAACGGGCAGTCCTCCTTCACGGTGGTGTCCTTTGCGCTCCCCGCCATGGCGATGCTGTATTTCATGCACTCCAATCCATACGATACGCAGCTTGGCGCGGTGGACCCCAACTCCCTGGCGGACTATGTGCAGCATGCGGAAAAAAGGCATCGTCCTTTCGGCTATATGAGCCTGTACATGCCCGCATTTGATCTGGACGATCCTTCGCAGTCCATCCCGGAGGAAGTCCAGGCGGCCATGCGGAAGGTCTCGGACAATGCGTTTCGAAGCTCCACCCTGTTTTTCGTCGGAAGGGGACACTATATTCTGGTCTATCCTCTCCATAAGAATGAGGATGCGCAGGAGCGAATCCGGAAAACCATGGATTTTTTCATGGAAAACTACAATAAATTCCAATACGATTACAAGATTGTGATCGGGCAGGCGGACGAAAATCACGTTTTCCGGGATTATATCGGCTTTATCCGGAATATCCATTATTCGATGAAAATGAATTCCGTTCATGTGGTGAAAAGTGACGAGCGGGGTGCCTACGCGGAATACGAATACATCCTGCATGAACTGACGGATATCTACAACCGCCATAATCTGGACGATCCCCGGGTGCTCGTTTACTGTCAGCCGGTCTGGGATATTTCCATGAACCGCTTTGACACGGCGGAAGCCCTCATGCGGCTGAATCTTGAAAAAACAGGCCTTGTGCTCCCCGACCGGTTTATCAGCATCGCGGAAGAAAATGGATTTATTCATACGCTGACGGAAATCATCCTTCACAAAACCTGCGAGGAAATCCGGAAGCTGACCCGGGAAGGGTATCTGTTCAGCCGCATTTCCGTGAACATCTCGGCCCAGGAACTGAAGGAAGGAACCTTCTGCCAGGATATCACCCGGATCATTACCCAAAGCGGAATCGACAGCTCCCGCATCGCGCTGGAACTGACGGAATCGGAAAATGAAAGCGATTTCCGGATTGCGCAGGACAGAATCAACCACTTGCGCAAGATGAGCATCCAGTTCTATCTGGATGACTTTGGAACCGGCTATTCCAACATGGATCGAATTATGCAGCTTCCGTTTGACATCATCAAATTTGACCGTACCCTGGTGACCGCCTGCAGGACGGATCCCAAAGCCGCCGTGATCATCAAACGGCTTGCGCAGCTGTTTGAGGAACTGAAGTACACGGTTTTGTATGAGGGTGTGGAGACGGAGGATGACGCGGAACGGTGCCGGGATATGTCCGCCTTCTACCTGCAGGGAACCAAGTATTCAGCGCCGGTTCCCATCGCGGAGATGAAGAATTTCTTTGCGAAAGCGGACGGGCCGAAGCGGGATGTGAAGGAGCCCGCATAATCTGACAGACGGAGCCGCCTGGGCGGCGATCAGTCTGCCGGCTAACGCAGGAACGTCCCGGAAAAGGAGCAGGCGCTGCAGCGCGGGGGCAATCAGGCGCTGCGGTGTACCCCGGAAATGGCGGAGCTTCGCCGAAACTGCGGAAGGAGGCCGGAATATGACGGTATTCGTGCCGGATTATTATCCGCTGTTCCGCTGCGCGGCCGGGGAATGCGGACATACCTGCTGCGAGGGGTGGGAGATCGATATCGATCCCGCCAGCATGGATCGCTACAGGCAGGTGGGGGGAGCCTTCGGAAAGAAACTGCGGGAATGCATCTCCGGGGGACCGGAACCGCATTTTCTCCTTCGGGAAGGGGAACGGTGTCCGCTTCTGACGGAGGACAACCTGTGCGAGCTGATCATTCGGGAGGGAGAAGACGCTCTGTGCCAGATCTGCACGGATCATCCCCGGTTCCGGAACTACTGGTCGGACCGGATCGAGATGGGCCTGGGGCTGGCCTGCGAGACCGCCGGGAGGCTGATCCTGGGAAGCGATCATCCGCTCACCCTGATCCCTGCCGGGGAGGATCCGGAGGAAGAGGCCCAGGAGCCTTCCGAAGAGGAAAGGCAGCTGAGGGCCTGCCGGGACGATCTGCTGGCAGGCGCCGGGACCACCGGACCGGCGGCCCGGCTGAAGGAATACCTGATTTTCAGGCATCTGGCGGACGCTCTCTATGACGGGCGCGTGGAGGAGAGAATCCGATTCATCAACGCCGCCTGGCGCAGGATCCTGGCCGGCTGGGACGGAACCGCGCTGGAAAGCCTGGTCCAGAGCGCCAGGGAGTTTTCCAACACCTATGAGTACGACGACGAGGGAATGGAGAAACTGCTCGGAGCCGGCCGGCAGGGCGGCGGAACGGAAGCAGGGGAGTTCCCCCCTCCGGATTTGATTTGACAGGCACCCGTCCATCGCGGCCCGTCAGCCTGCCGCATGCCCGCCGGAGACCGGCAGGGCGGCAGCCCGGCAGGAAACGCGTCAGGAAAGGCGGCTCTGCCCAAACAACGCTTTCACAACCTGATAGGCCATTTTGGGCCGGCGGTATTCGTCCACCACGCCTTTGTTGTTATAGGTGCGGGGGCGGCTCATGGCCCACTCCTCGGCAACGCGCACGTCGGCAAACTGCCACAGAAAAATGCCCATGACATCGGGGTGCGACAGAACGGCGGTGATCTGCTCCTTCAGGATGACGCACTGCCGTTCCTCGGACCATTTGGCCTCTCCGAAGGGATCATGACAGCCGTAAATCGCGCCAGCGCCGATCTCGCTGACGATCACCGGCTTGTTTTCACCGCCGCCCCGGGCAGCTTCCAGAAGCTTCCGGTTCAGGACGTCCTGCGCCGGCGTGTTGTGATACCACTGGGGATAGATATTGATGCTGACCACGTCCATGTCTTGATAGACCTTTCCGCCGGGGCGCTCCAGCAGGGCGGCGGTGACAGGGCGGCTCGGATCCAGTTCCCGAAGCAGGCCAAAGATTTCCCGATAGCAGGCGGCTCCGTATTCCGTATCGTCGGCGCATTCGTTCAGGCTGCCCCAGATGAAGATGGCGGGATGATGATAGTGCTGTTCCACCATCTCCGTGGTGCACTGCCGCAGCTGCTCCATGAAGCGGGGATGGCGCATCCTGTCTTCCGTGAACCCCCGCACATGGGATTCCTCCCACACCAGCAGCCCTGTTTCGTCGCAAAGATCCAGGAACAGCGGATCATTGGGATAGTGACAGGTGCGCACGCAGTTGGCCCCCAGGTCCCGCATCAGATGAAGGTCCTGCATCATGGCTTCCGCCGGGGCGGACAGGCCGAAGGAGCCGTATTCCTCGTGCCGATTGAACCCCTTGAGCAGCAGCGGATGACCGTTGAGCAGAATTTTCTTTCCTTCCACCCTGATTTCGCGGAAACCGATCCGGTCGATGAGGTCGTCCACCGCTTCGCCGTTTTCCAGGAGCCTGGCCTTCACCGGATACAGCGCCGGGCTTTCCGGCGACCAGGGCGTTACCTGGCCGCAGTCCATGGACAGATCATACAGGGTCGTCTCCCGGCCCGGGATTTCGATTTCTTCGGCGGCTTCCTTTCCGTTCAGGCTCAGCTGCAAAGCGCCATGAAAGGGCTGATCGCCCAGATTGCGCACGGAGATCTGCGCGTTCACACGCCATCCGTCATCGGTCTTCCGGGGCGTCACATGCAGCCGGGTGAGATAGACATTGCCAATTTCCTCCGCGATCACAGGCCGGTTGATGCCGCCATAGGAATAATAATCGTTGGGAATATGCAGGGCGGAATCGGCGTCAAAGCGGTTGTCCGCCTCCACCCGCAGGGTGTGCTCTCCTTCCGGGAGGTTCTGTGCCAGCGCCTCAAAACCGGTATACGCGCCGTAATGCTCCGCCAGCAGTTCGCCATCCAGATACACCCGGGCCCGGAAGCTGACGCCGCCCAGCCACAGGCGAACGTTGCCGCCGGCGACGAGCTTCTGCTCATACACGCCCCGCCCCCGGTATCTGCGAAGCGCCGGATGGGATTCCCATACGCTGGGCACGATGACTTTTTCAGGAGCCGTCAGCCCGCCGGCATCCAGGGTGGTCAGCGTCCATACCGGGGCGCACTCCCGGCTTTTTCGGATCTCGTGGGTATCAAAAAGTCTTTCCATGGAATATCCCCCGTTTCGATTCTTTTTCAAGGCGCGGATTCCTGCCATCACCAGGCGGACCGTCCGACCCGGGAACGGATTTCCGAATGTGTTCCTTTACCCGGACAGGGAAGCCGCCCCTACATCATACACGGAATCAGCGGCAATGAAAACAACCGGCAGCAAAAAAGTGCTGAATGCCGCGAACACGGGGCAGCCTGCGTCTCCCTATCCGTGAAAGAGAAGGGGACGACAATGATGATCGCCTTTGCGATCCCATACAGGAAACGGCGCGCTGGCAGCGAATACTATACCATATTCCGCACAGCATGATCCGGGGAGGAGCGCGGCATCCTTCGCAACGGGAAGATTACCGCCGTGGCGGAGGTGTTCGGCTGGAGGGAAAACGGACGGCTCACCTTTTACAATCAAAAGGGCGAAGTGCCGCTGGACGTGATTCCCGTATTTGAAAGAATATGAAATCAGGGAACAAACCGTATCTCAGGATGATGGAGGGGGAAACAAGCATGACAAGCAAAGAACTGCAGCGCATCTATTTTGGAGCCTATTCCTTTCGGGAGACGGAAGACGGCTGGCTGCAGGCTTTTCAGTATTCAAAGGAACAGATGGATTATTTTGAAGCCTGCATCGCAAAAGGGCTTGATTTCTGGTATGACCGATGCATGGCGACTACGGCAAAGACCCTGGAGATGACCACAACCGCCGGGACGGTTTCCTTTGATTACCGGTTCATCTGGACGGGATCACAGGATTCCTTCGAACTGGCTGTGGATGGGCTGATTACGGAAATCCGTTATGTCAGGGATCTTCCGGAGGAAGGAACTCTGGTCTGGCATCTTCCGGAAGGGAAAAAGGATGTTGTGATTTACCTGCCGGCAGACGCCACCGTGCTGATACGGAACTGCGAAATCGATGGTTCCTGGGTTCCGGCGGGAAAAGGCCCTAAAGTACTGTGGCTCGGCGATTCGATCACCCAGGGATACGGTCCGCTGAGATCCGGCATGACGTATGTCAGCGTCGCCAACAGGCTGCTGAATTACGATATCATCAACCAGGGAATCGGCGGATATATTTACGATAAGAATTCTCTCATGAGAATGGCCGGCTACACTCCGGACAAGATCATCGTAGCCCTCGGAACAAATCAGTTCGGCTGCGACACCATGAAGGACGTGGAAGAATATTATGAAACCCTGACCGGGATTTACGGAGACAGGATCCCGATCCTGTGTATCACGCCCCTGTGGCGCGGAGATGTTCCCGACGGTCTTCCGGCTCTGACCCGTTTCTGTAAGCATGTTGCGGATATCGCCGGCCGTTATTCAAACGTGATCGTGATCGACGGGTTCAGGCTGGTACCGCATCTTCCGGAATACTTCCGGGATAACCTTCATCCCAATGAACTCGGCGCTGAGGTATATGGGAGAAATCTTGTGGAGGAAATCAGGAAGACCGGGTTCTGATCCGGAAGCCGGAAACGTTTCTCCCAGGCGGTGTTTCCTGTCTTTGAAGCGGATGAACGATCGATCAACCGGGATCTGTCCTGTGGGGAGCAACTTTGAATGATCCTGACCACCATGCTGCGGTATCGTGACATGCGTCGGCATGATCTGAATGAATCAAGGAGGGGGAAAACTTATTATGTCCAACGCTTATCAGGTTGTATGCGCATTGCTTATTGTTGCCGCGGCTATCTTGTTTATGCGGCAGAACAGCACAGTTCGGGCAGGAGGAACAAAGGCTCAAACCGGCCTGGCCTTGTTTCAGGTCGCTCTCTTTGGGTGGTTCTTTGCCTTGTGCGTTTCGGATATCCTTGACATTGGCGTGAATTTTTCGTATGTACGGCTGGTTGTGAATGCGTTTTATGCACTGGCCTTCACATCGGTCGCCGTTTATACTTTTGCCTATAAGCGCAAAGGGGATGACCGTTATTTCAGATGTGTGGTATGGACCTGCATTGCATTGATTGCCGTTCAATGCTTTGTGTTCCCTTACGATACGGATCGGGAAAGCATCCGGATCATGAATGCGCTGGAAGGCGCAGGGATATTCGGCCTGCTGTTCCTACTGCTGTTCAGGCTGGAAAACGGAGCGTTATCCCAAAAGATCCTTATCGCGGCAGTTGCCCTGGAATTCGTCACAGCAGCAGGAAATGTGATATTTCCTACTGCCTCGATCACGGATGATTTTCAGGCGGTCGATATCCCGCTGAATTATGCGTCTCTTTTTATGAGACCGGTCCTTTTTGCCACGCTGGCTTTGCTGAACCAGGTACGCCTGGACACAAAAAGGGAATGATGCGGGAACCGGGAATTCCCATACAGGGAAACGGCGAGGACGGGAAAGAGAAATGATTCGAAAACGGATTACGTTCACCGGCCGCGTTCAGGGAGTTGGTTTTCGCTGGCGGGCTGAAAAGGCGGCTGCCCTGTTTCGCTGCACGGGCTGGTGCCGGAACGAATGGGACGGAAGCGTGACGATGGAGATCCAGGGCCGGGAGGAAGACATCGATCAGGTGATCCTTCGCATCGAAGAAGGCCGATACGTCCGGATCGAAAACATGCGGGTGAGGGACATCCCCGTCGTGGAGAATGACCGATCTTTTGTAACGGAGTAATCTTTTATTGTCAATTGATTGCATTCAAAGCGAGGCGCATGACGATTACGATGGCATGGATGATTCTGATTCTCCTGAACCTGATTTCATTCAGTCTGATGGCTTATGACAAGCACTGCGCGAAAGCAGGCAGGTGGAGAGTACCGGAAAAGGCGCTGTTTATCGCAGCGGCATGCTTTGGCGGGCTGGGCGGTGTGCTGGGCATGACAGTATGCCGGCACAAAACAAGGCATTGGTATTTCAGGGTTTTCTTTCCGCTGATGCTGGCTGTGCAGATTGGCCTTTTGATTATGTTTTTCCGCTGATGGAAGTACGGAAGCAACTAAATAAATATCAAGGAGGGGAATGACTGTGATGGATCCCAGGACAGAAAAGAAAGAAGAGGAATGGTCTGATGCAATTCCCGATCCGGAGGAGAGTTCGGAATCTAACGAAGAACCTTACGAAGAAACTTACCGCGACGGAAGTGCCAGGAATGAATGCTGGGCAGAAGAGTGAAGGAAGCATGAATGAAAGTGCCTTGTCGCATAAACGCAATTTTGCTAAAAACGGGCTGACTGTCTTTCTGAGATCGCTTGAGAATGTCAGAGATATACTGGCTTCCGGACTGTTAACGCTGGGCTACAGCCGTTTTTTTGACCGGTAGCCCCGTGTTGATCTGCTAACACAAATGTTCATATGGGTGAATCTTGAAATCAATGAACGATCGACAAACGGGAATTACAGGAGGAAACAGAGGATTTTACGAAATGAAAGGAATTGAAATATCCGGCGCCAACCGTTTTGAAACCTTTACCAAAACCCGTGTCGGAAGCCGCGCTGTCATCTTCCGGGACGGGATGATCCTGCTTACCCATGAAACTGTAACAGGCTGGTGGCTTGTGCCTGGCGGCGGAATGGAAAAAGGCGAAACGTCTGAAATGTGCTGCGTAAGAGAAGTGGAAGAAGAAACAGGGTATATTGTTCGGCCTGTGCAGGAGTTTCTGACGCTGTATGAGTATTACGAGGAATACCGGTATATCAGCCATTATTTTATCTGCGAAGTCACAGGTCAGGGAAAGATGAACCTAACTGACGCAGAGAAAAAAAGAGGACTGGAGCCTCAATGGATTCCGTTGCAGGATGCAATCGATCTGTTTTCTCATCATCAGGATTACGCCGATGTCAGCGAAGAACAGCGCGGTTCCTATCTGCGGGAATATACCGCTTTACGGGAATACATGAACGAAGCCTCTGTTTCCTTAAACGGCCTGAACGATGGTGAAACAGTCAGAAGACAGTATCAGACTTCTGAAAAACTGAAAACAAGGATCTCGATTCACAGCAAATACTCCACTAACAAACAGGGCTTTGGGAACTGGATCATATCTCATTATCAGATTCGGGCGGGCATGTCCGTGCTGGAACTTGGATGCGGCACAGGGGAAATGTGGACAGGAAAACAGGAAATCATCAGCCGATGCGCCAGATTTATTCTTTCAGACGTTTCTGAAGGGATGCTGTGTAAGGCAAAGGAGACGCTCAGGGATTATGATGGAATTGATTATCGCATCATCGATATTCAGGATATTCCATTTGAAGATCGCTCTTTTGATATCGTTATCGCCAACATGATGCTCTATCATGTTCCGGACTTGGCCAAAGGGCTCCGTGAAGTCAGTCGTGTCCTGAAGGACGATGGAAGCTTTTACTGCGCCACATATGGCGAAAACGGCATGATGGATTATATCTGCAGTCTTTTTAGTGATTACCGGATTCAGAATCAGGCGAACAGGATTTTTACTTTGCAGAATGGAGAAAATAAACTGAAGCCATTCTTTTCATACATAAAGCTGGCTGCGTATGAGGATGCGCTTGAGGTTACAGATGTAGAGGATATGGTGGATTATATATTTTCTTTGACCGGTATGATCGATCTGCGGAGAATCCCCCGGGAGGAAGTCCGGAGGGTACTTGAAAACAACATGAGTAACGGAATCCTGTATGTTCCGAAAGAATACGGGATGTTCATCGCAAAAAAATAAATCATCCGTATGAACCTTTTGCCTCCGAAAAACGACTTTATAGGTGAAAACCGGTTTTCGAGATCAAAGGAAAGAGGAGGTGAAGTTCATGGACGAATTTGGAACGCTGCTGACTTCCAGCCGAATTGCCGTAGACAGATGGCAATTGTACAGATGCTGAAGATGTACTGCAGGAAACCTGTCTGGCAGCATTTCAGGGATTCTCCAAGCTTCAGAACAAGGCTTCCTTTCTTCCCTGGATTCTTGGTATCGCCAGAAGAAAATGCGCGGATTGGTACCGGGTACAAGCGAAGGATAAAGCTGTTCTCATGGATCATCTGCCGGATCAGGCTGAATTTGCATCAGATGATTCCGCTGTAAATGAAATGCTGGATATGCTTCCGGAACGGGATCGGTTGATGCTGCGGCAAGTCCAGCATCGGGGAACCTCCCGTTTTGTTTCAGGTGACATAAGAATGCTCCCTTCATGTGACAGCTTTTTCTTTTACTGTCTTTCATGAAGGGAGCATATCAATGAACAAGGGGTGCTGTTAATCATCTGATATTCAGCTGAAGAAGTTTAAGGGGACAATCGGAGCGCTTTCTTATTTGTACAAGTCTGTTTTTACTCCTTCTCCTGATACAGCACCCTTGCTTCATAAGGCTGCAACCTGCCCGCCTGATGGGTTGGATAGTTGGAGATCAGTTCTTCCCCGCCGGTTTCCTCCGCCAGCGTACAGGGCACCGTATGGTCCGTCCAGTTCAGCATCACCGTCAGGCGTTTGCCGTCCAGCTCCCGCGCATAGGCATAGACTTTCTCGTCGTCCTCCAGCAACGGGATGAACTCCCCGTACACGATTACGTCGTAAGTATGGCGCAGCCTGATCAGTTTCCGGTAGTAGTGGTATACGCTGTCCGGATCGTTGACCTGATCCTCCGCGTTGATCAGCAGGTAGTTTTTGTTCACCGGCAGCCACGGCGTCCCCGTCGTAAATCCGGCGTTCTTCTCTGTGTTCCACTGCATGGGCGTC
>OMZY01000027.1 GCA_900315675.1 uncultured Eubacteriales bacterium
GGCCTACAGAAAAAGTATATCAAACTATTCCCGCGAAATGGTCCCCGGTTTCATAACCTCATGGGTGCCTTTCGCAGAAAGGCGGAACATAAATATGAAAAAGTGGTATGACGAGGAATATGAGTTCACAGTGGAAGTGACCGGATTCCTGCGGGGCGACCATACGGAGCGATACTGCCGCAACGGGGAGGAACCCGGCGATATCTATACCTGCACCTACGGCTGCCCGGTGAATCAGGACGGGGAGGGCATCTGCTCCAAGACCATGATGATGCTCTATCCGCTGATGGAGGCAGTCCGCAGCGGCGGAGACCTGGAGAACCTGGGCGGCGACAGCAAATACAGCAAGACGATTGTCTGCCCGGACGGATGCGTGATGTTCCGGCTGACCGCAAAGCCGCTGGGAAATGAGAATTTTCATAAGGGAGGGTTCTGGAAAGAACCCTGAAGGATAAAAACATGCTGAGACTGCGACCCTACAAAGCCTGTGACGCACAGACGATCGTTTCCTGGATCGGGGATGAAACCACGTTCCGGAAATGGTGCGCAGACCGATTTGAATCCTGGCCGATTACGGCGGAGGACCTGAACCGGCACTATGACGGGATGGCTGATTCGGATTCCTTTTATGAAATGACAGCCTTCGATGATACCGGCGTGGCCGGGCATATGATCATGCGGTTCACAGATGAAAAGAAAACCATCCTGCGGTTCGGGTTTGTCATCGTGGATGATCAAAAACGCGGGATGGGCTACGGAAAGGAAATGCTGCAGCTGGCGATCCGGTATGCCTTTGATATGCTGAAAGCGGAGAAGATCACCCTGGGCGTTTTTGAGAACAATGAACCGGCCTACCGGTGCTATCTGGCAGCCGGTTTCCGGGATAAGACCGGAACGCAGGCGGAGTATTACCATATCGGAAATGAAGACTGGAAATGCCTGGAACTTGAAATGGACCGACCGGAATAAAAACCGGGAAGGGAGAAAACCATGGAACAGAATCCTGAGGTATATCTTTTCGGACAGATCCTGGGCACTCATTCCTTTCTGCTGAAGGATGGATTCCTGCAACCGGATGAGTATTCGGAAATCGCAGAACAGTACTTTCTGCCCGGCGGGGAGACTGGTACAGCTGCGACGGTGCTTGATTCCCTGGGCGCATCCGTGAAAATGGATGGCACCTGGATCGGCACGGAGGTGGCGCCGATGCTGAAAGCTTTTTATGCCAACAAGCAGGTGAACCTGTCATCCATGACGTTTACCGAAGATCCCGGTGTGATGGATTACGTGGTGATTGCCGGGCTGGTGCGTTCTCCCATGGGACGGTTTCAGACACTGTTTTCCACAGGAGAACGCTGGTGGAATATTCCGAAGGAAGAAGATATCGCGGGCTGCAAAGCAGCGGCGGTTGATCCTTACTTCCGGGAGGAATCCCTGCTGGCGGCAGAATTATGTCGGAAGCATGGAGTGCCTTTTGTGACGATTGACAGTCCGCACGACTCTCCGCTGCATCAGATGGCAGCAGTCAATGTGGTTTCCAAAGAATGTGTTCCGGAGCATTATGCAGGCATGGAACCGGAAACTGTTATGGAAAAAATGCAGCAGGAAACAGAGGGGTTGACCATTATCACCCAGGGCGGGGGAGAGATGCTCTATGCCCGGAAGGGAGAACCCATTCACCGGATGAAACCATTCCAGGTGGAAGTCAGGAGTACGCTGGGAGCCGGAGACACTTTCAAGGCGGGATGCGTGTACGGATTGCTGCACGGGATGGGAGACGCGGAACTGGTGCGGTTCGCCAGCGCCTGTTCCGCCATTGCCATTTCCCGGTTTCCGCTGCCGCTGTACCCGCCGAGGCTGGAAGAGGTGCAGAAGCTACTGGAAGAATAACACTCTACGGAGCGTAGGTTGCGCAGACGCATGGCCGGGCTCTATGCTCATTCGGAAAGGAGTGATAACGAATGGATCACTATGTTACCGGAGCTGTCATCAAAGCGCTACGTGAAAAACGCCGGATGACGCAGGCGGAACTGGCGGAAGAACTCTGCGTGAGCGACAAGACGGTTTCCAAATGGGAGACCGGAAGGGGATTTCCGGACGTGTCCCTGCTGGAACCGCTGGGAAAGGCACTGCATATTTCTGTGGCGGAGCTGCTCTGCGGACAGGCTGTCGTGAATACCAACCGGGCTTCGAATATGCTGAAAAGCAGGTTCTATGTCTGCCCTGTGTGCGGGAACGTGCTCTTCGCGAGAGGAGAAGCGGTAATCTCCTGCTGCGGGATTCAACTGCCGGCGCTGGAAACGGAAGAACAGGATCCGGCACACAGGCTGGAAACGCAGAGGGCGGAGGACGAAATTTATGTATCCGCGGCGCATCCTATGAGCAAGGATCATTATCTGTCTTTTATCGCTTATATGACGCCGGACAGCTGTGAGATCAAAGCACTGTATCCGGAAGGCAGTGCAGAAGCACGGTTCTTTTACCGGGGCAGCGGATGGCTGTATTATTACTGCAACCGGCACGGCCTGTTCAGGCAGCGGCTGGATATCCGGAAAATGAAAAAACTGTAAAGAAAGAGGAAGAAGCATGGATTTCAGAATCGTAGAAGGTACAGAACAAATCAGCACTGAGGAAGCCGCGGAGCTTCTGAAAACGA
Organism: uncultured Eubacteriales bacterium; assembly: GCA_900315675.1. Classification (GTDB taxonomy): domain Bacteria; phylum Bacillota; class Clostridia; order Christensenellales; family Aristaeellaceae; genus Aristaeella. The sequence goes on from OMZY01000027.1 coordinate 2,657, forward strand.
CCTACTGGGCGGGGAACCGGCCTGCGGAGAAGATCCGGAAATCCATGCAGCATTCCGTCTGTTACGGGATACGGTCAGAGGAGGATGATAAGCTGATCGGCTTTGCCAGGGTGATGACCGATTACGCGACAACCTATTATCTGTGCGACGTGGTCATTGATCCGGAATACCGGCACAGGGGACTGGGAAAGATGCTGATCGCTCATATTACGGCGCAGCCGGAATATGCCGGATTGCGCGGCTTTCTGATGACGCGCGACGCTCACGGGCTTTATGCGCAATACGGCTTTGTGCCGGTACAGGGCAGGGCAATGGAACGGGCACCGCAAAACTGAAGGAATGCGAGGGATACAGAAATGGAAATCTGGGATCTGTATGACGAACACGGGAACAGAACCGGGGAAACCTGGGAAAGGTCCCGGATGATGGCTATGCCCGAAGGAAGGTACCACCTGGTATGCGACATCCTGATCCGGCATGGAGACGGAACATTTCTCCTGACACTCCGGGATTCCCGCAAGGAAATGTATCCCAGCTGCTGGGAAGCCAGCGCCGGAGGAGCCGCCCTGGCCGGCGAAACGCCGGAGGAGGCAGCCCGCAGGGAAATGCGGGAGGAAACCGGGCTGGAAGCGGAAATGCTGAAACAGATCAGCATTACGCGGAATCCGGTGACGCATTCCATCGTTCATGCATTCCTGGCTGAAGTGAACTGCGCTAAGGATACGGTGCGGCTGCAGGAAGGTGAAACAGTTGACTATCAGTGGATGGAACCGGAAGCGTTCCTGAAACTGATCGGCACGGAACCTGTGCTGAAAAAACAGTATCCGCGGTATCAGCCCTATCTGGAACAGCTGGAGGTGCGCTGAAGGTTCCAGGAGATGATTGGAAAAACGGAGAGAATGCAATGATCGGTCTTTTGAAGGATAAAAAGGTAATTTTCTTCGATGTGGGATATACGCTGGACATGCCTGCGTCCGGAGACTGGATGTTTACGAAGAAGTTCCTGGAACTGGCGGGAGACGGGCTGAAAAAGCGCAGCCCTGCGGAGATTGACGCAGCCCGGGAAGCCGGACTGCGCTTCCTGGCCGGGGATCATCTGGTGACCTCTGTGGAGGCGGAACGCAGGCAGTTCTTCCGGTACTATTCGATTGTTTCAGAGCAGCTTGGACTGGGCCTGACGGATGACGTGCTGAAAGAGGCGGCGAATGACCGGGCAGGCAATATGGGAAACTATATTCCTTATCCGGGAATCGGAGAGGTGCTGGAAACGCTGAGCAAAACCCATAAGCTGGGGATTATCTCCGATACATGGCCGAGCATTGAACAGCAGCTGGAATATATCGGGGTGAGACAGTATTTTTCGTTCTGCACCTACAGCTGCTTTGTCGGCACGTTCAAACCGGATCAGCGGATGTACCTGGACGCACTGGATAAAGCCGGGGTGCCCGCGGAAAAAACGGTATTTATTGACGACAGCATACGAAACCTGGAAGGAGCGGCGGCTCTGGGTATTACGCCCATTCTGATCGCGGCCAATCCGGCTGCAGACGCAGACACTTCGTTTTTGAAAATACGGGATCTGAGGGAACTGATCCGGCCCGGCGAACAGAAATACGAAAACCATGATTGATTTTGGCGGGAGTACTGATGTATAATCCCGCTAAATATTTACCGCGAGGTGAACAGAAATGGAACAGAAAAAGAAGTACGGGTGGACAGCCTGGGGAATTCTGGGCTTTGTTTTTATGCCGATGGGACTGATTTTCCTGCCGATCGGGCTGAGCCTGTGGTTCAGCAAAGCCGGGCACGATCCGGAAGATCCCCTGGTGTTCCTGGCAGTATTCGGGGGAATCGGCACCATTTTCCTGCTTCTCGGACTTGCCTTCCTGTTTGTTGACCTGCGCCGAAGGGCACGCATGCGCCGGGCGTATGAAAGCGGGAATTACGTAATGGCGAAAATAACGGACATGAAGGTGAACCCGAGCATCAACGGGACGCACGGAAGTCCGTATGTGCTGGAATGCCAGTACAAGGATCCGGATACAGGGGTAGTCCATATCTGGTACAGCCGGAACCTGTATATGAATGTAAAGGAACTGCTGGCCTCTGATGAGGTGCCGGTATATGTTGACCGTACAGATTACCGGATCGCGTTTGTGGATGTTGACGCGATTCTTCCGGAGATCAGCGTTCACCGGTAAGCCCAATAACCAGACGGAGGAAACCAGATGAGTCAGCTGCCTTATCATGCGGTGATTGTCGACCTTGACCGGACGCTGCTGCGGACGGATAAAACCATCTCTGAATACACGCAGGGTGTGCTGCGGGAGTGGCGGCAGGCGGGAGCTTACCTGTTTGCGGCAACGGCAAGGCCGGAAAGGGCAATTGCCGATTACCGCAGGATCATCAACTTTCATGCTGTGACCACACTGAACGGAGCAAGAACTCTGACGCCGGAACACACCTATGAAAACGCCATTGAAACAGAGGACGCTCTGTTCATCCTGAACCAGCTCTGCGAAACAAAGGATATGGTCATTTCAGTGGAGGCTGAAAACGGCATCTACGCCAACCAGGATATTCCTGTCTGGCACCCCGCGGTGACAGACGATATCCGGGAGATTCCGAAGAAAGAGAGAATCTATAAAATCCTGGCCAGCCATCCGGACCGCTCCGTGGAGAAAATCCGGATTGATCTGCCGGAGACAGTGTACAGTACCGTAGCGGACAAAAAGCTCCGTCAGTATATGAGCCGGACCGCCACCAAGTGGCGGGGGATTCAGCAGCTGCTGGAGAGCGTGGGGCTGAAGCCTGAACAGGCGGTTTACTTCGGAGACGATAACGACGACCTGGAGCCGATCCGGAGATGCGGATACGGCGTGGCGGTGAGCAACGCGCTGGACTGCGTCAAAGCTGTAGCAGATGAAGTGGCGGAGAGCAATGATGAAGACGGCGTGGCCCGGACATTGGCCAGGCTGTGGACACGCAGCTGATATATCAAGGGATTCCTCGACTTCGCTCGGAATGACACCTGATGCACGTCATCCCATTCCAGGAACAAAGTGAAATTAGAAATGTCTGAAAACAGAGAAGCCGGGATCAGTCAATGCTGATCCCGGCTTCTTCGAATTTATCCCGCATGGTGGGATTGCCTTTGGTCAGTTTCTTGATCGTGAGATCCTGGGCTTTATCATTGGCAAGCCGCAGCTGGTTGCCTGATTTGGTGAGGGATTCCTTCACCTTCTCCAGGTGTTTGATGGTCTCATCAATCTCACTGATAGCCTTTTCAAAATGGGACTGGGCGATCTGGTAGTTTTTGCCGAATTTATCCCGGAATTCCAGCAGCGCCTGGTCAAACTGCTGCACGTCCAGGTTCTGGCGGCGGACAAGCTCCAGCTCCCGGCGGGCCTGGATCCCGGAAAGAGCGGCGTTGCGAAGCAAAGAGATCAGCGGAATGAAGAACTGAGGCCGGATGATAAACATTTTTTCATGCCGGTACTCGGTGACAATGCCCGCATTGTACAGGTCGCTGTCCGGCTCCAGCATAGAGACCAGAACCGCGTACTCACAGTTTTTCTTTTTGCGGTCCTTGTCCAGCTTGTCGATGAAGTCCTCGTTTTTGTGCTTCTTTTCGGTGGCGTCCGCTTCATTCTTCATTTCAAAGAGAATGGAGAGCAGAGGGAGCCCGTCCTCGGTTTCCTCCCGGTAAACAAAGTCGCCCTTGGTACCTTCCACCACTTCGTTATCCTTTTCAAAATAAGCGCGGGGGAAGGCCATCATCCGGACCTGGTTGAACGAAATAAGACAGTGCTGCTCCAGGCTTTCGCCGATCATTTTGGTGGACTGGCGCATTTTGAAATCCCGGTACTGCTCCACCTCGGCTTCCAGACGGGCTACCTCGGTTTTGTGAGCTTCTTTCAGGCCTTGCTCCCGGATTTCAGCGGCCTGCTTTTCCAGCCGGATCTGATCCCGCAGAGAGACAATCTCGGTTTCCTTCTGCTGGACGGCGGTCTGCACTGCCAGTTGTTCCCGGGTATCGGCGGACCGGGCGTTTTCCTTCAGCCGAAGGATCTCCTGATCCTTCTCAAACAGATCCCGCTCACGGGCGGCAGAAAGATCAGCCAGCTGCCGGTCACGGGCAGCGGACAGCTCCGCCAGCTGCTTTTCACGGGCGGCGTCCATCTCCCTGCGGAGGGAGGCGATACGGGCGGCAAGCTCCTGATCAAACTGTTCATTGCGAACCTGGGAAACGATGGCGGCATAGCCCGCCTCGTCCACCTGAAACACCTTCCCGCAATTGGGGCATTTGATCTCGTTCATCAAAATCCTCCCGGCCGGAATCCGGCGTAATACGCTTTTCTTTAAACAATTTATTCTATCACAGAGGCAAAGAAAATGTCCATGAAATGAATTGTCACCCGTTATCATCGATTAAGGTTGACGATTGAACAGGTGGAATGATATGATCTCCCGGTATGAAACGGAGGGAAAGCCTGGATGTATATCAGGGAAAAGGCGCTGGCTCTGCTTGAAACCGGAGAGACGATCTCCGGGGAGAAGCTTGCGCAGGAGCTGGGTGTGAGCCGGAACGCGGTGTGGAAAGTGATGAAACGCCTGCGGGAAGACGGCTACGGAATTGAGGCAGTGACAAACCGGGGTTACCGGCTGATTTCTGTGCCTGACGTGCTGACAGAGGCCGGAATCCGCCGATGGCTGAAAACCAGGGAGCTGGGCGGGGAGCTCGAGATCCATGACCGGCTTGATTCCACGAACAACCGGGCAAAGGCGCTGGCGGCCGCCGGGGCGAAGCACGGACTGGTGGTGATTGCGGACAGCCAGAGCGGCGGACGGGGACGGCAGGGACGCAGTTTCTACTCTCCGGATCACAGCGGCGTATACCTGACGATGATCCTCAGACCGGACTGCGCACCGGACCAGGCGGGACTGCTGACTTCCCTGGCAGCCGTGGCTACGGCACGGGCTGTGGAAAAGACTGCGAATGTGAAGGCAGACATCAAATGGGTGAACGACCTGTATATCAGCGGCAGGAAGATCTGCGGCATCCTGTGCGAAGCAGGACTGGGTATGGAAGCCGGCAAGCTGGAATACGTGGTGGCCGGCATCGGCGTAAATACAGCCAGGATGCAGTTTCCGCCGGAACTGCAGGAGATCGCTACCTCCATTGGAAATGAATGCGGCGAATCGCCGGACCGAAACCGGCTGATTGCTGAGATCCTGAACGAGACGGAAGCCCTGCTGGGCGACCTGGAAACCGGGCATTTCCTGGAGGAAAGCCGGAGACGATCCAATGTGATCGGCCGGACGGTGACGGTGATTGAAGGAGAAAAACGGTATCCGGCCAAGGCGGTGGATATTGACGACCAGGGACGCCTGGTGATCGAAACCGCGGAAGGACAGACCCGGCTGAACTACGGTGAGGTCAGCCTGAAATTAAACGAGAAGAGAGACGAAGACCAATGAAAGCAATGAAAACAAAAGATATGACCCTGATTGCCGTAATGGCTGCGCTGATCTGCGTAGCGGGACCGCTGTCGATTCCGGTCGGACCGATTCCGCTCTCCCTGGCTACCTTCGCGGTTTACCTGGCCGGATCCGTGCTGGGCAGAAAAAAGGGAACCATCGCCGTGGCGCTCTACCTGGTGATCGGTGTGATCGGCGTACCGGTGTTCAGCGGCTTCAGCGGCGGTTTCCAGAAGCTGGCAGGAGTAACGGGCGGATACCTGATCGGTTATCTTCCCTGCGCTTATCTGTCCGGCATCGGCGCGGAAAAGCGGGAAAAGGCCGGTTGGTGGTTCCATCCGCTGATGATGGTCGCCGGAACGGTTTTGCTGTACCTGGTCGGAACGATTGTTTTCATGCTGCACACGGGCAACGGACTGATTGCGTCCCTTTCCCTGTGCGTGATTCCTTTCCTGATCGGAGACGCGATCAAGATTATCGCCGCGACCCTGCTGACAGTACCGGTCCGGAAAGCGGTGAAGGCAATTCAGATTCACAATTCATAATGAGGGAATATAAGAGGCTGAGACGATTTGCTCAGCCTCGTTTTTTTGCAAAGAATATCCGGATTCAGAGTAGAAAAGCAGAAACGTTTCATGTATAATGAGAAAAATTAATGAAACATAAAAGGAGAAGGTTTCAGCATGAGATTTGAGGCTACCTTTGAATCCCTCCATACCTATACTGCCCCGGAATGGTTCCGGGACGCCAAATTCGGAATCTGGAGCCACTGGGGCCCCCAGAGCGTGCCGATGTTCGGGGACTGGTATGCCCGGAACATGTATATCCAGGGGCAGCCGCAGTATGAATACCACCTGAGACACTACGGCCACCCGTCCAAATTCGGCTACAAGGACATCTGCGCCCTCTGGAAGGCGGAAAAGTTCGATCCGGACGCATTAATTGCAAAGTATCATAAGGCCGGCGCCCGGTACCTGATGACCCAGGCGGTCCACCATGACCACTTTTTCAACTATGATTCCAAAATCAACCGGATGAACAGCGTGAACGTGGGCCCCCACAAGGATATCCTGGCCCTGTGGAAGGCCGCGGCGGACAAATACGGCATGTATTTCGGCCTGAGCGAACACCTGGGTGCTTCCTTCTCCTGGTGGCGGGTAAACAAGGGCTGCGACGCGACAGGCCCCTACGCGGGGGTGCCCTATGACGGTAACGATCCGGCGTATCAGGACTTCTATCACGCGAACCAGGAACACGGTACAGGTGAAGACCTGGATCCGTGGTATACCGGAAACGAACAGTTCCGGGACTACTGGCTGCGCTGTGTGAACGAGATGATCGACCGGTTCCAGCCGGATCTGCTGTATTCCGACGGCGTACTGCCCTTCGGGGAACACTGGCTGGCACAGCAGGGTGAACTGAAGGACCTTTCAGTCTATGACCGCGGACTGCAGGCGGTGGCCAGGCTTTACAACACATCCATCGAAAAACACGGGGAAAACCGGGCTGTGTATCTGCAGAAGGACCGGCGAAAGGAGATCTTCAGCGTGGGTGTGCTGGATATTGAAAAGAGCCAGCTGCCCGGGATCATGCCGGAACCCTGGCATACGGATACCTGCATCGGCAACTGGTTCTACGATGTGCATCATCCCTACAAGAGCCCGGAACAGATTATCGAGATGCTGGTGGATATCATCTCCAAGAACGGCGTGATGCTGCTGAATATTCTGCAGCGGCCGGACGGTACCATAGACGATGACGCCGAGTTTATCCTGGACCGGCTGGCAGCCTGGTTTGCCGTCAACAGCGAGGCCGTATACGGTACCCGGCCCTGGCGGGTATTCGGGGAGGGCGAGACAAGGGTAAAGATTGACGGGTTTACCGAGGAAAAGACGGACTGGAACCTGAGCGACGTGCGTTTTGTACAGAAAGAAGGAGCGGTATACGCGTTCCTGCTCGGCGCAAAAGGCGGAGAGACACTGACGCTGCGGAGCTTCGCGGAGGATGAGGTGAAGAGCGTGGAGCTGCTCGGATACGGCCCAGTGGAGTTTGAGAAGAAATACGGCATCCTTCTGGTGAAACTGCCGGAGAGACTTCCAAGTTTCTGCGCGAACACCATCAAGATAATTCAGAATTAAGAATTCAGATCAGAATTCAGAATTAAAACTTTAGCGTGTGCGGGAATCCGCACACGCTTCTCATATGCTTCAAGGGGAAAAGACAGCAGAAGGAACCAATCAGATAATCTATTAAGGGATCCATCGACTTCGCTCGGGATGACACCCTTATGGCTCCTGCTGTACGAATCAGGAAAACAGCTTTTCCCGCAATTGTGACAGAGATCATTTCGGATTAAGAATTAAGGATGCAGAATTTCAGCTTGGGGAGGAAATTTCTCCGCAACCTCAATTGTCGCACTGCTCCCTTGGAGCGGTCGCATTGCTTGTTTCGGTTGACTCGTTCGGGTCGCTTCCTGCTTCGCAGGATAGCCCACTGGGCTACCGCTTCCCTCGGCTCCCCATTCCGCCTTCGGCTTCAGTCGAAATGACAGTTCAAGGCGGCGATGTTGCTGTCCCGGAAGAAAAAACAAACAGAAAAATCCCTGTACCGTTATGGTACAGGGATAATCTTTTGAAAGTGGAATCAGAGCCTCTCGTTGATTTCCTTTTCGAGCTTTTTGATCAGCTCTTCCAGGGTCATGGTAACCGTCTGATCCGTGGCGCGGTCGCGGACGGACACGGTGTTCTCGTTGATTTCCTTTTCGCCGATGATCAGCATGTAGGGCACCTTGTCCTCCTGGCGGGCGTAACGGATCTTATAGCCGATTTTCTCGTTGCGTTCGTCCAGTTCGGCCCGGATGCCGTCATCCAGCAGGGCTTCGGTGATCTTCGCCGCGTAGTCCATGCTCTTGTCGCTGACGGGAAGCACCTTGACCTGGACGGGAGCGACCCACAGCGGGAAGGCGCCCTTGGTTTCCTCGATCAGGTAAGCCATGAAGCGGTCGATGGAGCCCAGGATCGCGCGGTGAAGCACAACAGGGGTCTTTTCAGATCCATCCTGATCCACATACTTCAGGTTGAACTTCGCCGGCAGGCAGAAGTCCAGCTGGCAGGTGCTCAACGTGTACTCAGCGCCGATGGCGGGCTTGACGTTCACGTCCAGTTTCGGGCCGTAGAAGGCGGCTTCACCGATTTCTTCCGTGAACTCAATCCCCAGCTCCTTCAGCACTTCGCGCAGGGCGGATTCCGCACGGTTCCACATCTCATCATCCTGATGATACTTGACCTTGTCCTCCGGATCCCGCAGGCTCAGCACGCAGCGATAATCGGTGATGTTGAAATCACGGTAGACGTCCCGGATCAGGTTGACCACGCTGGACACCTCATCCTTGATCTGCTCGGGCGTCACAAAGAGGTGAGCGTCGTTCTGGCAGAAATGACGGCCGCGTTCGATTCCCTTCAGGGTGCCGCTGGGCTCAAAACGGAAGTCATGGGCAATTTCGCCGATGCGGATCGGCAGATCGCGGTAGCTGTGGAGCCGGTTGGCGTAGATCATCATGTGGTGCGGGCAGTTCATGGGCCGCAGCACGAAGCTTTCGCCTTCGACTTCCATGGCGGGGAACATGTTTTCCTTATAGTGATCCCAGTGTCCGCTGGTGCGGTACAGATCCACGGTGCCGACGCAGGGCGTCATAACATGCTGGTAGCCCAGGCGGATTTCCTTGTCCCGGATATAGTTTTCCAGTTCACGCCAAACGGTATAGCCCTTGGGCAGGAACATGGGCAGTCCCTTGCCGACCAGATCGTCCGTCATGAACAGACCCATTTCACGGCCGATGCGGCGGTGATCCCGCGCCTTGGCTTCCTCCACCTGCTTCTCATAGGCGGCCAGCTCTTCCTGATTACGGAAGGCGACGCCGTTGAGGCGGGTGAGCATTTTGTTGTTCTGGTTGTTCTTCCAGTAGGCACCGGACAAGGCCGTCAGCTTGAAGGCCTTCAGCGCTTTGGTATAGGTGAGGTGCGGGCCGACGCACATGTCGATGTAGTCGCCCTGCTGATAGAAGGTGATGACCGCGTCATCCGCCAGGTCGGCGATATGTTCGACCTTGTAGATTTCACCGCGGTCCTTCATCAGCTGAACCGCCTCATCCCGGGGCAGGGGATAGACCTTGAAGGGAAGATTCTCCTTCACGATCTTCTGCATTTCCGCCTGGATGGCGGGCAGATCCTCATCTGTGAGTTTGACGTCGCCCAGGTCAATGTCATAATGGAATCCCTTTTCAGTGGCGGGACCGTAGGCAAAGTGGGCGTCGGGGTACAGGCGTTTGACCGCCTGGGCCATGATGTGGGCCGCGGAGTGGCGGAGCACTTCCAGCTCCATCTCTTCAGGACATTCCGCAACATGACCGTCGTTGTAGATGATCTTCATGGGATACCCTCCTTTTGATTCCGGGCGTCTGTGTACAAAAAAGCATCCGCCCTGCATTCTTGTGCCGGGACGGATGCTGAAAAAGCATTCGCGGTTCCACCCTGCTTGTTGTAAAACCACTCATTGAGCCGCTTTATCGGTCGGCAGCCGCTTCTCATCCGGGAATGGTATCGAATCAGGGCCTTGCTGCGGGCTTGCACCTTCCCCCGCTCTCTGTGAACCGGTATCCTGAACGCGTGTTTCCCTTCATCTGAAAAGGATACAGGCAGTATAACGCCAGATGAGATGAAATGCAAGAGGGGGCGGAAAATTCATACGGTTGATCCGGGCAGACTGACAAATCTGGTTTTGACACTTTACGCTATATATGGTATGATTCATGCGGCTTGATATACAAAGGACGGAGGAATAGCATGCGCAGAAAGGCAGCAGTTCTTTTGTTTATGATCCTGCTGTTCTCCGCGGTCAGCGCACCGGCGGAGGATTTTTTGCTGGGCGTTGTGCCGGAACCCTCCGATTTAACGCCTTCCTGGCGGTCCGACGCCCCCAGGGCGGGAGAACCCGATGACAGCTACTGGGATACACCCATGAACCTGGAGGACGAAGAGGCTATCTGGAAGATGCTGACGATGCCCATCACCGTGGCGGACATCGACATGAACAAGCAGATGGTCATCAGTGCGGAACCGGATGACAACAGTGAAGGAATCGGTATGCTGACCGGCCAGAGCCAGGGCGTCCACGTGCTGGAGACGCTGGACAACGGCTGGACGAAGATCGAAACCTATTCCACCAGTTTCCATGACAGCAAGGTCAAGAATTTCAACGCTTTTGTGACTGGATATGTTCCGACAAAAAAACTGAAGACGGTGGAAGTGAACCAGAACTACGGCATTATCATCGATAAACTGACGCAGCGGCTGTATCTTTACAAGGACGGCCATCTGGAAACCTCCCTGGCGGTGTCCACGGGAAAATACAACCCGAGCGCGAAAAAACAGCAGCCCTACAACGAAACCCGGTCCGGAGAGTACCTGATCATCTATACCAAGACGGGAGCACTGATCGACGATGAATCGGGCATGTTCTGCAACTATGCCCTGAAGTTCAATGCAGCGGACTATATTCACGAAGTTCCCCACCGGAAGAATAACGACGGATCCAAAAACTACCGCGGATTCGAGGAAATCCTCGGCAGCCGGGCAAGCCACGGCTGCATCCGGGTTCAGTCAAAGCAGAACCGGGCTGGGTACAACATGGCCGTTCTGTCCAACCTGATCAAGAAACGGCAGGACAAAAACTGCGTCAAGCTGGTGATCTGGGAGGATTACCAGGGACGGCAGGTAAAGATTCCGGATGACGATACCCCGCTGTATTACAATCCCAAGGGCGGCAGCAAGTATCACGCCCAGGATAACTGCGTGAATATCAAGAAACGGTACCTGCCGCTGACTGAGTTCCCCTACAGCGAGCTGGATGAGGCACCTTACAACAAACTGACCGCCTGTCCCTACTGCATGCCTACGCCGCGAAAGGCTGTCCTGGAGGAGATTAACCGGATTCATCTGGAAACCTCTCCGGGCGAAGTAATGACCGTTTACTCTGAGAAAAAGAAAAAATAAGGAACGCAATATGAAAAGCCCGCGTCCGGACAGACGGACGCGGGCTTTATTCTGCGGTGATTATTTGTTTTCCACAATCCTGCGGACGCGGATGACGCCGTCGATTTCCTTCAGACGTTCCACCGTATCATGGGGCATGGGATGACTCAGGTCCAGGAGCGTATAGGCATAATCGCCGCGGCTCTTGTTGGCCAGGTTTTCAATGTTCAGACCCTGATTGCCGAAGAAGTTGGTGATCTGGCTGAGCATATTCGGGATGTTCCGGTGCAGGATACCCACCCGGGCTTCCGTTTCGCAGACGCCGAGGTTCATTTCCGGATAATTGACGGAGTTGTGGATGTTGCCGTTGTCCAGGTAATCCTGCAGCTGCTTGACCGCCATGATGGCGCAGTTGTCTTCCGCCTCTTCAGTGGAGGCACCCAGGTGCGGGATGACAATGGCGTTCTTCATATGGGCGCTGGCAGGCGTAGGGAAATCGGATACATAGCGGCGCACGATACCGGATTCCAGCGCGCCGGCCAGGGCTTTTTCATCTACCAGGGTATCCCGGGCAAAGTTCAGGATCACAACGCCGTTTTTCATCTGGGCGATAGCGTCGGCACCGATCATTCCCTTTGTGGCGGGAGTGGCAGGAACATGGATGGTGATGAAATCACTGACCGCGTAGATTTCCTCAACCTTTTCCGCATGGATGACCAGGGGAGACAGGTTCCAGGCGGAATTGACGGACAGATAGGGGTCAAAACCGTAGACCTTCATGCCCAGGGAAACCGCCGCATTGGCGACCAGAACGCCGATGGCGCCCAGACCGATCACACCCAGGGTTTTTCCCTTGAGCTCCGTGCCGGCGAAGGCTTTCTTGGCCTTCTCGGTCGTTTTGGCGATGTTTTCATCTTCCGCGTTTTCCCGAACCCAGGAGATACCACCGGCGATATCGCGGGAAGCCAGGAGCATGCCGCAGAGGACCAGCTCCTTGACGGAGTTCGCGTTGGCACCGGGGGTGTTGAAGACCACGATGCCTTCTTCCGCACAGCGGTCCAGCGGGATATTGTTGACGCCGGCGCCCGCACGGGCAATGGCCCGGAGACCGGCAGGGAAAGACATTTCCTTCATATCGGCGGAGCGAACCAGCACGCCGGCGGCCTCGTCGATGGAATCAGTCAGTGTATAACCGGAACGGAAACAGTTTGTACCAACCTTTGCAATATTGTTCAGGCAAAAGATATTACGGTCTTTCATCAGTCAGATGCTCCTTTCCTCGTATCAGTTTCCAATCGTAGCACGAAGGACCGGGGCGGTCAAGAAAAGGGCAGGAAAAGAACAGTGTTGACAAATACCCCCGGAGGGTATATGATGATAATACCCCGTGGGGGTATACAACCTGCAGGAAATGAGGAAACAGCAGATGAGTGAAATGAAAGCCTGCCCGCATTGCAGCGAAAGGAAAAAGAAGCGTACGGCAGAGGAACAGAACGCCCTGCTGAGAAGACTGAAACTGGCGGAGGGACAGATCCGGGGCATCCGGAAGATGGTGGAAGAAGACGCCTATTGTCCGGATATCCTGATCCAGGTATCCGCGGTAAGCGCAGCGCTGAACAGCTTCAACAAGGAACTGCTGGCCTGCCATATCCGCAGCTGCGTATCGGAAGATATCCGGAACGGCAAGGAAGAAGCGATTGATGAGTTCGTCAAAGTGATGCAGAAACTCATGAAGTGAGATAAGGAGAATCATGGAACAATACATTGTGACCGGCATGAGCTGCGCGGCGTGCCAGGCCAGGGTGGAAAAGGCTGTGGCAAAGGTGCCCGGCGTGGATTCCGTTTCCGTGAGCCTGCTGACCAATTCCATGGGCGTGGAAGGAAATGCTTCCAGCGCGGAGATCATCCGGGCGGTGGAAGCGGCAGGCTACGGGGCCAGTGTGAAAGGGGCCCCTGCCGGGCAGCAGGCATCTGACAGCCTGGCGGCACAGGAGGAAACCCTGCAAGACCGGGAAACCCCGAAACTGAAACGCAGGCTGCTGCTGTCGGTGGGCTTCCTGGCGGTGCTGATGTACATCACAATGGGCCATCACATGGCGGGGTGGCCGCTGCCGGCTTTCCTGACGCACAATCACCTGGCGCTGACGCTGACCCAGATGCTGCTGGCGCTGATCGTGATGATCATCAACGGGAAGTTCTTTACCAGCGGATTCCGGTCCCTGGCGCACGGCGCGCCGAACATGGATACGCTGGTGGCGCTGGGATCATCGGTCTCCTTCGGATGGAGCCTGTTTGTGTTCTACCGTATGTGCGGGATGATCACCGGCGGCGCGGGAAACATGGAGTTGATGGACCTGTATCACGGACAGCTGTACTTTGAATCCGCGGCGATGATTCCGGCCCTGATTACCGTAGGGAAGATGCTGGAAGCCCGGTCCAAGGGAAAGACGACGAACGCCCTGAAGAGCCTGATGAAGCTGGCGCCGCAGACAGCGGTGCTGCTCCGGGACGGCACAGAAACCGAAGTGCCGGTTGCGGAGGTCCGGACAGGGGATCTGTTTGCGGTGCGTCCGGGAGAAAGCATCCCTGTGGATGGCATCGTGGTTTCCGGAACGGGCGCTGTGAATGAATCCGCCCTGACAGGCGAGAGCATCCCGGTGGATAAAACGGAGGGAGACAAGGTCAGCGCAGCCACGATCAACCAGTCCGGTTTCCTGACCTGCCGTGCGACCCGGGTGGGAGAAGATACCACCCTGAGCCAGATCATCCGTATGGTTTCGGACGCGGCGGCCACCAAAGCGCCGATTGCCCGGATTGCAGACAGGGTATCCGGTATCTTTGTACCGGCTGTGATCGGGATTGCCCTGATTGTAACAACGGGCTGGCTGATTGCCGGCGCATCCGCCGGGGACGCGGTTGCCAGAGGCATTTCCGTGCTGGTAATCTCCTGCCCCTGCGCGCTGGGCCTGGCTACACCGGTGGCCATCATGGTCGGCAACGGCCTGGGCGCAAAGAACGGTATCCTGTTCAAGACCGGAGAAGCGCTGGAAACGGCAGGGAAAGTGCAGATAGTGGCACTGGACAAAACAGGTACAATTACCTCCGGAGAACCGGGCATGACGGATCTGATTCCCGCGGAAGGAAAAACAGAAACGGAACTGCTTCTGAAAGCGGCAGCCCTGGAGCAGGGCAGCGAACATCCACTGGCCAAGGCTATTCTGCGGGCGGCGGAAGAACGGCGGATGAAACCGGATGCCATTTCAGATTTCCGGGCTCTGCCCGGAAACGGACTGGAAGGCACTGTCGGAGGGAAGCAGCTTCACGGCGGCAGCGGCAGCTATATCAGCAGCCTGGTGAATGTGCCTGAGGAACTGATACGGCAGGCTGAAGCACTGGCGGAACAGGGCAAGACTCCGATGTTCTTTGCGGAAGACGGAAAGACGCTGGGCGTGATTGCCGTGGCGGATCGAATCCGGGAAGATTCCCGGGAAGGCATCCGACAGCTGAAGAACCAGGGACTGCGGGTTGTGATGCTGACGGGTGACAATGAAAGAACGGCACAAGCCATTGCTGCACAGGCCGGGGTGGATGAATGGGTGGCCGGAGTCCTGCCGGAAGGCAAGGAAGAGGTGATCCGGAAACTGCAGGAATACGGCCGTGTGGCCATGGTTGGCGACGGAATCAACGACGCGCCGGCACTGACGCGGGCGGACACCGGTATTGCCATCGGCGCGGGAACCGACGTGGCGATTGACAGCGCGGATATTGTGCTGATGAATTCCGCCCTGACAGATGTGGCGGCAGCGATCCGGCTGAGCCGGGCAACCTTGCGGAACATCCATGAAAACCTGTTCTGGGCATTTTTCTATAACCTGATCTGCATTCCGCTGGCGGCAGGGCTCTTTGGATGGAAGATGAGCCCGATGATCGGCGCGGCAGCCATGAGCCTTTCCAGCTTTACGGTCTGCATGAATGCCCTGCGGCTGAACTTGTTCAGGCTGAAGGATCCGGCAAAGGATAAACCGCTGAAAGCGGCGAATATACCCCTTACCATAACAAAATCAATCAAAGAGGAACAGAAGAAAGAGAGGAGCGGAACCATGACAAAGACGGTAAAAATCAAAGGTATGATGTGCGGACACTGCGAGGCCTCTGTGAAGAAGGCGCTGGAGGCGCTTCCCTTTATCACGGAAGCAGCGGTCAGCCATGAGGCGGGCACCGCAGTCATCACCCTGTCCGGAGACCTGGATGAAGCGGCGGTGAAGGCGGCTGTGGAAGCCAAGGACTTTGCTTTTGAAGGAATCGAGTAACAGCAATCACACACACGGAGGCATCCGGCCGGAAAACGGCGGGATGCCTTTTTTTTTTGCCGGGAAACCGCGAAAGGGGTGAAGGACAGGAAAAGAACAGTCAAAATTGTAAAAATGCAATGAAAAAACTGAAAAAATGTAATATTCATCTGCCGTTATGCATTGTACGGCGTATAAGCATTATGATATTATTAATCAATTGATTCACAAAGGTACAGACAATTTCCGGGACGATTGTAAAAAAGATCCTTTCCGCAAAAGCCCAACTCTCAGATGACGGAGTGAACGCATCATGATCAGAAGCTTCAGACGACGGATATTCCTTTTGCTCGCCATCCTTGCGCTGATTATCGGCATAAACAGCGTGCTGCCGTTATCTGCCGGCTACGCGGAAAGCAGCCAGATCCGAAGCGCGAAGATCGAGTGGATAACGCCGGACAGCCTGTCGGACGGGCAGACGAACCGGCTGTTTATCCGGAAGCACAGCGACGATTCGGAAACCAGCATGCAGTTCCAGATCAACGTCGTCCTGACAGGACAGGAACCGCATGAGCCGGGTTCTGTCCGGATCCTGTTCCCGCGGCAGATCTGGCATGAGCGGAGCACATACTATGCCGACGGTGCGGTTATGTCGGCGGGATACGGCGGAATGACCTTCTCCGTTCCGGACGCACCGAGCGAGAATTCCCTGTGGCACTGGGAGGAAGCGGAGAACGGGCAGTACGCCATCGTCAACGACGCGGCTATCGATGCCGCGGCGGATATTAATTTCGAGTGTACGATCACCGGGATCTTGGTTTCGAAGATCGTGGATATGCGGCCCAGCGATCCCCTGAAGGCTACGGTGGAGGTCACGACCCGCAGCGGCGTGAAGGACACCATGAGCACCCAGGAACTGACGGCGGTCATCGACACGAGGGAATGCCTGAGTGATCCCGGCGCGGGCATGTCCGCCCAGGTGTACTCGACGCCAGAAAGCGTTCCGGCGGGCGCGAAGGAGAACCTGCCCGGCGGCCCGGAAACGGCGAATAAGTATGTGTTTGTGCGCTGGAAAACCTGGCCGCTGTATGAAGGCACGCAGTACTTCAGCCTGGACATGGACGTGTGGGCCGGGGTGGCGGAAGGAAACGGGGTCTCGATCCCGGGCATCATCCTGGGTGAGGTCAACGTCAGCGGCGGGACGGTCGGCACGGAGACCTCCGGCGAGCAGGCCGGGGAGCACTACAGCCGGCAGACGGTCCGGTACAACTATGACGGCCGGGGATGGAACGACTACCGGGCCCGGGAAATCTGGGCGGCGTATCCCACGGACCAGATGCAGAACAACAAAACCTATACGATCCGCGCGGCGTCGCAGTGGACGCTGACGGAAGCCGACCCGGAGCAGGCCGGCGACCCGAGGGAAGTCTCCCGGGCCGGGGCGACAGCGTCGGCGAACTATCTGCACGCGGGATGGGAGTATCCTGCGGGAACGTTTGGCGTGTATAAGTATTCGGGCTCGCAGCCCAGCCATACGCACAACACCCCGGTGAAGGACCGGCCGGACGGGAGCACCAGCTCCCAGAGCCACAAAAAGGACAAGACCTACGAGATGGCCGTCGGCGCGCTGCGCAACGGAAAGAGCGTGACGCTGGACTTCGAGGTGCTTACCGTGGGGTACGGCTATTCGTACACCGCGGGCCCGACGAGCGAGGTGCCGGACCTGCCGGAAGGCTGGGAAGAGGACTCCTCCCATTACCTGAACTGGACCTACCGGATGGAGACCACGGACGATACGATTTCCGTGGCGAACATCAGCAACGGCGGGAACCTCGGGGCAGGGGACTACTACTTCGACAGCATCACCATCGCGGCGCCGGAGATGTTCTCCTACGGGCGCCAGACGTCGGATACGTACCAGATCCCTGGCTCTGAATTCGGCTACAGGCCCGACAACCGCCTGCCGAAACCGGACGTGGAGGTCTGGATCGAGAAGAACAAGAGCGGGAGCTGGGAGCTGTACCAGACGGTGGCAGCACGCAGCGGGACGAAGAAGATCACCTTCCCGGCGGACGCGAACGTAACCGGCTACCGGACAGTGGTCGCGACCAACCAGGCCGCCTGCAAGCTGGCGGTGTGGCCGAAGGTGACGATCCTACCGTCCGCGCATGTGATGGAGCTGGCGGAAGAGCGCCTTCAGGGCTACACGAACGTCGTCCTGAAGAACGAAGCACGGCAGGTGACGACCTTCTACCAGAGCGCGGAGCGGCAGGACGAGGTACTGCCGGAGCAGACCGCGTGGCTGGAGGCCAACGACGACTACACAACCGAGAGCAGCGACAGCAGCCTGTCCACGCTGACGGAGGCCGGCTACAAGGTCTACGGATCCATGCCCTCGACCGGGGATTACACGTACACCAGAACCTCGAATGATCCGGCGAACCGCCGCGTCGTGGTGACGCTCTTTGCGGCGGTGTACGAACAGGCCAACGTGACGGACGGGACAAAATACAACGAAGCGGTGGCGATGGGCGCCATCACTCCGGAAACCTCCGGGACCTGGTACCTGCTGCTTCCGGAACACTTCGTGCCGAACACGTCGACGATCCAGATGCGGAGCGGCGACCGGGTCACCGACGTGAAGGTGACGGAAAACTTCCGAAACAGCGGGCGGACCCTGGTGACGGTGAAGGCGACGCTGACGCCGGATCCCCAAAAATTGTCCAGCTATAATTCGCAGGCCAACAACTGCTGGGGGGACAAAATCCAGATCTCCATGGATATGTATGTGCCGTGGTCGGACTACAACAAAGTCCGGAACGGGTACGCGGTCTACCACGCGGCGTTTGAATCGGGCAACCCGGGCCGGCTGGGGAACCTGACGGATCAGAATTATTACCAGACCGTCGGATATCCGGACGTATGGCCGGGTACCCCCAACACCTACCTCTACAGCATTTCCGACTCGCAGATCCGCGGGTGGATGAGTGACCTGGACCCGGACAGCGATGAGGAACGGTTCGTGTACCTGCGCGTCTCGGAGAGCATACGGGACGCTGACCTCTCGGAGCAGGTGGAATTCCGGAAGGACGCCCGGGCGGACCAGGGCGACTCCTGGGGCAGGGGCACCCGGGATGAGAACCAGGTCACCGTAACCGAGGGCGGCAAATACACCTACCGGCTGACCGTTGCCTCGAAGCAGGACGCAAAGACCACGGGCATCCTGATCTATGATGCCCTTGAGGAGTATGTGCCGCACGAAGGGTACGACCAGGACGACGTGAACGGGAAAAAGGCCTGGAGCGGCGCCTGGCAGGGCGAGGGCCAGTGGAAGGGAACGCTGGAGTCCGTGGACCTGTCCGAACTGTACGGGGACAGGTGTATGGGAAGACTGTACTACAGCACAACGTCCGGACTGGTGTTTGACAACAACATCGACACAAACGTGCGGGGATGGGTCAACTTCGACAGCGGCGCCTGGGGCAGCGCCTACAGGCTGACTGACACGGATATCTGGACCGAAGTGACCGGCAGCCTGGAAAACGGTGTCTGGACTGTGCCGGACGCACTGAAGGGAAAAGTGACCGCCATTGCGGTGAACGCCGAGCGCTATAACCAGGCGGACATCGCAGCATCCTATGTCCTGGACCCGGGGGAAAAGCTCTCCGTCTACCTGAATATGGCTGCGCCGACGGACAACGGCAATGACGGCACATGGAACGCGAAGGGTGCCTACGACCACAAGAAGGACAACGCCGCGTCCACGGACGATATCGACTGGACCGGCGCGGCGGACCCCGCCAACAACATGTATGCCTACAACGCGGCGACAACCGTGTATATCCCCTTCGTCAAGTCCGGGAACAGCGAACAGGCCCAGCCCAGGGCACGGCTGGAGAGTGCGTATTCCCGGGTGGGCATCGTGCCCAGCGTGGTTTCGGTGCGGAAGACCTGGAACGACGGGGAAAGTGTCAACGGCCAATATATGGAGAACCGCGATGGGCTGCGCCCAGACAGTGTGACGGTGCACCTGAAGGGGCGGACCTCCGACCCGGATTCCCCGAAGATCGACCGGGATCTCACCCTGACCGCGGAGGGCGGCTGGAAGGGCGTGTTCCTGAACGCACCGGACACAGACAGCAACGGGAACGCGTACACCTATACGGTGACGGAGGACCCGGTGCCCGGGTACACCACGGGGGTGTACAGGGAGGCCGGACGTTCCTGGGAGATCGTCAACACGCACAAAAAGGAAACCTTCACCCTCACGGGTGAAAAGCTGTGGCTGAACCCGGACGGAACGCCGGCGGAACCGACGGTCAGCAACATCTGGATCGCGTACCGGCGGATTACCAGCACTGGGCCGGAGAACGGTACGCGCCAGATCCAGGTCACACCGGACAGCATGGGCCGGTGGATCTACACATTCAAAGACCTGGACCGCTATGAGCCGGGCGGATTTGAATACCAGTATGTCCTGGAGGAGCACAGCGTGCCGGACGGCTGGTTCGCGCAGACGCAAGCGGCCCCGGCGGGGGTCACGGTGACGGCGGAGTACGACCCGGAGGACCTCACGACCTTCCGGAACTTCAGAAAGCCGGACTTTGGCTATGCCATGATCTACTGCAAAGTGGATAACCGGTCCAAGGCGAAGGACGGGAACACGGCGGTGCCGTCGTTCACCTTCACGGTGGAAATGAAAAAGGACGGCGCGACCGTGGGCGGGGAATACGAATACGTCCTGTACGACAAGGCGCCGCAGAGCTCGTGGAGCACCGCCCTGCCGGAAGGCACTGCACAGATTGGCAGCGGAACGATCCGCAGCGGCGATACCGTGACGGTGCAGCCGGAGCAGACCGTGGAGATCATCGGCATTCCCAGCGGCACAGAATGCACGGTCAAGGAAGGCATGGGCGCGGGCTGGACGTCGGACCGGGACTACGCGGACGACACCTCAAGGATGACAATCGAACAGGGCCGGACGTCGAGCGTTGGCTTCTGGAACTATTATGCCGCCAGGACGACCCTCACGATCACCGGGACGAAGCGCCTGCGGGGACGGGAGCAGAATTCGCCTTCAACCTGAGCGACTACAACAAATTTGACGATACCGGCTATGAAAACAGCGGCTACGGGCAGGTCATCGCCACGGTGAAGACCGGCGTGAGCCGGGGCACGGTGACTGAGGATGACGGCACGAAGACAGGGCTCGCAATGTTCACGTTCCGGGCGACGTATGATGGCAACAGCACGTATACGATGCGCGAATACGGCGGGACGAAGGTCCTGCACTACAAGGCGGAAGAGGCCCTGCCTACCGGCACGCAGGTCAATGCGGACGGGAGCGTAACCTGGAAAAACGTCACCTACGACACGGAACGGAAGGACGTGACGGTGACGATCACGGACAACATGGACGGCACCGTGAAGATCACGTCGACCCCGCTGGTGTTCACGAACACTTATCACATGCAGATGGGTATTGCCCTGACAGCGCAAAAGGAGCTGGTAGGACGGACGCTGCAGCCGGAGGAATTCTCTTTTGAGGTCCGGCGGAACGGCGCCGCGGCCGGCTCGGCCCCCATCGCCCGCGGAAAGAACGACGCGGACGGAAACATCACCTTCACGCCGGAAATTTCCCTGACGGAACGGGACCTGGCTGCTATTTCCCCGACGACAGGCATCGGGGAAGTGAAGTTCCTCATCAGTGAGGTGCAGGGAACGGACCCGACGGTGGCCTATTTGACTACGCCGGCCGAAGCGGTTGTGCAGATCGGCCAGAAGACGAACGGCGAAATCCTCACGGCGCTGCCCGGCCAGACGCTGAAGCACCAGGAAGCGGACTGTTCCGCATGCGGCGGAACAGGCGAGGACGGCGGACTGACCGCAACCATGCTCGACAAAAGCCTTGAGATCACTGGAACGCTTCCGATGAACTCTTATTTCAACAATCAGTACATGGACCTCTGCACGAAATGCGGCGGCACCGGGTATGATCCGGAAAGCCCGGGCACTCCGTGCAGTACCTGCGGAGGCTTAGCTGTGTCCTTCCGGGAGGATAACGGACTCAATGCGCTCCATCTGGGAAACGGTCAGGTGATCTGGCAGATTACAAACCAGTTCTCGCTGGAGGAGAACCTTGCCAATACGAGTCTGGACGCCTCCATGTTCCCGAAGACGTCATACTGGGTGATACTCGGATATGTGTTTACGGAAGCGCAATGGACGGCTGCGAACGGAAGCATGTCACAGCTCTATTCCATGATGGAAAACGCCGCCCTGATCTACCTGAAAGGCAACGCCGGAGACACCTGTTCCGTCTGCGGAGGAACCGGCAAGATGGACGGCGAGCTGTACGTCGACGGCGAAGCGGAGCCTGTGGCCCTGGTGAACCACCTGAAGACCGGGATCCGGTTCACGGCGGAGAAACTGATGGACGGACAGCCCGCGGCGGAACCCTTTGAATTTGTGCTGCTGGAGACGGATGAGGCCAGAAGCACAGAAAAGGAAATCGCCCGGACAAAGAACGGCACGGACGGCAAAATCCTGTTTGAGAATGTATATGTGGATCCGGTCCCGGCCGGCGATCGTTACTATGTGATCCGGGAAGCGGCGGGAACCAATCCGGCGGTGGAATATGATACCGGCGAAGACTTGTACAAGGTGACCGTTGCCAGTTCACCGGACGGGATTCATACCGTGGAGCAGAAACGCATATCCGGCGACGGCATCTTCCGGAACACCCGGAAAGCCGGATCGCTTGCCATTGAAGTTAAAACCAGCGGATATACGAGGCCGTGGTGGGCAACGTATTGGGAACCTCCCAAATTCAAGGTGAATGTGCTCCTGAAGGACCGAGAAGGCAAACCGCTGGCAGGGCATCCGCTTCCGGAAACAAAGGGAAAAGCAAGGCTATCCGCAAAAGCGGAAAATACGGGAAATATAAAAACAGTGTCGGATGTCCGGGTCAGAGCGGAAAGTCCAGCCCAAAACCTGACGGACAGCGACGGCCACGGAACCCTCCTGATTGAAGGCGGAAGTACCGCGGTGATTACCGGCCTTCCGGACGGAGCCACCTATGAGGTTTCCCAGCCGGCGGACAGCATGCCCAGGGGCTTCAGCCAGGGCAGCGCGGAAGGCGCCACGGGCACGATCAGGGGCGGCGAGCAAAGCAAGGCAACGCTGCAGAACAACTATGAGGGTGAAGAAGAACCTGATCCGTCTGAATCTCCCAAGACGACGGACGCACCGACGGTCACCCCGACGGCAACACCGACAGCGACACCGACAGCTACACCGACGGCGACACCGGCAACTGCACCGACAGCTACGCCGACGGTCACTCCGACAGCCACATCGACGGTAACACCGGCAGCGACTCCGACAACAACCCCGACGAGCACGCCGACGGCTGCTCCGACGATCACACCGAAACCACAGGAAGTCCCGCGAACCGGGGACAGCGCCAGCCCGCTGCTGTGGGCCGGACTGATCCTGGCAGGACTGATCGGAATCGTCCTGCTGATGAAGCCGCGCAAAAAGGAATAAGCAGGAATACCGGCTGGCATCAGCCGGTATTTTCCTGTTGCCGGAAACTCGCGACAGATGGTATGCTGAAAAAAGAACGCGGAATGAACGGGGGACACAGGAATGTTTTTACCGAAGGTGAAAGTGGAAATGATCGATCCGGAGGATAATATCCGGTTTATCCGGAACTTTCTCGGGAAAGAAAAAAAGGAAAATACCACCAGACCTTTCTATGAAAAGACTATCACCCTGTACCCGGAGCTGCGCGATATTGACCGGGCCGCGGATGAAGCCGAAAGGGAAGATATGATCCGCCGGGCGGTCACAAAGCGGCTGGAGGAAAACAGGGAAGAAATCCGGAAGAGGATGGATTACTTTTCTGAACGGTTCGATACGTTCATGGACGGGTTTATCGAAGCCAGCTGCCGGCTTTTCAACTACGAGTGGAAAGCGGAGGAACCGGTGATTACCTGTTATACCGGATACCTGCCATTTTATCCGAGAAGCGCCAAGGATAAGTGCTTTTATGTTTCCTACCAGGACGAGGAGAGGGTCTTCTCCGGAGCGGTTCATGAGATCAATCACATGATTTTCTTTGAAAAATGGCAAGAAATGCATGGCGGCAGCATCCGGGAGCCGGCATGGCCGGATCCCCTGTGGTACCTGGAGGAAATTATTGTGGATCCGACACTGAACGAAGAGAGCGTAAGAAAACACACCCTGTACGAAAACAAGGCTTATCCTCTGTTCTATGAACCCGATGAATCCGGGGAAAGCATGATGGACCGGATTCAAAAATTATTCCGTTCCCGGAAGAGCATGGAGGACTTCCTGGAGAAGGCATATGCCGCTGTATGCAAGGAAATAAAAGGCTGAACGGGCTTTCCGGGATCCGGGGAAAAGGGCGTCCGGAGAAGTCTTGAAAAAACCAAACAAACAGCATATAATCAAAAAACAGTTCGCGGAGGGAGTGAGGCAGCATGTTCAATATCGGTTTTTCTGAACTGATCGTTGTCCTGCTGATTGCCTTCCTGGTTGTCGGACCGAAGGACCTTCCGAAGGTGGCTCGCTGGCTGGGCCGCATGGTGAAAAAACTGAAACAGCTGATCCGTGAGGTGAAACAGGAAACCGGATGGGATGACCTGGAGAAGGAACTGAAGGATACCAAGGCATCGGTTACGGACCTGAAGAAGGAACTGGATATTACCGCTGAACTGAAGGACGCTTCCAAAGACCTGAACAGGAGCCTGAACAGCGTAAAGGACGAACTTCAGCAGACGGGAAAGGAAATCCGGGAAGAAACTGCGGAGATTCAGCACGAGACGATGAAAAAATAAGCCTGCAGCGACAGGCATAAGGAGGATATATCTATGCGTCTGGGAACTACGGAAATCATTCTTATTGTGGTACTTGCCCTGGTACTGTTCGGCGGCGGAAAACTGGCCGGCGTCGGCAAAGCCCTGGGAAAGAGCATCAAGGACTTCAAGCATGAAGTGAAAGAAGACGACGACAACAAGTCCGAAGAGGACGAGGAAGCCAAAACCACCAAAGCAAAGAAGTAATAAGGCTGCCGCAATGATATGAGCATAAAGAATCGAAAAGCACTCCGGACTGAAGAGGAACAGGCCGCGCCGGAAGAAACGGAGCAGCAGGCTGTGACGGACGGAGGAGCACCGCTGCTGGCCCATCTGCAGGCTTTGCGGCGCGTGTTAATTGTGTCCGCGGCAGCGCTGGCGATCGCGTTCTTCCTGGTGTTCTATCTGGCGATTGAAAACCTGATGGCCTGGATTATCGGCCCCATCGCGGAACGCGGGATCCAGATTATCTACACCGCCATGTCGGAGGCACTGGTAACCAAATTCAAGGTTGCGCTAGTTGCCGCCATTATCCTGGCGTCACCGGTGATTATCTGGCAGATCTGGAGCTTTATCAAACCGGCGCTTTTCCCGAAAGAGAAAAAAGCGTTCCGCGTTCTGTTCCTGGTTGCCCTGTTCCTGTTCCTGCTGGGCGTTGTGTTCTGCTATCTGGCGGTATACATGCTGGCAGTGGACTTTTTCCTGGTGGCAGGGGATAACCTGGCCACGCCGATGCTGTCCATCGACAAGTATGTCAGCTTCCTCTTCGGATTCATTATTCCCTTCGGTGTGGCGTTCCAGCTGCCGGTGGCCCTGTACCTGACCACACGGGTCGGCTGGACAAACTACCGGATGCTGGCAGCCAAACGAAAGTTTGTGATCCTGGGCATCTTTGTGTTTGCTGCCATCCTGACACCTCCGGATGTGGTGTCCCAGCTGGCACTGGGTTTGCCGATGATTCTGCTGTATGAGATCGGTATCCAGGCCTGCCGCCTGACAAAACCCAGGGAGAGAGAATAAAACTGTAACTGAAAACGGCCGCCTGCGTGGGAAATGCAGGCGGCCGTTTTGTTATTTTTCATAGTGCTGAAAAACCTGTCGGGCTACTTCGATAAACTGATCCACGACAGCGGAACGCGGTTCCCGGTAAACCAGACCGACAGGCCAGCGCATATCCATCTTCAGCGGAACGGTGCGGAGCGGATGGAACTGGCTTCCCACATGCGGGGGCACCAGACCGACATGTCCGTCCTCAAAGGAACGAACCATGGTATATAAATCCATGACCCGCGGATCTTCGCTGATGCGGATGTTCGGGTGGTATTTTTCCACATATTCCCGCAAACCGGGCAGACGGTCAAAACGATAAACGATAATATGCTGCCCGGCCAGATCATCCAGGGTCAGCTGCTCCCGGGAAACAAGGGGATGATTGGGAGACATCAGGACGTCCCGGCCTTCCCAGAACAGGGGGGCAAAGTTGCGTCCGGCCGCGTGGGCGCGGGGGCAGTCAAAGTATTCAATGATATCCAGCGCTCCGCGGTCCAGATCGCTGAAAAGCTGTTCTTCGCTTTCCATGACCGGCTTCTGGACAATATGGGGATATTTCTGGAAAAACGGACCGCTGACCCGGGGAAACAGATCCGGCTGAAGACCAAGAATGGCGCCTACCCGCAGGGATTTGTTGAGAGAGTCGGTTTCCCGGCAACGAGCCAGCAGGGACTCCATTTCGGACCTGAGTTTGGTGAGCCCGTCCAGAAAGGTTTCCCCTGCCGGCGTCAGACGGATGCCGGACGCGCTTCTTTCAAAGAGCCGGAAGCCGATTTCCGATTCAAGCCGGTTGATCTGCTGCTGCAGCGCAGGCGAGGAAATAAAAAGGGCGTCCGCAGCTGCGTTGATGCTGTTGTACTTGGAGAGAGTGATGAAGGTATCCAGGTTTTTTGTGTTCATAATGCGCCTCTGGAAAATGCTGAGTGAAAAGGTTTCCCTTTTCACTTTTATACAAGAAATCTTCTTCAAATGCAAGAGGGGAAATACTATAATTTCAGTACAAGAAAAAGCCAGATGCGTGGCTGAATAGGAAGGAGATTTTTGCTGTGGAAAAAAACATTTCCCGCCGTTCATTCCTGAAGGGCGCCGCTATCGGTGCCGCCGGACTGACTGTTGCAAGCGCCGGACTGAACCTGCGTGACGCAAAGGCGGACGAAGAAATCGCGTGGGACGCGGAATATGACGTTGTGGTTCTGGGTTACGGCGGAGCCGGCGCGAACGCTGCTGTGGCTGCGTTTGAGCAGGGCGCCAAGGTGCTGCTGGCTGAAAAGGCCCCCGAAGGCGCTGAAGGCGGAAACACCGCGGTTTCCGGTCAGTTCGTTATGGCGACCGACGACGCGGAAGGCCTGTATGAATACCTGACCACCCTGATGGGCAAATTCCAGAACTGGGATCCGGACGCCGTACGCGCTTACTGCGAAGGCTGCGTGGAGAACTACGCCTGGATGACCGGCCCCATGGGTGGCGACGCTGCGATCATTTCTCCCACCGAACATCCCTCTGCCGGCATGGAAGCCATGAACAAGGACTGGAAATATGCCGACGGCAGCGATGGCAACCTGACCGACCCCTACAAACTGGGCCGGACCGACTACTGGTATTACAACTGGGCTGAGTTCCCGGAAATCCCGGCCAGCAAGCACTGCCTGTGCCTGACTGCTACCGGTTCCCGCTTCGACCGCGGCTACTACAACCTGTGCCAGGCTGCCGTGAAAGCCCGTCCCATCGACGTATGGTTCTCCGCTCCCGGCAAAAAGCTGATTACCGACAATGAAGGCGCCGTGATCGGTGTGATCATCAACAAGGACGGCACTGACGTGAAGATCAAGGTCAACGGCGGCGTAGTCCTGGCCTGCGGCGGTTTCGAACACAACCAGGAAATGGTTTCCAGCTATCTGCAGATGCCTTACGTCCATCAGCAGGGCGGTCTGTACAACGACGGTGACGGCATCAAGATGGCGCTGGGCGCCGGTGCCGACCTTTGGCACATGTCCAACTCCGCCGGTTTCACCTGGACCCATAAGCGGCCTCACCTGGACGCGGTGAGCCTGTTCAGCGGCCCCAATGCCGGCAGCGGTATCTACGTTGGTCTGGGCGGCGACCGGTTCATGGATGAATCCGGAGCAACCCGTCACGGCCGTATCTACATCGGCGGACGCTGGATCTCTACGCCCATGCCCCTGCCCGCCTACCTGGTGCAGGATTCCGACCAGCTGGCAGCCGGCAAGAAGCTGGTAAGCGCTTTCTCCGACGGCTATGTGGATGAGCTGGCCACCGGCGAAGTCCTGATGGGCGAAACGCTGGAAGACCTGGCTGAAGCGATCCGCCAGTCCGAAGGCGGCAAGGACGCTCCCGACTTCAGCACCGAACGCTTTGTTGCGGCAGTGAACGCCTACAACAAGCGGTATGACGCCGGCGAGGACGCCGACTACGGCCGTCCCTTCAGCACCATGGTGCCCGTGAAGAAGGGCCCCTTCTACGCCACCAAGATCGGACCGACCTACTTCAACACCCAGGGCGGTCCCCGCAAGAACAAGTTCGGCCAGGTTATCAATACGGACGGACTGCCGATCGAAGGTCTGTTCGAAGCCGGTGAGATGGGTTCCATCTTCTGCGACATGTACAACGGCTCCGGCAACCTGGGTGAGACCATGGTCTTCGGCCGGATCTCCGGTACCAACGCCGCCAAGCGCGCCAAGGGCGAGTTCAAGAGCGAAGAAACGCCTGTGACCACCTTCGTCGGTGAGATCTACGCGCCCGGCACTACCCGTCCCGCCAGTGCGATTGCCGCTGCGTCCCAGGATGTGACCGGCACCTTCGCGGACGGCGAGTATGAAGGCGAAGGCAACGGCATCAACGGCAAGATCAAGGTCAAGGTGATCATCAAGGACGGCAAGATCGACAACGTTGAGATCCTTGAGCATGCTGAAACTGAAGGCCTCGGCGGTGTGGCACTGCCTCAGTACGCGGCGCAGACCGTTGAAAAGCAGAGCCTGGACATCGATGTGGTTTCCGGCGTGACCGTTTCCATGAACGGCTACAAGGAAGCTGTCAACGACGCCCTTTCCAAGGCTGTCAAATGATCTGACAGGATCTTCTTCATAACCACCAAAGCGTATGGGGTTCCGCTGACGCGGAACCCCATACTGTTTTATGACCGGCTTTTTATTGCCCGCGGCAGCGCTGTGTGCTATGCTATAAAGCAATCCGGCTGTACAGTTTTATACAGCTTTCCAGGAAACTGTGCCGGGGTGAAACAGTCACAGCTGAAAGCCTTCAGGCAGGGGAGAAAAGAGATATGCGGCATGAAGTGATCAGACTTCCGGAAACGGGAGTGGAACTGGAGATTTATCTGACTGACAACCGGGCGGTTGAACCGGAAAGAAGAAGGCCGCTGGCACTGATTTTTCCCGGCGGCGCCTATGCCTGGCGCAGCGACCGGGAAGCGGAGCCGGTAGCTCTGCGCCTGCTGTCCCTGGGGATCCAGGCGGCGGTGGTCCGGTATTCTGTGGCGCCGGCGCGTTATCCGAAAGCCCTGGAGGAAGCGGCAGAGGCTGTGGCTTATACCCGGGCCCATGCGGAGGAATGGCTCTGTGATCCGCACAGGATCGCGGTGATGGGATTTTCCGCAGGCGGACACGCCGCGGCGCATATCGGCCTGAAATGGCATCAGATGCCGCAGGGAAAAAACTGCAGGCCGGACGCTATGATTCTTTCCTATCCGGTCATTACCTCCGGGGAATATGCCCACCGGGAATCCATCGAAAACCTTCTGGGGGATCAGTATGAGAACCTGAAGGAGGAAGTATCGCTGGAAAAGTTTGTGCGGGAGGATACGCCGCCGGTGTTCCTGTGGCATACCCGGGAGGATGGCTGTGTTCCTGTGGAGAACAGTCTTCTGCTGGCAGAAGCGCTCTGCAGGAAGGGCGTTGATTTTGAACTGCACATCTGGCAGCACGGAGAACACGGTTTATCCCTGTCCAGCGACCAGGTTTATCCGGCAGGGGCGGAGAGCATCCGGCCTGAATGCCGGGAATGGATTGAAATGGCGGCCCGCTGGCTGCGGGCTATATGATACCGCACGGAGGCAGATATGAAAGAAATTCGCTGGTGCGCCATCGGGGACTCCTTCACATACCTGAATGACCACCTGGATGAAACAGGATACAGGGTGACTAAAGGCTATCTTTCCAGGATCGGGGAGAAGATTCCGGAACTGAAGCTGAACAATATCGGGATCAACGGATCCACATTCCGGGACTGGATTGACCAGCCGATTCCGGAAGCGGATCTCTATACAGTCCTGTTGGGAACCAACGACTGGCATCAGGGAATTCCAATGGGATCTGAAGCAGACTTCAGCGGCAGAACGGCCGGGACGATCCTGGGGAACCTTGGAATCCTGCTGGATCATATCCGGAAAGCGGCGCCGGAAGCCTGTATTGTTGTGGGCAATCCGGTGGAACGCACGGATTTTGTATATCTGTGGGATCCGGAAAATAACGCGCAGGGAAGCTACGCACCGGAGCAGGGACAGACACTGTCCTGCATTTCGGCAGCCATTCTGAAATGCTGCGGGCTGGAGGGAATTGCAACGGTCAACTGCCATGACCTTTCCGGCTTTACCCCGGAAAACGCGGTACGGTTCAAACGCGTCAGGCGCGGAGAACGGGTGGAGGATCTGCCTTATCCAGACTATACCGGGATCCCGTTTGCCCCCGGGGAGGATCCCTATCCCTATCCGCCGGAAGCAGCGTGGATGACATACGACGGACTGCATCCGACCGATGAAGGATGCGAAATCCTGGCAGATCTGTTTGCAGAACGGATCCGTGAGGCTGCCGGCGGGCTTGTGCTTTGAAAAGCCGAAGAAGCCATGGACCGAAAAGAACTGTAACAGGAGCCAGAAATGACCGAAAGAACAGAAATTACCCTGGAGGAGCTGGCAGATCTGCCGGAAGGCACGCGCCTCCTGATTGATACCCGGGATGAAATCTCCATGTCCTACGGAACGATTCCCGGCGCAAAGCATATTCCGGATCTGCTGGAACAGGCGGAACGCGGCACCCTGCCGAAGGACCAGAGCCTGATCCTCTTTTGCATGCACGGCACCCAGAGCCTTGCCCTGGCAGAGAACCTGCAGGACTTGGGATACCAGGCCTTCAGCCTGAAAAACGGCTACGGTGCCTGGCTGCGCAAGAACCTGACGCCTGCGGACCGCTCGGCGGAAATTGAAAACGCGATCCGCCGGGTAAGGCGTTTTCATGAAAAACTGATGACGCCTTTTACCAAAGCAATCCGGGAATACCAGCTGCTGCAGCCGGGAGACCGGGTTGCAGTGTGTATTTCCGGCGGGAAGGATTCCATGCTGATGGCCAAGCTTTTCCAGGAACTGCAGCGCTACCGGAAGTTCCCGTTTGAACTGAAATTCCTGGTGATGGATCCGGGATATAATGAGCTGAACCGGCTGATGATAGAGACAAACGCCGCGGCGCTGGGAATTCCGATCACCATTTTTGAAACCAATATCTTTGATATTGTGGACGGGATCCCGAACTCTCCCTGCTATCTTTGCGCCCGCATGCGGAGGGGCCATCTGTATCGCCAGGCGAAGGAACTCGGCTGCAACAAAATTGCCCTGGGCCACCATTATGACGACGTGATTGAGACCATCCTGATGGGAATGCTGTGGAGCGGGCAGTTCCAGACGATGATGCCCAAAGTGCATAGCCAGAATTTTGAAGGGATGGAGCTTATCCGGCCCATGTCCCTGATCCGGGAAGAGGATATCAAGGCCTGGCGTGATTATCACGGACTGCATTTTATTCAGTGCGCATGCCACTTTACAGACACCTGTTCTTCCTGCCGGGATGACGGGACGCCCGTATCCAAACGCATGGAGACCAAGATGCTGATCCGGAAACTGCATGAGACCAATCCGGATGTGGAAGCAAACCTGTACAACACCGCCCGCAGCGTAAACCTGGACAAGATCCTGGGATACAAGCAGGGCGGTGAAGAACACAGTTTCCTGGACAACTATTAAGCTGCTGACCGAAACACAGGTTCCGATTCCAAACTGAAATCAAATTGTTGATTCGCGGTTCCCATACCCCGACAAAGAGGGCAGAAAAAGTCGGGAAGCTGCCGGCCGGCCCTGATATACTGAACACGCAGTAAACGAGGAGGTACAGGGATGCAGAACTGGATTGAAGGGTTTCAGGAATCCATTGACTTCATGGAAGAACACCTGACAGATGAACTGGACATTGAAGAAATTGCCGGGAAGGCGGCGCTGTCACCGTTTTATTACCAGCGCATCTTCGGAGCCCTGTGCAACCTGACTGTCGGCGAATATATCCGTGCGCGCAGGATGACGCTGGCAGCCCAGGAACTGGCCAGGTCCGATGTGAAAGTGATTGACGTCGCAGTCAGGTACGGATATGATTCCCCGGACAGCTTCGCAAAAGCGTTCCAGCGCTTCCACGGCATAACGCCTTCCCAGGCGAAAGAGCCCGGCGCATCCCTCCGGTCCCTCGCTCCGCTGCATATCAAAATAACGCTGGAGGGTGGAAATATGCTGGATTACCGTATTGTGGAAAAGGCTCCGTTTACGATTTTCGGAGTAAAGAGACCGTTCAACTCTGACACCAGCTACCAGGAGATTCCGAAATTCTGGGATGAATGGCTGGCACAGGGAGAAAAGCGGCCGGTTATGGGTACCTTTGGTATCTGCACCGATATGAAAGGAAAGGACTTTGATTACTGGATCGCAGACCTCTATTTCCCCTGGGAGGATGTTCCGGAAGGATGTGAAACCAGGGTGATTCCCGGAAGCTTATGGGCACAGTTTCCCTGTACCATCAGAACGCTTCAGGACACCAACACGAAGATCTGGTCGGAATGGCTGCCGGCGCTGAAGGGATATACGCTGGCGGGGGATTATGACATTGAGGTCTACCTTCCGCCGGAAGAAGGCTCGCCGGATATGAAGGTATATATCTGGGTTCCCCTGAAAAAAGCATAATGAAACCTGTTCCGGCTGCAAAAGCAGCCGGAGTTTTTATTGCCCGGGAGTGCCGGATATGGTATTCTTGAGCAGGAAGTCAAAACAGAAACGGATGAGAATTAAAAGGAAGGCATACACCTGAAATGGGAAGGGGATGCCTGAATATAAGGAGGACGGAATCATGCAGTTTATTGTCAAAGCCTATGACGGAAAAGATATGCTGGAGAAAAGGATGGAAGTCAGACCGCGGCACCTGGAGGGCATGAAGGCTCTCGGAAAACAGATCATCTGTGCCGGGGGACTGCTGGATGAAGAGGGCCGGATGAAGGGATCCGCACTGGTGATGGAGTTTGAAAACCGGGCCGCGCTGGATGCCTATCTTGCCGCAGAACCGTATGTGACGGAAGGCGTCTGGGAGAAAATTGAAGTGGAACCGATGAACGTGGTTCTGATCCAGGGAGAAAAAGCAGGAAAATGAAAACATGGAAGGCAAAATGGTTCGGGAAGCTGACTACGGGAGAACTCTACGAGATTCTCCGATCCCGGTCTGAAATCTTCGTTGTGGAGCAGCAATGCGTCTATCAGGACATGGACGGTATGGATCAGGAAGCCCTTCATGTTTTCTGCGAAGAGGACGGGCGGGTGACAGCATGCCTGAGAGCCTTCCGGAAGGATGCGGAAACGGTGCAAATGGGCCGTGTGCTCACCCTGAAACACCGTACGGGCCTTGGCAGCGAACTGCTGAAAAGAGGCGTCCGTGAAATCCGGAAGCAGATGAATCCCGGACGGATTTATATTGAGGCACAGACTTACGCAACTGGTTTTTATGAGCGGGAAGGGTTTTGGGTCAGTTCTGATGTATTCCTGGAAGACGGAATACCGCATGTAAAAATGATCCTTGACTGCATATAAAATGAGGTTTTCATGAAGATAACATTTCTGGGTACGGCTGCAGCTACGGCCTGCCCGCTGGTATTCTGCAACTGCCCGATGTGCGCGGCCGGATGGAAGCAAAAAGGGAAGGATTTCAGGCGGCGCTCCAGCGCGCTGATCGGTGAGAATCTGATTATTGACCTGGGACCGGATGTGATGACGGCCGCATTCGATTTCGGCACTGATATCCGGAAAATCCGGTACTGGCTGCAGACCCATGCCCATTCCGATCACTTCGACGCAGGCCACCTGATCACCAGATGGTCAGAGTACGCGTCCGAAGGAATCATGCCCCTGGATCTGGCAGCATCCCGGGAAACGATCCGTCATATGTCGGAACGGCTTTCCCTGGAGGAACCGGGAGCTTCCCTGGAAAAAACGGAATGGCTGGAGCGGCTGAAGATCCGGGTACATTCTGTCTGCCACGGGGAAACGGTCCGGTTCGGGAACCGGCGCATCACCGCGGTGGAGAGCATGCACGATCCGCAGGACGGCTCGCTGCTGTATGTGATCGAAGAGGGTGAAAAAGCATTCCTGTATGCTACCGATACCCTGCGTTTTACGGACAAGGCCATGGATCTTCTGAAGAAATTCCGCCTGGACGCGGTGGCAATCGACCATACTTACGGTCCTGGAATCAATGGAGGCGGACACCTGAATGCCGACCAGGCAGCAGAGGAAATCGAACGACTGCGCCATGAAGGCATCCTGAAGCCGGAAGGGCATGCTTACGCAACGCACATTTCCCATGAGGGAATGCCGCCGCATGAGAAACTGACAGCTTTTGCCCAGGCACACGGATATGAAATCGCCTGGGACGGTCTTGCCGTGTCTTTTTAGGAATCCCTCCGGATGAAACAAAAACGGAGGACCAACATATACATTGCAAAACTAAGGAAGCAGAGCACTCATATGAAATACAAAGGTACGCTGGTCGTGGTGAAGGACTGCCGGAGGGCGCGCCGGTTCTATCAGGATCTGTTCGGGTTTGAACTGATCCGGGACAATGACGGCAACATGGAACTGTCCGGAGGACTGTACCTGCAGGAACAGAAATACTGGGAAAGCTTCACGGGAAAGAGTGTGGTTTTCCGGAACAACAGTACAGAACTGTATTTTGAAGAACCTGAACTGGAAGCATTCATCGGGAAACTTCAGAAGCTGTATCCGGATACGGTGTTTGTCAATCCGCTGATGACTCACAGCTGGGGACAGCAGGTTGTTCGTTTTTATGATCCAGACGGAAATCTGATTGAGGTGGGAACTCCGGCCTGAACAGGGGCGTATGGTATGATCCTGCTGTGACTCAGTCAGGATTGTAATTCGTCACAGACGGGCAGGCCTGCGTCTGTATGACCGGGCAGAGAATAACTGCCTGGCGATACTTCGCAGCATCAAAGAAAGGATGAGATATTTTGTCATTTGCAGAACATAGGGAAAAACTGTATCAGTCTATTGCGGAAAACACCCTGGTGATTGTCTATGCAGGTATCCCGATTCATACCAACGAGGATGGTTATCATGATTTCGTGGTCAACAGCCAGTATTTCTACTTAACAGGACTGGAACGGGAAAACACAGCGTTCCTGGCATATAAGACAGCGGAAAAGACACGGGAAATCCTGTTCATTGAAGAACCGGATCCGCTTTCTGAACGGTGGACCGGAAAAATGCCCACCGTGGAGGAAGTCCGGACGATCTCCGGAATTGAGGACGTACGCTATACGGATAACCTGGAAGGTGCGATCAGCAGCTTTATGGGGAGATTTCGTGTGGAACAGATGTACTTCGACCTGTACCGCTGCCAGATGAACGATCTGCCGGATTACAATCCGGTGATGGCAGAACGGTTCAGGCAGGCCTATCCGCATGTAATCCTGAAAGACCTGCATACGGCCTGCGTACCGCTCAGGGAGCAGAAGGATGCGCAGGAGGTGGAAAGCATCCGCAAAGCACTGGATATTACCCGCCAGGGTTTGGAATATGTAATGAAGAATCTGAAGCCGGGTATGATGGAATATCAGGTACAGGCAGATTTTGAGTATACATGCAGACGGCTGGGGGCAAAGCGCCAGGCATTCCCCACGATCGCCGGTTCCGGCATTAACGGATGCATGATGCACTATGAGACAAACCACTGTGAGGTACAGGATGGTTCACTGATCCTCCTTGACCTTGGCGCAAAGGTCGAAAACTACTGCAGCGATATTACGAGAACCTATCCGGCTAACGGAAAGTTCAGCCCGAGACAGCGTGAGATTTATGAGCTGGTCCTTAAGGCGAATGAAGCGGTTGCTGCGGCCGCAAAGCCGGGTATCACTACAAAAGACCTGAACGACGTCGCCTGTCAGGTTCTCGGGGAAGGCCTGATCGCAATGGGTATGATCCAGGATATCTCTGAGGTAAAAAAGTACTACATGCACAGTGTGAGCCACCCCATCGGGATCGACGTACACGACATTTCCCTGGCAGGCGATGTGCTTGCGCCCGGCTGGGTCATCAGCAATGAACCGGGATTGTACATCGATGAAGAAGCGATCGGCATCCGCATCGAGGATGATCTCCTGATCACTGAGGATGGGTGCGAGGTCCTGTCGAAAAACATCATCAAAGATCCGGATGAGATCGAAGCATTTATGGTAAAAAACAGAGTAACTTCCTGATAAAGGAGGCCTTTTCAATGATGTACCTGATCCTGATCACGGTGTTCCTGACGGCAATCCTCCGGCTGAAGGCAGAGGGCGTGAAGCCGGCTGCGAGGACAGGTATCCTGCTCCTGCTGGTTCTTTGCGCCGCAGCGGTTCCGGCGGGCGGGCCAGCCCTGGCCGAGCAGGCGGGGCCTGAGATTCCTGCCCCGGAGTTTTCCCAGGCTTCCGGGTTCTATGACGATCCTTTTGAACTGAAGATCCTTTCGGAGGAAGGGCTTTCAGTGTATTACACCCGGGACGGGAGTATTCCGGATGAGACGGATACGCTGTATACCGGGCCGCTGGAAGTGAACGACCGGACACATGAGAAGAACGTCCTGAGCGACCGGACGGACATTATTGCCCCGAACCAATGGGGAGACGCCGTAGCCCCCCTGATGAAGGTGGACAAGGCCGACGTGATCCGGGCTGTAGCGGTGGACGGGCAGGGCAACCGCAGCGCCGTATCGACCGCGGTTTACTTTATCGGCTACCAGGACAAGGCGGAATTCTACCGGAACTACAAGGTGATCTCCCTGACTGTGGATCCGGACGACCTGTTTGATCCGGAACGCGGCATCTATATCCAGGGGAATGCTTTTGACAAGTGGTTGCACAGTGATGCATACGACCCGTCGCTGGACGAGTGGCTGATTCCCGGGAACTACCTGAACCGGGGACGGGAATGGGAGCGGCAGGCACGGATGCAGATCTTCGACGGTGGAACCGAGGTGTTTTCCGGCGAGGTCGGCATCCGTATCCACGGAGGCGCCAACCGGGACAGCGAACAGAAGAGCTTCAACATCTACACCCGGAAGGAATACGGGACGAAGGTCATCAACTATGACCTGTATGACGGGGAAAACATCAGCGAGGCGGAGGATGAAATCATTACCGAATACGACAGCTTCATCCTCCGGAACTGCGGGAATGACAACAAGTTTTCCCGGATTCGGGACCACCTGATCCAGGGCCTGGTATGGGGCAGAAACTTTATCACCCAGGCGATGACGCCCTGCCTGGTGTTCATAGACGGGGAATTCTGGGGACATTACGAAATCACGGAAAAGCTGACCGATGACTTTATCCACGATCACTTCGGCATCCAGAAGAAGAACGTGGTCCTGATGAAGAACGAAGAGGTCGAGGAAGGCACCGAGGAGGACGGGCAGGAGTTTACAGCGTTCCGCGACTGGATCCGGGAAACGGATTTCTCCGATGAGGAAGCCTACCGGCAGCTGGAGGAACAGGTGGACCTGGACGGTCTTGCGGAATATCTCACCGTTGAGTTCTATATCTGCAACTGGGACTTCGGCCACAACAACTTCGCTTGCTGGAGAGCCCGGGAAACGGATCCAAACAACGACTGGGCGGACGGAAAATGGCGGTTTATCCTCTACGACACCGAATACAGCACCGGTCTTTATGGGACGGTGAAACCCGATGAAAACGCCATCGAGCGGCTCCGGGAAAAGGACTGCTTCATCAGCAACCTTTTTTTCGGCGCGATGGAAAACCCGGAATTCCGGGAAAAATTCGCAAATACCTATGACGACCTGACCACTGCGGAATTCGCGGATAACCTGGTCCAGGATGCCGTGTTGGAGCTGTACGGCCGGAACCTGGATGTCATTCTTGCGACCTATGACCGCTTCTGGCCCAACTGGCCGGGCGGACCGGACGGGGCGAACGTCCTGATGTCCCAGGTGCAGGACATCCTGAATTTCTTCGCCGAGCGGCGGCAGTATTCAGATGAGCATGTAACGAAGCTGCTGTCCTGGTACCGGTAACGGAACGGCCCTCCCAGGAAGGAACCTGCAGGATCAAGCGGGGCAGATACAGGAATTGGAAAACACCCGGGAATCTTCGTCCACAGGAAACTGCGCAAAATGCCGCATCCTGCGGCATAAGGAGGCATCGTGTTCAGGTGATCAAAATCTTATTTATCTGCCACGGCAACAGTGACTAAGGGGTTGGCAGGACGCCCCTAAAACGCGGCAAAACGCTGCAAAACGCGGCAGGTAAAAAGGAAATTACTACTGTTTTACTACTACTGGTGAAATTTTGCCGAAAATATGAAAATCAACGCTATATGAAAAAACGCTGGCCTTTGAAAAACAAGGGTTCAGCGCTTTTTGGTAGCAAATCTTTTTTGCTGATCGAGGAGAAGAATCAAGGATTCATGCTTCTGGATATTTAAAAAGGATTTGTCTTTCAACTGACAGTTCAATACTCAAAAATCCTGGATATATCTATGCAGAAAATTCAGAGCATTGATTTTGGAGACAAAAAATCCG
>OMZY01000005.1 GCA_900315675.1 uncultured Eubacteriales bacterium
GCTGACGCCTGCATGGACGATCTGTTACCAGTGCTAAAGCACTGACAGATCAGTCTGAAGCACTGACGCCTGCATGGGCGATCTGTTACCAGCGCTGAAGCGCTGACAGATCTGCCTTAAGCGTGGATGCTTCCTCAACAATTATTACTTCAGGAGATGCGCGGAACGGTGGGCAAGGCCCAAATTCAGAATTCAGAATTAAGAATTAAGAATTAGATTGGTTTCTTTACAAAAGGAGTTCCTTTGGGCAGAAGGTTTAGATCCCCGGAGGAGATTCCTCCACTGCGGTCGGAATGACACACTAAACACTCTGGTGTTCCGGAAAGCAATGAGCAGATTTTGGCGGGGAGCGAAGGACGGTTCCTTTCGTTCTCAGCAAAAGGAGATGCGCTGGATGAAGATGAAAAGGCTGATGGGTGTGCTGATGGCCTGTGCGCTGCTGGCGATGGTGCTTTGCTGCCCGGCCGGTCCGGCCCGGGCGGAGGAGGCGGATCCGAAGGAGACGCTGGAAGACAGTCCGCTTGCCTCCTTCGACTGCTGGCAGGCACGGAACGGGAACGTGGTGTTTGCCCTGCCCGGGATTCCGAAGGCCTGCCTGCACGAAGAGGATTGGGATACCTACTGGAAGGACAGCAGCGTCGTATGGGGCACCTGCGTCCAGGACGGGATGGAGTACCAGCTGCGCCGGGCGGACATCGGACCGTGGATCGAGGACCTGATTGCAACCTATCCGGAGGATGATCCGGCGAATCTGCGGTATAACGCGCTGTACGGCTATGCCAGCATGCAGATCACCAGCCATGATGGATCGACAGGGCAGCCGGCGGTCAATCCGGAAACGGAGATGATGCTCTTTTCCTATACCTATCCGGATACGCCGGGCGTGGACTACGCGGCCAAGGCCTACCTGGACGGCACGCAGGCGACGGTGCTGTATATGGGACAGTGCGAACACCTGGAGGAGGCGCAGAAGCGCTTCACGAAGCTGACGGCGGAGGAAGCGGCGGCCCGGACGGAAGACAACCCTTACTGGCTGCATTTCCACGGCAAGCCCGTGACCTTCCCGCGGACGCCCTGCATCTATGAAAAGGACGGGTGCGCCGACGTGTTCTGCCTCGCGGACGATCTGACCCGGATCATCGCCAGCTATGTCAATGTGGGCCTGGTCCTCAGCGGGGACGATCCGGCGGAGGTGGAGCCGCTCCTGAAGCAGGACGCCCAGGACCGGATCGACAGCATCGTCGGCGGAACGATCCTGGAAGGGTCCGTTTCCGGGGATGAATCGGAATGGCGGTATGACTTTACCTTTATGCAGCCCAACTCCCTGAACGAAACCTATCCCGATACCTTCCGGTGGCGGGGCGTGACCTTTATCGGGGAAAACGGCATCTGGACCCTGGCCTGCAACGATACGGAAACCGGCAGGGCGTTCATCGGGAGCCTGGGAGAGATCACGGACGCAACGGTCTCGCCGCGGTACCGGCTGACTAACAGCACCCTGGAGGCGCCGCCCCGGAAACGGGACGGGGCGCCGGCAACCCTGGGCCAGTTCGTGAAGGACCTGACGGCCCTGCTGCGGGCCAATGAGGACAGCGAATGGTTTGACGAGGAGTTTGTCAACGTCGGGGACGCGGTGCACAGCGACGGGAAATGGGTGCGCCCGGTGATGTTCCAGGCGCTGGATCTCATGGCGCTGCTGTATGTGTCCTCGGACGCGGAGGATGCGGCCGTGAACGAAATCCGCGTCCTGGTCGGCGGGGATTATGAAGAAGAGGTTGCAGACATCCTGGGGTCCCTGTGCATCGAGGCGGCGGAGGGAAAGACGGACCAGGTGCTGAAGCAGCTGCGGAAAGAAGGAAAGCGCAGGACAGGCGGAAACTTCCGGTGGAAGGGCGAGCGCTATGAAGCTGAAAAGAGCCTGCCTTCAGGCGGGACGCCTTTTTACGGGATGACGGTCAGGACGCTGAATCCGGCGGAGCAGAAGCCTGTGCCGGAAGCGCCGGACGGCTCCAATCTCTTCGCCGTGCCCGCGGGAAGCGTCAAACAGTTCCGGGACCGGTGGTACCGGCTGAACTGGAATGTGTTCAGCGGAAATTATACGCTGTACCATATGGACGGGGACGCGATGGAGGCGGAGGACGGCACGGTGTCGTATGTTTCCTCCTTCGGCAACAAGTGCGCCGTCGGGCTTTCCGCGGAATCCGGGGACCCGCAGGCGGGCATTGTCCGGGCCAAGGTTTTCGGCCTGAACGGGGACGTGGAGGAGGTCTGCGCGGGCGGCCTCCTGGCGCTGGCGTGCGTGACGGGAATGCCGGATGAACAGTTCTGGCTGATGCTGATGATGCTCGGCGAATATCCGGACTGGGAGGACCTGGCGCAGCTGGATCCCATCGTTGGCTGGAACGGCAAGCAGCTGGTGCTGAGCGAGGAAGAATTTGACGGAAAGATGATCCCCGCCGCCTATATACTGGACGAGGAATAGGGCAGAACGGAGGAAATAATCCTCCGTTCTGCCAATTAACAATGAACAATGAACAATGAACAATGAGTTTGTCGGCCGCCGGGAATGATAGTGACACACTAAACACTCTGGTGTTCCGGATAACAATAAGCAGATTTTGGCGGGGAGCGAAGGACGGTTCCTTTCGTTCTCGGAAAAGGAGATGCGCGGGATGAAGATGAAAAGGCTGCTGAGTGTGCTTCTGGCCTGCATGCTGCTGGCGGCGGCATTGTATGTGCCCGCTGCTTACGCGGGGGATCCGTCCACCAACCTGACCGTGGCGGTCAAAGGGAAGGGCGTGCAGGTGTATTCCTCTTCCGGCGGCAGGAAAGCGTCGGGAATGCTGTATAACGGCTATAAGAACTGGGCTTATCCTGCGGATAAAGGTGACCGGTACGAGGTGGACCTGACAGAGGAATACATCGGGTATCTCGACGTGGACCAGGCGGAGGAACTGCTTCCGGAGAGGTTTTACAAACTGGGCAGGGGAGACGAATACAGGGAAGTCTGCCAGTCCATGGCCTGCGGCGCCTTTGAGGCGGAGGTGAGCGCGGAGGAAACGCAGGTGTACCTGACGCCGGAGGGAAAGAAGACCTCCATGACCTGCTATCAGGGAACGCGGACGGTGGTCTGGGGAGAGTTCGGGGACCGGTATTATGTGGATGACTACGGCATTACCGGGTTTATTGACAAAAAGCACCTGGCAAAGGTCGGGGACTATAGCTTCTGGGACGTGCATGAAGCCCGCCGTGAAGAGGGGTATGAGGAACGCTTTGAGGAAAAGACCGTGTTTACGGACGGCGGGCATATCTATCTGAAGAACTACGGATATTATTTCCTGGAAGACGGCGATAAGGTCCGCGTCCGGGCTTACACCGGAAACGGACTGGCCCAGCTTTACAGAAACGGTTATGTGGAAGCCCGGTTCCTGGATCCGGAAGGGGATCACAGCACAAACAATGTCTATGCCGTGGTGAAGACGAGCAGCCCGCTCAACCGCCTGCGGGTAGATCCGGGGGTCGATTACTTAAGAACGAAGAAACTCTGCTCCGGCGTGCGGGTGGAGGTACTGGACGAGGATGAAAAAACTGCGGAAATCTATCTGTGCGGGACGGGCCGGGATACCTGGGATATCAAGGTGCAGGGAACGGTCAAAAAGGAGTATCTTGCCTTCGGGGACGAGGAAGAGAAAGTGAAAAACGGCTGCACCCGGGTGACCCTGACGGAGGATTATAAAGAGTTTATTTTTTCTCTGCCCGCCGGTACCGTGGTGACAGTGGTCGGGTGTGAGGAGGCTGCCGAGGCAGGGGGGCCGAACCGGCTCCTGGTGATGACTGAGGACGGTGAACTGCTGGAGCTGATTGACGGAAAGGGAATCCTGGAGCCCATTGATCCGACGGTTTATCAGGCGAAGGCAACCTCCAATGTGGTTTTCCGGGAAAAGCCGGATAAGGACGGCGAGAAGATCCGGACGATTGTCAAGGGAACCAAGGTGGAAGTGCTCCTGCGCGGGGAAGGCTGGACCATGATCCGGTACGACAAAAAGACCGGCTACGTCATGAGCAGGTATCTGAAGTTTATGGAGTGAACGGTGGGCGGAGCCCAAATTCAGAATTCTGCGATCGCCGTTACCAAAGTGCCCTTGGCACTTTGACGGCTGTAGCATGGGAAGCATTAGCCACGAATGGCTCGGCGTTACCAGTGAATGGCTCGGCGTTACCAGTGAATGGCTCGGCGTTACCAGCGAATGGCTCGGCGTTACCAGCGCTGAAGCGCTGACGCCTGCATGGACGATCTGTTACCAGTGCTAAAGCACTGACAGATGACAGATCTGTCTATAGCGTGGATGCTTCCTCAACAATTCAGAATTATCGTCCTTCGGACGGAATGACACACTAAACACTATGGTGTTCCGGATAACAATAAGCAGATTTTGCCGGGGAACGGAAGAAACAGCCTTCCGTTCTCTTTCATTTTGCCCAGATTTGCCATCTTGCTTTTTCTCCAAAAGCACAATATAATTGTGCTTGCAACGGAAGAATGAACTGAAAACACATTATTAATGTGCTTTTTATCCGGAGGAAAGGAGACGGGAAAGATGAATCAGGCGCTGATGGAGTACGCGGACTGGGCGGCAGAGGAAACGGCCGCGGCGGAGGATCCGGTGGCGGAAATGCTGCGCGCCCGGAAGGATGAGGCGGACTGCGCCCTGAAGACCTGGCTGGTGCCGGTGGCGGACGATATCCGCGTCTGCATCCGGGATAAGTTCTTTCCCCGGATCCTGCAGGAGATGAACCTGCGCCTGGTCAACGGGGACCTGAGCGCGCTGCTGGGGCTGCCGGTGGTGTCGGAGAAGATTGCCCTGAACAACCTGGAAATGGGGAACATCACCTGCTGGCGGCTGAACCGGACGGACTTCCTGGCGGACGTGGACCTGGACGCGGACCTGACGGTGGAAAAGGAAGGGCGGGACGTTTCCGCCCGCTTCCGCCTGTGCCTGTCCCTGTGGTTCACCACGGAGGAG
The DNA here is from genome assembly GCA_900315675.1 of uncultured Eubacteriales bacterium. Lineage (GTDB taxonomy): Bacteria > Bacillota > Clostridia > Christensenellales > Aristaeellaceae > Aristaeella. The sequence goes on from OMZY01000005.1 coordinate 5,025, forward strand.
GGCTTCGACTTTGAGGTGCAGGAAATGCACCGGGCGGAGGACCGGCCGGACCGCAGCTTCTGGAAGCTGGACCGGTTCCTGGTGCCCGTGCTGCGGGAGGACGAGATTGAGGCCGGGGCGGACCGGCTGTGGGAGAACTGCCTGCCGGGGAAGAAGGAGCCGCAGGAGCGGGACGCCAGGGAGCTGGCGGAGAAGCTGGGCCTTCAGATTATGGAACTGCGGCTCAGCTGCCAGAACCGGACCCGCAGCATCCTCTTTTTCCGGGAGGGGAGCGTGCAGACCCAGGAGGAGAAGGCCGCGGGGGAAACGGAGTTCCCCCTGCCCGTTACCCGCCTGATCCCGGCGAACACGATTGTCATCAACACGGCAGCCCGGTCGGAATGCCGGGAGCTGGATATCCTGCATGAATGCATCCATTATGAATGGCACCTGCTGTTCTACCGCCTGCAGAAGCTGATGAGCACCAACCCGGCGGAGATCCGCTACCGGACGGTGCGCAATTCCGTGGGCCGGCCCGCCAGCGATCCCATCCGCTTTATGGAGCACCAGGCCCGGTGCGGCAGCATCGCCCTGCTCCTGCCCCAGGGCCGGGTCCGGCCCCGGGCCTGGCGGCTGTTCCAGCAGGCCAGCGCGAATCCCGCGGTCAACAATTACCAGAACCATCCCGGCTTCCGCTGGGACCGGGTGATCCGCTCCCTGGCGGAGGAGTACCGGGTGCCCCGCACCACCCTGCGCCGCCGCCTGGTCCAGATGGGGCACCAGGCCGCCCGGGGTGCCGTGAACTATGTGGACGGGAAATACATCACGCCCTTCGCCTTTTCCGAGGATCATTCCGCCCAGGGGCAGGCGACCCTGGTCATCGGGCGAAAGGCGCTGGCAGACCTGTACCACCGCAGCGGGGAGTTCCGGCAGCTCATGAGCCGGGGAGACTTCGTCTACGCCGACGGCCATGTGTGCGTGAACGATCCCCAGTTTCTCCGCCCCACGGAGGAGGGCGCCTGCCTGACGCCCTGGGCCAACGCCCACGCGGACGCCTGCTGCCTGCGGTTTGAGAAGGTGTGGCTGCAGGAGAACGAGGAGTCGGTCTGGCTCTTCGGCACCCTGAACAGCAGCGAGGATTATATCCGGGAGTATGACCGCTTCCTGGACCGGCGGCTGAGCCTGACCGCGAGGGAGCGGCTGGCCCGGCGCAACCGGCTCATGGCTTCCATGCCCGGCGGTTTTCCGGAGGCCCTGGTGTACCTGATGGAAAACCGGGACGAGGGCGCGGTGACGGTGGAGAAGCTGGCGGCCCTGGCCCAGGTTTCCGCCCGGACCATCTACCGCTACCGGGACAGCCGGAACAGCAGCTATAACGCGGACACGGTGGTGGCGCTGTGCATCGCCCTGCACCTGCCGCCCTGGCTTTCCCGCCTGATGCTGGACAAAGCCGGCTTTGCCGTAAAGAGCTACGGTCCCCGGGGCTACTACGGGGAGATCCTGGACTGCTGCTTCATGGACACCATCCCCGAGGTGCAGGAATACCTGCGCTCCGCCGGGTACCCGGAACTGCGGCTGCAGGAAAGCTGAAAACCCGGCGGAACATTCCGCCGGGTTTAAGGTAGGAGGTAGGAAGTAGGGAATTGTCCCACCGTTCTCATAATTCAATGAATTTCCGCAATTGAGAAATATAGCGGCATTACATTGAAATTCATAACCGTTTATGATACCCTATTCCTGTACAAGCCAGGAAGGGGGACGGGAGTATGAATAGAAACAATCCGCTATCTCCAGACCAGCGTTTTTATTCGATTGACGATCTCCAAAAACTCGGACTTTCTTACTATAGAATCAACAAAATGGTAGAGCAGCACCTTCTTTCCAAAATGAATAAAAAAATGTATGAGAATGCTGCTTATTCCGGCGATGAATCAGATTACGCCGCAGCGATGGCCTATGCTCCAAAGGGTGTGATCTGTATGATGTCTGCGGCGCGATTTTACGGCCTGACAAACTATCTTCCGGACACTGTGGATATAGCCATAGAAAGAAACATGAAGGTTTCAACTCTTCCGGAATGGCCCCGGCTTCATTTCTGGTATTTCCCGCAGGGACGTTATGAAGCCGGAATCGTCACGGTGCAGGATGAAGGGGGTGAATTCAGAATATACGATATCGAAAAGACTGTTGCGGATATCCTTTATTATCGCAACAAGATTGGAATTGAAGAGACCAGGGAAATCCTGAAGAACTATCTTTCAAAGGCAGACAGGAACCTGCCTGCTCTTCAGAGATATGCGGAAAAACTTGGCTGCGGGAAAATCCTGGGAACATATCTGGAGGTGCTTCTGTGAACAGTGTTGCATCAATTAAAGACAGACTGAAGAACAAAAGGAACCGTCCCTCCGTTCTCCAGGAAAGCTGAAAACCCGGCGGAACATTCCGCCGGGTTTTCAGACAGACTGAGAAGCTTTTCAGAAGCCGAGCTTCCGGATGGCTTCCACCAGGTTGCGGCCGTAGACCTCGGCACCCAGGCAGTTGGGGTGGAGGTTGTCCAGGAAGTATTCCGGCAGGTGGGGTACCAGGGTGAAGCCGTCCACGATCTTCACATTGGGATAGCGGCCGGCGATTTTCTTCACGTTCTCGCAGAAGCGGGACAGGGTGGGGAAGCCGTCCGGCACGTCTCCGCGCCACAGGGGCGTGACGCACAGGACCGGGATCTCCGTTCCGTACAGGCCGATGAGGGTCTCCCAGTATTCCTCCACGTCCTGCATGGTTTCGCAGCCGAACTGGTTGGTGCCCAGGGCTACGATGATCTTGTCCGGAGTGTAGCCCGGCATTTTCAGCAGGGACTTTTTATCATAGACGTATCCGCCGATGCCCTGGTTGATGATGTCGTAGTTCAGCAGGCGGTTGGCCACGCTGACGTAGGTCTGGGCGGAGCGGAGGGGCCCGTAGCCCTGGGTGATGGAATCCCCGAGCCAGAGGACCTTCTCATTCTTCTTCGCGGGGGTTACGTCGCCGTCAATGGTGAAGTTCCGGATCAGGATCGTGGCGTCCGCGGGGAGGTAGAGGACAACCTCCTTTTCCCCTTCCGGCAGCTGCCAGTCCAGCTTCCCTTCCTCGGGCAGGTCCTTCACGTAGCGGATCTCCGTGATCTGCCCGTTCAGCGACAGCTCAAAGGAGTCCTGGGAGCCGGTCCAGATGAAGCGGTATTCAAAGGACAGGCTCTGCGCCATGGTGGTGAACTCCAGGGTTTTCGCCGTGGTGGCCATGCACCGGTCATACCAGAAATCGAAGGCGGTGCTGAAATAGGCCATCTGCTCGTCCGTATACTGAAAGGCCTGCAGCCAGCCGCCCTCTGTTTCCTTAAAGGAATAGGCCCCGAAGTAAATACTTTGCAGCTCTTTGTTGGTCATATAAGTGCTCCTCTTTTGTCAGCGTTTTGGGACAGTATAACGTAACGGGAGGAAGAGTACAAGGAAGGGGAGCAAGGAATAAGGAATGATGAATACAATTCATAATTCATAATGATCCGCTGCGGCGGGGGAGATAGTGGGCAAAGCCCAAATGCAGAATTAAGAATGCAGAATGCAGAATTATTGCGGCTGCGGCCGCGAAGGAGATTTCTCCGCGCAGAATCCTTCGGATTCTTTGGTCGAAATGACACATGGAGGCGATGGTGTTCCTAACGCGAAGTTGACAGAAGGGACGGGATAAATGTCAAACTTCGCATGACATTACCCCCGTCCCCCTTGTCAACTTCCCGCATTGCGCGGTGGGTGTTTGGCTGTAGAAGATCATTGTGCATTATGCATTGTGCATTGTGCATTGCAGCATGGGGATTCTCCCCGTGCTGCTCAGTTTCTTCTCCGGTCGATGCCGGCGGTGCGGTAGTATTCGGCCTTGGCGGCGTACATGCCTTCGTCGGATTCCTTCAGCATTTCGCTGATGGACTTCTGGTGGTTCTCCGAGAAGCTGTAGCCGATGGCGCAGCTGTACGGCGTTTCGGCCACGTTCTTTTTGATGCGGTCGATCAGTTGGAGCACGTCCTCCTCGGTGCCGTGGCGGCAGATGATGAGGAACTCGTCCCCGCCGACACGGTAGACGGACTGGCGGGACTTGGCCGCCTGCACGAAGCACAGGGCCAGGGAGACCAGCGCCTCGTCCCCGGCGGCATGGCCGTGGGTATCGTTGATGTGCTTCAGGCCATTCATGTCAATGGACACCAGGGCGGTGATCCCCGACGGATCGATCTCCATGTCCCCGTAGCAGGCCTGGCGGTTGAGCAGGTCCGTGAGGGAATCCTTCTTGGTCAGGTTCAGCACGGAGAACAGGTAATAGGTAAACAGCCCGATGGCGATGGTGGTGCAGAAGATATGGGAATAGACGGGGCCGAAGATAAAGGGCAGGAAGACGCCGCTGCCCAGGGCAAAGGCGAAATAGGCGATGGGGATCAGCTCAATGGACTGCTTGTTGCTGCGCTTGTACAGGGCGTAGACCAGCACGGAACCGTAGGTGCCCGGCACGATGAAGGGGAGCAGCCCCAGCGGGCCGCGGACGAAGGTGCCGTCTTCCTCAAAGCGGAAGACCCAGCCGTTCCAGATGGAAAGGAAGCAGAGTACCGCCAGGATGCAGGCGGGAATGAAAAGGGTCTTGCGCAGCTTTTTCACCAGGGTATAGAGGATCAGCGCGTCCACGAAGGGCATGGCGCTGTAGCGGACGGCGGTCAGGTACGGCCGGCCTTTCCAGACGATGCCGTGCTCGCTGAGGTAAAACTCAAAGAACACCACAACGGAAAGCAGCAGCACCGAGGCGATCAGCAGGCACATGCGGTTGGAAAAGGTTTTATCCAGGAAGGCGGTGGTCCGGAGCGAGACCAAAAAGGCCAGTGATATCAGGATCAGTGACCAGTTCTGGATGAAATAGTCTCTTGCCATTAACACGATGCCATTCCCCCGCAAAAGATGGTAGGTGAAACAGGGCCTGGGAAATCAGGTGAATGTAATTCTTTTACAAATATTGTATGTTCCTCTTTTAATTTGCATATACTATATCATACAAGTTGAAGTTTGAAAAGCATTTGTAATCGTTTTCTTTTCGTTCTTTTTCTGATTTTGGAGAACGAGTTGACAGAGGGACGGGGTAAATGTCAAACTTCGCATGACATTTACCCCGTCCCTCGTGTCAACTTTCCGCCAGGCGTGTTGGATGTTTGGCTGCAGAAGATTATTGTGAATTGTGAAAGAGAAGAATTATTTCTTCTCTTTCGCCTCATACGTAATGGTGACGCTGGCGCTGACGCAGATCTTCGCGGCCCGGATGACGGTGGCGGCGTCCTCGGCCTGCTCGGTGATCATGCCCTTGGCGGAGAAGTTGTTGGCGCCGCTGTCGTAGGCGTACACTCCGCTTTCGGCGATGCTGTCGATTTCCAGTTCGCCCAGACCCGCGGCTTCCGCCAGGACGTCGGCCTTGGCTTTCGCGTCCGCGACGGCGGCCTTCAGGGCTTCCGCCCGGGCGGCTGTATCGTCCTTCGCGGAGAAGGAAACGCCGTCCAGCATGTTGGCGCCGGCGCCGAAGGCCAGGTCGATCACCTCGCCCACGCGGGTCATGTCCGTCACCTTCACCGCCAGGGTGGAGGAGGCGTTGTAGCCGGTGATACGCTCCACGGAGCTGGAATAGTCATAGGCGGCGTAGAGGTTGATATAGCCGGTGCTGATATCCTCTTCGTCAATGCCGGCGGCGGTCAGCGCCTCCCGGATTTTCGCGATGACCTCGTTGGCTTCCGCCTGGGCGCTGGGCGCCTCGGCGCTGCGGACATTCACGCCCAGGGAGATGACCGCCACGTCGGCGGGGATCAGCACCTCACCGGAGCCGGTGACGGTGATCTGCGTATCCGCAAAGGCGGCGGAAAGGCCCAGGGTCAGGGCAAGAGCAAGCAAAAGAGCAGTCAGTTTACGCATAGGGAATCCCTCCTTCAAAAGTGGTTTCACTCAGTATGACGATCGTTATGCCGTAAAGGTTCCCGGTTTGTACAAATAAATTTTTAAACATTGACAGGCGCCTTGTCAACGGGGTAGAATGCAAATGGAAGAAGTTTGCAATTGTAAAAAGCTATACGGGAGGCTGAAAACCGTGTCGTTGAGGAAAAAAGGAGCGGGCAGAGGCGTTTCGCTGAGACGCTTCTCTATCCTGATGCTCTTTGTTTCCCTGGTGATCATGGTGATCCTGCTGGTGACCACCTTCCGGACGGTGAATGCCTTCCACAGCCTTTCCGCGGCGACGAGCGACTATATTGAGCAGGCCGCGGCGGCGGATAACCTGATGGATGCCTCCGACTACCTGACGGAGGAGGTTCAGCGCTATACCGTGATGGGCGAGCGGCCCCACCTGGAGAACTATTTCCGGGAGGCGGAGGAGGACCGCAGGCGGGAGCAGGCCCTGGCGGTCATGTTCCGCAACGCGCCCAACTCCCCGGCGCTGACCCAGCTGCAGACGGCCATGCAGGAGTCCGTGGACCTGATGAACCGGGAATACTACGCCATGCGCCTGGTGCTGGAAGCCAGCGGGGATCAGGATATCCCGGAAGCCATCCGGGCGGTGGAACTGACGGAAGAAGACCGGGCGCTGAGCCCGGAGGAGAAGAACGCCAAGGCCCGGCTGCTGATGCACGATTCCGACTATTACGCCCAGAAGAGCCGCATCCGCGCGGACATGCAGGAGTGCGTGGACACCCTGACGGAAAACACCCACCAGGTGCGGCAGAACATGGAAAACCGCATGGGCCGGTGCCTGACCTGGATGATCATCCTGATCGTGGTGCAGAGCGTCTGCGTGTTCAAGTTCCTGCTGCTGACCAACCGCCTGGGCGTGCGGCCGCTGCTGAACGCGGTGAACCATATCCGCCGGGACGAGCAGCTGCCTGTGACCGGCGCGCAGGAATTCCGCTACCTGGCGGATACCTACAACAAGATGTACCATACCTATAAGAAGAACATCGAAAGCCTGAGCTTCAAGGCCTCCCATGACGGGCTGACCGGGGTTTACAACCGGGCGGGATATGAGCTGATCCGGGAAAGCGTGGATCTGGCCACCACGGCCCTTTTGATCCTGGACGTCAACTTCTTCAAGGAGATCAACGACACCTCCGGCCACGAGACCGGCGACGAGGCCCTGAAGAAGGTGGGCCGGGTGCTGACGGACAACTTCCGCTCCGTGGACTATATCTGCCGCATCGGCGGGGACGAGTTCACGGTGTTCATGGTCAACCTGAAGGACAAGCCGGAGGAACTGATCCGGCGGAAGGTGGAGCAGATCAACGAAGCCCTGGCGGATACCTCGGACGGATCCCCGGCGGTGAGCATGAGCGTGGGCATCGCCGTGGGCGACGGGGAGGCGGACTCCCAGGAGCTGTTCCGCCGCGCGGACACCGCCCTGTACTACGTGAAGGAAAACGGCCGCAACGGCTGCTGCTTCTACGAAAAGGGAATGAAGATAAAAGACAGATGACAGAGTCATCTGTCTTTTATCAATGAACAATTCATAATTCATAATGAACGTTTCATTCGCTGCGGAGAGCGGGAAGATGACAGAGGGACGGGGTTAAAGTCAAACTTCGCATGACATTAACCCCGTCCCTCATGTCAACTTCCCGCCAGGCGTTTGGGTGCATGGAGTTAGTGGTAGTGGAGAAAACGGAGAGCAGGAACGTGACGGAAGGGACAGACTTACGGTCACAGCCTGACGGCCGTGACGGATAAATCTGTCCCGCAGTCACGTTCCTGCATTGCGTGGTGAGTGTTGGAGAATGGAAGGAGAACGAAAGGAACCGTCCCTCCGTTCTCCTGGGGACAGTCCCCAGTGTCCATTTTGCTGCGGCGGGTGACATCGGTTGGCAAATTTTGGTTACATGGGGCAGTGGTCATGTCACCGTGAAAAAATGAAGTAACTTTTCTTTTCACAGCAGGAAACGGCAAGGTAACAAATGTGACCAAATCACAGAGAAAACAGAACAGTCAAAATACAGGCAAAACCTTATGTGCAAACGGTTGCAAGGTTTCTGCCTATTGACGGGGCACGGCAGGACGGTTACAATATACGCATTGGTGAATGTATATACAGTAACCAATTTGTCTCGGAAGGAGAAAGAACCCCCCATGTTTCTGCATAAGTCACGTAACCTGTTTTTGTTTACCCTGGTCCTGTGCCTGCTGGCGGGATGCCTGTGCGCCTTCGCGGAGGAGGCCGGACTGCCGGAATCCCCTGCGATCCGGACGGCTGAGAATGCCGAGATTGACACGGATTGCAGCGAGCTTTCCTCCTGCAGCGTCACGTTCCGGAACACCCGCGCCTACACGCCGGAGGATTTCAACACGGCGAAAGTGGTGGAGAAGCGTTATGAGCCCTGGGGGGACGGCGCCGGCCAGGATGTATATGAATACCGGTACGCGGATGACGCCCTGCTTTCAGTGACAAGCGACACAAGCCTGTGTTACGGAAACAGGGACGCGGACCGTTACAGCCAGCTGCTGACCTACCTTGACAACGCTGATATTGAACCGGACCAGGCAGTCGGAGAACCTTATCCGCTGGAAGACGCGCAGGCACGCTGCGAGAAGCTGTTCCGCAGCCTGCATCTGTGCGGGCTGAGCCTGGACAGTGCGGTGCCGCTTTCCGCGGAATACATCCGCAATCTGACGGAGGACATGAGCACCTTTTACGGGGGAGCGGGGAAGCTGGACACCTTCAGGGAATTCCCGGAGGAAATCGGCGGCTGGTACCTGACCTACCGGCAGGAGCTGAACGGCCTGAAATCCGCCGGGCAACCGCAGGTGAAGGTGGTGCTGACGGAGAATGAAACCGCGCTGCTGGAGCTGAATCAGGTCATCGACCACGTGAATGACGAATATGAAATGGCAGTCGGGGTTACATGGGTGGACGCCATGAGGCTTTTCTCCGCGAACCACTGCGAGAAGACCATTGCGGACGAGCACTACAGCGAGTCCTTTGAGATCAGCCGGATCAACCTGACCTACACGTATGATTTCCCGGGCGGGGCGGGCGTGTGCCCGCTGGACGCGCGGACCTATCCCTGCTGGTATATTGAAGGGCACAGGGAGGTAACGCTGACGGAAGGGGAAAATGTGAAGCAGGCGGGGACCCGGGTGGTTCCGTTCAGGGAGATCTACAGGATAACGGACGGGAAAAGGGTAATGTTGGCGAAGGCGAAGACAAGTATGAATGAAGAATGAAAAATGAAGAATGAAGAATTATGAGTGATAAAATGCGGCTGACGGCCGCATTTTATTGTATGGATGCAGAAAATGAATTATTGCCTGCGGCAATATGAATTATTGAGCCGCAAGCGACTCAATATGAATTATCGTCTTCGACGATATGAATTATTCGCCTGCGGCGAATGTGAGAGTTAGTTGAGGCTGCGGAAACGAGAAGTTGACAGAGGGAGAATGGGCGCAGCCCAAATGAATAATTAACAATTAACAATGCACAATTAACCGCTGCGGCGGGGAGAGGAGAACGAGATTTCCCCGCAACCTCAATCGTCGCTTCTTTTCCGCAATCTCAATGGTCGCAACTCCACACTGTGGAGGTTGCTCCCTTTCGATTGACCTCACCCCTGACGGAATTTCAGCCACTGGCTGCCCTCAGGGGTTCGCCCTGGAGCGCGCTCGCTGCTTGTTTCGGTAAGGATTCGCGCGCGCACCGCGGGCGGAATTCCCGCCTCGCGCACCGCGCACGACAGGACTCCGCTTCATTTCGGCTGCGCCGACAGCGCACTGCGCTGACATTCAGCTCGCTCCCCACGCGGCCGCCAGCGGCCTTGGTCAGGATGACACCTGGAGGCGATGGTGTTCCGATAAGGGGAACGCTGGGGACAGTCCCCATCGTTCCCTGAAGGAAAAGGGGAACGACAGGGACAGTCCCCATCGTTCCCCGCTTGGGTGCGTGGAGGCTGTGGCAGTGGAGGCGATGGTGATCCTCTCCCTGCCTGCTTTGACAGTAAATGGCAGGAAATGATATCATAAATAGGTTAAAGTTGTATGTTTGAAGCCGTATTTTACAAGGGATGAAGGCGAATTTTGGGGATATGGTCGGATTGAATACAAAATACAGAGGAAAAACAATGCAAAAGGTTCATTTTCACGTCATAAAACGTTCATTAAAACGTCTATATATTATGGGTATGCATTTTACGGAGGGAAGAAGAATGAGGAAACGCACATGCATGCTGTGGGCCGGGGTGATCCTCGCCATCCTGCTGCTGCTCGTTGGCGGCGCGGCGATGGCGGAAGAGAACCAGATCGCGGCGACATCCACGGACCTGGAGCCGGAACCGGTGCCGGATTTCGTGGTGGAAGGCGACGTGCTGACGGCCTGCAACAGCGAGGCATATATCGTGAGCGTCCCTGCCGGAGTCCGGGTCATCGGACCGAACGCGTTCCGCGGCAAGCAGAAGCTGCAGAGCGTGGTGATCCCGGATTCCGTGGAAGTGATAAGCGCCGGCGCCTTTGCGGAATGTACGAAACTGAAGCTGGTCATCCTGGGGGAAAACTCCAAGCTGAAAGAAATAGGAAGCAAAGCCTTCCTGAACTGTAAGAAACTGAGTATCGACTTTGTCCCGGAAGGGATCAGCGTGGCGGCGGACGCCTTTGAAGGCGTGGCGGCGGCGGAACCTACGCCTACGCCCACACCGACGCCGACGGAAACGCCGACGCCCACCCCCGCCCCCACGGATACGGACCAGCCGGCGGACGTGACGCCGACCCCGGCGCCGGAAACGCCTACGCCTACGCCGGTGCCGGACCCCGAACCGGACCACGATCCGCCCACGGACGAGCCGGAACCGGAACCCGAACCAGAACCCGAACCGGAACCTGAACCCGGCCCCGGCGGTGGCGGCGGCGGAGGATTCCCCGGCGGCGGATCCTCCGGGCCCCGGATTCCCCACAACAAGAACCGGCAGCCTGTGGGACCGGACTATGACCTGCTGGACCTGAAGGAACTGGAGAAACAGCAGGAGACGGTGATGAATCGGCTGACGCTGGGAAAGGAAACCCTGGCGCTGAGCCTGAACCGGCCGGAAGGCGCGGAAGCCGGAGACGGCTTCACGGTGACCGGAATGGACTGGAAAAAGGCGGAAGGGCAGGAGCAGATCGACACCCTGATCCTCACCGCGGCAGACAGTGAAGACGGGAAGCAGAATACCTGGAGTGTGAACGGCGAGGTGTTCCGCAAGATGAACAAGAGCGGCATCGAACACCTGGTGCTCCGCAGCGGAGACCAGATCGCCGTGATGGAAACGGAAGGCTTCCTGGCCGGATGGAGTTACGACGAGATGAAGAGCCGCGGGACAGCGAACCGGCGGTTTGAATACGAAATCGGCATGAACGGGGATTCCCCGGCAGCCTGGAAGGTCAGCGTGGAGGGACAAACCTACGAACTGACCACGGACGACCACGCGGGCATCTTTATGACGGGAGTATACAGCGGCCCTGCCGAGGCGCTGGACGAACCATATGACCAACTGTTTGCCACAAAGTGAAAGGAGTAGACACGGATGAAAAAGTTATTCGCGATGCTGATGGTCCTGGCCCTGGTGCTGGGCAGCGCGGCAATGGCCGAGGAGCTGTCCTATGACGGACAGGTGGTTGCAGGAGAAACCGTTCCGGTTGCCGCTCCTTTCGGCGGACGGATGGGTGAAGTGAAACTGCGGGCCGGTGATCCGGTGGCCGCGGGCGATACCCTGGCGGAAATCAAAACAACCCTGAACTACGCGCCGGTGGAAGGCACCGTGACCGGCCTGTACGTGGCGGAAGGCGATTCCGTGGCGGACGTGAAGACCCGCTACGGCGCGGTGATGTACATCGAGCCCACCCGGAAATACAAGGTGGAGGCGACCAGCGAGAAAGCCTTCAACAGCAGTGAGAACTACTTTATCCACCTGGGCGAGCGGGTGTACCTGACCTGCGCCTCCGACGGAACCCACGAGGGCACCGGCGTGGTGACCGCCCTGACGGAAACCGGCTACACGGTGGAAGTGACCGGCGGGGAGTTCTACCTGACAGAGAAGGTATATATTTACCGCAATGAGAAGCGGACCAAGGAAAGCCGCATCGGCACGGGCAAGGTGAAGCGCAGCGACCCGGTGAAGGTGGAAACCCAGGGCGAGGGCGGCAGCGTGCTGAAGCTGCACGTGGCCAACGGCGACTTCGTGGAACGCGGCGAGCTGCTCTTTGAAACCGTGGACGGCATCCTGGACGGCTACTACGCCCCGGACAACACGATCAAGAGCCCGGTGGACGGCGTGGTCTACTCCGTGGACAAGAAGCCCGGAGAAACCGCAGCCAAGGGAGACACCCTGATGCAGCTGATCCCCTCCAAGAGCTTCCAGGTGGAGTTCGACGTACAGGAGGCGGACCTGTTCCTGCTGAAGGTGGGCCAGCCCGTGACCATGGAGCTGTACTGGGACAACGCGGCGGAGAAGACCTACAAGGGCGAGATCGTTGCCATCTCCCACATGAACGTGGAACCGGCGGCGAACGCGGAGCAGACATCCACCAAAAAGATATACAAGGCCTACGCTTCCTTTGAAGCGGACGACCGCATCCGCCTGGGCATGAGCATGCAGATCTACCTGACGGACAATACGGAAGATAAGACGGAGGAACCTGAGGAATGAGAACCCTGAGCGGCAAGAAACTGATTCTGTGGGCGCTGAGCCTGATCCTTTGCATGACGGCCTGCGCGCCTGCCTTTGCCTCAACCGGAGACCGGGTGCTGCTGCACCGGTCCAACGTGGACGGAGACAGCAATTTATACATCCGGACTGCTTTCCCGTACGGAAACGGGGTATACGTGATTGCCCAGGAGAGCGGCGAGGACAAGATCCTGCGGTATGCGGACGTAAACGCGGAACCGGAGGTCTTTGTGCTGAACCAGGACAAGCTTGGCGGTGAAGACGGCGAAGACGAGGAGGACGAGGCGGAAGACGCGGAAGAAGTGAAAGACGCCGAAGACGCGGACGACGCCGATGACGCCGGCAGCAGCGTCGACGGCCTGCTGGACGCGGCCGCCCTGCTGGGCGACACAGACGACACGGACGACGTTGACGACGCGAAAGACGCCGGAAACGCGGACGGCCTGCTGGACGGCTTCGGCCTGCTGGATGACGAAGACAGCGGGGAAGAAGACGGAGAAGCCGGCGAAGGCTATGCATATGTGAACAACTGGTTCACCTGGAACGATGAGCTGTACGGCCTGACGATCAAGGAACAATACAGCAACGGGAAAAACAAGGTCGAGGTGATCCCGCAGCACGCGAAGCTGGAGAACGGCGAAGTGATCCTGGAGGAGGCCGCCGGACTGCCGGAGATGGACCTGAGCTGCCTGATCGTGGATGAGGAAGAGTATCAGTATACAAAGGGCATCGACAAAATCCTCCCGCTGGACGGCAAGCTGGCGATGACCGTATACGGCGAAGGCGCTGAGGTGCTGGAAATCATCGACATGCAGGAAGGAACCAGCACCGAGATTGAACTCGGGGATGACTTCAGCGGCGAGATTGCCGCCGGCCCGGACGGCAGCCTGATAGTGACGCACACGATCTGGTCGGACACCGACGGTACCACCACGGTGAAGGTCAACCGCCTGGACCTGGAAAGCCGGGAAGAGGAAACGCTGATGGAGCTGGCCGGAATGAACGACAGCCGGATCACGCCCTGCTATGACCCGGCGAAGGACACCCTGTACTATATCCTGAACGGGGAAGTGTGGGCGGCGCCGCAGTTTGACGCGGCGCAGGCCGTGGCCGTGAACGACTGCCAGAACACCGGCAACGGCATGTACCTGATGCCGAACGGCTTTTTGCTGATCAGCATGTATAACAGCGTGGAGCTGAAAAACACCGATCCCGCCCAGCGGGGCAGCATCAGGCTGCGGATCCGCGATCTGGGCTGGGGCAACTCCATGAGCGAGACTATCTATGACATCAACAACACCCGGGGCGATATCTCCGTGGTGCTGCAGCAGGACTGGAACGCCAAGGTGCTGCAGGAGATGATGAACCGGGACAGCACGGTGGACATCTATGTGCTGCGGTATGACGGGAATGAATTCAGCGCGATGCGCAACCGGGACTACCTGCCGGACCTGAGCGGCAACGAAAAGATCGCCGCGAACGTGGAGCGCATGTATCCTTACGTGCAGGACGCCCTGAAGCAGAACGGCAAGATCATCGCGATTCCCACCGGCTTCACCGGGGAAACCCTGGGCATCAACATGCACATCTGGAAGGAAATCGGCGGCACCGAGGAGGAACTGCCGAAGACCTGGAACCAGTTCTTTGACTGGGTGGAGAAGATGCCGGAACGCCTGGACGGCCGGGACGTATCGCTGAGCGAAAGCTATACCGACCGCGTGTACTTCCGCGCGGAGATCCTGCAGATCATGCTGAACCAGTATGAAGCATGGATGGAAAGCAAGGGAGACAACAGCTACGCCTTCGCCTCCCCGATGATGTGTGAGCTGCTGGGCCGGCTGAACAACCTGGACTATGACGCGCTGGGCATTGCCGAGCACCAGGAGGAAGAGGACCGGGACGAGGAAGACGGCTATCTGTATAACCCGGATGAGGAAGACAAGCGGCCGCTGCTGGAGCTTTACACTTCTCCCGTGATGAACGGCGGAGGCGACTATGAACCGCTGCTGCTGGGCTTTGAGGAAGGGGCGGCGCCGGTGATCCCGGTGAGGATCTGCGCGGCGTTTGTGAATCCCTATTCCGAACATCCCCAGGAAGCCATGGAGTTCCTGGCGATGGCCATGGACAACATGGAAGTGTACTACAGCTACTCTGCTTACGCGGACAAGACCGAGCCGGTCCGGGATCCTTATTTCGAGCAGAACCGCAAGATGTACGAGAAATTTATCGAAAGACTGAAGAAGCAGATTGCCAAGGCGGAGGAAGACAGCGAAGAGAAGCAAGCACTGGAAGAATCCCTCAAGGCCGAGGAAGAGTACATCAAACAGGAAGAAGAGCACGCGTGGCTCGTCAGCGCGGAGATGATTGAAAACTACCGGAAGTGGAACGCCGGGTACAGGGTGAAGGGCTACAGCTTCTTCAACGACCTGTTCGGCGAAGATCCGAACGACGAGGACTACAACGAGTTCGAAAAGATGTTCTACAGCAACGAGGGCGCGAAAATGGATCCCGCGGAGCTGCTGGGGAAGCTGGACCAGAAGGTCCAGATGATCCGGATGGAGAGAGACTATTAAATAATTCAGAATTCAGAATTAAGAATTAAGAATTATTGGTTACACAATTCAAGCAATGGACAATTTGAAATCTGGAAGACCCTGAGACGACCTGGAAGAGGATTTTTGCGGCAAAAAACGGCGGAACCGACCCTGTTCCGCCCAAAAGGAGGAAGAAAGAATGAAGAATCAGACCCGAAAAAAGGTGATCCTTTGGCTGGCAGCCCTGGTGCTGCTTGTGACTTCCTGCGCGACGGCTTTCGCATCACCGGGGGACCGTACGATCAGGCACGCGTCCTCCGTGGACTGGAATTACAATGAAAGCATCGATTCTGTCTTCCGGATGGGGGACGGTTTCGGCGTCATTGCTTACGAGGATGGAAAACAGAATCTCATGAAATACGCGGACACCGAGTCCGAACCTGAAAAGTATCTTCTCAGAGACAACCACTATTATGATCCGTTTGGCGAAACAGAGGAAACTGAAGAAGCACAGATGACCGGCGAGGCAGCCGAAGGGACTGAACCGGAAGCCGGCGAACCGGCGGATGAAGCGGAAATCCAGTTTGAAGCGAAACCGGAAACCGCGGAACCGGCCGCTGAAGACGGCGCGGCGGCAGAGGAAAAGCAGGAGGACGCCGAAGCGGCGGACGGAGAACAGCCCGCGGTGGAAGGCCTGCTGAGCCTGGACGATATCGACTGGTCAGACGAAGCGCTGAACGATGAATCGGCGCAGTCCGCCTTCCCGGAGGGAGAGTATTATCCCGCGGACGGGGAATTCCAGGAGGGATTCCAGTATGAGCACGAAACCTCCTACTATACACAGAACTGGTTTATGTGGAACGGAGAACTCTACGGAATCGCGGTGGGGCAGGACTGGAATCCGACCACCGGAGAACAAAGCGTGGAAGGCGTCAAATTGAAGCATTACAAGCTGGAAGACGGCAAGGCGACCGAGGAGGACGCTGACCTGCCGGAATGGGATTATGATAAAGTATCCGGCGAGGTGGAGAGCTACGGTTCCTTCTACCTGAATGACATATGCGTAGCCGGGGATACGCTGATCGGGCAGACCTGGGGAGCGGGCGGCAACGTAATCATGACGGTGGACTTGAAAACCGGAAGCTGCTCGACGATGAACATGTCAATGGATGTAAATGTCATCGCTTTTACAGCCGGGCCGGAAGGCTCTGTACTCCTGGGCATATATGACTGGAATACCCAGAAGGGTTCCATTATCCGCAAGAACCTGTCCGACGGAAAAGAAGAAACCATCAAAGAGTTTGAAAACGGTAGCCAGTCCATGGGTCTTTGCTACGACGCGGAAACGGATACGCTGTATGTGTTCCAGAGCGGCGAACTATGGAAAGCCCCGATGGCGGACCTGACGAAGCTGGAAGCGGTCAACGACTGCCCGCTGACGGACTGCCATCTGACTGTATTGCCGAAGGGGTTTGTGCTGGCCTGGAACAGCAGCAATATCCTGCTGCGGAACACGGATCCTTCGGTCCGCGGCACCACCATGCTGCATGTGGAGGACAATACCGGCTATAACCAGACCATGTCCGAGACGGTGTTCAGCCTGAACGAGAAACGGGGAGACCTTTCCGTCGTTATCCGCCAGCAGTATGAATGGATGTCGGGAACCAACGTGCTGACGGATATGATGAACAAGGACAGCAGTACGGATATTTACGTGCTGCCGTACGAAGGAACTGATTTCAACGCGCTGAAAAAGCGCGGCTACCTGGCGGACCTGAGCGATAACGCGGAGATTGCTGATTGCGTGAACCGCATGTATCCCTATATCCAGGACGCTATGAAGCAGGACGGGAAGATCATCTGCGTCCCGGTCGGCCTGAGCGGACAGACGATGGGCTTCAATTACAAGGCCTGGTCGAAGATCGGCGGCACCGAAGAGGAACTGCCGAAGACCTGGGATGAGTTCCTGGACTGGCTGGAAAAACTGCCGGAACGCCTTGCGGGAACGGAAGTCAAACTGACCCAAGATGAGTATATGGCGGACTCCATGAGCGGAATGCTCTTCAGCAACATCGTGTATGAATATCAGATCATGAAGGACAGCAAGGGCGAAGAGCTGGTGTTCAATACCCCCCTGCTGAAAAAGCTGCTTGATCGGGTAAACAATTTTGATTTCCGGGCGCTGGGACTGAAATCCTGGACGGAAAACGACGGGGATAATACAGTTTATTACAGTGAAAACGGCGCTGTTCTCAGCCCCTACACAACGTCCCCGATGGGTCAGGAGTATGAAGGCTACGGAGAGCCCATGCCCCTGAGCCTGGAGGAGGGGGAGGACCCGATCATTCCCGTGCAGATTTATGTCGCCTGCGTGAATCCGTTCTCCGAGCATGCCGCGGAAGCCAAGGAATTCCTGGCACTGGCCATGGATAACCTGGAGATGATCGCCCGTTATTCCTTCTTCGCGGATCAGACAGAGCCCCTGCGTGACTTCAGCTATGAGCAGCAGAAGAAAATGTACGAGAAATACCGGGATCTTGCGGTGAAAGACGCTGAAAAGGCTGAGGAAGGCGAGGAAAAGATCCAGGCGGAAGCAATCGTGAAAAGCTGGGACGAAGATCTCGAACGGCTGGAAACGGAATCCTGGCGGCTGAGCCCGGAAAGAATTGAACGTTATCAGAAAATCCTGCCCTTCTGCAAAGTGCTGGATCACGATTTCCAGCGGGAAGTCCAGAACACGATCACAGCACAGGACGCGCAGTTGATGGGAGGGGAAGAAGATGATAATATTAACATCGAGAACTTCCTCAACCTTATGGACCAGAAAATGCAAATGATCCGTGATGAAGGGAAATGATTCCTTTTGTATAAGAAATTTCGACTGGCGTGGCCGTTCCTGCTGCCGGGACTGGCGGGGCTGCTGATCTTCTACGGCATCCCGTTTGTGGGCGGAATCTGGTACAGCGTGACAGACGGGAAAGTTCAGAACGCGTTTGTAGGGCTGGAGAACTATATCTCCGTATGGAACAACACCATGTTCCAGATGGGCCTGAAAAACACCATGGAGCTTTCCCTGATCTGCGCGCCGCTCCTGTTCCTGCTTTCCTTTGTGCTGGCAGCGGGACTGCACCGCATCCGTCCGGCCGGCGGGTTCTTCCGCTCCGGCGTGCTGCTGCCCTACCTGATGCCCTCCTCGGCCATCCTGCTGATCTGGCTGATCTGGTTCGATTTCCGCGGACCGGTGAACCGCCTGCTGGTTGCGCTGGGGGGAACGCGGGTGGACTGGCTCGTCGGACCGGAAGCCCGGCTTCCGGTTATCCTGCTGTTCCTGTGGAAAAACCTGGGCTTCTGCGTGGTCATCTTTATGTCCGCACTGCAGTCCATTCCGGAATCGCTGTATGAGTATGCGACGCTGGAAGGCGCTTCCTTCATGAAGCAGACCTTCCGGATCACGCTGCCGCTGGCGATTCCTTCCGCGTTCCTGGTGGCGATCCTGTCCTTTGTGAACGCGTTCAGGATTTTCAAGGAAGTGTATTTCATTGCCGGCGCCTATCCGAACGAGCCGCTTTTGTATACGCTGCAGAACTACATGAGCAATATGTACAACCAACTGAGCTACCAGAACGTGACAACGGCCGCCTATATCTTTGCCGTGATCGTGTTCCTGCTCTTCGGCGTGCTCTTCCTGAGCCAGCGGTCGGCGCTGAAGCGGCTGAACGGAGGCGATTGAAAAGATGAGAAATCCTAAAAGCCTCCGGATCTGGCTGGCACGGATTGCCCTGACACTGTTCGCAGTGATTATCCTGCTGCCGATGGTGCAGACCTTCCTGTATTCCTTCTCCTCCATTCCGGAGATGCAGGGACTGATGGAGCAGCGCGGCAAACGGACAGAAACCTGGATGGATCTGCACCTGTCCCCTCACCAGATTTCCCTGGGGCAGTATGAGCAGGTTCTGGTGAAGGATGACGAAATCCTGCATTTCTTCACCAACTCCGTGATCTACGCGGCGGCGATCCTGCTGGGGCAGGCGTTTGTGATCCCGGCCATGGCCTTCGGGCTGAGCAAATTCAAATTCCGCGGACGGGAAACGCTGTTCTTCATGATCGTGATGCTGATGCTGCTGCCTTTCCAGGTGACCATGGTGCCGAACGTGCTGACGCTCCGCTTTATGGGACTGCTGGAAACGGTCTGGGCAGTGATCCTGCCGATGCTGTTTGCCCCGTTCTTCATTTTCCTGCTGCGGCAGTATATGATTGCCCTGCCGGATGAGCTGCTGGAGGCCTCCTCCATAGACGGAGCCGGACCCTTCCGCTCCTTCCTGTGGATTGTGCTGCCGGTGTGCCGGCCGGTGCTGGGCGCGGCGGCGGCGCTCTCCTTCGCGGAGAGCTGGAACCTGGTGGAACAGCCGCTGACATACCTGAGCAAAAGCGAAATGCTGATGCCGCTGTCCACCCGGTTTAACCAGATGATGGCCGGCAGCCAGGGATACGAGTTTGCCGGCGCGGCGCTGTACATCCTGCCCGCATTGCTGATTTACCTGTTCTTCCAGGAGGATATCCTGGCCGGGATTCAGCTGACGGAAATGAAATAAGAGGCTAGCCTGAGCGGCGGAAAGGTCTGATAAGGATATGACACTCAAAAAATTCGCTTTGCGGGGAATGATCGTCCTGGCGGCAGTGATTGCGCTGTGCGTGCTGTTTTCCGGTACTTTCCGGACCCTGACCACACCGAAGGTGACCCTGGAACGCTCGAAAAACGGAAAGATGGAGTCCTCGACCGTGCTGATGGGCAAGGTGGTTTTCCCGGAAGAAGAGGAAATGAACATCCAGGTTCCGGAAGAACTGAGCCTGACTGTGCGGCGGCTGTATGTGACGCCCGGCCAGCAGATCTCCAAGGGAGACAGGATGATCGCCGCGGAGGTTACGGACGGGAACAAGAAACTGCTTGAACTGCAGGCGCAGTATGTGAAGGTCCGGGATACGCTGGACAACTGGGACCGGAAACACGGGGACATCCGGCTGACCCGCAACGAGGAAGCCTGGATAGACGCCTATAACGCCGCCCGGGAAGCGGAAGACAAGGAGCTGGAGCTCCGGCACGCCCTGATGGCGAACCTGGGCCTGAAGAGCACGAGCGACCTGAACGAGACCACGGTCAAAAAGTTTCTGAAAACCCTGAAGCAGAAGGCTAGCCAGCAGGCGATCATTGAGCAGTATAACAACTGGATGATGGCCAAAAACGCGATGACGGAGGCCCAGAAGAAGCTGAAAGGCCTGGACCGGTACGCGGTGGAGGATTCGGTTTGGACCACCCTGCAGGAGAAGAACGATAAGATTAAAGAAAAGGCCGAGATCGAGGACAAGATGATGGCGATCCGGCAGCTGCAGAAACAGGTATCGGAGATTGCCGCGCCCCACGACGGCTATGTGATCGAGGTGAAGGTGCAGAAGGACGGGGTGCTGAGCAGCGGCGAGGCGGAACTGTTCCTGATCTCCCCGGAGGACAAAGGCCCCGTGCTGCGCGCGGAACTGACGGATAAGAAAAATACCGTGCAGAAGGGCGCGGTGGTTTCCATTCCCGTTGATCAATGGATGCGCGTGGAAAGCAAAGTGACTGCCACAGGCCTGACAAAAACAGGCGTTCCCTACGCGGATATCAAAATACCGGACGACCTGAGCTACCGCGTGAGCAACCTGTTCAAGGACAGCGATGAAATCAAGATGAAAGCCACTGTCCGCGCCAAGGAAAACACCACCCTGATTCCGGTGGCCGCGGTGCGCGGCAGCGGCGAAAACCGCTATGTATTTGTCGGTGAAATGCAGCAGTCCCTGTTCGGCGATACCCGCTACAAAGTGAAAACGGTGGAGTTCAGGGTGCTGGGCGAGAATGACAAGTATGTCTCGACAGACAGCGGTGAGCTGAGCTACGATTCCAGGCCTATCCTGTATATGGAGGATCGGGAAATTCAGGAAGGCTCTGTTGTAATGGCACGTGAGGGTAAGGAGTAAGCAGGAATGGAACGAAAATTCCGGTTTTCATTTCTATTGCTGGCGGGTATCCTGCTGCTGGGCGCGGGTCTGATCGGCCTGACCACAGTACCGGATGTAATGCAGTATGCCTTCCTGCCGTCGTCTGTGAGCCCCACGGAGACTGCCCTGCCGGCGGAAACGGCGGAGGAGGATGTGTCCGCAGCCGCGGAACCGGCGAAAAAGAAACCCGAAGTATCCACGACGCCCCTGCTAGATCTGTATAAGAAAGCAGCGGAAAGCATGGGGGAGTTATTCCCCAGCCTGACAATGCACAGCGTGAAGGCCGGTGAGGCGATTTCGATTCACGATTCGGACAAGCGGCAGGAAGGCATTTACCTGTACGCGATCGGACCGCACTGGAACGAGGTCTATTATCCCTATGTCCGGAAAGGTCGGCTCCTTGGCACCGCAGACGCGGAAGCCGCGTCCGAAGTGGTGGTGCTGGACGAAAAAACCGCTGTGAAACTGTTCCAGGATGTGAATCCTGTGGATCAGCCTGTGGCCTGGGGAGAGAAACGGCTGGAGGTGGCGGGCGTAGCCCCGCACAGCCGCAGGCTCGGCGAGCACGGAGAATTTGCGGCCTGGGTTCCGCTGGATCTGGTGACGGACGCAGACCTGCTGGTGCTGTCCGCGCCATCAGGTACGGGCGATATGTTCCCCGCGTTTAAAAGATACGCGGAGAACGCGATCGGCACAGGCACGGCGATCAACCTGGCACAGGAAAAATTCCGGGCGCTGATGCCGCTGCTGCTGGTCTTCGTGATTGCGGCCATCTGGTTTATGAAGCGCTGGATCCGCTGGCTGGCCGGGTATATCCGCATCCAGGCAGAAAAGGTGAAGGCGGAAAGCAAGCGGCGCTATATTATGAAGCTTCTGCCGTATGCGGCCGGGCAGATCCTGCCGGTGATCCTGCTGATCGCGGCGACGATCGGAGCCTGCTTCCTTGTGGCTGTGGTGGCGCTCCGGCCGATGCTGATTTTCCCGGAATGGATTCCGGAAACACTGGGTGAATATGAACCCTGGATTCAGAGATTCTGGCAGCTGGTGGGCGTGTCGGCCCAGCCGGTGACCCTGAAGACGCCGGAACTGGCGGAAGTACAGTTCTGGAGCAGCCTGGTCCTGTGGGGAACGTTTGTGGTGCTGCTGCGGGCCGCGAAGCAGACGCTGATGGGAATGTTTCGTCATCGCTGAGGCGAGGACAATTCAGAATTCAGAATTCAGAATTCATAATTCATAATTATGCTGCCTGCTGCAGGGAGTTCCTTCAGCGCGATGAGATAAGAGCAAAATACTCGTTGCGCATGGCGGGAATGTGACAAGGGGGACGGTACCTAGTGTAATGCGAAGTGTGACATTAGGTCCGTCCCTTCTGTCATGTTCCCGTTTTCCGCATTGTTAAATAAAAAGTTTTCAAAAATCCGATATTATTTTTCTTTTTCCGGTCTAATAAGGTACAGGAGGTGAGCGAAGGATGAGCAATGTGACGGGCCCGGACAATGCTCAGGATCGCAGCCGGAGACTGGAGGAACTGGTGGATCGGTATCAGGAACAGGTGACGCGGATGTGTTTCCTGTATCTGTGTGACAAGACAATGGCGGAAGACGCCGTGCAGGAAACCTTCCTGAAAGTCTACCGGTCCATGGATACGTTCCGCGGCGAATCCGGTGAGAAGACCTGGATCATGAAAATCGCCATCAGAACGTGCTACGACATGAACCACTCCGGATGGTTCCGGGTGATCAACCGGCATGTAACGCCGGACATGGTGCCGGAGGCGGCAGTTCCCTTTGAGGAGAGCGACGACGAACTGATGAACGCCGTGGTCCGCCTGCCGATCCGGCTTCGCGAGGTGATCCTCCTGTATTACTATCAGCACCTGAATGTGAATGAAGTGGCCGAAGCGCTCGGCATCTCCCAGTCTTCCGTTTCCGGAAGGCTGAAACGGGGACGGGAAAAGCTGAAAGCGATGATGGAAGGGAGTGAGTTCGATGAGTAAAAGATATACGAAAGACACTTTCTCTGAATCCCTTGACCGTCGGCTTTCCGGCTTCCGGGCGGACCCGTGGCTAGTCCGGCGCGTGATCGGCGCGGAAAAAGGAGAGAAACCAATGAAAAAGAAAATATCTGCCGCTACAGTGGTAATTGTGATCCTCCTGGTCCTGGCAATGGCCGGGGCTGTGGCTGCCGCAAACTGGACGGTGATCAGCCGCTTTTTCGGGACCGGCTGGTACTACAATGAAGAAGCGATCGAAGAACCGCTGATAACTGAATACGATCTGAAAACCGTGCGGGTCCAGGCTACGGAAGCTTACTGGGCGGAGGACGGGGTGTCCGTTGTGTTCAAGGTGGAATGCACCGACCCGAACTGCCTGCCGTATTATGAAGAAGGGGAACATCCGGAACAGATTGAGTATAACGGAGAAAACGTCACCCAGGACGAACTGCGGGGAGACAAGGAACTGATCTCGTGCGAGATCTGGAACCCGGGAGGCGATTCCTGGACATGGTATGATTACAGCGATGACGGGCTGTTTATTATCGCAACTGCCGCGCAATACAATACGGAAAGCATAAAGGCGGGAGGCACAATGAAGTTCCAGTGTTCGTGCTGGAATCTGCAGACCGGGGAGAGTGAAGACGGCGTCATTACCGTAACGCTGCCGCCGCTGGAAATGCAGGAAGGCTATTTCTACGGAAAGGAATAAAGGACGATACCGGAGGGTGACCTGTGGTTTGAGTTTGTGAACCCGAAGAGCACGGCAACGGATTACTTTGGCCAGACGTTTGAAAGCGGAATGGCCGGAGGCGGCTCCGTCTCCTGCCTGGACGTCCGGGAGGACGAACAGGGTGAAGATGAGGAGGAGTATAGTCAGCCGGCAAAGCTGGGTTCGCGCTACCGCCAGATTGATACGCTGGGCCTGAACGCCTTAAGCGATGAATATACGCTCCGGGCCTATAACTGCTGGGAGAAGAACCGGTATGAAACCGTGTCGTTCCGGGTGAAGAAGGTGAAATAAAAAACCGCCATTCCGGCCGGAACGGGGAAGATTGCTTACGGGAGAAAAGCGAAGGCTTTTCTTCCGTTTTTTTCCGTACTTGTATTTTATGTATACAATCTTTATAATGACTATGTAAGAATTCTGCCGCAAGAGCACAACCGAAAAGTAACGGAAGAGGGCGAACCTGTATGAAACGCATGAAAGCGATCATCGCCGTGACGCTGGTTCTGGTCCTGCTGTGCGGGACGGCGATCGGAGAGACATGGAAGGCGGCAGAGGAAGATCTGCCCCTGTTCGAGTCGCTTTTTGAGAAGCTGGAAACGGAAGAACGGGAAAAGATCAAGGCGGATCCGGAAGAGCTGGATTATATCCTGGAGATGATCCACCTGAAGAGCGCGGAGGAATACCAGGTAGGCCGCGCCATTGTGGAACACTGGTACGGATCCGTGCGCAACGCCAATTACCGTCGGTTCGCTTACCGGGGAGAGGAAAAGGCTGTTCCGCTGGAACGGAGCGGACTGGACTTCAGCGGAAAGCATGCCTTTGTGGTGCTGGGCTACCAGCTGCAGGACGGAGAGATGACCGAGGAGCTGATAGGACGGTGCGAGGCGGCTGCCGCGGCGGCCCGGTCCTTCCCGGAATCGACGCTGATCTGCACCGGCGGCGCCACAGGCCCGAACAACTGGGAAAACCACACCGAAGCCGATAAAATGAAGATGTTCCTGGCGCGGGACCGCCATATCGACGCGGACCGGATCCTGACGGACCCGGCTGCCATGACCACGCTGGAAAATGCGGAAAAGGTGTTCCAGGTCCTGAAGAAGGAAGACATTCATAAGATCACGCTGATCACCTCCGATTACCACCAGATGTGGGCGCAGATGCTGTTCAACGCCGTGGCGGCAATATGGAAAGCCCGGACAGGGTTTGAGGTCACCATTGTGGGCAACTATAGCAGCATTGTGCGGCCGGACGGCGTCAGGAGAAACAGCAGCGCGGGACTGGGGCAGCTGCGGACGATGCTCAGAGAGGGAATTGAGGTTGAGCCGTAAGGCTCAACAATGAAAAATGAAGAATGAAAAATGAAGAATGGCGGAGGAAACACTTTCCGGATGGAAAGTGTTTCTTTTGAATTTATGCGGCCGATGGCCGTAGTAAGGGATTCCTCCATTACGGCTGCGCCTTCAGTCGGAATGACACCATGTCGTTGAGACTGCGAAGTTGACAAAAACCCCGTCCCTCTGTCAACTTAAATTTCTTTTTTGGCTTTTTCCAGGGCGGCGATGACGCGGTCACACCAGGCGTCGAAGTCGGGATCCTCCTTCTGGCATTCCGGGTGGGCGAGGATATAATCCAGGGCTTTGCGGACGCCGACATGGAAGGGTACATTGGTTTTCGTATCTGGAACGGCCCGTTTCAGCTTGCGGTTGTCAAAGACGACGGAAACGGACTTGTCGCCGATGAGGCCGCCGGCAAAGTCATAGCCCATGGACTTCCCGGTTTCAGCCAGGAAGTCGGCGGAGACGTGGTAGGGAATGAGGGGCTTGTCCAGCGCATCGGCCAGGGTCTGATGGATCTGGTCCCAGGTCAGGGTTTCATCCCCGGTGATCTGGAAGGCCTCGCCGATGGCGTGGCGGTTGCCCATGAGGCCCACAAAACCCCGGGCAAAGTCCGTGTTGAAGGTGAGGGTCCACAGGGAGGAACCGTCGCCCGGGATAATGACGGGCTTGCCCTCCATGATCCGGCGGATGACCTGCCAGGAGCCGTTGTTGCCGTGGACGGCCACGGGGACGCTGCGCTCGTCATAGGTATGGCTGGGGCGGACGATGGTGACCGGGAAGCCTTCCTCCCGGTGCTTTTGCATGAGGAATTCCTCACAGGCGATCTTGTTCCGGGAATACTCCCAGTAGGGATTCGCCAGGGTGGTGCCCTCGGTGATCACATAGCTTGCGGCCGGCTTCAGGTAAGCGGAGGCGGAGCTGATGTAGATGTACTGCCGCGTCTTACCGCGGAAGAGGCGCCAGTCCCGTTCCACCTGGTCCTTGGTGAAGCCGATGAACTCGCAGACGGTATCAAAGAACTGATCCTTCAGGATTTCCGCCACGGCCTGCTCGTCATTGATGTCCGCGGTGATGGTGTGTACGCCCGCGGGAACGTCCGCGGCGCGCCGGCCCCGGTTCAGGAGCCAGACTTCCCAGTCTGTCTTTTCCGCCAGTCGCCGGACAATGGCCATGCTGATGGTTCCGGTTCCGCCGATGAAGAGTGCTTTCATGTTACAGGACCCCCTTATAAATAATTCAGAATTCAGAATTAAGAATGCAGAATTAATGTGGTCTCAGGACAGATGGTGTTCCGGCTGATTGAAGGTTTACATCTCCGGAGGAGACAGTGTCATCGCTTTGCGATGACAAATGAACAATTAACAATGAATAATGAACAATTATGTGTCCGCACCCTCAATCGTCGCCTCTCGTCCTTGGAACGGACTCGATGCTCGTTTCGGTAAGGATTCGCGCGCGCACCGCGGGCGGAATTCCCGCCTCGCGCACCGCGCACGACAGGACTCCAGGTCGCTTTTGCCTTCGGCGAATGTCCGCATCTTCAATAGTCGCAACTCCCTTGCCGGGGCTGCCGCCCGTTCTCCACTGAAAACTGTCCACTGGACAGTTTTCCGGGCGTTCCGAACCCATGGAGCTTGCTCCTTTTCAGATGACCTCACCTCTGACGGAATTTCAGCCACTGGCTGCCCTCAGAGGTTCGCCCCACTGGGTCACCGCTTCCTTCGCTCCCCTACGGCGTAGTAAGGGATTCCTCCACTCCACTACGTTCCGGTCGGAATGACACACTGGCCTGTGCGCTGCGGTGTTCCGGTTGGGTTCCCGAACGTGGGCGGGCGGGGAGCCTCTCCGCAATCTCAATAGTCGTTGCTCCACACTGTGGAGACAACTCTTTTTCGATTGACCTCACCTCTGACGAGATTTCCGCCACTGGCGGTCGTCAGAGGTTCGCCCTTCGACTCCACTACGTTCCGCTCAGGATGACACCTGGAGGCTGCGGGGTTCCGGTTGGGGAAAAGCAACTCATAATTGTGAATTATGAATTAAACTTTCACCTTGCGGGTGAGGGAGTTGTCAGGGACCAGGGCGATCCGGGTGAGGCCGGATTCCAGGTCGGGGTTGGCGGTCCGGCCGTCGTCGCGGTAGAGCTCCAGGACGCCTTCCTTTTCGATCTGACCCAGGAGGGTGAAGGCGGTATCATCCAGCAGTTCGGAGGATTCCCCGCCGGCACAGAGCGGGACGGCGCGGTTCTTTTTCACGAAGAGGGGGAACTCGCCCAGGGCCAGGTCGATCCAGTGGTCGCCCTTTTCCAGCGGCACCAGGTCATAATCCCTCGCGGAGCGGAAGCGGATGAGCAGCATATCCTCCGGCAGGTAGACATACCGGCCGGCGGCGTTCTGCTCATAGACGGGGGCGATCATGCAGTCCCCGCCCAGCATCAGCTGGTCCTGGGTATGGACCGCGCGGCGGTCGGCCGGATAATCAAAGGCCAGGGGGCGGAAGAGCATTTCATCCCGCAGGGCGGCCTTCATGAATTCACTGTAGAGGCAGGGCAGCAGGGCATAGCGCACGGAAACGGTGTCCCGCATGGTTTCCCAGATACTGAAACGGTAGATCTCCTGCTCCCGGGTATGGAGGGCGGAATGGTTGCGCATCAGGGGCGTGAAGACGCCCAGCTGCAGGAAGCGCTCCATCAGGTCCTCGGTCACGTTGCAGCCGAAGCCGCCCAGGTCGCAGCCGGTGAAGAGGAAGCCGCAGAGGTTCAGGTTCGGGAGCATCTGCAGGGCCATCTTCAGGTGGCTCCACCAGGAGAAGTTGTCTCCCTGCCAGATGCCGCCGTTGCGGTGGGCCCCGATGAAGGAGCTGCGGGAGAAGAGAAGCAGGCGCTGGTCCGGGGCAAAGCGGCGGAAGCCTTCCGCCGTGGCCCGGGTCATGCCGGCACCGTACAGGTTATGCACCCGGTCGTGACGGACGGGTTTGCCGTCTACCAGGTGGTAGAAGCGACGGTAGTCGTCCATGCTGTTGGCCATGCCGTTGAAGACATCCTTCAGCCACCAGGTGGACTCATAGTCCACGCCGCCGGCACGGATTTTATCCGCCGCGGCGAAAGCATCGGCCAGACCCTCGTCGGAATAGAAGAGGGCCGGCTCGTTCATATCGTTCCAGAAACCTTCAATGCCGGCCTCCAGCAGGGGCAGGTACAGATCGCCGAACCAGCGGCGCACATCCTCCCGCAGGAAATCCGGGAAGCAGCAGCGGCCCGGCCAGACGGCGGCGACAAAATCGCTGCCGTCCTCTTTTTTGCAGAAGCAGTCCCCGGCCTTGCCGGTATCGTAGGGGGCATAGCCCTCCTCCACCTTGATGCCCGCGTCGATGATGGGCACCAGGCGCAGATGGTCTTCCTTCATTTCCGCCTGGAACTTCTTCAGATCCGGGAAGGCCTTGGGGTTCCAGGTGAAGTTTTTGAAGTCCACCATGTAGTCAATGTCCAGGCAGACGGCGTCCAGGGGGATATGGCGCTTCCGGTGCTCATCGGCAACGGTGCGCACCTCCTCCTCGCTGGCGTAGCCCCAGCGGCTCTGGATATAGCCGAAGGCCCAGCGCGGAGGGATATAGCTGCGGCCGGTGAGGCCGCGGAAAGCCCGGGCAATGGCGGGAAGGGAATCCTCCTCGATGAGGTACAGGTCCAGGCTGCCGCTCTCGACGGTGATCACCGCCTGATCGCGGGCGGTATAGCCCAGGTCCCAGGTGATTTTGCCCGGGTCGTCCAGGTAGACGCCGAAGAGCCGCTCCGGGCTGAAGAAGACGAGGAAGTTATGGCTGCCGTAAAGGCTGGGCCGCTCCTCGGTATGGTTAAAAACATCGCTGTTCCAGCTTTCATAGCGGTGGCCGCGCTTATCAATGCCGCGGACGCCCTGGCCCAGGCCGAAGAGCACTTCCTCCGGACGCAGGGTGAGGGAGAAGGTCAGGCTGCCGTCCTCCCCTTTGGACAGGGTGAAATAAGGCAGGGGGCCCTGCTCCGCCGGAACGGAACGGACAACGGCGTCCGTGGGCAGGGGAGTACCAAAGGTGTATTTGCGAATCATTCGGGGTTCCTCACTTTTTGCTGTTTGCGAGGTTATTGTATCATGCGCGGGGAGGGGAAAACAAGCGGAGGAATAGCCTTTCCTATTTTGCGGAATCAGCCCTTTTTGCATCCGGGATACAAGGGTATGATTACCCTGAAGAAATGCGTTGCGCTCCGGAACGGGGAAGCCGTCCGGATCGTATTGATATTGTGTGAGGTGACAATACATGTTCTTTTACCGAAAACTGAGAAAAAGACTCCGAAACGCCTACGGGAAGAAGCCGCAGGGAGAATACTTCGACGGGGATATGAACTGGATCAGCACCTTCTATGAGGACTGCCGGAAGGACGGCCGGGATCCGTTCTACGTGGACGATATCACCTGGAACGACCTGAACATGGACGCGGTGTACAAGCGGATCAACTGCTGCTGCTCCACCGCGGGGGAACGGCAGCTGTACTATATGCTGCGGCGGCCCATGAACCGGGAGCAGTATGAAAAACAGAGCAGCCTGATCCGGATGATGGAGCAGGAGCCGGAGAAGCGGCTGAACCTGCAGGTGATCCTGTCCCGGATCGGCATTTACCGGTCGGTATTCCTGGGCCATATCCTCCGGCCCCAGAACCCGTCCAAAAAGTGGCTGATCATCTACCTGCTGATGCTGCTGTACATGCCGGTTTCCGTGCTGTGCGTCATCCTGTTCGGTTTCAACGTGCTCTGGATGCCGCTATTGTCCATGTCGCTGAACACCTTTGTGCACCTGAAACGCAGCAAGGACTGCGAGAATGATATCCGCGCGGTGAACTACTGCATCCTGCTGGCGGTGGGGCTGAACCGGATGAAGAAGCTGAAGGATCCGGAGCTGGACCGGCACCTGCAGGGCGCCTATGAAGAGATGAAGCCCCTGCATTTTGTGGTGCGGGGCGGCGCGGTGGTCACGGATCCGCTGATGAAAACCGAGCTGGATTACATGCTTTCGTTTTTTATGCTGGACCTGATTTATTATGAGGTCGTCCGGCACCGGCTGGCAAAATACCATGACAACTTCAGGGCCATCCAGGAGGCCGTCGGCGGAGTGGACGCGGCGATTGCCGTCGCCTCCTACCGGCAGGGACTGAAGACCGTGTGTATCCCGGAAATCGACTATGAGGCGGAGAAGCCCTACATCCACGCGGAGGGAACGGTGCATCCCCTGCTGGAGAACGCGGTTCCGAACCCGGTGGAACTGGACCGGTCCCTGCTGATCACCGGATCCAACGCCTCCGGCAAATCCACCTACCTGAAGGCGGTGATCCTGAACGCGCTGCTGGGGCAGACGATCTGTACGGCTACCAGCACCTCCTACAGCGGCAGCCCCTTCCGGATCTATACCTCCATGGCGCTGGCGGATGACCTGCTGTCCGGAGAAAGCTACTATATCAAGGAACTGAAGTCCCTGAAGCGGATCCTGGAGGACAGGAGCGGGGAAGGGAAGGAGTTTGTGCTGTGCGCCATTGACGAGGTGCTGCGGGGCACCAACACGGTGGAGCGGATCGCCGCTTCGGTGGAGGTGCTGAAGGCGCTGAACGAGCGGGGAATCCTCAGCATGATCGCCACGCACGACGTGGAGCTGTGCGGCCTGGCGGGAGACGGGTACGAGAAGGCCCACTTTGAGGAGCATGTGACGGATTCGGATATCGTGTTTGACTACCAGATCAAGCCCGGCGCGGCGGTGACCCGGAACGCGATCCGGCTGCTGAAGCTGATGGGGTTCGACAACGGGATCGTGGACGCGGCGCATAAGCGGGCGGACAGGTATATGGAGACGGGAAAGTGGGAAAATGAATGAATTATTGCCGAAGGCAATGTGAATTATTGGGCCGCTTACGGCCCAATATGAATTATCGCCTGCGGCGATATGAATTATTCGCCTCCGGCGAATGTGAAAGTTAGTGTACTGATCATTAGTTTCGGTGTAGATACGGGAAGATGACAGAGGGACGGGGTTAAGGTCAAACTTCGCATGACATTAACCCCGTCCCTCGTGTCAACTTCCCGCATTGCATAGTGGGTGTTGGGCGTTACGGTGGTGGAGGCGTTGAAAAGGAACGTGACAGATGGGACAGACTAAGTATCACAGTCGTTGACCGTGACGCTTGGTCTGTCCCACTGTCACATTCCGCCAGGCGTGGTGGAGATTGGGGTTTGAGGAGAGTGGCAAACAAGTTTTATGAAAAGGACTGTCTCAGAAGAGACAGTCCTTTTTTTATTTGCGTTTCAGGATCTCGCTCATGACGATGCCCTGCACGATGTCGCTGCCGTTCCATCTCAGCTGCAGGCCGGGAACCGTTGTCCCCGCTTCGGGGGAGACGGCTTCGGCCGCGGTGAGGGGAGCCATCTGCTCATCATGGCAGGGATCGTAGCCTTCGCCTGTGGCGGCGCTCATGCTGCCCTGGTAGACCGAATCATCATGCTCGGTCACGGTAATTGTGGGCTGCAGAACGGTGGGCCGATAAAAGGAATCTTCATCAGGCTGGGGCTGGGGAGCCGGCTGAAGATCAGCCTGCTTCGGAGCGTTTGCACCGGGGCGCTGCACGGCAGGTCTTCCGCTCCGGGACGCCTGCTGCTGTTGCTGTTTTGCTGCCTTGCTGGCTTTGGCCAGAAGGCCGGCGAGGCCCCAGACAAAGACAAGGATCAGAATCGGTGCTGCGTCCATCGAAAGGATCACCAACCCTTCATGTTCAATGCACAATTATGAGTAACTTTTTGGGCCTGGAATGCCGGGGGACCGGCATTCCAGGTACTATTCAATCAGATGAAATCAGGCTTATTTCTTTCCGCGGGGCTGCTGGTCACCGGCGGGCTGCTGGGGCGCGCTGGCCTTGGCAATGGATTCCCGCATTTCGGTATCGGCAATGGTGTTCTTCATCTGGTAGTAATCCAGGACACCCAGCTTGCCTTCACGCAGCGCGGTTGCCATAGCCTTCGGCACTTCGGCCTCGGCCTCGACCACCTTCGCGCGCATCTCCTGCACGGAAGCCTTCATTTCCTGCTCGTGAGCCACAGCCATGGCGCGGCGCTCTTCCGCCTTCGCCTGGGCGATACGGCGGTCAGCCTCGGCCTGGTCCATCTGCAGCTGGGCACCGACGTTGCGGCCGACGTCCACGTCCGCGATATCGATGGAGAGGATTTCATAGGCGGTGCCGGCGTCCAGGCCCTTGTCCAGCACGGTACGGCTGATCAGGTCAGGATTCTCAAGCACCTGCTTGTGGGTTTCGGCAGAACCGACGGTGGTAACAATACCTTCACCGACACGGGCGATAACGGTTTCCTCACCGGCACCGCCGACCAGGCGTTCAATGTTGGTGCGCACGGTCACACGGGCCTTGGCGCGCAGTTCGATACCGTCCTTGGCGATAGCGGCAACCACGGGGGTCTCAATGACCTTGGGGGTAACGCTCATCTGCACGGCCTGGAAAACATCACGGCCGGCCAGGTCGATGGCGCAGGCTTTTTCAAAGGCCATGTCGATGTTGGCGCGCTGAGCGGCGATCAGGGCGTTGATGACGCGGTCCACATTACCGCCGGCCAGGTAGTGGGTTTCCAGCTGGCTGATGGTCAGGTTCAGACCGGCCTTGGTGGCCTTGATCAGGGGGTAAATCAGGCGCTGGGGAACGATGCGGCGGATCCGCATACCGACGAGCGCGCTGATCGGGACATGCACGCCGCTGGCCAGGGCGGAAATCCACAGGCCCATGGGTACGAAGTGCAGGAAGATCGCCAGGGCGATCAGGACAACCACCACGATAATCGGGATCAGGATAGCAGATTCCATAAAACAGAGCTCCTTTCAAACAGTAAACAAATCAGTCTTTTTTGCGGATAACATAGTGATCGCCTTCCATACCGGTTACCAGGACGGGGGTGCCTCTTTCAATGAAGGTTCCGTCGGTGGCGGCATTCAGGCGGGCGCCGTCAATCTCAATCTGGCCGGCAGGCCGCAGCGAAGTGACCGCGACGCCCTCCATGCCGATCCAGTGATCCGGCTTGGTATTGCCGGCGGGCGTTTCCGTTTCCTTCAACACCAGCGGACTTTTGCTGAGCCGGCCGTTGAGGGCACTCCGGTAGGAAATGAAGAGCGCGATGCCGATCAACACAGCCACAGCCGCGAAGGCCAGCAGCGCCGTGCCGATGCCGAAGAGCTGCCAGCAGCAATAGATGGCGGCGAACTCCAGCAGCAGACCGCCGACGCCCGCAACGCCGAAGCCGGGCATGAAGGCTTCCAGGATAATCAGTCCGGAGCCGAGAACGAAGCCGACGATCATGATGAGATTCAACGCGAATTGATCCATACAGGTGCCTCCTTTCCTTTTATTTCGCTGACTTTATTGTATACATTCTCTGCCTGCTATTATATGACAAAAAGTGAAAAATAGAACAGTCTATTTTTTCGTTTGTTACAGATTCCAGTCCGGTTCCGCCCTGCCGCAGAGGGGACAGCGGTCCTCCTGGCGCAGATCCGTGAACACATGACCGCACTCCGGACAACGGCGGCCCAGCAGGTAATCGTGAAACAGCCAGATGAGCATGTTGGCCATGTCCTCGTCCACAAAGGCCCGGTCATCCGCCAGGGTGTCCAGCCGGGAAGCCCAGACATTCCGCGGCAGGCCGAACACGGAGGCGCGGGCCTGGCGGGGACGGTTGAAGCGGATGACGTCCACCACGGGAACGGGGCAGAGCAGGTTGCGGGCGAAGGCCTCGGCCTCCGCGGCCAGGCCGGCGTCCGGCACGCGGCCGGGAGCCAGCAGCTCCGGATAATCCCGGTAGTGGTTCATGAACAGGTGGCCCAGCTCCACGCACAGCGGAAAACGCAGGCGGTCCGGATCCGGAATGTCATCCCGCCAGACGATACAGAAGGCGGGATAGGTCAGGGTCAGGACGGGATTCATCTGCATGCGGCCGGGAAGATCCCCGGGGAACCAGCCGGCGTTGGTCAGCACGGCGGAGTAAGGGACCACGGAGATCCCGGCGATCTGCCCCAGGGAAAGCGGATCTACCGGCAGGCGGGAAATCTGCAGGTCGCTGCAGACCGCGCAGGCATAGCGAACGGCACGGTCAATCCGCGCTGTCAAGGCCATGAGAGGCTCCGCCTCCTCCCTGTTATTGATCGATGTCCATACCTATGACATGATACCATACGCGCGGACTTCGCACAACCGGCGGCGATTGTTGCATATCAAGGGTTTCCATGGTATAATTCCTTTGTTTCGCATGAGCGGAACAGCAACTTTGGACATGTTTGAGTATCTGAAAGGATTGAATCATTATCATGGGTCTATGGCTTGCCCTGATCCTGTGTATCGCGCTTTCGGCGTTCTTTTCCGCAACGGAAACGGCCTATTCCGCCTGTAACCGGGTGAAACTGAAAACCGTGGACGGCCCCCGGAAGGGAAAAGCGCAGACCGCCCTCGGCCTGCTGGAAGAATATGACTCCCTGATTACAACCGTATTAATCGGCAACAACCTGGTGAACATCGTGGGCACCGCCATCGCGACCCTGCTGTTCACCACGCGTATTTTACCCGGCCAGGAG
This sequence comes from uncultured Eubacteriales bacterium, assembly GCA_900315675.1. Lineage (GTDB taxonomy): Bacteria > Bacillota > Clostridia > Christensenellales > Aristaeellaceae > Aristaeella. Next base: position 39,982 of record OMZY01000005.1, read on the forward strand.
GACCTGGCCACCACTGTTGCGTCCGTGATGATGACGGTGCTGGTGCTGTTCCTGGGCGAGGTCGGCCCCAAGACGCTGGCTAAGCAGCAGCCGGAGAAATACGCCATGGCCGTCAGCGGCGTGATCCGCGTCCTGGTGACCGTACTGCGCCCGCTGGACTGGCTGTTCGCCCTGTGGCGGAAGCTGCTGGCGAAGCTGATCAAGCCGGAGCAGGAAGAGAGCCAGATTGAAGATGAACTGATGACCATGATCGATGAAGCCCAGACCGAGGGCGACATCGAGGAGGAAGAGGGCGAACTGATCCGCTCCGCCATTGAGTTCAACGACCAGAACGCGGCGGACATCATGACGCCCCGGGTGGACGTGACCGCCCTGGAGGACAACGCGACGATTGAAGAGGCCGCGGACGCGTTCCGCGACACCTGGTTCTCCCGGATTCCGGTCTATCACGAGGACCTGGACCATGTCATCGGTATCCTGCATGAGAAGGATTTCTACAAGATGACCCACGAGGGCGTCACCGACATCACGAAGATCATGAAGGAACCGGTGTTCGCGCCGGCCAGCCTGTCCATCAGCAACCTGCTGAAGCTGTTCCGGACGAGCCAGACCCACCTGATCATCCTGCTGGATGAGTACGGCGGCACCGACGGCATCGTCACCATGGAGGACGTGCTGGAAGAGCTGGTGGGCGAGATCTACGACGAGCATGACGAGGTCAGCGAGGAGGTCGTCGAACAGGAAGACGGCACCCTGATCGTGGACGGCAACATGCAGCTGCAGGAACTGCTGGAGAAGTTCGGCAAGGAAGACGACGAATACGACGCGGATACTGTCGGCGGCTGGGCCAGCGAGATGCTGGAGAAGGTGCCGGAAGTGGGCGATACCTTTACGCTGGACGGGCATCAGTTCACCGTGACCGAAATGGACGGCTTCCGGGTGACGAAGATGCAGGTGACGGAGGTGCCGGAAGAGGAACCGGTTGCTGAGGAAACAGAAGAAGTCGAGGAGACGGGAGAAAAGGAAGAATGAATTATTTGCCTGCGGCAAATATGAATTAAAGCCGTAAACGGCTTTATGAATTATTGATCTTCGATCAATATGAATTATCCGGCATCCGCCGGATATGAAAGTTACTTTGATAAACAAACAGCGCCCTGGAGGATTCCAGGGCGCTGTTTTTCAGCATTTGATGCGGCCGCCGCGCGGGAGGGGGCGGCGCAGGGGTGCGTCGGGATCGTCACGGTCCGGATGATCCGGACGGGGGAAGTCTCCGGGCCGCGGAGGACGCGGCGGACGGGGAAAGTCTTCCGGCAGATCCAGTGCCATGCGTTCCATATGGGTGCTGAGCTTGTCGCACAGGGCGCAGAACTGTTCCTTTTCCTCGTCAGTCAGGCAGGAGGTCATCTTGCCTGCTTCCCGGTTGCGAGCGGCTTCCATATCGGAAACGGCCTTCCGGCCCCTGTCGGACAGGTTGATCCGCTGCACGCGGCGGTCGTCCTCGTCCACGGTGCGGGTGATGAATCCGTCCGCTTCCGCGCGGGACAGGATCTCGCTGAGGGAGGAGGGACGGACATCCAGGAATTCGCAGAGTTCCCGGGAGGATACGCCGGGGTTCTTCGCGGCGCAATCCAGCAGGCGGCCGACAGCGGGAGGGAAGGGATATTCCCGGCGCTCCGGCGGGATGCGGCGCATGGCACGGGCCAGCTTCAGGCAGGCCAGGATCACATCGGCATCACGGTTTGACATATGCATCGCTCCTTTCAATGGGAGAAGGTAGGACAAAAATTTCGGTACCGAACAATTAGATTATAATTCGGTACCGAAATTTTGTCAAGGGCAGTGTTCTCGCAAAGCGAGAACAAATTCATAATTCATAATTCATAATTAGGATTGTCTCTTTGCAGAATGTGTTCCGGATAGGTTGAAGGTTTAGATCTCCGGAGGAGACAGTGGGCGAAGCCCAAATGCAGAATGCATAATGCAGAATGATTCGTCCTTCGGACGTAGTAAGGGACAGTGTCGTCGCTTTGCGATGACAAATGAACAATTAACAATGAATAATGAACAATTATTCCGCCTACGGCGTAGTAAGGGATTCCTCCACTCCACTACGTTCCGGTCGGAATGACACACTGTCCTGTGCGCTGCGGTGGTCCGGTTGGGTTCCCAAACGTGTGCGGGCTGGGAGGCTCTCCGCAATCTCAATAGTCGTTGCTCCGCGCTGTGGAGACAACTCCTTTTCGTTTGACCTCACCTCTGACGAAATTTCCGCCACTGGCGGTCGTCAGAGGTTCGCCCTTCGATGCCGCTGCGCTGCGCCCAGGAGTTGACAGAGGGACGGGGTATTTGTCATCTTTTCCAAAGCGAAGGATTAACTCGGAACGGCAAAAAAGTTGACAAAAACCCCGTCCCTCTGTCAACTTCCCGCAGAGCGCTTTGGGTGTTGGAGGTAAATGGTGGTGGAGGGGAAGGAGAACAGGAATGTGACGGAAGGGACAGACACTCAGTCACATTTTCTTCGAAAACAGTGACAGAGTATCTGTCCCGCGGTCACATTCCTGCATTGCGCGGCGGGATATGGAGGTTTTATCAGACGCCGGATCATTATGAATTAAGAACAAAACCAGGATCACGAGGATCCTGGTTTTGTTCTCTTATATTTTTCCTTCATGGCGGTCTGGCGGCGTTTGCGGCAGTTGGGACAATAGGTGGGGTAGTGGAGGGCGTCGCTGGGGAAGGTGAAGAACTTGCCGCAGGATTTGCATTTGCGTTTGATGTCCCGGCGGGGACCTTCCCGCTGGGCCAGTTCTTTGTCCTTAGCCATTTTCTGCTTGCAGTCCTTGCAGAAGGTGGGAACAAAGCCCCAGGAAGGATCCACAGTGAAGGTTTTGCCGCACTGCTTGCAGGTTTTCTTCAGCGGAACCGGGGGTTCCGGCGCCCTGGGCGCTTCCGGTTCTTCCTCCGGACGGAGAAAGCCGCGGATTTTATCCAGCAGTTTCATAATCGCTTATTTCAGGCTGCTCCGGATGGCGTTGAAGGATTCTTCGGAAATATCGTGTTCGATCTTGCAGGCGTCCTTCCGGGCAATTTCCTCATCCACGCCGAGGGAGACAAAGAACTTCGTCAGGGTCAGGTGGCGGTCATAGGTGCGGCGGGCAATGGGATAGCCCTTATCGGTCAGGGAAATGAGGCCACCCTTTTCCATAGAGATGTAGCCGTTTTCCCGCAGCTTCTTCATGGCGACGCTGACGGAAGGCTTGGTCACGCCGAGGGATTCGGCAATATCCGTTGAACGGGCATATCCCTTTTCCTCCAGCAGGACAAGGATCTGCTCCAGATAGTCTTCCGCGGATTCATATATATTCATGGCGTCTATCCTCCCGGTGATGTGTTGTTATTTCTTATTAAAGAATGTATCACATCAGGCCGGTTAAATCAATCAAATCTTTTGGCTGGCCCGTTTCCGGCTTACGCCAGTCGCTGGGCGCGACGCCGGTCATTTTCTTGAACAGGTGGGAGAAATGGGCGGAGGAAACGTACCCTACGGACGCGCCGATTTCGGACACGGAAAGATCGGTTTCGTCCAGCAGGTGTTTCGCCTTTTCACAGCGGATGGCGTTGTGGTACCAGAGCAGGGTGTGCCCGGTTTCCCGCTTGAAGACGCGGGCCAGATAGTTCCCGTTCACGAAAAGCGCCGAGGCGATCCCGGTAAGGGAGAACTTCTGTTCGCTGTGCTCCCGGATAAAGTATCCCGCCTGCTGCGCCAGGCGCTTGCCGGCGGTGGTTCTGGTTGATTCGGCCATGACGGATGCCTCCCTTGAGAATTAATGCTTACATATATTAGCATAAACTAACAAACGAATCAAATCTTTTTTGGCTGAAGTCATTATCGAAAAATATATCTGCAAAAGGTCAATTTCAGGCAAGCGAAAAAGATTAGATTATGCTAATATACTTTCGCTGATTAGCTGATACTAACGGCAATAATGCGAAAGAAAGAGGACGACAGCATGAGAAAAGCCCTTCGGCCCGTGTTGTGGCTGCTGCTGATATTGTCCCTGATGGTGCAGGCTCTTCCCGCCCTGGGCGAGGGAACGGCCAGCACCCGCTGGGCTGACGCGTCAGACGAAATTGACAAATACCTGGATACCGCTTTTGAAGACTACCTGGCAGGCGACGCGGGAACCGCGTACAGCAACGTGAACGACGCCTACTTCCGGGTGTATGAAACCACCGGCTTTGAGCGCCAGACCATGAGCTACATTTCCGGCGTGCGCAAGAACGCCGTGGAGATGCAGTTCTCCGCCTGCAAAGCGGCGGTGAAAAAGGAAAACACGGATCAGGAAACGATCGTTTCCGTCCGCAGCGCCCTGTTCAAGCTGAAGGCCATGATCCGGGAGGACGGCAACAAGCTGGCCGCGCAGCAGGGCGGCGTGCAGAGCGAAAACAAGTTCTACAAAAACGGCGAGCTGGTTTCCACGGATCCCTATCCCGAGTATTCCCCCGACCCGAATGCCGCGGCCAAATACGCCAGCTGGTATGAAGCGGCGAGCCTGACCAAGGAACTGCTGGACACGGCCTACCTGGCCTACCTGGACAAGGACTTCGACGCGGCGGACGACAACCTGAACACCGCCTACTACAGCGTATACGAAGAATCCGGACTGTCCCACAAAATCTACACGGAGCTGGGCGTCAAGGACCGCCGGGAGACCGAGAAGCAGTTTACGGAACTGCGGAACCTGGTCAGCTCCGGAAATGAAAAGTACCAGAAGAACAAATACCGCACGACCAGCGACAAAACCAAGCAGGTGCTGCTGAAGAAGGCAAAGACGCTGGACGAGATGGCGGCCGCGGAAAAAGGAGCCGCGGAGGTTCCGGCTGAAGAGGCTGCCGCGGAGGTCACGGAAGAGGCGCAGAGCAGTCCGCAGTGGCTGACGTTCCTGGGCGCCTTCGGCATCATCGTCCGGGAGGGCCTGGAGGCGATCCTGGTCATCGCCGCGATCATCGCCTACCTGGTGAAGAGCGGCAACGGAAAGAGCCTGAAGAATGTTTACATCGGCGCGCTGGCCGGTATCCTGGCAAGCTTTGCCGCCGCAGCTGTGCTCTACTTCGTCAAGCAGGCGGTTGCCGGCGCCGGCATGGCGCAGGAACTGATTGAAGGCGTGACCGCCCTGATCGCCGTGTGCGTCCTGTTCTACGTTTCCAACTGGATGATCTCCAAGGCGGAAGCGGCGGCCTGGACGGGCTACATTGACAGCAAGGTGCGCAGCGGCGTGGAAAAGCGCTCCGCCTTTACCCTGGCCTTCACTGCGTTCCTGTCCGTATTCCGTGAAGGCGCGGAAGTGGTGCTGTTCTACCAGCCGATGCTGCAGGAAGGCAACGCGGGCATGGTCTGGGCCGGCTTCGGCGCAGGCGTGGTGATCCTGGTGTTTGTCTACCTGGCCATCACCAAGCTGTCCATCAAGCTGCCGATCAAGGTGTTCTTCACAGCTACCAGCATTCTCATGGCTGTGATGTGCGTCAGCTTCCTGGGCAGCGGCATCAAGGAGCTGGCGGAAGGCAACCTGTTCGACCTGACGCTGCGGGTGCCCGGTATTCCGGAAAACGACGTGATCCAGATCTTCGGCATCTATCCGTACATGGAGACGCTGGTGCCGCAGCTGATTCTGGCCATCATCCTGCTGGTGACCTTCATGATTGCCCACTACCGGGGCAAACTGGCGGCCCAGCGCAAGGAACTGACGGCTGCCCATTAATCAGATTTTTCGCGCGGTGCCCCGCGCACCGCGCTGAAGAATACCAATATGGATATTATTTCCAGACTCACCGATTCATTAAAGGAGGATCCCCCAAAATGAAAAAACTGCTTTCTATGGTTCTGGCTGTTATGATGCTGTTCTCCCTGTCCGCCGTCGCGATGGCGGAAGACGAAGCCGGTTTCGATGAATTCGAACTGGGCGTTGAAGGCGAACAGGAAGTTGGCTTCATGACCATGGCTATGGTTTACTTCCAGCCCGTTGACATGGCTCCCGTTGACCAGGCGACCGCCAAGGAAAACACGGACCTGCACATCGAAGTGGACCTGACCGCCAACGAGAACGGCTATGCCTTCCCGGTGGACCAGTGGGTGCCCTACCTGACCATTGACTTCGTGATCCGCGACACCGAAGGCAAGGAAGTGACCTCCGGTTCCATGATGCCCATGGCGGCCTCCGACGGCCCCCACTACGGCAACAACATCAAGCTGGCTGACGGCGAGTACAGCATCACCCTGTACATCAAGAGCCCGGCCGAAAACGGCTACCTGCTGCATGTTGACTCCGAGACCGGCGTCGACGCCAAGGACGGTTTCTGGACCGAGCCCCTGGAAGCGACCTGGACCGGCTGGAAGTTCGTCAAGCAGTGGTAATCAATCCCTGAACTGAAGACTTTGCGACAGCCGGCGCGGGATCCGCGGGGGATCCCGCGCCGGTATATTCCATCTGGAGGGTATCACTTTGCTGTATTATCTCTGGAGTGTTATACAGGATCTGTTCTATACCGTCACAATCACAACGCTGATGCATGCTTTCCTGGGACGGCTGTACGGCCGGACGGGACGCCGGGAACACGCCGTCGGCCTGTGGCTGGGCGTCATTGCCGGGATTGCCCTGGCTGTGGTCAAGCAGACCACCAATAAAATCATCTCCAGTCACTGGAACCATTGGACCTACGCTTATCTGATGGCTTTCATAGTGGCATTTTTCATGTTATCCCTTTTTCAGGGCCGGAAGGAAGGAAAGAAACCGGGCGCGGGCGGGATCTGCCTGACCGTGTGCGGCGCGGCGGTTTCCGCGGGAATGATCTTCTTCCGGCTGCCGACAGTGCTGCTGTATCCCTTCAGCTTCAACACGATGGGAAACGGCTTCTTCTCGGCCTACTACATGGAGCGGCTGGGCGGCTGGGCCCTGGCGCTTCTGCTGCTGTTCGTCTATTCGCGCTTCCTGTACGGATGCGCTGTACATATCCGGAAGTCCGCTGCACCGCGGCGGATTCTCCGCGCGGGAGTGCTTCTCTACGCGGTCTACTGCCTGGGACGGTTCTTTGTCCCGTGGATCAGCCGGGCCAGGTGGCTGGGCTGGTCTGTGAAGTACACAGAGGCTGAATACGGCTGGATCGGCTCCTTCACCATGTGGACGGCCACCAACGCCATGATCTTCATCTGGGCGGCCGCGTTCCTGGCCGCACTGCTGGCACTGCTGTTCCTGCTGGAAAACACAAAGGTGACGGAACCCTATGAGCACGCAGCGCAGCTGCGCAAGCTCCGGGCGGGCAACCGGAAACGCCGCCGCCTGGCGATCGCCACGCTGGTGATGGTTCTGCTGTTTGTGCTGACGCTGACCGTGGTGAAGGCCTACGATACCCGGGAAGTGGTGCTGTCCGCGCCGGAAAGCTATACGGTGGACGGGGACCGGATCCTGATTCCCACGGAGGCTGTGAACGACGGCCACCTGCACCGGTTTGAATACACGACGGAGAAGAATGTGACCATCCGCTGGATTGTGGTGAAGAAGCCCAATGCCGCGACCTACGGCGTCGGCTTTGACGCCTGCGAGGTGTGCGGAAACGCCGGCTATTACGAGCGGGGCAGCCAGGTGGTCTGCAAACGCTGCGACGTGGTCATGAACATCAACACCATCGGCTTCAAGGGCGGATGCAACCCGATCCCGCTGGCCTATGAGGTGGGAGAAGGGAATCTGGTGTTCAGGCTTGAGGACCTACTCGCCGGAGAAAAGGAATTCAGATAATTAAGAATTAAGAATTCTATGATCACCGTTACCAAAGTTCCAATGGGAACTTTGACGGCTGTAATATGGCAACTGTATTCCGCAATCTCAATGGTCGTAACTCCACACTGTGGAGCTTACTCCCTTTCGATTGATCTCAGATCTGATGAAATATCTGCCACTGGCAGTCATCAGATCTTCGTCCCAAATCAAAGATTTGGACAGTTGCTCAACAATTCAGAATTAATACTTCATTTCTTTCAGAAATGATGGCCTTACTGTTACAGGAGGAAGACAACAAATGCTATTGCGGATGATTCGCGGCGTCCTGTTCCATCAGAAGGGAAAAATGCTGCTGATCGCGTTCACGATCGCGCTGGGGGCCAGCCTGGCCACAGGCATGCTGAACGTGATGATGGACGTCGGAGACAAGGTCAACCAGGAACTGAAGAATTACGGCGCCAATATCGTGGTGAAGCCGAAGGACTCCTCCCTGCTGTCCGACATCTATGACGTGGGAGAGGGCGGCGAGGAACTGAATACCGCCTGGCTGAACGAAGGGGACCTGGGCAAGATCAAGACGATCTTCTGGGCGTTCAACATTGTGGATTTTGCCCCCTTCCTGGACACCCAGGCCGTACTGCCGGACGGCAGCGCGGTGAAGCTGAACGGAAGCTGGTTCAACCACCACTTGTCCCTTCCCACGGGCGAGGAACTGGACGCCGGCGTGGTCGGCATGCGTTCCTGGTGGGATGTGACGGACGGACGCTGGCTGGATGAAAAGGACGAGAACGCCAACGCGGAAATCATGGCCGGTATGACGGTGGCGCAGGCCCAGGGCTGGAAAGCGGGCGACACCGTGAAGCTGCGGGGCAGCAAGGGTGAAAAGACCGTGACCGTCGCCGGCATCTATGACGCGGGCGGAGACGAGGACGAACAGATCTTCGGCACGCTGGCCCTGGTGCAGGAGCTGACCGACCGGGCGGGCAAGGTGGCTTCGGTGGAGGTTTCCGCCATCACCACGCCGGACAACGAACTGGCGCGCCGGGCGGCCCGGAATCCCGCGGCCCTGTCCGGCCGGGACTATGAAACCTGGTACTGCACGGCGTATGTGAGCGCGATCTGTTACCAGATCCAGGAAGCCATTCCCGGATCCGTGGCCGCCGCGGTCCGCAAGGTGGCGGAAGGCGAAGGCGCGATCCTGGAGAAAACCCAGCTGCTGATGATCCTGATTACGGCGCTGAGCCTGATCGGTTCCGCCCTGGGCATCAGCAACCTGGTGACAGCCAGCGTGATGGAACGGGCGAAGGAGATCGGCCTGCTGAAGGCTATCGGCGCACGGGATCATTCCATCACGGGCGTTATCATGACGGAAATCCTGGTCACGGCGCTGATCGGCGGCGCGGCGGGATACTTTATTGGCTTCGGATTTGCCCAGCTGATCGGCCGGAGCGTGTTCGGCGCGGCAGTTGAGATGAAACCGGCGGTGGTGCCGATCGTGGCGGGCCTGGTTGCGCTGGTGACGCTGGCGGGCAGCCTGCCGGCGATCCGGACGGTGCTCAGGCTGAAGCCGGCCGAAGTTCTTCATGGGGGTCACTAAAAAATGACAAGACGCAGAATGTTCCTGAGAATGATCACCGCCTCGCTGCTCCGGCGGCGGAGCCGGATGCTGATCGCACTGCTGTCCATCGGCATCGGCGCGACGATCCTGGCAGGCCTGGTGACAATATATGTGGACGTACCCCGGCAGATGGGCGCCCAGTTCCGCTCCTTCGGCGCGAATATGCTGCTGCTTTCCGACGAGGGAAAGAGCATGACGAAGGATCAGCTGGACGGAGCCCTGGAAAAGATTGACGCGGAACAGCTGGTGGGCGCGGCGCCCTACCGCTACGTACGGGTGGACATGACCACACGGCAGCAGTCCTTTACAGCTGCGGGTACGGACTTCAGCCAGATTACAAAGACCAGCCCTTATTTCAGCGTGGACGGCCGGTATCCGGAGAATCCCCGGGAAGTGCTGGTAGGCAAGGAAATTGCCGAAACCATCGGCGTGCGGATCGGATCGGACATGGAGCTGACCTGGCAGCCGTCCGCCGGTGAGATGACCGGCGATCCGGCAGAAGACCGGAAGCCGGGCGCGGTACTGACCGGCAGCGCGGAGGGCTGGAGCGGCGGCAAGGTTTACGTGACCGCCCGGCTGGACAATGAATCCCGGATCGCCTCCCTGACCATTGACGCGGGAACCCAGACGCCGGAGATCGGCGGGCTGGCACAGACGGACGAAGCCTTCAATGCCCAGTTTATCGGAAAGGCGCTGCCGCTGACCCTGGGCGGGGACGTGGACATGCTCAGCGGAGCCACGGTGACCTCCACGGCGGTGGTGGACGCCCTGAACACGGCCCGGAACGCAGAAAGCAGCGTGACGGCGCGGACGGTGAAATGCACGGTGTCCGGCATCCTGACCACGGGCGGCGAGGAAGAAGCCTACGTGTTCATGAGCCTGGAGGATATGACGAACCTGACGGGTGAGGACAAGGTAGACGTGGCGGAGCTGAGCGTGAGCGCCTCGGCGGAGGAACTGGAAGCCTATACGGAACAGATTTCCGCGGAGACGGAGGGCGTCAAAGCCCGACTGGTCAAGCGGGTGACGCGGTCCGAAACGGCGGTGCTCGGCAAACTGCAGAGCCTGGTGTTCCTGGTGACCGCGGTGGTGCTGGTGCTCACGATGATCTGCGTATCCACCACGATGATGGCGGTTGTATCGGAACGCCGGCGGGAGATCGGCCTGCGGAAGGCGCTGGGCGCCTCCGACGGCAGTATCCGGGCGGAGTTCCTGGGCGAGGGCGTGTTCCTGGGTCTGCTGGGCGGATTGCTGGGCGGCCTGCTGGGCTTTGTGTTTGCCCAGGTGGTGAGCGTGAACGTGTTCGGTTCCTCCATCACATTCCAGCCGCTGCTGCTGCCCGCGGCGGTGATCGTATCCATCGCGGTGGCGGCCCTCAGCTGCCTGCAGCCGATCAAGCGCGCAGTGGCCATTGACCCGGCAATTGTGTTAAAAGATGAATGATATTCATCTTTTAACACAATGCACAATGATGAATGGTCAGACCTGTTTATCAGCAGGCGGTTAAAGTAATAATTCTGAATTCTTAATTCTGAATTCTGAATTAACCAAAGGAGAATGGTTATGAGTCTTCTGGAATTAAAAAACATTTCCAAGATTTACGGGGACCTGAAGGCCCTGGACAATGTGAGCATCCATGTGGATAAGGGAGAATGGGTCGCGATCATGGGACCCTCCGGTTCCGGAAAAAGCACGATGATGAACATCATCGGCTGCATGGACAAGCCGACGCTGGGCGAGGTGCTGCTGGACGGGGTGGATATCGCCCGGGAAAGCAGCAAGAAGCTGACGGATATCCGGCGGGACAAGATCGGCCTGATCTTCCAGCAGTTCCACATGGTGAACTACCTGACCGCCGTGGAAAACGTGATGGTCAGCCAGTATTACCATTCCATGCCGGACGAGCAGGAAGCCCTCGAAGCCCTGGGCCGGGTCGGCCTGCGGGAACGGGCGCACCACCTGCCCAGCCAGCTGTCCGGCGGCGAACAGCAGCGCGTCTGCGTGGCCAGGGCGCTGATCAACCATCCGGAGCTGATCCTGGCGGACGAACCCACCGGCAACCTGGATGAAGCCAACGAAAACATTGTGCTGGACCTGTTTGCCCGCCTGCACGCGGAGGGAACGACCCTGATTGTGGTTACCCATGACCCGGAGGTGGCGGAAGCGGCTCAGCGGACCATCGTGCTGGAGCACGGCAAGGTGGCGCGGGAAGTCATCAATGAAAACTTTGAAGCCCAGCAGAAGGAATGGGCGAAGAATCACCGGAGCTGAGGCGGATTCTGCCCGGCAGAATGAAGGTTAACGAAAGGAAATTATATGAAGAAGAATCTGTTTGCGATCCTGCTTATGATCTTTGCGGCGGTCATCGCCGTCGGATCCGTGACGGTGCTCGGCCCCTGCGTCCATGAGGACGGGAGCAAAGGCCCCTGCGCGGATGCGGGGAAAGCCCTGCTGATTGACGGATGCGTAATGGCGATCCTCGCGATCCTGATTACGATGGTGAACAGGCGCGGCCTCCGTATGGCGCTGTTCGCGGCCGCCCTGTGCGCCGCGGTCATCGGTATCCTGCTGCCGGGCGTGCTGATGCCCCTTTGCAAAATGGACACGATGCACTGCCGCGCGGTGATGCAGCCCTCCATGATCATTCTTTCCGGCGCGGCGGCGGTATCGGCGCTGACCGGAATCATTACGGAACGGAGCAGGAAGGCATGAAGCGGTTTTCACCGGTGTTCCGGAACCTGACAAGGAAGCCCGGACGGACCACTGCCCTGATCCTGCTGACCGCCTTCCTGGCACTGTCGCTTTTTGCGGGCACGATGGTGGTATCCTCCCTGCGACGGGGACTGGGCAGCATGGAGAACCGCCTGGGCGCGGACATTATCGTGGTTCCGGCGGAAGCGGAATCCAAATCCAGCCTGAAGAACATGCTGCTGCAGGGAACCATCGGTACCTTCTATATGGACGCTTCGGCGGTGGACAAGGTGCGGGAAACGGAGGGCGTCCAGAAGGCGTCCGCCCAGGTTTTCCTTTCCTCCATGAAGGCGGACTGCTGCTCCGTGAAGGTGCAGATTATCGGCTTCGATCCGGAAAACGATTTTGTGGTGAAGCCCTGGATTGCCGAGAGCCTGAACCGGCCGCTGGGCGACATGGAGATCGTGATTGGCAACCGGGTGGCAACGGACGTGGGGGAAATCTTCCGCATCTATGACCAGCGGTGCCTGGTGGCCGCGCGGCTGGCGGCGACGGGCACGGGCCTGGATACCGCGGTGTACTGCAACATGAACACCATGCACGCGCTGCTGGAGGCGGCGGAGGAAAAAGGCATCAGCCATAAGATTGACACCGGAAACGACGCGGAAGTGGTTTCCGCCATCTATGTCCGCACCCTGCCGGGGGCGGACGTCGGCCTGGTCAACAACCGGCTGAACGGAAAGATCCGGAAGGCGACCGCTGTCCGGACCACCGGCATGCTCACGGAAGTATCGGACAGCCTGGGCGGCGTGTCCCGGACGGTGGCGGTACTGATCGCGGCGGTGTGGATCCTGGCGCTGGTGATCCTGTTCATCGCCTTTGCCATGATGGTGAACGAGCGGCGGCGGGAGCTGGCGGTATACCGCCTGGTGGGCATGAGCCGGAGCATGCTGTCCGGCATGATCCTGAAGGAAACAGCCCTGTGCAGCCTCGCAGGCGCGGTCTGCGGCGTGCTGCTGGGGGCACTGGCGGTTTTCCCCTTTACTACGCTGATTGAAACCAGCCTGAAGCTGCCCTACCTGGCGCCTGGCACGGGAACGGTGGCAGCCTACGCGGCGCTGGCGATCGCGGTGACGGTGGCGGCCGGATGCGCGGCAAGCCTGCATACGGCTTCAAAGCTGAGCCGGGTGGACCCGGGCAGCACGCTGAGGGAGGGCGCCTGAGATGGAACTGAGAGCGGAAAACATCTCCCGCCGGTATTTCCGGAAACGGGGAGAAGCAAACTTCTTTGAAGCGGTAAAACCGGGATCCCTGATCCTCCGGAGCGGGGAGATGACCGTGCTGAAGGGCAGGAGCGGATCAGGCAAGACCACGCTGCTGCATATGCTGGCAGGACTGCTGCAGCCTTCGGAAGGAAGGGTGCTGCTGGGGGATACGGACCTGTACGCGCTGGAAGACAACCAGTTATCCAGGCTGCGCAATGAAAAAATCGGTGTGATTCCCCAGGGACGCAGCGCCGTGGATACGCTGACGGTTTATGAAAATATCGTCCTGCCGGGAATACTGTATGGCGGTATGCCCCGGACGGAGGCAGCAGAAGGCTGGATGGAAGCTCTGGACATCAGCAGCCTGCGGGACGCGATGCCGGCGGAACTCTCCGGAGGCGAACTGCGCCGGATGGCTATCGCACGGACGCTGACGGCCGATCCGGCCGTGATCCTGGCGGATGAACCCACCGGGGACCTGGACAACGAGAATACGGAAATTGTGCTGAACGCATTGAAGCAGGCGGCCAAGGCCGGCAAAGCGGTGCTGGTTGTCAGCCATGAAGATGACGCGGAAGCTTTTGCCGACCGGGTGCTGCATATGGAGAACGGAAACCTGACGGAAAGCTGACGGGAATTGCCTGTTTTTGACTGATGAATTTCACCGCTTGACAGATAAGCGAACAGCTGTTATTTTGTATTAGACATGACTAACCTCTTCAAGCTGCTCTTCGGCTTTGGGATGTGCCGGGGAGCAGCTCCTTTTAAGCTACGAGGTTAGACTATTCTAACAGAAGGAGCGCCCCGATGTCCGATGAAACCGTGATCCGCTGCTGCGCGCCCACGCTGGCCGCCATCAAAACCGGCAGCCTTTTCAACAGTCCGTTTGAAAGCCGGGAAGAGATGACCGCCAGCCTGCGGGCAATCAACAGGAGCCTGATTCCGAAGGGCGTATGCGCGCTTCCGCTGCGGTATGAGAATGGAAAAGCACTGATTTACCTTTACCGTCCGTCCATGCTGAAGGAGGATCTGAAGCATCCGGTGGCGGAGGACATCCTGAAGGACGCCGGCTATCCGGAGGGCAGTGCCGCCGGGCACATTGCCTGGCTGATCCGCCGGCTGAAGGAAGCGGAAACCTTTCCCCATGAGATCGGCCTGTTCCTCGGCTATCCGGCAGTGGACGTGCGGGGATTCATCCGGCAGGAAGAATGCAAATGCACCGGCCTGTGGAAGGTATACGGGAGCGACCCGGACCAGGCACAGAGAACCTTTGCGCGGTGCAGGCGCTGCACAAAGGCTTACCTGCAGCGCAGAAAGGAAGGATGGGATCTGTCGAGGCTGGCAATCCGGCCGGGACAGTTTTCATACAGTGAAGCCGAAAGGCTGGAAAGGAAGGAAACCACATGAGTAAAATCGCGGTGATCTACTGGAGCGGCACCGGCAACACGCAGGCGATGGCCGAAGCGGTTGCGGCAGGCGCGAAGGAAGCCGGCGCGGAAGCGGATCTGCTGACCTGCGCGGACGTGAGCGACATTTCCGCCTACGACGCGGCGGCCCTGGGCTGCCCGGCCATGGGCGCGGAAGAACTGGAAGACAGCGAATTCCTGCCGATGCTGGAAAGCATTGAGCCGGCGCTGGCCGGAAAGAAGGTCGCGCTGTTCGGCTCCTACGGCTGGGGCGACGGCGAATGGATGCGCTCCTGGGAAGCCCGCTGCGCGGACAAAGGCATTACCCTGGCTGTGACCAGCGTAATGGCGAATGAGGCTCCGGATGACGCGGCTGTGACAGCCTGCAAGGAGCTGGGTAAAGCACTGGCATAAACTGAAAGGACAGAAAGACAATGAAAAAAGCGATTTCCCTGGTACTGACCCTTTGCCTGCTGATGATGACCGCCGCCTTCGGCGTGGCGGAGACCGCGGACGGTTCTGCGGAAGCCCTGGAACTGATGGAAAACGTCAAGGGCACCTACGAGCCCCTGTTCCCTGTGATCACTGCCCCGGAATATGACCAGATCTGGAAGGATCCCTGTGTGAAGGCCCTGGGTGAGGAAGCCGGAGCGGCGATGGCTGAGATGATGCAGAACTACTGCGCCGGCACGATCTACGGCCAGGAAGCCGTTGACGCCTTCGGCGACGGTTCCAACGGCATGCAGTTTGCCTGCGGGTTCATCAACGGCGTGGCCACGATCACCTTTGACGGACTGACCATCAGCGGCGCGGACGAGAGCGGCAAGACCGTGTTCAGCCATGAATACGCCTATGTCAGCAAGCTGTCCATGAGCGGTATGATGGAAGGCTACCTGTTCGAGACCGCAGACGAGGACGCGGGTGAATTCAAGTACTTCTACATGATGCCCGACACTCCCGCCACCACCTATCACCTGGAGTTCCGCTACGGCAGCAACGCGGACGACCTGGCGAAAATGCTGGAAGGTCCCTACGCCTACTGGCTGGCAGCCGGTTTCCCGGTGGACGCGGACGCGGAAATGATCAACAAGGTCATCACCCTGTACTGCGAAGAGAACCTGACGGAAGGCCAGGAGGAAGACGCAGCCTGAGCGACAACCCATAACGAACGGCGGCACGATACTTGCTGTATCGTGCCGCTTTATTGAGAGAAAAAGAAGCGGAAACGGAGGAATGAACCAATGAAGCCTGATTATAAAAACTGGATACCGAAAGGAATGGTCCGGGGATTCAACTTTGCTTTCCTGGGGCTGTGCGCTGCACTGGTGATGGCGGCACTGCTGGCAGCAGGCACGGTCCGGACTGTGCTGCTGATTGTGTTTGGCGTGCTGGCGCTGGCTTTCCTCGGGCTGTCGATCTGGTCGGTGATGATGTACCGGGCGTTTGACTACAACGGCAAACGCTGCATGTCCCGGCAGATTATCGAGGGAACGGCGGAGTATGTCAGAGTGCCCCGGGACGGAAAATGCCTGGACGTGGGCTGCGGCAGCGGCGCCCTGTCCATCGCGGTGGCAAAGCGCAATCCGGAAGCTACGGTAACCGGAATCGACCGGTGGGGAAAGGAATACGCCTCTTTCAGCAAAAACCTGTGTGAGCAGAACGCCCGGGCGGAAGGCGTGAAAAACGTGAGCTTCCGGCAGGGAGACGCGACGCACCTGGACTTTGCGGATGAAACCTTCGACGCCGTGACCAGCAACTACGTGTACCACAACATTCCGGGAGACCGGCAGGCCTATCTGCTGGAGACCCTGCGGACCCTGAAGAAGGGCGGAACCTTCGTGATCCACGACATCATGTCCGCTTCCAAATACGGCGACATGCATGCCTTTGTGAAGAAACTGAAGGATATGGGATATGAAAGGGCGGAGATGATCGGAACGACCAGCGGCAAGTTTATGAAGAGAAGCGAGGCGGGCTGGATGGGCCTGTCCGGTTCAGCCCTGCTGATCGGCAAAAAGTAAGACGGTTCCGGAGAAGAAGAAAGCATGAGTTCAAAACAAGGGAAAAAACAGAATGACGTAATGAAACTCCTGTCCTATGCGGGAAACTACCGGAAACTGACCTGGCTGGGCATGGGCCTTTCCGGCGCGGCCATGGTGCTGGGCATGGTTCCTTATTTCTGCATCTGGCTGTGCATGCGGGACCTGATCGCCGTGGCGCCGGAGTGGACCCGGGCGGCGGACATTTCCCGGTACGGCTGGCTGGCGTTCGCGGCCATGGTGGGCGGCATCCTGGTGTATTTCGCGGCGCTGATGTGCACCCATCTGGCGGCCTTCCGCACGGCGAGCAATATCCGGAAACAGGGTATGGCGCACCTGATGAAGGCGCCGCTGGGCTTCTTTGATTCCAACGCGTCCGGCCTGCTGCGCAACCGTCTGGACGGCGCGGCTGCGGAGACGGAAACGCTGCTGGCACACAACCTGGCGGATATCGTCGGCACGATCGCCATGTTTGTATCCATGCTGGTGCTGATGTTTGTGTTCGACTGGCGCATGGGCGCCGCTTGCCTGCTGGCGGCGGTGATTTCCATCGCGGCCATGTCCGCCATGATGGGCGGCAAAAACGCGAAGATGATCGCGGATTACCAGAAGGCCCAGGATTACATCAGCAAGGTCGGTACGGAGTACGTGCGGGGCATTCCCGTGGTGAAGATTTTCCAGCAGACGGTTTATTCCTTCAAGGCTTTCCGGCAGGCCATCGAGGATTACAGCAGGAAGGCGGAGGAATTCTCCTGCGGCGCGTGCAGCAAACCCCAGGCCGCGAACCTGACCTTTACGGAGGCCGCGTTTGCCTTCCTGGTTCCCGCGGCGCTGCTGATTGCACCCTCGGCCCTGAAGAGCGGAAACTTCGCGGGCTTTGTGACGAACTTTGCCTTCTACGCGGTCTTCTCCGCCATTATCTCCACGGCGCTGGCGCGGATTATGTTCATGGCCAGCGGCATGATGCAGGCCACCAACGCGCTGGCGCGGATCAACGGGGTGATGGACGCTCCCGTACTGACTTATCCCGCCAGCCCGAAGAAGCCGAAGGATAATACCGTGGAATTCAAGGATGTGAGCTTCACCTATGACGGGGCGGAGCTGCCCGCACTGTCCCACGTCTCCTTCCGGGCGGAACCGGGACAGACGGTGGCGCTGGTGGGTCCCTCCGGCGGCGGCAAAACCACGGCCGCCAGCCTGATTCCCCGTTTCTGGGACGTGACCGGCGGCGCGGTGGAAGTCGGCGGCGTGAACGTGCGGGATATGGATCCCCATGAGCTGATGAACCAGGTGGCGTTCGTGTTCCAGAATAACCGGCTGTTCAAGGCCTCCATCCTGGAAAACGTCCGGGCGGCCCGGCCGGAAGCGACCCGGGAGGAAGTGCTGGACGCGCTTTCCGCCGCGCAGTGCGGCGATATCCTCTCCAAGCTGCCCAAGGGAATCGACACACTGCTGGGAACGGAGGGTACCTACCTTTCCGGCGGTGAACAGCAGCGCGTGGCGCTGGCCCGGGCGATTCTCAAGGACGCGCCGATTGTGGTGCTGGATGAGGCGACAGCCTTTGCCGATCCCGAAAATGAAGTGCTGATCCAGAAGGCGTTCGCCACCCTGACCAAGGGCCGGACGGTGATCATGATTGCCCACAGGCTCTCCACGGTAGTGAACGCGGACAAGATCATCGTGCTGAACGAGGGACAGGCCGCGGAAAGCGGCACCCATGACGAGCTGGTCAGGGCCGGCGGCCTGTATGCCCGGATGTGGGCGGACTACAACCAGGCGGCCGCATGGCGGATCACGACCGAAGGGGAGGCGAAGTGAATATGTTCTGGAAGAATGTACAGCGGAGATATGCGCTGACGGACAACGGCATCCGGAATATCAAAAAGGGAACGGCCTGGACGGTGATCGTGAACCTGATCGTGATCTCCGGCATGAGCATCCTCTATACGCTGATGTCCGGCCTGATGGATACGCTGACCAAGGGAGCCCCGCTGCCGAACGCGCTGGTGTTTACAGGCATTACGGCAGTATTCCTCCTGATTTCCTACCTGGCGCACCTGCAGCAGTACAAGGCAACCTACGGACTGGTCTACGGCGAGGTGAAAAACGCCCGGCTGGGCCTGGCGGAGCGCCTGCGCAGGCTGCCGCTTGGCTACTTCGGCAAGCGTGACCTGGCGGACCTGACGGAAACCCTGATGGGCGACGTGAACCGGCTGGAGCACGTATGGTCCCACTGCCTGAGCTACCTTTACGGCTCCTGGATTTCCACAACGCTGATTGCCGCAGGCATGCTGATCTACAACTGGAAACTGGCGCTGGCCTGCCTGTGGGGCGTACCGGTGGCCTTTATCCTGCTCTTCGGCAGCCGGAAGGTACACAAAGCCCAGTCGGAAAACCACAAGAAGGCCGCGGTGCAGGTGGCGGACGGCATCCAGGAGACGCTGGAGAATATCCGGGAAATCCGGGCAACCAACCGGGAGGACCGCTTCCTGGAGGAACTGAACGGAAAGATCGACCGGAGCGAGAAGGTCCAGATCAAGGGCGAACTGACCATCGGCATCTTTGTCAACCTGGCCGGCGTCATTATGCGCCTGGGCGTGGCAACCACCATCCTGACCGGCACGGGGATGATCCTTTCCGGACAGATCGATTTTATGCAGCTGTTTATGTTCCTGCTGGCCATCACCCGGGTTTACGCGCCCTTTGACCAGGCGCTGGCGCTGATTGCGGAGATGTTTGTGTCCCAGGTGTCCGCGGGCCGGCTGCGGGAGGTGCAGGAAACCCCGACCGCGGAAGGCTCGGAAGTGTTCATGCCCAAGGGCCACGATATCGAATTCCGCAACGTCAGCTTCGCCTATGACAACCAGGAAGTGCTCAGCGGCGTCAGCTTTACCGCCAGGGAAGGAGAGGTTACGGCGCTGGTCGGACCTTCCGGCTCCGGCAAGAGCACCTGCGCCCGGCTCGCGGCCCGGCTGTGGGACGCTGACAGGGGAGAAATCCTGGTGGGTGGCGTTGACATTGAAGGTATTGATCCGGAAGTGCTGCTGAGCGATTATTCCATGGTGTTCCAGGATGTGGTGCTGTTTGACGACACCGTGATGGAAAATATCCGGCTGGGCAAATACGGCGCCACGGACGAAGAGGTGCTGGCGGCGGCAAAGGCGGCTAACTGCGACGAATTTGTGGACAAACTGCCCAACGGCTATGCCACGCCCATCGGTGAAAACGGCGCCAAGCTTTCCGGCGGTGAGCGCCAGCGGATCTCCATTGCCCGGGCGCTGCTGAAGAACGCGCCGATCGTCCTGCTGGACGAGGCGACGGCTTCCCTGGATGTGGAGAACGAAACGAAGGTGCAGGGCGCCCTGTCCCGCCTGCTGACGGGGAAGACGGTGCTGGTAATTGCTCACCGGATGCGCACGGTGGAAGCCGCGGACAAGATCGTGGTGCTGGCCGACGGCAAGGTGGCCGAGGAAGGCAGCCCCGCGGAACTGCTGAAGAAGGAAGACGGACTGTTCCGCCGTATGACCCGGCTGCAGACGGCCGGCGCGGAATGGAGCATCTGACCGGACAGGCAAGGAGGAAAAAAGGATGAACTGGCCCCGGATTATCCTGGACGGACTCACGATGGCCCTGGTTTTCAATGCGGTGGCGCTGCTGGGCTTCCTGGTGGTGCCGCAGGCCTACAGCACCATGTTTCCCAAAGACATTAAGGAAGCCGCCGCACCCTATGTGGAAAAGAAGGACGTGCGGATCATGAAATGGATCCTGCACCCGCTCTATATCCTGCTGGTGCTCTTCTGGGGCGTCAGCGGGCGGATGGCGGGAATGACCGGCTTCTGGCCGCTGTTCTGGGCAGGTTATGCGGAAATGACCATGGTAAGCATTACCGATTTCATCATCCTGGACTGCATCCTGCCGCAGAGGATCACCCATATGATCAAAGGAGCGGAGGGCTGCAGGGGATGGGAACGGAAGGAATGGCTGAAAACGCTGGCCATTCCGGAACACGGACTGATGTGGACCCTGGTGATGTGCCCCCTGGCGGGACTGTTCGTGGCAGGCATCGGCCTGCTGACCGGGCTGTTCTGCTGACGGATTCCGAAATGCAGTAAGCACAATCCGGCATGACCGGGAGGAGCGCCGCCTGTGACGGGCGGCGCCCTTTTTTTCTGAAATTTTCTTTTTTCTGTGCGAAAGCCCCTTCCTTTTCCCCGGAAAGAGTGCTATACTCCTATATTGTTAGTTTAATCTAACGATTAAAGAATGAATCCTGCCAGCGGCAGACAATCAAGCAGGAACCGGCTGCGAACGGAAAATATAGGCATATATAACAAGCAGGACCGGAAAAAGAACGGAACAGAAAGAGGCACAGGAAAAATGAGATACGCGGGAATGCCGGCAGGCATGTGGACGCTGTTCAGAAATTCCTTCCGGAAAAACCTGGGCGACGTGCTGGGGTATGACCGGGAAAAGGCCGGGGAAGTTACGGAAAAGGCAAAAAAGGATTACCGGATGCTGATCCGGAGACTGCCCGAATTTGAAAAGGGAGACCGGTTCAAAATGAATATTGTGAACTGCGCCCTTTTTTCAGCTTTCTGCCTGCATATGCATCCAAAGCCGACCGTGGAACAGATGACGGAGTTTTATAACCGGTCCATGATGATTCCCGCCATGCGCTTCTTCTGCCGGCTTTCCGGCAGGAAGAAATTTACCGCAAAGGACATTGAGGGAATGAAGAAAACGGAAGCGCTTCGGGCGGCGGACCGGAATCCCTATTCCTGGAATATGATCTATATTCCATATCAGGACGGCTCCGGGTACGAGGCCAGGTTCTTCCGGTGCGGGATCTGCCGGCTGATGAAGGAACTGAACCTTTATGAATACGTTCCGGCCATGTGCAGGCTGGACTACACCATGGCGGACGCGAGCGGAGCAAGCCGGTTTGTGCGGGAATACACCCTGGCGTCCGGCGGGCCGTACTGCGACTGCGGATATAAAAAACTGAACTGAGGACGTGCTGCCATGAAGAAAAAGATTTGGGACCTGTACGCGCCGATCTATAAACAGGCGATGAAGGCGGACCAGAAGATTTACAACTTTATGTACGAGCGCATCCCGCAGAAGATCCGGGGTATGGAAGTGCTGGAGATTGCCACCGGCCCCGGGCTGCTGGCCAGGCATGTGGCGCCGGCGGCCAGGCGGATGATCGCCACGGACTATTCCGACGGCATGATCGCCGAGGCAAAGAAAGGACCGCGGCCTGCCAACCTGGAATTTGAGGTGGCGGACGCCATGAGCCTGCCCTACGCCGACGGCAGCTTTGACGCGGTGCTGATTGCCAACGCCCTGCACATTGTGCCGGATCCGCAGAAGGCGCTGCGGGAGATCAGCCGCGTGCTGCGGCCGGGCGGACTGCTGATTGCCCCGACGTTTGTGGAACACAAGGGAACACTGGGCAGCCGCATCTGGTCCGGCATCCTGCGGATTGCGGGAATCCGGTTTGAGCACCAGTGGTCCGCGCAGGAATACCTGAAGTTCCTGGAGGATAACGGCTGGAAAGTGGAATTCAGCAAGGAAATGGCGGCGCGGATCGCATTGATGTACACGGAATGCCGGGAGGCGGAGAAGAAATGAAGATCACCGAGACGGGAAACAGGTCAGGAAAGACCCTGGTGCTGGACGCCATTGCGGCATGCATGCGGTAAACCGAAACGAAATTCAGAATGATGGAGGACAGGCATGAAAGCCTATACACCGGAGAACCTGGTGAAGATCAGCCGGTATAAAAAGTTGTTCCCGACGCTGCCGGAGGAGGTCCGGCAGGACGTTTACAGCCGGATGCTGGTGCTGCTGAAGGAAGAGGAAAAGTGGTGCGACAGGGGCAACTACAAGCATATTGCCCAGATCCTGACCACCATCGCCCTGTACGAAGTGCTGCAGATGCACGGGAAAAGCGAGCCGGAAGCCTACCGGATTATATCCGAAGCCATGTGGGGCGCCCTGACGCCGGAATCCTACCGGAAGATGGCCCGGCGGTCCTTTTTCCTTCCGATGATGAAAAAGATCCTGTCCTTCGGATTCCGGCACGGCAGCGGCGCCGGCTGGCAATACACCTGGCACCTGGAGGAGGATCCGAAAGACCGGTTCCACTTTGAATGCCGGGAATGCGTGTACTGGCACATTTTCAGCGAGCAGAACCTGATGAAGCTGGGCGCGATGTTCTGCCATTCAGACGTGATCAACTTCGGGAAGCTGCCCTATACGGATTTCAGGAGGACGAAAACCCTCTGCCAGGGCGGGGACTGCTGCGACTTTGACTTCATCCGCCATAAAACGGACGCCGGAGACGGCTGGGAAAGGTTTGAAAGCGTCTGACCGGACAGGAAAACAGAAGAAAAAAACCGGCACGATCGGAAGGACCGTGCCGGTACGTTTTTTGCTCCGGTTTCACCGGGGATCTTTGATTTTGTCGGGAACCACCCAGTAATCACACATGGTTCCGCCGGAGGCCAGGGTCTGGTCCCTGTGCAGGACCGCGTGGTTGGCCTCAGTGATCAGGTAGTCCAGTTCGCAGCAGACGGGAAGGATTTCCATATATCCGTATTTCCGCGCGTAATTGTTGAGCGGGCAGTTGGTGAAATAGTAGTAAACGCCGTCCCGGTGCTTTTTCTCATCGATATTGTAATCCCAGGTTTTATCCCGGTACTGCGGGCGCTGATCCGCCCAGGCCTTCTTTTCATAGAGGCCTTTCCAGGACTGCTGCAGTTCCTCCGGATTGTTCATATCCCTTTTGCTCAGCATTTTAGTCATCATCGGGCTTTTTGCCATTTTCCGGATGACCGGCCGGAAACCGTCAGGCGTGATGGCACCGCCCGCGGCTTTCCAGACGGCCATGAGGACGAAGCACATATAGATGTTGCCGGCCATGGGGTTGTCCGCGCCGATGTCGTCCACCTGGGTGAGCATTTCCCGGTAGACGCCGGGCGCGTTTTTCAGCGCCCGGCGGGTGATTTCCTTACCGTAGGCTTCCCGCAGCGGTTTCCGGAGGAGTACGGAGAACAGCCGCAGGTACAGCCCTTTGTATTTCATCATTTTTATCCGCCTCTTTTAACGTTGTGAAATAACGGCCGAAATCAGGCCGCGTCATCCTCAGCGGATTCTTCGCCCTGGTCCGCGCTTTCATACATGACAGAAGTCTCACCGGTTTCAACGGTCAGGGGAGCTCCGTCCAGGGTTACTTCCGTCGTACAGCTTTCGATCACACTGTTGACGGAACGGCCGGCGACGGCGCCGGGGGTTACGGCTCCGGTGATCTCAGCCTTTACGGAGCAATTGATGACCTTAAAGGCGGTTTCCTCCCCGTAGAAATACAGGCCGGTGCCGAACAGGCCGCCCACATGGGTGGCACCGGGCGCGCTGATCACAGCTGTTGCACTGCAATTGATGATCTCAGAAGGATACTTTGTTGTTACGACTCCATCTGTTTCCGCAATGAAATTGCCGTTGGAATGGGAGCCGCCGAAACCGCACAGGCCGCCGATGGCATGGCCGCCATTGACGGTGGTGATGGTCACATCCGCGGTGCAGTTGGTAATGGCGTCCATCATTTCCAGGCAGCCGGCGACGCCGCCCAGGGCGATGGGCTCATTGCCTTCCGCGACGACCGTGCCCTTTGCGGTGCAGTTGTCAATGCTGCCGCCGAAGCTGCCGCCGATGACCAGGCCGCCGCATTCCGCAACGTCCGCCTGGACGATACGGCCTTCAGGGAATGCATTGTCACCCAGGACGCGGATGGTTGTGCCGTCCACGGAGCAGTTATAAACCGCACCGTTGTTGCCGCCGGCAATACCGCCGATGCAGTTGACACCGGCAATGCTGTTTTCCCCGGACAGGGTTACATCATGAACCATGCCCATGTTATAGCCTACCACGGCGCCGACAGCATTGGAGAAGGTATCTGTACAGGTGACGGTGATGTTCTTCGCGTTCAGGTTCTTCACTTCACCCAGGTTCATGCCGAAGATTCCTGCACCGACGATGGGATAATCGGAACTGAAGGTCATATTGGAGATGGTGTGGCCCTGTCCGTCGAATACGCCCATGAACATGCAGCTCACATTGCTCTGGTCTGCCAGATCCATCTGTCCGATGGGCTGCCATTCAATTCCGGCAAGGTCGAGGTCTTCTGTCAGGGCGAAGCAGGCGCCGTAATATCCGCCTGCACTGCCGTCATTCACGGCCGCGGAAAGGGCCAGCAGCTGCTCTGCTGTGGCAATCCGGTAAGGATCTTCAGCGGTGCCGGTTCCGCCGGCATAGGGGCTGCTTTCGGCAAATGCCGCATTCATGCCCAGCGCAAGCGTCAGGGCAAGCAGGATGGAAAACAGTTTTTTCATTGAGGTACTCCCTCCTTTTATGGAAATAGTTTGTATGTCATCGCTTTCGCGGGGACACCGGGAATCAGGCAATCTTCCAGGAGGCCGCTTCCTGCCGGCCTTCCACGAAGGTTTTATAAATACCGTTCTTTCTGATCAGCTCGTCATGGGTGCCGTGCTGGGCAATCTTACCGTTGTCGATCACAAAGATCTGGTCAGCGTTCCGGACGGTCTTCAGGCGGTGGGCAATCATAATGATGGTCTTTTCCTTTGTCAGGGCTTCAATGGCCGCGGTCAGCTCGGTTTCGCTTTCCGGGTCCACGTTGGCGGTGGCTTCATCCAGGATGATGACCGGAGCGTCCTTCATGATGGCGCGGGCAATGGAAATGCGCTGCTTCTCACCGCCGGAGAGGCTGGCGCCGCCTTCGCCGATCACGGTATCGTAACCGTCCGGCAGGGCCATGATGAAGTCGTGGCAGCGGGCCTTCTTCGCCGCGTCAATGACCCGGTCCATGGAGGCGCCCGGTTCGCCGAAGCGGATGTTGTTGGCAATTGTATCCTCAAACAGGTAGACATTCTGGAACACAAAGCTGAAATTCTTCATCAGGGAATCGAAACTGTAATCCTTCACGTTCCGGCCGCCCAGGAGGACCTGGCCGTTCTGCACGTCCCAGAACCGGGCCATGAGATGGCACAGGGTGGTTTTACCGCCGCCGGAAGGACCGACGAAGGCTGTGGTAGTTTTTTCCGGAATGGTCAGGGACACATTGTCGATGATCTTTTTCCGGTCGTAGGAGAAGTCCACGTTCTTCAGCTCAATATCCCGTCTGGCTGGGGTGATGTCCGCTCCGTTGATATCCATGGGCGGCATATCCATGATTTCCTTTGTTTTTGTTACAGCCACATGGACGGTCCGCAGCAGGGCGGAGAAGGAGCCCATGGCCTCCAGGCTTTCAAAGACCATGAAGGCGGAGATCATCATCATGATGCAGTAGAGCAGCGGCATGGTGCCGTCAAAATAGAACTTCAGGGCAAGAATACTCATCACCATGCCGGTCAGCTTGGTGGTGATGTTCTGGATGGTGACCCAGGGCATGACGGTGAATTCCACCGCGGTATCGGTATCCCGCTTTTCATTGATGGCGGCGTCCAGCTTCTTCGCCCGGCTGTCGGTCATGGAATAGTTCTTGACTTCGGCAATGCCCTGGACATATTCGATCACCTGGGAAACCAGGTCTTCATCCGCATTGTGCTTGCGGGTTGCCAGGGGAACGGTTGCCTTCTGCATCCGGGAGTTGAAGAGCAGGAAGAGAAGAATGCCGGCCACCAGGACAAGACCGATGCGCCAGTCAAAAGCCAGGACAAAGACGGCGATGACGGAGGTGGTCAGGATCCCCTGGGTGGTGACCATGACGATCCGGGCGGCCACATCCGCCAGGGATTCCATGGTATTGGTGGTTACGTTGGTAATGGCGCCCAGAGAGTTGCGGTTGAAGAAACCCATGGGCAGGTAGCGCAGGTGCTCGGCAATTTCAATGCGCTTGTTGCAGCAGGAGTGATAGCCGGCCTCACACTGGAGCATGGTGGTTTTCAGGGTGATCATGATCTGACCGAGAACGGACACAGCCATGATGCCGAAGGAGAGCCACAGATGACGGGAAGTCAACTGACCTTCAATCAGTCCCTGCACGACCACGGCTACGGCGGTAATGCGCAGAGCGGAAAACATGGCGCGGAACACACCGAGAATGACGGCCAGGTGGAATTTGTGACGGTCTTCCCGGTTGCAGAAATCAAAATATTCCTTCAGAATCTTAAGCAACGTCTTCAGCCTCCTTCGCGGCAATATGCGCCTGCCACATGCTCCGGTACAGATCACTGCTGTCCAGCAGCTCCTGCTGGGTTCCGGCGGCTTCGACCTGTCCCTTGCTGATCAGGATGATCTGATCGGCGGAAGCAATGGTGGACAGACGGTGGGCGATCACCAGCAGCGTGCGGCCTTTGACCAGCTTAGCCACGCTCTGCTGGACCAGCGCTTCATTCTCCGGATCGGTATAGGCGGTGGCTTCGTCCAGGATGATGACGGGCGCGTTTTTCAGCATGGCGCGGGCAATGGAAATCCGCTGGCGTTCACCGCCGGACAGATGTCCGCCGGCGCCGCCGCAGACCGTCTGATATCCGTTTTCAAGATTCATGATGAAATCATGGCAGCCGCAGGCTTTGGCCGCTTCAATCACCTGTTTATCCGTCGCCCTGGGATTGCCCAGACGGATATTTTCCATGACGCTCATATCAAACAGGTAATTATCCTGGGAAACATAGGCAATCTCTTTCTGATAGACGTCCAGCGGGATCTGCCGGATATCCGTGCCGCCGTAGGTGATGGAACCGCTATCCACATCCCAGAAGGAGGCAATCAGTTTGGCAATGGTGCTCTTGCCGGAACCGGAAGGTCCGACCAGCGCATTGACGGTGCCTTCCCGGATGGTCAGGTTTATGCCGTGGAGCACCTCTTCCTGCTTATAGGCAAAGCGCACATCCTTCAGGCAGATATCTGTTCCTTCGGGCTGCTTTGCCAGACGTTCCGGACGTTCCAGTTCCGGCTTGGTCAGGATGTCTGTGACTTCCCCGATGATGGTGCCGCATTTGCTCAGGTCATCCATATAATTGGAAGCCATGATGAAGGGCGTGATCAGGCCCATGGCCAGGATGATCAGCATGACCAGGTCAGGGGCGGTGACGGAACCGTTCATGAAGTAGCTCACACCGAAGGGAAGCAGGGGCAGAAGCGTGGCCGGAAGCACCGCCATGGCGGTATTCTGGTATACGTTGCAGCGGCGCATCCATTCGATGAAGCAGTCAGCGCCTTCCTTCGCGGCGGTTACGAATTTATCATAGCTGGTTTTCGCCTTGCCGAAAGCCTTGATAACCTCAATGCCGTTGATGTATTCCACGGCGGTATCGTTCAGCGCTTTGGTCTTGGCAATGGTGTTTGCATAATCCGCCTGCATGCCGCGCATCATCAGGCCGAAGCAGACCATGCCGACAGGCACGGTCAGCAGGGAAAGCAGCGCCAGGCGCCAGTCGATACTGACCATATAACCGAAGATCACAAAGGGAATCAGGAGGTTGGAGGTGACTTCCGGGATCATGTGAGCCAGGGTGGTTTCCATGGAATCCACCCGCTCCACGATGATGTTCTTATAGGTACCGGAGGATTCATCCAGTACGTCGCCCAGGGGCATCCGGGCCAGTTTCCGGGTCAGCTGCCGGCGGATTCCCGCCAGCACCTCAAAGGTGGCTTTATGGGACATGGTGGTGGAGAAGGTGTGGAACAGCCGGCTCAGCACCCAGAACAGCCCCATATACAGGACCTGCGTCAGGCAGTAGGAGAAATCCGCTGTACCTTCCAGCAGCCTCCGGACGATGTTGGCCAGATAGAGAAAGGGAATGAAACCGCAGACCACGTTGGCGATTGCCAGCAGCACGCTGATAACGTAGCTGCTCCTGCGGGCGCCCGCAAACTCCATCACCCAGCTGAAGGTGCTGCGTTTACGGGCTTTTGCCTGTTTTGACATGGGAAGATCGACCTCCTAAGTTAGAATTAGCTAACAACAGGGGCGAAAAAAAGCGCCCCGATGTTACGAAAAATAAAGGGGCTCAGTAACCGAAAAGCGCCTGCCAGCCCCGGGCAAAGAACGCGTCCAGGGTATCGGCGTAATGCATGGCCTGTTCCCGGGAGAAATCATGGATGACCGCCTGGAAGACAGCGTCGATATTGGCGGTGACGAGCAGGTGGAATTCCTCCGGATCCACTTCCCTGATCGGCATCCCCTGTTCCCGCAGGAGATCCATCATATCCAGGGTGATTTTTTCCTCTGCTGCCGACAGGTCATACAGGAAGGATTCATAGCGGGTGCCCCGGGATTTGCAGATCAGCAGGCGGAAGGCGTCCAGGTGGTCATAGATAAAGGACATGGCCAGTTTTGCGTCCCCGCCCTGGCTCCACCGGTCTCCCAGGGATTGAGTCTGCAGGGCCGCCCGTTCTTCGGCCTCCTCCAGCCGGTAGAGGCTGATCAGCCCCTGGCAGGCAGGTTCCACGAGGGCGGCGAACATTTCCTCCTTGGAGGTGAAATGCTTGTACAGGCCGGCGACGCTCATGCCCGCGGCCGCGGCGATGCGCCGCATGGAGGCGTCCGTAAAACCGTAAGTCATGAACTCCTCCCGGGCTGCCGCAATGATCTTTTCATGATGAGCGGATTTGTCGCGAGCCATAAGATGCCTCCTTTTTGCGCATTTAAGTGAACGGTGTTCGCTTACGACGGATAGAATAACCGGATTGAAGAAGCTTGTCAAGAACAAATTAGATCCAACTAAAACAAACGTTTGCACTTGACAATTGAAGCCCTTCATGGTATACAATATCAGGCATGTGAAAAGTCATGCATCGGCTGCTTCTGAGACGGGAGCAGCTTCCTTTGGGGCTCAAAGTTAGATAAAACTAACAAAAGAAGACAAAATCAGACAAACAACTGACGCCGGCCCGGAGGAAAGAGAGCAAACAGGAGGAGAAAAACAAAGATGGGTATTGTGGAACTGAAGAATGTATCGAGGGTTTACCGCAACGGCGATCACGAGCAGCGGGCGCTGGACCACGTGGATCTTTCCCTTGAAGAAGGAAAGTTTATCGTAGTGCTCGGTCCCAGCGGCGCAGGCAAAAGCACGCTGCTGAACCTGCTGGGCGGACTGGACAGCCCGACAGAGGGAACCATCACCGTGGACGGAAGGGATATTTCCACCCTGACGGAAAACGAGCTGGCGGATTACCGGGCGGAAACTGTGGGTTTTGTGTTCCAGAGCTACAACCTGATTCCCACCCTGACCGTGATTGAAAACGTCGCGCTGGTCAAAGAAATCGCGAAAAATCCTCTGAGCAGTCATGACATGCTGCGGGAAGTCGGCCTGGCGGATCACATCCATCAGTTTCCTTCCGAACTGTCCGGCGGTGAACAGCAGCGGGTTTCCATTGCCCGGGCGCTGGCGAAAAACCCCCGGATCCTGCTGTGCGACGAGCCTACCGGCGCGCTGGACTCTGAAACAGGCGTGATGGTGCTGAAGCTGCTGCTTTCCATGGCCAGGGATATGAACAAGACGATCATCATTGTGACGCATAACCAGAACATCGCGAAAATGGCGGACGTGGTGATTCGGGTGAAGAACGGTAAAATCAAGTCCTGCGAAGAGCAGGAGAAGCCGATGACAGTCGAAGAAGTGGACTGGTGAGCAGAAGATGAATGTGACATTCATCTTCTGCAATGCAGAATGCAGAATGCAGAATGCAGGATGCAGAATGAAAGTGTTTTACTGATGCAGAATGAAGTGTTGATTCTGAAACCTGGAATTGATTTATAAAGGTCAGAATGAAAAGGATTGAGTTTGTATGCTGATAAAGAAGTTGTTCAGGACGCTGTGGAGGTACAAGGCACAGTTTATTTCGATGGTATTGATGATTGCCCTGGGCGTCGGGGTATTCCTGGGATTCAATATTGAGTGGTACAGCCTGGAAAAGAACCTGACAGAGATTTACGAGGCTACCGGATATTCAGATTACCGTGTTTACGCGGAGAAGGCCTTCAGCGAAGAAGACCTGCAGAAAGTGCTGGCGATGGACGGTGTGGAGGACGCCACGCGGTATTTGTCTGTTGTGACGGAGGTGAAGGGCACGGAGGATACCCTGGCCATGACCGTGGTGGAGAATCCGAAGGTGTCCGGACTGCTGACGGTTTCCGGGGAGGAATATGACCCGGAAAGCACGGACGGAATCTGGATTTCAGACCGGTATGCCGCGGCCAACGGGATCGGCCTGGGAGACAGTATGACCCTGGCCTATAAGATGATCGAAGTGACCGGTACGGTGAAAGGACTGGTCAAGTCCAGCGAATACCTGATCTGCCTGCCGGACGAGACCCAGATGATGCCTGATTACAACAGCCACGGCTTCGGCTTTATCTCCCCGAAGATGATGGACGCGGCAATCCCGGCCATGGCACGGATGTTTACGGGCGGTTCGCTGTACATGCAGATGAATGTCAGAACCGGCCTGGAAAAAGCGGATTTTGTGGAAAAACTGGATAAAGCCCTGGGACGGACGCTGCTGGTGCTGTCCAGAGATGAGACCTTTACCTGGACGGAAGCCCAGGGCGAGGTGGAGGAAGGCAAGACCATGGGGTCAATCCTGCCGGTGCTTTTCCTTGCGATCGCGATCCTCACCATGGTGACCACCATGCACCGGATTACCGCAAGCGAAAAGACCCAGATCGGCACGCTGAAGGCGCTGGGCTTCAAAGATAAGCGGATCCTGGTTCACTATACCTCCTATGCCCTGATTATCGGGGTGATCGGAACGGTGCTGGGCATTGCGATCGGCTACGGACTGGGCTGGTTTATCCTGAATCCGGACAGCGCGATGGGCACCTACCTGGATATGCTGCACTGGACGCTGTACGCGCCGCCGTTCAGCTGGCTGGTACTCGTGCTGATCAACCTGTTCCTGACCCTGATCGGTTTCCTTTCCGTGCGGAAGATGCTGCAGGGAACCGCCGCGGACGCGTTGCGGCCTTACACGCCAAAGCGGATGAAGCACCTGGCGCTGGAAGAGACAAAACGCTTCAAGGCGCTGGGCTTCGGGACCAAGTGGAACCTGCGGGACCTGCTGCGGCACAAGTCCCGGTCCTGGATGACGCTGTTCGGCATTGTCGGATGCATGGTGCTGCTGGTGGGCGGCATGGGCATGAAGGACACGCTGAATTCCTTTATGGACGTGTTTTTTGACCAGGCAAACAACTATACGACCAAAATCAACCTGGACGCGGAAAACATTACCAATGAGGAAGCCCTGGCCCTGGCAGAGAAATATAACGGAGACTGGGTAGCACAGCGGAGCGTGCAGATCGGCGACAAAGGATACACCCTGGAAGTCTATGAGATTACCCATGACCGAATCCGGTTCGCGGACCAGGATATGAACGTGATTGCCCTGACGGACGACGGGGCGTACATCGGCGAGCGGGTGGCGCAGACGCACGGCCTGGCAGCGGGGGACAGCCTGACCTTCTCCCCCTACGGGACGGATGAAAGCTATACGGTCCGGGTGGCCGGAATCTGCAAGTGCCTGAGCGAGAGCGTAATGATGACCCGGGCCTGCGCGGAACAGGCAGGGATCTCCTACACGGTTAACGCGATCTTCACGGACGAAACGGAAGTGGAGACGGACAAGCATATCCTGAACACCCAGAGCAAGCAGTCCATTATGGATTCCTTCGGGACCTTCATTGACCTGATGGACAAGATGATCTGGCTGCTGGTGATCGCGGCGGTGGCGCTGGGAATTGTGGTCCTGTACAACCTGGGCGTCATGAGCTATACGGAACGGTACCGGGAGATGGCGACGCTGAAGGTGGTCGGGTTCAAAACAGCAAAATCGGCCGGCTCCTGATCAGCCAGAATCTGTGGCTGACCGTGATCGGAATCCTGATCGGCCTGCCTGCCGGCGTCGGCGTGCTGCAGTACCTGCTGACCGCCCTGGCTTCGGAATATGAGATGAAGCTGACGCTGGGTCCGGCAACCTACCTGCTCTCCATCCTGCTGACCTTCGGGGTTTCCCTGATCGTCGGACTGATGGTCGCCCGGAAGAACCGGTCGATTGATATGGTGGCTGCGCTGAAAACAGAAGAATAAAGAGGACAGAAAAAGGCCCGGATCCATGACGGATCCGGGCCTTATTTTACGGTTTGGATTATCCCTGCACGGGCAGGATGGACAGACCGCGCATGAACTCAATGCAGCGGCTGACCTGCTCATCGGTCAGGGCCAGGCCGGGTTCTCCGGCGGTCAGGGTAAACTCGATCTCATGGCCGAGGCAGATGGTGTAGAAGTCCAGGAAATCCAGATCGTCGCCGGTTTCCCGCACGACCAGGAGGTCCGCGCCGGAGTCGGTTTTGAGATTCTCAAAGGTGACGACGTTCTCCTCGCTGAAGCCCATCTTCAGGCGCTCCAGGGAATCCGCGTCCAGGTCCGCCAGGGACGCGACGCCGGTATAGCTCTCGTTGAAGGAAATGAAAATGTCCATCCGGGGCGCGGCCGGGTTTTCGCTTGCAATGAGGCATTCCATGGTCAGATCGCTCTGGGAAAGGATGGAGCACTTATAGCCCTCGGGCAGAACGCCGCTGAACTGGATACGGTTCTGGAAATCGATGACGGCTTTGTCTTCCGCCAGGGCAGAGACGCAGGCAAGCAGCAGCGCTGCGCACAGCAGAATGGAAATCAGTTTTTTCATATGGGTTTTCCCTCCTTTTTACCGGAAACCGGTTAATAGACTCGGGTGGTGTAGGTCTTCATCATAAAGCCGGTGACCTGCGTATTCTGGTCCATGACCTGGTACCAGCTGTCGGTTTCAGCAATGACGGTCAGCAGGGAACCGGAACGGTAGGTGGCGCACACTTCGGCGTTCTGGCTGGGAGCCCAGCGCATATTGACCCAGCCGCTGGCGCGGGCGGGACGGACGGAAACCACAAAGTGCTGGATAAACCGGGCACTGCGGAATTCCTTGTTCAGCTCCGCCATGGTGTCTGTATAAACGGGATAGTAGGGTGCGGCGGTCGGCGCGACGGTCGGCACGGCAGTGGGCCGGGGCGTGGGGGTGACGGGCACCAGGGGCGCCGGCTCAAACCACTGCAGGAAACGGCTCTGGACATAAGCTTCGCCGATTTGGGTCCACTTGACGCAGGCCCAGCCGTTATCCAGGAAGCGGATGACGCTCATCTTTGTTCCATAGGGAGCAAGGCCGATAATGTTGTCACCGACGTAAGGCGTGCTCCGAACATTCAGCCCCTGGCCGTTGTCGGTGTAGACGTACATTGTCATCACGGACTCGTCCAGGTAGGAGAAGCTGTTACCGGAGGTGGCAGCCGTACCGATGCCGGCTTCGGCAAAGGCGGCGGCGAGACCCAGTACCAGCACCAGCGCGAGTGCAAGAGACAGCAGCTTTCTGTTCATAAGAATTACCCTCCTTCGTGCGGAACGGTTTTCGGGATCTGACCGGCAGATCATGTATTGTTTCGATCATACCGATTATACCAAAAAAACGGAACGGATGCGCATTTTATTCCCGAAGCGGAAAAAAACCGAAAGGATACAGAAGACGGGGATGATATTGGCTGTAAATTCATTGACAAACCGGCCGAGTTCATGATAGGATCCGATTGTTAGTTCTAACTAACAAAAGGGCGCCGTGCGGTGAATGTGAAGACAAAACCCCACGGCTTTTCTTGAAAATGAAGGTTAGAGTCAGCTAATCCGTGACGGTTGCGGCCTTCGGATATCCGGAGCTTTCCTTCTCCTACACCAAGGCGGCGGAGTGACACTGTCCGTGGTCGGATTTGTCTGATATATTCCAATTGCTCAAATAGTTTGACAAGACTAACTATCGGATGATAGTATTCTTTCCGGAAGACGACCTCTTCCACCAAATATCAGGTATTCGCCGACTCCTTGAATACCTGGGCCGGGCATCCGGGTCTGTTTCCGCTTCTTCCCGGGCGCCCGGCTTTTTTCCATGATTCAAACCAGCAGGAAAGGATGAAAGAACATGAACAGCTTTGCCATTACCAAGGTTACAGGACGTGAAATTATCGACTCCCGCGGCAATCCCACCGTGGAGGCGGAGGTGACGCTTGCCAGCGGGATTGTCGGACGCGGCGCGGCTCCTTCCGGCGCTTCCACCGGTGAGTTTGAAGCGCTGGAGCTGCGGGACGGCGACAAGAGCCGTTTCGGCGGCAAGGGCGTTTCCAAGGCTGTGAACAATGTGAATACCGTGATCAACGACGTGCTCCAGGGCATCGACGCCCGGGACACCTACGCTGTGGACGGCGCCATGCTGAAGGCGGACGGAACGAAAGACAAATCCAAGCTGGGCGCCAACGCGATCCTGGCGGTTTCCATCGCTGCCGCGAAGGCGGCGGCGGAAGGCCTGGGCGTAACGCTGCACCAGTTCCTGGGCGGCGTGCAGGGCAACAACCTGCCGGTTCCCATGATGAACATCCTCAACGGCGGCGCGCATGCCTCCAACTCCGTGGATACGCAGGAATTCATGATTATGCCCGCGGGCGCTTCCTCTTTCCGCGAAGGACTGCGGATGTGCACGGAGGTTTTCCACGCCCTGCAGAAGCTGCTGAAGGCGGAAGGCGAAACCACCGCCGTCGGCGATGAAGGCGGCTTCGCCCCCAACCTGAAGAGCGACGAGGATACGATTGAACATATCCTGCAGGCGGTGAAGGACGCCGGATATGAACCCGGAAAGGATTTCGTGCTGGCCATGGACGCCGCTTCCTCCGAGTGGAAGAGCGAAAAGGGCAAGGGATACTACCATCAGCCCAAGTCCGGCAAGGACTTCACTTCCGATGAGCTGATCGCCCACTGGGAATCCCTGATCGACAAGTACCCGATCATCTCCATCGAGGACGGTCTGGATGAGGAAGACTGGGAAGGCTGGCAGAAGATGACCGCGAAGCTGGGCGACCGGGTGCAGCTGGTGGGCGACGACCTGTTTGTGACCAACACGGAGCGTCTGGCCAAGGGCATCAAGCTGGGCTGCGCCAACTCCATCCTGATCAAGCTGAACCAGATCGGCTCCGTTTCCGAGACGCTGGAAGCCATCAAGATGGCGCACAAGGCCGGATACACCGCCGTGACTTCCCACCGCAGCGGCGAGACGGAGGACACCACCATCGCGGACCTGGCCGTGGCGCTGAACACCCGGCAGATCAAGACCGGCGCTCCCAGCCGCTCCGAGCGCGTGGCGAAGTACAACCAGCTGCTGCGCATTGAGGAAAGCCTGGGCGAAAATGCCGTATATCCCGGATTTGACGCCTTCCGGGTGAAGAGGTAAAAAAACACGATTTTCCTGTTGACGAACGATCCGGGATCTGGTATTATGTCATTGGTTAGATAATACTAACCATCTGGGGTGATATCAGTCAGGCCAAGCCATCCTGAATGATATTCTATGACCTACCTCCGAAAGGAACGGGATGCCAGTGGATGGGCATCCCGTTTTCTTCAACAAAATGTTAGATAAAACTAATCAAAGAAGGGGGATATTCTGATGATGAAACTGGTACTGGTCCGGCACGGAGAGAGCGAATGGAACAAACTGAATCTTTTTACCGGCTGGACAGACGTGGACCTGAGCGAAAAGGGCCACGAGGAAGCGAAAAACGCGGGGCGGCTGCTGAAAGAGGAAGGATACGATTTTGACGTATGCTATACCTCCTACCTTAAACGGGCGATTCATACCTTGTACCATATCCTGGACGAAATGGACCGGGCATGGCTGCCGGTGAACAAGAGCTGGAAGCTGAACGAGCGCCACTACGGCGCGCTGCAGGGACTGAACAAGTCTGAAACAGCCGAGAAGTACGGCGAAGAGCAGGTGAAGATCTGGCGCCGCTCCTTCAACGTCAAGCCCCCGGCCCTGGAGGCGGACGACGAGAGGTCCGCGCTGAAACAGCCGATGTACCGCGACGTGGATAAAGCGCTGCTGCCCGCGAACGAAAGCCTGGAGACCACGATTGAGCGCGTGGTGCCGTATTTCAACGAAGTGATCAGACCCGATATGCAGGCGGGAAAACGGGTGATTATCGCCGCCCACGGCAACAGCCTGCGGGCGCTGGTGAAATACTTCGACCGGATTTCCGACGAGGAAATTGTCGGGGTCAACATTCCCACAGGCACGCCGCTGGTGTACGAGTTTGACGACGATTTCAGGGTTATCCGGTCCTATTACCTGGGCGACCAGGAAGCCCTGAAGGCCAGGATGGAAGCGGTAGCCAACCAGGGAAAGAAACAGAAATAAAGACCGAATTGCAGAACGGAGCATTCGCTGCAGAATGGAGTGGACGGAAAGGACGGACTTCATTATACTTCCATCAGTTAGTCAAAGCTAACAGAGAAAGGAAGTAGAAAAACTTATGGCGGACAAACAGGATTCCAGGTCACAACTCCTGAACGGCAATGTCTTCAAAACCATGCTGTCGCTGAGCGTCCCGGCGATTCTCGGCATGGTGGTCATTGGCCTGTACAACTTCATGGACGCGGTATTCGTCGGCCGGATGGTGGGACCTGAGGCCATGACGGCTGTGAAAGTCTCCTATCCCTTCACACTGCTGAACAGCGGTATCGCCACCCTGATCGGTACCGGGTCGGCCTCCGTACTTTCACGTGCAGTAGGCCGAAAGGACCAGGGGACTGTCAACCAGATCATGGGCAACCTGATCGCCCTGATCGTGCTGCTGTCCCTGATTATTACAGCGGTGGGCGAAATCTTCACCACCGGGCTGCTCTCCCTTTCCGGCGCCAAGGGTGAAATCCTGGCCCAGGCCGAAAAATACCTGAAGGTTGTGTTCATCGGTTCCCTGTTTGTGAACTTTGCCCAGTCCGCCAACATGGTGATGCGCGGCGAAGGCAAGCTGAAGATTGCCATGGGCATTATGGCGGCGGGCGCCCTGCTGAACATCGCGCTGGATCCGCTGCTCATCTCCCTGATAGGGAAGGAAAACGGCGTGCTGGGCGCTGCCTGGGCGACCGTGATTTCCCAGTTCCTGCAGGCCTGCTTTACCCTGTGGTACTTCCGGAAGAAGAGCGAAAACGTCAAAATCCACAAGATCAAGATTCACGGCAACCTGGTCGGACCGGTGCTCGGCGTGGGCGTTTCCGCCATGCTGATGCAGGTGATGACCATGGTGCAGCAGACCATTATGTACAACACGGTGGAACGGTGGGGCGGCGGCAGCTGGCAGACCGTGCTGGGCGCGTGCCTGAGCCTGCAGTCCTTTGCGTTCATCCCGCTGTGGGGTATCAGCCAGGGCTTCCAGCCGGCTATCGGCACCAACTACGGCGCGAAGCAGTATGACCGGGTGCGTTCCTTTACGAAGGTATTCATGGTTGCGGCCACGGTGCTGGCTCTGGTGTTCTACCTGCCGATTATGCTGGCGCCCAAGGGCATGCTGGGCATGTTCATTACAGACGAAGCAATCTGCGCCCAGGGCGCGCCGATGCTGCGGGTGCTCTTCTCCACCTATATCTGCTACGGCGTGCTGATTCTGGCCATTACCTTCTTCCAGGCGATCGGCAAGGCCGGCGCGGCGTCCGCCATGGCGCTGTTGCGGCAGGTGCTGCTGTTCCTGCCCCTGGTGGTGCTGCTGCCTACCGTATTCGCGGTTCCGGTGCAGGGTGTGTTCTACGCACAGATGTTTACTGACCTCGTAGTGCTGCTGATCGGTATTGTGCTGCTGATCAAAGCCTTCGGGAATATCCGAAAGGAAGAAAGATCGTTAGCCTGATGAATAAGGAAAAACAGGACGTGAACGGAAGCTGTTCCAAGGAACTGTTTACCCGGTACATGGCCCTGATCAGCCGGAAGGATACCGAGAGCACCTGCCGGCTGAAGAGCGACATGGGCGAAGGCATTATGCGCTGCCATCATGTGGCCAAGGGCGTGGAGCTGATTTACTCCGAGATCGAAGCCTATATGCCGGTATTCCAGGAAATGAAAAAGCTTGTGCGGAGCCTGGAACTGATGTACATGGTGGAGGGGCACGCGGACTTTGAAATGGAAAACCGGCACTGCGCCAGCGCGGAAAAAGGAGACGTGATGCTCTTCAACAACAGGGTGGGCGCACGGGAATGCCATATCGGAAAAGGCGGCATGCGCTGCATCAGCATTGTGGTTTTCCTGGATGACCTGGCAGAGACCCTGAACCGTTTTTTCGACACAAAAGCCTTTGAAAACGACCGGCTGTTTGCGGATGTGGAGCAGGCAAGAACCTGCCTGTGCTTCCCGGCAAACGATATGCTGGAAAGTATTTTCACCGGACTGATGCAGGTGCCGGAAAGGTACGGGGAGTACCACCGGAAACTGCTGACGCTGCAGGCGATTGTAGCCCTGCTGGATACCCGGGACGGACGGATGAACAGGTACCGATATTTCAGCGGCGATACGGCAAGGAAGGTTCACGAGGTTCGTAAGCTGCTGGGAGAAAACCTGAGCGGGGAAATC
Source organism: uncultured Eubacteriales bacterium (assembly GCA_900315675.1). Lineage (GTDB taxonomy): Bacteria > Bacillota > Clostridia > Christensenellales > Aristaeellaceae > Aristaeella. Next base: position 79,261 of record OMZY01000005.1, read on the forward strand.
TCCATAGAGAAGCTGGCAGAAAAGGTAAAGCTGAACAGGACCACGCTGCAGCAGGTTTTCCGGCAGGTGTACGGGCTGACCGTGTATGAATACCGCACCCAGGTGCGCATGCAGGAGGCGCGGAACCTGCTGCTGAAGGAAAGCCTGACAGTGACGGACGTGGCCGGGCAGTGCGGCTATACCAACGCGAGCAAGTTTGCCGCGGCGTTCCGGAAAGTAACCGGAATGAACCCGGGAGAGTGGAAAAGGCTGAATAAGGCATAATGCAGAAATGTTTATTTCTGCATTATGAATGAATTATGGCTGAAGGCGGAATGCCTTCAGCCATATGAATTATTGAGCCGGAAACGGCTCAATATGAAATATCGCCTGCGGCGTTAGCAAGGGATTCCTCCATTTCAGTCGGAATGACACTTTTTTGAACGCTTTCGTGTTACTGTCGGGTTATGGGATCATGCATCTGAACGGATTTACGGAGGGCAATATTTTGTCGTAAAAGGGACAAATATTGTAAATTTGACAAAACGGGACAGTTCGGCTACAGTAGACTCAACGTGTTGTTGTCCGTACCTTTTTCGGATAACAGGAGAGCAAACAGAAAAAGAACCAGGAGGGATATTTTATGCAGCAGACATGGCCGTTGGACGTGACTGTTTCCTTTGATCCTTATTTCGGTGAACCCGGCCGGGACGGCATCCAGGGGGCGGAGGTCTTGCCGGACGGGAAGGTTCACTTCCGGATTATCGCTAAAGACGCCAACGAGGTGGTCATCGACCGGTTTGGTACCCTTTTCCCGCTGTCTCCCGTGGAGGACGGCGCCTGGGAAGGCACCTTTGACATGGGAACCGGATTCCTGTATTTCTTCCTGAAGGTGGACGGCGCGGACGTGCTGTGCCCCTACCTGCCCATCGGATACGGCTGCTGCCGGCCGATGAACTTTGTGGATGTGCCCGTGGCCGATATGGATGGCTGGGACGACCTGGAAGGCGTGGAACACGGCGCGGTGACCCGGCGGTATTTCTACTCCACCGTGACCGGAAAACATGAAATCTGCCTGGTGTGGACGCCGCCGGCCTATGACCCGGCGAAGGCCTATCCGGTGCTGTACCTGCAGCATGGCTACGGCGAGAATGAAACCGGCTGGATCTACCAGGGACACGCGGGCCGGATCGCCGACAGGCTGCTGGCGGAAGGCAAAATGAAGGAAATGATCATCGTGATGGGCAACGGCATGGCCAAGCCGAAGGATGAAAGCCAGCCCCGGGACTTTGCCCTGTTCCCGAACATCGTGGTCAAGGACCTGATTCCCTACATTGAAAAGAACTACAATGTGCTGACGGATAAATGGCACCGGGCCATGGCCGGACTGAGCATGGGCAGCTTCCATACCAGCGTCACCACGCTGACGAATCCGGAGCTGTTCGGCTACGCGGGGCTGTTCAGCGGCTTCCTCCGGGCACCGTGGAATCCGGACGAGGAAATGCCCCACATGAAGCTGCTGCATGAGGCGGAGAAGTTCAACGAGAGCTTTAAGGTATTCTACCGCGCCATGGGTACGGAGGATACCTACTGGGAAAGCTTCGCCAAGGATGACGCCTACCTGGAGGGCCGGGAACTGAATATTACCCGGGAGACCTTCCCCGGCGGACATGACTGGACGGTGTGGCGCCGCTGCATCCGCTCCTTCCTGCCGAGGCTGTTCAGATAAGGATGAATAAAGCAAAAGGCGAAGCCGATGAGGCTTCGCCTTTTTGATACGAATGGGAATCAGTCATCCTTCTGCGGGGAAACGTAGATTACCTGGGGCGTGACCATGGGAGAGGCGGGCGCCGGTTCAGGCGTTACGTAAACCAGGATGGGCGTGGGCGTCGGCTGCGGGGCGTTCTGCACCACATAGATGACCTGCGGCGTCGGCGCGGGCACTTCCGGCGGGGCGATGATGTTGATCACATTGGACGCGGACTCGGACGCAGCGGCGGGCCGGGTGTTCACTTCCGCCTCATAGGAATAGGGATCGCCCAGGAGGATGACATGATCCGTGTTGAGCAGATCGGACCGGATATAACCCAGAGTGCCGTTGGCCAGCTGAACCGCGTACCAGATTTCGCCGGCGCTGTTCTTGGCCCGGGCGGTCACGGTGAATTCCGTTCCGGCAGACTTGATCCGCATGACGCGGGTAGCGTAAACGCTGGGCTGGGAACGGACATTGACCTGCTTGATGGCGGTATAGCACCAGCCTTCCGCGGGGATGGATTCAATCATGGTTTCCGCCTGACGAACCACCACCCGGGTTTTGGTGACAACAGGGGGACAGATCTCCCACCAGGGATAATTGCAGCTTACCGGATCAGGCTGGGTATAATCCGCCGTATCGGCAGAGGCAGGCAGAATGACCACGGCCATCACCAGAATGGTCAGGACAAGACACGTGCGGAACAGAAGTGATTTCATGTTCACCGTCTCCAATTCGTTATATTTCATGATGTACAGGCTCATCCTCTATTTTAAAATGCGGCGGTGACATCTGTCAACCGCCACATGTTGTGGGATAAGGGTTTGAGGGCTACACGACCATGAAAAAACCGGAAAACGGAATCAGAAGTTCACGGTGCGGGGAGCCGCGGTGAAGGAAGAGAAAGTCGCGGTCGCATCCTCGAAGTACAGGACCTCGGTATTGTCATCCTCGGCGGAATACATGGCCTGCAGGGAAGGATACTGATCCAGCATGTACTTCTTTGCTTCGATCCGGTCGTCCCGGATCAGCTTGCCGGCGACGCGCAGCCAGGTGCCGTCCGCAAAGGCGCAGATTTCAGCCTTGGGGTTGGCCTGGAGCTGTTTGGAAACGGGCTTGATTTTACCGGTCTGGATGTAGAGTTTTCCTTCGAAGACAGCCACGGTACCGAAGGGACGGACGCGGGGCTGATCGCCTTCCACGGTCGCCAGATAATAGGTGCCGCACTTTTTCAGGAATTCGTAGACTTCATTCATTGTAATGGACCTCCTGTTCTTTGGTGAGAATATTATACGATGAGAAAGAGGGGAAAGGCAATGAATAATCAAATTCACAATTCATAATTCATAATTCATAATGGCGGAGGAAACCCTTTCCGAATGGAAAGGGTTTCTTTTGAATGAAATGGGTTGGACAGTGGAGGCTGAGGAGAGCAGGAACGTGACAAAGGGACAGACCAAACTGTCATCATTCCAAAGGAACGTGACAGTTGGTCTGTCCCTGTTGTCACATTCCGCCAGACTGGATGGTTTTTGCGCTTAACAGACAGTGGAGGCTGAGGTGAGCAGAAGACGATTGGCAGTTGAGTAAATCATTATGAATTGTGAATTATGAATTATGAATTAAAAACCTCTCCGGGAAGGATCCCGAAGAGGTTGGTTTATTTAGTTCTCAATCCGGATGTCGCCGGAGGTGGTTTCAATCCGGAGGCGGGCGCTGCCGTTGCCGTAGGTGTATTTGCTGCCGCTCTTTTCCATGGCCAGGCTGTTGCTGAAGTTGCCGGGCTTGGCGTCAAGGTCAAGGGTGAAGCCGGGCGCATTGGGCAGCTTCAGGGTGATGTTGCCGGAAGTGGCGTCCAGATCCAGGTCTTTAAAGGACTGCAACGTGACATCCATGTTGCCGCTGGTGGAGTCGAACTCCGCCTTGTCCGCGGAGGCCAGGTCCGCAAGGATCGTGCCGGAGGTGGAATCCAGATGGAGCTTTTTCACATCCCCGGAAAGGGTGATGTTAAGGCCGCCGGAAGTTGATTTCATATCAACGTTTTCAGCGGAGGCGGCGGTGAAGGTGATATTGCCGGAGGTGGAAACGAGGACCGCGCTGCGGATATCCCCGTCCTGCCGGATTTCCATATCACCGGAGGTGGAGGAAGCGTCCAGCTTCTTTGTGCTGATTTCCGCTTTCACATTGCCGGAGGTGGAGTCGAAGCGGACTTCATCCGCAGCCAGCTTCGGGACGTTCACATCGGCGGAGGTCACGTCGATATTCGATTTTTTCAGCGCGGTGCCTTCCGGCAGGGACACGGTCAGGACCTTGTTCAGGTTGAAGTGTATATTCAGGCCGGATTTGCAGTAACGCACGCGCAGGGTGTTTCCGTCCATCCACCAGCGGAGCTTTTCATCTTCAGAAAGAGTACGGTTGGCGGTTTCGGAGACGGTGACGCCGGAACCGGCATGATATTCAAGATTGACGGCGCCGGAGGTCCATTCAATATCCAGATTCTCCACAGCGGAGGAAATTTCGGTATCGCCGGCGGTATATTGGTCCGCGTTCGCGAAATTCAGGCCGGTTGAGCTGCCGAAGAGCAGCCAGGAACCGCCGGCAAGCAGCACAAGGACAATGACAAGGGCACCGGTAAGCAGTTTGGATCTATTCATGGATTATTCGCCTCTCTTATCTTTAATCGTGGAAAACAGGAGCCAGGCACCCGCGGCGCACAGCAGCGCCATGAAAACGGTGGAGGTGAAGCTCTTGGTGTACAGGGTGATCATGTTCATCATGTTGGCGAAGAGGATCAGGTCTACCGCGCCGATAAGGATCCAGCGGTTATAATTGCCGATGAATGCGCGGACGGGTTCAGCGCGGACCGCAAAGGGCAGGCCGATCAGCGCGAAGCCGAACAGAACCGCCGAGGCCGCCAGGAAGAACCAGTTGCCGTGGGTGTAGAAGCAGCAGACCGCCAGGGTGAACAGGATGCTGAGCACAAAGGCACAGAAGGACCAGAAGAGCTTGTTCCGCGGCACCATGAGGGGAACCAGGGTCCAGGAAGCTACGATGGCCAGACCGCCGAGCACCATATAGAACCAATCCAGTGAACTGCCGACGGACAGGTTGACAATGAGGCAGATAAGAATCGGGACCATGAACAGCCCGGAGACGACGGAACCGACCGTCGTGCTGCGGCGCTTGAAGCGTTTCGCCTGATATTCAATCACTTGATCTTTTTCCTCCCTGAGATTATTTTCGATTTCATTTTTCCGGATCTTTTCCAGGATGGCGGAGCATTCCGGACAATCCTGAAGGTGTTCTTCGATGAGTTCACGGCTTGTACCGCTGCACACATCGTCCACGTAAAGCGGAAGCAGATCGCGGATTACTTCACATTCTTTATTCATGAACTTCCATCCTTTCACTTAGTTTCAGTTTCGCCCGATGGTATGTGACCCGTGCCCAGGTTTCTGTCTTTCCGAAGATGGTACCGATCTGGAGAAAGGACAGTTCACCGAAGACCCGCAGCTCGAAGACTTCCCGGTAAGGTTCGTCCAGCGTGTGCAGCGCGGTGTGAATCCGGAAGGAGAAATCCTTGTCCGTTACCTGCTGTTCAATACTCTTTCCCGCGGCGGGAAGGTCCTCGGGAATCGGCGCGATTTTGTTCCGGCGGCGCGTTTCATCCACGAAGCAGTTCTTCGCGATGGCACACAGCCAGGTGACCTCGTCCGATTCGTTCCGGAAAGAGGATTTTTTGGAGAAGGCCCTGAAGAACGCTTCCTGGGTAATCTCCTCAGCCGCGTGCCGGTCGCCGGCCAGCGTCATCACGTAGGAGAAGACCCGCATATAGTAAGCGTTGTAAAGCCTTTCGCAGGTTTCGTTGGTCACACATCATCACCTCCTTCCCGGTTTATACATGGGTTAGACGGAGAAACCTGAATTTCGTTACAGGAAAAAATAAAAAAATTTCAGGGAATTTTTTGCCGCAGGAAATGCAGCTTTTGAGCTGTATATCTGTGCTTGTCTATTATAAACAAAAAGATGACAGAGAAACAGAAGAATCTTGTTCTTTTGGCTCTCTGTCAACAATCTGTTGAGCATTTATCATGAGGGAAAATGAATTATCATATCTGCTTTTATAAAATCTCACCGGTGAAAGCATTGACGGAAAAAGAATACCGTCTGTCATCCTGCTCATAATCCATATAAAAGTTCCATGAAGGCAGGATTTCAATGTCTGAAAAAGCATAATCATGCGGGACAGGGACATATTCAAGCGCTACATGGTTGAAGCGGGGCTTTTCATCGATAATAAGGTTGGAGAAATATTCATTAAGGAAATGGGAAGCTTCATCCGCGGTCAAAATCTGCTGCGTGTTTACAGGAAGCATATCTTCAAACAGGAGCCTGACAAGGACATTGGATATACCATCCGCGTCAATATAAACCGTGATAAACGAAGGAGAGGAATAAAGCCCGTTATACAACGGAACACCCCAAGGCAAAATCTCAATGTCATTCAGTTCCCGGGCAAAGGCGATCTCAACATATGCCGGCTGCACATTGATCCCGGGTAACGCTTCTTCCTCACTGTTATAAAAAGCGGTCATCTGCAGGGGTTTCCCCATACAGACTCCGTAATCCAGCATTTTTTCCTTCAGTAATGGGATTTCTTTAAAATATTCATCAGCAAGCATTTCATTCTTTTCTATTTCGGAACAGGAATAAGTGACCTCTGTATATGCACCGTCCAGCATATTTTCATAGTTCATTTCTGCCCTGCCGTTCATGTAGCGAAAGGAGGCGCCCGGATCACAAAGGAAAACCATGCTTTCCAATGTATCCTGATCAAACAGATAAGCAAACCCGTTATCAAGCATATAAACGTCAGGGGTATTATTACTTTCTTTCAGATAGAATTTTTCAAAGCTTGCCACGGATTCCCCTTTCCACGTTTGCAGGCTTGCATGATACGCTGGAAGTGATTCCAAAGCAAAGGCAGGAAGATCACAATCAATGGTGATTGCTTCTACATCAGAAGTGTTTATAACAGAAGTTTCTGCATAAACCGAGCAAGATAAAGAAGAAAACAGGAGAACTGTCATCATGAGTATGGCCAGACATTTTCTTCCAAACATATTCATGCCTCTTTTACTGTTTACATATTTTATGATCACGGAAAGTATACACTTCGTCACAGAGATCACGGATTTCATCCGGATGATGACTGGAGAGGATGATGATTTTTCCGTTTTCTTTTTCCTGCCCGAGCAGTTTGTATACCTGATGTCGGCTTTTTTCATCCAGCGCGTTAAACGGTTCATCCAACAGCAATACGGGTGGATTGTCGATGAGCGCCTGAGCGATTCCCAGACGCTGGCGCATACCCAGGGAATAACTGCGCACTTTTTTTCGGGCATTTTCTTCCAGAGAAACCATACGAAGCATATTCATGATTTCATCTTTCTGAACGGAGCGGCGAAGGGACGCCAGCATTTTCAGATTCTGATAACCTGAAAACTCGTTCAGAAAACCGGGCGTCTCAATGATGACGCCGAAACTACCCTTGGCGGGATTTTTCCCGTTCAGAAGGATTTTGCCGGTATCCGGGATCATCAGATTACAGATACATTTCATTAATACTGTTTTGCCGCAGCCGTTTTCTCCTACCAGACCATAGATTTTTCCGCCGTGAATATCGAGCTGAACATCATCCAGAACGACCGCGTTTTTGAAGGTTTTTGAAACACCGTTTAGTTCCAACCGATTTTCCATATTTACTCCTCCATCCTGTTTAAACTGCGGCTGATCTGTTTGGGCCGAGCAGAAACGTACAGCAGCAGGAAAAGACTGATTATAATCACAATACAGGGCACGAAATAACAATAAAAGGCGCCGGGACGATTTGCATACTGCGCGGCGGTCAGCTGGTATTCCAGCCGGCACCAGGAAAAGGGCGAGAAGAAATACAGAATGTCATTCAGCTGCATATACCCGATGGCGGCATTGAGAACGGTCATCAGACCAAGCAGGCTAATAACCAGTTTCTTTGCACTGACAGTGGAAAGAAAAAGAACTGTCAGACCAATGGCAACCAGAACCGTAATCAATGAAACGAGCGCTTTTGCCCAGGCAAGCAAAGGCGTCATCTGACTGACAATGATACGGGGCACATAGAGGAAAGCTTCGCCAACTGTCTGTCCTAAAGACATGGTATTCAGTGCTCTATCCCATGTATAAGGATCTTTCAGTGTTCCGCCGGCAATGAGAAGGGTCATAATCCAGATCACCAGCGCATAGACAATACTGAGGATCAAAAGGTGAAGAGCTCTGGCTGCCATGGAGGAACGCCCGGTCAATCGCATATGGATAAAAGTCTCCATAGGGGTCAGAAAAGGAGCATCCGAAATCAATATGCTGAACCCCAGTGCTAGCCACATCAGAAGGTAATCATATGAAGTGACGCAGGCGAAGCACCCGAAACCGTTGACGCTGACCTGATGGGAAGCATACAGAGAACGGGCTTCGCCGATGTAATTATCCATCACACAACCGATCAGCAAAAGAATCAGATACACCTTAGGCTGCTTCAGCAGTCTCCGGAGAAGGAGCGCTGTCATAGCCCATATGCCTTGTTTATGCATAACGAAGCCTCCTTTTTCCGAAAACCATAAAGACCAGGAAGCTGATCAGCGAGAGAATTGCAAAGATTGAAAGGGATTCAAGAAGAAGCTGGCCGATTGTTTCCACATCCAGGCCGCCCATTGCATAAATCACGATATGTTCTTTGTCTATGGCAAAGAGTCCCCTGCACAGCACTTCCATGAATAATGCGGTAGCAAGATAGACCAGCTGCATCTTGCCGGCAATCGCGGAAAACATGAGGCCGATCCCGGCCCACATAAAACCGGAAGCCCATTGCAGCAGGGCATACAGTCCGAAGTAAGCAACCCATTGTTTCTGCTGAACAAGCGCTTCAGCGTAAGGATAAACAGCTTCGGCATAATCCAGGCTTGCAAGCGGATGCGTGACGGGCAGCAGAACGCCAAGAAAAGCCAGCATACCCAGCGCGGTAGCCAGTCCTCCGACTACACCTGTCACAAGAAATCTTCTGGCCAGATAACGGTTTCCATCAATCCTCTGTAGAGTAAACCGGAGATTCCCGCTGTGCAGATCTTCCAGGAAGCTTGCCACGAACGGGAACACTGCCACAACAGGGAACAGGTGGTAAAATGATCCGAATGCTACAGTGGCATCCAGAATATACAGGACATTGTCCGCACCGATTTCCGGAAGAGAGCCTAACCAGTAGATTGCAGCGCACAGTAAAACGGCAGCAAGGAATCGCGAATTAACAATACCGCGTTTTAAATCGATCAGATATTGCCGCATCATTCCACCTCAATCCATTACCAGGTATTCACCTGTGATCGCATTAAAGAACTGAACATAATTATATTCAGCAGGAGCGCCCGGATCGGTTACGGGCAGATAGAAGCACCAGGCCGGGACAAGCTCGTAGGTTGGAAGAACTTTGGAATTATCTTCCCAGACGAGGTATTCCAGAGAGATCCGACGGACACGGAGTTCCACATAATCCGGTAAAATATAGGAAGAAGAAAACTGAGAATATACATCCAGAATCTGTTCCAGTGATAAGGGCTTTGTTTTCGAACCGACGGCTACAGGATTGTCTATAGTGCTGGATGCGTAAAGTTGAAGAAGAGTGCCATCTGCCTGGAGTGTAATTTCCAGAGCCGGATAAGCAATGCTTTTATCACCAGCAACACGGCCTCCTTGAGTGTGGAGAGGAAGTCCCTGAAAATAAACCGGATATTGTATCTTGTAAAGTTCATCACCTGTTTCCCAGATATAGTTATAATGCTCATGAAAGGTTTCATTATACTTTTTCTGATTGGAATTGAAAGTATCCAGATCGTATACTTTGACGAACCGGGGCTCGCCCAGGGACAGTTCTGTAGCTGCCAGAACCGGTTCCAGCAATTTAAGTGCTTCAGGATAAGAAAGATCTTTCAGGGGCGTGACTGTTTCCGGATCAATTGGTTCCATGTAGAGGTGTGAGCAACCAAATGATGTTCCGACTGAAAGACGTTCAAGGGTCTCATGCTGTTTTTCAAGACCGAAGGCAACACTGGGCGAAGCGAAAATGCCGTCGTCTTCATCTTTCAGAATCCACCTATTATCGTCCTCGCCTTCCAGTGGTTGTAGCCTTATTAGTGGCATGTTTTCGTATCCCGGAGCAGCAACTGAAACGAAGGCACGAAGCTTGTCCTCTGTCCATACGCGCTGGGAAGCTTTGTATTCGCAGACTGTTTCAGGAAGATTGGTATCTGTTATGGCGTCAATGACAATCTTTTGTCCCTGGCAGTCCAGCTCCCTCTGTATATGTTTCCATTGGGGAGTATAGGTGGAAGCTACGGCAGAGGACAACTGTAAAGATAGTAGAATAGTCATCAGAAGGAGAAAGCAAAGGAATCGTCTTTTGTTATTCATTAGCAAAACCTCCTGGGGGCATTGCACAAGCAGGTGGTATGAAATTGCAGATTTAACATGCCGTGCTTTATATCAATCAGAGATTGCCGCATCATTCCACCTCAGTCTATATTCAAGCATTCACCTGTGATTGCATTAAAGCACTGAACATAATTATGTTCTTTAGAGGCTCCCAGATCGGGCAGATAAAAGCACCAGACCGGGACAAGATGGTAAGCAGGAATATCGCCAGTATAATGTTGCCATACGAGGTATTCCAAAGAGATGCGGCGGACACGGGGCTCCACATAATCCGGTAAAATAATGGAAGATGAAAACTGAGTATATATATCCAGCATCTGTTCCAGTGATAAGGGCTTTGCTTCCGGACTGATGGCTACAGGGTTGTCCATAATACTGTCAACGTGCAACTCAAGAAGGGTGCCGTCAGCCCGGAGTGTAATATCCAGGAATGTACGAGCAATCATTTTATCACCAATAATATGTCCACCCTGAGCGTAGAGAGGAAGATCCTGAAAATAGACCGGATATCGTAATATATATAATTCATCACTTGCCTGCCAGGTGAAACTATTATGTTTTTGAAATGTTTCGTTATACTGTTTCTGACTGGATGTGAAAGCATCCAAATCGTATGCTTTGACAAACTGAGGTTCGCCCAGAGACAGCTCTGTGGCTGCCAGAATAGGATCCAGTAGTTTGAGCGCCTCGGGATAAGAAAGCCCTTTCAGGCTTACTACTATATTCGGATCAATCGGTTCTTTGTAAAAGTGTGCAAAATCAAATAATGTTCCAATTGAAAGCTGTTCATCTACCTCGAGGTATCTTTCAAGACCGAAAGCAATACTGGGTGAGGCTGAAATCCCTGCTTCTTCATCTTTAAGGCTCCACGCATAATAGGGATCCCTTTCCGGTGATCGCGGCCACACCAAGGGCATGTTTTCATATCCCGGAGCGGCAACTGAAACGAATTTGCGTAATTTTTCTTCTGTCATTACACGTTGGGAAGCTTTGTATTCGCAGACTGTTTCAGGAAGATTGGTATCTGTTATGGCGTCAATGACGATCTTCTGTCCCTGACAGTCCAGTTCCCTCTGGATATGTTCCCATCGGGGAGTATAGGAGGACGCCCCGGCAGACGGCAGATGAGCAGATAACAGAAGGCCCATCAGCAGGAGAAAGGAAAGGAAACGTCTTTTATGGTTCATAGGAAAGCCTTTCTTACAATCGATCAGACAGTGCCGCATCATTACACCTCAGTACATCATCAGGTATTCACCTGTGATCGCACTAAAATATTGAATACAATCCGCATTCTCAGGAGTTAATGGATTGGTTGTAGGCAAATAGAAACACCAGACCGGGATAAGTTCATAGGTCGGAAAAGCCCCGGTATACTGCTGCTTTACGAGGTGCTCCAGAGAAATTCGACGGACACGAGGATCCACATTATCCGGTAAAAGAGTGGAAGATACGTATTGATTAAATACATCCAGAATCTGTTCAAGCGATAAGGGTTTTGTGTCCGGGCCGACAGCTACCGGATTGTCTATGATATTGTCAACGTGCAGCTCAAGAAGGGTGCCGTCTGCCTGAAGTACAATATTCATTGCCGTATAAGCAACGCTTTTATCACCAATCACGAGTCCACCATGAGTGTGGAGAGGGAGCTCCTGAAAATAAACCGGATATTGTATCTTATATATTTCGTTACCTGTTTCCCAGGTATAATTATGATGCTCATGAAATGTTTCGTTATATTGATTCTGATTGGAATAGAGAGTGCTCAGATCGTAGACTTCGACAAGCTGGGGCTCGCCCAGGGTCAGTTCTGTGGCTGCCAGAACCGGTTCCAGCAATTTGAGGGCATCGGGATAAGAAAGATCTTTCAGGTTTGTGACTGTTGCCGGATCAATCGAATCCCTGTAAATGTATGAAGAACCAAATAATGTTCCAACTGAAAGCTTTTCACGTGTCTCATGGTATCTTTCAAGACCGAAAGCAATACTGGGTGAAGCCGAAACACCCGCTTCTTCATCATCCAGGGTCCACTCGTGATCAGCATCAATTCCTTGTGCATGTGGCCACACCAACGGCATGTTTTCGTATCCCGGAGCAGCAACAGCAACAAAGGCGCGAAGCTTTTCCTCTGTCATTACACGCAAGGAAGCTTTGTATTCGCAGACTGTTTCAGGAAGATTGGTATCTGTTATGGCGTCAATGACGATCTTCTGTCCCTGGCAGTCCAGCTCCCTCTGTATATGTTTCCATTGGGGAGTATAGGAGGAAGCTGCGGCAGAGGGCAGATGTGCAGATAACAGAAGAATTATCAGCAGGGAAAAGCAAAGGAAACGGCTTTTATTATTCATCAGTAAGACCTCCGGGGTGCATTGCACACACTGACTGCAGAGCAGCCAGTGTGTGCAATGCAAAAATGTTACCTAATTAGCAGATGGAATGACTTTGCATCTTATGGATTCCAGCTGCCGCTGCTACTGGCTTTATTTACCTTGGACTGGGAACTGTGAGTTGCAGCAAGATAATAATTTACGTCTTTCCATAACCGGGGCTCATCATTTCCATCTCTCAGTGTCTTCAATGTGGCACTACCTGAATTAGTAATACGAGCTCCTTCAGAGGCCTGCCAACCGGTGTATTTCCATACCCTGAAATGGAAGGTAGCTTTGCTTTTCGACATTGTTGCAGACACTTTAGCGGAAGTACCATTACCGGTTGTTTTTTTGATGTTACCTGAATTTTTCACAGCGTTTTTAGCAAGCTCGGGTGTGGAAAAATCGGCGGCAAAAGCGGTCGCGCATACGGTCAGGATCATGACAACCAGAAGAACTACAGAGACTAAACGTTTCATAAAATGAACCTCCTCATATTGTTTTTTGCTTTTTTATTGTTTGTGTAATATACTGATAGCATCCTTGTAGAACGTTCATTGCTTACGCAATGTATGCTGCCCGGCATAGTTTTACAAGGATTTCTGCATTTTCTGCAGACAACGGATTAGCGCAGGGCCTGGGGAAATGTCACTCCTTTCCTACATGCAGAACGACGCGCTGAATCAGTTCCGCGTGTTTTCTTATGTGCAAGAACCGGATGGTCGGTTCGGACACATCAGCTGATTTACCTGAAGAAGTTTTGTAATCTGTCATATCAATAATCAGTATGATTTTGATCCGCTTGTTTTTGTAATGGTATCTGAGTTATTGATGACACATTTCACATATGCCCTGTATGTTTCACCTTTTTTTGCGTCTTCTGAAACACAGGCATAAGTGCTGCCGGTCCCGGTAGAAACATCGCTCCAGCCTCTTCCGCTCTTTTTCTGAAGTATTACTGTCAGGTTTGTTGAATTGCCAGGCGCTGTCTTGATAACAGTTCCTTCAGCTTTCACTTTCCCGCCTGAAATGGATATAGTCGCACCGATTTTGTTTTCGCCCACGGAAAAGAGCATCACCGGACTGGCGAAAACAGAAGTTATCATTGATACCAACAGGACAACCAGAAGAAGAACCGAAGCAACCTTTTTGAACATGAGAAAACCTCCTTTAACATCTTTCTGCATATATAGACGTCAGAGGAGGTTTCATTTGCGAAAATTGTATTGTATTTACATTGTTTTTTGCATTCAGGAGAGTTATCTGATAATCTTTCGGACGCTTCCGGCAATAGCCAATGCTTCATCGACTGTCATATCATTGCAGGTTATGTCAAACATTCTCTCGTCATTTGCCCATGTGACTTCAATGATAGAAAACTTGCCATCGCTTGAATATCCTTCCAGAACAGTTGCCGGTATTCCGTTGACATCTGCAGTATAACTCTTCAGATCTTCTGTGCCGGCTCCTATGCCGCTTCCTTCCTTCCACTCAGAAAAGCTGAAGCCGCGGTAAACCGTAGCAGCCTCTGATACATCCCGATACTCTATTAATGGTATTTGTTCAAGGATTCGGACGACTTCCATCTTTTCCGGAATATAGGAAATGAAATACTCTCCTGTCCATCCTTCAGGCACTGCGAAAGCTTCGTCAGGATTTTCAACAAAGTCGAAATGCGCAACATTGTTTTCACGGTCAATATTGACAAGCAACTGAATTACTTTAGACCGGATTTCCGCTGAAGTGGCAATGACCACAGGCGCGCTGATACAGAAAACAAGCAACAGGCAGGCGGCGACTTTCAGTACCTGAGGGATGACACGTTTCCGGACATTCCGGCGATGCTCCCTCTGTTTCTCCTGTTTCATACGCTTTGCTTTTTCCTGCGCGGATTGCCATACGAGTTCTATTGTTTTTTCATCCACAGAGACAGAAGGATCCTCTGACTCTTCCATAATCTGCTGGTATTTTTCCAGATCATCAAGATCAAAAGCAAGCTTAATCAGATAATCCAGATACTCTTCATCAAGATCGGTATAGCTTTTGATTTCTTCAGTCATGGCTATCTTCCTCATCGGCTTTTTTTCTGATAAAATAACGGGCTCTTCTGAGACAATTCCAGATCTCGTTTTCAGGGAGCCCCGTTTGTGCAGTTATCTCCAACACGGATAAATGTTCCTGGCATTTCATTCTCAGCACTTCCCGGACAAGCGGAGGAAGTCGGAACGTTATGTTTCTTATCATATCTATTTTTTCTCTTTGCAAGATCTGGCCTTCTACTGTATCAGGTCCTTCAAATTTATCGTGATCGTCAACATGATCAATACGAACCAGGTGTTGTTCACGATGTGCTTTCCTGTTGAAATCAAAAGTCTTGTTTCTTACGACAGTAAAAATATATGCGCTCAGCTGTCTCTTGTCTTTTTCGCTCAGCTCATGGATTTTCTCAATCAAACTTTTTACGCATTCAGAGACGATATCATCTTCATTGTTATGTGTGGCACCGTATTTCCTTGCAATACTGTACATTCGGCTTACATACTCACGGTAAAGCCGCTCCATATAATTCCGGTCATCATCGTTTTCGATGTTCTGGATTACCAGGGGCATGATCAGCATATTATTTTCCTGCCTTTTTTCCGGGATATCAGTTTCGATATCACCCATTACGAAACCCGATCATTGTAACGTAAAACAGGCGATCTCTCAACCTTTAGCCACGGTTATTTTTCATATGCCGGCAATGGACATGTAACTGTTTTTATGACTAAACCGGCGCTTCGATATTCAAACGTGTGAAGCAGGAAAATTCATCCTCATATTTATTGTTTTTTGGAAGATTTTTGCTGCAAAAGACAGATTAGCGTCCACGCGGGAAGATTTGCGATTCCGCCATCGTATGATATGATAGAAAAAACCTGATTCAAAAGGAGTCCGTGAGATGAAAAGCCTGTTTCCCGCCATCCGCCGCTGGCAAATTGCGGCGATCCTGACAGTGGTGCTGCTTTTGCTGGCCGGAGCCGCGCTGGCGGAGGGTCCGCATACAGTGATGCTGAAATGCGGCGGGAACGGCTTCGTTGGGACGGACAAAAAGGGCAACCAGAAAACCATCGTCCTGGAACCGGAGAAAAGCGTAACTGACCTGGAGGAAGAGGAAACCTACACGCTGGACGAGCTGGCGGAACTGCCGGGCTTTGAGCTGCAGGGCGCCGCACTGCGCTTTGACGCAGCCAGCGCGACAGGGGATGAACTGCGCTATACGCTGGTGAGCGGCAAGACCTTCGCGGATCCGCAGAAGGTGATGACGGGCAGGAACCTGTGGGACGTGACGGATACGGTTTCCGCCTGGCTGGCGGACCGGAAGGCGGGACTGAAGATCAGCCCCGTATTCAAGCAGGGACCCTGGGGAATCCGGATCCGGGAAGGATCGGTTTTCCTGCAGCTGACCTTTACCACAGCGGAAAAGCTGCCGGACTTCCCGCGGGACAAGGTGCAGTACAGCACACTGTACGAAGCGGGCCTGTCCATGCTGGAGGACGGAAGCACCTTTGTGGAACACTATGACGAGACCGCGGGCAGCCTGATGCAGGTTTCCCTGCCGCTGGGCGTGCCCTACTACTATGCCGGAGGCAGCGAGGACAAGTTTCTCCGGCGCTTTTTCCCAAGTACCACGACAAACTATTACCGGGACGACCATATGTACCTGTGCGGGCTGGACTGTGTGGGCATGACCCACCTGATCTACGAAAAAGCGGGGCTGGAACGGCATCCGTCCATTTCAGACATGCTGGCCCACGGCATCGGCAGCGACGTGCTGAAGAAGAACGACCCGGCGCGCTGGGCGGCCTTCCTGAAGCCGGGAGACCTGATCGGCGTGAAGCACGGAACCTTCCACATCATGATGTACCTGGGCACGCTGCGGCAGTTCGGATGGAGTGAAAAAAACGCAGGGGAAGCGCTTCCCCTGCTGGATTATCCGCTGGTGCTCCACTGCGGAGGCAGCCCATTCTATTATGAACGGTACAAAGAGTATATTGCGGAGCAGGGATATAAAAACACCCTGCCGCCGGACGGAGGCGTGACGGTTTCCGTGATCCGGGAAACCAACCTGGACGCGCCCCACAGCACGGATGTTTCCTGGGGCAGGCATTTCGGCTGGTACATGATCGACGGGCAGCCCCTGCTGGTTTTCCCGCTGGATGACTGCACGGACATGGCCTGGTACGGGCCGGAAAAGTAAAGGGCTTACCGGTAATACTGCGCCTGGGCTTCAAACATGCCCGCGTAAATGCCGTCCGGGATATTCACCAGTTCCTCATGGGTGCCGTATTCCGCCACCCGGCCTTCCGAGAACACCGCGATATGATCGCAGAAGCGGCAGGAGGACAGCCGGTGGGAGATATAGAAGGCGGTTTTGTCCTGAATCAGGGAGTTGAACTGCTTATAGATTTCATACTCCGCCACGGGATCCAGGGCGGCGGTGGGCTCATCCAGAATGATGACCGGCGCGTCCTTGTACAGGGCCCGGGCCAGGGCAAGCTTCTGCTGCTCGCCGCCGGAAGGTTCGATCCCTTCTTCATCCATATACTTGAACAGCTTCGTATCCTCGCCGCTGTCCAGCTTTTCAGCAAACTTATCCAGACCGGCCTGTTTCAGCAGCCCTGAAACACAGCGCCGGTCTTTTTCGTCCAGGTTTTCCCGGTCCTTCAGGGTGATGTTCTCGCAGACAGAGAAGCCGAAGAGTCTGAAGTCCTGGAAAACGGGGGAGAACTGCTTCATATACTGGGCGTAATCGTATTCCCGGATGTCGGTTCCGTCCAGGAGAATCTGGCCCTCCGTGGGGTCATACAGCCGGCAGAGAAGCTTGATCAGCGTGGTTTTGCCGGCGCCGTTCAGGCCGACGACGGACAGGCGTTCGCCTTTTTCCACGGTGAGGTTTACGCCGCTGAGGACCTTCTGATCCGTATTCGGATAGGCGAAGGAGACATTGCGGAACTCAATCCGGTGCTGACCCTGCGGAACAGGCTTATCTCCCTTGGGCATGGCCTGGGGATAGTTCATGAAGATCACAAACTCATAGGCATAATTGATTCTCTTCATCAGCTCGGTGATGTTGTTCGCGAGGCCTCCGAGGGTACCGAACAGGGAATCGGTGGCTGTAAGCATCTGGGTGAAAATGCCCAGGGAGAATGCTCCGACGATTGTTTTCAGCCCGGTATAGCCGTAGACGAAGGCGTTTTCGAAGAGGGAGACAGCACCCTGGAGCAGAGCGTACTTCCGGGAAGTATCCGCCTGCCATTTCCAGCCCTGAAAGCTTTCCTCCCCGAAACTGTCCCACTTGTCCAGGAGCATATGGGAGGCGTCATAGAGGCGGATATCCTTTCCGTAACGGAAATCCGTCATTTCCCAGCCGTAATAGCCGAACATGCGGTTGACCTTGGAAAGACGCTCAAAGGCTTTGACTTCCACCTTGTTGATCTTCATGTTAAGCACCGCCTGCAGCAGAACGCACACGACAATGACCGCCAGCAGCAGCGGCGCGTGCAGCGCGATAACCGTGACCAGGCCGACAATTTTGATGGCGTTGCCGATGAACATGAACACCTGTTCCGAAATGCCGTATACGCCGTCGGAATACCAGCTCATGCCGGTATTGGCCTTTTCCAGCTGATCCAGCATCTTCTTGTCCTCGGTCAGCTGGAAGTCCAGGCCCATGGCATGCTCGCTGGTCAGCTCCTTAAAGTAGTTGTCCAGGCGTTCCTTGTATTTCTGCAGCTGGGTGACGGAAAGCTGGCGGATGGCGTTCAGCAGGAATTCGCCGCCGACGAGGACGCCCGCGTAAATGAACAGCTTTGTCAGGTCCCGCCCGCCGACCAGCTCATCGACAATCAGGGGCGTTGTGAAGATGGCGACAAAAGGCCTCAGGATATCGCAAAGGGTCTTCAGCGCTTCCAGGGGGAAGAAGAGCGGGAAGCGTTTTGCGGCTACCGGGAACATGAGGCGGATGATTTCTCTCAACTTTTTCATTCGGCATCCTCCTCTCCTTCGGGATGATCCAGGTAATACTGTGCCTGGACCTCAAAGAGACGGGCATATTCGCCGCCGCGGGCAATCA
This sequence comes from uncultured Eubacteriales bacterium, assembly GCA_900315675.1. Taxonomy (GTDB): domain Bacteria; phylum Bacillota; class Clostridia; order Christensenellales; family Aristaeellaceae; genus Aristaeella. The sequence goes on from OMZY01000005.1 coordinate 97,997, forward strand.
GCTCGTCATGGGTGCCGTATTCCGCCAGCCGGCCGTCCATGAACATGGCGATGCGGTCGCAGAAACGGGTGGAGGCCAGACGGTGGGAAATATAGACGGCGCTCTTTTTGCCGATCATGCGGTCAAAGCGCTCATAAAGCTGCTTTTCCGCCAGGGCGTCCAGGGCTGCAGTGGGTTCGTCCAGCACAACGACGGGAGCGCCTTTATACAGGGCGCGGGCCAGGGCAAGCTTCTGCTTTTCACCGCCGGAGAGGTCTACACCGTCCTCAGAAGCAATTTTCAGCAGCTCCGTATCCAGGCCTTTGGAGAGGCTGTCCAGCTTCTCCTCCAGGCCGGCCTCCCGCAGGCAGGCGGCGGCTTTCTCCCGGTCGGTGGACTGCATGGGCAGCATGGAGACGTTGACCGCCAGCGGCAGGGCAAAGAGCTCCACATTCTGGAAAACGGGGGAGAAGAGCCGGTAATAATCCTCTCGCCGGTATTTCCGGATATCCGTGCCGTTCAGGGTAATGGTTCCTTCCGTGGGATCATACAGGCGGAGCAGCAGTTTGATCATGGTGGTTTTGCCGGCGCCGTTGAGGCCGACCACCGCCAGCTTTTCCCCGGGATGCAGGGTCAGGTTCAGGTGGGACAGGGCGTCCCTGTCCGCCTTCGGATAACGGTAGGAAACGTCGTGGAACTGCAGCTCCAGGGAATCTGTTTCCGGCAGGGGCAGATATTCCCCGTCAGCATCCGTTTTGAGATCCAGGAAGGAGCGCAGGTCATCCACCTCCATGGAGGCACGGCTGAAATCACCGAAGCGCTGAAGCAAAACGACCAGTGCGCCGGAGAAGGCGTCGGCCAGGGCCAGGTACAGGGTGAAGCTGCCGATGGACAGGGGATTGATTTCCCGCAGGACGGCGAAGTAAAGCACGGTATAGACCAGGAGCCGGGCAATCAGGTTCAGGCCCTGGCTGAAGAGCACATACCGGTTCCAGAGATTATGGTGGTAATCGATCCGTTCCTCACGGGTTTCATAGACAGCATGCTGCTTCCTTTTGAGGAAGGGAACCATGGAGAACAGGCGGATATCCTTGGCGTATTCCGGCTGCTGGGTGACGCGGGCCATATAGTGGTCCTTCCGCCAGATGGGAGCCAGGCGGTCCCAGACTTCCTTTTTATCCGTTTTCTGAACCCAGCGGTAGAACAGGAAGGAGAGGATGCCCAGGACGGTCAGGGCCAGGATCAGCCGGTAATCCAGGACGAGGACCGCCACGAAGGTAACGATAGTTGTAAACACGTTTCTGCCCAGATCCTGCAGGATGTGCAGCATGCCCTCAAAACCGTTGCTGTTACCGTCTGTGGAGTTGGAGGCACGCTGGTGAAGATCCAGGGCTTCCGGCCTTTCCAGCAGCTCATAATCCATGCGCATGGCTTTGGCCACCCGCTCATGGATGACGCCGGTCCGGACATAGATATACCGGGGCCAGACCATGCTGCCGGCGATGATTTTGCTGAAGGAGATAATGAGCGCAACCAGCGAGCCGATGACCAGGATCCAGAGGAGCCTGCGCTGCTTTTCCTCCGGGGGCAGGCTGACGGTGATGGCGTCCAGGATGAACTTGGACAGAAAACCGCCCAGATAGCTTTGCACAGAACCGCAGAAAAGGTCCGTTGAGCCCAGCAGGAACACAAGGGGGCAGTATTTCCGTGCCCGGTTCAGCACAAAACGGGTATTGGACCAGAGACCGTAGTCCCGGTGCAGGGGATTATCCTTGCTTTCTTTGAATTCCATCGGTAAACTCCTGAAGATATATTTGCCGCAAGAAAAAATCCGCTCCTCCCTTACAGGGGCGAGCGGACAGAAGGCATATGATCACCGGATTATCTGAAGCAGACAGATCCGGAGAGTACCGCTCGGCTTTCCGGGAAGGGGTATCTTTCGTTGGCTGTAAACATATCTCCGGCTCCTTTCTGCAATTTATCTTGCGACTATTTAACCACACCGCGGGGAAAGTGTCAACAGATTGTCGGTACAATTTACAGCATTATTACAATTGCGGTAAAACAAAACCCGGCCTGCATGACCAGGCCGGGAAAAGAGGAAAGCTGCACAGGCGGCCCGTGCAGGAAACCGCAAAGGGGTTACCGGGTGAACTGCGAAATGAACTTCCAGGCGTTCTCACAGCTGTGATGACGGCATTCATGGATCTGGCCGCTGACGCTGGCAAAGGCGGTACGGATGACGCCATCCTCGCTTTCATAATAATGAACGGTGAGGACGCTGCCGCGGGACGGATCCGGGATCTTTTCCACTTTGTCGCCGGGAATGGCCCAGATGGGATGTTCCCAGGACTCCTTCTGCTCAAAGGAGACACCGTCGAACTTCTTTTTCAGCTGATTGACTTCCGCCACATACTGCACCCGCTCCAGTGCCGTATCGGAATGGAAGGGCAGCTCCGGCAGGTGAGATTCCTCGCCGCCGGAATAGAAGACCGGCACGGGGACGGTTTTGTTGAGCCGGTCGGTAGCCGGGCCGCCCCAGAAGGTTTTGTAAACCGGAAAGAGGGCGCTGGCAGGCATGATGCCGGCGAAGACGTCCGGATATTCCTGATAGCAGTCCCAGGTTTTGCCGCTGCCCATGGAGAAGCCGGTGGCGTAGATACGGCGTTCATCGATGGGATAGCGTTTTTTCAGGGCTTCAATGACCTCTACCGCTTCGGTGGCGGTAACGTTCTGGTGGTTTTCCACGGAAACGAAGAGGAAGCCGTAGCGATGGCAGATTTCCCACCAGCCGGCCACATAGGTCAGGTACATGGAGGAATCGCCGCCGCCGTGGAAACCGAGAACCAGCGGCACGGGACCGTTGTCGAACAGGCCGTTGTTGTAATAGGCAAAGTAGCCGACCTTGTGGGTCTTCGCGTCTTTGATGGTCCGGTTGTCGGGAGAGGTATTGACGACGACGCAGCCGGCGTCCTCGGTCATATTCAGGGCTTTGAAATCGGGCTCCAGCTCGATCTTGCCGCACCACATTTTGAAGTGCTTCACGAAGGCGTCAAAGTCCGCTTCATAATCCGCTTTGTCCTTGATCAGCAGGTGCTCGCAGCCGTCGAAGGCGCAGTTGATTTCAGCGCTGTTGCCGACGCTGAGGACGGGAATGTCCTTGCGCTGCACATCCGGCACCACGCTGAGCCGCTCCATGGAGCACATGGCGGGGGTGATTTCACCGGGGCCCCAGAGGTATTCGCCCTGCAGGGTTTTCAGCAGGTGCTTCGCCACATAGTCGGCGGAGGCACCGAAGCTGTAGATGTCCGCGCGGAAGATGGCGCCGCGGACGAAATAACCCTTGAAGGTCCGGGTGAAGAAGTCAAAGTTTTCAACAATGCCGTCCTTGTAGGTCTGGATCATTTTGATCTCGGAGATGACGGAGGCATAGAAGCTTTCATCCGCGCCGGCCCAGCCGCCTTCCGCCGTGGGATAGACGAAGAGGACGCTGGAATCTACGTTTGCGGCGATCTTTGCCAGGCCGGTTTCCCGGGCAAAGTCCACGGCGCTGTCCATGTCCTGCTTTTCCTCTTCGAAAACCAGGAGCAGGGGTGCGCGGAAACCGTAGTTGTTGGTCTGGCCGTCAATATCGTTATCCGGTACGTAGACCTTCAGAAAGAATTGGTCAAAGGTGTGTTCCCAGCATTTTCCCCCGGCGGTTTCCCGGACGAGGGGCCTTTCCATCATGGCCATCGGTGTGTCCTCCTGCAGTATATTGTTTTCGGCAGACGAGGTGCCGCAATGAATGTTTTGTCAGGTTTCATTTTATAGTGAGGAGGGAGGAAGGCACAAGGCACGGAGAAGAGAAGATGAGGACAAAAAAAGCAAAAAGAGAAGAGAACAATACTTAAAACTGAAGATTGAAAACTGAAAAATGAATAATGGCGGAAAACACAGCTTCCGGAAGGAAGCTGTGTTCAGTAAATTAGTTAGTTTGGGTCCCGGAAGGGATGACAACAGGATGTGCTGGTGTTCCAAAAGGATCAAAAGACAGAGATGAATTGATATCAGGACTGATTTGGGATATGATACGGGTGAAAGACAAAATGAAAAACATGGGACGCTGTATCGAACGGAGGGGGAAATATGGGCTGGATTTCCTGGCTGCTGATCGGACTGGCAATCATCGTGCTGATCTGCCTGGGTGTGGGTGCTTTCAGGGAAAAGCAGGATCCCGGCGCGCATAAAAGCAGGGGAATGATTGCGGGTATTCCCTTTGATCCGGAAAAACAGGAGGCGGTAATCCGCAGCTCCATCTGTACCGGGGAAAAGGTGGCGGGATTCAAGAACAAAGAGGACGGGCACTTTACAGAGGTGCTGGTGCTGCGGACACCGAAGGATGAACAGTATTTCAAGGATATTTACGGGGTGGAAAAAGTGAAGACAGAGTACTGAAAGTACGAATTAATGAATACAGAAAAATAGCGAAAAAACCACTTCCGAGAACTGCGGAAGTGGTTTTGTTGAATTAATGCGGTCTTCGACCGTAGTAAGGGACAGTGTCGTCGCTTTGCGATGACAAATGAAGAATTAAGAATGAAGAATGCAGAATGATATAGTGTTTCCGCCTATCATCGTGGGAATGATGAAGTTCCTGTCGGTTTCCCGAACGTGGACGGGCGGGGAGACAGTGGCTTCGCCAAATGAAGAATTAAGAATGAACAATGCAGAATTATCCGCTGCGGCGGGGGAGATTTCTCGACTCCCTTCGGTCGCTCGAAATGACAGGTGGAGGCGTAGGCTAAGGCAAAGGATAATGTATGATTAACAATTAAGCGGCTGCCGGATGGCAGCCGTTGGTTTTTTAGTTGCTTAAACGGTTTGGGAAATAAGAACCCTTCCGGCACCTTCCACAGAAATATCCGGGAGGGCGGCGGGGATGAGGGCGGTCTGCCAGGGGAGCAGAGGAATCCGGTGATCTTCCCAGCACAGGGTGCAGCCTTTGGCTGTGGCGGTCAGGAACTGCATTTTGCCGGTGGGAAGGGACAGGCTGCCGTTGAGATCAAAAGCGGAGAGCCGGAAATGGGGATCGTCAACCAGCAGGGTGCAACGGCCGCCGGGCAGATCCTCCGTCTTTTCCGTGCGGACGGGAAGGGAATCGACGTTTGAAACAGCGACAGCCTGTTCAATGTGCAGCTGGCGGGGCTTACCGTCCTTTCCGATCCGGCCCCAGTCCCAGAGACGGTAGGTGAGATCGCTGGCCTGCTGGATTTCATAGCAGCGGATGCCGGGGCCCAGGGCATGAATGGTACCGGCAGGAATATAGAACACATCGCCCGCCTGGACTTTTGTGCGGCGCAGACAGCTTTCCAGCTTTCCCGCGTCCAGGACGGAACGCAGGGACTGCCCCTGGGTGTTGACACCGTATACCAGCTCGGCTCCGGGCGCGGCGTCCAGGATATACCAGGCTTCGCTTTTGCCGAGTTTTCCCTCGTGGGAAAGGGCATAGGCGTCATCCGGGTGCACCTGGACCGAAAGGCATTCCCGGGTATCCAGGATCTTCAGCAGCAGCGGGAAGCCGTCCCCGTCCAGACCGGTGAGGGATTTGCCCCAGAGGGTAAGCATCTCCGGCAGCGTTTTGCCGGCATACTCCCCGCCGGCGACACGGCTTTCCAACCCGGGCAGGGCGGAAACTTCCAGGCTTTCGCCGGTGATATCCTCCGGAGAATCCTTTCCGAAAAGTTCCTTCAGGGCGTGGCCGCCCCAGGGGGTCTGCGCCCCATGGCGGAAGGCGGGGGTCATCACAAGCGGACAGACATTCATGCTCATAGCTTTTTTCCTCGTTTTTAACAACAGCAAAGCTCAGGCAGGCGGTATCCGCCTGACAGCGGTTTTGTTGTTCAGTTTGTTATGCGCGGGTCCGAAAACCCGCAGGATGTTTAAAAATCAAAGGGTTCCAGCGGCAGACCGTTCAGCCCGAAGAGGCTGACCGGGGCGGCGTAATCGGTCCAGGCATAACGGGCGTGTACAGGACGCTCCGCACCGTCAGCCCGCAGCAGCAGCCGACCGCCGCAAAGTTCCGCCTGCGCAGGGACATAGCGGCCGTCTGCACCGGCAATTTCCAGCAGGCCGGGAGCGGCGTCCTTCCGGATTTCCACCGGAGCGGACAGAAGCACGGCCAGGACATTGCCCTCCGGACGGATCCCCTCCGCACGGGGCGAAAGCTCTCCGCCGCCGTACAACATGGCCCCGGCCAGTTCCGCCAGACGTTCGCCCACGGGGCGCTTCGCGGTGGGATGGATGTTGCCGTATTCACCCTGGTCCAGGAGGCAGATCATGCCGGTACCGGGAACGGCGTCCCGGACCGCTGCCTGCGCCTTGCGGAGCTTGGGCCAGAGGAAGGTGTCCGCCGCGCCGGAATCGATCCACATGGGAAGCTGGACAAAGAGGAAGGGAAGATCCTCCTCCCGGAACCAGGTCCGCCAGGTGCGGATGAGCAGGGTGAACAACTCATCATAATGATCAGTCTTGGTTGTGTCCTCCTCGCCCTGGTAGAAGAGAACGCCGGTGACGGTGACGGGAATAATTTCCCGTACCATGGTTTCCGCCAGCCCGCCGGGGCGGTAGGGAGAACCGGGACCCGCGGGCGGATTCCAGGGAACAAGGCCGCAGGCGGCGATCACATCGTTCCAGGGCACACCGGGGTGCTCATGCTTATACTTTTCCACGGTGAGGTTCCAGGCACCGAAGGTATCCTGGAACTGTTTTTCCTCTGCCAGCCAGGTCTCCATGCTTTTGCCGCCGGCCAGCGCGGCATAATCCTCCAGATAGCGGGTGCCTTCCGGATCAGTCCGGAGGGTTTCCTCATCCATCCAGCAGGTGACGGAGGTGCCGCCCCAGTAGCAGCCGATGATCCCTACGGGGATATCCGGCATCCGCTCCCGGAGCTTCGCGGCGAAGAAATACGCCACCGCGCTGTTTACGCCGCCGTTTCCGGGGGAGATGGCCTGCCAGCGGGTGCTGTCATTGGCCTGGCGGTGTTCGGGACCGGAAATGGCAATCTTCGGCACATTGAAGAAGCGAAGCAGCGGATCCTGATACTGCCGGATGAGCTCCGGGCCTTCATCCGCGTTGCGGAGTTCCAGTTCCATATTGCTCTGGCCCCCGGCCAGGAAGACCTCGCCGATTGCCACGTCTTCCGCCTCAGCCAGTTCCGCTCCTGCACAGAAGACCAGCCGGCAGCCCGTCTGCGCTTCCTGCGGGGGAAGGGTGACGAGAAAACGGCCTTCTTCCACCGGAGCGGAGTTTTCACCCAGCAGGGCACCCTCCCGGCTGATCAGCCGGACGGTCACAGCCGGAACGCCGGAGGCGGAACCGAAGATCCGGATCTCCTTGCGTCTGCACAGCACCGCACCGTCGGTGAACAGGGAAGCCGGTTTCAGCATGGACTTACCTTCTTTCCTTCAGGTATTCCAGGTTGGCGCGGATCAGGTCCGCGCGCTGACGTACGCAGTCCGCGCTGCGCAGGGGATCCTCCGGCGTGTTGAACACATAGTCCTTCAGCCGATCCAGATCCGTTTCCGCCACATGCATGCGGGTATCGGAGGAGGCATAGTAGATATACACTTTGCCGTCATCATCCACGATGGCACCGTTGGTGAAGACCACATTGCTGACGTCGCCGGTACGCTCCCGCCCGAGAGGTCCGAGCAGCACGCCGGAGGGCTCCGCAATGAGCCGGGACGGATCATCCAGGGCTGTCGCGAAGGCATAGAGCACATACCGCAGTCCGGCGGCGGTGTTCCGTACGCCGTGGGCGATATGGATCCAGCCGCGGTCCGTTTTGATCGGCACAGCGCCCGCACCGTTCTTGGACTCGGTCAGGGTGTGGTACTTCCGGCGGGAAATGATCTTTTCCTTATCGATCACCGGGCGGGTGATATCGCTGCACAGGCCGAAGCCGATACCGCCGCCGGAACCCGTTTCGATAAAGTCATCCATGGGACGGGTATAGAAGGCATACTGACCGTTCACAAACTCCGGATGCAGCACCACATTCCGCTGCTGGGGAGAATTGAGAGTGATCAGGTTGGGCAGGCGCTCCCAATGCTCAAGATCTCTGGTCCGGACAATGCCGGCTGCGGCCACAGCGGCGGAAAGATCCGCACTGTGGGTATCTTTGCTTTCGGAGCAGAAGACGCCGTAGATCCAGCCGTCCTCATGCGCAGTGAGGCGCATGTCGTAGACGTTGGTTTCCTGCTGGACCGTATCCGGAAGGATGACGGGATAATCCCGGAAACGGAAGCCTTCGGTCGGGCTGTCGCTTTCCGCCACGGCGAAGAAGCTTTTCCGGTCCATGCCCTCCACCCGGACGACCAGGCAGTACCTGCCGTTCAGTTTGATGGCGCCGCTGTTCATCGTCGCGTTGACGCCCAGGCGCTGCATCATGAAGGGATTGGTTTCCGGGTTCGCGTCATACATCCAGAAGGGCGGGATATGCTCCCGGGTCAGGACGGGATTGCGGTAACGGGTAAAGAGTCCGTTGTAGAAGTGCTCGTCCGCCGGATTGGGGCGGGAGAGGAGACGCTCGTAGGACTCCATGAGGGAAGAAAAGCTGCGTTTTTTCATACGATATCCTTGTCTATTAATTCAGAATTCAGGATGATCCGCTGCAGCGGAGAACTACTGAAAACTGAAAAATGAAAACTTAAAAATGAATAATGGTGGATGAATGACTTTGTCATTCTTGTGAATTGGTACGAAGGGGATTCTTCGACGCGCCCGCAAGCGGGCTTGCTCAGGATGACATACAGACGCAATGGTGTTCCGGATGCGTTGAAGGTTTACATCTCCGGAGGAGATTTCTCCACGCGGGCACTATGTGCCCTTGGTCGAAATGACACACTAAACGTACTGTTGTTCCGAATAACGTTCGAGGTCCTTCGACTGCGCTCCCTACGTACCGCTTGCTCAGGATGACATTCTATAATGTTGAGATTCTTCGACGCGCCCGCTTCGTTTGTCCGCAACCTCAGTCGGTACGACTGCCCACTGGGCAGCTCGCTTGCTTCGGTTGACCTCAGCTCTGACGAGATTTCTGCCACTGGCAGTCCTCAGAGCTTCGCCCTGCTCAGAATGACATCCATACGCAGTGGTGTTCCTTTGAAGCGGTTGGAAGAATTCAGAATTCTTCATTTTTCATTCTTCATTCTTCATTTCACAATTACTGATTCGGGAATCAGTAATTGTGCTTCGCTTCATCGTCGCCGGGATGCAGGACGCTGTGATCCTTGATGTAGTTCACGACCGCGTCGACGGTGGTGAAGGCCAGGCCGACATGGGTGTCCGCCGCGCCGTAGTAGATGGCGATGCGGCCGGTATCTCCGTCCTGCAGGGTGGCGCAGGGGAAGACCACGTTGGGCACGAAGCCGCTGACTTCATAGGGTTCTTCCGGCGTGAGCAGATAATTGGAGCAGCGGTACAGGACCTTGCTGGGCTCGTTGATGTCCAGGATGGCGCCGCCCATGGAATACACAAAGCCGTTGCAGGTGGAGCTGACGCCATGGTAGAACAGCAGCCAGCCTTCGGTGGTTTCAATGGGAGCCGCGCCGGCACCGATCTTGACGCCCTGCCACCATTCTCCGCCGCTGCCCATCACATGGCGGTGTTTGCCCCAGTAGACCATGTCCGGGCTCTCGCTGAGGAAGATATCGCCGAAGGGTGTGTGGCCGCTGTCGGAAGGACGGGAGAAGAGACGGAAGGTTCCGTTGATCTTCCGGGGGAAGAGCACGGCGTTCCGGTTGAAGGGAATGAAGGGATTCTCCAGGCGGGTGAAGGTTTTGAAATCCTTCGTCTTCGCCATGCCGATGGAGGCACCGTGGAAATCGCCGCACCAGATGATGTAATAGGTGTCCTCTACCTTGACGAGGCGGGGATCATAGGCATAGTGGGGCATCATGGGGCTGCCGTCCTCATCGGTGAAGGGAACCTTTTCCCGTTCCACGTCCCAGTGGATACCGTCTTTGGAATGTCCCAGGTAAACATAGGGAACGCCGTTGACCTGCTCGCCCCGGAGCACCGCGATATAGCCGTCTTCCCACGGCACCACGGCGCTGTTGAAAATGCGGGCGATTTCCGGCGTGGGGTTACGGCCCAGCACCGGGTTTTCAGAATAACGCCAGACGGGGGTCTCCGTTTTCAGATCCGCAGGCCGATCCTGCCAGGGAATGGAAGGAAGAGAGCCGACATTAAGCATTTTGATTTCAGACATTGTAATTACTCCTTTAGACAAATGAAGAATTAAGAATGAAGAATGAAGAATTATTAGCTACTGAGACCATATTTCTGAGTGATAAACAGAATGATGAAAAGTATTCATTCTGAATTCATAATTCTGAATTGGTACAGGGAATCTCCGAGTCTCTGTACACCGGCTGTCCGCCGACAACGAGGCGGCCGAAGGGCTTCTGGACGCCCGCACAGCGCTCCAGCAGGGACTTGATGGCCAGCTCGATCATGCCGTTTGTATCGATGCGGAAGGTGCTGAGCGGCACATCGCCGGGACCGCCGAGGGGGAAATCGTCGAATCCGGTAACGGAGACATCCTGCGGCACCCGCAGACCTTTTTCCCGGAGCAGGCGGATGACCATCCGGGCGGTGATGTCGCAGTTGCAGACAAAAGCGGTAGGCAGTTCCTCCGGCAGGACCGGATCCACCAGGCCGCCCGTCAGGCCGCGGTCCGGAAGGATCCACTCCTCACGAACCTGCAGGTCGTTGAGCAGCATGGCCCGGTAGTAACCCAGGAAACGGTCCATGATACTGCTGGTGGCCTTGATGTTGCCGACGAAGCCGATCTCGGTATGGCCGCGGCGGATCAGGTGGCTGGTCAGCCGGTAGGCACCGTAGCTGTTGTCGCTGGCCACGGCGTCGGCGTTGGCCTGCTCATCATAGAAATCCAGGAACACGATGGGAACGCCCGCCTGGGCGATCTTGCGGTAATAGGCCTTGGACGGCTCGCCCAGGAGGATCAGCCCGTCCGCGTGGCCGGAGGTCATCAGGTTGGGAAGGGTCAGCTGCCTCTCGTTTTCAGGGGACAGCATTTCCAACAGGCCGAAATGACCCATGTCCGCCAGCTTCTTGATGAGCTGCTTGCAGAGGATGGCGTAGAAGGAATCCGGCTCAAAATACCGGTCCGGGATCAGAATGCCGATCTCCAGATGCTCCCGGAGAACCAGCCGGTTTCCCCGCGGGTATTCATAACCCATCTCATCCGCTTTTTTCAGAATCTTTGAGCGAAGCTTCTCGCTCATGCCGGACTTACCCGCCAGCGCCTTGGAAACCGTGACCGCGCTGGTCCCCACCGCCTTGGCGATGTCCCGCATTGTTGCTTTCCTGTCTGCCAATTGCTCCAGTCCTTTCTCCTGCTCCGGCGTATTCACCAATCAGCCGGAGACACATTCTTCCGTTGTGGTACGGGCACTTCCACTCGTCCGCCTCGGGCTTGCCGAGGGAAGCACCGCTTTCGTCCAGTTCGTTGAACCATTCGCCGCCGTCCCGGGGATCCACAAAGACCCTGCGGATATAATCCCACTGCTGCATCATCCGCTCCAGCCAGACCGGATCTCCCGTGAGACGGAGGCCGAAGTCAAAGCCCAGCATGGTTTCCGCCTGGGGCCACCAGGCCCGGTAGGTGCTTGCCTCGCCGTTTACGGATTCATAGAGAAGCCCGCGGTCCGAAAGGCCGCGTTCTGTGACGCTGCGCAGCAGCTCCAGGCACATGGCCCGGTAAGGGGCGCGATCCTCCGCTTTGAGGATCAGGGTTTCCGCAGCGTCCCAGAGCAGCCAGGCGGCCTCAATATCATGGCCGTAGCTCTGCATGTCCAGCAGGGGACGCCAGGAAGCGTCGAAAAACACCTCCAGGCGGCGCTTTACCGGATTCATGATCTGCTTCAGGCATTGCTGCAGGCCGGCTTTTCCGGCAAGACGGACCTGCTCATCCGGACGGGCACGGTACAGCTCCGCATAGGCTTCGATGACATGCAGGAGCGTGTTCATGGTCCGGGAGGCAAGCACGCCGTTCTCGCTCAGCTTTTCATTGCTTTCCGGCGTGAAATCCGCCTTCTGCGCTTCCAGGTAGCCGCCCTTGTCCCGGCATTTTGTTTCCATAACCCGGAACAGGGAACGGGCCCTGTCCAGCGCCCCGGGATTGCCCGTAAGCCGGTAATAGGCCGCCAGCCCGTAGACGGCGAAGGCCTGACAGTAGGTATGCTTGGTTGTATCCGCCGGTTTGCCGTCATAGGTGACAGACCAGAACAGGCCGCCGTTTTCCGGATCCCCGAAGCGGTCCAGGAAACGGTAGGCATGATCCGCGTACACCCGCAGGTCCGGCCGCTTCAGCACGGCGGAGGCAACGGAAAAGAACCACAGGATCCGGCTGTTCAGGATGCAGCCCTTGTCTGCCTTCCGGTTCAGCTGTAAATCACTCCCGACATATCCGTAATAACCGCCGTAAGCGTTGTCTTTCAAGGCTTCCCAGAAAGGAAGAATCTTCTGCTCCAGGTGCTCGCGGATTTCGGATATAAACACGGGGGATTCTTTGTTAACCATACTGTTAACCTCACGCTTCATTATAAGGAAAAGACGGATTATGTCAATTGAGGCAGGGAAGAGAATCAGCCCTTCACGGAACCACTGGCCAGGCCGGCGTAAACCTGCTTCTGGAAGACAAGGAAGATGACCAGACTGGGGATCAGCGTCAGCAGAACGCCGGCGCAGATGATGTTATAGGAGCTCTTGAAGGGACCGGAGAAGGAGTACAGGGCGGTGGAGATTGTGCGCCAGGAATTGGACTGGAGATAGAGGTTGGCGCTGTAATACTCGTTGTAAACGCCCACACCCTTCAGGACAGCCACGGTGATGATGGCCGGTTTGGTCAGGGGCAGCAGGATTTTGAAAAATACCCCGAAGTAGGTACAGCCCTCCAGCACGGCGGATTCATCCAGGGCTCCGTCCAGGTTTTCAAAATACTGGAGGAAGATATAGATGGAAATGACGTCGGTGCCGCTCATGAGGATCATGTAGCCCACGATGGAGTTCAGGAACCCCAGGTCCTTCATGATCTGATAGGTGGTTACCTGCATGGCAATGCCGGGGATCAGGGTGGCGATCATGAACAGGTTCCGGATCAGCCCGTTGCCCGGGAACCGGAAGCGGTTCAGTACATAGGCCAGCATGGAACCCATCATGACGGAAACGGTGACCACGACGATGACCACGGAGGCGGAGGTCAGGAAAGCACGGAGCATATCGCCCTGGGTCCAGACCTGGGCATAGTTTCCGAAATTGAACCAGTTCCGCGGCAGAGTCATGGCATTGGTGGTGGCATATTCCTCCGCGCCTTTGAAGGAGGTGGTGAAGGAGGACCAGATGGGCAGCAGCGCGATAAAGCAGGCCAGGAACAGGGCCAGATATTCCAGGGTCCTGATCACGGTACGCTTCATCCGGGCGCTCCGGTTGGTTTCCCGGACCGCGTGGGTCACAACAGACATTCGTGCGGCCTCCCTTCTTACCACAGCGCCTTGGCTTTGTTGGCCTTGGCGTTGAAGGTGTTGTCGGAATCCTTCATCACATACCGGAAGAACAGGCGCTGCAGCACGGTGAACAGCAGGATCAGCGCCATGAGCACCATTGCCATGGCACAGGCCTGGCCGACCTTCTGGGACACATGAGCCATCTGGTGGATCTTGATAAAGAAGGTAGCGGTGCCGTTGGCGCCCATGCTGCCTACGACGTAGGCAGGCTCAAAGGCGGAGAGGGAACCGGTGATGGAAAGGATCAGGTTGAGCATGAACACGGTCTTGATGCCCGGCAGGATGATGGCCTTGAACTGCTGCCAGCGGTTGGCCCCGTCGATGGTGGCGGCTTCATAAAGCGTGGGATCGATGGAGGCGATGGCACCGATGAACAGCACCATATTCTGGCCGCAGTATTTCCAGACGGAGGTGAAGACCAGGGACCAGTTGTTGACGCTCTGATCCCGGAGCCAGTAGGGCAGACGTTCCAGCGGGAATCCGAGGGCCTGCAGGACGCTATCCAGCACAAAACCGTGGGTGTAGAAATACTTGAAGATGTAGCCGATGGCGATACCATTGACCAGGAAGGGGAAGAACAGGACCGCCTTATAGATCCCGGATCCCCGGAGCCGCTCCAGGCTGAGGATGGAGGCGAAAAAGAGGGCCAGGGCCAGCTGCACCACCGCGCCGGCCATGTAATACAGGCTCAGCAGCATGGCGTCCACATACTCGGACTTGGTGAAGATTCGCAGGTAATTGTCGAAGCCGACGATCCCTTTGTCCTTCGTGTAGCTCATGTTGTGGAAGCTGAACTGGATCATTTTCGCGAAGGGAATGTAGGTGAACAGGATCAGCAGGAACAGCGGAACCACGGCGAACAGAAAGATGACCAGCAGTTTCTGTCCGTTGATTTTCTTCCTGCGCAGATCCGGCTGCACGGTACTGACGATACTCACTGGAGACGCACCTCCCTGGTGATTTCCGGTTGAAAGAAGAAGGCGGGCCCGGGGGAGTGTTTCCCGGGCCCGCCCGGTGGAGATAACGGTGATCCGGCTGCACGGATTCCGTTATGGAGGAGTTGGATTATTTGACTTCCACGTTCAGGGCGGCCTGCGCGTCGCTCCAGGCGGCGTTCCAGTCAGCCATGATGTCGTCAAAGGACTTGTCGTGGTTGAAGGCGTGCTCGATGATTTCCTGCACCTTGGTGTTGCCGCCGTTGTTGAAGTTCAGTTCAGACTCGGCGTTCATTTCACTCAGCAGGGTTTCCTCGCCGGCCACAGCGTCCGTGTCGGACAGCATGTCGATGCCGTCGAAAGCAGCGTACAGGTCCGGATACTGACCGTTCTTGTCGATCGGGACGCCGCCTTCGCTGTAGGCAAAGCCGCTCTCGTGGGTCAGCCACTTCAGGTAGTACATGGAAGCCAGCTTCTCTTCATAGGAGGCCTTGGCGTTGATGCCGAAGTTGTAGTCGCCGCCGGCGGGAGCATACTGCTTTCCGTCGATGGAGATGGGGAACGCCATGTAGCCGACATCTTCCGGATGCTCGCCGCCTTCGGCGTCACGCATCTGGGTGAAAGCCCAGGAACCCAGGACCATGGTGGCAATCTGGCCGTTGTTCAGCATCGGCTTGCAGCCTTCCCAGTCGGTGGTGGTGTAGTCGTCTTCGATCAGGCCTTCAGCCGTAGCGTCATACAGGATTTTGTAGACGGCGTAGGGGCCGGTGCCGTTGCCCTGATCCGCGAAGGGATCCTTGGCATGGGCCAGAATCTGGTTCATGTAGTCGGGATTGCCGGTGGCGGCCACGCCGATGTAGGCGTCCCAGGCACCCATGGTCCAGCCGGCAGCGTAGTTGGTGTACAGCGGGATGGCGTCGGTCTTTTCCTTGACAGCCTTCAGGGCGGCGATGAACTCATCGGGGGTCTTGGGCAGCTCGGTCACGCCGGCTTCCGCGAAGATCCGCTTGTTGTACAGGACGCCGTTGGCATTGCCGGTGGAGGGAACGCCGTAGCAGACGCCTTCGAAGGACTGGGTGCTCATGAAGTTATACAGGCCGTCCAGCACTTCCAGGGAGCCCAGCGGCACGAAGTACTTGGAGAGTTCGTCCTTCTGGACGGTGGGGATGCCCATGATGGTCCAGTCGGTGTTGTCAACGCGCAGCAGGGCGTTTTCAGCGTAATCGGTGATCAGTTCATACTCGATCTCCACGTTGGGGTAGATCTTGCGGAACTCTTCCACATAGCCGTTCAGTTTGTCCGGGATGTCGGTCCGGTGATAGGCGAAGTGGATTTTCGCGGTCAGATCGGCATTCTCGCCCAGGACGATCTGATCAAAGGTGGGCAGGGTTTCTTCCGCAGAGGCGAAAGAGGTCAGGCCGAGCAGCATGCACAGGGCCAGAACCAGAGACAGGATCTTCTTCATGATGGGACCTCCTTGTAAATATGTTATTTAGGTTAACAAATTAACCTTGTTTGTTTACATATTAATCAACTGCTCAAAGATTGTCAAGACTGCTCAAAATATGCGAAATCTTGTAAACCAAGGCTTGTAAGCCACACATGAAATCCAAAAAGATTCCGTAAATCAGCTTAAAAGTGGTTAACAAAATGGTTAACAAAACCTCCAAAATTCACAGAAGAAAAACTTTATTTTTTTGGAAAAATACAATCCGGATACAAAAAGGCAATTCCGGTATTGACACTGCGAACAGTCCCGTAGTATAGTCAAGCAAATCCTGAAGAAAGGAACGCCTTCTCATGCACCGCAACGGAATTGGTTCTGAACTGATTATGATTTCCGCGAACGAAGAAATGCACGTCCGCGGTATTTCCGTATACGGTGATTCAGCAGTCGGAGAAGAGCAGCCCGGTATATAAAAACCCGAATCGGCCAGCCGCTTATCTCTGACAGGTAAGCGGCTTTTTTCATATCCAAATGCGGATGAGAAACAGGGGAGGAAAAGAATGATTATCAGAAGGTTTACGGAGCAGGACGCGCAGGCAGTGTCCGAACTGATTGTGACCACGATCCGGATTTCAAACACAAGGGACTATTCCGCGGAAATGATGGAAGAACTGGTGAAGACAGAAACGCCGGAGCATGTGTTGCAGCGGGCTTCCTGGACCCATTTCTACGTAGCGGAGGAGGCCGGACAGATTGTCGGGTGCGGCGCAATCGGCCCCTACTGGGGCAAAGAGGATGAAAGCAGCCTGTTCACAATCTTTGTCCATCCGGAATGGCAGGGCAAGGGAATCGGCAGGGCTATTGTGGAGACGCTGGAAAAGGATGAGTACGGCATACGGGCAAACCGGATCGAGATTCCGGCTTCCATTACCGGACTGCCGTTCTACCGGAAGCTGGGGTATGACTTCAAGGACGGGAAGGATACCGTTGACGAGGAACAGCTTTACCGGCTGGAAAAGCAGATTGAGCCACCGGCGATCCGGCAGGTGACGGATCCGGAGGAAAAGTCCCGGATTGCCCGGGAAATCCTGGAAGCCCTGCCGGAATGGTTTGAGGTTCCGGAGTCCAGAGAACAGTACATCCGGGAATGCAGAAAATGGTTTTTTGCAGCGGCTGAACGGAACGGCCGGGCGGTGGGCTTCCTGTGCCTGAAGGAAACGGGAAAGGCTACCGTTGAGCTGGCGGTAACAGGCGTACTGAAGGCGCTGCACCGCCGGGGAACCGGCAGGGCGCTGTTTGAAGCAGCGAAGGAATACGCGGTTGCCGCGGGATATGAATTCATGCAGGTGAAGACGGTGGCGGAAGGCCTCTATGAGGATTATGACCGGACCAACCGGTTCTACCAGGGCCTGGGATTCCGGGAACTGGAAGTGATTCCGCAAGTCTGGGACGCGGATAACCCCTGCCAGATTTATGTGATGTCCCTGAAGGGAACCCTGCCGGAGCAGATTACGGCCCGCCGGAGCTACCGGGGAAAATACAGGCCGGACAGGGTGCCGAGGGAAGACCTGAAGACGATCCTGGAAGCGGGGCTGGCGGCGCCTTCCGGCTGCAACAAGCAGACCACCAGCCTGATCGCGGTGGATGATCCGGAGATCCTGAAACAGATCAACGCGGTGATTGACCCGCCCGTATGCGAGACAGCGCCGGCCATGATCTGCGTGCTGAGCCAGCGGATCAACGCGTTCCGGGACCGGTGCTTTGCCACCCAGGACTATTCCGCGGCCATTGAGAATATGCTGCTGGCGATTGCCTCCCTGGGATACGGGAGCTGCTGGTTTGAAGGGCATATTACCGACGAGGACAGGATCTGCGACCGGATCGCGGAGATCCTGAACGTGCCGGAAGGATATGAACTGGTCTGCATCCTGCCGGTGGGAAAGATGGAATCCGCGCCGAATGCGCCGAAGAAGAGAGCATTTGCGGAGCGGGCCTGGTTTAACGGATTCGGAAAAGAAACAGAGGACGGGAAGGAATGAACGGTATGAAACTGGCAGAGCCTTCCATGAAATATGACGCGCAGATCCAGGCGTACCGGAAGGAGTTCCTGGAATACGGCGGATCCATGGACGGAACCAATTCCCTGCGGCAATATGAAAAGACGCAGGACTGGCTGGATCACCTGGAGATCCGCAGGACTCCGGAGCTGCTTCCCCCGGGGAGAACGCTGAGCCGGCAGTACCTGTATATCCGGGAAGAGGATGAAAAGATTGTCGGTATGATCAGCCTCCGGCCGCAGTTCAACGAATACCTGGAAAAGTACGGCGGAAACATCGGCTATTCCGTTGTGCCGGGCGAGCGCCGGAAAGGCTATGCCACCGGGATGCTGAAGGCGTCGCTGCCCCTGTGCAGGGAACTGGGCCTGAAGCGGGTGCTGATTACCTGCATAAAGGGTAATGAAGGAAGCAAAAGGACGATCCTGAAAAACGGCGGCGTATATGAATCCGCCGTATGGGAACCGGACGAGCAGATCTGGCTGGAACGGTACTGGATCAGCCTGGAGGAATAAGGAGGATCAGACATGGATAACTTTGTGAACGAGCAGGATTTTGAG
Source organism: uncultured Eubacteriales bacterium (assembly GCA_900315675.1). Classification (GTDB taxonomy): domain Bacteria; phylum Bacillota; class Clostridia; order Christensenellales; family Aristaeellaceae; genus Aristaeella. The sequence continues at coordinate 116,543 of OMZY01000005.1, forward strand.
CTGCTGAAACAGGATGACTGCACCTTCCAGGTGCTGGACAGGATCCTGAAGGGACCGTGTGACATTATCCGTTCCGACCATGAAAAGCTGATCCTGTGCTCCTCGGAACCCTGTTATCCGGTCTGGATCTGGACGCCGGACGGCCTGACGGAGGCAGAGAAGGAAGCCGCCTGGCAGCTGGCGGAAAGCTGCCGTCCGCTGGCGGAGGGTTACCGGTACAACATCAAGGAGGAACTGGCGGAGTACTTCCTGGACAGAGCCCGCGAAGCAGGCCTGCAGGCCGGATACCTGATGCGGATGTATGCCTACGACTGCCCGGAACCCACTGCCCCGGAAAAGACAGCAGACGGGGAAATGTACAAATGCACGCCGGAGGATCTGGAAGAGGCAGCCGATCTGTATGCGCGGTTCTATCCGGATATCGGGGAAACGGACGTGACCAGGGAACACTGCCTGGAGCGGGCAGAGAGCGGCATCAACGACAATGAATTCTTTTTCTGGAAGAACGCGGACGGGAAGACCGTGGCCTGCTGCGGGTACAAGCAGAACGGGGATACGGCGACCGTCGGACCGGTGTTTACGGTGGAGGCATACCGCCGGAAGCATTACGCCCAGAATCTGGTTTACCGGGTGACGAAGAGACTGCTGGAAAAAGGATTCCGGGCCATGCTCTATACCGACGCGGGATACGCGGCCTCCAATGAATGCTACCGGAAGATCGGCTATATCCTGCGGGGCAGGCTGTGCACAGTTGCCCAGACGGAAAACGAAAAAAGGGAATAAACAGGGAGAAACGGAATATGTTTTACGATACAGAAGACCTGAAGGATGGGGAAATCCAGCTGCGGCTGGAAAGAACCGCCGAAGGGAATCCGGAGAAAAACTGGGTGCCGGCCTATTACTTCGGTATCTGCCTGGCGGACGGAACGCGGATCGGGCAGTGCGACCTGCGGATCGGCCACAACGACCGGCTCTACATCGGCGGGAACATCGGTTACGGCATCGACGAAGGCTACCGGGGACACCGTTACGCGGCAAAGGCCTGCAGGCTGCTGTTCCGGCAGGCGAGGAAGCACGGGCTGGGGTATGTGATTATTACCTGTGATCCGACAAACACCGCTTCCTCCCGGACCTGCGAGCTGGCGGACGGGGAGTATCTGGAAACGGCTGATATTCCGGAAGATCACGATATGTATGAAAGGGGACTGCGGCAGGTCATGGTTTACCGATTTGACCTGGACCGCGGGGAAAACGAAGATGGAACGAACTGAACGGGTGATCCTGACCAACCTTTGCATGATCCAGGACGGTACGAAGGTGCTGGTGGAGGAAAAGACCGGCAAGGGCGCCGGCGGGATCATCTTCCCCGGCGGCCATGTGGAGGAACACGAACCTGTTGTGGATTCCGTGATCCGCGAAATGAAGGAAGAAACGGGACTGACCATTGAAAACCCGAAGCTGTGCGGGATCAAGGAATGGATCAACGAGGACGGAAGCCGGTACCTGGTGTTCCTGTTCAAAACCGACCGGTTCTCCGGGAAACTGGTTTCCTCCGACGAGGGAAAGGTTTTCTGGATGGAAAAGGATGAAGTGCTGAAGGCCCACTGGATCTGGGAAATGGACAAGCTGATGCGGATTATGGCGGACGGGGACTATACGGAACTGTTCTTTGATCCGGCGGACGACTGGAAGCCGGTGCTGAAATAAACCCCGTAAAGGAACGAGAAAGACAAAGGAGTAAAAAGACATGATCACTGATTCTTTTGATAACCTGTCCCCGGCAATCATCAATCCGGTACGGAAGGAGAACGCCCCGGCGGTGGACGCCTGCATTGTGACGTTCTCCCATGAAATAGAGAAATATGTGGCGGAGAACTATGCCTCCGGGGAGATCACCTCCCTGTGGTGCGCCACGGGACGGACGCCGGTTTACCTGATCGAGAAAAACGGCAAGCGGTTCGCCTTCTACAAAACCTATGTGGGCGCGCCGATCACCGTCGGCCTGATGGAGGACGCCGCGACGGAAATGGCCTGCGACAAATTCATCCTTTTCGGTGGGGCGGGCTGCCTGAACAAGGAGATCGCCCACGGGAAAGTGATGGTGCCCACCGCCGCCTACCGGGACGAGGGAACCTCCTACCACTACGCGCCGGCGGCGGACTATGTGACCGTCGGCAAGGCGGAGACCGTGGCGGAATGCATGAAGGCCAACGGCATCCCCTATGTGCTGGGAAAAACCTGGACCACGGATTCCTTCTACCGGGAGACGCGGAACAACTTTGAAAAGCGGAAGGCGGACGGCTGCATCTCCGTGGAGATGGAGTGTGCCGGAACGCAGGCCATGTGCGACTTCCGGGGCCTGGAACTGTATCCGTTCTTCACCAGCGGAGACCTGCTGGACGCGCCGGAATGGGACGAACGGGGCAAGGACTACTCCAACGGCGGCCAGCATGACGTGGGGCATTTCAGCATCGCCCTTGCCCTGGCGGATTTCATTTCATAAAAAAATTTTGGAGAACCTGTAACATTTACCGCTTTTCATTCGTAATATCAGTGAAGAAGGCAGGTGAAACGGATGGCCGGGGATCAGGAACTGGTGACGCTTCTGAAAGCCGGAGACGCGGACGCGCTGGAACAGCTGATTGCGCGCTGGCGTTCCGGGGCGGAAGCATACGCCTGCAGCCTTCTCCATGATTCCCAGGCCGCCGAGGACGCCGTGCAGGAGGCCTTTGCCCGGCTCTATGCCGTGAGGACGGACATAGACGAGAGACGGTCCTTCTCCGCGTACCTGTACACGATTGTAAAACGGATCTGCCTGGACGAGCTGCGAAAGCGGAAACGCTTTCCGGAACTCCCGGGAGAGCTGCCCGATCCGCCCGTTCCGTCCGCGGAAGCAGAATACATCAGCCGGTGGGACCGGCTGAACCGGATTCACCTGCTGGCGGGACTGGATGAAACGGACAGGCAGCTGCTGCTGGCGTTTTCCCTGGAAGGGAAATCCACAAAGCAGATCGCCGGGGAAATGAACCTGACCGACGGCCAGGTACGCGTCCGGCTGCACCGGATCCGCAGAAAGATGAGGAAAGGAATGAAAGAAGATGCGTGACGAATACCTGAACCGGATTATCCGGCGCGGAAACGAACTCGCTGTGATGGAACAGGCCGCGCTGTCTTATCCGAAAAGCACATCGGTGATCCGCTGGGTGGTGGCTGCCGCCTTCGGAACCCTGGTGACTCTTCTTCCTTCCGTCTGCACTGCCCATGCCTTCTTCCAGATGATGTGAAAGGCGGAAACGACCCATGGAAGAAAAGAAAGAAACGAAGAAAAAGAAATCGGTCCTGCGGGAAATCCTGGAGTGGGTGCTGACCATTGCTGCCGCGGTTGTCATCGCGCTGCCGATCCGGGCGTTCGCTTTTGAAATGGTCCGGGTGGACGGAGGGTCCATGAACAGCACCCTGTCCAACGGGGAAATCATGTTTGTGACCAAGTTTGACTACGCCTCCACCTGGCTTTCCTTCCCCTGGCAGGATGATGAAGCCAGGGAAAAAGCGGCCCGCATTACCACAGGCGGCAATCCGAAACGGTTTGACGTGGTGATCTGCCGGTATCCCGGCCGGGGCGACACCAACTTTGTGAAGCGGGTGGTGGGTCTGCCCGGGGATACGGTGGAGCTGCGGGAAGGCTACCTGTACGTGAACGGAGAAAAGTATGAGGAACCGTACATCCTGGATGAATACCGGAGCGGATCGCGGAACAACTTCGGTCCCTATGAGGTGCCGGAAGGGGAGTACTTTGTGATGGGCGATCACCGGAACAATTCCAACGACAGCCGGTCCCAGGGATCCCTGCCGCGGAACATGATTATCGGACACGCGCGGACGGTGCTGTATCCCTTCAGCGATATCCGGGGAATTGAATAAAACAGGGCAAAAAGGAAGAGGGTATCGCGTCGGGGCGATACCCTCTTCCTTTTTGAATGAATACTGAAAACTGAAAACTAGATCCTTCGACTGCGCTCCCTTCGTACCGCTTGCTCAGGATGACATTTCATAAAGAGAAAACTGCTTCCGGCAGGAAGCAGTTTTCAGCATTTAAATGCGGTGGGGTCAGAAGAACTTAACGGTTTCCTCCAGGGGCTTGCGTGGCGGCGTGGCGGGAGCGGCGTCGCTCTTTCCGACGGCGATGACGGAGATGAGCTCCTCATTTTCAGGGATGTTCAGCTTATCCCGGAGAAGATCCACATCCCGCAGGCCCATGATCAGGGTATCGTAGCCCAGGTCTTTGGCCGCGAGAATCAGGTAGGCGTCATGCAGGCCCAGGTCGTAAATGCCCCAGCCGTTGCCGATATCATCCACAGGCTGGCCGTCCGGGCCGAAACCGACGATGCCTTTGACAAAGGTGGTGACGATGAGGGCCGCGTTGGCGGAGCTCTTCTTGTTAAAACCGGGCAGGGCGGCATCCCGCAGGGTTTCCAGAACCTCCGGCGTTTCCAGCACGTAGCAGCGGGCGGTCTGCTGGTTCATCCAGGAGGGAGCCTGCTGGGCGGCTTTACAGATGGCTTCCAGGTCTTTGTGGCAGACGCCGGACTGATAGCTCCGGACGCTGCGGCGGGCGGCGATCAGGTCTTTGAATTCCATGAGAATGTCCTCCTTTATGAATATGATTTATCTGATTTCCTGAACAGGATTGACAAACAAGGTTTATCAGAAACGGTTACCGGCAGGCTTTCCGCACCGCTTCCCGGACGGTTTCCAGGGGAAGGTTGAACTCCTTCGCCAGGGCGGCGGTGAGCATGTCGCCCGCGGCGCCCATGGCGCATTCCAGGTAAAGTGTTTTCATCCGGAACCTATTTTATTTGTTGAGGGAAAGACCGGCGTGCTCCAATACCATGACGATGACCGGGATCAGGATAATGTGCAGGATGATGCCCGGAATTGCGTTGGTGAAGGCACCGGCCAGGAAGAGCGCCCAGGTGAAGGAATTGCCGCTCAGGCCGGCAATGATCAGCCGGGCAATACCCCATATGACGCGGCCGGCCAGCATGGCGACGATCAGCGTGACATAAATGCTCCATTTCTTTTTGGGCAGCAGACGGTAAAGAATACCGGAAACCAGGCCGTAAACCGCCAGCTCAAAGGCCATGGCGACGGCACCGGGAACTATGACGGGCATGCCGAAGATCAGCGAACGCAGCAGCGGGGCAATGAAACCAACCGCCAGGCCCCAGGGCCAGCCAACCAGGAAGCCGCAGAGCAGGACGGGAATATGCATAGGACTGAGGGCGGAGCCGATCTGGGGAATCTGGCCCGTCAGGAAGGGAAGAACCAGGGCAAGCGCCAGGAACAGCGCGGCATAAGTGAGTTTGCGAATCTGAAGGGAAGTCAAGGACAGGTCTCCTCTCACAGGTTATTTACAGTGATCTGTATCAATCATTACCATGTTAAACCTTAAAGTAAACTCCAAGTCAAGAGTCTGGATGCAATAAATGAAAAAACAGGCGGGAAAAGGTGCTCTATTTTTCCGATTTCATCCTTTATTCAGGAGGCTGACGCCTGTATGATAAACGGCGAACACAGCTGATTCCCTGCATCTCGGCGGAAACGGACGGAAAGAAACAGAACGGGACGGGAAGGGAACGCAGCCCAGAAGCGTATCGGACAAGGCAAAACAAATCAGAAAGAAATGAGAGCATCAGTTAAATGAAGAAAGTGCAAAAGACCGGGATCCTGCTGCTGGTATTGGTTCTGGCACTGACTGCGTGCACATCCTTTGCCGACACGGGAGAGAGAGGAAACACCATGAACAACGGCGACACCAGACAACAGACAGAATTCCGGTATAACCGATTCGCGGATCTGTACTACTATCTGCTGGCACATATGCCCATTGACTGTGCCGCGGACGTATCGGATCCTGAATATACGGCGGAAATGGCAGGCAAACTGGGGATTTTTCCGGGTATCCCGCCCAAACTGACGGAGTATTATGAAGAGAATTTTGACCGGCTGGCGATTACCGGCTTTATTCCTCTGGCCGTGAAGAACACCCAGCAGTTCAGGGAAGCGCTGGTCTCCTGCGGCCAGCTGACAGACCGGGACATGGAAGCCTTTGTGGATCCGATGATTGAAATCTGTGACAGGGTCTCCGAAAGGTTTTATGATTGGTGGACAGCGCATCATGAAGAGGTGGCGCCGCAGACGGACAAGGTATACGACCGTTTCCGGACGCTCACGGACCGGGTTAGCGCTTTTTTCAACAACCTGGAGATGAAACCTTCGGTGCTGTTTTCATACAGCCTGCGGAAGAACGGTCGGGCATTTTTTCAGCCGGGAGAAATCATTGTTTACCTGACCTTCCCGGAAAAACCGGAGGAGATTACAGGCTGCTTCCTGCAGTACCTGCATGAATGCACCCATTCCGTCACGGACCCGCTGATGAACCGGAATATCCTTATGGCGGACGGATCCCATGACATTGCAGAATACCAGGTGCTGGTTTTTGACGAGTACCTGCTGGACGCTCTTTATCCGGAAATGACCGAAACCTACCGTGAATGGATCGGACAGGAATACCTGGACTCTTCCCACAAAGCACTTGGGGAAGAGGGAGAAGAAAGACTCAGGGAACGCCTGGAGGCAATGCTGAACCGGGGAAAATGAGGTGCCCGCCATGAGGAAGATTACGACAATCCTGCTGGATATGTACGGGGTGATCCTGGAGGAAAGCAAGGGCAATTTCATCCCTTATACATTCAAGTCTTTTGATCAGGCAGAGTATGACCGGCTGACAAGGCAGTTCAGGGAAGAAAAGCTTTTTACCAGGGCAGCGAACGGGGAAATGACCTCGGACGAGTTCCTGACGCGGCTTGGATTTGAGGCTCCGCGCTTCCATATGATCAATTATATCAACAACTTCCTTACGCTGGACCCGGGATTCAGGGAGTTTGCGGAGAAGTATTACAGGCAGTATGACTTTGTGCTCCTTTCCAATGATGTGGCCGAATGGAGCGCCTGGATAACGGAGCATCATGACCTGGATCAGTATTTCACCCATAAGATTGTCAGCGGGGATGTGAAGTGCCGCAAGCCGGACCGGAAGATCTATGAGATCGCGCTGGAGAAGACGGGTAAAAAGCCGGAGGAATGCTGCTTTGTGGACAACAGCGTGAAGAACCTGATCACAGCGGCTGAACTGGGCATTGAACCGATCCTGTTCAACCGGGACGGGGAAGAGTATACCGGCACCATCGTCAATTCCTTCGCGGAGCTGGCGGATCTGCTGGGATGAGAAAGCGTTCGTGGAAACCGGGCAAAGCTGCCGGCAGATAAACGATACGGCTGTCCCGTAAAGGCCTGAAAAGACCGGCGGGGCAGCTGTTTTTTCATTCCGGAAATAAAAAAGTTGATGAGGGCATGCAGATTTGCCTTTCTCATACGTCTAATGTATGTAACGTTACAAAACCGGAGGCATGATACTGTGGACAAGGGATTCTTCATCGCGGAGATCGAAGCCTGCTCGGAAACGATGTACCGGGTAGCCTGGTCGATCCTGCGGAACGAGACCGACGTGCAGGACGCGCTGCAGGACGCGTCACTCAAAGCCTGGGAAAAGCGGAGCAAGGTGCGGGAGGAAAAGTATTTCCGCACGTGGCTGATCCGCATATTGATCAACGTATGCTATGACATACAAAGAAGGCACCGGAATGTCGTTCCACTGGAGAAGATTCCCGCCCAGACCTATGCGAAAGCACCGGACCCGGAACTGGCCATAGCGCTGAGAGCCGTTCCGGAAAAACTTCGGCTGCCCCTTGTGCTGTGCTACTGCGAAGGCATGAGTTATGAGGAAGCCGCGGATGTGCTGCGGATTCCCATGACCACCCTGCGGGGCCGGCTCAACCGGGGAAAAGACGCATTGAGAAAGGAGCTGAAAGCGGAATGAAGCGCGATATGAAAGAGATAGACCTGCAGAACGCCTTCTGGCCGATGACGGACGAATGTCATGACAGGCTGACCACTGCTCTCAGCGGCCTGAGGGAGGAACAACCTGTGAAACGATTTACTGCAAGAACAGTTTTAATAGCAGCCTGTATTATTGTTGCCCTGATGGCGGTGGCCTATGCCGCCGGACAGATTTTCGGATGGAATGATTTCTACTCCATTTTCTATGGTACCAAGGTGCCTAAGGCCGCCGTGGAGATCCTGGAGTCCACTGAGAAACAGAATTTTGTTGTGGGACCTGCTGCCTTTACAGTGCAGCAGCTCTATGCCGACAGTCACACCGCGATGGCTTCCGTCAAGATTTCCATGGCAGACGGCAGCCGGGCACTGATGACCATGAGCGGCAGCCAATATGACTCCATTGACGCAGGCGGGGAAAACGGAAAGAAATACGCGGAATCCCTGGGATTGGATCCCTCCACGAACTGGATTTCCGCCGCGGAGGAGATGAACTGCCCCCTGTACATTATGCGGGGGATCCTGGACCTGGATTCCGATTATTGGGGCGGGGAAGCGATGGAGGATGTGCTCTATAATGATGACGGCTCCATGACATACTACAGCATGCAGATGCTGGACAGCAAAAAGGTGGGGGATGAACTGCCCCTGAAATTCTTCCTGCGGGTTGCGGAAGTGGATCTGCAGACCGGCGAGGAAAAGGAAGAGGTACTCATTGAGCGCCCGGAACTGAACATCCGGGTTTCAAAACCGACGGATACCGTAACCTATTCCCTGCCGGAACCCTATACTGTCAGCGGCCTGACGCTGGACGCCGTCTACGGTGAGCTGACGCCTGCGGGGCTGTACCTTTTCACTGACTTTACCGCGAGAGAAGAGGCTGATATGGACGCCTTTGGTTGCCCACAATGGTTCGACGCTGACGGGAATGAGTATCCATGGGGACTGAACCTGAGTTATGACATCAACGTGGACAACTGGCCGAAGGTTAGCATGATGGGACTGATTTCTGTAGACAGCATTCCGGAAAAGCTCATCATGTCCATGAAGGATGAAACAGGAATCCATAACCTGTCCCTGCCGGATGGAAGCATAACAATTCTCCCTTTGGAAGAAGAGGAAGAATAATCACAGCCGGGAGCGCCGCTGCCCGGACGGACAGCGGCGCTCCCTTTTTGAGGAAAATATGAAACGATTGATTTGTACTCTGCTGGCGGCGATGATGCTGATCCCGGCCTGTGCAGCCTGGGCAGAAAAGGATGGGGAAACCCTCATTGTGTATGAAACTGGCGAGAGTTTGGCGAAGGAATGGTCCCAAATGCTTGGACTGGAGCAGCCGCCGATTGAATATGATTGTACAGATTCTATTATGGAACTGGTAAAAGGAGATTCCGCACCTGATATTTGTGGCTATGACTTTTTCGCGCTCAAAGAGGCCGGAATGGTTGCAGCCTTTGAACCTACTGAGCTGATGAAGGAAGAGATGGCGGCCATGCCGCAGTATCTGCAGGATGTGCTGCGGGAACACCTGATGACAGAGGACGGCAAGCTGTCAGGCTATTTGAGCAATCTGGAAGTACAACCTCTGGGGTTTTATGTACCGGATGCCTGGGAAGCTTCTCCGTATCGGGATATGACTCCGCCTTCATCCATAGAGGAAATGCTGGATTTCCTGGAAATCTATCTGGATACGCCCCATGACGGTTTCTGCTTTATTCATGACGCTACTGATGGCTGGTGGGGCAGGCTGTGGGTTGTGACCCTTCTGATGAGATGCTGGGCCATACAGAGCAATTATGCGAAGATTCCACTGAGATATAACAATCCGGAGTTTATCCGGCTGTTGGAGCGGACGGTGGATCTGTTTAACAGACTGCTCAAAGTGGAAAAGGGCAGGAAAAACCAGAAAGGACGCCAGCTGTTTCAGGACAATCTGTTTAGTCGTGGACCTACAGGCAACAACCTGGATACCATAACCTATGCCAGCCTGATTCCATGGCGGCTCACAAAGGACCAGCCACCGCTGATTCATGTCATGGCGGATTTTTACTGCGTGCGCACCGGCAGCCCGTATGAAGATCGTGCGGCAGAGCTGCTGGAACGTATTATTCCGGGTCGGGAAGCGTATTGTTCCAGGGAAATCAGACCTTTGATTTATGAATTCATTAATCCGGACAGGGTCGATGTTGAAGGGTTCAACAAGATGATTCTGAAGAAACTCGGGGGGAAATACTCCTGGAAACTGGTCACACAGGAATTTATCGACAGCATATGGGATATCCATAAATACGCCGTTCCAGCCATTGTTCCCGATGATTATCAAAATTTAAACAGCCACATCGACGAAGATCCAGAGGTTTTGTTCGGGAAACTTGTGAATGGGGAGGTTACCGCTGCAGATTTCGCAGCAAAATGGGATGAGATGAACGACAGGGCTGAAACTGCTCAATGATAAAAACATGGAGGAGAGAATGAAAAAACGAATCTGTGTCCTGCTGGCGGCGGTTGTGTTGACACTGGCTATGATGCCTTATGTCAATGCTATGGCTGAGCAAAAAGATTTTCGCATAGATGTATCAAGCTTGGCTGACGTGTTTAATGAGCGTCATGATGATAACTATGACTTTGATCCCTGGAGAGAGGAGATGTTCTCCGAATTTCAGGAGGAAATCCGGTCGGGCAGGATTCCGGATCTGATTCAGGTCTATGATGGCGATTCACTCGAAACCCTCAAGAAGATGGGTGCTATTGTACCGTTTACTCCGAGTGATAATCTGGTTCGGGATTTTGAAACGATGCCGCCCTTTGTCCGGGAAGCATTGAGGGAATACCTGGTGACGGAAGATGGGCAGTTCTGGGGCTGCATAGAGGGCGGCCTGGATCTCAAAGCCATGCTTTTTTATGTGCCCGGTGCCTGGGCCGATTCTCCGTTCCGGGACAGAACACCTCCGACATCCTTTGAGGAGTTCCTGGATTTTGCGGAAGTCTATCTGGATACCCCACATGAGGGGTTCTGTCTTCTGTATAACTGGAGCAATGAAAAACTGTGCGTCCAGGGAGAAATTCTGGGTATGCTTTTGCAAAGCTGGGTATGCCAGCGACAATATGCCGGGGAACCGTATCGGTTTACCAGCGAAGAATTTATCGGTCTCCTGGAACGGACGAAGAATCTGTTTACCAGATTGGCGAAGGAGGAACCGCTTACCCAGAAGAAGCAGAAAAAACTCCGGGAGCTGTTTGCCAACGCGGATTGTATATACGACGGCGGAAAAGCACAAGGCAGCCGGGAACTATACAACTGGGATCACATGATTCCTTACCGGGTTTATGCTGCCCAGCCTCCGCTGATCAATATAGAAACAGGGTTTGTCTGTACCGGAAACAGCAATGCCGACCCGGCAGAAGTGAACAGATATATGGAGGAAATTGTCAGAAGGCGGGATTGGCACCGGGATACTGTGTACGCCACATACATCCATCCGGAGATGATGGATCCGGAAAAGGTTAACAAGACTTTTTTCAGCCGGGTCAAAGATGGATATATGGCGCAGCAGTGGCTTGACAGTGTCCAGCGAATCCAGGGAGTTCCCTGTATGTTGAATCCATATAGTATATATGACAAAGCTTATGATACGGACTGTGATTCCGTGGGCAGGGTGAACGGGCAGTTTATCACCAGCGGGAAGATGACACCGGAGAAATATGCACAGCAACTGGAAGAGTGGAGTGAGTAAACCCAGGGATGAACAACAGGATCAGAATCGATTTGACGGTTCTGATCTTTTTTCTTGACAGATAATGATTCACAGGATAATATATCGAACGAACGTTCGATATAATTTTATATACGGGAGGACACTATGCCGAAAGAAAACAAAAAGGAACTGATTATCCGGGAAGCCCTGAAGCTGTTTTCCGAAAAAGGATTCGCGGCTGTCTCCATGCGGGACCTGGCGGAGTCCGTCGGCATCAGTGTAAGCACGATCTACCATTATTACCCGAGCAAACAAGACCTGGCCCAGGATATGATTGCCCGGGCAAACGAACTGACCGCGAAAGCCCGGGACTCCTTTTTCCGGATCCTGAGCGGCACGGAAAAGGTGGAATGTGAACCCTTCGTGCGTGCGGGGGTTATGTACGTGACAGCCTACTTGCGGCATGAGCAGATCGATCCCCTGCTGCGGATGCTGGAGAGCGAGCGGTTCCATGAACCAGCCGCGGAGGATGCCTGGCAGAAGATGATGTTCACCGATCCGATCGTGCATGAGGCGAAGGTGTTTGAACTGCTGGTAGCCCGCGGGGAAATCCGGGAAACAGACGCGGACCGCCTGGCCGGGGAGTATCACGGGATTGTCATGCTGGGTTATTTCACCGGGGACACGGACAGGATGGCCCGGGACCTGACGGCGTTCTACAACCGGGTATTTAAGGATAAAGGAGCGGACAGGCAATGAAAAAGTACAGAAGTGAAAAGAGCGGGCAGGCAATCCTGGAGACATATGACCGGATCCTGGCCTCCTGGCAGTGCGAAACAAAGGAAAGAGACGAGGAAACCGAGTACGGAACCACTCATGTGATCGAGTGCGGGGCGGAAGAGGCCCCGGCGCTGGTGCTTTTCCACGGGGTGGGGGACGACTCCGCGCTGATGTGGATCTACAACGCGCCGGAACTGGGAAAGCACTTCCATCTTTACGCCATCGACACGATGGGCGGCCCGGGAAAGAGCGTGCCCAACGGAAACTACAACAAGGAATTTGACGACGTCCGCTGGATCGACGGGGTGCTGGACGTGCTGGGAATTGAAAAGGCTTTCTTCGCAGGCGTTTCCATGGGCGGATACCTGGTGCAGATGTACACGCTGACGCGTCCGGAACGGGTGATGAAGACCATCAGCATCTCCGGCACCGTGCCGGGGGGCGGAAAGAAGAACTCCATGTCGGCGATGATGAAGATCTTCCTGCCGGAGGCACTGTTCCCGACGGACAGGAACGTGACGAAGCTGCTGAGGAAACTGAGCGGGGAGAACTACGCGGTCTTTACGGAAAACAAGGAGATCATGGCCCATTACAAGAGCCTGCTGAAGGGCTTCAACAACATGGCCATGGGTTACCACAACCTCCACGCGTTCACCCCGGAAGAGGTGGACCGGATCCGGGACAAGGTGACCTACCTGGTGGGAACGGATGATCCGTTTGAGAAGATCGGCGGAAGGGAAGTCCTGGAGCAGAATCACATGAACGCCGTGTTCTATGAAAAAGCCGGCCATGGACTGAACCATGAGCGGGCAGAGGAAATCAACCGGAAAATGATCAGCGTTTTTCAGAGCGTGTGACGGTGAACGGACAGATGACCGTTTACTGCAGCGAAAGATAAAGAGGAATTTGAGATGAAGCACAAACGGCTGAACCGGGATCAATGGGGATTTATGTATTACCCGTATTACCAGATGCGGATTGACCATGAACTGTTTCACGGCTTGCGTGCCTGATCAGGTTTACGGACGGGGAGAAGAATTACTGGGCAACGCCGAAAGCCGGCAGGATTCAGGTGACCGGTGAAGGGATGACCTGGCTGGAGCTGATTCCGGATGATACCCGCCGGGTGATCACTGTCATGTATTTTCCGGACGGGACCCATGGCCCGGAACGGCAGAACTATCCGTTGACCGCCAGTGAGGAATACCAGCCATCCATCTGGTATGTTGATATCATCGAGGGTACCGGGTATGATGAAGACGGCATTGCGGCGTTTATCGACAAATACCTGGACGTGATCATAACGCCGGAAGGCGACGTGAAGGTAGACGACCGGGATGAACTGGACGCGGCGTACGCTTCCGGAGAACTGACCAAAGAGCAGTACGACGCGGCCCTGGCGGAGGGCGAAGACATCCTGAAGGCATACGGCGACGATATCCGCGGGCTGGACGCGTGGTGCGCGGCGGTGCGGCAGCTGGCGGAGGACCGGATCGCGGCGGGGGAGCCCATTACCATGTGCCGGGAAGTCCGGGAGTGGAGAAAAACACAGGGAGAATCCTGATACGGAAAGGCTGGAGAACCGTTATGAATCAGACAGAGAAGGCACTGGCTCTCGCGAAAAGCGATAGGCTGAACTGCATCGCGGAACTGGATGAAACCGCACTGGAACAGGCCAAAGCACAGGAAGCGGACAAACAGGACAGGCTGCTGGCCGGGATACCGGTGCTGGTGAAAGATAACATTGACGTGAAGGGCCTGCATACCACGGCTGGCAGTCTGGCACTGGCGGACAATATCGCTCAAGAGGACGCGCCGGTGATCCGGAACCTGCGCAGGAACGGCGCGGTGATCCTGGGGAAAACCAACATGACGGAATTCGCCAATTATACAACGGAAGGCATGCCGGGCGGATACAGCTCCCGCGGCGGGCAGGTGATTCACGCGGTGAATCCGAAGCTCTCACCCGCCGGGTCTTCCTCCGGATCGGCTGTGGCGGTTGCAGCGGGAATTGTACCGATGGCTGTGGGAACGGATACCTCCCACTCCGTTACCGCCTGCGCGATGTTCAACGGGATCTGCGGACTGAAGCCGCCGGTGGGCGCGCTGAGCGCGGAGGGGATTATTCCCATTGCGCGGACGCTGGACAGCGCGGGGGCAATGGCGCGGAACCTGACCGACGCGCTGAAACTGTATTCCGCCATGCGGGAGGAACCGCTGCCGGAACTGAAGCCCCTCAAACTGGATCGGCTTCGTATAGCGATAAACCGGGCCAACAGGGAGCATCTTCAGTGCCAGAAAAGCTTCCTGGACAGCCTGCTGAAGAAGCTGAAAGAGGGCGGCACCGTGATCGGTGAGGTGGACCAGCCGTTTGCACCGGAAATGGCGACGATCATGAAGTGGGAGTTCCGGCCGATGCTGGAAGAGTACCTGGCTAAATCCTCAGCAGAACGGAAAACCCTGGCGGAGATCGTTGCGTATTATGAAGCCAATCCGGATACCATGATGAAGTACGGGGACACCTTGCTGCGGGCAGCACTGGATGAAACGCCCGGCGGACTTGAGGGGAAACCCTATCTGGACGCCCTGGAGGCGCGCAGGGAAGCCATTGCGAAGGTTACGGCGGAGATTGAGGATTATGACGCTGTCCTGATGACGGGACCGACAAGCATCATGCATTACTGCGGCCTGCCGACGGTTACGGTGGCGGGAGAAGAAAAAAAACCGGATGGCGTGAATGAGGCGGTGATCCTTTACGGCAAGGATGAATACAGGCTGTATGAAGCCGCCCTGGCGATTGAACAGGTGATGCTGAAGAGGCAGGGTACCCGGGGAATACCGGGCAACTGAAGCTCTTTGAAGAGAAGACAGAAAGAATCGAAGCAAAAAAGC
Organism: uncultured Eubacteriales bacterium; assembly: GCA_900315675.1. GTDB lineage: Bacteria > Bacillota > Clostridia > Christensenellales > Aristaeellaceae > Aristaeella. The sequence goes on from OMZY01000005.1 coordinate 131,866, forward strand.
AACAGGGAACGGAAAACGAAAGTGTCAGGCAGAGCGGATATCGTGTATAATAAACAAGCAATTGTGAACAGGCATATGCGGATCAGCAGCACAATCCGTTGAACAGATAAGCTAAAGGAGGAAGAAAGATGTCTTTTGATCCTGAGAAGTATATACACGATTCCGACAGATCCGCCCTGAAGGCCCTGCAGGCTATCCCGGGATTCTCCCTGCTGATCAAGGGCTTCATGAACATCTGGAATGAGCCTCAGGAGAAGATCCTGAACATGTCCACCCGGATCAGGCTGGGCGAAAACCAGATGAAGAAGTATTACGATATGCTGCCGCCGATCTGCGAAAAGCTGGGCATTCCGGTGCCGGACCTGTACATTGAACTGGACGTGAAGCCAAACGCTTATTCCTACGGAGATACGACGCCTTTTATTGTGCTGACCTCCGGGCTGCTCAAAACACTGCCGGATGAGCTGATCCCGACGGTGCTGGCCCATGAGTGCGGCCATATTGCCTGCCACCACGCCCTGTACCGGACGATGGGCAGGCTGGTGCTCAGCGGCGCATCCAATGCCATATCCTCTGTTGTAAAGCTGGGCGGACTGCTGACGGTGCCGCTGCAGGTGGCGTTCTATTACTGGATGCGGTGCAGCGAGTTTTCCGCGGACCGGGCGGCGGTGCTTTGCGACGGAGACGCCCGGAAGATGCAGGAAGTCTGCATGCGCCTGGCCGGATGGGACAAGGACATCATGGCGGAGGCAAATGTGGAAACCTTCCTGGAGCAGGCCGAGGCATACAAGGATATGATCAACGGCAATGCCTGGAACAAAACGCTGGAATATATGATCATGAGCCAGGTCAGCCATCCGCTGACCGCGGTGCGCGCTCTGGAATGCGGGGAATGGGCGAAGAGCGAACTGTTCAGCAGCATCCTGAACGGCCGGCCGGCACCGGCAGCGGAGAATACCGTATGGGCCCAGCCGGCAAATGATTCCGAAGAGGAACCGAAAGAAGACCCCTTCGATTTCTTCGGGTTCCTGCGTCCGAAGAAGCAGGAGGACGCCGGGACAGAAGAGACAGCAGAACCTGCCGAAGAAACTGAAGAAGAGAAGGAACTTCGCTGGTACAAAAAGATGGTCGAAGCAGGCCTGATCACCCAGGAACAGTATGAACAGAAGAAACGGGAACTGCTGGGAGAATAATCCGTAAAGAAACAGCCGCCGGAACAAAGCCGGCGGCTGTTTTGCTGTCTTCCCGGGAAGGATCAGAAATAGAACAGGTCTTCAAATTTCTTTTCCAGTGCTATGCACAGGATCAGGGCCAATTTGGCGGTAGGGTTGAACTGGCCCGTTTCAATGGAACTGATGGTATTGCGCGAGACGCCTACCATTTCGGCAAGCTGCGCCTGGGATAGTCCAGCCTGCGTCCTGCATTCCTTCAGCCTGTTTTTGAGTTCAAGTTTTTCATTCATGGCCTTATTTCCCCATTGCGAAACGGACAATACCCAGAACCATCGCGGCAAAAGTGATCAGCGCAAGCACCAGATAGAACCTGTCTTTTGTTTTGATCAGCCGGTAGGTCATAGCGGCACAGACGGAACCGCAGACGGTGGCGCACAGATCCATGACCGGAAGCCCCTGGCGGGCACGGATGAAGGTAAAGACAGCAGCCATAACAACCATAACGATGAAGGCCCAGGTGACGGATTTCACTTTAATCTGCAGTTCGCGCTCGTCCTTGTTTTCGGCCTGGGCTTTTTTCAGAATCTCTTCTCTGTCCATGAGACAACCTCCTTGCCAAGTTTTGTTGGCACAATATTACATCTGCCAAGTTTTCTTGTCAAGAGGCGAATACATCGTTTCTCCCCAAACGGTATTTACGGGGAAGGAACCGGAGAGAGAACGCCGGGGACCGGATCCGGACTGCCAGCGGGGCAGGACGACGCGGCGGGAGCTTTTTGTTTGTTCCGGCAGAGCAGTTCTTCCCGGAGCAGCAGACCGGTTACTTTTTCCAGATCCTCTTCCCGGACCAGGACAGCCCATCTTTTTTCTTTGTCAGGCAGGCTGAAAGTATAGGCAAAGAAAGTATCCGCAAAAGGCATGCGGAAGGGAATGCGTTCTGCCTTCAGGATTTCCCGGATCCGGAAGGTATCCTCAGTTTTCCACTCGGGACCGATGGATGTCCAGCGCTTCATGATGTTCATTCCTCCTTTGCGCGGCATCATCGTAACAGGATTACGGAAAAGTTTTCTGACTTTTCTTGCGGAGTTCTGACAGAAATAAAAAGAGGAAGATCAATATTGTTTTACAATATTATTTATATAAACATCTAAATAGTATTGACAAAAGTGATGATATCATGATATAAGTGATAGCGAATCGGAGGGGATATCATGAAACGTGAAACGATCCTGAAGATCGTCAAAGCAAGCGGAGTATCAGCAGGGGAACTGATCCTTGTTCATTTCTGGGGCGAGGATTCAGAAAAGGAAATCGCGAACAGCTTCCTGGCGGCTGTTGCGGAATTGGGGGCGACCCCTGTGCTTCTGCAGCAGGCCCGTTCGATTAACCGGGATATTTTTGCTTCGGCGAAAGAAAGCTGCTTCGATGAGCGGTATTTCGAACTGATCTCAAAATTCGACGCGGTGCTGGACGTGTTCGCCTGCCAGCCCATCGTGCTTGGATATCCTCTTGAGGATGATCAGATGAATCTGTACCGCAGGTACATCGCGCAGCTGTTCGGCAAGCTGATGGAATGCAAACGGTTTGCCCAGATCCGGATTCCGACGGAAGCCAACGCCGCAGAGTCCGGCCTTGATCCGGAAGACTATATTACCCGGATGAACGAAGCCTACGACATTGACTATGAGGCGCTGGGCGACGCCTGCAGGCAGGAAGCGGAGAAGTATGCCGGGGCGGAAAAGGCTGTTATCCATACAGGGGAGAACTGTGAGCTGAGCCTGGAACTGACCGGGCGAAAGTGGCTGACGGACGCCGGTGACGGAGACCTTCCCTGCGGGGAAATCTATATCGCTCCGGCAGAGGAAAAGACCAACGGAACAGTATACTTTGAGGACTTCTGGCTGGAAGATGAGAAGTACAGCAATGTGATCCTGTGGATTGAAAACGGGGAAGTGGTCCGGAGCAGCGACGATAAGGTTACGAAAGCATTTGCGGAAATGCCAAGGGAGAACCGGATCGTCTGTGAATTGGGTCTGGGCATGAATCCAAATGTCAAAAGCCTGTGCGGATACACCGTGCTGGACGAGAAAATGGCGGGAACCTTCCATATCGCGGTCGGCGCAAACGTGATGTTCGGCGGTACGAACCAAGCGACCGATCATACTGATTTTGTCGGAAAAGGAAAAGTTGAGGTAGAATAACAATGGAACAGAAAATAACGAAGATGAACAGCTGGTTTGAAGAACAGATCGCTGCCTGCGGCCGCCGCAACGCGGAGCTGCAGGCGGATGACCGGACGGATGAAGCAGTTTTTGAAAAGGTGAAAGCCAATATCTATGACGCCATGCGCACCTGGCTGACCGTTGCGGTCCGGATCGGCAACGGAAATGGGAAGGCGGTAAAAGACTTCTTTATCGCCCGGGTAGAGCAGATTCCGGCCTCATGGGAGGCCGCCTATGAAAAGGCAAAGGAGCATAACGACGTGACCAGAATGCAGACGGAGCAGGTCAAGCTGGACGTGGTCCGGGAAGTCCGGGCAGAATTTGATCAGATCTGGGAGGGAGCGGAATGACAGAAACTGAAGCCATCCTTTTATTCAAGTGCCTGGCGGACAAGTCCCGGCTGCAGATCCTGAAATCGCTGGCGATTGAGGATATGTATGTGGAACGGCTGGCGGAGCGGCTGGGAATTACAGCGCCCACGGTTTCCTTCCACCTGAAAAAGCTGTCGGACGCCGGCGCAGTCACCTCCTACAAAAGCCAGTATTATATGATGTATTCCCTGAACAAGGAGATCTTCGAGACGAGCATCCTGGAGATTATCCGGGAAAAGTCGGACGAGGCGGATCTCCAGGCGCAGCGGGACGCCGGATACCGGCAGAAGGTCATCGACGCCTTCTTTGAATACGGAAAGCTGAAAGCGATTCCCACCCAGCGCAAAAAGGAACGCATTGTCCTTGAGGAGATTGCCCGGGCGTTTGAATATGACCGGATTTATACCGAACGGGAAGTGAACATCATTATCGCGGATTTCTATGATGATTTCTGCACGATCCGCCGGGATATGATTGCGGAAGGACTCCTGGGCCGGGAAGCCGGCGGCGGAGGATACTGGCGCGTGAAGGAATAAAAGATGAAAAGAAAACAGGGCTGCTGATGCAGCTCTGTTTTTGTGTGGGGATAGAACCCGGGAACGTATGGAAACAGGCAGAGACCTGTTTACAGTTCCAGCAGCATATAGATCAGCTCCTGGTAGCCGGTCGTACGGGAGTTGAAACCTCTGGGGTTGCGGCCGAATTCTTCAAAGCCCAGGCTCCTGTACAGGGACACAGCCCGTTCGTTTTCAGCCACAACATTCAGTTCAAGCTGCGCATAGCCGGCGTCTCTGGCACACTGAATGCAGGCAGCCGTCAGTGCTTTGCCCAGGCCGAGTCCCCAGTATTCCTTCAGGATACTGATGCCTAATTCGGCTCGGTGCTGCACCTTGTGCTTTGCTCCGAGAGACTCAATGCCGGCCATTCCGGCAATCTGCCCGTCCACAAGGGCGATGATCTCAATTTCATTCGGGCTTTTGGACTTTTTGTCCAGGAAGGCGGCTTCCTGCTCCGGATCGTAGCTGTTCTCATCCGGATAGGAAAGCAGGTAGTCTGTTTCGGCGTGGGTCTGATTGAAGGTTTCAAAAACGGCGCTTCCATCTGAAGCTTCCGCGTTCCGGAGCCAGGCTTCTTTTCCGTTTTTCAGAGTGATTTTCTGACTGTATATCATTGATAGATCCTCGTGTGTTTGTTTCTTCAGATTTCAACGTTCAGCCACTGATCCATGGCGGCGCCGGCATCCTCATTCGGACGCTCTCTGAAACCGAATTTCTCATAGAAGGCTTCTTTGCCTTTGGAAGAATTCAGGGTCAGTTTCACCTTGTAGCCGGGCTTCATATCCGCCTTGATCCGCTGGATGACGTTTTCCATGAGCTTTCTGCCGATTCCCTGTCCCTGATACGCGGGATCCACCATCAGGTCGGACAGGAACGCGACATAGCCGCCATCCCAAAGCAGGCGGGCAGCGGCGATGACTTTATCCTCATCCCGGACACAGAGCATCAGGTAAGCGTTGTTTACGCAGGCAGCCGCTTCCTCCAGGGGGAATTCCATCCAGCCGGCTGTTTTGCGCAATGCCAGGTATTCTTCCGGGGTGATCTGTTCAGAGTAACAAAACATATGCTCATCCTTGAGGAGATCCAATGCCGTTCAGTTAGTTGCTTGCGTACAAACAGTACAGCTGCAGAAATGCCTTCCTCATCAAGGCCAATGGTTGCCGTCCGTTGAAGCTTCGTTGGTGAAATGCGCACAAACACAGGAGAAAGGATTCTGACCAAGTCTAGGATGGAGTAATTGTAGTTAAAACCGACATGGGTGACAACTGTCTGGAGGTCGCTATAGGTCAGGAGATCTCTCTTTTGTAGCCAGTACAGTAGGATGTCTGTAATGCTGTTAACGCCTTCCATCGGTTTTGAAGCGATGAAGTACCAGTTTAGAAAATACAACCGATCCTTCATAATCCACGATAGGATCGAATACAGCGTTGCGTAGTCCTCAATCTGATTGTTGGTCATGAATTCAGGAAAAAACTCCTTCATGACTGTTATCAATACACGGGTACTCCGAGGGCCATCCTTACATTCACGTGCTAGAACGTCTCCAATACGATCTGCCTCATTGTCTGTGTATTTTAGATGGCTCGCATGCATATAGCAACCATTCGGCATCATGACTATGTCGGAACATCTGGCAACAACCTGCGATATGATAGCGTCATATTGAGAAGGAAACGCTTCACGAATCATCTCCTTGGTAACAATACGCTCTCTGGTGCGGATATAGTCATCCATTTCGGAAGTGAGATTCGCGTTTGTTTCCTTTGTCAGATAATCTTTGCTAGTTATATACTGGGTGCCGAAGTAATTGAGTGCTCCCTGCAGCATGTACCGATTGTAAATACCGCACTGCTCAAGTTCTTCCTGAAGGGAAACAAATAGATCCGCAAACGGGATAACCGTACGGGGACTGTTTTCTACGAAGCTTTCAACAATACTGATAACGGCAGGATCCCACTGAACTCGTTCAGGCCCTATGTAGAGCCCCCTGCCTACCAATACACCAACGTCACCAATGATGGCATCAATCGCATGATCCTGGGACGCATCCCTTTCATCTCCGAAGAGTGTCAACAAGAGCTGCCTGTATTCTTCATACTGTCCATCGCCACCAACCTTCATACCGTCAGGAAAGTAATGGTTGAGGATATAGGTGGCCTTGGCACGTCGTGTCAACTTGCTGGAATGAGCGATAATACCACTTACATCATACTGGTGGCTGACTTCCAGCCAAAGCAGTTCGAAGGGAATGTGTTGTTCGCCGGCTACATCATCGATCAGATCATTTAGTTTTGACCGCTCGATCATGACAGGAAGATCATTGATAATCTGTTGGATCAGTTTCGAGTAATCTTCCATATCGAAGACGACAGAATGTATACTCTTATTGTATTTCCAGTTTTCACCAGTTAGCTCATTATCACGGATTGCAAACCAGATTAGTGCTGCTTGATCCACACCGATTACCTCGGCGGCTTCTTCCTGCTGTATGACAACATCACCGCTTCTTTCAAGATGGACCAAGTCCAACAGATCATAGCCATCAATAGTCCAAAAACGAGCAAGCAGTTTTTCCTGTTTTACCGCGATTTGTCGAACACGCTCCCTCGTCAGAGACAAGTCGTTACCTATTTCCGCAAGTGTCTCGCCCCTAACCCTACGTTGAAGTATTTCACAATTGCGGTTGTTTGAACTACCATCCCTATTAGTAAAAACACGAGTGAAAAGCTTATCCCTCTGTGCCATAGTGTCAAAGGTTGACCACGAAAGAAAATCGCAAATCACTTTGATATCCAATTCGCTGAGATTCTGTTGAGCTACAATATAGGAGGGCAGACTATCAAAAACCAGTTCGGACGGTACATCGCTCAGGACATCTCGAACATGCCTGTGGCTGATAAAAATACGCCAAAATAGTGCTACCTTCTGCTCCTTACGGTTGCCTGGCAGATTATCAATAAGGCGTTGCAGCGTTACCTCTTTATATCTTGCTTCTTCGTATTTAATTGCATAGGAATGAAGCATGGCGATCGTGCTATCAAGCAAAGCTGGAGATTGCAAAACGGCTTCCAATATTTCGTCGCCAATAATTTCTCTTGCTTTTTGTAAGGCCTCTAATTTTTCATGCGTTAACTGATCGCTAACACTCTGATTATTATATAATATGTTGAGAATGATATCTCGATCAGCACGCTCAAAAATAGGTGACGGGTATTCAATGGCAGGATTATCCGTTTTAACCGGAGAAGCACTTTGCTGAATGATATCACTCGTTACCTGTATAATATCAAAGATAGTACCCTTGCCAATGTTACTAAAAGAATAGAGGTCATTAACAGACAAATGCAGCACGTTACTTACACTTGAAATATTATGAGCAACAAAACAGTGCTGAGCTCTTACACAGTAGGCTTGGTTCGCCACTTTGATGCTATCATAGCGTTCTGGATCTACAATATTGAATAATGTAGCAATGCTTTGCTCAGACGGGGGTGTGATCCACGACTGCATCTCTTCAGATGTCGGAGGCTGAAATAATGAAACAGCTGCTGCGGTCAGCTCTTCCGGCTTGAAAGCCGGGACTTTGTCTGGAGTATCTGGTTTTGTTATAATGGGAACAATCAGAGGCTCATCTTTTGTGTCAATTGCTTCAACTTCATCTGCATCCATTATTGGCTGAGAAATATCGCTGCTCTGATCGTCTCTATATTGCTTTACAAAGTTGTGATAAATTCGAACCGTTTCTTGTACACTCTTTGCCTCATGTCCGAACTGAAAGCGTATGGTTTTTCCTTCATATACAGTTTGCTGTATTTTGCGAAGCTCATGCAAGTCTCGAATTCCTAAGATAGGATATTGAAGCTTGCAATATTTCTCTGCCTTTTTTAGATTGGAAAGGATTTGCTCCCTAGACATAGATGTGCTTTTGGAAGCATAAGCGAAGAATGCCTCTGCAAAAGATGACTTCTCAGAGTCAATCAACGCCTTCGCCTCCTTCAAAATCTCTTGATAGCGGGGGTGATCATTCTGATAAATATTCCACATTACCAGCACGCTTTTTTGCTGGTCGGCTATTCCTCTGCGTCCACCTGAAAAGAGATATTCTGCTCTTTTCAGATAGAATATCATCCCATTATAATTCCGAAATTTGTCATCAATCGTCTTACCTTCGCGGACGGCCTTTTGACGTAGCATTTTAGACAGTGTAACCGCTGCATCATGAATGTCTCTACCAGTAGAGACTTGCTCGTACATGTCAAAGAGCAAGGCAATTTCATGATCGTCCCACGGTATACGCATGACGTAAGATACCTTTCTGACCGGTAGTTCTTTGATAAGATTATTGAGTAAACGATTAATAAGGCGAATCAACTTCGCCCCATAATATTTTAAGAAAACAGGTGGTTTATGTCAAGGCAACAAGGTACTCGTTTGGAGTTGTTAGTTACCCCAAAGCATAGTATTATTTCGGATCAAGTGCCTTGGCTTGTGCCCCTTTGACGAACTCAACATCATAAGCTTTTTTAGCCACAATTCAATTGATGTAGGAAAAACCAGCAAATACAAATTAACTATCCTAAATGGAATGGATATTCTTATGATCCTGCATTTCTGTACGTACAGTTGTTTTGTACTACGGATTTCATCATTGGTATACTATCCCATATAGTTTATCTCCTTCCGTTGATATATAGAACTACAATAGTATATTTTACATGATTCATTCTGTTATTTTTGCAAGAACGTAGATGTGTTTAAAAGTCAGCGTTTTTCTTTTGGTTTTATTTGGCTTATGGTATACTTTCATAAAAAAACAAAGCCTTTGGGATGTAATTCGTGATATTATTCATCCTGCGCAATGAAGCAGACACCTTATCATTTTTGTAAAATGGAATCAGATTTAGAGAACAATCATATACATGTAGGAGGTTGTGGTATGAAATTTCTGCATCTGGCGGATCTACATTTGGGGAAGTCCATTTATGGAACATCTCTGATTGATAATGGTGATCAGAAGGTTTGGGTGGACCGCTTTCTTAACAAGACTCTTGAACTTAAACCAGATGCAGTGGTGATTGCTGGGGATGTGTATGACCGAGGCCTGCCTCCTGGCAGGGCTGCACAGCTGCTGAGCTTCCTGGTTACGTCGCTGGCTGATATGGATATCCCGGTGCTGATTACTGCCGGGAATCATGATTCCGTTTACCATCTGTCGTGCCTCGGCCCGCTGCTGCAGGCAAGAAAGGTGTATATCTCCGGTCCGCTTGAGCAGTCAACGGAATTGGTTCGTTATACGCTGGAGGATGAGTATGGACCGGTAACGTTCTGGCTCCTGCCGTATGTCTATCCGGCGATGATAGCCCAGGTGCTGGAAGATGAGGAAATCCGGGATTATGATACCGCAGTCAGCAGGATTCTGGCTGCCCAGAATGTGGATTTTACACAGCGCAATGTGCTGATTGCCCACCAGAATGTAACAGCCGGCGGTCAAGAAGCGGAACGCGGCGGATCGGAATCCATGGTTGGCGGCGTTGGCCAGGTGGACTATACCGTATTTGACGGGTTTGATTATGTGGCACTGGGACATATCCATTCCTCCTATCATGTAGGCCGGGAGGGAGTCCGGTATGCGGGTACGCCGATGGCCTATCATTTCAATGAGACGAAGCAGCCTGACAAGGGCCCACTGCTGGTTACGCTTCCAGAAAAGGGCGGGGATTTGCTGATTGAACGTCAGGATATTGAACCGCTGCACCGGATGCGGGAAATCCGGGGCACTTATGAGGAGATCAGGGAGGCGGTTTTATCGCATCCCTGGGAGAACGAATATCTGAAAGTGATTCTGACGGATCAGCGGATCACACCTCTGATATCCGATTTCATTCATGAATCCGCCAAGGCGAACGGCAGTATCGTGATGGAACTGACGTCTGAATTCAGTGCCTTTACGGGCGACGCAGTCTTCTCCACGACGAAGGATATGCATGAAAAGCCAGTGGAGCAGCTGTTTGCAGATTTCTATAAGGAACGGAACAACGGTGTTGAGGCGGATGAACGGGATCTGGGACTTATGGCTTTTGTCGGTGAACTGACGAGGAACGGCGCAGAAGCGCAGGATGTGCCGGATGAAAAGGATTTTCGGAAAATACTGGACTTTGTTCTTGGACAGGGGGTGGACCGGAAATGAAACCGATTACGCTTGAAATGACGGCCTTCGGGTCATATGCGGACAAAGCGGTGATCAATTTTAGTGATTTCAGCCGTGGACTTTTTCTGATCTCCGGTGAAACTGGTGCAGGCAAAACCATGATCTTCGATGCGATCGCCTTTGCATTGTATGGCAAGACCAGCGGCAATGATCGTGAAGCCGCAAACATGCACTGCGATCTGGTCAGTCCTTCCGAGGATACGATAGTCAAGCTTGTTTTTGAGCAGAACGGACGTGAGTATACAGTTGAGCGAACACTTCATTTTTCAAAAAAGCGCGGAACGGAGGATGAGTATGGCGATGCGAAACAGGATGCTGAACTGACAGAACCGGATCATATCACTGTGAAGGGCCAGGAAAAAGTAACTGAAAGGTGCAGGGAACTTCTCGGAATGGACGTGGAACAGTTCCGTAAGATTGTCATGCTGGCACAGGGCGAATTCCGGGAATTCCTGCGTGCAAACAGCGACAAGAAAAGTGAGATTCTGGGCAGACTGTTCGATGATTCTGCCTTCAAGCGGTATCGTGATTTGTTGAACGGGGCAAAGGATATACTGTACAGTCAGCGCAGGGAGAATCAGGAGAAGCTGAAGACACTGATCGATGACAGTTTTCCGGAAGAGGAGAGGGTTCAGTACCATCCGGAAAGTCCGGATTTCCTGCAGAAACTGGAGCAGCTTGTGACGGATGACGGAAACAGACTGACAGCGCTGGACGGGAAGAAGAACGTTATCCGGGATGAGCTTCAGAAGATGAATACGGAACGCGGTGCGGCGGAAGGCATCAACAATGATTTGAAGGAACTGGAGACAAAAAAGGCACTGCTGGAAGCCCTGACTGCACGGGAAGCAGAGATGAAGGTGCTGGGAAAGACGGCTGCGGCTGTTGGCACGGTGTTGCATACTGTCAGGCCGAAGCTGGATGCACGGACTCGTGCGGTGGATGCCCTGGAAAAGGCCGGGAATGAGAGCCAAGATCTGGAGAAAAAACTTGAGGAATGCATCGGAGCGCTGGAGGAGGCTCAGAAGGTCACAGCAGGGGATGCCGATGCGAAAAACCGGGTAGAGGAACTGAAAAAGGAGATTCACAGCTTGAAGGAACAGCTGCCCAGGTATCAGCAGCTGAAGGAAAAGACGGATGTTCAGGCTGCCGCCGCCAAAGCGGAAAACACCGCCCGGGAAAATCGGGAGGAAGCTGAGGAACAGCAGCAGACGCTGAAGAATGAGCAGGATGATATTGCGAAGCGGCTGGATGAACTGAAGGATATTGACCATCTGCTGGAAGATCTGGCGGAGAAGGATGAGGAGGCACGGAAAGCCCTGGACACACTGACCGGTGAAGATGGGATTCGGGAAAATATTCAGTCTATCAGGACTGATGAAGCACAGCTGAAAACTGAGTCTGAACGTCTGTCAGAACTGGCACTGAAGGCCGTCGAAGCTGAGACGGCCCACCATGATCTGTATCAGCGGTTCATTGCGGGGCAGGCAGGAATCCTGGCGGATAAGCTGCGCGGGGATATCGCGGCAGGAGGCAAAGCGGCCTGTCCGGTCTGCGGCGTGGTTCATACAAAGCCGGATGAGGAGCATTTTGCGGTGATGCCGGAAGGCACGCCTGTGGAAACAAAGGTCCGATCCGCTGAAAGGGCTTTCAGGCAGGCTGAGGAGGAACGGAAGCAGCAGGAAAAGCTGGTGCAGGAAAAGAAAATCGCTCTTGAAGGCAGGAAAAATGATCTGCTTCGTAAAGCAGATCCGCTTTTTCCGGCGTGTACCTGGGAGCAGATTTCTGCAGAAGATTTCCTGAAGGATGCAGAGAAAGATCTGAAGGATAAATCAAAGGCTGCGGGTGCCACACTGAAGGAAGCCGGAAAACAGCAGAACGAGAAGAAGGATCTTTCTGACAAGCAGACTGTGAATCAGAAGACACTTGAAGAACTGTCTGTTCGGATAGAGGAACTGAGGCAGGAGGAGAGCAATCAGCATGCGGCATATGCGGCGGCGGAAAGCGCGGCAGCGGAACTGCGGAAAACGCTAAAGCTCGGGTCCGCTGATGAGGCGCAGAAGCAGATTGTTGAATGGAATGAAGAGCAGACCGGTCTGCAGTTGCAGATTGATGAGCATGCCAGAGCAGAGAAGGTGGCACAGGAAACTGTCACTTCCACAAGGGGCAGTCTTGAAGGAAAACGGAATGAAATCCCTGGCCTGAAGGATGCCTTGGCAGAAGCGAAGAATGAGGCTGACAGGGTGTTGGCAGACAATGGGTTTGCTGATGACGAAGCTGCACTAGCGATGCTGGCGCCGATCGGCGATGTGGCTGAGGAAGACTGGCTGCAGGAGCAGATAAAGGCTGTCCATGATTATGATAGCGACTGCAGAAATACCCGGGAACGGATCAGTGAACTCGAAGAGAAAACAAAAGAAAAAGCCTTTACTGATCTTGATGAATTGGATGCCGGAATTACTGCAAAGAAAGAGGAACAGAAGGCTGCCGATGCCGAATACAATACCAGGGATCATATGCTGAAGGCGCATCAGGAACTGTATAAAAAGGCGAGGGAATACAAGGCGGCGCTGGCTTCCACCGATTCCGCCTGGCAGCGCCTCAGCGCGCTGGGTGCTCTGGCTGCTGGATCAATCGCGGAAGGCGGAAGAGTCAGCTTTGACCGCTATGTGATGGGTGCTGTGTTCCGTGAGATTCTGGAGATGGCTAACCGCCGGATTGATATCATGAGCGGCGGTCAGTATGAACTGGTCCACAAAAAGGATTCTGACAGAAAAAATGCCAGGGCCGGTCTTGATATTGAGGTGCTGGTTACGGGAACGGGAAAGGTACGACCGTCTTCCAATCTTTCCGGCGGTGAAGGCTTCTATGCCTCCCTGGCTCTGGCTCTGGGCTTGTCTGATGTGGTACAGATGCATTCTGGCGAGAAGAAACTGGATGCGCTGTTCATAGATGAAGGCTTCGGAACCCTGAGTCCGGATGTGCTGGACAAAGCACTGGATGTGCTGAATCAGCTGTCGGCTGGTGACCGGCTTGTCGGTATCATCTCGCATGTGGACAAGCTGGATGAGAGCATCCCGCAGAAGATCCGAGTTACATGTGATGAGAAGGGCAGCCATGCCAGGCAGGAACTGTCGTAATGGAGGAATGTGGGTATGGGCAGAATACATCCGATGCATGCTGCTTCATATGATGCAAAAGAGATAATTGATCATTGCGTGTCTGTCCTTATGGAATCGAATCTGTCTGATCAGTATAAGGATCCAGAGTTTCTGACAAAGTATGCCACGGATCAGTACAATACGATTATGCCTCTGTTTGCATATAATCAGGATGCAATACAGACGGACTGCGTTTCGGTTGATTTTCCGGATGCGGCTTCGTTGGAAGATGTTCTGAACAAAGGAGGCTCAGCGGAAGGAAAAACTGCCTGTATCAAGGTACAGAAGGTTAATTTTGATTACTTCTGGGGTGTGAATGTATGGGCGGGTGAACATCTGAATATGCTGTCCAAAGAGGATTTTGAACTCAAAGAAGGGCAGAACGTAACAGTCAGAGTTCTGAAATATGCGAAGTTTAATTACTCATGGTTTATTACCTATGCTATTGTTCGGGTAGCTGCGAATGGAACAGCAGCTTCAAGGCCTGAGACAATACGACATAATAACAGCAGGAAAGAAGGAAATCAGAAAATGGCATCAGAAAATGCGGTGATCTTGGCAAAGATCGTTGGGAAACTGGAGAAATTCAGAGATCAGCTGGAAGAAGTCCGGGAAAATGAACAGGAAATCTTTGATGAAATGTCAGAAAAGCAGCAGGAATCAAAAAATGGAGAGGCTCTGCAGGAAAAGATAGAGAATCTGGATACGGCTTATTCTGATTTGGATGATGCCATCAATGTGCTGGAAGAATATACTGAAGGTGTTTCTTATGATGATGAAGAAGTTGAAACACAGTCCGTGAGTGTTGATACAAGCGGCGTATCATTTGCTGATAAAGCAAAGGAATTGAAGAAAAATATAAGAATCGTAAAAGAAACATTTGATGATTATGATATCGAAGTGTTGAATATTGGCTGCAGGGCTTTTTCTGATAAAGATGCTGATGTGGTTGTCCTTGTTGAAATATCAAGAAAGAGCAAGGAAGAAATGGATACAAATCTCAATCTGAAAGTCAATTTATATGACAAGGATAAGGAACTGTATCTGACAGGAGAAAAATTTGTTCCATATACTTTTACGGGATTTGATACCATAAGTATTGAATGTAAGGATCATAAAAATGCCTTAAAGACAGCATTTACAGGAAAGGTTTATGTATCACAGGCATAATTCCAAAGATTGCCTTTATCTGAGACCAGCAATATAATTCGGATCATCCTGCCAGATCGAAATAGCATTGGCATATTTTGCCATAGCGCCGCGCCAGATTCCGTCCTGGGTCATCTGCGTATGGACTGCCTTCACGAGGATTGAGGTTTTTTCGCTCTCACTGTTGGCCGCCCAGTAACGCATGAAGTTCAGTAATCGGGCCACCTGATTGTCGAGCTTCTGTTCTCCCTCCCGGGTGCTCCAGACCTCGATGCCGTGTTCGATGAACCATTTTACCAGGAAAGGGGTTTCATCCTCTTTTCTGCCCGGCCGGTCGAACATGAAAACCAGAAGGACGTCAAACTGCTTCTTTTCGACCATTTCCCGGATTTCGATGATCGCGTCGCGCTTGGCGGCGGACACCTTGTATCCGGAGATGCTTTTCTCCATGCGCTCTCCAACAAAGACCCAGTCGTCTTTCCGGCTGATGAACTCTTTGCATTCTCGGCGCTGCATGGGGATATCGTCCTGCTTATCGACCTGTCCCCTCGTCGATACTCTATACAGACACATGACTCGTTTCATCTTCATCGTTCCCTTCCTGTTCGAAAGCCGTAAGCAGAAGCCGGGCGATTTCCTTCCGGATTCCCGGATCATGTTCCTTTCGGAAAAACATCTTCACGTGACAGCCGCTCGGTGATGTGTATTCACGGTCGGCCTGTACAGTCGGTAGCGTGCGTATTCCGTTTTCAAGGTGCGCTGGCTCATTTGCCAGCAGCATGATCCCTCTGCCCTCCGGGGAAGTCAACTGATTTCTGCTTGCCGCTGTGTTTTCGGACATGGCCATGGGCAGCCTCCAATCTGAAGGAAAAGTATCGTCTGCTCCTTCAGTACCCACAGGACAAAAAGGGACGATTTGGCAACCGAATGTGTTAGCAATTATAAATTGACTTTTACTTAACAATTATAATTGCTGACAAAAACGCTGCATAAATGTTGATTTTCAACAATTACAGAGGATTGACAATAAAACTTGTTAGCTGTAAAATGTTAGCTGTCAACAGGAGCGTACGGCCTGTTAACAAGCGCTGGCCAGCGATTAGCACCTTTGGAGGACTTTATGGACTCATTTGGACTGTATCTTATGTTCTTTATGCTTGCCACCCGGGTTATGCCTTCTCCCAACGAGGGGGTCGATTATCCGCTTGGTATGTTATCTTGCCGTATTTTTCAGGGTGAAACTTACCGGGATTTGTCTTGCGTCATCAGGAAAAAAGTTTTGATGTACCCTGACAGTGATACCCTGTACAGTGCATCTGCATTAGGTGAAGCGAAGGAATATATTACACAATGCTTTCGGCACGATGAATTCCAACCCGCTTCGCATTTAGGATTAGCATCTTTTATTCGGATAATGAATACGATCAGCTACTATGATCCCGATGAGTATCTTTATCAGATTGAATGTGAATTTGAACAAGAAAATGAACTGATGATTCCGGTTTCTGCTGTATTAACTGTTAAAGACTTTCTTAAGCTTTGTTACGATTTCTATCTGGTCGACTTAGTGAACGGGCATGACGCGTTTGTAGCGCTGGCTTCCATTCAAGCTGGAATGAATGCGGGTGCTGATAATGAAGTGTGTTCACGTTTTGTGGCGAAAACAAAAGAGCTGCCTGCCGTAGAGATGAAACTGGTTTACGATCCAGAGAAGACGACGTTCAATCCGATTTACCGCGTCACCAGCTTTGAGGCATACATGGGCTTGGAATATATGCGGATGCTGGATCAGAATGTAAAGTTCCGACGCTGCCAGAATCCTGCCTGCGGCAAATTCTTTGTGGCTCAGAGAACGACTGCGAAATACTGTGATTTTCCGTCTCCGCAAAACGAGCAGAAGACCTGTAAGGAGCTCTATCCGCAGATTGTCAGCCGAGAAAAAATGACCCGCGACATTCTCCTGAAAAGCATTCGTGGGGCACAGAGCCGACTGTACAATGTACGGAGACGGCATCCGGAACAATATGAGGAAATCAATAAATTCCTGGATGAGATTGAAGCCCAGAGAGAATCGATGTCTGAAAAAGTTGTTACCGGTGAATTAACCGTTACTGACTTCAACAGATGGTTGGAGTCGCTGAAAATCAAGAAAGCGAGGAATAAATAATGAATATCTGGAATTTTGCCATGGCGCACCCTTATGCAACAACCTTTATAAGTCTGGCCGTAGCCGCATCTGGACTGGGAGTCGGCGTATCCTTTGCAAGGAACAAGACCCCAATTATCGGCAGTTTCTCCCCGTCGCTCAGCCTCAACTTCGGGAAGCAGGAAGAAGCTGCTACAGGCCGGAACAACAGCATTATTGAAAAGGAGGAAATGTAAAATGCTTATACTTGGAATTTTCTGGCCCGGAAGTTGGGTTCAGATTACTACGGGCACGGGAAAGTATACCTGCCCGATGGAAGAACGGGATGACGATTTCTATTTTCACTTCAAGGGGCAGTGGCATAGTGTTAGCGAATATGCTCCTGAACACCTGAGA
>OMZY01000003.1 GCA_900315675.1 uncultured Eubacteriales bacterium
AGGGTGGTCTTGCCATGGTCAACGTGACCGATGGTGCCGATGTTTACATGGGGCTTTGTCCGTTCATAATGTCCCTTAGCCATTTGAAGTTTCCTCCTTAAAGATATCGTCGCTCAAAAGCGAGCCAATAATTGCTTCCGAGTCATTGATGCGGTATTGGAGCGGGCGATGGGAATCGAACCCACGTGACCAGCTTGGGAAGCTGGAGCTCTGCCATTGAGCTACGCCCGCATGCTTCCGCATCAAGCCCTTGAAGACTTGCGAACAAACTGTATTTTATCCGGTTTTCCCTTGCGTGTCAACCCTTTGAGGGATGAATAGAGGCCGCCTGACGGGAAAAGGGGATAAAGTGTGAGTGCCCCTGTATTTTCATCATGGACCGGTACTGTCCGGGGGTTGTACCGGTCATCCGGCGGAATTCCTTCACCATGTGGCTGCAGTCTGTATAGCCGGTTCTGTCACTGATGGAGGCCAGGTCCAGGTCGGAATAGACCAGATACAGCTCCACCGCCTCATTGCGCAGCTGCTGGATGAACTGTTTGCAGCTCAGGCCGAAGAATTCCCGGAAACGCTTGGCGAACCAGGGATAGCTGAGACCGCACTGGGCGGCAAGATCCTCTACCTTCAGCGGCTCTGAAATATGCTGTTCAATATAGGCAGGAATGTCGAGAATGGGATCGCGGGCATGCGGATGGTAATCCGCCATGGTTTCCCTCCGACTCAGCCAGAAACGGGAAAGGCCGGTGATCAGCAGGCAGATAAGGGCGCGGACATGAAGATCCCAGGCAAAGTCCCGGCGTTCGCACTCCGTTATGCATTCCGTGATAATCCTTTCCAGGTGCCAGGTCTCCACGTCCCGGGCATTCATGTGCACGGACAGATGCGCATGGGCTGCGTCCATGGTGAAGGAATGCAGGTCGGAAAGATAGCTGGGAATCTCCCGCAGGCGGGTCGCACTGAACTTGACCACGTCATAGACGACGGGGCCGCCGTCCGCAGATTCAACGGAGTGGCGGACCAGCGGGGAAATATAGATCAATTCACCCGGCTTCAGGATATAGGTATAGCTGCCGCGAACGACCCGGCAGGTACCGCTGCGCATCAGCATGACTTCGCTGAAATAATGGCTGTGGGATTCAACGGAAAAGGAACCGTCATCGGACGGAAACTCTACGCGGTAGCACGCGAATGCCTGGCAAAGGGCGGAGTCCTGAATCATTTCACTCAATGGAGTGTACCTCCTGTATTATTCGATAAACATCGCATCCCCGAAGGAGAAGAAACGGTATCTTTCCCGGACGGCTTCCCGGTATACGGACAGCGCTTCCTCCCGGCCGGTCAGTGCGCTGACGAGCATGAGCAGGGTGCTCTGGGGAAGGTGGAAATTGGTGATCAGGGCATCCACTGCCTTGATTTTCACCCCCGGGTAAATGAAGATGGCGGTATCCCGTGCACCGGCATGGACGATTCCGTCCTCGGTGGCCATGGTTTCCAGGGTGCGCACCGAGGTGGTGCCGACGCAGACAATGCGGCCGCCGGCCTGCCGGATCCGGTTCAGCGTTTCGGCCGCCTCTTCCGTTACCTGGCAGAACTCACTGTGCATGACGTGCTTTTCCGCGTCTTCCACTTTGACAGGACGGAAGGTGCCAAGTCCTACATGGAGCAGTACGGGAACGACGGTGACGCCTTTCGCCTTGATCCGCTCCAGAAGCTCCGGTGTGAAGTGAAGACCGGCGGTGGGAGCGGCGGCGGAGCCTTCCTGCTTTGCGTAGACGGTCTGGTACCGGTTCGCGTCCTGCAGCTTTTCGTGGATATACGGCGGCAGGGGCATTTCTCCGAGCCGGTCCAGCACTTCCTCAAAGACGCCGTCGCAGTGGAAACGGACGATCCGTCCGCCGATATCCTCCACGTTATCCAGTACCTCGCAGCGGAGCAGGCCGTCCCCGAAGGAACAGATGGTACCGGGACGAAGCCTGCGGCCGGGACGGACAAGCGCCTCCCAGTCTGTGGCGTTGTGCCGGCGCAGGAGAAGCACCTCCACCGGTACACCGGTATCTTCCTTGACGCCGAGCAGGCGCGCCGGGATCACCTTGGTTTCGTTGATGACCAGGGCGTCGCCGGGGTTGAGGTAATCAATAATATCGTAGAAATGCTTATGCTCAATCTGTCCGTCTTTCCGGTGATAAACCAGCAGGCGGCTGTGATCCCGGGGTTCAACGGGAGTCTGGGCAATCAGCTCTTCGGGAAGGTCATAGTTGAAATCGGAAGTTTTCATGGGGTCAGATCTCCATCCTGATTTGAGCCTCTGCAGTGGCAGGCATGTTCTTTTTCATGTGATTCCAGGCGGCGGGGGTGCAGACCCGTCCGCGCGGGGTCCGCATCAGGAAACCCAGCTGCATCAGATAGGGCTCATACACGTCTTCAATGGTTACGGCGTCTTCGCCGGTGGTGGCAGCCAGCGTATCCAGACCGACGGGACCGCCGGAGAACTTGTCCATCATGCAGGTGAGGATGTTGCGGTCCACCTTGTCCAGACCGAGTTCATCCACATCCAGCAGGGCCAGGGCTTCCCGTGCGATCTCCAGACTGATATGGCCGCCGGCTTTGACCTCAGCATAATCGCGCACGCGCTTGAGCATACGGTTGGCGATACGGGGAGTGCCGCGGCTGCGGCGGGCGATTTCCAGCAGGCCGTCCGGATCCGCGTCCACGCCCAGAATGCCGGCACTGCGCTCCACGATCTGGCGGAGTTCCTCCGGCGTATACATTTCCAGCCGGAACAGCATGCCGAAACGATCCCGCAGGGGGGCAGAGAGCTGGCCGGCGCGGGTGGTGGCGCCCACCAGGGTGAATTTCGGCAGGTCCACGCGGATACTCCGGGCGGTGGGGCCTTTGCCGATCATGATATCAATGGCATAGTCCTCCATGGCGGGATAAAGTACTTCCTCCACCTGGCGGGAGAGCCGGTGGATTTCGTCGATGAACAGCACGTCCCCCGCGTTCAGGTTGCTGAGGATGGAAGCCAGGTCGCCGGGCCGTTCAATGGCCGGACCGCTGGTCACGCGGATGTTCTGTCCCATTTCCGCCGCCACGATGCAGGCGAGGGTGGTTTTTCCCAGGCCGGGAGGGCCGTACAGCAGCATATGGTCCAGCGCGTCATGACGGGAAAGGGCAGCCTGGATATAAATGTCCAGGCTGCTTTTTACGGCCTGCTGGCCTACATAGTCCCGGAGCGTATGGGGGCGGAGGGTCTGCTCCACAGAACTGTCTTCCGCCATATAGGATCCGGTCATCAATCTGTCATCCATCATAGACTGTTACTCCTGTAAGATATCTGAGCTTGTGTCTGTGCCCGCGTATGCGATCGTCGCAACCGCTCTGACTTCGCCTGCGGGCTCGTCAATCGCGGGCTCCTGTAGCATGGGAAGCATTAGCCGCGCTGAAGCGCGGATGCTTCCTCAAAAACCCGCCATAGCCCGTAATGCCAGGCGGATCAGTTCCTCCGGCTTGTCGGTCTGGTCCTTGATCTGGGAGATGGCATTCCTCGCCTCCGTGGAAGAGTATCCCAGGGCAATCAGCGCCTCAATGGCTTCCGTGACCGCGTCGGAACTGAGGGCGGCGGCGGAGACGGCGCCCTGCGACGGGGCGGCTGCGGCGGAAACATCTGCCTGGCTGATCTTGTCTTTCAGCTCCAGCGCGATCCGCTGGGCTGTCTTTTTGCCGATGCCCGGCGCGCGGGACAGGGCGTTGACGTCCCCGAGCAGGATTGCGAGATTCAGATCCCGCAGGGGCATGGCGCCCAGAACGCCCAGGGCAGTCTTGGGACCGATGCCCGAAACGGAGGTCAGCTGCAGGAACATCTCTTTTTCCTCCCGCGAGGCGAAGCCGAAAAGCTCCATCGCGTCCTCCCGGACGGAAAGGTAGGTATAGCAGCGCATTTTCTCGCCTACGGGCGGAGCGGCCTGCAGGGTGTTGTTGGAACAGTTCAGCTGCCAGCCGACGCCGGAAGCCAGAAGGACGAGGCTGCCGTTCAGCTTTTCACAGACTTCGCCTTCGATGAACGCGTACATATCATTTCCTCCTTACACCCTTGCGATCGTCGTTAACCATCCTTGCTGCACTGCGCTTGCAACGATGGACTCCTGTAGCAGAGGAGCTGTTACCCAAATCATAGATTTGGACAGCTCCGTCATTTCATCATGAACTGGGATTTTGCCACACCGGCCTGGCAGTGGGTGATGGCACAGGCGATGGCGTCCGCGGCGTCATCCGGTTTGGGGATCTCTTCCAGTTTCAGCAGAAGTTTGACCATCTGCTGGATCTGTTTTTTATCAGCTTTGCCGTACCCGGTGATCGCCTGTTTGATCTGCATGGGCGTATATTCATACAGATTCTGGGTGTATTCGGCAGCGGCAATGATGGCCGCGCCGCGGGCAGCCCCGACCATCAGGGCGGTGGTCACGTTCCGGGCGAAAAAAAGCTCCTCAAACGCAACGTCATCCGGATGGTAAATATTGAGCAGATCCCGGACGCCGAGCTGCAGCGTCCGCAGGCGGTTTTGCATAGGAACGCCGGCCTTGGTCTCAATACAGCCGTAGTTGATCAGCTTCATCCGGCTGCCTTCCGCCTCCACCACGCCCCATCCCATAAGGGCATAGCCCGGGTCGATGCCAAGAACGATCAAAAAACCGCCTCTTTCCTATATAAATACAAAACCATGGTAAACGCTGCCACCCGGAATGTCAAGGCGAACAAACAACAATTGTAAAAAACGATCCTGCTGCTTTTTCCCTGCGTTTCTATTGCGAAAACGGTGGTTTTGTGTACAATGTTGGTATTGTGTAAGGATTGAAGGAGGCACGCCGTATGAAGCTTTGGGGAGGACGGTTCGAAAAGGCAACCGACGGGCTGGTGGATGATTTCCATTCCAGCATCTCTTTTGACAAACGGCTGTTTGAACAGGATATTACCGGATCCATTGCCCACGCGACCATGCTGGGCGAGGAGGGGATCATCCCCGCGGCAGACGCGGAGAAAATCGTGGCCGGCCTGAAGGACATTCTGGAAGACGCGCGGGCAGGAAAGATTGAATGGATGGTGGACGCGGAGGATATCCACATGAACGTGGAGACCCTGCTGACACAGCGCATCGGCGACGCCGGAAAGCGCCTGCATACCGGCCGGAGCCGGAATGACCAGGTGGCGCTGGACACCCGGATGTATGCCAAGGCCGCCTGCCGTGAAACGGAAGCGATGCTGGAGGAGCTGATCAGCGCGCTGCTTTCCATCGCCCAGGAGAACCTGCACACAATCATGCCGGGTTACACCCATATGCAGAAGGCCCAGCCCATTACCCTGGCTCACCATATGATGGCCTATGTCCAGATGTTCCTGCGGGACCGGAACCGTTTCAGCAACGCATACAAAGCGGCTGACGTCATGGTGCTGGGCTCCGGGGCGCTGGCCGGAACCACCTATCCCCTGAACCGGGAACGGGTGGCGGAACTGCTCGGGTTTGAAAAGATTTCCGAAAACAGCCTGGACGGCGTGGCTGACCGGGATTACATGCTGGATTACCTTTCCGCGGCCTCCATTTGCATGATGCACCTGAGCCGCTTCTGCGAGGAACTGATCCTCTGGAACACCAATGAGTTCCGCTTTGTGGAAATGGATGACGCCTTTGCCACCGGCTCCAGCATCATGCCCCAGAAGAAGAACCCGGACGTGGCGGAGCTGATCCGCGGCAAGACCGGCCGGGTTTACGGCCACCTGATGGGCCTGCTGACCGTGATGAAGGGTCTGCCGCTGGCGTACAACAAGGATATGCAGGAAGACAAGGAAGCCTTCTTCGATACACGGGATACGCTGGTAAAAGGCCTGACAGTATTTACCGCGATGCTGAAGACCGTGACCTTCCGCAAGGACGTAATGGAACGCGGCGCTTCCGGCGGCTTCACCAACGCCACGGACTGCGCGGACTACCTGGTGAAGAAAGGCGTTGCTTTCCGGGACGCGCATAAGGTGGTCGGCGAACTGGTGGCTCATTGCCTGAACGAAAACAAAGCGCTGCTGGATCTGAATCTGGAGGAGCTGAAACAGTTCCATCCCGCTTTTGAGCAGGATGTGTTTGACGATCTGAGCATGATTTCCTGTGTGGAGAAGCGGAAGATCCCCGGCGCGCCCGCACCGGAAATGGTGCAGCGCGCGATTGACGCCGCCAAAGCAGCACTGAAAAAAGATTAAGCATCAATCAAAAAACTGATTCCGGAAAGGAATCAGTTTTTTACAAGCATCATAATGGCTTCGGTACAGCCGCCGTGGTCCTGATCGGATACGATCCGGTCCGCGGCGGTTTTGACATAATCCGGTGCGTTGCCCATGGCAATCCCGAGCCCGGCTGCGCGGAGCATGGGAATATCGTTGTCCGCGTCGCCGACGGCGATACAGGCTTCCAGGGGAATATCCAGCAGGCTGCACAGGCGCTCCAGTCCGGAGCCCTTGCTGACGCCGGAAGCGGAGCATTCCAGGGAGGATATTTCGGAGTAGACCAGCTCCAGATCCGGTGTTTCCAGCTGAGCCCGGGTACGGATCCGTTCAGCTACTTCCGCATGATAAAGATTGATTTTCAGGTAAGGCTCTGTGCAGGATTCCGCGAACGTATAGATATCCGGCACAAGCGTCATGGCCTTTTCGTACATGGGACGGTAGACGCCCATGTTGTAGTGTTCCAGCCGCTCCATATGCGAAGCCTGGATTACATCCCGGTCAGCCAGCACCAGCTGGGGCATAATGTCCTTTGTCCGGGAAAGAGAGAGAATCCGCTCTGTCTGGGCAGCAGGGATAGGCCGGAGGCCGAAGGCTTTCTTTTCCCGGGTATCGTACAGGCCGGCGCCGCTGCAGAAGATTGCATACCGTACTTCCGGCAGCAGGACAATCTGTTCAGCCAGTTCCGGCACAGCGCGTCCGGTATCAAAAACCACTGTCTTTCCGGCAGCACAGACTTCCCGGATAGCCCGGACAGCGTCCTGCGGAAGTTCCTTCCGGCTGTTGAGCAGTGTTCCGTCCAGATCCAGGGCGATCAGCTGGTACTCCATGCGCGGCCTCTCTTTCTATCGTAGTGCCGGAGCAGTTTATCACACCCGTCCGCCAATGTCCACTGCCGTTGAAAAATAGTGCTGGACAAACAGGATTCCCTTTGATATAATAGCCGTTGCTGATCGTGCCGATGTGGCTCAGTTGGTAGAGCAGCCGATTCGTAATCAGCAGGTCAGGGGTTCGAGTCCCCTCATCGGCTCGTGCATCGAGGTGTAGCGCAGTTTGGTAGCGCGTTTGGTTCGGGACCAAAAGGCCGCGGGTTCGAATCCCGCCACTTCGACCACAGAAAACGGACACCCTTAACGGGTGTCCATTTTTTGTGTTCTCGTGGCTGCGGGATTCGATAACCCGCGGCCGCCGCGGCAAAGGAGGGAAGCGGTGCCCCAGTGGGGCATTTGCCGAAGGCAAAAGCGCCCCGAGTTTGTTAGCGCGAAACGAGCGGCGAGCGCGCTCCAAGCGCGAGCAGCGACGATTGAGCGAACGGTATCGAATCCCGCCACGAGACACTGTCCAGTGGACAGTCGCGACGATTGAGGTTGCGGCGCGGAGCGGAATCCCGCCACTTCGACCGCTCCAAGCGCGAGCAGCGACGATTGAGCGAACGGTATCGAATCCCGTCACTTCGACACGCCGAAGGCGTTTGTACTCAAACAAAGCACGAAAAGCCTTCTAACACATACCATCAGTATGGCCAATCACCCCAATAACTATAACAACAATCTCTTGTCCGTCCCATTCTTCTATCATATAATACTATAGTTAAGATTCTTGTCGCCGAGGATATTGAAATAGTTGAAATTGTCAAGGAGATCAATGCTAATATAACAATGGAGTAAACCATGACAGAAGAACTTGATATCCAGCAGTGCCTGACCCGATATATCGGTCAGGAGACAGAATACTGGGATTTCTGGGGAGCTATCCGTATCATAAAAAACGGTGAAATCCTTTGGGAGACCAGCCGCGGTTATGCCTGCGCTGAGTTCGGCGTGAAGAACAGCATGTCTACCCGGTTTACCATCGCATCGGTTACAAAGCAGTTTACCGCTTTTGCGGTGATGCTTCTGTATGACAGGGGCCTTTTATCCCTGGACGCGGATGCGAATACATATCTTCCGGAAGACATGCAGATTTCTTCCGGGATTACCGTTCATGATCTTCTTGCCCATACCTCAGGACTGTATAACTTTTACAACTTCGAAGACAACTTCTACATCGGCGAGGACAGACTGCCCTATGACCGGAAAGTATTCCTTAACAAATGGATTCTGAAACAGCCGATGAACGCCCCGGGAGAATTGTTCAATTACAACAATTCAAACTACAATCTGCTGGCCTGGATCATTGAATATGTATCCAAACAGTCCTACGCGGAATTCTTGTATGATAACATATTCCTTCCGCTGGGGATGACCGGCACCGCATTTGACGACGGCCTGGCTGTCCTGGAAAACAAAGCAGACAATTATATGCATGATTACGGGCAGACTGTTCGTGTGCCGTATGTCAACAATATGTTCCTGATGGGTGCAGGGGCGCTGGTTTCGAATTGTGACGACCTGCAGAAGTGGTATGAGTGCCTGAAGCAAAGGAAGCTGCTGTCCGCACCGGCGTATGAAAGGTTCCTTACTGAAAACATGAATCATTACTGCTACGGGCTGGAACGGCATGACCGAAACGGTGTAACGATGTATGCCCATGGCGGTGACGCCAACGGGATTGCCGCGTATACGCAGTACTTCTTTGAGGACGATATCTGTATTATCATTCTTTCCAACAATGAATCGCTGAACCAGTACCGCCTGGGAGAAGGCATCGCCGGCATACTGTATGGGAAAGAACCGAAATATGCCATGAAACCGGACGAGATACCTGTCTCCGGGGAAGATCTCCGGAAGTTCACCGGTACATATCTTCCCGGTAAAATCCATATGGAAGTAAAAAACGGAAAACTGTATCTGGTACGTGTCAATCAGAATATCCACATTGAACTGTACTGCATCGGTCCCAATACATTTATCCGCAGGCATGAGGAGCAGAGCTATACGCACAATCTGCTGCCGGAAGGCGCTGAAAAACCAACGGTATGGGGATATGAACTGATCAGTAAAGAATTAATATAGGAGGAGATCAGGCATGGGTTTGTCCGATAAAACAGGATATATCCTGATTGATATGTACGGGGTAATTATAGAGGAAAGCAAGGGATTTTTTATCCCGTATACATACCAGCACTTTGATGAGACGGAATAAAAATCTCTTTTCCGGCACCCTTCTTCTGTCATATAATATTCTGAAAAGGAATAATCCTGAGCAAAAATAAACTGTAAGGCGCAGAAACCATTCCTTTTCCACAGGGAGGAAGCATGGAAGAAAACATATATTATCATGTAATATCGGACACCCCGGAGAAAACCGGAGAGGATAAGGTATGGACGGCCTGTTTCTGAGTGCGTTTTATTTTCCGGGGGCAGAAGCGGAATCCGACTTTATGTTCGGACTGAAGACCACATATGACCAGACCGTGTATCCGTATGGTGTTCTGCCAAAGGCCGGGCTGAATGAGATCATTTTCCGTCCGGTGACGATTCTTTACGGCGGGAACGGCAGCGGAAAAAGCACGGCCCTGAACGTGATCGCGGAAAAGCTCCGGCTGATCCGGAACAGTGCATACAACCGTTCACGCTTTTTTGAGAATTATGTGGACCGGTGCCGCGCAACGGTGGACGAAGCAATCCCCGGAGGGAGCCGGATCATTACCAGCGACGATGTGTTTGATATGATGCTGGATATCCGTTCCATCAATGAAGGTATTGACCGCAGGAGGGAAAAGCTTGCGGAGGATTATTATGATCTGAAGCATGAGAAGTTTCAGCTCCGATCCCTGGAGGACTTGGACCATCTGCACCGGATCAATCAGGCAAGAAGCAAAACAAAGAGCCGGTTTATTGAGAACGAATCCGGGAAAAGCCTTCGGGAGCGGTCGAATGGGGAAAGCGCGCTGATGTATTTCCAGAGCAAGATCGAAATGGACACGCTGTGCCTGCTGGATGAGCCGGAGAACAGCCTGAGCCCTGAAAACCAGTTGATCCTCGCGGATTTCCTGGCTGAATCCGTCAGGTACTGCGGAAACCAGCTGGTAATCAGTACCCATTCACCATTTCTGCTGGCCCTGCCGGGGGCGAAGATCATCAACCTGGATGAGCAGTCCCGGGTGGTAGACAGCTGGACGGAACTGAAAAACCCCAGGGTATATTATGACTTTTTCAAAACGCATGCTGATGAATTTGAGGAAACCTGATAAAACCGGCATTCGCGGAGGATATGATGCTTCAGCTGATCAAGAGGTGCCCTGAATACGCGGAGGGATATAAAGCATATTGCCAGGAATACTATGATCACAATATTGTGTTCTTCAGACCTTCAAATCCCAGGTATCTGGTGGGCGACTGGTTTATGAACACAAAGGACTGGTATGACCGGAAGGAAAAGGGACTTGTGGAGGGCCAGCCTGTCAGCTTTCATAACTGGGCGGTGGATAACGGCAGGTTCATCGGAGAATTCCAGCTGAGGACAGAGTTTCCCCCGAAAGTGATGCTGGATATCGGAAGCGTTGGCTACGCGGTAAGAGTATCGGAATGGAACAAAGGATACGGTACGCAGATTCTGCGGCGCGGGTTGGAAATTGCAAGAGAACACGGCATGGAAAAGGTACTGCTGATCATCAACGAAAAGAATGCGGCGTCCATTCATGTCTGCGAAAAGCTGGGCGGAAAGCTTTGGGATACCATTGAGAGGGATAACGAAGCAGAAGGCCATCATCTTGTCAGACGATACTGGATCATGCTGTAAACAGTAAAAAAATATGACAGACAGAGTACAGAGGATAGTAAATGACGATCGGCGAAGTATGCTTAATGACAAATGACGTGCCAAGGCTTGCGGCGTTTTACAAGCAGCTGCTGGGCGTGGAAAACGGAAGCAATGATGAGACCCATCAGTTTATCATCTCAGAAGGAACAACCCTGACCGTCTATAATGACGGGACCGTAAAGAATAACCGGAATCAGAATATCTGTCTGGCATTTACGGTGGATGATATTGACAGGGAATATGAAAAGATCCTGGCCCTGGGAGCGAAAATCATAGAACCTCCGACAAAGCGCCCCTGGGGCGCGGTCAACATGAGTTTCTATGACCCGGATAACAATATGGTTTTCTTCAGGAGTTTTCCGGAAAATGAGCAATAATCTCTGAAACGGAGGAAAAGACAGTGAAACACACCAAATGGGGGATATCGTTAGCCGCAGATGTTCCGGCTCCGCGCAAGGTCTGATCTGGGACGAAACCTGCACGGAGCGATCGGAATATTTCGTCCGGTCAGGCTTTGCACTACATGAAAATATAAACATGTAAGGAGCAAAGTCATGAATAAACATTCTTTTAAACAACTTCACAGTTTTCTTTTGCTATGGGGATCACAGACCGTATCCCAGCTTGGGACGGCCATGACGGATTATGCGGTGATTATCTGGGTATACAGCCAGAGAGGTACCGCGTCCAGCGTGACCCTGCTGACGGTATGCACCTTTCTGCCGACCATCTTTTTCCGCTTCCTGGCCGGAAGCATGGTGGACCGGCAGAACAAAAAGCGGATCATGCTGATTGCGGACCTGGTGGCAGCGTGCGGAACGCTGGCTGTGTTTGTACTGCATTCCGCGGAGGTTCTGCAGATCTGGCACCTGTATGTGATCAATTTCCTGCTCAGCCTCATGAACGCCTTCCAGGAGCCGGCTTCCTTTGTTGCTGTCAGCCTGCTGGTACCGAAGGAACATTATGCCCGGGCCGGCGGCCTGCAGGGGTTCAGCGGAGCCGCCGTATCCATTCTGGCTCCGGCGCTGGGCGCGCTGCTGCTGGCAGCAGGCGGACTGGACCTGGTGCTGATGATCGATCTGGCGACTTTTGCCGTTGCCTTCCTGGTGCTGCTGTTCCTGATCCGGATTCCGGAGCCGGAACAGCAGGCGGCGAAAGAGGAATCTTTTTCAAAGACCTGCCTGGAAGGGATCCGCTATCTGAAGGAGCATACGGCTATTCTGCGGATCACGCTGTTCCTGGCGGTAATCAATTTCCTGGCGAAGCTGGGTAACGACGGAATGCTTTCTCCCTTTATCCTGGGCCGGACGGGCAATAACCAGTCCGTTCTGGGTATGGTGGAAAGCTTTACGGCACTGGGCGTGCTGGCCGGGAGCCTGCTGGCAACAACGATGAAACCGGTCAAGAAACGGACCCGGTTAATCTTTATTGCGACAGGCCTGGTTTTTGCCGGAAACATTTTCCAGAGCCTGACTTCCCGTCCATGGCTGTGGTGCGCTGCGGCGTTCGGAAGCTATCTGATGGCAGCTGTGATGAACGTAAATATGGATATCCTGATGCGGGAAAGGGTTCCGCTGGACATGCAGGGACGGGTGTTCTCCGCGAAGAGCACCCTGCAGAATTTCACGATTCCACCGGCTCTCCTGCTGGGCGGCCTGCTGGCAGACACGGTCTTTGAACCGTTTATGGGAACGGATTCGCCGGTACAGCGGGTGCTGTCCGGGTTCTTTGGTACCGGGAAAGGGTCGGGAATCGGCCTGATGTTCTTTGTTTTCGGGCTTGCCGGGATGCTGGTCAGCTTTACCCGGCTGCGAAAACCGGTTTACAGGGAACTGGACCGGAAGGAAAAAGAAACGATACAGACGAATGACTGATAATGGAGGAAATACAGATGAACAATCATAAAGCAATCGCATTTTTCAGCGGATTCCCGGACCGTCGGTTTACAGATGAAATCGCCAGGCGGCTGGAAAAAGAACTGCCTGTGCGCAGATGCATCGTGTTTATCACTGCCTGCCCGGTGGATTATCAGCAGAATGACGAGGATTCCGCCGGAATGCACGAGATGTTCGTTGAATACGGAATCGGCTTTGACCGGTTCTGCGTGGTGGACGCCAGAATGGAACCTGCCGACGCGCAGAAGTGGGCCCGGGAGGCAGACTGCTTCTTCCTGATGGGCGGCGGGGTCTGCGCTGAGCAGAGGCAGCTGATGCGTGACAAAGGCATTTATGATATTGTCCGGGACAGCCCGGCGATGGTTCTGGGCGTCAGCGCCGGATCCATGAATATGGGGAGAATAACGGTAGACTGGGAGGATGCTTCTGAACCGTACGAAGGACTGGGCTTTGCTGATATTACCATGATCGGCCATTTCGACTATAACGATACGTATCGGCTGCAGTTCATGAAGGATGCATCCATGTATCGGCCGATCTGTGCCATGGAGGATGAGAGCGCCATCTTTATCAGAGATGGCAAA
Organism: uncultured Eubacteriales bacterium; assembly: GCA_900315675.1. Taxonomy (GTDB): domain Bacteria; phylum Bacillota; class Clostridia; order Christensenellales; family Aristaeellaceae; genus Aristaeella. The sequence continues at coordinate 13,448 of OMZY01000003.1, forward strand.
GCGGACATCATCGGCGTCATTCATCGGATTGACAAGGGAGAGATCGGACCGTTTACGGAAGAAGACGTCCGGCTCTGAGTCACGGACTGCGGATGTGCCGCAACCTGTAGTTGCACAATTTCCTGAAACAGCACCTGTGAGTTGGTTGGAAAGATTTCTGCCCCATGTTAATCTGTCCTTGCGACGCGGAGCAAGGAACTGTCAGGAAGATCAATAAAGTGAAAAGGAGAAACAACATGAGTTTCGGCAAAAATCTTCAGTACCTGCGTCAGCTCAGCGCAGGCATGACACAGGAAACGCTGGCGGAGAAGCTTAACGTAAGCCGCCAGACCATCTCAAAGTGGGAAATGGACGCAGCGAATCCGGAAATGGACAAAGCGCTTGAAATCTGCAAAATCTTTAACTGCACCCTGGATAATCTTTTCAGGGAAGAAATAGATAAGCGCAGTGACGCCTATTCAGATCTCCGTACGGAGGAAGTCAAAGGGTTCCGTTATGTGGAGTACACAGTGATCAGCCGGGAGCCGGAAGCGGACGCCATCGGCAGGATGTGCAAATGCGCGGAAGAAAACGGAATTGCGAATCCGAAGGTGATCGGATGGGATTTCCCGAAGGTGTCACAGGAACAGGTGAATGTGTTCAATATGCACGGATATACAGCGGCGCTGATCCTGCCGGAGGGTGTTACGCCTGAAGGGTATGAAATCAAAGAACAGGCTGCGCATAAATATGCCGCGATCCATATTGACCGGCCCTTCGACAATCCATTTTCCACAATTTCCGGAGCCTATCACACCCTGGGGGATTATATGCGGACGAACGGGCTGGCCTTTGTGGAAAATGAAGTGATTCCATGCTTTGAAACGGATGGAGAAAGCATGGATATCTATATGGCCTGCAAGTGATGGAAAGCCGGAAAAAAGATAAAACGATGAGCTTACAGTTCATGAAAGCCGGTACTGCTGACGCTTTGGTCCTCAATGCCATATCAAAGCGTGCTTTTGACAGCGACGTGCAGGTTGGAGCTCCTTCCGCGGGCGGTCCACCCGGGTATATGTCGCTGAAATACCATATGAAAATGGCAAGATCGGGCTATTTGTTCAAACTGACGGAGAATGGCCTGATCATGGGCGGTGCAATCCTTTTCCGGAAGGGAGACACACTGAATATCGGGAGAGTGTTCATCGATCCGCAGCACTTTCGGAAGGGGTACGGCATCCTGATGATGCGGGAAATCGAGGCTATGTTCCCGGATGTAAAGGCTTTTACGCTTGACACTCCCGTCTGGAATACCCGGACAAACACCTTCTACACCGGACTGGGATACTCGGAAGTGGAACGAGATACCGACTTTGTTTACTATGCCAAAAAACGTTAAGGGCGGTGCAGAAAACGCAGTCACTTTATCTTTTCCCGGGACATTGAAAATCAATGCTCCCGGTTTTTGCTGTCCGGGACGCTGCAGGTTCCGGCTGCGATTGATGAATGCCCGTCCGGCGGCCTGCGCCTGACAGCAGTGTTGATGGAAATGATTGGATATTGTATAATCGTTTTACTTGGAAAACTATATGAACAGATGAATGGGTTCTTTTATGCCAGGGATCATTTGCTGAAGAAAAAGTGCATCATGAAAGGAATGCTTTTTCCTCGGACATTATTGCTGGCAGCAGTGTTTCTGTGCATGGCGCCAGAGGTTGGCTGCCGGACATTTTCACGAAGGAGGAAAGGCTATGAAAAACACTTCCATTAAGAAAATCTGTACCTTATGCTGCCTGATCACGATGATCGCATTATTCATTCCTTGCGCAGGGATGGGAGAAGCTTCCGCGTTCGCATATCCCTATGGCGTATTTCTTGGGATCACTGACAACCTGGCCCAGTTCGGGGACTATGAGATCGTGGTCATTGACGCCCAGTATTTCTCCGGGGAGGAGATCGAGCGTTTCCGGAACGAAGGGCATCAGGTTTATACATATCTCAATATCGGATCCCTGGAGGATTTCCGGGATTATTATGAAGAATACAAGGACCTCTCCCTGGGTGAATATGAACACTGGGAAGAGGAAGTCTGGGTGGATGTTTCCAGCCGGAAGTGGCAGGACCTGATCCTGCAGGAACTTGTGCCCGGACTGCTGGAGAAACAGGTGGACGGTTTCTTCGTCGATAACTGCGATGTGTATTATGAATATCCGGAGCAGAAGATTTTGGACGGTCTGGGCGTCATCATGCAGGAACTGGTCGCGACCGGGAAGGAAGTCATCATCAACAGCGGCGACTGCTTCATGGACGCCTGGTGCGAGCAGGGCGGCATGTGGGACCAGGTCATTACCGGCATTAATCAGGAATCCGTATTCTCCTCGATCCTTTGGGACGAGAACGCATTCGGCAGGCAGGAAGAAGAGGACCATGAATACTTCGTGTCCTACATTACCCGCTACGGTGAGATGGGCGCACGTATCTTCCTGCTGGAATACACCCTCGACGAGGAGCTGGTCAGGGAGATCGACCGGTACTGCAGGGAGCATGGCTTCATCTACTTCGTATCGCATACCCTGGAACTGGTCGGCTGATTCCGGAGAAAGGAAAGAATGTGAACAGGCCGCGGCCCAAGCTGGTGCCGGCTGCTGTCTGCTGTCATTTTATATCCGGAAACAGTACATTGGCACATGAATGATCTTTTAGCATCAGAAATCATTTGCTGGAGGGAAAGTGCAACATGAAAGGAAAGCTTTTTCTTGTGACAGTATTGCTGGCGGCGGCAGTGTTCCTGTGCAGTGCGGCACAGGCGGAAATACGGGTAAATGAGTTTCCCGGATTTGACGCGATCCCGGAGCATTTTGATCTCCTGGCCGATGGAATACCGTCCCTGCCTTCGGCAAAGATTGAGGAGGACGGCACGATTATCGTGACCGGGCTGAAGGCCTGGGGAATTGACCAGGAGATGATGACCGACTTGGAATGGTACCGTGCGGGAGGACTGTATTCCGCTTCAACTGAAACATATTATGACGATAAAATGGTTATCAGGGTGGATAAACGGGAATCGAATGAACAAATAGGCTTCCCGGTGGCGGAAACAGAAGACTGCCCGACGGTGATGAGTTTCAGGGTCGGCAACAAGTATTACAGCGATGATCCGACAGAAGGGGAAGTAACTGTCATATTCCGGTATAAAGCGGACGGAACGGAAGCAACCTGCGAGCCGGACGGGAGAGTCATGATTGAAAAGGATGACGAGCCGGGGGTTATATCGGTCTGTTACAATGAATCCGGGGAGTTTATATCCGCCACGGAAAATCGCAGGCCTCCTGAAGGGTACGGCCTCCTCGGCAGCTATGAGCTGGTGCGTGTTACGGACTGCCTGACCGGGGAACGGTTTGACAATATTACCGTGACGGGAGAAGTGGAACCGGACGCCATGCAGATTCGTATGGCAGGGGAAGCCATCCCGCGCAAGGTGAGGATACAGACAGGGGAAAAGTGGGCCTTTAAGGAAGAAGATCCCGCGCTTCCTGTGCTGGATCCGCTTCCGGAGAATGCCCTGCCGGAGGTGTGGCCGGCAGAGTATCCGGACGCTTTCCCGGAGTTCTCCTGCGAGGTAAAGGACGGGAAAACCGTCTGGACGGTGGAAAGCCTGACCGGATGGGGCGCGCGGGTGAACATCCCGGGAGAAACATATCTGATGGGTGATAACAGCCGCATCAATTATTACTGGCACGCCTATACGATGGACGAAGTGCCGGAAGACCGGTTCAGGATTGTTTCCGAAGCCCCGGGCGGATTCTTTGAAGCGGACGTTGAGGCGGAGAAGGGGCCTTACTGGATGCATATCGGGGGAGAAGTGGATACGGACAGTGACGGGAATCCGGATCCCTGGCTGGGGTTGATCCTGAACATCCATGAAAACCGGGAGATCGAGGTGAGGTATGTCACTAACGGAAAAACAGGCTGGAAGGAGATCACCATGCCGGTGGACGGCAAGATGGTTTGCGGCGTATACGGGGAGGACAACCGGTTGCAGCAGATTGTACCATGAACAGAGTCAGCGTTTCTGTTCAGTATAAACGTTTATCAAACCAAGGGCTTTTTCCCCGGAACGAATTCACTTTTGTGTCAAAAACAATTACAGGTGAACGCGGTATATCATTGCAGCTGTATATACACTACAATCCTGCGTGAAAGGAGGCGCGGAGCCATGGGTTACCGAAACGCGCAGGAGATTTTTCCGGAAGGTCTCCTGAAACAGATCCAGCGGTATGTGTCAGGAGAAACGATCTACATACCGGCAAGGGAAGAGCGAAAAGGCTGGGGTGAAACATCCGGATATCAGCGCTATATCCGGGAACGGAATGAAGAAATCCGATCCGCTTTCGCGAAGGGTCAGTCCATTGAGGAACTGATGGAAAAGTACGCGCTCTCCTATGATTCCATCAAACGAATCGTATACAACAGGAGGGAGACCGCAATGCTGAAATACAGCGCAACATTATCTTCCGCCAAAGCCTATGCCGAGGCGGGAAAACTGGACGCATGGATTCACCTGTATCTGAATGAGGAAGGCCGCAACATTCCTTTTTCCGACGGCCTGAAACTGTTTGACCGGTATTATTTCAGCCCGGCACAGTTTCCGATCCGCCTGTTCACCAGATGTACAGGGCCGGAACCGGAGATGAAATACAGGGTCGACAAGGACTGGTGGGAACACCGTATTGCTGAACTTGAAAAAAGCGTAAAAGCAGATGACGATATGCCGCCGCTGATCGTACACTATGCAGACGGAGCCTTTGAACTGAATGACGGCAACCACCGCCACAAGGTGTATGAGAATCTCGGAATCGAAAAGGCCTGGGTGATTATCTGGATCACGGAGGAAGCGGAACGGGATGATTTCATGGAAAAATACGGCGAATATGTGAAGGAATGCAAGGTTATCCGCCGGTAAGACGAGAGAGGAAAAAGATGAGACTGTTTGTGATCACCGGGACCTGCGGAGCCGGTAAATCCACTATGCGGGACAGCCTGGGAGAGATCCTGGATCCGGAAAAGTACGCCTGCGTCGATTCGGATGAAGTCGGCCTGAACTGGTGGGATTACGCCGGAACCGAGCGGGAGGAAAAGTACGGGGAGGATACCCTTAAAGGGGCGGTCAGGATGGCGGGCGGAAAGAACCTTGTGTTCGTGTCCTGCCTGAATCCGCAGGATTACTTCGCGAAGGTAGCAGCCCCGGAAGAAATTGAGGCGACTTATTTTGTTGCCCTGTGTCCTTCGGACAAAACTATTGAACAGCGGCTGAAAGCCAGACCCGCGGAACGGGGATTTACATCGGATGAGATCATCCGGCCGCACCTGGAATACAACCGATGGTTCCGGAAAAATAAAGGGAAGTTTTCACTCTTTATTGACAACGGAAACGAAACAGTTGAGGAAACCACAAAGAAAATCGCGGCCTTTATCACATCCATGCCCGGCTGAAGAAAAGCCGTGACCTTACCCGGATTCGGTGCCCGGAAACGCTGATGATGCGTTTCCGGGTTTTCTGTCTCCGGCGATGTTTATCAGCAAGGCTGCGTGATGTATGATAGAATAGCCGCGAAGGCAGTATTTACGGAAAACATCCCTGAAAAAACCAGTTGTTATATGACCAAGGAGGAACAGCGGAATGGAGACGCCCAAGAGAAGATCCGTCGATCCGATCTATTCGATGTGTGTACAGCCCTCTTTTATCATCGGAACAAACAATGAAGACGGCACGGCCAACTTCGCGCCGATCACATGGGTCAGCGTCACTCACGGGGAGGGCGATGGATATCTGCTGGTGATCAGTATGTCCGGGACGAAAAGGACAAAGCAGAATGTTCTTCGCACAAAGATTTTCAGCGCCAATCTTGTGAGTACGGATATGCTGCCGCTGATGGATTACTTTGGTACCCGGCACGCGGAAAACGGCCGGAAGGATGGAATGGACTATGCTGTCAGCCGCGGGGCGGCAGTGGATGTTCCAGTGCTGGATCAGAGCCGGTGGGTCTATGAATGCGAAGTGTTACAAACCGTGGAAACGGGAGACTCCACAACGTTCTTCTGCGCGATCCGGAATATCCAGATGGATGAGCGGCTGGAATGCAGGAATATATTTGATGTGGATTTAACCGTTCTTGATCCCGTGATTTATTCCGGCAAGTATCACAGCCTTGGGAAACTGCTCGGAAACATCGGGGATTTCCTGTGATCCCGAAACGGGAGGATCATTGCTTTATGGCATGACTGCGGAAGAAACAGGACCGCCGGGAATAAAAGCCCGGCGGCTTTTTCTTTTTTGGCGGGGCGGACTGTTTTCCTGCCCTGCCGGGGCTTGTATATGTAATTACGAATAATATTTATCGCAAAACGATAAAAAATTGTTGACTTACACATAAACGTGGTGTATGATATGCCTGAAATTGAACCGGGAGGAAACGTATATGAACCAGAAAAAGCTGTCCCTCTGGCTGAAGGCCATTATGATCGGCGTCGGTATCTGCGGACTGATTGTTTATCTGGGCATTTTACCCAATATCGGCTCATACCTGAAAGACAGTTATCCGGAATTCTCCGCCTGGCACTGGCCGTGGATGATTTTCCTCTGGCTGACTGCCGTTCCCTGCTACGCTGTGCTGGTCCTGGGATGGAAGATCGCGGTCAACATCGGGAACGATCATTCTTTTTCCACGGAGAACGCCGGGCTTCTGCAGCATATTGCCTGGCTGATCGCCGGGGATATTCTGTTTTTCTTCCTGGGGAACGCAGTGCTTTTCTTCCTGGGCATGAATCATCCCGCTATTATCCTGATAGCCCTGCTGATCTGCGCAATCGGCATTGCGGTTTCAGTTGCGGCCGCCTGCCTTTCCCATCTCGTCCGCAAGGCGGCAGATCTGCAGGAACAGAGTGACTTCACGGTGTAAGGAGGGCATAGCATGGAAGGCGAAATCATCTTCAACATTGACGTCATGCTGGCCAAACGCAAGATGAGTGTGACCGAACTTGCGGACCGTGTAGGCATTACCCTGGCAAACATGTCTATCCTGAAAACCGGAAAAGCAAAAGCGGTCAAGGTTTCCACCCTGGCCAGCCTCTGCGAAGCCCTGGACTGTCAGCCGGGAGATCTGCTCGAATACCGGAAACCGGACACCTGATCCTGAACAAAACAGCAAAACCGGTTAACCTCTGAACAATCGAAAACAAATCTGCCCCTGTGTTTCCTGTACCCTGAAACGGATCGCCGAACCGATCCCTGTGTTTGCTGATGCCGAAAGGAGAATCATTCATGACCGAAATCAATGAACACACCGTCCCGGGAACTGACGCTGCGGGAAAAGAAAACGTCCCGGTAACTGTGAAACCGGAGACGGCCGTTTCGGATCCGAAGCCTGTTACCTGGGAAATCTTTACCCTGCTGACGCTTTCTTTCATCGCCGCCGCCTGGTACGGATTCGGCCACACATCCATTCTGGAAGTGGTTGACCCTTATCACGGACCGGGAATCGGTCTGACAGTCACGCACTGGACGCTGACAGCCGCGGTGCTTCTCTTTGCCCGGATCCGGAAAACCCTGAAGATTACCCGAGACGGCGCTTTTCTGCTGATACTGTCCCTGCTGCTCAGCACGGTTTACGGGATCTATGCCAACACTGTCATGAAAGCACTGAATCTTCCGGTCCTCCTGCTGTCCTCGGGTCAGGCCCTTTTTACCCTGACCGGACATAACGGCTTTTCTCCTCTTTCCGGCCAGGGACTGTGGGAAGGCTTCCGGCGGTATTTCGCAAGCCTGGCGAACAGCTGGGATGTTCCCGTTCGCTGCATGATCCGGCGAAAGAAGAACGGGGAGGAAAGACAGGCCAAAACCGGGCAGGTGATCTTTGGAATCTTTGCTGCCGGTATCGTCGCTGTCCTGGCAGTGAATATGCTCTCCAGCGCGGATGAGATTTTCTCCGGTATGCTGGAAAGTATGGCTGAGCAGGTTCAGCACATTGACGGCATATTTGTGGCCCGGCTGCTTTTAACCTTCCTGCTGGGTATGCTGATTTTCTCCCATCGGGCCGGGATGCTCCGGGAGCCGGTAAAGATCAGCCCCGTGAATCCCGGCAAGAAAAATCCGACGGTCATCCGTATGGTGCTGGCTGCTCTGGCGGTGGTATACGGTCTGTTTGCCTATGTACAGATCCGGTATCTGTTTGCCGGGGCAGAAAGTGTAAAAATGAGCGGCGGTTATGCGGCCTATGCCCGCAGCGGCTTTTTCCAGCTGGTGATGGTTGCGCTGCTGACCCTGTGCCTGATTATGCCGGCGCTGGTTCTGTGCAAAGAGGATAAACCTGTCAGGATTCTCAGCGTCCTGGTCGCGGTACTGACAACGGTGATTGATGTTTCCGCCTTTTTCCGGATGCATCTCTACATTGACGTTTACGGACTGACCACCCTGCGCATTGTCACACTGTGGGGAATCGGAATGATCCTGCTGGCGCTCATTGCCGCAGCGGTGAAAGCCTTGCTTCCGCATGTCAGAGTCTGTCCTGCACTGGCAGCTGTCATTCTGACTACCTGGATCGGTATGAACATTATGAATATTGACCGCGTTGTGGCGGAAAACCAGGTGGCACGCCTTAACGCAGAAATACGGCAGGACGCCGGGCAAATCAGGGAGAGTTCCGGGTGGAGCGTACAGATCGCCGCCCTTGCTTCCGACCAGTACTGGAGTCCGGATTATTATGCTGCCTTTGAAAAGATTGAGGACGGCCAGGCCCGTTCAGACGCCCTGGGACTCCTGGAAAAACGGGCTGAGGAGAAAAGAATTCCACATATTGCCCGGGACATCCGATACCAGGAGCGCAAACGCAGGGAGATCACGCTTTACGACTGGAATACGGGCTGGCTGAGAATCCCGGGAAATAAGTGACAGAGCTTTTTCCGGCGTGGAAGTGATGCAGGAAGGCAGCACTGCAGCAGCATGGTACAGACGGAAATGTAAAATGTTTTTGTTCCCCTTTCCTTCTGCTGAACGGTCTGATAGTATGCAGGCAGAACAGAGAGCATGAAGAGGAGGAGAAGACTATGCGGCTGATGCTGACATCCTGCGGACTGGAAACCGAAAAGATCAGGGATCACTTTCTGAAAATGCTGGGGAAAGATCCCCGTGACACCCGGGCGCTTTTTATCCCGACGGCGGCCATCGACGCGGACGCCATCGACGTGCTTCCGAAATGCATGGAGGATCTGCTGAAATGCGGCATTCCCAAAGAAAACATCCGGGTGTTTGATCTTCATGCCGATATACCGGAAGAAGTGATGAAGACTATAGATGTGATCTATTTCTGCGGCGGGAGAACCGCCTACCTGCTGGAGAGGATCAATGATTCCGGTTTCCGGGAAACGCTTCTGTCCTATATCCGGGAAAACGGGTTTGTGATCGGCGTCAGCGCGGGAAGTATCATTTTTGCGAATAATCTGCCCGGAAATCTGGGCATTGTGGATACGAAGCTGGACGTTCACTGTGAAAAGAGCAGTTTTACCGGCAGGGCTGACTTTCCGTTAATCAGCAATCTGAAACTGTCGAATACGGCGGCCATGCTGATTAGAGATATGCCTGAGGACGCGGAAGTCATAGACGACTGAGGGATAAAGGTTTAACGGGAAATGCTGACAGGAATCCTCCGTTTTGTGCCGAAATAATACTACAGGGAGAAAACGGAGGAACATATGGATAAAGAATATGATCCTTTGTTGGAAGAGGAAAGCAGTTGTTCCGATCAGGACTGTCCGAAAGAAACAGTTCTGATTTCTGTTGAGGATTTTTATGATCTGCTGATGGAACAGCAGGAGCAGATGTGACAATACCCGGCTGCCGTGACGGCGGCCGGGTGTTTCATCCCGAAGACGCTGAAACAACAAAACAGACCAGGACAGCATGCGGAGTGCATGTAAAGTCCCCCGAAGGAGGAACCCATGGAGAAGAACGCTGTTCGCGCTGAAATGATCGCCCCCTGCGGGCTGGACTGCAGCATCTGTTCACGGGCGCTGGCGGAGAAGGATCCGTGCCCGGGTTGCCTCGGTCCGGACGAAAACAAGCCTGAATTCTGCTCGAAAAGGTGCGGGATTATCCTGTGCCGGAAACGGCAGGAAAACGGATACACATATTGCGATGAATGCCCGGACTATCCGTGCGCGGACGTGGAAGAGAAAGAAAGCCGCTATACGTCAAAATATCCCCTTTATGAATCTCCCGGGAAAAACCTGCGGGAGATCCGGAAAAACGGAATGGAGAAATTCCTGGAAAAAGAACGGAATGAGTGGACATGCGGGGAATGCGGCCATATTGTCTCCGTCCACACGGGGATTTGCAGCGGCTGCGGAAAACAGTACGGCGCGCAGGTGATTCCCGTCAGCGAGGATACGTGGCGGATTGAGAACGGTATGGTACGGTTCTTCCTGCTGAAGGGGACGGAAAAAGCGCTGCTGATCGATACCGGGATGACGGTACGCCATGCGCGGAAGATCGCCGAAGCGCTGACCGGATTGCCTGTCCTGCTGCTGAACACCCATGCAGACAGGGATCATACCGGAAGCAACGGAGAGTTTGATGCCTTCTTTATGCATCCGGATGACGAGGCACATTACAGGGCATCCGGACAGGACGGCCGGATCGTGCCAGTGAGGGACGGGGATGAGATTGACCTTGGAAACAGGGTGCTGAAGATCATTCATCTGCCGGGACATACGCCCGGGAGCATTGCGGTGCTGGATGTCAGCCGGCGGGTGCTGATCAGCGGAGATCCCATCCAGGAGCACGGACATATTTTTATGTTCGGTGAGCGCCGGAATATGCAGGATTATATCAGCAGCCTGGAAAAGCTGGAGGAACGGATTCCGGAGTTCGATGAAATCTGGCCTTCCCACTCGGATATCCCGCTTCATCCGGACTGTATCCGGAGACTGCGGGACGGGGCGGAGCAGATCGTGAACGGAGAGGCTGAAGGAAAGGAAACGGATTTCTTCGGACAGAAGATCAAGGTATATGATCTCGGATTCACCGCTTTCCTCTGCAACCGATAAGAGCCGGACAAAGGGCGGAACCGCGGACGTTTCCATAAGCCGAAAACAGCGAACAGACCGGAGCGGGAACAGGTTCTTCAGGGATCTGTTCCTTTTTCTGCGCAAGGGGGAAACAAGAGAAAACCGACAAAACCTATTGACTTGATAGGCAAATGTTTCTATAATGAACGGCATACAGAATGCGGAAGGAGAGGATAACCATGGCGAACAGTATTGTACAGACTCCCCTGGCACCGGCGGCGGTCGGCCCCTATTCCCAGGCAGTCCGCGCGGGAGCACTGCTGCTGACTTCAGGCCAGCTGGGACTGGATCCGGAAACCGGCGTCCTGCCGGAGAACCTGGAGGAACAGACAGGGCAGAGCCTGAAAAATATAGACGCGATCCTGACAGCTGCCGGGTACGCCCGGACGGACGTGGTGAAAACAACCGTCTTTATCCGGAACATGAACGATTTCGGCACCGTAAACCGGATCTATGAAGCCTATTTCGGCGAGCATAAACCCGCCCGCTCCTGCGTTGAGGTATCCGCGCTTCCCAAGGGCGGCCTGGTGGAGATTGAAGCGATTGCTTCCAGATAAAGAAATCCAGAGAGAACAGAAACAAGGACGGAATGACAGAATGAAACCGATCATTTCCCTGGTTGAGCCGGAAAACGCTTCGGAAAAGGCCCGCGCGGCGGCGGAGGCCCATCTGGCCAAAGGATACCGCCTGACTAATGAAAAGAGAACCCTGCTGCACAATGCGGTGGCGTTCAACGCCCTGGAAGATATGAGCTACGCGGTCAGTGCGGAGATGAAAAAGTTTACCGGCAGCCGGGCGGCCAACCTATTCGAATACGCGATTTCCCTGGAGAACGACTGCCTGGTCTGCTCCACCTACTACAGGAAAACCATGGCGGCCCTGGGTATTGAAGACCTGGACGCGGTGGAACTGACGGAGGATGAGGAGCTTCTGGTGGAGTATGCCCGGGCGATTGTCCGGGACCGGAAGCATATTCCGGACGAGCTGTTTGAACGGCTGCTGGCGCGGTACGGGGAAGAAGGAATCGTGGTCATCACTACGATGGGCATGTTCATGATCGGGAACAACTACTTCAATGATATTCTGCGGGTACAGTCCGAGTTCCTGACGCCGTCCGGCGACAGTACGGGCGGGGAGAAGGCCTGAGAGATCAAAACATCGGATCCGGATGAATCCGGTGTTTTTTTATACCGTTTATTGACAGGTTTTTATGGGATTATCCTTATGTTCGCCTTTCTATCCCGGAGGACACATGGTAAAATGGGAACAGTTATCTGCATCCGAAGGAGGAAGAGACAACAACATGGAACTTGCGAAAAACCTGGAGACGCCGAGACTGGTGATCCGGTCCTGTCGGAAAACGGATACAGACTTTATCCTTTCGATCTGGGGAGACCGGGAGAACGGGAAGTTTATGACTACCGCGGCCAGTGAAAACGTGGATGAGAAATACCTGGAGGCGATAGAGGGCCTGTCAGATGATCCGGACGGGTACAATATGATCATAGAACTGAAGGAAAGCGGTGCGCCTGTGGGAACGTGCTGTGCCTATCCGGAAAACGGCAACTATGATATCGGCTACAGCATTGCCAAAGAACACTGGAAGGAAGGCCTGGGAACCGAGATGATCGGAGCGCTGCTCCAATGGATCAGGGCGGAAGGCGGGAAATCCGTTTCGGGCGAAGTGGCGGACGACAACAAAGCGTCCGTGGCGCTGCTGCATAAATTCGGATTTACGGAAGGCCGGAAAACCCGGTATAAAAAAGTGGGAGAAGAGACCTGGTTTGACGCCCATATCCTGCAGCTTGAGCTGGAATGAACGCAACCGGACGGACGCGGCAAAGAAGGATGCGGCAGAAAAACAAAACGCAGGAATACGCGGAGATTGAGGAGACAGGCTGATGAAAATTGTGCTTTTAGCGGATCTTCACGGGAATATGACCGCCACCGAGGCAATGGAACGCGAACTGGATCAAATCAAACCGGACGATATCTGGTTTCTGGGAGACGCCGTGGGGAAGGGACCTGAAAGCGATAAAACCTGCGACTGGGTCAGGAATCACTGCCGGCACTGGATCGCCGGGAACTGGGACCGGGGACTGAGCATGTATCCGGAGTACAACGAATTCTATAACAGACAGGTCGGGCCGGAACGCCGGGAATGGCTGGATTCGCTGCCGCTGGAAGATGAACTGGAAATCAGCGGTTTCCGTTTCCGGCTTGTTCACGGCCGTTTTCTGGATCTGCTGTACCTGAGTTTTGATCCGGATGAAAAGCTTCGGGAAGGGTTCCGTTTTCATGACGGCAGGCCTGACGCAACCGGCCTGATCTGCGCGGACAGCCACAGGCCTTTTATCCGGCCGCTGGTAGGCGGATATGCCCTGAATACGGGCAGCGTTGGCAATAACCTGAGCCTGGCGAGGGCACACGCGCTGCTGCTGGAAGGTGAAGCCGGGACAGAACCCGCGCCGCTGCGTATTACGACACTGTCCGTTCCCTACGATAACCGTAAAGCAGCTGAACGAGCGGAGCTTTATCCTGATCTGCCCAACAAGGAAGCCTATCAGAGAGAAGTGCTGACAGGTGAATACTCCCGGTAAAGGGCAGGCATGAGTATTCCGCTCCGGCGGAAAGAAAGGGTACTGATATGCATTTTACGGAAGTAAAAGGGATTCTGACCGGCGGAAAAGGCCGTTACGGGATGAACCTCTACCGCGGATGTTCCCATGGCTGCATATACTGTGACAGCCGGAGCAAATGCTATCAGTTTACTCACGCGTTTGAAGACATTGAAGTGAAGCAGAACGCGCCGGAACTGCTGGAGCAGGCCCTGAAATCAAAACGGCAGAAGTCGATGATCGGAACCGGATCCATGTCGGATCCCTATATGCACTGTGAGGAACAGCTGGGACTGACCCGGAAGTGCCTGGAGATTATCTGCAAATACGGTTTCGGCGCGGCAGTGCAGACCAAGTCCGACCGGATTCTGCGGGATATGGACCTGCTGGAGGAAATCAACCGGAAGGCAAAATGCGTAGTCCAGATGACGCTGACCACCTGGGACGAAAAACTGTGCGGAATCCTGGAACCGAATGTGTGCAATACCCAGAGGCGCGTGGAAGTGCTGGAAGAGATGCGGAAGCGGGGAATTCCCACGGTCGTCTGGATGACGCCGATCCTGCCGTTTATCAATGACACAGAAGAAAACATCCGGGCGATCCTGGAAGCCTGCGCACGGGTGAAGGTGAAAGGGATCATTTGCTTTGATATGGGGCTTACGCTCCGCGAGGGAGACCGGGAATACTATTATGCTGCGCTGGATAGGCATTTTCCGGGACTGAAGGAAAAGTATATCAGGACATACGGGAATGCTTACGAAGTGCCCAGCCCGAACCGGGAACCGCTGATGCGCCTGTTCCGGACATTCTGCAGGGAACACGGAATGATGTACAGACCGGATGAGTGCTTCGATTATATGAGTACGCTTCCGGACAGGTTTCAGCAGATGACTTTTCTGGAAGCTTAAGCGGCAATGTACAACGAGGAGCAGTATTGATGAATAAAGCGGAAATGACGGCAAAACTGAAAGCGTTCCCGTATGATCCGGCGGAATACTGGGTGATTACCGGCGGCGCAATGGTCCTGTACGGAATCCGGGAGGAGACCGCTGATATCGACCTGGGCTGTACAACAGCCCTGGCGGAACGGCTGGAGCAGGAAGGATACCTGTACAAGGTCACATCCGACGGGAACCGGTGGTTCAAAATCGGAGATGATATTGAAGTCTTTGAAAACTGGCTGTATGACACAACCGAACAGATCTGCGGCATTCCGGTGATTTCGCTGCAGGGCCTGATTGAAATGAAAAAACAGATCGGCAGAGAAAAGGATTTCCGGGATATCCGCCTGATCAGGGATTATCTTGCCCGCAACGGAAAACCCGGGGAAAGGAACGAGAAAAATCCCTGGGAAGAGATCAGCCTGGACGACTATGAAAACCATATGAGCCTGGATTCCGTGAGACAGCTTCAGACGATGAACGCCATGATGAAGGAACAGTTTGAAGCTTATCCGGTGCAAACGGCCATGGTACTGGGTGTGGCCGGAGGCAACGGTATCGAACATGCCCGGCCGGAGAAATACCGGACCGTATACTGCGTGGATATCAACGAAGTGTATCTGCAGGCGGTGAGGGAACGGTTTGCCCGCCAGCCTGCCGTGCAGTGTCTGCGGGCCGACCTGACGGAAGAGGCGGACAGGCTGCCCCGGGCGGAGCTGGTGATTGCCAATCTGCTGATTGAATACATCGGCTATCCGGCTTTTACGAAAGTGATCCGGAAGGTTGATCCGGACTGTGTGTCCTGCGTCATTCAGATCAATACGGACGAAAAAAACTGGGTTTCCGATTCTCCCTATCTTCACGCGTTTGACGGCCTGGACCGGATCCATCACCAGATGGAAGAAGACGCGCTGACGGCCGAAATGAAGCAGGCCGGTTACGAACCGGTTCTGCGGAAGGCGGAGGCTTTGCCGAACGGGAAGGCGCTGGTCCGGCTGGATTACCGGAGGACGGTCCGGCGGGAATGGTAAAAAACGATCCGGATGTATTTTTTTGTATTTCCCCTTGACGGGAAAAAAGAAAATGATAATATAGTGCCAGTGCTTTCCTGAGAGAGGCAGGAAAGAAGGAATATTAAGACAAGGTGATCCAGTCATCAGCGTCTTAAGCAATTTACGGGACCACTCCGATGAGGAGTCGAGGCCATACGGACAGCCGGGTCCACTGCCGATGGGCGGTTTCCGCCCCTATTGATTGAGTTAAAAGCTCAGTTTTATAAGTTGGTTACTTTATAACCGAAATGCGTAATTCGCGCAAACTTGTGAAATGGTCAATAAGAGTAGTAAAAGTAAGTATTGCTATATAGACTCTGTATACCGAGCACCACAGATATTCCGTTCCAGCCCTCTTTACCGCTGCGGAGGCGGCGGGCAGAAATGCCTGCATGCCGCGTGAACGGTACAGGAACCAGACTGCATGTGGACAATAACGCAAGTTGTGTGATTACAGCTTGCGTTTTTTGTTTGAGGTGGAGTATGGGCAAGTACTTGTACGACCAGTCCCGGGCACCCATTTATGAGGCGCTGGAGCGCTTCCGCGAAATGCGGGTGGTGCCCTTTGACGTGCCGGGACACAAACACGGGAAAGGCAATCCTGAACTGACCGCGTTCCTTGGGGAAAAGTGCGTGGGCGTGGACGTGAACAGCATGAAACCGCTGGATAACCTGTGCCATCCCGTGTCCGTGATCCGGGAAGCGGAAATCCTGGCGGCGGACGCCTTCGGCGCGGCCAACGCGTTCCTGATGGTGGGCGGAACCACCAGCTCCGTGCAGAGCATGGTGCTTTCCTGCTGCAAGCGGGGCGAGAAGATCATCCTGCCGCGCAATGTGCACCGGAGCGTGATCAACGCGCTGGTGCTGTGCGGCGCGGTGCCGGTCTATGTGAACCCGGATGTGGACAGGAAGCTGGGGATCTCCCTGGGCATGAGCGTGGAACAGGTACGGAAGGCAATCCTGGAGAACCCGGACGCGGTGGCAGTGCTGGTGAACAACCCTACCTATTACGGGGTGTGCAGCGACCTGCGCACGATTGTGAAGCTGGCCCACGAGGCCGGGATGCTGTGCCTGGCGGACGAGGCCCACGGCACCCACTTTTACTTCGGCGACGGCATGCCGGTGACCGCCATGGAAGCCGGCGCGGATATGGCGGCGGTTTCCATGCACAAGAGCGGCGGAAGCCTGACCCAGTCCAGCCTGCTGCTGACCGGGGAACGGGTGAATGCCGGCCATGTGCGCCAGATCATCAACCTGACCCAAACCACCTCCGGCAGCTACCTGCTGATGTCCAGCCTGGATATCAGCCGCCGGAACCTGGCCCAGCGCGGAAAAACCGTGTTCCGCAAGGTATCGGAAATGGCGGAGTACGCCCGGGAAGAGATTAACGCGGTCGGCGGATACTATGCCTACGGCCGGGAACTGATCAACGGAGACTCCATCTATGATTTCGATCCGACCAAGCTGAGCGTGCATACCCGTGATATCGGCCTGGCGGGCATTGAGGTGTATGACATCCTGCGGGATGAATATGATATCCAGATTGAGTTCGGGGACATCGGCAATATCCTGGCCTATCTGTCCATCGGCGACCGGATGCAGGAGCTGGAACGCCTGGTGAGCGCCCTGGCGGAGATCAAACGGCGGTACATGAAGGATCCCTACGGCCTGCTGAGCCAGGAATACATTGCCCCCGAAGTGGTATACAGCCCGCAGGAGGCTTTCTACGCGGACAAGAAGAGCGTGCCGCTGAGCGAAAGCGAGGGCTATATCTGCAGTGAGTTTGTGATGTGCTATCCTCCGGGAATCCCGATCCTGGCTCCCGGGGAGCGGATTACCAAGGAAATCCTTGACTATATCGTCTATGCCAAGGCGAAGGGATGTTCCGTGACGGGACCGGAAGACCCGATGATCGAGCATATCAACATCATCAGGGAGGAGGAGAAGTTTTCATGGAACTCTGGTTCAGCGAATGCCATGCCCCGGATGTTAAGCACAGCCTGCGTGTAAACAGGCACCTGTATTCCGGACGGAGCGAATACCAGCAGATTGATATCTTCGACACCCCTGAGTTCGGAAGGGTGCTGGCCCTGGACGGAAACGTGATGCTGACGGAACGGGATGAATTCATCTACGACGAGATGATCACCCACATTCCCATGTCCGTGCACAAGCACGTAAAGGATATCCTGGTGATCGGCGCCGGGGACGGCGGCGTGGTGAAGGAGCTTACCCGCTACGATACCGTGGAACGCATCGACCTGGTGGAAATGGACGGACAGGTGATAGAAGCCTGCCGGACCTGGCTGCCGGAGAATGCCTGCAAGCTGGATGACAGCCGCGTACATATTTATTTTGACAACGCGCTGCGGTTTATCCGCAGATGCACGGATGAATATGACCTGATCATTGTGGACTCCAACGATCCCTTCGGCCCCTCCGAGGGCTACTTCACCCGGGAGTTTTACGGCATCTGCTACAACGCCCTGCATGAGGACGGGATCATGGTGAACCAGCAGGGCAGCCCGTTCTACAAGCATGACGCGGAGGCCATGCAGCGGAGCCATAAGCGGATCGTGAACACGTTCCCGATCAGCCGGGTATACCAGGCGCATATCCCGACCTACGCGGCGGGCTACTGGCTGTTCGGCTTTGCGAGCAAAAAGTATCACCCGATTGAGGATTTTGACGAGGAACACTGGAAGAGCCTGCACCTGAGTACGAAGTACTATACGACCAAGCTGCACATTGGCTCGTTCTATCTGCCGGCTTACCTGGAGAAAATGCTTGAGGAGGTGGAGGCATGAACCGGAATATTGAGACCTTTATCGGATGCGACGGGGATTATGATTACGCGCGGATCGTCCTGTTCGGCGCCCCGTTTGATTCCACGACGAGCTTCCGGCCGGGCGCGCGGTTCGGTTCTTCTGCCATCCGCCATGAAAGCTTCGGGCTGGAAACCTACAGCCCCTACCAGGATAAGGACCTGACGGATATCAAGGTGTTTGACTGCGGGGATCTGGAGCTTTGCTTCGGCCCCGCGGAAGCGGCCCTGAAGGACATTGAGGAAAAAGCCGGGGAGATCCTGTTTGACGGCAAAATGCCCTTCCTGATCGGGGGCGAGCATCTGGTGACCCTGGGCGCTGTCCGGGCAGTGGCCGAGAGGTATCCGGGCATGCATATCATCCATTTTGACGCCCACGCGGACCTGCGGGACGATTACCTGGGCGCACAGCTGAGCCATGCCTGCGTGATGCGGCGCTGCCACGAGCTGACGGGCGACGGGAAGATCCACCAGTTCTGCATTCGCAGCGGGGACAAGGCGGAATTCGCCTTCGCCAGAGCGCATACGGACATGCATAAGTTCAACTTTGACGGACTGAAGGAACTGACGGCGAGGCTGGCTGAGGAGCATACACCGGTTTACCTGACGGTGGACCTGGATTGCCTGGATCCGGCGCTGTTTTGCGGAACGGGCACGCCGGAGGCGGGAGGCGTGAGCTTTACGGAACTGCTGGGCGCGATCCTGACAGTGGGCAAGTGCAATATCGTGGGGGCAGATGTGAATGAACTGGCTCCCATGCTGGACGCCAGCGGCGCGTCCACAGCGGCAGCCTGCAAGATTGTGCGGGAAATGCTGCTGGCTATCTATCGATAAAAGGAAAAACAGGAGGATTCAGAAATGAGCAGAGTACTGGTGATCGGATGCGGCGGGGTGGCCAATGTGGCTATCCGAAAATGCTGCCAGCAGGATGAGGTGTTTACGGAGCTGTGCATTGCCAGCCGGACAAAGGCCAAGTGCGACGCCCTGGCCGAAGCCCTGAAGGGAAAAACCCGGACAAAGATTACCACCGCGCAGGTGGACGCGGACGACGTGGAACAGCTGAAGCAGCTGATCAATGACTATAAACCGGATCTGGTGATGAATATTGCCCTGCCGTATCAGGACCTGACCATCATGGACGCCTGCCTGGCCTGCGGCGTGAACTATATGGATACCGCAAACTACGAGCCGGAGGATACGGACGATCCGGAATGGCGGAAGATCTACGAGAAGCGTTGCAGGGAGCAGGGCTTTTCCGCCTATTTTGACTACAGCTGGCAATGGGCCTACCGTGAAAAGTTCGAAAAAGCCGGACTGACCGCCCTGCTGGGCTGCGGATTTGATCCCGGCGTGACCCAGGCCTACTGCGCCTACGCGAAGAAGCATGAGTTCGACACCATCGATACCATCGATATCCTGGACTGCAACGGCGGCGACCACGGCTATGCCTTCGCCACCAATTTCAATCCGGAGGTCAACCTGCGGGAGGTTTCCGCGCCGGGAAGCTATATGGAAAACGGCAAATGGGTGGAAATTCCCGCGATGAGCATCAAGCGGGAGTACATTTTTGAAGACGTGGGCCAGAAGGATATGTACCTGCTGCACCATGAGGAGATTGAGTCCCTGGCGCAGAATATTCCGGAAGTAAAGCGGATCCGTTTCTTCATGACCTTCGGCCAGAGCTACCTGACCCATATGAAGTGCCTGGAGAACGTGGGCATGCTGTCCACTACGCCGGTAATGTTTGAGGGACACGAGATTGTACCGATCAAGTTCCTGAAGGCGCTGCTGCCGGATCCCGCCAGCTTGGGCCCCCGGACCCACGGAAAGACCAACATCGGCTGCATCTTCACGGGAAAGAAGGACGGGAAGGAAAAAACCTATTATATCTATAACGTCTGCGACCACCAGGAATGCTACAAAGAGGTGGAAAGCCAGGCAATCAGCTATACCACGGGCGTTCCGGCCATGTGCGGCGCCATGATGCTGTTGACGGGCAAGTGGAACAAGCCCGGCGTATACACGGTGGAAGAGTTCGATCCCGATCCCTTCCTGGACGCGCTGGACCGCTGCGGCCTGCCCCGCAGGGAGAACCACAATCCGGTGCTGGTGGACTGATGAAAAAGAGCGAAGTATTCAAGGGACTTGACGGCCGGAACGCGCCGGAGTGCTTTGCCGCGCTCCGGACGCCCTGCTATGTGATCGATGAGGAACGGCTGAAGGATAACGGGCGGATCCTGGCCTCGGTGGCGGAAAACACCGGGTGCCGGATCCTGCTGGCCCAGAAGGCGTTTTCCAACTACGATTTTTATCCGGCGCTGGCAACGTACCTGGCCGGAACTGAAGCCAGCGGCCTGTATGAGGCCAGGCTGGGCGCAGAGGAAATGCCGGGGAAAGAGGTGCATGTTTTCTGCGCCGCTTACCGGGCGGACGAGTTTGACGAACTGCTGAAATACGCGGATCACATTGTGTTCAATTCCGTGCGCCAGCTGAAACAGTTCGGAAAGACGGCGAAGGAATCCGGAAAAAGCGTCGGTCTGCGGATCAATCCGGAGTGCTCTACCCAGGAAGGTCACGCAATCTACGATCCCTGCGCCCCGGGCAGCCGCCTGGGCGTGACGAGGGAGATCTGGAACCGGGAAATGACGGATGACCTGATCTGCCTGCTGGATGGCCTGCACTTCCATACGCTCTGCGAACAGGACGCTGACGCGCTGGCCGCCACGCTGGAGGCCGTGGAGCAGGGCTTCGGCGATGTGCTGCCCCGGATGAAATGGCTGAACATGGGCGGAGGACATCATATAACCCGGGAGGATTATGACCGGCCGCTGCTGGAAAAGCTGATCCGCCGGACGCAGGACCGGTGGAACCTGCAGGTTTATCTGGAACCGGGGGAAGCGGTGGCGCTGAACGCGGGTTACCTGGTAACAACGGTGCTGGACGCGACGGAAAACGGCGGCATCCGGACCGCCGTCCTGGACGTCAGCGCGGCCTGCCATATGCCGGACGTGATTGAAATGCCCTATACTCCGCCGCTGCTGAACGGGGAAGCAGACGGGAACCCGGAAAACCCGTACCGCCTGGCAGGCCCAACCTGCCTGGCCGGCGACGTGATCGGCGAATACAGCCTGGACAGGGACCCGGTGCCGGGAGACCGGCTGGTATTCGGCGATATGGCGATTTATACCACCTGCAAAAACAATACATTCAACGGGATGCCGCTGCCGGATATTTACAGCATGGATCGGGAAGGCCGGTTCGGGAAGCTGACAGACTTTGGCTATGCGGATTTCAAAGGCAGGCTTGGAAAGAGAAAAGCCTGAACGACCGGTTATCCTGTATACAATACAATAAACGAATGACTGGATCATGGTTTTTATGTTACAATCCGGGGAGATATTACAATCCCCTGCGGAACGGAGGCATAAAAACCATGATTACTTTTCCGGAAATGCCCTATGAACGCCCGGATCCCGAGGCGCTGAAAGAAAAGCTGAGAGAACTGACGAGCCGCCTGCAGGCCGCCAATACCTACGAGAAAGCCAGGGCAGTATTCCTGGAGAAGGATCGGCTGGACCGCCATGTGGATACGCTGGGTACGCTGGCCAGCGTCCGTCATTCCATTGATACCCGGGATGAATTCTATGATGAAGAGAATAAATTCTGGAACAAGACCTGGCCGGAACTGCAGGAATATGACCAGACCTGGACCGCGGCCATGCTGGCCTCACCTTTCCGGGCGGATTTTGCCGCGGAATACGGTGACCTGATGTTTATCAAGGCGGAGATGGAACTGAAGACCTTCTCCCCGAATATTATCCCGGAGCTGCAGCAGGAAAACGACCTGCGCAATGAATACCAGAAGCTGATTGCTTCCGCCCAGATTCCGTTTGAAGGCGGGATCTATACCATTTCCCAGATGTCTCCCTTCAAGACTGACGCGGACGATGAGCGGCGGCTGGCGGCCTGGAAGGCTGAAGGACAATGGTACAAGGATCACCAGGACAAGCTGGATGAGATCTACGATAAACTGACGAAGCTGCGGGACAGCATGGGCCGGAAGATGGGCTATGAAGGCTTTACCCAGCTGGGCTACTACCGCATGGGCCGCAACTGCTATACCAAAGAAGACGTGGAGAAGTTCCGGGCGGCCGTGAGGACCTATCTGGTACCTGTGGCAGAAAGCATTTACCGGGCGCACGCAAAGCGCCTGGGCAAGGAATACCCCATGAGCTATGCTGACAACGCGCTGGAATTCCGCTCCGGCAATCCGAGGCCCCAGGGGACGGCGGATGATATCCTGGCAGCAGGCAAAAGGTTCTATGACGAGCTGTCCACGGAAACCAGCGAATTCTTCCGCATGATGCTGGAAGGAAAGCTGATGGACGTGCTTTCCACCGAAGGAAAGGAAGGCGGCGGATACTGCACCGGCATCATGGATTACGGCGTACCGTTTATCTTTGCCAACTTCAACGGAACCCAGCATGACGTGGAAGTGGTGACCCATGAAGCGGGCCACGCGTTCGCGGCCTACATGAACCGGGACCGCGTGCCCATGGGCTACATCTGGCCCAGCATGGAATCCTGCGAGGTGCACTCCATGTCCATGGAATTCCTGGCCTGGCCGTGGGCGGAAAACTTCTTCGGTCCGGATACCCGGAAGTTCCTCTACAGCCATCTGGCCGGCGCTCTGACTTTCATTCCCTACGGAACGATGGTGGATCATTTCCAGCACCTGGTGTATGAACACCCCGGCTGGTCACCCCGCGAACGGCATAATGCCTGGAAGGAGCTTTCCGCGATCTACACTCCCTGGGCCCGGCTGGACGGGGCCATCCCCTTCTTCGGGGACGGGGAAGCCTGGCAGCGACAGAGCCACATTTATGCCAGCCCGTTCTATTACATTGACTACTGCCTGGCGCAGACCGTTTCGCTGGAGATCTGGGCTATGCTGCAGGAAAGCCGGGAGAAGGCCTGGGAACACTATATGGCCTATACAAAACAGGGCGGAAGCCGTACCTTTACAGAACTGCTGGCGAACGCCGGACTGGTCAGCCCCTTCGACGAGGAGTGCCTGAAGACTGTCTGCAGCACAGCGAAGAAGTGGCTGGAAAACTATGACATGACCGGGATTGAATAATTCAACTGAAAGCAGGATACAGGAATGAAAACCATTCGGGTGGTGGCAGCACTGATTTTCCATGAAGGAAAACTATTTGCCACGCAGCGGGGATACGGTGCCTGGCGGGACTACTGGGAGTTTCCCGGCGGGAAGATTGAACCGGGAGAAACGCCGGAGGAGGCGCTGGTACGGGAAATACGGGAGGAACTGGATACCGGGATCGCTGTGCTTTCCCATGTCTGCGACGTGGAGTACGACTATCCGGAGTTCCATCTTTCCATGCAGTGCTTCCGATGCGAAATCACGTCCGGGGAGCCGAAACTGCTGGAACATGAAGCCGCGAAATGGCTGGGCAGGGAGGAACTGGACACTGTGGACTGGCTGCCCGCAGACTGGAACATCCTGCCGGATATCAAGAAAAACTGGCCGGCTGAATAAATGACCGGCCCGGAAATAAGAGAAACAAACTACAGGAGTAAACTGATATGGAAGTACGTCTGCTGAAACCTGAAGAACATTTTGAAGCAAACCTGATTTCCACGGTGGCTTTTCATATGAAAATGGAGGATCCGGCGAAGAACCGGGAGGAAAGCCTGCAGAGCACGGATGAAGACTGGGGCGCTTTTTCCGAAGACGGAAAAATCATGGCGCGGATTATCAACAACCACTATACGACCCGGCTGGACGGCCAGCTGATTTCCAACGGCGGAATCGGCGCGGTATCCACCCTGCCGGAATACCGGAATACCGGCGCGGTCAGAGCTATTTTTGACAAGCTGATCCCGGAAGCCTACAGCCGGGGAGAGATTATTTCCACCCTGTATCCCTTCAACCACGCGTTCTACCGCAAGTTCGGCTATGAAACCGTGCGGTGGCTGGATCACTATGAGTTTGCGCCTGCCGTGCTGAGCGGCTACCGCTTTTCCGGAGACGCGGAACTGTGGAAAACCGGAGATCCGGTGAGCGAATATACAGCACTGTACAACCGGTTCGCGGACAGTTTCAACCTGGCCATGGTCCGGGACGATAAAATGATGCTGGATCTCATCAAGGGCGAATACTACAAGGACCGGAAGTTCAGCTACCTGCTCCATGAGAACGGAAAGACCGTGGCATATCTGATCTTCCAGGACGTGCGGAATGATCCGGCGGCAATCCTGACCGTGAAGGATCTGGCCTGGGACGGCAGAACCGGCTTCAACGCGATTCTGGGTTTCCTGGCCCGGTTCAGCGCGGACTACGGCACCATCCGGCTGTTCCTGCCCTCCTGCCTGGAACTGCTTTCCCTGATCCAGACGCCCCGGGCTTACGATATCCAGCAGACGGCTTCCCAGAGCTATATGATCCGGGCGGTCAACGTGCAACGGCTGCTGGAAATCATCAAAAAACCGGACGACAGCTGTTTTGTCATCCGGGTGGAAGGCGACGCGCAGATTTCTGAAAACAACGGTACCTGGGAGGTGTCCGGAAAAGGTGCGGTTCCGACGGAAAAAGCGCCGGACCTGACGGTGTCCATCCAGGCCCTGGGTCAGATGGCAGTCGGCGCAGTGAGCCTTTTTGAAGCCATGTACCGGCCGGACGTAACAGTGTCCGGAAACGAAGCGGTGCTCGAAAAGGTGTTTGTACGCAAGCCCATTCTGGTGGAGGATCATTTCTGATCCGCCGGGATCAGTCTTTCAGGACAGCCCAGGCGGCCGTCAGCTTCTCCAGGGACCACTGGGCATTGGCCGGACTGGTGGAGGGCAGACAGAAAGCCTCCCGTCCGAGTGTCGGAAAAATATACTTATTATACATTTCGTGAGATTTCCGTCCGTTGCAGTAAATGCGTTCAATCGGGCAGGAATCCAGAATGATCCTGAGATCATTGGCCCGGACCTCCCGGATGCTGGCATCCGAGGAGCCGGTGATGACGCAGCTGGCGATGGAATCCCAGAGCGCCAGGCCGTGACTCAGGATCAGTTCTTTTTTCTCGGGAATCGTCAGCGGAACCGGCAGGTCAAAAAGCCCGGCGATCACTTTCCAGAACCGGTTCTGCGGATGACCGTAAAAGAATTGCTGTTCCCTGGACTTTACGGACGGAAAGGAACCCAGGATCAGGATCCGGCTTTCCGGTCCGAATAGCGGGCCAAAGGGGTGGTTGATCCGCTGCGCTGCTGCGTTCATCTGTTTTTACCTGCTTTCCGGCATGATCTGCGGAAAAAGTATAGCACACCGGAAAGAAAATCAACAAGCGCGGGCGGACGGCCTGCTTGCTTTTTGGCAGGATGCTCCCTATAATGTATACAAAACGCACAGATCCCCGGACGACAGAGAAACATACGCTTTTGCGCGGACGTTTGCTTTTCCCGGAAAAACAATTTGTTTTATTTTGAGGGAGGGTACCATATGAAAAAACTGACGGCTTTCCTGCTTGCGGTGCTGATGATCCTGGGGGCAGTCTCCGCGCTGGCTGATTCCGGAACTAATATCCGGACCGGCGACTATGTGTATCTTGGACACTGGGAACAGAATGACAACAAAGGCGACGGCGCGGAAAGCATCCGCTGGCTGGTCATTGATACGGACGGCAGCAATCTTCTCCTGCTCAGCGATAAAGCACTGGAAAATCTGCCTTTCAATAAAAAGAGCGACGGCACAGCCTGGGCAGGATCCTACCTGCGCCAGTGGCTGAACGGAAGCTTCTTCACAACAGCGTTTTCAGCCGAGGAAGCTGCTGCCATCCAGACAACGCAGGTGGAAGATACCGCGGAGCATTCTTACAGCGAGTGGAACACGGCCAGCCGTTTCTCGGGCGTCACGGAGGATAAGGTTTTCCTCCTGAGCTTTCTGGAGGCGTGCAACCTGCTGACCGTACAATGGGCTTGCTGCGAACCGACGGCTGTGGTCGCAAAAAGCAAGAACAAGATTCTGACGGACAAGAGCAGCGGACAGGCATATTGCTACTGGTGGCTGCGTACCAGTTCCTACAAGAACAACGCGATGATGATTGCGGGCGGCAGTTTCTCCAGCGCTTATGAGCATCATCACCAGATCTGCGTCCGTCCGGCACTGTGGGTGGACGCGTCCGCGGTGACCCAATAAAACGGAACGGGCTGCCGCAGGGAAAATATCAGTATTTTACAGAGGGGGCAGAGCAGTGCCGGAAATTACCTGGGAACTGTTTGACAAACAGGTGGCGGAGTGCAGGCTCTGTCCCCTATGCCAGCATATTCTCAATAAGGTTCCCGGGCAGGGAGACCGGCAGTCCCCGCTGATGTTCATCGGAGAGGGACCCGGACAGACAGAAGACGAGGAAGGCCTTGCCTTTGTCGGGGCGGCAGGACAGCTGCTGACGAAAATGCTGGAGGCCATTCAGCTGCCGCGGGACCGGGTGTATATCTGCAACATTGTGAAATGCCGCCCGCCGCACAACCGGGTGCCGACGCCGGAGGAGGCGGAGGCTTGCCGGATCCACCTGCGGATGCAGACCTGGCTGGTCCGGCCGAAGGTGATTGTGCTGCTGGGCAGCACCGCCGCCAGGAACGTGCTGGATCCGGAAATCAGGATTACCCGGGAAAGGGGTAAGTGGACGGAAAGAAAGGGCGTGTGGATGATGCCTACCTATCATCCATCCGCACTGCTCCGGGATCCGGACAAAAAGCGGGAAGCCTGGGAAGATATGAAAAGCCTCCGGAATAAGCTGACGGAGCTGGGATTATACCAGGACATCTATTCCGGAGGGGAGTAAACAGATTATACGGGATATCCGGGAATGAATTACCGGATATCCTTTTTATTGTACTTCCAGTAGGCTGCCGCAACACCGATTACCGAAACGGCCAGACCGATCAGAAGCTTGCAGGCGTCCAGGGCGCCTTTGCTGAAGATTTCAGAACCGTCGGCATAGCCGAAGGGGGTAATGTACTTCAGCACATCCGCCTTACTGGTCAGGTTGCCGATGATATTCATGAAATACAGGGCGATGGCCAGTCCAAGACCGATGCCGATTCCGCCCCGCCAAAGGAAGGCGGAGATGCCGAAGCAGACGCAGGCCAGTTCCACCTGGAGCAGGAAGTAGGCGGTGTGCAGCAGCGTGACTTCTTTCCAGGGCACCGGTTCACCGATGACGGCAATGGAACCGACGGCCATGAGCCAGACAGCCAGGTTCAGGATCAGGACCTGAAGCAGGACGGAGGCCAGTTTGGCGGTGATGATTTCAGTCCGTTTCAGGGGATGGGTCAGCAGGAATTCGGCTGTTCCGTTCTTTTCCTCATTGGCCAGGGCGCCGATTCCGATCAGCGCCGCAAACAGCGCGCCGCCGATGCCCAGGATGTTTCCGCACTCAATGCCGTAGAAGCCTTTCAGGGAACCGAAATCCAGCGTATCCAGCCCGAAGACGGAGGAAAACGCGCCCATGGAGGCAAAGATGGAGCTGATGCTGTTCATCTGGCTCTTCATCTCGGGGTACATAAACATGCAGATCACAACAAACGCACCGATAGACAGTGTCCAGATCAGGAGCGCTTTCCACGCCTGCTTCAGTTCATGACGGATCAGGGTCATGCCTGGTCACCGCCTTTCTCATAAAAATGCAGGACAATTTCTTCCAGATCCGGTTCCGTAACGGTCAGTTCGTGGACGTCCAGACCGGAAAGCGTCCGGATCAGTTTGTTTGTTTCTCCGTTATACAGGAAGCTGACGATCCCGTCCGATTCCGTCCAGTCCCGGATATCGGGCAGGGCGTCAGGCTGCAGGTTTCCCCGGAAGGTAACGCGGCGGGCGCCGGTTTTGACCAGCCTGTCGACGCTGTCGCAGGCGATGATTTTTCCTTCCCGGATGATGGCAGCCTTGCTGCAGTACCGCTGGATTTCAGACAGTACATGGCTGGAGAGAAATACGGTAACGCCTTCCTGGTTCCTTTCCTGCAGGATGCTGAAGAACTCATGCTGCATGAGAGGGTCCAGGCCGCCGGTGGGTTCATCCAGCACCAGCAGCTCCGGATTGTGCTGCAGGGCGCAGACGATACCGACCTTTTTACGGTTGCCGAAGGACAGATCCTCCACTTTCCGTTCCCGGTCCAGCTGCAGCCGGTCGCACAGCTCCGCGGCGGCAGCGTCGCAGTTTTTCCGGTGCAGATCGGCGGACAGTTTCAGCATATCCCGCACCTTCATACCGCTGTAGAAAGCGGTATCGGAAGGCAGGTAACCGACCCGTTCCAGAATGGCTTTTTTGTTCTTCACAATATCCATACCGAAAACCCGGCCTTTGCCGGCAGTCGGCGAAATCAGACCCAGCAGGGTGCGGATGGTGGTGGATTTCCCGGCACCGTTGGGTCCGATGAACCCGAAGAATTCACCGGGGGCTACTTCCAGATTCAACCCGTCAATACCCCGGGCTTTGCCGTAAAACTTTGTCAGGTTTTCGGCGAAGATCGCTTTGTTTTCCAAGTGACTCCCTCTTTTCATATGGTTCATCCGGCTGATTGCAGCCTGAAACCGTGTTTAATCCTTTTTCTTGTAATTGTTTTTCCAGAAAGCCATCAGCTTCCGGAAATCCTTTTCAACCCGGTCAATGTCCAGATCGCCGGCCTGCAGCATTTCCCAGAGGTATCCTTCCGCGGCCCAGTACATTTCACGGTACATCATCGGGATGTCCAGCCCGGGGACAAACTGATCCGGTTCCAGGTTGAGCCGGATCCGGTCGACCTTCAGGTTGAAATGCCGGTGATAGCTTTCCTGGATCTCTGAGCATACTTCCGGATCTTTTTCATAAAATGCTTTCACGGTGAAATTGCTCATATCCGGGTACAGCCGCATGATTTCCATTTTGGCAATGGTTCCCAGTTCCATGGCGTCAAACAGGTCCGTCCGGTCATAGCAGCCGAAACGGGTCATATACTCAATAGTGGTTTCGGCGCTTTTCTCCCAGAGATACAGGTACAGCTCCTTCTTGTTGTGAAAATAATGGAACAGCAGGGCTTTGCTGATACCTGCCGCCTCCGCGATCTCACTCATCGGGCTGTTCTTGTAGGCGTTCCGGGAAAAGACCCGGTATCCCGCGTTCAGGATCGCCTGCTGCTTTTCCGCCGGCAGGGAAAAGAACTTTTCATTCATGGATGGTGCACCTCCGTTGACCGATCCGGTCAATGACATCATAATTCCGTTGACCGATTTTGAGAAGACCCCGTAATCCGTTTTTTTCAGATTCCGGTTTTTTTATATATCCCGAAGGAACACCTCTTTTCCACGGCTTTCCGGAAATGATTATACGGAAACCGGACGCCGGATACAGGTTCAATCCGACAGAAAAAAACGCCCTATTTTTCCGGAACAGGAAAAATAGGGCGTTAATGAAAGACCGGGAGCTGTCAGGCCTGCTGTTTATACAGCAGCCAGGCCAGCGCGTGGACTGATTGCTGAAAGCCGCCGTCCGCAAGCATTTTGTCGATTTCCTCCGCGGAATGCGTCTGTATACGGAGCAGCTCCATGGGATCCAGGTCCTGCTCTGTGACCTTCCGGCAGTTCCGGGCGGCAAAAAGCCAGGCGTAGTTATCCGAAATGGTGGCGCTGGAGGGAATGGTCAGCAGCGGCGTCCAGTCATCCGAGACATAGCCGGTTTCCTCCCGAAGCTCCCGCTGCGCCGCCTGTAAGGCTGCGTCCTTCGGATCCGTTCCGTCCTTTTCCTCAATGGCGCCGGCGGGAAACTCGGTAGTAACCTGCCGGATGCCCTGCCGGAACTGGCGGACGCAGATAAAGCGGCCTTCCTCATCCGAAGCGACGACCACCGCGTAATTCCGGCGTGTAAAACTGTAATAGGGCTGCCAGATTTCCCCGTTCGGGAACCGGTAGGCGGATTTCCGGAAGTCAATCCACTGATCCTGAATAATATGCTCGGTGGAGATTTCCTCCCAGGCCAGGTTTTCCTCTTTCATATACAGGTCCTTTCTGTTTAACCGGTGCGGATGTTTCCGCACCGGATTTTATTGTAGCGGTGTTGTCCGGAAACTTCAAGGGGAGGAAACGGCACTTGACGGGTCCGGCAGGGGCGGGTATGCTATGGATAATCCTCTGAAACGGAGAAACGGAAAAGATGAAAGTGAAAAGATGGGCGGCATTGCTTTCAGTGCTGGTACTGCTGTGCGTGACGGCCGCGACGGGAGAGACAAAGCAGACAATGTTTGAGAAGGAATGGTACCTTCAGGGATTGAAGGATTCCGTCATGAGCCGGGGAAACAACGCGAGACTGAAGAATGTAATTGCCCGGGCGCAAAGCGGCGAGGAAATCACGCTGGCAACCATCGGCGGCTCCATCACGGAGGGTGCCGGGGCAACCACATACAAGGACTGCTGGGCGGCCCGGTTCCAGAGAGAATTCCAGAAGGCATACGGAACAGAAGCAGGAAACAACATATACCTGGTCAATGCCGGTGTGGGCGGCACACCTTCTCCGTTCGGGTATATGCGGTATCAGCGGGAGATTGTGGGCCGGGTGCCTGCCCGGGACGCGGACGGACTGCCGGATATTGTGGTGATCGAGTTTTCAGTGAATGACTGGCAGGAACCGACAAATCACCGGTGCTATGAATCCATGGTGAAGGAAATCCTGGACGCGCCGAATGAACCGGCGGTGATCCTGCTGTTCGCGGTCTTCCGGAACGGATTCAACCTGCAGGATGAACTGAAAAGAATCGGAAAGAACTACGACCTGATGATGGTTTCCGTCAAAGACGGGTTCTATGACCTGTTTGACAAAAAAATCAAGAAGGACGGATTCTTCTCTGACGAATACCATCCCACCTCCCTGGGACACCGGATTTACATGGAATGCCTGATGCAGGGGATCAGGGACGCGGCGGAGGCCGAAACGGACGCAATGCCGGAACTGGATGTGAAACCGGTATACGGAACGGATTTCCTGGGCCTGAAGACGATATTCGGCGACACGGAGAATTCAGCGTTTACGGTGGACCGCGGCGGTTTCACGGGCTCGGATTCCGGCAGCTACCGGAACGGGCCGGTGGGTCAGGTCTGCGGGAAGAATTTCTATCATGATGTGAAGGATCCGATGGATCCGCTGACAGTAAAGGGTGTTTTCCGGAAATGCCTGGTTGCCTGGAAAGCGACCAACAACAAAGCTTTCGGCGCGGCGGAGATCCTGATTGACGGCAAGGTGGTCCGGATTGTCCGGGGCGGCAATGATAAATGGGGCCAGAGCGAAGTAGCGCTGGTTCTGGATGGAAAAGAGGCCGCGGAGCATACGCTGGAAATCAGGGTGACGGAAGAAGGA
The DNA here is from genome assembly GCA_900315675.1 of uncultured Eubacteriales bacterium. Classification (GTDB taxonomy): domain Bacteria; phylum Bacillota; class Clostridia; order Christensenellales; family Aristaeellaceae; genus Aristaeella. The sequence continues at coordinate 45,370 of OMZY01000003.1, forward strand.
AAGAAATTCACTGTTACAGCCATCAGCCTGCAATAATAAACAAAGGGAGACAGAAGGAATGAAAAAGGCCGGGATAACACTTCATCCGGAATTTAAAATCGGGGAAATCTCCGGACGGCTGTTCGGCGCGTTTCTGGAACCGATCGGATCCATGGTAAACGGAAGCATGTACAACCCGAAGCATCCCGAGGCGGATGAACAGGGACTGCGGAAGGATTTCTACGAAGCGCTGAAGGAAACCGGGCTTCCGGCGGTGCGCCTGCCGGGCGGAAACTTTGTATCCGGCTGGCAGTGGAAGGATTCCATCGGCCCGAAAGAACAGCGGAAAACCCATCTGGATATGGCGTGGTTCCAGTATATTCCCAACGACGTGGGCCATGACGAGTACCTGCAGTGGGCGGAAAAGGCCGGAACGGAAGCAATCTATACCGTGAACCTGGGAACGGGGACGCTGCAGGACGCGGCGGACTGCGTGGAATATACCAATTTTGAAGGCGGAACCTGGTGGTCCGACCTGCGGAAAAAGAACGGGCACGAGAAACCCTACGGGGTGAAGACCTGGTGTCTCGGTAATGAAATGGACGGACCGTGGCAGATCGCGTCGTGGGAAAAGGATCCACGGGGATACGGCGTGCTGGCCCATGAAACCAGCAAAGCCATGAAGTGGGTGGATCCTTCCATTGAGACGATTGCCTGCGTCTCCAGCTCTCCTTTCCTGAATCATTATCCGGACTGGGATCTGCAGGTGCTGGAGCAGTGCTACGCGGCGGTGGATTACATCTCCCTGCACCATTATCATCCGGCACCGCCGGAAATGCCGCAGGCGCTGCTGGCAGGATACCAGGCGTTCGAGGATTATATCCGGACGGAGATTGCCCTGTGTGATTTCGTCAAAACGAAGATCCGCTCCCCGCGGAAGATGATGCTGGCGCTGGATGAGTACGGCAGCATGATCCGGCCGAAGGGGGAAATGCACCTGGGCCTGGCGGGGAGACAGAACGCGGACATGTTCGGCGTCTTTGTGCCCGGCAGAACCTATGTCCGGCATGATCCGGACGACTGGTCCACCCGCCGCAACCCGCCCCGGGATCATGAAATGCTGCAGGCGCTGGGCATGGCCAGCACCATGCTGGTGATGCTCCGCCACGCGGACAGGATCAAAATCGGCTGCGCCACCGGCGGACTGGGCGCACTGTGCGCCACGGACCGGGAGCATGTATGGAAGGGCGCGGCTCATTATCCCTTTACCCAGATGATCCGCTGGGCCAAAGGCGATTCCCTGCGGTGCGAGGTCAGCTGCGACACCTATGACGTTCCCGGCTATGCGATTGACGATATGAACCAGTATGGCGGCTTTACGGGCGTGCAGACCGTGCAGGCAGCCGCGGCGCTGAACGCGGAAGCCGGCGAACTGACGGTGTTTGTGATCAATGCGGATCCGGCGGAGGAACAGGAACTGAAACTGGATGTCCGCGGCTTTGAGGGATGGCAGTTCGCAGAGCATATCGAAATGTTCAGCGAGGATCCCGCGGCCATGAACACCTGGGATCATCCGGACAGGATCCTGCCCCGGCAGAATACCGGTACCAGAATGGAGAAGGGAATCCTGACCGCGGTGCTGAAGAAGGAATCCTGGAACGTGATCCGCTTCAAGGCTGTGACTTAATGCAAAAGTGATCTGTTCGTCCGCCGGGCGAAAGGGAAGTTTGTGGAACTAATATCCGGAAAGTTTTTCCGGATATTTTTATTTTTGGTATTGACATACGGAATGTTATGTGATACATATTAGCCACCTGATATTATTTCAGAAATAATATATCAGAAAGATGACCGAAAGGAGCATGTGACAATGAAAAAGCAGAGCGCAGAAACAAAACGGCCTTTTACTGTGGAGGAACACAAGGAACTGGGCAGAATTCACGCGGAAAAGAAGATTTCCGCCGTCAATGACGCGCTGGGTTTTCCGACGGGAGACGCGTTTGACGAGGAACTGGACAGCATTCTGAACTCTGACGCGGAAGCGAACGGGGAAGTGGTAGCCATCGCCCTGATTGACTGCGACCGGTTTGACCACATCAACAAGGATTTCAGCCGGGAAGAAGGGGACCGCGTCCTGATTGAAGCCGGGAAATATATCCAGGCCGGCCTGCCGGAAGGCGCAAAGATTTTTCGGATCGGCGGAGATGAGTTCGGTATTATCTTCCGGGGAATCCTGGAACGGGAGGAAATCTTCCTGCTGCTGAACGAAATGAAAAACGGCTATGCCGTTCAAACGCCGGACGGGGTGCGGCAGACCATTACCATTGGTATGGCGACCGCTTTTGAAGACGCGAACCGCTGCGCGGAACTGATCCGGAAGGCGGACGGGGCCCTGTTCCGGGCCAAGACGGCGGGTGGAAACAAAGTGACCATGGCCAAGGAAGAGAAAATGGTTCCCAAGACCAGCCACTTTACCCAGGATCAGCTGCAGCGGCTGGCTAAGCTGGCCAAGCGGGAAGGCGTCGGGGAAGCCATCCTTCTGCGGGAAGGACTGGACCTGCTGCTGAAAAAGTATGATATCTGAAAAAACAATCAAAAAGGATCAGGCCTCAGGCCTGATCCTTTTCCGTTTTAAGTTTTTCCAGGGTATCTGCAAGGATCTCTTTTCGCAGATCCATCAGCCAGTCCGAGAAAACCACTGTATCAAAGGCGTAAGTTTTATTCAGCTCATATTCGTTTTCCGACCAGGTGCTTAAAGGAGACTCGTTGTGCTGGATGACGGCTTCCAGCTTATCCATGGCTTTGTATACTTTGGATTCAGCAGTCTCCTGGGCTTCCATCTCCCGGTAGAGGGCTGTCAGATCGGAGGATATTTCGGCCGGCAGGGAACGGATCCACTGATCCAGCAGGGAATCCTCCGTCTGCCTGTCCGTATCGGTCTTCAGGAAGGTCGGGATATCTCCGGTGAAGCATTCACCCAGATCGTGGATCAGGCACATATCCACCACTTTGTCCATGTCAAGATCCGGAAACTCGTGCCGCAGGAGAAATGCCATGAGGGAGATCCTCCAGCTGTGCTCGGCGACGCTTTCTGTTTTTCCCTTCGATGTGGTGCAGTGCCGCGGGGTATCCTTCAGCCGTTCGGCTACATGCAAAATATCCAGAAATTCTCTCGCGTTCATGTTCTTCTCCTGCCGTTTTTCTGTATGTGTCAGATGACGTTATTATACGACAGATCCGGCCAAACTGCCACAGCATATCATGACAAAGGGGACGGTTTTCAACCGTCCCCCTGCTTTTTGTCTGTTCAGGATTAATCCGGGCAGGCGATTTCCGCTACATGCTCGATGACATGATGAAGCTCTTCAGCCTGGATATTATCCGCGGCGCGGTAATAGACTTCCTTGCCCTCCCGGCGGCTGGTGATGAGCCCGCAGGTTTTCAGCAGTTTCAGATGATGGGAGAGGGCGGGACTGGACATATTCATCATCACGGAAAGGTTGAGCACGCATTCCTCGCAGTGGCAGAGCAGCCAGAAAAGCCTGACGCGGGTCGGATCGCCCAGAAGCTTGAACAGTTCCGCAGTGGCCTCAAAGGCTTCCGGGGCGGGCATATGGTCAAACCGCTGTTCCATCCCGGAATGGTGATCATGAGGCAGCTTTTGCTGATCCATGTTGCTTTCTCCTTTCATCAATTACAGTTTCTGAACGAACAGGGCGCGGATGGCGTTGAGCACGGCCAGGATCATGACGCCCACATCCGCAAAGACCGCCAGCCACATGTTGGCGATGCCCAGCGCGCCGAGGACCAGACAGGCCAGCTTGACGCCGAGGGCGAAAACAATGTTTTCCCGTACGATGCGCATACATTTGCGGGCAATCCGGATTGCCTTGGAAACCTTCAGGGGATCATCGTCCATCAGGACTACGTCGGCAGCTTCGATAGCGGCGTCTGAACCCATGGCGCCCATAGCGATACCCAGATCCGCCCGGCTGAGCACCGGCGCGTCATTGATGCCGTCGCCCACAAAGGCAAGGGTTTCGCCGGACTTTTTCCCGCTGAGGAGTTCCTCCACCTTATCCACCTTGTCTCCCGGCAGAAGGTCGCTGTGAACCCGGTCAATCCCCAGGACTTCCGCCACCTGGGCGGCAGCGGAGGGACCGTCGCCGGTGAGCATGACAGTGGAACGGACGCCGGTGCGCTTCAGCGCGGCGATGGCTTCCACAGCATCCGGCTTGATCACGTCGGAGATGACGATGTGGCCGGCGTATTTGCTGCCGATGGCCATATGGACAATGGTTCCGGCACTGTGGCATTCAATGGGTTCGATACCCAGGTGACGCATCAGCCGGCTGTTTCCGGCGGCCACCTGTTTTCCGTCGATCTCCACCACAACGCCGTTGCCGCCGATTTCCTCCACTTTACTCACCCGGGCCATATCAATAGGCTTTCCCCAGGCTTTCCGGATGCTGACGGCGATGGGGTGGGAGGAAGCGCTTTCCGCCAGGGCGGCATACTCCAGCATGGTTTCCCGGTCCAGCTCACTATGGTGAATATCCACCACATCGAAGACGCCCATGGTCAGGGTGCCGGTTTTGTCAAACACCACGGTTCCGGTATTGGCCAGGGCTTCCAGATAGTTGGAACCCTTGATCAGGATGCCGGCCTTGCCCGCGCCGCCGATCCCGGCGAAGAAACTGAGCGGAATACTGATTACCAGCGCGCAGGGGCAGCTGATGACGAGGAAGGTCAGGGCCCGGTAAATCCAGGCTCCCCAGTCCGGCGCCTGTCCGAGCACAAGGCGGACCAGTGGCGGCAGAAGCGCCAGCGCGGCGGCGCTGAAAACAACCACAGGAGTATAATACCGGGCAAAGCGGGCGATAAAGTTCTCAGAACGGGATTTTCGGGAGGAGGCGTTTTCCACCAGATCCAGCACCTTACTGACGGTGGATTCACCAAAGGCTTTCGTGGTCCGGATGAGCAGCAGGCCGCTCATGTTGATGCAACCGCTGATCACTTCATCCCCCGGCCTGACATCCCGCGGTACGCTTTCCCCGGTCAGGGCACTGGTGTTCAGGCTGGATTCTCCGTCCTCCACAATACCGTCGATCGGGATTTTCTCCCCGGGCTTCACGGTGATGAGAGTACCAATCTCCACTTCATCCGGATCCACCCGGACCAGTTCCCCGTCCTGTTCAATGTTGGCGTAATCCGGACGGATGTCCATGAGTTCGCTGATGTTCCGGCGGCTTTTGCCGACAGCATAGCTCTGGAACAGTTCGCCGATCTGGTAGAAAAGCATGACGGCGACAGCTTCATCATAGTCTCCGGTCTTCAGCAGGCCGATGGCCAGGGCACCGAGGGTGGCAACGGCCATCAGAAAATTCTCATCAAAGACCTGCCGGTTCAGGATGCCTTTCCAGGCTTTGCGGAGAATGTCATGGCCGATGATCAGATAGGGTATCAGCCAGAGCAGGAACATCGGAATTCCGGAAAGCGGCAGCGGCACAAACCGCAGGATCAGCATCAGCGCTGCGGCAACGAGGATCCGGACCAGCATTTTTTTCTGCTTCTTTGTCATGAACATTCTCCTTCAACCGTGGATTGAACCTGACCGTTTATCTCAGAGGTATATTTCGCAGTCTTCCTCCACCTTTTTACAGGCGGAAAGCACGTTCTTCATGACGGCGGCCGCGTCAGCGCCTTCCGCAAAATCAACAATCATCTTCTGGGTCATAAAATTAACGGTGACTTCCTTCACGCCGGAAGTACCCCGGGCCGCATCTTCCATCTTATTGGCGCAGTTGGCGCAGTCCACTTCGATTTTGTAGGTTTTCTTCATTGAAAAAGCACCTCTCTTTCATTACGATTAAACAATCTTTTAATCGTTTAACTGAATAATAGCAGAAGTTTTCCGGACTGTCAACTGCCTGTCAGAAATCAGGCAAAAACGGGCAAGAGTGGCATAAACTCCCACTTACAGACACTAATAAGCTCTTCAACAGATCTAAAAGTGACACTGATATAGGATAATAAAAGGCACAATGCACACAAAAACACACATATATCCCACTCAGGCAGAAGACCAGGTTATAAATCAAACTCCTGTATACAGTATATATTATAGACACAGACTATAACTACGTATTGTTTACAGGTATTGGACAGGAAAAAGACAGGTGGCTATAATACGTACCATCAACGAACGAGGGAGGGAGACGCTGTGAAAGGAAAAACAACCTGGCGGGACGATCGAATGTTGCGGAGCCATCTGTGCTTCAGCACAGCGAATGGCTCCTATGCTACAGACGTCCATCGTTGCGAGTACAGCGAAGCAAAGATGGATAACGGCGATCGCAGCCGATGTTGCCTGAACCGAATGCGTCGCCCCGATTAAACTGATTCAAACGATGTTTTGTAAATATGAAAGGAGATATCCCCCCATGAAAAAGATCATTGCTCTGCTGGTTGCCCTGGTACTGACCCTGTCCCTGACCGCCGCTTTCGCGGATGGCATTACAATCGCTGTTCCCAACGATCCCACCAACGAAGGCCGCGCGCTGCTGCTGCTCCAGGCTTACGGACTGATCACCGTTGATGAAAACGCCGGCATCACTGCCACGGTTGCTGACATTACAGAGAATCCCCTGAACATTGAGTTCGTTGAAGTGGAAGCCGCTCTGGTTCCCAACGCTCTGCCGGATGTGGATTACGCTGCCATCAACGGCAACTATGCTCTGGCTGCCGAGCTGCCTGCCGCCCTGCTGTATGAAAATGCCGCTTCTCCCTATGTGAACGTGGTCAGCGTGAACGAAGCGGACAAGGACAGCGACAAGGCCAAGGTTCTGGCTGCCGCCATTCTGAGCCAGCAGGTTGTGGATTACTTTGCCACCTATGAAGGACAAGCCATCTCCGTGATCGAAAACCCCACCGACGGCTATGACGCCACCGTGGACTATGACGCGCTGAAGGGCGAGACCATCAAAGTGGTCGCGACACTGGATCCCCACTCCTTCGTGCTGGAGAAGGTTGTCAAGGACATCCTGGCTGCGAAGGGTATCACCCTGGAAGTGATCGTGGTGGATGACTATGTGACCCCCAACACCGCTGTGAATGACGGAGACGCTTTCGCGAACTACTTCGCTCATCAGCCCTATCAGGACAACTTCAACGCCGAAAAGGGCACCAACCTGGTGACCATTGCCGGTGTGCACGTTGAGCCCATGGGCCTCTACGCCGGCAAGCAGGCCGATCTGGCTGCCCTGGGACTGGCGGAATAATCTTCAGACATTGAAGACAAAAGGCATCCGGGAAATCCCCGGATGCCTTTTCCGTCAGAAAAGGGGATTGCGTTCGGAAGCGGTTTCTTACTATAATAGGTTGTATTTCGGGAAGACGGAGGCTTTGACATGATTGAGCTGAAAAATCTGTCCAAGCAGTTTGAGACGCTGGACGGATCGGTGGACGCGCTGCGCAACATCAACCTGACGATCCGGGATGGAGACGTTTACGGAATTATCGGTATGAGCGGCGCGGGCAAGAGTACGCTGGTCCGCTGCATCAATATGCTGGAGCGGCCTACGGAAGGTTCTGTGCTGGTGAACGGCAAGGATATGGCTTCCATGAGCCAGAAGGAGCTGCGTGCCATGCGGCGGAAGATCACCATGATCTTCCAGGGCTTTAATCTTCTGATGCAGCGCACCTGCCTGAATAATATTATGCTGCCCCTCCGGCTGGGCGGGGCGGACCGGAAGACGGCGGAGGCGAAGGCCCGGGAGCTCCTGGAACTGGTGGACCTGCCGGACAAGGCAAACAGTTATCCGGCACAGCTGTCCGGCGGACAGCAGCAGCGGGTGGCCATCGCCCGGGCACTGGTTACGGAACCGGACGTACTCCTGTGTGACGAGGCAACTTCCGCCCTGGATCCGAAAACGACGCATTCCATCCTGGAGCTGATCCGGGATATCAATAAGAAACTGGGCATTACCGTCATTGTGATTACCCACCAGATGAGCGTGGTCCAGGAAGTCTGCAACCGCGTAGCCATCCTGGAAAACGGCGAAGTGGTGGAGGAAGGCGGCGTGGCGGAGGTTTTCTCCAATCCCCGCGCCAACGCGACCCGGAACCTGATTTATCCGGAAAGCGCGGACGGCGGCTCTGTTTTCCCGGAAGGCGGACAGCGTATCCGGGTGATCTTCAACGGGGCTGTGGCGTCCCGGGAGCCGCTTATCGCGAAAATGGCAGTGGACTGCGGCATCATGGCCAGCATCCTGGGCGCTTCCACCCGCTCGGTGGGTGACCGGGCATACGGCTATATGCTGCTGGACATTCCGGGCTCGCCGGAGGAGATGGCCAAAGCGGTAACCTACCTGAGCGCCACCCCGGACATTACGGTACAGGTTGAGGCGGAATACGCCGCGAAGGAGGTGGAAGCATGAACTTTGGCAATGCTTTTACTCCGGAACGGCTGCAGGAAGCCTGGGAATGCCTGCTGAACGAATTTCCTTTTGCTATCTGGGAAACGGTTTATTCCACATTGCTGGCCACGCTGTTCGCGGTGATCATCGGCCTGCCGCTGGGTGTACTGCTGGTGACGGGTGAAAAGAAGGGCATCCGGCCCCTGCCGGCGCCGCTGATGGGTTTCCTGAATGTGCTGATCAATCTGCTGCGCTCCATTCCGTTTATTATCCTGATGGTCATGATCATCCCGCTGACCCGGGTAATCGTCGGCACCTCCCTGGGCACCGTAGCTTCCATTGTCCCGCTGACGGTCGCGGCTTTCCCGTTCATCGCGCGACTGGTGGAAAGCAGCCTGCGGGAAGTGAACCCGAATATCATCGAGACAGCCCAGTCTATGGGAGCGTCTCCCATGCAGATCGTGCTGCATGTGATGCTGCCGGAAAGCGTGCCCAGCCTGGTGACAAACATTACCCTGGCGATCACAACCATCATGGGCTATACGGCTATGTCCGGCGCGGTCGGTGGCGGCGGCCTGGGAAAGCTGGCGCTGGCATACGGATACCAGCGGTACCGCTACGCGGTGTTGTACCTGGCGGTTATTGTGCTGGTGGTGATTACCCAGATTATCCAGTCCTTCGGCACCTGGCTGGCGGCGAAGCTGGACAAGAGACTGAAAAACAAATAAAAAATGAACCGGAGCAGCGTAAACTGCTCCGGTTTTGTTTCGGTACCGTGAATCAGGCATTCGGAATGAGTTCAAGCTCCTTCAGGTTTTCCCTGGAGGGCTTTCTTTTGCCTTCCTGGATTTCGTGGATGATTTTCACAATCCGGTCGTTGACGGGAGTACTGATTCCTTCCTTCCGGCCCCATTCGCAGACCACGCCGTTGATGGCGTCGATTTCGCAGGGCTTATCCTTTTTCAGGTCCTGCAGCATGGAGGGCTCGATGGAGGCGTGCTTCTTCATGGCAATGGGCATGATCAGCTTGGCGAGGGCTTTCTTGAACGGGTTGGACCAGTAAAAGAGATTGACGAGGTCCTTGCCCTGCACCGGAGCGAAGGTCACGCCGGCCGCGCGGCCCACGTCGATGACTTCCTTCATGCAGGAGGCCGCGAGATTCCGGGCTTCCGGATCCCTGGTGACGTCTCCGAAGGTGCCGCCGATGACGGTGCCGAGACCGGAGAAGGTGGCGTTGATCAGCAGCTTGGACCAGCGGGCGCCGGGCAGGTTGTTTTCAATCACCACGGGACACATCTTTTCCAGAACGGCTTTCACCTGTTCCAGCTTGTTTTCCGGGATGCCGGGCATGCTGCCCATGTGGAAGGAAAGACTGTCCGGATCAGAGGTCAGCCGGCTGTTGCCGGGAGCGTCCATTGTTGCACCCCACTCCACGGTGACGCCGATGGTGTGATCCGGTCCGACGATTTCCGCAATGCCGTCCTCCGGAATGCCGTTCTGCAGGGTGACGATGACGCCGTCCTCAGCCAGGTAGTTTTTCAGGAAAGCAACCGTTTCACGGTTGTTCAGCTGCTTGGTCATCAGGAAAATGATATCGTACCGGCCGGTCATATCCTCCGGCAGCAGGGCGTTGACCGGGACAGTCATATTGACAGTTCCGGTGATATGGGCACCGGAGCGGTTCAGGGCGTTCACATGGGCGTGATTCCTGTTGATCAGGTCGATCTGTACGCCTTCACGGGCGAGATAGGCCCCCATAACCGTTCCGAGAGAGCCGGCTCCGTATATCGCGCATCTCATTTGTATTGTTCACTCCTTACCTTTGTGCGTTTTTGCGCACACGGCTGCCATTATAGCACAAAACAGGACGCGGGCAAGGACAAAAATTGTTTTAAATGAGTTGTCAGCAAAAATCTTTTGCTGCCTGACGGCCTGACGCTTTGCCTGATTCCGGAAACCGGGGCATACCCCGGACGGCAAAGATTCAGACAAATCCGTTTGTTCGCCTTGCATTGGCCGGATGTTACTTTTATAATGAAGGCAATCAGTGAAGCATGAAAAGCAGAGAAAGAGGGAGGCTGGAAAAATGAACGTGGCGCAGCTTGCGGACCAGCTCCGGCGTGACAACCAGTTCATGAAGGACGTCACCCGGTGGGAGGTTATTCCCGCCAGGCCGGCACAGACGGCCCCCTTCCCGGACAGCCTGGATCCCAGGCTGATTCCCGTGCTTGCGCAGCGGGGAATCCACAGCCTCTATACCCATCAGGCCCGGAGCCTGGAGGCTACCGCCCGCGGGGAGGACGTGACCGTTGTTACGCCTACCGCTTCCGGCAAGACCATGTGCTATAACCTGCCGGTGCTGTCCGCCATCCTGCAGAATGAGGACGCCCGCGCGCTTTATCTTTTCCCGACCAAAGCCCTTTCCGCGGATCAGGTCAGCGAACTGTATGACATGATCGAGGGAATGGGTGTGGATATCAAGACCTACACCTATGACGGAGACACACCGGCGGCCGCACGGCGGGCGGTCCGGCAGGCGGGCCACATTGTGGTAACCAATCCGGATATGCTGCATTCCGGTATCCTGCCGCATCATACCAAATGGGTCAAGCTGTTTGAGAACCTGCGGTATATCGTGATCGATGAAATTCATACCTACCGCGGCGTTTTCGGCAGCAACCTGGCCAATGTGCTCCGCCGGCTGATGCGCCTGTGCGAATTCTACGGAAGCCATCCGCAGTTCATCCTGTGCAGCGCCACGATTGCCAATCCGCAGGAACTGGCCGAAACGCTGATCGGTCGGCCGGTGACGCTGGTGGATGAAAACGGCGCGCCGATGGGCGAGCGCCACTTTGTGTTCTATAATCCGCCGGTGGTGAACCGGCAGCTGGGGATCCGCCAGGGCGCCATTCCGATTACCCGGGCGATCAGCGGCATGCTGCTCAAGAACGGGATCCAGGCTATCACCTTTGCCCGTTCCCGACTGACGGTGGAGGTGCTGACCCGCTACCTGAAGGATATGGTCCGGGATCCGCTGGGCAATGCCGGCCGGGTCCGGGGTTACCGGGGCGGCTATCTACCGGGGGAACGGCGCGAGATTGAGAGGGGCCTGCGCAACGGACAGGTGGACGCGGTGGTGTCCACCAACGCGCTGGAACTGGGAATCGATATCGGCGCCCTGGACGCCTGCGTGATGTGCGGTTATCCGGGCACCATTGCCAGCGCCTGGCAGCAGGCGGGACGCGCCGGAAGGCGGCAGGGAACCAGCATTGTGTTTTTCATCGCCTCTTCCGCGGCGATTGACCAGTATATCGTGAATCACCCGGACTATCTGCTGACGAAGAGTCCGGAAAACGCCCTGCTGAATCCGGACAACCTGTATATCCTGCTGAGCCACTTCAAATGCGCCGCTTTTGAACTGCCGTTTGCCGACGGGGATCAGTTCGGCAATACAGCGTCCACACAGGAACTGCTGGACTACCTGGACGAACAGGGAATTATCCATCACGCGGAAGGCCGGTACCACTGGTCCGCGGAGGATTTCCCTGCCAGCGAAATCTCCCTTCGCAGCGCGGCGGCGGAGAATTTCATCATCATCGATATTTCCGATCCCGCGCATCACCGGGTGGTGGGCGAGATGGACCGCTTCACCGCGCCGATGCTGCTGCACGAGAACGCGATCTATATGCATGAAGGCCGTCAGTTCCAGGTGGAAAAGCTGGATTTTGACGCCTGCAAGGCCTATATCCGGAGCGTGGACGTCGGTTACTACACGGACGCAGACCTGAACATCAACCTGAGCCTGCTGGACATTGAAAAGGAAGAACCGACGCCGCAGGGCGGGATCGCCGGCCTGGGTGAAATCAAGGTAACGGCGCTGGTGACGATGTTCAAGAAAATCAAATTCGACACCCATGAGACGCTGGGCTTCGGCCACGTGCAGCTGCCGGAGACGGATATGCACACCACCTCCATGTGGTGGACCCTGCCGGAACAGCTGGCGGCGAAGATTCCGAGCGACCAGCTGAAAAACGGGATGATGGGCATCGCGAACCTGCTTCGGATTGTGTGCCCGCTGTATCTGATGTGCGCGCCGCAGGATATCGCGGTGGTGTACCAGGTCAAGAGCCCGATTACGGGTGAACCGACAATCCTGCTGTATGACAATACTCCCGGCGGTATCGGCCTGAGCCATAAGGCCTTCGGAATGAAGGAACTGCTGCTGGGCAAAGCCCTGCAGGTGGCGGAAGACTGCCCCTGCGCCTACGGCTGTCCCTCCTGCGTGGGACCGGTGGGCGAGGTCGGGGAGGACGGAAAGCGTACGGCGATCCGCCTGCTGAAGGAGCTGACAAAATGAACCTTCGGGATAAGCTCAGGGCAGTGGGCGGTACCGGCGGGAACCGGCAGCCGGCCGCGGAACCGGCGGAACGGGACTGCCGGCATTTTGCCGTCTACCGGCCGGCGGAGGAGTTCCCCGGCGCGCTGGAGCTGTCCCGGGAAACCCTGGCACTGATGAGCGATAAGGAAATGCCGGAGAATTTTGATCCCCGGCGGATCCTGTACCTGGATACGGAAACCACCGGCCTGGGAGGAAGCGGCACGGTGGCTTTTCTCGTCGGGATGGGATTCCTGACGGACAACGGGTTTGAAGTGCATCAGTTCCTGATGCGGGATTATCCGGAGGAACCGTATCTGCTGAAGCATGTGGCCGCCGGCCTGGGAAAGTTTGACGTGCTGTGCACCTTTAACGGCACCACTTTTGACGTGCCGCTGCTGGAGGGCCGTTTCCTGATGAACCGGATGAGCCGGACCTGCCTGGACCTGCCGCACCTGGACCTGCTGCACATGTGCAGAAGACTGTGGAAGCTCCGGCTGGGGCGCTGCAATCTGGGCAGGCTGGAGGAAGTGATTCTGGGAAAACCCAGAAAAGATGACCTGCCGGGAAGCGAGGTACCCCAACGGTACTTTACCTATCTGAAAACAAAGCAGATGTCCCTGCTGGAGGATATCCTGAAGCATAACGCGCAGGATATCGCCAGCCTGTGCGTACTGCTGAACCATATGGCGGATCTGTACCTGCATCCGGAAAAGATCCGGTTCAGCGAGGATGTCTACTCCATGGGACGGGCACTGGAAAAAGTGAACCAGACGGAACCCGCGCGCCGGTGCTACCGGCTGGCCAGCCGGGGACGGATGGGAGATCTGGCGTCCGCAGCGCTGGCGGTCAGCTACCGTCGGGGCGGACAGCGGGAGGAAGCGGCCGAAGTCTGGCGGGAAATGATCCGGGAAAACCGGGGAGGCGTGGCCCCCTACGTGGAACTGGCCAAGTATGAGGAGCACATCCGGCGGAACATCCCGGAAGCGCTCCGGCTGACAGAACAGGCGATCATCCGGCTCAGCGAACCGGGATTCGGGCAGGACAATGCTGTACAAGAGAATCAAAATGAGTTACAATACCGCTGGCAAAGACTGAAACGGAAACTGAAGGAGCAGAACGAACATGGGTTTTCTGACACAGATTAAGGCCAACAAGGCATACAGGCTTCAGCAGAAAGGCCAGAACGAAGAGGCAAGGAAGCTGTATGAAGAGGCTTTTGCAGAGGGAATGAATGATCCCCGGTATAATCTGGCCTACGCCCTGATGATCATCCGGGAGGGTGAGTACCAGAAGGCGAAGGAATTCCTGGTCAAACACCAGAAGGCGCCCGGCATGACGCCGAGCCAGCGGGTTACGCTGCTGGTGGACTACGCGGCCTGCTGCTTCCGGCTGGGAGACGTGGACAAGGGCATCAACACGCTGGAACAGCAGTTCCGGAAGGGTGAAACCGGTCTGCTGTATCAGACGCTGGGTTATCTGTATGTGGAGAAATACGACGCCGCCAAACGGCCGGATTTTGAGGAACAGACGGAAGCACCCGGGGAGCCGGAGGAAACTGCCGTAACCGAAGAGACGGCCGCGGCCGAAGACACAGAGGAAACGGAAAAGACTCTTTCTCCGCGGGAAGCCTGGGAGGAAGGCCGGAAAAAAGCAGAGGATTTCATCCGCAAATCCGTGGAATATGACGATGAAGATCCGATCTGCCTGGACAATATGGGGCAGTTCATCTACCGGGTGCTGGAGGACAAGGCGGGAGCCAGGGAATGGTTCGACAAAGCCTATGCGCTGAAAGACAGCCAGATTGACACACTGTATTTCCTGAGCCGGTACGATGAGGAAGCCGGGGACCGGAAGGCCGCGCTGGAGAAACTGGAAAAAGCGGCCGGCGGCCGGTTCTCCCCGCTGAACTACTGCAGCCGGGAAACAGTTCAGAAAGAAATTGAAAGACTGAAGGGAGCAAACTGAGATGAGCGAGACCAATCAGGCGGTAGATACGGCAGCCGTTGAGAATAAAACGAAAAAGGGAAAGAAGAAGGAAAAGAAAACCGTGGGACAGGAAATTCTCAGCTGGGTGCTGACGATTCTGGTGGCAGTTGTTGCCGCGCTGGTGATCCGTTCCCTGGTCTTCGAACCTGTACGGGTGGACGGCGAGTCCATGGATGATACGCTGGCCAACGGCGAAATCATGTTTGTCTCCAAGTTCGATTATTCCAGTACCTGGCTGAGCCTGCCCTGGCAGGATAACGAAAAGAAGGAGAATGCGCCCCGGTTTACCTTCGGCGGCAATCCGAACCGCTTTGACGTTGTGATCTGCCGGTATCCCGGCCGCGGAGATACCAACTTTGTCAAACGGGTGGTGGGACTGCCCGGAGATACGGTCAGGCTGGAAAACGGTTATCTGTATGTAAAGGAAAAGGGCCAGACCGAAGAGGTCCGGTATGAGGAGCCCTACATCAACGATGAGTACCGCGTCGGCGGCCGGAACGAATTCGGCCCCTATGAGGTGCCGGACGGCGAATACTTTGTCATGGGCGACCACCGGAACAATTCCAATGACAGCCGTTATGTGGGTTCCATCGGCCGGGATATGATCGTGGGCCATGTGCGCCAGGTGGTGTATCCTTTTGATAAATGGAGAGGCGTACAGAACGGACTGGACGTCAAGGCGGAATAAATTTCATAAAGGACAAGAAAACACCGGACTGTTTACAGTGATATGCTCCCTTCATGAAAGACAGTAAAAGAAAAAACTGTCTCATGAAGGGAGCATTATTTGTGAGCAGAATAAAACACACGCCAGAAGAGAAAGTACAGTACTAAGCGGCGAAAGTAGTCAGGCTGAACTAGCCAGGCAATACAACACGTCAGAAGGCAGAATAAGAGAATGGATAGTAAAATACAAAGCAAATGGCATATCGGCTTTTCTGCCTCAAAGACGAAATAATGTATATAGTGACGAAATAAGAATAAAAGCTGTAAAGGATTATCTAAACGGTCAAGGGTCATTAGTGGAAATAAGCTCAAAATATGGAATAAGAGATACAAAACAGTTAAGGGACTGGATAAAGGTGTATAATAGCGGCAAAGGATTCCGACAGAAGATGTCAGGAGGGAGCCGCATGAAGGAAGCACGCCCTACTACTGTAGAGGAACGAATTCAGATTGCCAAAGACTGCATAGCTAACGGTGAGAATTACGGTATAACAGCTCTCAAGTTCAATGTCAGCTACCAACAGGTCTACCAATGGGTAAAGAAGTTCAAGGAGAAAGGCGACGCTGGCCTTGAGGATCGCCGCGGGAAGCGGCTCAAAGACCAGACACCCAGAACCCGGGAAGAAGAATTGGAAATTGAAATCGCCAAGCTCAAGCATGAACTGTATATGACCAAGATGGAGCGTGACGTACTAAAAAAATTGGACGAAATCGAGAGGAGGGAGGCCTATCGCAAGTAAGGCAGGCTCATCTCTACTTCGCAGCAAAAGAAAGCAATGAGGAATATTCTTATCCGATAGAACCGGTATGCAGAATATTGAAGATATCCAGAGCAGCTTTTTACAGATGGTCAACAGGAGAAGTATCTCCAAGAACCGCTGAAAATGAACGCATCGCTGATCTGGTTGAGGGCATTCACGAGAAACATCCGGAAATGGGATACCGCAGGCTCAAGGATGAACTGGATCGGCACCACAATACCCATGTGAATGACAAGCGGATG
Source organism: uncultured Eubacteriales bacterium (assembly GCA_900315675.1). Taxonomy (GTDB): domain Bacteria; phylum Bacillota; class Clostridia; order Christensenellales; family Aristaeellaceae; genus Aristaeella. The sequence continues at coordinate 61,859 of OMZY01000003.1, forward strand.
CTTCGGATCTGCCGGAACCGCAGGATTAAGTCAACGATTAAGTACAGCAACCACGGCTGTACCAGGCAAGGCAAAAATCCATATTACTTGGCAGACAATCTGCTGAACCGGGAATTCAAGGCAGATAAGCCCAACCAGAAATGGTTGACCGATGTTACTGAATTTAAGTACTACGTTGGCATTGAGGTAAAGAAAGTATATCTCAGTGCCATCCTGGATCTGTATGACAGACGGATTGTCAGCTATGTGATTCGGGATACTAATGATAATCCGCTGGTGTTTGACACATTCCGGGCAGCGATTGCTGCAAATCCGGATGCGCATCCTCTGAGTCACAGCGACAGAGGATTCCAATACACATGTCGGCCTTTCCACCATATGCTGACAAAAGCCGGGATGACTCAGAGCATGTCCAGAGTTGCCAAATGCATTGATAATGGACCAATGGAAGGATTCTGGGGTATTCTGAAGCGAGAACGGTATTACGGGATACGCTTCACCGATAGAGCAAGCTTGGTCAACATGATTGAAAACTTCATTCACTACTACAACACCGAACGGCTCCAACGGAACCTTGGTGTACTCACTCCCATGGAAAAGCATGAGCTGTACTTCGCTGCTTAAGTGAAAATTAGCCCGGGAGGGCAGATTTATCTGACCCTCCTTGACTGCCTTTTAGCACACTGATGGCAGCCGGTCAAGGGTGGCCGCAGGCCACTTGCGAAGCCCTTGACCGGATGACAGCAGTGTGCTATTTGCCGTGCTTTCCCTAAAGAAAATCTCTGGCAACCTTTGTTGGTTACCAGAGATTTCTTGGCCCGTCTTGTTTTTTATTTCACTGTCCACTTGACGGGATGCGGTTCACAGGACAGTCCGGTGTTTTATGCTGTGAGCCCGGCTCCAAAGGGGTTGCGTTCAGCCAAATTCCTGTGTTACGGCGATTTTTCCGACAATGTGGGCATTGAATTTGTCCAGGTCTTCAGCAGGAATCCAGAATTCCTCATGGCGGGAATTGCCGACGATATGAGGTTCATATCCTGCGATAAAAGCGTCGTCCACTTCAAACCGGGTCACATAACCTTTGTGATCCTCATTGAATTTCGCATTCCATCCGGACGCTATCTCAACGGCATATTCCTCATTGAGAACCGGATAGAAAATCGGCTGCTCCGGCAGTCTGGGCGGGAATTTTGTATAGCCGCTTTCCGCAATCAGATTCAGTTCTTTAGTGCCTACAGGCCTGTATAAAATCATGTATCCACCTCGTCAAGGGTGCGCTGGTTCATCATGGAATTATTTGATCTGAACCAGGTCCGCAATTTTGTTGCCCTTTTCGTCGGAGATGAAGGGCTGGGCGCCGGTGCGCTTGGAGGTGATGTACAGATTGTCATTCACGTTGACGTTCATCCAGTCGCTTTCAGCCAGCCGGTAGGTGGCAGGGGCTTCCTTGCCCTTCTTGTGCTCCACCGTGAAGGCGTAGGCTTCGGTCCGTTTGCCCTCCCGCTCATTTTCGCCGAGTTCCACTTCCGGCCAGGAGGTGTTGTGATCCTCACCGGAGGCAGTCACATCCCGGGAAGGCGTCCAGCGCCAGATATTATAGTAGTATTTCGTCTGGTACCGGGGTACCTGCACGTAGATGGGCTGCTGAACGGTTTCGGTATAGTATTCCGTGGTATAGACCGGGCGTTCGTGGGGGACTTCGGTGAAGGTTCCGTTTCCGTTGTCGGAATAGGTGTAATAGGTTTCGTAGTGGTCCACTACCTGGCGGGAACGCTGGACTTCCACGCTTTCATAATGATCCAGCACGCTGTCATAGTGGTGAAGCTCGTTCCGCGCGTCGGTCTGTTCCGCTCCTTCCGGAAGCGTCCAGCCGGATTCGCTGAACATTTTATTTTCTTCTATATTGATATTCCGGACCCACTGCAGACCGGTAACCGTCAGGTCTCCATCGGTCTTGTTTCCGTTCATCCAGACGAAAAGGCCGATGATGACCAGCAGGATAACCAGCAGAATGGTCATCGGGCTGCGGCGCTTTGCCTGCGGGGCGAAAACCTGGGGCTGGGCAGCAGCTTCGGCGGCTTCCCGCTCCTTTTTCTTCTGCAGCATCTGGAAGTAGTTGGCTTCCGAATCGGCGCGGCTGGAACCGCAGTTTCCGCAGAACTGGGCGTTGTCGCTGTTCAGGGAGTTACAGAAGGAACAGTACCAGTCCGGATTTTTGCTGACGTATTTGGCCTGTTCTTCATTCAGGTATTCCACGTCGGCGCGTTCATCTTCCTCCCGGATTTCGCCCTCGTTATATCCCTTCATATAGAACTGGACGTCTCCGCGGGCACGGCCGCAGGAGGGACAGTTGGTCACATCCCCGCGGATTTCCTTCGACCCGCAGACAGGGCAGTCCCAGTATCCCATGACGAGTTTAGACATGATATACGCTCCTTTGATCAGACCCTGTATTCCGAAAAAATCCTGTATTCAATCACTGCCATTGTACATTGGAAACGGGATTTCCGTCAACGATTCTTTGATCGGCAGGGGCCATTTTTTCTTTGGGAATCCGGCGCTTGTCCATATTGCAAAAAACAAGTTCCTTTGATACAATAATCGGTGGTTTGTGTATCTCGGAGAGGAGGCCGATGCCAGGCATGGATCCTGCAGTAAAAAAGGAAACCGGGTACATCGCCGTTTGGGTGGTGCTGCTCAGCCTGGTCATGGAGGCCGTTTTTTTGCTTGTCGGGAAATGGGAGCTTCCGGTGCTTTTCGGCAACCTGGGCGGAGCTGCTGTTGCCATCGGCAATTTCTGGCTGATGGCAGTAACGGTCAGCAAGGCGCTTGAAAAGGGAAAACCGGAAGAGGCTGCCTCCAAAGTAAAGGCAACCGCGACCTTCCGCCTGGCAGGCTGTGCACTGCTGTGCGTACTCCTCATTGCCGTGTTTAAGACCAATCTTTACGCAACGGTGATTCCGCTGCTCTTTCCCCGGATCGGCATTGCATTCCGGCCACTGATTGACCGGAAGCGCGGTGTGGAAACGCCGGGGACGGAAGAAGGAAGTGATCTGATTGACTGAAGAAAGGGTGCCCGACGTTAAAAGCACCCGGTTCCGGATGATCGACTATGCCCTGATCGCGATGATGATTCTGCCGATCCTGGCCTGCATTGTGCTGAAGGTGCTGTACACTCCGGCATCAGAAGGAGTTCATATCTCCGGCGCAATGGTGTACGCGGAGTTTGAGGCTCCCCTGATGAACGCGTACATTTCCGAAAGCCAGGTGAACAGCTGGGCGGTCATGATTTCCATTCTCGGCCTCTGCCTGTACCTGACGCACGGACTGACGGAAAAGGCGGTCTGCAAGCGCCAGCTGGCGGCAGAGTGGATTGTGGAAAAGTGCGAAAAGCTGGTCCGGGACAACATGGGCGGCTTCTTCGCGGAGTGGGGACCGTTCATCGCGGCCATTATGGGCCTGAGCGCGTTCTCTTCGCTGATCTGCCTGCTGGGCCTGTTCAGCCCGACGGGAGACGTGAACGTCACCTTCGGCTGGGCGATTCTGGTCTTCATCCTGATCATGCACTTCAAGTTCCGCGGCGGCGTGTGGAATTACATTATCGGGCTGTTCAAGCCCATTCCCGTATTCGCCCCGATGAACCTGATCGGCGAATTCGCCACACCCGTGTCCATGGCTTTCCGTCATTACGGAAACATCCTGTCCGGCGCGGTTATTTCCGCCCTGATCGGATCTGCCCTGACGGGACTGAGCAAATCGCTGCTGGGCTGGCTGCCCGGCGTGCTGGGAGATATGCCGCTGCTGCGGGTCGGCCTTCCGGCGATCCTGAGCATCTACTTTGACGTATTCAGCGGACTGATGCAGGCGTTCATCTTCGCCATGCTGACCATGCTGAATATCTCCGGCGCAGTGCCGTGGGATGACTGGAACAAAAAGCGCGAGCGCCGCGGCAAAGAGACGCTTGCACCGAACTGAAAAAGGGAAAAACAGCCTGAAGGCTGATAAACGGAGGAGTAAAACAATGTTGGAACTTGCAATGGGTATCATGCTGGGACTTCTGGGACTGGGCGCCGGCTGCGCGATGATCGCCGGTATCGGACCTGGTATCGGTGAAGGTAACGCTGTGGCGAAGGCCTGCGAAGCAATCGGCCGTCAGCCGGAGTGCAAGAGCGATGTTACTTCCACCATGATCATGGGCTGCGCTATCGCGGAAACCACCGGTCTGTACGGTCTGATCGTGGCCATCCTGCTGATCTTCGTGGCCCCCGGCATCTTCACCGGCATTCTGAAGGAAGCCATTAAGAATTAAGAATTCAGAATTCAGAATTCAGAATTCAGAATTATCCGCTGCGGCGGGGAGATCCGCGATCGGCAGCAGGATGATTTCATGAATGAACTGAGAGGAAAAACATGCAGTTTTTAGATGTTATTTCCGTCAATATCTGGGCGATTCTGGCCTCACTGGCGAATCTGCTGCTGTTGACATGGATTATCAAGCGGTTCCTCTTTAAGCCTGTGAAAAAGATGATGGACGCGCGGCGCAACACCATCGATGAGTACTATGCCCAGGCGCAGGCGGCGAGGGATGAAGCCGAGGAAAGCCGGCTGAATTACGAGGCTGCCATGGCCGCGGCAAAGCAGACGGGTGATCAGATCATTGCTGACGCGAACCGTACGGCTGAATACCGGAGCAACGAAATCGTCGCGGAAGCGCGGGAGCGGGCTTCGGAGATCCGCCGCCAGGCGGAAGCGGACGCCGTGCTGGAACGCAAGAAGGCGGAAGCCGAAATGAAGCACGAGATCGCCAATGTGTCCGCACAGCTGACCGGGAAACTGCTGCAGCGTGAGATCAACGAGGAGGATCATCGCGAACTGATTGACTCCTTCCTGAACGAGCTGGACTGAACGGCGGCAAGACGGGAGACAGACAATGACGACAACGAGTAGGGAATATGCCGAGGCGCTGTTTGAGCTGGCGGTTCAGGGCAACGTGACGGAGGAAACGTCCGAAGGCCTGGAGACCGTGATCAGCGCGCTGATGCAGACGCCGGAATACAGGGCGCTGCTGGCCAGCCCCGCGATCGGCAAGGAAGAGCGGCTGAACGCTCTGGACAGCGCTTTCCGCGGAAAGATTCCGGATATCCTGCTGGCCATTCTGCGCATGATGATCTCAAGGGGTCAGGTATCGGCGCTGAACGGAATGGCAAGGGATTATGAGGAACTTGCCAGAGGATACCGCGGCGAGACCGTTGCCGTGGTGACGTCCGCTGTACCGCTGAAAGAGGCGGAAGCGGTGGCGCTGCGCGCCAAGCTTGAGAAAAAACTGGCGCGGAAGGTGACGCTCCAGTTCCGGGTTAATCCGGAGCTGATCGGCGGTATCCGCGTGGAAGCAGACGGCCGTGTGATTGACGGCAGTATCCGGAATAAGCTTGATGAGATCAAGGAAGTGATGAACGCATGAGCTCCAAGGCGGGAGAAATCAGCAGTATCATAAAAGAACAGATTAAACAGTACGAAACCAAGATTGAAATGAAGGAGAACGGCACGGTCATTACCGTCGGTGACGGTATTGCCACCGTGTACGGCCTCCGTTCCTGCATGGCCAATGAACTGCTGCGGTTTGAGGACGGCAGCTTCGGTGTGGCCCAGAACCTGGAGGAGGAGACGGTTTCCGTCGCCATCCTGTCCGACAAGGACAACATCCAGGAAGGCAGCTCCGTGTACCGTACCGGCGAAGCCCTGTCTGTTCCGGTGGGTGAAAACCTGCTGGGCCGGGTGGTGAACGCGCTGGGCGCTCCCATCGACGGCAAGGGCCCGGTGGAAACCAGCGAGATCCGTCCTGTGGAAGCGATCGCACTGGGCATCATTCAGCGTAAGAGCGTCAGCGTTCCGCTGCAGACCGGTATCAAGGCCATTGACAGTATGATCCCGATCGGCCGCGGTCAGCGTGAGCTGATCATCGGCGACCGTCAGACCGGCAAGACCACGATCGCTGTGGATACGATTATCAACCAGAAGGATACTGGTGTGCTCTGTATCTACGTGGCTATCGGCCAGAAGCGTTCCAGCGTGGTGCAGATCGCGCAGGAACTGGAAAAGGCCGGTGCGCTGCCCTATACGATCATCGTCAGCGCGTCTGCCGCGGAAAGCGCTCCGCTGCAGTACATCGCTCCCTATGCCGGCTGCGCCATGGCGGAGTATTTCCGGGAAAAAGGACAGGACGTCCTGATCGTATACGATGACCTTTCCAAACACGCGGTGGCTTACCGTGCCCTGAGCCTGCTGATCCGCCGGCCTCCGGGACGTGAAGCTTATCCCGGCGACGTTTTCTACCTGCATTCCCGCCTGCTGGAGCGCGCGGTGTGCGTGGCGCCGGAATACGGCGGAGGTTCCATCACCGCTCTGCCGATTATTGAAACCCAGGCGGGCGACGTTTCCGCCTATATTCCGACCAACGTGATTTCCATCACGGACGGCCAGATCTTCCTGGAAACCGAGCTGTTCCACAGCGGTATCCGCCCGGCCATCAACCCCGGTATCTCGGTCAGCCGCGTGGGCGGCGCCGCCCAGATCAAGGGTATGAAGAAGGTTGCCGGTGAGCTGAAGCTGCTGTACGCCCAGTACCGTGAGCTGCAAGCCTTTGCCCAGTTCGGCAGCGACCTGGACGCGGATACGAAATCCCGTCTGGCCCTGGGCGAACGCATTGTGGAAGTGCTGAAACAGAAGCGGTCCGCGCCTGTGGATGTGGGCTGCCAGGTGGCCATCGTGTATGCCGTTATCAACGGATACCTCAACGAGGTGGAGCCGAAGGACGTAGCAGCATACGAACAGAAGCTGTATGAATATTTGCAGTCTCGCTACGCCAGCCTGCTGGAACGGATTGAGCAGGGCAAGTGGGATAATGAAGAAATCGAAGAAATGAAGCAGGCCCTGGCAGGCTTCAGGGGGTAACGGATGGGCGCTGATATCAAATCATTGCGGAGCCGCATCCGCAGTGTGGACTCCACACTGCACCTGACCAAAGCCATGGGGCTGGTTGCGGCATCCAAGATCCGCAAGGCGACCCGGACCATGAATCAGAGCCGGGAGTACGCTTCCGCCATGGACGATGTGGTTTCCGTGCTCAGTTCCTCCCCGGAATGCGCGCGTACACCGTATATGCGGCCTTCGGGAGAGGGAACCCGGCTGATCGTGATTGCGGGTGACCGCGGACTCGCGGGCGGCTACAATGCCAATGTGTTCCGCCTGACTGCCACGGTGGAGAACGCAGAGGTGATCCCGATCGGCAAGCGTGCCTGCGACCACTGGGGAAAGCCGGTGGTCTCCTCGGAAAAGTATCCGGCGACAGAGGCCGCGAAGCTGGCGAATGAGCTGTGCCGGGATTTCACGGAGGGCAAGTTTGCCAGGCTGGGCATTCTGTATACCCGCTACCGTTCCATGATGAGCCAGGAAGCCACCCTGCTGTGGGTGTTGCCGCTGGAGAAGCAGGAAAAGGAAACGGAAAACGCGGAAGCGGCACCGGTGTTTGAACCGAACGAGCAGACCGTGCTGAACGCCGCAGTTCCCACCTACATCAGCGGCCTGCTGACGGCCTGCATCCGGGAAAGCTACGCCTGTGAAGTGGCAGCGCGCCGGATGGCGATGGATTCCGCCGGCAAGAACGCCCAGGAAATGATCGACAACCTGCAGCTGCAGTATAACCGGGCACGTCAGAACTCCATTACCCAGGAAATCACGGAGATTGTGGCCGGATCGGGAATGTAAAATCAATGCAGAATGCAGAATTAAGACTGACAACGGAGGAAAATCCTCTGCTTCGGTCAGAAGTATAATCGGAATTAGTCAGGAAGGAGATTACGACTTTGGATAAGGTGAACACGGGAGTCGTAGCGCAGGTCATGGGGCCTGTGGTGGACGTTCATTTTACGGAAGGGAACCTGCCTGCCATCTATAACGCCCTGACCCTGCCGATCGGCGATCATACGCTGACGGTTGAGGTTGCGCAGCATATCGGCGACAATACGGTCCGCTGCATTGCCATGGGCTCCACAGACGGCCTGCAGCGCGGTGTGACCGTAACGGATACCGGAAAGGGCATTTCCGTACCGGTGGGCCGTGAAACACTGGGCAGGATTTTCAACGTTCTCGGCAACGTGGTGGATGACGGTCCGGAAGTTGAAGCAAAGGAGCGCTGGGACATTCACCGTCCGGCTCCCTCTTTTGAGGAACTGTCCACATCCACGGAGATCCTGGAAACAGGTATCAAGGTTATCGACCTGATCTGCCCCTACGCCAAGGGCGGTAAGATCGGTATGTTCGGCGGCGCCGGCGTGGGCAAGACCGTTATGATCATGGAACTGATCAACAACATTGCCAAACAGCACGGCGGCCTGTCCGTGTTCACCGGCGTTGGTGAACGTACCCGTGAAGGCAATGACCTGTATTACGAAATGAAAGAGAGCGGCGTTCTGGAGAAGACCGCGCTGGTTTACGGCCAGATGAACGAACCGCCGGGAGCCCGTATGCGCGTCGGCCTTTCCGGCCTGACCATGGCGGAATATTTCCGTGATCAGGAGAACCAGGACGTTCTGCTGTTCATTGACAACATTTTCCGTTTCACCCAGGCCGGTTCGGAAGTTTCCGCCCTGCTGGGCCGTGTGCCGTCCGCCGTTGGCTATCAGCCGACCCTGGCGACGGAGATGGGCCTGCTGCAGGAACGGATTACTTCCACCCACAAGGGATCCATCACCTCCGTGCAGGCCGTTTACGTGCCCGCAGACGACCTGACGGACCCGGCGCCTGCCACAACCTTCGCCCATCTGGACGCAACAACGGTTCTTTCCCGTTCCATCGCCAGCCAGGGTATCTATCCTGCCGTGGACCCGCTGGATTCCACCAGCCGGATCCTGAGCCCGGATGTGCTGGGTGAAGAGCATTACCGGATCGCCCGGGAAGTGCAGCGGATTCTGCAGCGCTACAATGAACTGATGGACATCATCGCGATCATGGGTATGGATGAACTGGCGGAGGAAGACAAGCTGCTGGTTACCCGCGCCCGTAAGATCCAGCGCTTCCTGTCCCAGCCCTTCTTTGTCAGTGAGAAGTTCACCGGCCTGCCCGGCGTGTATGTCCCGCTGAGTGAAACCCTGAGGGGCTTCCGTGAAATCATTGAAGGCAAGCATGACGACCTGCCTGAGAGCGCCTTCCTCTTCGTGGGCACCATCGACGAAGCAGTTGAAAAGGCGAAGAAAGGCGGCAAAGCGTGAAAACCTTCCCATTGATCATTTCCTCCCCGGACGGAGACCTGTTCCGCGGGGACGCCGAAATGCTGATCCTGCGCGGTACCGAAGGCGACCTGGCCATCATGGCAGGCCACGTGCCTTTCGTGACGGCTGTTGTCAGGAGCAACTGCGTTGTGATCACTGATACGGAAGAGCGGAAGGAAGGCGTCATTGAAAGCGGTCTGCTGACCGTGGACGCGGAAAAGACAACGGTGCTGACATCGGCGCTGACCTGGAACAAATAAACAAAAAACGGCGGACGGGTTACCCGTCCGCCTTATTTTCAAAAGCAGGAGGAGAAACAACATGGACCGTCTTGAACAATTTCTGAATTTTGCGGAGCAGTCGCCTACCGCCTTTCACGCGGCGGCCGGGTTCCGGGAAATGCTGAAGGACGCGGGTTTTGCGGAGCTGAAGGAGACGGATCCCTGGCTGGTGGACGCGGGCGGAAAGTATTATGTGGTACGGAATGATTCCGCGGTCATCGCCTTTGAGGTTCCGGAAACCGGTTTTTCTCCTTTCCGGATTGTAGCGGCACACGGGGATTCCCCTGCCTTCAAGCTGAAGGAATACTATGAAGACGCCGGGGATCACTATGTACGGCTGAATGTGGAACGGTACGGCGGAATGATCATGGCCACCTGGCTGGACAGGCCCCTGTCCGTAGCCGGCCGGCTGGCTGTCCGGGAAGGTGACGGCGTGGGAATCCGCCTTGTGAACCTGGACCGGGACGCGGTGCTGATTCCGAATCAGCCGATCCACTTCAACCGGGAAGCCAATGACGGCTTCAAGTATGATCCCCAGACGGATCTGATGCCCCTGTACGGAGATCAGGACGCGAAGGGCGGGCTGATGGAGGAAATCGCTGAAGCCGCCGGCGTTCGCCGGGAGGATATCCTCAGCCATGATCTGTTCCTGTACAGCAGGGAGAGGGCCAGCGTCTGGGGCGCCGGAGACGCCTTTTTCTCCTGCGCGAGAATTGACGACCTGGAATGCGCCTGGGCCGGTATGGCCGCGCTGACGGAAAGCAGCGCCAGGGACGCGGTGAATGTATGTGCGATTTTTGACAACGAGGAAGTGGGCTCCTCCACCCGCCAGGGAGCGGATTCCTCCTTCCTGTATGATACGCTGACCCGGCTGGGTTTTGCGCTGGGCGCTTCAGACGGGGAAATCCGGGCGGCGATTGCCGGAAGCTTTATGGTTTCCGCGGACAACGCCCACGCGGTACATCCCAATCATCCGGAAAAGTTTGACCGGCAGAACAGGTCCTACATGAACAAAGGCATTGTGATCAAACACAATGCCAACCAGAAATATACAACGGACGCGGTTTCCTCAGCACGCTTCACCCTGGTGTGTGAACGGGCCGGCGTGCCGGTGCAGCATTTTGTGAACCGGTCGGACCTGCCGGGCGGATCCACGCTGGGCAATATCTCCAATACCCATGTTTCCATGGACACGGTGGATATCGGCCTGGCGCAGCTGGCCATGCACTCCCTGTATGAGACAGCAGGAACAAAGGACCTGGAGTACCTGCTTAAGGCACTGGAAGAATTCTGGAAATAAGATGACGCAATTCAGAATTCAGAATTAAGAATTCAGAATTAATGCCCTTTTCCGGGATTGGATCCTGAACATTATGAATTATGAATTGGTCTTCAGGCCAAATTCTGATGGCAGGAAATGCGGACAGGTGTTTTCCAGGGAACAGATGACTGAGGAAGCAAGCCGGACGCCGATACAGCAGGCTTCGGCCAGCGTTTTGCCATAGGTCAGACCGGCAGCAACGCCGGCAAAGAAGGCGTCCCCGGCTCCGGTGGTATCCGCTACCGGCACCTGCTGCGCGGCGCAGGCGCCGTACTGTCCGTACCGGTCCGCCCAGATGGCACCGTCTCCTCCGAGCGTAACGACCATGGCAGGAATTTCCGCGTCGATCACCCTTTCGGAAAGCCTGCGGGCCAGGCAACCGGGCTCTTCGCAGCCAAATTCAATGGAGAAAAGGACTTCCGCCTCCTGGCGGTTGCAGACAAAGCAGTCTGTCTGCTGCAGGAAGGCACGGCGGTCCAGGGCAATATTGATGTTCGAGACGGCAGCATAAACCTTTTTGCCGTATTTATGCTTCAGCCGGTATATTTCTTCCATGAGGGCTTCATCCAGATCCAGTTCCAGCAGGATGCTGTCGGCTGAGGCAAAGAGGGGATTTCCTACCGCCTGCAGCACGGGCAGCAGGGGGGACAGGTCGGGCCGGTGGGAGATGGAAGCGCATACATCATTGTTGTTGTCAAACACAGCGAGCCAGGTACCCATTCCGTCGGGCACCTTCCGGATCAGGCGAGTATCCACTCCGTGCTCCGCCAGGCGCGTCAGCACATCTTCCCCGGCACCGTTGGGATCCACCAGGGAAAGGAGTACCGGATCGAGCCCCAGGTTGCCCAGGTCTTCCGCGATATTCCGGCTGACGCCGCCATGGACGTAACGGACCTTTCCGGCGTTGCGCCCGCCGGGGATATAGGTGCGGGAGGGGTAGCCCTTGATATCCACAAAGACGCATCCAATGACTATAATACTCATGTGTTTCTCCTTTTCAGGCCCTTGTACACAGAAAGAATGACACAACAAGAAAACCGGTTGTTTCTATCAAAAGCGTTTTTCTTATTTTACCACAGGAAACACATGAAAAACAACCGGAAAACAGCATAAACGGATACAGTATGATACAATACCAGACGGCAAGGAAGCGAACCGGGCCGGTCAACCGAAAGGCGGCAGCAGCGTGCACGAAGGAGCAAGGGCGGAAAAACAGCGGATCAGACTGGAAACAAGGCTGATTTCCGAAAAGCTGACTCCGGAATACCGGCAGGAAGCCAGCCGGGAGATTGCCCGGCAGGTTCTGGAGCATCCTTTATGGAAACAGGCCGGAACCGTGATGATGTACAGCAGCCTTCCGGTGGAACCGGATACGCGGTCCCTGATGGAGACAGCGCTGCGGGAGGGGAAAACCCTGCTGCTTCCCCGGTGCCTGGAAGCGGGCCGGATGGAAGCTCTTCCGGTAAAAGACCCGGGAGAACTCATGCCGGGAACGCTGGGAATTCCGGAACCGGCGTCGGCCGAAGACGGAACGCGTATCCCGGAGCCTGATCTGGTGCTGGTGCCGTGCGTGGCAGCCGCGCCAAACGGGATCCGGCTGGGCCACGGAGCAGGATACTATGACCGTTTCCTGGCGGAGCATTCCGCGAAAACCATCTGTCTGTGCTTTCGGAAGCTGCTGAGAAGCGATCTTCCGGCGGAGATGACGGATATATCCATGGATTATGTGATTTCCGATTAAACTGCCCGGGGATTGACGAAGATTTTATCCTGGGGTAAACTGCATTCAATCGTTTGAATCTGGAGGTATTCCGGTATGAAGCACACGATTTTTACAGGCGCGGCTACCGCCATCATCACTCCTTTCACTGAAGAAGGGATTGACTGGGACGCTTTCGGCCGGCTGATTGACTATCAGCTTGCCGGGGGAATTGACGCGCTTGTGGTGGCCGGTACAACCGGCGAGGGAAGCACGCTCACGGACCGGGAGCATGAGGACGCGGTCACCTTCTGTGTGAAACGGACAGCGGGGAAAGTGCCGGTAATCGCCGGAACAGGCTCCAACAATACCGCCCATGCCATCGAGCGGACAAAGACCGCCTGCAACGCCGGCGCGGACGCGGTGCTGCTTGTGACCCCTTACTATAACAAAACAACCCAGCGGGGCCTGATCGCCAGCTTTTCCGCCATTGCGGACGCAAGCAGCGTGCCCTGCATCCTGTATAATGTACCGTCCCGGACCGGACTGAACATGCTGCCGGAGACCCTGGCGGTGCTGGCAAAGCATGAGAAGATCGCCGCTGTGAAGGAAGCCTGCGGCAACCTGAGCCAGATTGCGAAGGAACGGCTGCTGTGCGGCGATGACCTGGACGTGATCTCAGGCTGCGATGACCAGATTGTTCCGACCCTGAGCCTGGGCGGCACAGGCGTCATTTCCGTGGTGGCCAATATGCTGCCGAAAGAGACGGCGGAAATCTGCACACGCTTTTTCAGCGGAGATGTGAAGGGGGCTGCCGCGCTGCAGCTGAAGCTGCTCTCCCTGATGAATCAGCTGATGATTGAGACCAATCCCATTCCCGCCAAGGCGGCCTGTGCAGCACTGGGCTTCGGCAAAAACCTGCTTCGCCTGCCCCTGGTGCCGATGGAGGAAGGAAACCGGCAGAAGCTGCTGCAGCTGATGCGTGAACTGAACCTGGAGGTAACGGAATGAGGATTATTCTGACCGGATATACCGGACATATGGGACGGGAGGTCCGCACCTGCGCCGAAGCGACGGATCACTGCGAGATTGTTGCCGGCGTGGATCCGATGATTCCCGCGTCCGAGGGTATCTGCAAAAAATCTTTTGACGAGTGCACGGCCGAAGCGGACGTGATTATTGATTTCAGCCATCACAGCATGACCGGAGCACTGCTGGATTTCGCGGAAGCGAAAAAACTGCCGGTGGTGCTGGCTACCACAGGCCAGACGGAGGAGGAGAAAGCCAGAATCCTGGAAGCCTCCAAAGCCATCCCGATTTTCCTGGCTGCCAACTATTCCCTGGGCATCGCCACGCTGATTGACCTGGTGAAACGGGCGGCGGCCCTCTATCCGGACGCGGAGATTGAAATTGTGGAACAGCATCATGACCGGAAGCTGGACGCACCGAGCGGAACAGCCCTGTCCCTGTTCAATGCTGTGAAGGAAGTCCGGCCGGAAGCTACCGCCAACTGCGGCCGCTCCGGACAGGGAAAGCGGACAAAGGATGAGATCGGTATTCATGCAATCCGCATGGGCAACATCGTCGGCGTGCATGAAGTGATGATCGGCACGCAGAACGAGCGGATCAGCCTGAAGCACGAGGCCTTCAGCCGCGGCGTGTTTGCCGAAGGCAGCCTGAAGGCCGCGGCGTTCCTGGTCGGGAAGAAGCCGGGAATGTACGATATGAAAGACCTTCTGAATGAAAAATGAAGAATGAAGAATGAAAAATTGATACTTCGTGCATGGGAGTGGTTTTTATGAAGATAGCTATCTACGGTTACGGTAATCTTGGACGGGGCGTGGAACTGGCGATCCGGCAGAATCCGGATACGGAGCTGTTCGGCGTTTTTACCCGCAGGGATCCAAAAACGGTGAAAACCCTGACCGGGGCACCGGTCTATGCCGCGCAGGATGTGGAGAACTATGCCGGACAGATTGACGTCATCATCATCTGCGGCGGCAGCGCTTCCGACCTGCCTGAAATGACCCCCATGCTGGCGAAGAGTTTCAACGTGGTGGATTCCTTTGATACCCATGCCAGGGTACCGGAGCATTTCGCCAATGTGGACAAGGCAGCCCTGCTGCACGCGCATACCGCGATTATCAGCGCAGGATGGGATCCCGGTCTGTTCTCCCTGGCGCGCCTGTACATGAACATTGTCCTGCCGGACGGCAAGGATTATACCTTCTGGGGCCGCGGCGTCAGCCAGGGCCACAGCGACGCGATCCGCAGGATTCCCGGCGTGAAGGACGCACGCCAGTACACTGTACCGGTGCCGGAAGCGCTGGCGAAAGTTCGCGCCGGAGAAAATCCGGAGCTGACCACCCGCCAGAAGCATACCCGTGAGTGCTATGTGGTGGCGGAGGAAGGCGCCGACAAGGCCCTGATCGAGAAGCAGATCAAGGAAATGCCCAACTATTTTGCGGATTACGATACGACCGTAACCTTTATTTCCGCGGAGGAAATGAAACAGAACCACAGCGAGCTGCCCCACGGCGGACAGGTGATCCGTACCGGTGAGACCGGCATGGACGGCGTCCACAAGCATGTGATGGAGTTCTCCCTGAAGCTGGATTCCAACCCGGAATTTACCGCTTCCGTGCTGGTCGCCTGCGCACGGGCAGTTGTGCGGATGAACGTCCGTCAGATTTTCGGCTGCAAGACGCTGTTTGATGTGCCTCCGGCTGATCTGTCTCCCGTGGATCCGGCGGAACTGCGGAAAAAGCTCCTGTAAAAAACAATACCGGACGATATGCCTCCCCTGCGGCGCAGGGGAGGCATTATTGCATTCCGGACACAATCCCGGTATAATATGAATGACAAGAGCACTGTTCCGGAAGAACTGAATGAATCCTGTAAGCTTATCGGGAAACAATATACCTGATCAGTAACGGAGGGATACGCCATGAAAAAAATGCTGGCTGTTCTGCTTGCGCTGGCGATGATGACCGCGGCTGTGACACTGGCTGCAGCCGAAGAGGACGCGCCTGAGCTTATTACCGTGACTGTGTTCCGGGGAAGTGAGGGTGAACAGCCTGCCGCGGACAACAGGATCTACAGGAAAATTGAAGAGGAGCTTGGCATCCGGTTTGATATCCGGTTCCTGACCGGGGAACTGGATGAAACGCTGGTGGAGATCCTGTCCGGTGATACCTATCCGGATCTGATTGACGGCGCAAACAGCGCACAGATCCTGGAGGACGCGGGGGCACTGATTGATCTGCTGCCTTATATCAGCGAGGATAAGACGCCGAACCTGTATAAACATCTTTATACCGACAACCGGATCAGGCAGCTGCTGAGGGATGACGGGAAACTGTATATCATTCCCAACTACGGAATCAACTATAACAGCAGGTCACTGACTTTTTCCAACGGTCCCGCCTTTTTCCTGCAGAAGCAGGTGATTGCCTGGAACAACTATCAGGTTCCGACGACGCTGAACGCATATTTTGATCTGATCGAGCGTTTTATGGCCGCCAATCCGGAGACACCGGACGGGATTCCCTATAAGGGATTTGCAATCCTCTGCGATGACTGGCACCGTTACTGCCTGGTTAATCCGGTGCAGCATCTGATGGGACGCCCGAATGACGGGGATGTGATAGTGGATATCTCCACGCCGGAATACAAAACGGAAACCTTTATCAACCAGCCTTATGCAAAGGCCTATTACGCCAAACTGAACGAAGCCTTCAACAAAGGCCTGATTCCGGAGGAAACCTTCCGGTGGAACCACGACCAGTATATGCGGAAACTTTCGGGAGGAACGGTACTTGGTGTGTTTGACCAGAATTGGAACATCGCGCCTGCGAATGACGTCCTGTATACTTCTGTAAAATTTGAAAATACCTATCTTGCGCTGCCGCTGGTCTATGATCCTGAATACGTGGACGGGCAGAAGATTGAGGAACATTATGTAAACGGGGCGGTTATGAACAAGGACCGTGGATTCGGCATCTCCGTCACCTGCCCCTATCCGGAACGTCTGATTGCCATGATGGAAACTTTCCTGTCAGACGAATGGCAGCTTCTGTTCCAGTGGGGGATCGAGGGAGAGGATTATTACGTTGATGAAAACGGCCGGATGAGAATGACGCTGGAGCAGTTCCTGGCACAGGCTGATCCGGAGTGGAAACTGGCCAACCGGGCGGCGGCGATCTGGGAAGGCTGTCCAAAGAAACAGGGCACCATGGATGACGGCAATGCCTGGACTCCGATTGAACAGCGCGAGATATACTATGACCAGTTGACCGATTATGACAAGGAATTCCTGGCGGCCTGCGGAAAGGAACTGCCGGTTGACTTTTTCAATCCGCCGATTGAGCCTGCGCCCTACGGGGAAGCCTGGCAGATTGACAAGGATCCGATCGATATGGATTATATGGATTTCAAGCAGATTGAGGATGAACGGCTTCCGGAAATCATCATGTGCAATCCGGACGAGCTGGACGCCGAGTGGGACGCCTTTATCGGGGAGATTGAACACAGTGCCGCCGTATATACGGAATACATGCAGCAGGAAATTCTGAAACTGGTCGCAAAGACGATTGAATAGCGGTATTCCCGGAAAGGGAAATGAAAACCTGATTACGCCTGAAAAAATCTGAAGATCCCAATCCCATCCCCGGATCCGGCAAACCGGATTTCATAAAAAGACGGGGATGGGATTTTTTGCCTTTTCCGGATTGCGGAGTAAACCGTCCGGGATTCCGGAAAGTGTTTTTTTATGTCTCTGTACGATGATCACAAGATGATGTATACAATGAAAAACGGAGCAACAACTTAGCAGCTTTCTCAAATAGTTGTGTAAGTTTTTTGCAGGATAATCTGTGTAATTATCTCATTTATTGTTGCACAATTATTGAGAATGGATACAATTAAGAACGAACATAAACGTTGATAAATATAGCATTACAGGATCGCACATTATGAGCATGCCAGAAATCGGTTTCAAAAATGAGAAGCAACAATTGATGAATAATAAAGCAACAAGTTGTTAACAGTGACCGAATGTGCCATTGCTTACGTACGTACAATTTGTCACAATATATGCAAAGGCACGAGGTGCCAAAAAAGAAAAAATGGAGGAGAAACACTATGAGGAAAATCCTGGCTGCCCTGTTGGCTCTGGCGATGGTTCTCGCGCTCGTTCCCGCCGTCATGGCTGAAGGCGAAGCCCTTGAACCCATCACGCTGACTGTTTTCCGCGGCGATCCCGGCGATCAGCCCACTGCGGACAACAAGATCTACAAGCTGATCGAAGAAAAATTCGGCGTAACCTTCAACTTCTCTTTCCTGACCGGCGATCTGGACGAGACGCTGGGCATCAAGATTGTTGGTAAGGACTATCCGGACCTGTTCGACGGCGGCAACAGCGCTGACCTGATCATCAACGGCGGCGCCCTGATCAACCTGCTGGACTACATCTCTCCTGAGAAGACCCCCCGCCTGTGGGCCCACATCGAGCCCCAGCTGGCCCGTCTGATCCGGAAAGACGCCAATGGCAATGATGTTCTGTACATCATCCCCAACTACGGCCTCGCTGACGGCGACCAGATCGCCCTGAGCGTCGGCGGCCCCGCCTTCTTCATCCAGAAGCAGGTTCTGGCCTGGGACAATTATCCCACCATCAAGACTTGCGATGAGTACTTTGATCTGCTCGAGCGGTTCATCGATGCCAACCCCACCGATGAAAACGGCACCCCCTACACCGGATTCGCCATCCTGTGCGAAGACTGGCGTCACTTCTGCCTGATCAACCCCGTGCAGCACCTGATGGGCCGTCCCAACGACGGTGAAGTCGTGATCGACCCCGCTACCGAAGATTTCCACACCGAAACCTTCATCGACAAGCCCTATGCCAAAGCTTACTACAAGAAGCTGAATGCTGCTTACAAGGCCGGCCTGATCGACCGCAGCACCTTCTCTATGAGCTATGACCAGTACATCGCCCTGATTTCCGGCGGCACCGTGCTGGGTATGTTCGACCAGGCTTGGGACTTCGGCACCGCCACCGCGGCTCTGCAGGACGCCAAGATGTATGACCGTACCTACGTTGCCCTGGGCCTGATCTACAGTGAAGAAGACCTGGAAGGCATCGCGCTGCCCACCGACACCTGGAAGGTTGAAGAACATTACCTGAACGGCTCCCTGCCGAACGTCAACCGCGGTTTCGGTATCTCCGTGAACTGCACCTGCCCCGAGCGCATCATCGCTATGTGGGAAGAAATGATGTCCGACGAGTGGCAGCTGATCTTCAACTGGGGTATCGAAGGTGAAGATTACTTCATCACCGACGACGGCCGTCTGAACATGACTGCTGAACAGTATGCGAACACCCAGAATGCTGAGTGGAAGCTGGCCAACAAGGCTGAAGCCTTCACCCAGAGCAGCCCCAAGAAGCAGGGCTGGATCCTGAACGACATCCAGGTTGGCGACAAGGTCGTCAAGGCTGGCAACTGCTGGGAACCCGGCAACCAGGATGAAATCGTCTTCGGTCAGATGAACGATTACGACAAGGAATTCCTGAGCGCTTACGGCTTCAAGAAGTTCGCTGACTTCGTCAATCCGCCGATCGAGCTCGCTCCCTACGGAGAAGCCTGGCAGATCGACTATACGCCTGTGAACACCGCTCACGACAACTTCCTGAAGGTTCAGGACAACCGCCTGCCCGAACTGATCCAGTGCGACGAATCTGAATTCGACGCCAAGTGGGATGCTTTCGTCGAAGAAATCAAGCCCTTCGCTGATGAATTCGGCGCCTTCATGCAGGAAGCGGTTTACGCTGAAGCTCAGAAGGTCGTTGGCAACAAGTAATCCATAAGATCTCACACAGAGGGGAGAGTCTTGTTCTCTCCCCTCTGGTTTTTCGAAAGGGGCAAGGGAAATGACCAGTATACCTCGCGATAACGCATTCCCGGGACATCCAAAGGCAACCTTTTTCGGGCGGCTCAGCAAACAGTGGCAGCTTGTAATCATGTCTGTGCCTATGCTGCTGTATGTCCTGCTGTTCAACTACGCGCCGCTGTGGGGCTGGATCAACGCGTTCCGGGATATCAGCAATGAACGCGGTACATTGATCCCTTTCCTGTCCGGAGAAAATCCGGCCTGGTACGGCATTAAAAACTTTACCAACCTGTTCAGCGCAAATGCGATCACATTCCAGGAAACACTCCGGAATACGCTCGCCATGAGCCTGATCAATCTGGTGTTCGGCACAGTGTCAGCCATCGTACTGGCGGTGCTGCTCAATGAAGTACGTCAGAAATCTTTCAAGCGGACGGTGCAGACCGTCACCTATCTGCCTCACTTCCTCAGTATGATCATCGTGGTCGGTATGGCCCAGATCATCTTTGACAGCAGCGACATTACTCCCGGACCTATCAACCAGCTGCTTCTTTCCACCGGTATGGTTGACAAAGCGCCCAACTGGCTGGGCGAAGCCAAATACTTCTGGTGGCTGGTCGGTGTGATCAATGTCTGGAAGGAAGTCGGCTGGGGAACCATCATCTATATTTCCGCCATGACAGGAATCGACCCCTGCCTGTATGAAGCCGCAGCCATTGACGGTGCGGGACGCTTCCAGCGGATCCTGCATGTGACGCTGCCCGGAATCAAGTCCACTTTCATGATCCTGCTGATCATGAACATCGGCCATCTTCTGGATACCGGCTTCGAAATTCAATACCTTCTGAAATCATCCGGTACAATGCATGTTGCATATACCGTTGACCTATATGTTATGGAATACGGCACGCAGACACTGGATATCGGCCTGGCCACGGCCGCCGGTATCTTCAAGAGCGTGATCGCGATTGTTCTGCTCACCGGAGCCAACTTCATCAGCAAGCGGCTCGGCGAAGATTCGCTGCTGTAACCGCTGAAGCTGAAAGGAGGAAGACTGAGATGAGCATTAAAGAACAGAAAGCGGATAAGTTCTTATCCAAAAGAAGTACAAACGGCGTGAAGGATATTCCTGCGACGCTCCGCCGCGGGCTTCGTATGAACAATACCCAGCGGCGTTTCGCCCTGACGATTTCCACGGTGCTGGTACTGGCGCTGATCTTTATCATTCTTTTCGCGTCCGGCCAGGCAAACAATACCGTGGTGGCCAACGAAAAGGCACAGATCCTTCAGGAAGTGATCGGCGCGGAACGGATCGAGATGGGCAAGAAGACCATCGAGATGACCCAGGAACACGGCACGAAATATATTGACGGCAAGCGCGTTGTCATGCTTCAGAAGATCGGCCAGCAGAAAGCAGGGAACGCCAAGACCTACTGGCTGACAGCCTGCACGGAAGCAGAGGCAGCCGAGTATGAGACCGGACTGGGAAAGGATAAAAAGCTGATTCAGCTGGATTCCCGCGGAGATCTGGGCCTCTATATTACCCTGGCAAAGGATACTGAAGTTGAAAAATGCCTGAAGGCCTATGACAAAGCCTCCTTCTTCCAGCTGAGCAACAAAAACGGCGCCGCCAACCTGGAAGGCATTCCCGCGGAATACCGCGAGACGATGAGCGAAATGATGAACGAACTGGAGTTCGTCAATTTCGGATACAATGATGACAAAGCAGTCCGCCTGACCCGCGGCTCCAACACGGAAATCCAGACGGCTGCCGATCAGAGAAACGCGATGCGGCTGAACCGGATCATCGTGATTGTACTGCTGGCTGCCGCGGCTGCCCTGTTTGCCTACGGCCTGAAATCCACAAAGCTGGCGCAGAAAGGTGAATCCGTACGGCGTACGGTGACTCTGGTGGCGGCGGTTCTCGCGCTGATCCTGACGGTAGGCCTGGTGTACACCACCGTACAGGTCAGCGCACTTGGCGACAAACAGATCCGCACCGGCGAACTGACCATCGATTCGGACGTTGCACGGGGAATCGAAAGCAATCCGGAAGCGGATAACTCCGGGAAATATGTGTACACTGCCGGCAGTGGGAAAACGCTCAGGACTGTCACCGTTTCCGTTCCGGAAACGGCAACCGGGAAAACGGCGTACCGTACTGTCCTGTACGTGGCGGTGGCCCTCCTGGCCCTGCTCGTGTTCGCCTTGCTCTATTTCTTCCGGTACGAACGGGATCTGGGCTTCCCGGTTTTCAACACGGTTCTCCTGATCCTGCTGATGTTCATTACCCTGTATCCGGTACTGAACACGGTAGCCTATTCCTTCAATGACGGTACGGATGCGGCACGCGGCGGAATCGGCCTCCTGCCCCGGAAGTTCAGCACCAAGAGCTATGAACGGATCCTGAACGACCCGGATATCTGGCAGGCCGCGCTGATTTCCGTGTCCAAGACGATCATTACCACCGTCCTGAACCTGTTCTGGACCGGCATGCTTTCCTTCGCCCTGTCACGGCGTGAATATGTGCTGAGGAAGTTCATTACCCTGACCATGGTCCTGACCATGTATGTCAACGCCGGTCTGATCCCCAGCTACCTGCTGATCAGCCAGACGCTGCATCTGCGGAACACATTCTGGGTTTACATCATACCGACGATGTTCTCCTGCTTCAACATGATCATCATCCGTACCTATATTATGGGCCTGCCGGACGCACTGGTGGAATCCGCCCGTATCGACGGTGCGGGTGACTTCCGGATCTACTGGCAGATCATCTTCCCGCTGTGTATGCCCGTGCTGGCAACCGTGGCCCTGTTCGTCGCGGTCGGCGCGTGGAACAGCTGGTTTGACACCATGCTGTATATCCCGACGGAGAGAAAGCTGGATACCTTGCAGTATTACCTGAAGGGCAAGCTCGCCACCGCCGGACAGACTTCCAACCTGGCCAACTCCACAGTTGACGCCGCCACGGCGAACGCCGCGTTCTCGGTTACACAGCGTACCGTACAGTGCGCCACAACGGTTGTGACAGCCCTGCCGATCCTGGTGGTCTATCCCTTCCTGCAGAAGTATTTCGTGACCGGTATGGCGCTGGGTTCTGTGAAGGGTTAATAAACAGAGAGACAGCTGTATACCTGAGATAAGATTTTCCGACAGAAATCGGATTTAAGGGGGGTGTGGATCGGTGTCACAGATGAGGAGCGCGGAGGGCTCCGCCCGTGCCGCGCGCTATGAAGACGGCTTCCGGGTGCTTCAGGGACGGCGGGAATATGTGACCTACCTGGATGATTCATCGATCCGCATCTGGTATTCGGATATTCCGTGGCGGTATGAGACCCATGATCATTCAGCAGTGGAGATTCTCCTGACGCTGGAGGGAATGGTGACCTATACCATTGAGGACAAGATCTACCAGGTCCGCAAGGGGGAAATCCTGATCGTTCCCCCGGATACGCTCCATTCCCTGTCCATGGGAGAGGGAAGCAGCCGGTATCTGTTCCTGTTTGAATCTGACGCGATCATGGCTATGCGGGATCTCAAGGCCATGGCCTCGTACTTCCATAAGCCTTTCCATCTGCGGGACGGATCGGACGCCCATGTGCGGATCCGGGAACTGCTGCTGCGGGCCAGGGAGGCTTATGAAAAGCGGGAAATGATGTGGAACACCATGTGCTACAGCTGCATCCTGCGGGTATATGCCACCCTGGGGCAGCGGTACCTGAGCGGGATCAAGCCCAGGACCGGGGATAACATGCGGAACATGGATTCCGAAGTCATCAACGCGGTGATGACCTATATCAACAACCATTACCGGGAGGAGCTGTCCCTGGAGGATGTGGCGAGATTCGCCGGATTCAGCCGGTACTATTTCTCCCGCTCCTTTAAGCGGCAGACAGGCTATTCCTTCAAGGATTACCTGTGCCAGAAGCGGCTGCAGGTGGCAATGGATCTGCTGATCCGGACGAACCGCTCCATGCGGGATGTGGCGATTGAAAGCGGATTCGGCTCGGTGGCGACCTTTAACCGGGTATTCCGGGAAAAGAAAGGCTGTACGCCTACCCAGTACCGGGCGATATACGGAACGTACTAAAAGAAGGGGCATTCAGTTTTCTGAATGCCCCTTCTTTAATGAAGAATGAAGAATGAAAAATGAAGAATTGATACATAAAACCAGTCCGACTACTGCCCGGCTGGTTTTGCTGTTTGTACATATATTATACCAGCAGACTGAGCAGCGGGATGGTGAGGATGCTCAGCAGGGTGGAGAGCAGGGCGCAGTTGGCGGCCAGCTCCTGGCCGTTGTGGTGAATTTCGGCGAGATTCAGCAGGATGCTGGCACAGGGGGTGCCGGCCAGAATCAGGATGCTGCCCTTGAACACCGGATCCAGCGGGAAGGGAAGCACCAGCAGGTAACAGAAGAGGGGGAAGACCAGCAGTTTACCGAAGGAGATCAGCCAGGCCAGCGGCGTGGTGAAAAGGGTTTTCAGGTCCATGGTGGCCAGACGGACGCCCAGGATGATCATGCACAGGGGCGTGGACATGGCGCCGACGGAACTGAAACCGGTGCGCAGAATATCCGGGATCCAGTTCTTTGCCCGCAGCAGGCAGAGGATGATGCCGGTGAATACCGCCAGCATGGAGGGATTAACCAGGGCGGCTTTCAGGGAAATGTGCTTCTTTTCGCCGGTGAGGGTGAAAACGCCGACGGTCCAGGCCAGGATGTTGAGGGCGGCGTTGAACATGGAGGAATATACCGCAGCTTCAGGTGCGTCCGGGAACAGGGCGCGGACTACCGGCATGCCGAAGAAACCCACATTGCCCATGACAGCCGCAATGGACAGCATCCGCTTGCTGAACTCCTGCCTTCTCTTTTTACCCAGCAGGAGCAGGATCAGGAGCATGAGCGCTGTTTCCCCGGCCAGGGCAAAGAGCAGGAAAAGTCCCATCTTCGTAAAAAGCTCCGGAGAGGGATCCAGGTAGGACAGGGCGTTCACATACAGACCGAATCCGCAGATGTACAGCAGAATGACGCTGACGCTGCTCAGGTGATCCGGTTTGATTTTTTTAACCTTGCACATGAAAAAACCGGGCAGCAGATACAGGAGCATCAGCAGCACGTTGCTGAACGTTACGGAGAAACTGATCATGGCCATTCACCTCACATCAAGCATTATAACATCGGAATTTTTGTACGTACAGAGAGGAAACCCTGAAGCCCTTGAAAATCATGGGATGCACAACATATAGAATAATTTATTAAATTGCTTCACAACATATTGACTTTTCGGGGAGGGGCATGCTATATTTAGTGAGCACAATTTACCGAGTGTTACTGCACTAATAAAAACATGGAATAGTAAGAAACAGGAGTGTTTGTCATGTATCAGGTTGTCAAAAGAGACGGTAAAGTTACGGAATTTGAGATCAGCAAAATCTCAACAGCGATCACAAAGGCTTTCGAAGCCCTGGGCAAACAGTATCATCCCAGCGTGATCGATATGCTGGCTCTGCGTGTTACCGCGGAATATGAACCCCTCATCCGCGATAACAAGATTGCGGTGGAAACCATCCAGGACTGCGTCGAAAAGGTGCTGTCCGAAGCCGGTTATGCCGATGTGGCCAAGGCCTACATTCTGTACCGCAAGCAGCGTGAAAAAGTCCGTAATGTCAATTCCGCTCTGCTGAACTATAAGGACCTGGTGGATAACTACCTGCGCATCAACGACTGGCGCGTGAAGGAAAACTCCACTGTCACCTATTCCGTGGGCGGCCTGATCCTGTCCAACTCCGGCGCCATTACGGCCAACTACTGGCTGAGCGAGATCTATGACAGCGAGATCGCCGACGCCCATCGCAGCGCTGCCATCCATATCCACGACCTGAGCATGCTCACCGGCTACTGCGCCGGCTGGAGCCTGAAGCAGCTGATCCAGGAAGGCCTCGGCGGCGTTCCCGGAAAGATCACCAGTTCCCCCGCCAGCCATCTGTCCACCCTGTGCAACCAGATGGTGAACTTCCTGGGCATCATGCAGAACGAGTGGGCCGGCGCTCAGGCCTTCTCCAGCTTTGATACCTACCTGGCTCCTTTTGTCCGGATTGACAACCTGTCCCAGAAGGAAGTCAAGCAGTGCATCCAGAGCTTCATCTACGGCGTGAATACCCCTAGCCGCTGGGGCACGCAGGCGCCCTTCTCCAATATTACCCTGGACTGGACCTGCCCGAAGGACCTGGAGAACCTGCCGGCCATCATCGGCGGCAAGGAAATGGACTTCACCTACGGTGAGTGCCAGAAGGAAATGGACATGGTCAACAAGGCCTTCATTGAGATCATGATCGAAGGCGACGCCAACGGCCGCGGCTTCCAGTATCCGATTCCCACCTATTCCATTACCCGGGACTTCGACTGGTCCGAAACCGAAAACAACCGGCTGCTGTTTGAAATGACCGCCAAGTACGGCACCCCCTATTTCAGCAACTACATCAACTCCGACATGGAACCCAGCGACGTGCGCAGCATGTGCTGCCGCCTGCGCCTGGACCTGCGGGAACTGCGCAAGAAGAGCGGCGGTTTCTTCGGCAGCGGCGAATCCACCGGTTCCATCGGCGTTGTGACCATCAATATGCCCCGGCTGGCCTATGAAGCCGCTGACGAGAAGGAATTCTACGCCAAGCTGGATCATCTGATGGATATCGCGGCCCGCAGCCTGAAGACCAAGCGTACAGTCATCACCAAGCTGCTGGACGGCGGCCTGTATCCCTACACCAAGCGTTACCTGGGCACCTTCAGCAACCACTTCAGCACCATCGGCCTGGTGGGCATGAACGAAGCGGCCCTGAACGCCAAGTGGCTGCGGAAGGATCTGACTCATCCGGAAGCGCAGAAGTTTGCGCAGGATGTGCTGAATCATATGCGTGAACGCCTGAGCGACTACCAGGAAGAGTACGGCGATCTGTACAACCTGGAAGCGACCCCGGCGGAATCCACCACCTACCGTTTTGCGAAGCATGACAAGGAACAGTATCCGGACATCATCACCGCGAACATGAACGGTACGCCCTACTACACCAACTCCAGCCACCTGCCCGTGGGTTACAGCGAGGATATCTTCTCCGCACTGGATGTGCAGGATGAACTGCAGACGCTGTATACCTCCGGTACGGTCTTCCACGCCTTCCTGGGCGAGAAGCTGCCGGACTGGAAAGCCGCGGCGAACCTGGTCCGCAAGATCGCGGAAAACTACAAGCTGCCCTACTACACCATGAGCCCCACCTATTCCGTCTGTAAGGATCACGGCTATCTGAGCGGCGAGCAGTACACCTGCCCCCACTGCGGACAGAAGACTGAGGTTTACAGCCGGATCACCGGTTACTACCGTCCCGTTCAGAACTGGAACGACGGTAAGGCGCAGGAATTCAAGGACCGGAAGGTCTATGACATCGGCCACAGCCGGCTGACCCATTCCGGTCCCGTGATGGCGTCCACCCCGGCCGCTGCTCCCGAAGCGGCGAAGGAAGAACCTGCCGCCCAGCCCGAGAAGGAAAACAAGGCTTGCAGCTGCGCCCGCGCGATCCTGTTTGTCAGCGCCACCTGCCCCAACTGTAAACTGGCGATCAGCATGCTGGAAAAGGCTGGCTTCCTGTTCAAGAAAGTCCTGGCCACAGACAATCCCGAACTGACCAACCAGTACGGCGTCAAGCAGGCGCCCACGCTGGTGGTGCTTGGACAGGACGGCGAGTTCACCAAGTATAAGGGCGTTTCTGAAATCAAGGGTATGCTGACGGCAAAACAGGTCGGATAATAAGAGGCAGGAAATAAAAAACCTCCTGCCACTCCGAAAGGATTATCAAAAGAGGAAAAAGGGACGCTGCGCGTCCCTTTTTCAAAGGATGGGTGTAAAATGACGGATATTATCGTGATCGGCGGAGGCCCCGCGGGGATGACGGCCGCGCTGTACGCGCAGCGGAACGGAAAAAACGCGCTGGTGCTGGAGAAGCACGGCTTCGGTGGACAGATTACCTACAGTCCCAAGGTGGAAAACTGGCCGGGTACGGCGCAGATGAGCGGAAATGAATATGCGGAAGCCCTGCTGGACCAGATCATGAACCAGGGCGCGGAAGTGGACCTGGCGGAAGTGGTCCGGATTGAGGATCACGGGGACTTCAAACGGGTGTTCACGGATGATGGCCTGGAGCGGGACGCAAAAGCTGTGATCGTGGCCGCCGGTGTGAAGCACCGGATGCTGGGCCTGCCGGGAGAGAATGAGCTGGTCGGGGAAGGCATCAGCTTCTGCGCTGTGTGCGACGGTGATTTCTATACCGGAAAAACCGTATGCGTGGCCGGCGGCGGGAATTCCGCCCTGCAGGAAGCGATCCTGCTGTCCGGAAAGTGCGAAAAAGTCATCATGCTGCAGGACCTGCCGGAATTTACCGGGGAGAAGAAACTGCAGGATATCCTTTTCAGCCGTCCCAATGTGGAGAAATATACCGGTGTGAAAATCACGGGCCTGAACACGGAGGAAGGAATCCTTCGCAGCGTGACGGTAAAGCCGCAGGACGGCGGAGAGGAAAAGCAGGTCGCCTGTGACGGACTGTTTGTCGCCATCGGCCTGATTCCGGAAAACGACGCCTTCGCCCATCTGGCAGACCTGAACAAATGGGGATACTTTGACAGCGATGAGCGCTGCGAGACCCGGACCCCCGGCGTCTTTGTGGCGGGAGACTGCCGCAGCAAGACGGTACGTCAGCTGACCACGGCGGCAGCAGACGGTGCAACGGCGGCGCTGGCAGCATGTCGATATATTGATTCCCTGTAAGGAAATCAATATATCGACAATTCAGAATTCAGAATTCAGAATTCAGAATGAGATAGTGTGACTGATACAGTAAAGGGAACGGTTCGATGAGCCGTTCCCTTTGCTGTATGGAAAACACGCTATCATTATGAATTATGAAATAAAAAACCAGGGGAGATTGCTCCCCTGGTTTTCAGGTTATCCAATGAGGATTTGCTTCTTTTCAGGAACCTTTTTGGCTTCCTTCTTGGGCAGTTTGACCATCAGGACGCCGTCCTCGTATTTGGCCTGCACATCCTCTTCCGTGAGGTTGTCGCCTACGTAGAAGCTGCGCTGCATGGTGCCGGTGTAACGTTCCTGACGGAGCAGCTTGCCGTGTTTCTCTTCCTTGTTCTCCAGGTTTTTCTGCGTGGAGATGGTCAGATAACCATTCTGCAGATCCAGATGGATTTCGTCCTTCTTCAGGCCGGGCAGATCAACGGCCAGTTCATAGCCTTCATCTGTTTCCTTCACGTCGGTCTTCATCATCCGGGCGGCGTTCTTGCCGTACAGTACATGTTCCGGACGGCCGAAGCCGCGGAAGAAATCACGGTCGAAGTCATCAAACAGATCCATCATATTTTCACCGAAAACAGCAGGCAGGAAAGTACTCATATAAAACCCTCCATTCTTTTGATCCGGTTCCGTTCTTGTTGCGGTTCCGGGGAATCACTTTCCGTGGTCTTTGGCCACCCCGCTCTCTCTCAAGCGCTGATTATAGTATAATCAAAAGTCAAAGATAGTCAAAGACATAAAAGGTCAAAAAGAAATGCTTTCTGCCGAAAATGAGCAGAAAGCTCAATAAATCTTTTGTTTTCTGATTATTTCTTTAAAATTCAGGAAATCAGATCCGGATCAGGTTATAGGCTCTGGTGCCGAGTCCGATCTTTTCGCCGTGGGCAAGGGTTTCCCGTCAGCTGACATTGGGATTGCTGTCCAGGAAGTGATCGTGGTGGTGTTTCCAGCCGGGCCGGGCCAGGTTATCGGAAAGCTGGCTGTTGGGCATGGGATCCGCCGCAAGACAGAGATCCGCACAGGCCTGGTCCAGCGCCACCGGATCAAAGGAGGCCAGCATGCCGAGGTTCGGTAGGATCGGCGCGTCATTTTCCCCGTGGCAGTCGCAGTTGGGGGGGGACGTCCATGATCAGGGTGATATGGAAGGAAGGCTTGCCGGCACAGATGGCGGCTGTATATTCCGCCATTTTGCGGCCCAGCATATCCGCGGCCGTATCGAAAGACGGGTGGATGGCGTCAAAGGCGCAGGCACCGATACAGCGGCCGCAGCCTTTGCAGATATCCTGCAGGATGAAGGCCTTGCCGCTTTCATAGGTGATGGCGTCCGATCCGCATTCCCGGGCGCACTTGCGGCAGGAACGGCAAAGATCCTGATTGACGACCGGTTTGCCGTCACTGTGCTGCTGCATCTTGCCGGCACGGCTTCCGCCGCCCATGCCCAGATTCTTGACAGCACCGCCGAAGCCGGCCATTTCATGGCCTTTGAAGTGGTTCAGGGAGATGATGATATCCGCGTCATACAGAGCGCGGCCGATGTACGCTTCTTTGCAGTATTCACCGCCGGGAACCGGCACAACCACGTCATCCGTTCCCTTCAGCCCGTCGCCGATGATGATATAGCAGCCGGTGGTCACGCTGTTGAATCCGTTGACTTCCGCGTTATACAGATGGTCGACCGCATTCTTCCGGCTGCCGGGATACAGGGTGTTGCAGTCGGTGAGGAAGGGTTTTCCGCCCAGCTCCTTGATCAGGTCTGCCACCGCTTTGACATAGTTCGGCCGGAGATAGGCGAAGTTGCCCAGCTCGCCGAAATGCATTTTGATCGCAACAAACTTATCCCTGAAATCGATTTTGTCAATTCCGGCACGGCGGCACAGCTTCTGGAGCTTTACGCCCTGACTGACATCCGCCACAGTCCGGAAATCGGTGAAGTAAACGGGGGAAATCTTTTCAGACATAAGCGCTCCTCCTTGTCCGGGGTCTGTTCACTTTTCCAGGGCAGCCTGTTTGCGGTTCAGCCGGATGGCCAGGCCGATGCAGATCAGGTCTACCGCCATGGTGGCATAGAGGATTCCGAAACGAAGCATATCGTCAACGGGGTCCAGTTCAAATTCATCCCAGCTTCTGGAGGCATATCCGATGAGCAGCGCGGCGGTTACGGCGCAGATGGCGACAGCCGGCGCCAGGCCCTTTTTCTGTTTCCAGACCCAGAGCATCGCGGAGCAGGACAGAGCTGCCAGCGGCATGCTGAGATAAAGCCAGGGAGCATATTCATATTTATCAAAAACAAATTCGGAAGCCATGTCCGCCAGGGAGGCCAGGACCAGGGTGGCCAGGCACCAGAAAACCTTCGCGCGGCCCGGCTTATGACGGATGAGCAGCACGACCAGCACGGCGATCAGGGTGGCCAGGGCAGCCAGCTGGTTGAAGCGGACGAAAACAATCAGGCGCAGGTAATTATCCCGGCGCATCTGCTCCAGCAGGATCTGTGTTGTTCCCAGAACAGTCAGGAAGATCGCGGTCTGATGACCGGGAATTGTCTTTTTTTCATGCTTCAGCAGAACAAACAGCAGAATCAGGGCAGCGAGCGCTTCCCAGAACCAGATGACATAGCGCCATTCGTCATACATCGCGTCGAATTCATCGTGATAGGTGCATACGGAAAGCGGGAAGAAATGAGTCCATTCCACTTCGGCACCGCGGCCGATTCCTTCGCCGGTAAAGGCTTCGCCGATCCGGGCAAAGAAAAGCGCGGCGCAGGCGCCGGGAGCCAGCGCATCCAGCGCGTCCAGCCATCTGACGCCGGCGAGTTTGCCGGCAATCAGGGCACCCAGGGCGCCGCCCAGCAGCGCACCGTAAAGCGTGTAACCGCCCTCCCAGATATGCAGGAGCATATAGCCCTTGCCCTCGGCTGCTTCCAGATCGAAGGGGCAGAAAAGCACCCATACTGCATGACCAAGAATCAGCGCGCCGAGAATGACGGCGGGCAGCAGGGGACGGATCTGCTTTTTACGCAGGGAAAGCCCGGTACCCGCAAGGGCACCGAGCAGGATCATCAGGCTGTAGGGGGTCACATTCAGCGACCCGATTGTCCAAAGCGGCGTCATTGTTCAGCGCTTCCTTCTGTTTCGGTCGGGGCAGCCGCGGGAGCTTCCGCTGCGGCGGGCGCCGGTTCCGCGGTGATGAAGTAAATCATATCGGTAATTTCACGGATGCCGCCTTTGCCGAAACGGTTCAGCTTGACGCCGTTCAGTGTCAGGCAGGCGGAGTTTCCGCCGTCCATGTTGTAGGCATTGACCGCGCCGGCGTCGTAGGCCAGCTGGGCCAGCTCCGCGGCGGTAAAGCCGTGGTCCTTGTCCTGCTTGCTGCCGGGGCCTTCCGTGGTGATGATCAGGTAGCTGAGTTTACCCATCTGGCAGATGGCCTGCCGCTGGGTCCGGTTCTGGAGCCCCATACCGGCGCCGGAGCCGTACTGATTCCGGACAAAGGTGTCCTCATCATCGGTCATCAGTTTTCCGTCAATGACCAGGCCGGGTCCGAACAGGAAACTGTGCAGGATACGGCCTTCATAGGGCGCAAGGGCGTCGGTGCCGTCCGGACGGCGGAGGATATGGAAGTCTCCTTCATCATCAATGATCAGCAGATCGTACCTGCCTTTGCAGGGCTTGTCGCGAAGCTGAACTGAATTACGGTAGATGGTGCCTTCCGCCCGGCCGGAATACCAGTCGCCGTTGATGGCCGCCACGGAACGGAGCCGCTGGGCGAGCTTGACCGGACTGGTCTCACGGGTGATCTGGGTCCGCATCTGACTGGGATCAGCGATCTGAATCCAGGTATAGAACACGTTGGTGTCCCGGACAACGCGCTTATCGACCCTGACGGAAATGGTGCCGTCCAGGTAGGAGACCGGAGCGCCGGTGGCGTCATCGTAGGTGAAGCCATCCGCGTGCGGCGCGTAGGGCGTCGGATCCGCGTCCTTCGCACTGGGCAGGGGAAGCAGGGGCGCCGGGTTGGGATTGGCGAGCTCCACCGGCGTATAGGCCGGCAGGTCAGCCCCTTCGGCACCGGCGTATGGAATGGCTGAAGGAACGATAAACGGGACGAGCAGCAGAAGAATCAGAGTCGGGATCAGCCACAGCAGGATACGCTTTTTTGTCATGAAGAACCTCCGTCAGATCAAACGCCGGAAACGGCGGAAAATGCAGAAAAACATTACATTACAGTTTATCACGCGGCTTTGGGGAAAGTCAATCAGATCAGGGCGGCGGGCGTCAGGGCGGCGATCTGAATCAGATCCGCGGGAGCCAGTTCCACCTGGCAGCCGACCCGGCCGGCGCTGACAAAGATCCGGGAGAGACCGGCCGCACTCTCAT
Organism: uncultured Eubacteriales bacterium; assembly: GCA_900315675.1. Classification (GTDB taxonomy): domain Bacteria; phylum Bacillota; class Clostridia; order Christensenellales; family Aristaeellaceae; genus Aristaeella. The sequence goes on from OMZY01000003.1 coordinate 94,539, forward strand.
GAATAAACGAAGGGAAGTGCTTTTTCATTCCGATGGGAGAGCAGCCCCCGTGCACATAACCGGTCAGCGGAAGCAGATCCCGCTGGGGAATCATGCTCACGGATTTTTCGCCGGCGGCCGCGGCAGCCTTTTTCAGGTTCAGCTCCGCGTTGACCGGAATCACGAACACATAGTATTTCTGGGGCTTGCCGACGGTCACCAGGGTCTTGAACACCTGGGAGGGTTCCTCGTTCAGCAGGCGGGCGATATCCTCTCCGGTCAGGGTCGGATCTGCTTCATATAAATGAGCACTGTAGGCAATCTTTTTGCTGTCCAGTACGCGCATACAGTTGGTTTTGTCCTGTTTTCCCATCGCAAAGGCCTCCTTTCCGGCCGGGGATTATTGTATCATATTGCGTCCGGACTGTCATCCGCCGGGCAGGCTTTACGGGCGGGGCCGGATCAGATATAATCAGATCCGCAAGAACCGTTCAAATGAGGATAAACAGATGAAACAGATGAAGCTGAGCATATTGTTTCCCCGGCAGGACGAGGTGTCGTACCGGGAAATTCCGGAAGAGAGCTGGCACGATCTCGGGCTGGACGCGCTGACGGAGAAAGTGGCGGCCCAGCCCCAGGAGGAACCCCTGCTCCGCCGGGTGATGATGAGCCTGACGGCGGATCCGGCAGTGGCGGCTTTCCGCAGCGATGTTTTTGACGACATCCTGCGGCATCCGGAAATCCGGGAACGGCTGCTGAAACTGCTGGATAAGGTCAAAATGTTCTATGACTACGGTGTGGTCAACCGCCATGAAGGGGATGAAACCGGCATCTGGGATCTGATGCACCGGCTGGAGGAATACCATGACTATATCCAGACGGTGGAGGCGATCCGGGAATGTCTGTCGGATAAGGACCTGGTTTCAGAGGGCCTGACCGGGCTCCGGGATACGGTGGAGCAGATTTACCGGGAGCAGGGCTTCGCCGCACTGCGCAAAGATGTGGAGGAAATGCGGGTGGCCGCGTCAGAAATCAAAAGCCTGACGGTGGGCATCAACCTTAATGACCGCTTTGAAGCGATCAGTATGGGGCTGGTTTCCGTGAACGCGAAGCCCTTCACGAAGTCAAACCTGCTGAAGAATTTCCTGGCTTCCGTGACGCCCCGGGACGAGATCCGCAGGGAAGCAGACTGGAGCGGAAGTACCAGCTATTATCCGGCGAATACGGAAACAGGACTGCTTCAGTCCGTCGGACAGTTTGCCGAAAAGTCAGTAATGCTCCGCAACCCGCTGGCGGCGATGTCCCTGGCCCGGATTCCCGCGGCGGACGGCGGGGCCAATGTGCCGCGGCAGATGGACAGCGCTGCGTCCATGCTGACCTCCCGGATTGCCCGGAGGCTGCGGGATACGCTGGGACAGTACCTGAACGTCAGCGTGAAAGAAATCGCCGATCTGATTCCGGAACTGGTGTTCTATACCCGCTGGGCGGAATATATTGAGAAAAAACAGAAGGCAGGCTGGAAATTCTGCAAGCCGCAGGTCCGGCTGAACCGGCAGGGCGCCGCCTGCATGGAAGCGGAAGGCCTGTATAACCTGAAGCTGGTTGCGACGGAAAAACCGGAGAATGTGGTTCCGAATGATCTGGTCTTTGATCCGGAGAAACGGGTTTATGTCCTGACGGGTGCCAACCGGGGCGGCAAAACCACCGTGACCCAGGCAGTGGGCCAGCTCTTTATCCTGGCCCAGAGCGGCATTCCGGTACCGGCGGCCCGCTTTGTGTACGACCCGGCAGACCGGGTGCTGACCCATTTTCCCGCGGATGAGGACAAGACGCTGGATCTTGGACGGCTGGGCGAGGAGTGCAGGCGGTTCCGCGAACTGTTTGTCAGCTGCACGCCGGAAAGCCTGCTCCTGCTGAACGAAACCTTCTCCACCACGTCCTTTGAAGAGGGATATTTCATCGCAGCCGACGCCGTACGGGCGATCCTTGGACGGGGAACCCGGACGATTTACAATACTCATATGCACAAGCTTGCCCAGGACCTGGATACGGTGATCAATACGGAAACGGCGGAAGGGAAGGCGGTTTCCCTGGTGGCGGAAACCAAAGAAGGGAAACACTCCTTCCGGGTGCGGATCGCGCCGCCGGAAGGCCAGTCCTTTGCAAGGGATATCGCAGAGAAGTACGGCGTGACCTATGAGAGCCTGACGGCTTCCGTACAGGCGGAAAACTGAATCAGGACATGACAAAGGCCGGAGGGATTTTCCCTCCGGCCTTATTGCCGATCAGAAATTACTTGTTCTCAGCGATCTTTTCGTTGATTGCTTCGATGACCTGTTCCGCGGGAATGCCGTGAACCGCGCAGGCGTCCTGCAGGGATTCATTCCGGGAAGCGGGGCAGCCCAGGCAGTGCATGCCGATGGACAGCAGGATCTCGATCGCTTCGGGATACTTGGAAACAACTTCGCCAACCAGTGTTTCACCGGTAACAAACTGTTCAGCCATGAGAAAATTCCTCCTCAATTGAATTACGGGCACATCATACACTATCTGCCGGTAAAAAACAAGTGATTTCCCTTATCAATCAATTGCTGAAAGGAAACCGGCCCGCCGGGCGGGACTTGTGCGGCGGAGGGATCGGGGATATACTGTCAGTAACAGAGAGAACGTTTACAGAACTTCAGCGGAGGATTATATGCATGGGAAATTACCGGAACTTTAAGCTGGTTTATTATTTTGTGGCACAGGGGACTGCCCGCGCGCAGGAAGAAAAGCTGGAAAAGGATATCGCGTTCTTTGAACGGTATATGCGGCCGGATAAGGTTTACCTGGAGCCTTACCGGGGCGGGTTACTGGCGGATGAAAAACAGGTGGAGCTGTGCCGGAAAATCTTTGAGAAGCACGGGATGGAGGTGGCCGGCGGACTGACCACCACGCTTCCCGCCCCGGCCGGGAGCGAACCGAAGCAGCGGCTTTTCGACACTTTCTGCTACAACGATGAAAAGATGCTTGCGGAGCTCCGGCGGGTCTGCGCGTTCATCGGCGGACACTTCAATGAGTTCATCATTGACGATTTCTTCTTTACCAACTGCACCTGTGAAACCTGCCGCCGGGGAAGGGACGCCTTTAACCGGGAACACGGAATCACGGACGGAAGCTGGAAGGCCTACCGTCTGCACCTGATGGAAAAGGTCAGCCGGGAGGACGTGATTGCTCCGGCGAAGAAAGCCAATCACGCCTGCAAAATCACCATCAAATATCCCAACTGGGCGGAAAGCTATCAGGAAACCGGGTACAATCCCGCGGAGCAGCGGAAGCTGTTCGACCGGATCTATACCGGCACGGAGGCCCGGGACACCGTAACAACAGACCAGCACCTGCCCCGCTACCTGAGCTATTCGCTGATGACCTATTTTGAGAATATGTGGCCGGGACATAACGGCGGCGGCTGGTTTGATCCCTTTGATCTCCACATTACGGAACAATACCTGGAGCAGGCGTACCTGACGGCCTTTTCCAGACCGAAGGAGATTATGATGTTCTGTTTCCAGGCTCTGACGGACAGCCCGTTCATTCCGCCGCTGGGCTGGCACCTGGACAAGCTGGATGAGGTGCTGGACTACTGCGGGAAGCCGGTGGGCATCCGGTGCTACCTGCCGGACAACTGCCAGGGTGAGGACAACATTCAGGATTTCCTGGGCATGTGCGGCCTGCCGGTGACGCTGACGCCCTACTGGCCGGAAAAGGCGGAAAGCATCCTGCTGACCCGCTCCTCCGCCTGCGATCCGGATGTGGTGGAAAAACTGGAAAAGTATGTGGCGGAAGGCGGAAAGGCACTGGTAACCAGCGGTTTCCTCGAAGCCACAATGGACCGGGGCATCCAGCGGATGACCTCCATCCGGTTTACCGGACGGCGGATCCGCGGCAGGAATTACCGGGTGGAGACCGGAACCGGCTGGCCCGCGACAGAGTATCCCCGCGGGACGGAGGAGATCGGGGTGCCGGTGTGCGAATTCCGGAACAACGCCACCTGGGCGCTGGTGAAAGTGGCGGAGTCGGAGGAAAGCTTCGGCCTGCTGCTGCGGGATACTTACGGCAGAGGACAGATGCTGACGCTGGCGGTGCCGGACAATTTCCCGGATCTGTACAAGCTTCCCGGAAAGGCGCTGACCCGGATCCGCCGGGAATTCCCCGCGGGCGGCGTTTACCTGGAATGCCGGGCGGGGATCAGCCTGTTCCCCTACGACAACGACAGCTTTATTGTTTATCCCTATGTGGCGGCGGGTTCACAGCCCGCCACGATCCTGATCCATGTGGCGGGAGAAGCGGAGGCGCTGGAGCTTCCGCTGAAAAAGCATCCCGTGACCGGGAAAGCCTTCCGGCTGGAACCGCTGTACCGGCGGAACGGGGAAACGGTGTTTGAGGCCCGGACAGCGCCGGGAAAATATGAACTGTACCGGATCATAAACCGGCAATGAAAAATGAAGAATGAAGAATGGCGGAAAAAACCGCTTCTGATTAAATCAGGAGCGGTTTTTTTGATTATATGCTTTTTCCGGGTATTCAGAGTTATTCAAACCATTTTTCCGGCAGGAAGGCACGCTGGTTTTCCAGCATGTCGTTAAAGAGCTTTTCTCCGTCCTTGGGGGTGACTGCGGAAAGCTGCGGGTCATTGAGGAAGGTGGTCAGGCCGAGCTTCCGGTCACAGCGGAGGGCAGAAGTAAGGGTATTCTCCTGGTTCAGTACATGCCGGGTGATCAGCGGCAGGATGGCGGAGGGAACCGGGCCGGCATAGACCGGATCAATGCGGTTCAGGCCGAACAGCGCGTTGGTCTCCACTACGGCGCCCAGGGGCAGGTTGGGAATCTGACCGCGGTTGGGGATGTTGACGTTGGATACCATATCTCCGAGGCCGAGCAGGGCTTTCAGCAGGAGATGGCCTTCCTCCCCGGAAGCTTTCAGCGTGATCTCCTCCTGTCCGCTGACCAGGTTTTCCGACCGCTGAAGCCTTTCCTTCAGATCCTGTTTCCGCCAGGAGACGGGGGTCAGGCTGAACTTCCATTCCCGGACGGTTTCCGGATCCCGGGTATACCAGGGAGCCACAAATTCCGCCAGGTGACGGTCGCCTGCCGCGGCGATCATGCCGTAGCGCCGGAACAGATCAAACTTCACCCGCTGGGCGCAGTTGAAGTGGGAATTCATCCAGTTGTCATCGCCGCCTTCGTCATAGCCGCTTTCCGCGTATTTTTCCGCGAAACGGGCATACAGCGGGAACAGATCCAGGCCTTTCCAGCTGGTGGAGGTCAGCCAGGTGAAATGGTTGATGCCGGTAACGGTGGTGTACAGGTCCTGCCGGGTGACCCCGTCAATCCCCTCCTCGGTTTTCAGCATGGAGCAGAGGAGTTTCTGGGTGCCGAACACCTCATGGCAGCAGCCGAAGGCCCGGATTTCCGGAAACACTTCATACAGGGTGCGCACACACAGGGACATGGGATTGGTATAGTTGATCACCCAGGCTTCCGGCGCATAATCCCGGATGGCCCGCCCGATGGTAACGAACATGGGAATGGTCCGCATGGCGCGCATAAATCCGCCGGCGCCTACGGTGTCGCCCACCGGCTGCCAGATCCCCAGGCGCTCCGGCAGGTGTACGTCCGATTCCATTTCGTCAAAGGTGCCGGGCAGGATGGAAATGACCACAAAGTCCGCGCCGGTCAGCGCTTCCTGCAGGCTGTCGCTGACCTCATAGGTCCAGCGGGCTGCCGCGTCCGGATGGGCGCTGATTTTGCTTCCGATGATCTGATTCCGTTCCGCAGCCTCCCGGTCGATATCGTAAAGGCGTACGGTGCCGCAGATGTCCGCGTCCATGGCCAGGTCCATCATAAAGCCCCAGGCCCAGCCGCGGGAGCCGCCGCCGATATAGGCTACCGTGAGTTCCCGGATGTTCTTTGCTGACTGTTTCATAAAGTGCCTCCCAAAGAGATTGTATTCATTCTATTCTGAAGCCCGGTTCTGTTCCGGAATGCCGGGTCAGAGGCTGACCGGAACAAAACGGGGACGTTCAAGCAGATGGGTGTTGGGGCTGTGGAGCGTCAGGAGCACCTTTCCCCCGAGATCCCGGAAGAGCATACCGTGGCCGCCGTCCTCCAGGAAAAGCGGATCCGTCTGGGTAAAATGCCCGTCAATTTCACCGTTGTCAGAAACGGCAAGGCCCTGGGCATAGCCTTTTTCCGAAAAGCCGGACCAGAGGCAGAGCAGGGCTCCGTCCTCCCTGCGCCACAGGAAGGGACCGTCGGTCACATGTCCGGTGATCCCGGAGGAATGCCGGACCGGCCGGCTCCAGGGAGCCTCCGAGGCACGGAAAAGCAGGAACGGCGGTTCCGCCGCGGCTTTCAGGTCTTCCGTCAGGCGCATGGCCAGGATTTCCCCGTCGCCCGCCTGGACCCATTCATGACAGAAAACCATATAGGGAACGCCGATAGCGGAGACGTAGAAGGTTCCGTCCAGGCATTCCCAGTCCGCCGGAGTGACAGGACCGTCCGACCAGGGTTCAAAGGGACCGAGGGGGGAAGCAGAACGGAGAATGGCCGTGCCGCGCCGGCGGGCGTCGCTTTTGAAACTGGCGAAGAGGTAGAACATGCCCTGCCAGGGGTGAACTTCCGGCGCCCAGTAATTCCGGTCTGCCCAGAAGGAGCCGTCGTTGTGGAAACAGACCCGCGGTCCTTCCCAGGAAACAAGATCCCGGCCGGTGTATACGTCAAATCCGTCTGCCGGTCCCCAGCAGGTGGCGCCGCGGGTGCCGTACAGGTAATACTGTCCTTCATGAACCAGGACAAAGGGATCGCGGATGTTGATTTCGTCTGTGTGAATCATGGGGAACTCCTTGATGGATCGTAATCAGGAATTTTCGGTTTCCGGCGTTTCCTTTTTCGGACTCCGGCTGCGCCGGTACTGAGCGGGCGTTTCGCCGGTGACCTGCTTGAAGCGGCGGATGAAAGACCCGGAGTCATAGTAACCGACCTGTGTGCTGATATCCCGGATGGTCAGATCTGTGGACTCCAGCAGTTCCTTCGCGTGCTCCACCCGCAGCAGGGTCAGGTATTCCAGGGGGGACATGCCCGTCTTTTCCTTGAAGGAAAGGCTGAAACGGGTGGTGGAAAGTTCCAGGGAATCCGCCAGGGCAGTGATGGAAATTTCCGGATCGCTGAAGTGTTCCTCCATATAGCGGACCACCTGGCTGATTTCGTCCTCCTCTTCCTCAACGGGCTCGCTGGGACCGGACTCTCCGATGAGCAGGCGGTCGCACAGCCGCCGCAGCAGCTCATCCAGGTCATCGATGGACTGGCAGGAAGTCAGCGTAAAGATATTGTAGATTTCCTGCACGGAGCCTTCTCCGGAAAGCGCGGCGGTATGGGTGTGAACCAGGGAGCGGATGACTTCGCCGTAGATCATCCGGAACGCGAAGGGCGACATGTTGGTGTTCTTCAGGAAATGCAGCAGATCATTGATCCGGACGTCCAGCACATCCCGGCTTCCCAGGGTCAGGGCCTGGCTGATGGAATTTGTGATCTTCCGGGCCTGGGGAAGAATTTCCTCAAGATTGGAAGAAATATCGCCGTAGCAGAGCACTTTCTGGCTGCCCATGACGAACCGGTTTTCATAGGCGGCCGCTGCTTCCAGATAGGCGGAAGGCGCTTCCGTGAAGTCGGTATGCAGGGCGGAAATGGAGGTAATACACCGGTCTCCGCCCGCGGCGCTTTCGCAGCGCAGCGCTTCCGCCAGCTCCGGCAGGGTTTCCGGATCATCGGAGAAGACCAGGTACAGATTGGCTTTCAGGGCAACCAGTTCCACGCCCGCGCCGGAACAGCCGGGAAAGCGGTCAAAGGGCGGAGCGCCCAGATCAAAGGGGTGGTCGTTTCCTCCGGAACCGCTGCACAGGATCACCGCGTAAGCCGGACGGTCTATCTCCAGACCTACGGCACGGCCGGCAGCCACAGCCTCTTCCCGGGTGGAAAAACGGTCCTTGACAAATTTGAAAACAAAATCATGCCGCTGAACGGGAAGTGCCCGATCCAGCCGGGTGGACAGTTCCTGGTTGCGGGTGGTAAGCCGGCTGATGCCGGTTGAAATCTGCTGGAGTTCATCACGGGGCGTTTCGTCCGTTTCCCGTGAAAGCATGCCGGTGATAGCCCGGATGGGCCGGGCATGGCGCCGGGCCATCCACAGGGCGAGCAGCAGGCTGAGGAAGACAAAGACCGGAAGGATGGCCAGAATACTGAAAAGCTGCTGCATGATGGAGGAGTTGATATCCGCGTTGCGCAGCACCGCGGTATAGGACAGGCCCCAGTTTCTGCCGGTAAAGGAAACCTGCGTCCAGTCCTGATTGTCCCAGCGGAACAGACGGGAGGCGGCATCCTGGGAGGCGTCCACCTGTTCCCGGGGAACGGGCAGGTCCTCAGAGGAGGAAAGGAGCGTATCTCCCTGATAGATATAGGTATTGATGTGATCCTGGATCGCGTCAGAAAACAGTGCCTGATAGACGCTGTCCTTGATCAGGAAAAGCAGGACGCCCTTCTGCGATCCGGGACCGGCGCCCAGCGGCACCAGGAAGGTAACCACCCGGGAGCTGTCCACAAGGGTGGAGGAAACCTGCTGGGCGGGCAGGATGGTCATCCGGTCCGTATTCGCAATCCGGGAAGCCAGGCTTTCCATGGGGATAAACTCATAGCGCATCATCCGCGCGAAAAGGGACAGGCTCATGGAGGAGGAGGAAGAATAAATCCGGTCATCTCCGAAGAAATACAGGTATACCTGGTCACAGAAGCTGCTGCTGGTCGTGGTGTAGGGCACCATCTGGAGCTGCAGGTCATAGGCCTTCCACGGTTCCTCGTCATACCGGAAGAATTCGATATCCGGACTGAGACCGATCTCCTCCGCCGTGTTCAGCATGGCGGAAATGTAGCTTTCATGCTGGGCGGCGATCCGGGACAGGCGGTTGATCTGGGTGTCAATGATTTCTTCCCGCGTTCGGGCGCTGAGCCGGACATAGAGGTATCCGGTGATGCTGAAAAAGAGCAGCAGCACAACCGCGATATACGACAGCGCATACCGGATAAAAACAGAGGACCGGCTTTTTCTGATCACAGCTTACTTTTCCTCCCAGCGGTCATAGATCTGCTGGTAAACCCGGCGGTAGTCCGAGCTTCCGCCGGCTTTCAGCTTTTCCCGGAATGCCGTGCGGTTTTCCTCGGTGACGCCCTGCGTGACCATGGCGACGATTTCCGCGTCCACAAGCGATTTCAGCTTCGCCTTCAGGCGGGCTGTCTCCGCGGACTCGGCGGTGGTTTTGGGCGCGACGACGGTCAGGAGTTTGCCGGAAACCGGTTCAAGCACGCCGGCCTGTTCATACAGTTCGCAATAGGCGGACTTTTCCAGCCGGTGCGCCGCAGGCACGTAAACAGAGGCGTAGTAATCCGCGGGCGCGAAGAACTGGCCGCAGATGACCGGAACGGACTGGTACAGTTCGTTGTCCGGCGGGACGTAGCTGACTTCATACCGGCCGTCCTCCCGGCGGAGGAGCGTGTCTCCCACGGGACCGTTCTGGGAAACCAGCATGTTTTCTGTTTCAAACTGGGCGTCCAGCCAGCGCAGGCTGGCCTCAATATTCCGGTTATCGGTGGTGAGGGCGGCGCCGAATTCGATGATGTCCATGTTCCGGGGCAGGCAGGCGGAAACACCTTCCGCATGGACCGGAAGCATGATCCGGTAGTTTCCGGCAACGCCGGGGTTCAGCGCGGTATTCTGCAGACGCCAGTAGCTGAACATGCCAGTATTGCCTTCGTTGACCTTGGCAGCCCAGATGCTGCTTCCCTGACTGATGAAATCAATGTCCAGCAGTTTTTCCTCATACAGCTGATGCAACCAGACAAGCGTGTCGAAGAAGGCGTCCTCCTCCGGCGCGAAATGCACCTTTCCGGCTTTGTCCGCATAGACATAGTCTTCGTTCAGGGGCAGGCCGAAGAAAGAGAAGAGGTTATAGATCCCGGTGGTGTTATCGTCAAAAGTGAATTCCAGGGGAAGTTCATCCTGCAGGCCGTTGCCGTTCGGATCGCCGTCCCGGAAGCGGCGGAGCACCTCCGTCAGCTGCTCCACCGTTTCCGGCATGGACAGGTTCAGCCGGTCCAGCCAGGACTGGTTGATAAAAAAGTGACCGTTGGTGTTGACACCCTGGGAGATCAGGAAGCCAAGCTGGTAGATATGTCCGTCGGATGCGGTAAGCTGCTCCCGGAGACCGGCCTGATCCATGCGGGCGGCATAGTTGGGAAGGAAACCTTTCTCAATGTATTCGTCCAGCGGAACCAGCAGGTGGCGGGTTACCCCGTATTCCTCCACATCCAGGGAGCCGCGCAGGATCATGTCCGGCATCTGCCCTTTCGCAAAAGCCAGGCCTACGGAACTGCTCCACTCGGAGTCCTTGACTTCCCTGAAATCAACATGAACGCCGGTCTGCTGCTCAATCTGCTGAAAATACCACATGCTGCTGAAATCCACGGCAATATTCTCGATTTCATACTGCAGAGCGGTCAGCGACGCGCGGGGAGCGGCGGATTCCCCGTTCTCCGGAGGCGCAGAGCAGCCTGCCAGCAGCAGTAAGGCCGCCAGCAGCAGGCAGGCAGTTTTCATGATGCGGTTCATATATACTCCCTCTGTACGGTAAAAGGGCATCGCCCCCGGAAACAATTCCTGCGGCGATGCCCGGCGGCTTTCAATGCATCCATTTTAGCATTTCATTCCGCGACGTTCAAGATTTTACTTGGCAAGGTAAGCGTTATAGGCGTTCTGGTACAGCTCGATGTAGCGCTCGGAACCGATGGCCTTGGCCTGGGCCTGGAACTCGTTCCAGCTTTCATCCGTGACGCCGTTGCGCACGAAATTGGCGAAGGATTCCTGCACCAGCTTCTTCAGCTCGGTGTAGATGTCGGCCGCTTCGGTGGCGTCTTCGTTGCTCAGCTTGCTCAGGTCGCGCAGGTACTGGTAGCTCTTGGGCTCCAGTACGCCGGATTCGGCGTACCACTTGCTGTCTTCATAGCGTTCCACGCGATGGGGAGCCATCTGGTAGATGGAGGTGTAGTAGTCGCCGGGGGCGAAGAACTGGCCCATGGTGACGGGAACGAACTGATACAGGCCGTTGTCCGCGGGGATGTCGATGACTTCGTACTTGCCCGCGTCGTTGAGCACGATCTGCTCGCCGACTTTACCGTTCAGGGAGACCATCATGGTTTCGGTTTCCAGCTGGGCGTCGATCCACTTCAGGGCAGCCACGGGATCCTTGCAGTTCTTGGTCAGGTAGGCGCCGGCTTCCGGCACTTCCAGGATCTGGGACACGCAGGCCTTGAATCCGTCGGCGGCGGGAGGCAGGATGGACTTGAAGTTCTCCACGTTCTCAGCCTTGATGGCGGTGTTGATCAGGCGCAGGTAGCAGAAGTAGCCGACTTCGCCGTCGTTGACCTTGTTGGCCCACAGGTTGGAGTCCTGGGTCAGGGATTCCGGATCCATCAGCTCTTCCTCGTACAGCTGATGCAGCCATTCGACGCAGGCGCGCCAGCCGTCCTGGGCGCAGGTGAACTGGACCTTGTTGTCGGCGTCGATGAAGTAGTAGTAGGTGTTTTCCGGCACGCCGAAGGAAGCAAACTGGTTCCAGATGCCTTCGGGGCCAGTCTCGGAACTGGACGCGGAGAAGGGCCACTTGATGCCGTCGGCCTTCATGGCACGGAGCAGCTCGGTGGTTTCCGCAATGGTGGTGGGAGCGGTCTTGCCCAGCTTATCCAGTTCCTTCTGGTTCACATACCAGGTGCCGTTATGATTCACGTTCTGGGCCATCAGGAAGCCGATGTAGTAGGTTTTGCCGTCGCTGGCGGGAATGGAGTCGCCGGCGTTGTTGATGTTCAGGCGGCTGACATAGTTGGGCATGATCTCCTCAGTCAGGTATTCATCGAGGGGAAGCAGCAGGCCCTGGGAGACGCCGTATTCCTCTACGTCCACAGCGTGGCGGAGGATCATGTCGGGCATCTGTTCCGGCACGGCAAACATCAGGTTGGCGCTGGTTGCCCAGTCCGCGTCCTTCACCATCTGGAAGGTCACGTGGGTGTTGGTCTTGTTTTCCAGCTCGTCGAAGAACCAGAGGTTGTTAAAGTCGGTGTTCTGGTTTTCCAGAGCGTACTGGAAGGCGGTGAGCTCGACCTTCTCTTCAGCGAAGGCGGCGCTCAGGCTGAGCAGCATACAGCATGCCAGCAGCAGGGAAACGAGTTTCTTCATGGGGGTACCTCCTTTTTATTTCAGGGCATGTCGCCCCTGATTACCTTTCAGGCGGGCTGATTCCCGCACTTATATTCCATAGATGACCCGGTACTGGGTGGGCGTGCAGCCTTTGCTTTCCCGGAACACCCGGTTGAAGGTCGCCACAGAGCCGAAGCCGCTTTCCAGGGCGACATCCCGCATGGGACGGTTGGTCCGGATCAGCAGGTCCATGGCGACCTGCAACCGCTTCTGGCACAGGTAATCCTTGAAGGAATAGCCTGTCTGCCGCTTGAAGGTCCGGGAGAAATAATAACGGCTGAAGCCGGCGAACTTCGCCACATCCTCCAGGGTCAGTTCCTCCCGGTAATGATTGTTGATAAAGGTCATTACGGAGTTGATGACCTCGGAGTCCATGTTGCCCGGCGCGTCCCCGGACGCGCGCCTGACGCCGGTCAGGTACCGCTGCCCCAGGGTAACGTATATCTGCAGGAGGCAGCTGTAGCATATGGTGTTCCACAGCATATCGTGCTTTTCGTAGGCGTCCTGCGCCCGGAGCAGCAGCTCCCGGACGCGCACATGGGCGTCCGATCCGTCCCGCAGGTGAAACGGTTTGTGGAAATACGAGGCCATGGCCTTGAGATCCCGCATGGCCATAAGCGGATCCGCTTCAAACAGGAAGAGATACCGGCTGCTTCCTTCGCCCATGGACAGGGAATGGAGGGTGTCCGGCGGAACAATCAGGACTTCCCCCTTGCGGACGTGGTAAAGCTTGTCCTCAACGGTGTAGGTGACCGAGCCCTCCAGCGTCAGAAGCACTTCGACGGCGGAATGGTCGTGGGACTCATACCGCCACGGAATATCCGAATACCAGATCCGGATGGATGAGTCAGCCATATAGGTCACATATTCCCGCCGGCCCTGAAGCACCCGGAAACCGTTCTCATAGCGGGCGGCCCGGGCAGTCGATTCAGCGTCTTTGATCGCAGTGCTTTTGATCTGTGACATCGGCTGTGCCTCCTCATAATCTGTGTATCCGGCTGCGCCTGCAGCCTCTGATCATATTTCCGTCGCTGACGGCCGAAAAGGTTTATCCTTTGAGCGATCCGATCATGACGCCCTTCACGAAGTATTTCTGCATGAAGACATACAGCACAACCGCGGGAACGGTAGCCACCACGATACAGCAGTATTTAGCCACCTCGGCTTTGCGCAGCGCCGCCTGCAGGCCGCCCAGGTTATCCGCGTAAGCCGCGAAGAAGGTATCGGAAGAACCGGTGGAGGTGAGGGAAGCCAGGATTTCCCGCAGCACCAGCTGCAGGGGATACAGGCTGCGATCCCGCAGCATGACCAGGCCGGTGAAGTAGTCGTTCCAGCGGGCCACTCCGTAATAGACGGAAAGCACGGCGACAATGGTGCCGGAGAGGGGCAGCACGCATTTGAAGAAATAGGTGAAGTGGTCCGCCCCGTCGATGACGGCGGCTTCATACAGGTCGTTGGGAATGCTGGACTGGATATAGGTCCGGGCAACCATCAGGTTCCAGACGGAAACCAGGTTCATCAGGATCATGATGGTCCGGGTGTTGTACAGGCCGAGATCCCGGACGTTCAGGAAGATGGGGATCAGGCCGCCGGAGAAGAACATGGTGAAGGTGATTGCCAGGTTCACAAACTTTTTGCCGGCAAACTTCCGGGAAAGCGCGTAGGCGGCTGCCAGGGATACAATCACGCTCAGGGCGGAACCGACGACGGTGTAGAAGATGGAATTCAGGTAGCTGCTCAGCAGCTCTTTGTTCTGGAACACCGCTTCATATCCCATCAGGGAGAAATCCACCGGCCAGATCAGGACTTTGGCCTGGAGGACGGCGTCCGGATCGGAAACCGAGGCGATGAGGATCAGCCAGAGGGGATAAAGGGTGATGAACAGGACAACGATCCAGAACAGGAGATTGATCGCGTTGAAGATCCGGTCCTTCCGGGTCTCCCGGACGCGGTTCTGCTTTTTTGTCTTCACGGCCATAACGGTCATCTTTCTTCCCTCCACTCTCAGAACAGGCTGATATCGCTCATCCTGCGGGAAAGACCGTTTACCCCCATGATGATGGCGAAGTTGATCACATTCAGGCACAGGCCGATCGCGGAAGCGTAGGAGTACTGAGCCTTCTGGGCAGCGATACCGACGCTGTACACATAGACGCCGAAGATATCCGAGGTGGCCATGTTGCCGCTGGTCTGCAGCAGCAGGGCTTTGTCCGTGTTGGAGGAGAGCAGCGAGCCGCAGTTCAGGATCAGCATCATCACCGCGATGGGGATCAGGTGGGGAATATCGATATGCCTGATCTTTTCCCAGCGGGTGGCGCCGTCGATTGTGGCGGCTTCGTACAGCTGGGGGTCGATGCTGGTCAGCGTGGCAATATAGAGAATCGTGTTCCAGCCCGCGTTCTGCCAGATGTCCGATCCGATGAACAACGGCCGGAACCAGCCGGGTTCCATAATAAAGTAGATACTTTTTCCGCCGGCGGCGGTGATCAGGTGGTTGATAATGCCGTTGGTGGGGGAGAAGAACAGGTAGATCATGCCGGCCAGAACCACAGTGGAGATGAAGTGCGGTATGTAGATCGCAGTCTGGGCGAATCCTTTGAACCGCTTGTTGTTTAGCTGGTTCAGCATGATGGCCATCAGGATCGGGATCGGGAAGCCGAACAGCAGACCGTAGAAATTCAGCAGGAAGGTGTTCGCAAACATTCTTCCGCAGTAATAGCTGTTGAAGAATTTTTCAAAATACTTCAGCCCCACCCACTGGCTTCCGGTAATACCGAATGCGGCTTTGTAGTCCCGGAAGGCGATCTGGACGCCGTACATCGGGAAGTAACAGAAGACAATGAAGAAAGCCAGGCAGGGCAGCAGCAGCACCCACAGCTGCCAGTCACGGCGCAGGGCCAATCCAAATCTGTACCTGAGTCCGCCGCGGCGAGCGGATGCGGATGCGGAAACACTCATCAGGAATCCTCCTTCGGGGTCTTTGGGACAATATGAAATTGCATTCATCAATTTTCGCCCTCATTATGACGGCAAATTCTTTGGAAGGGAAGAAGCGAAAATTTCGCACATTGTTGAAAAATAAAGGTTTTCTTCGGTTTGAGGGGATGCGCATTTTTTTTGCATCTGTCCAAAAATCGCAATAAATGATAGAATCTGCTTAGTGAAAACCAGGGCAAAAACAGGAAAGAAGGATCGGAAATGCTGCCTGAAACGAGCGTTTTTTTCCGTACGGAGGATGAGAAACTTCAGCGCGTCTATGACACGGCAGAAAAAAAGTGCCGCCTGAACCTGAAGGATTTCGGGGGCAGCACGGTGCTGGTGGAAGGCGGCGGATACGAAAAAATCTGGCTGGAAACCCAGCCTATGGGCGGAGAAATGTATGCCCTGCGCAGCCTGGAGGCTGCCCGGAATAATATTGGACTGTTTATGCGGTATCAGCGGGCGGACGGGCGTCTGCCCGGTTCCATCCAGTGCGTGGAAGGAAGGGTTGAACCCCAGTTCAATAAATACCAGGGCTTCTGTTTTCCTTTTCCGGCGCTGAATCTGTATTATTTAATCGGAAAAGACGGGGACTATCTTGAACAGCTGAAAGACTGCCTGATCCGCTTTGATGATTGCCTGTGGAGGACGCGGAACGTATCCGGAAACGGCCTGCTTTCCTCCTTCTGCGTCTATGATACGGGCGAGGATCTGGCCCTGCGCTATGGGGACGCTCCCTGCTGGTGGGAGAGGGATGAAGCGCCGGAGGGGTATGAAATTGTTCCGATGCAAAGCATGGACGTGACCAGCTGGAGCTTCGCCGCCCGGCAGACCGTTGCGCGGATCTGCCGGATGCAGGGGGACGCCGCTGCCGAAGCGTGGGAACGGAAAGCGCGTACGGTGGCGGACGCGCTCCGCAGGGAACTGTGGGACAGGAAGCGCGGCGCCCTGTACGACAGGGACCGGACGGGCAAAACCGTGGATATCCTGTGCCACAATACGCTTCGGTGCATGTACTGGGGCAGTATCTCCCGGAGAATGGCGGAACGGTTTGTGAAGGAACACCTGCTGAATCCCTCGGAATTCCGGACGCCCTTCCCGCTGCCCAGCGTCGCGGCCAATGATCCGGCTTTCCGCAACGCGCCGGAAAACAACTGGAGCGGACAGCCGCAAGGCCTGACATACCAGCGGGCAATCCTGGCACTGGAACGCTACGGATACAGCCGGATTGTGACCGGGCTGGGAGAGAAGCTGATGGACGCGGTCTATGCGAACGGCTGCCGGTTTACCCAGCAGTATGATCCCTTTACCGGCAGGGCCTCCCTGGTACGGATGACGGATCATCAGCCGGTTGCGGAGGACAGCGGGGAAGCGATCCAGGACGCTTACGGTCCCACCATGCTTGCCTGCCTCGAATATACAGCCCATCATTACGGGATTCATCCGCACCTGGGACAGGTATGGTTCAGCCTGGGCAGCGGGACTCCCTATGAATATGAAGCCGTTTTCTATGATCACCGTTATGAGATCCGGAGTAACGGACAAAGGGCGGAAATCCGCGCGGACGGAAAGACGCTCGGCAGCTGGAAGTGCGGCCGGCGCGTTGTGACGGATGAGAACGGACGGCTTCTGCGGACGGAGCGGATTGAAGAGACCGGGGAAACGATCTGAAAAGCGGATTCACGTAAAAAAATTCCGGCGGCTGATAAAGACCGCCGGAGTTTTTTGCGTGAATCCGCGTCGGGACCGGGGCTGAACAAAAGAAAAGCAGTTGTTTATTTGTTAACTAATTTGTTAACGTAAAAATCCACAAAAACAAGAAGGCGTGCGTTTCGCACGGGATGAAAAAAGCAACAAACGACCAGTAAAGCCTGATTCGTGTGCAAAAATTGTCTTGACAGGCGGATTTTTGCCCGTTAGAATTTAGTTAACAATAGGTTAACAAAATAGTTAACAAGTTTACAAAAGCAGGGAGAGAAACAGGAATGAAAAGCAGAAAAAAAGTCATTTGCGGAATCGCTGCGATGATCATGACGCTGCTTTGCGCAATACTCCCCGCTTTCAGTGAAGGGGCAGAGGAAATCATGACCGTGGAAGCGGAAACCGGGGAACTGATGGGAAACGCCGGAGTTTCCGGAGATGGTGCAATCAAATGGGTGGAGGGCTTTCGTACGGCCGGCGCGGATTCGCTCTCGGCGGAAGTGACGGTCACGCGGGAAGGTTTCTACGACATCGCCGTGATTCAGGCGAGTCTGGGCGGACACAAGGAAAACCAGGTGCTCCTGGACGGCGTGAATATCGGAACCGTGATCACGGAGGAGACAACATTCGGGAAAAGCGTGCTGGAGCATATCTTCCTTTCGGCCGGTTCCCATACGCTGGGAATCGGCACCGGCTGGGGATATATCCGGGTGGACAGGTTTGAGCTGACGCCGTCCGCGGCGCTCCCGGAGGATCTGTACCGGATTCCCGAAAAAATGAGCGTCGGGGAAGCCACTCCGGAGGCGCGGCGGCTGTATGACTGGCTGCGGGAAGGATACGGGAAACGGATTCTTTCCGGACAGCAGTGCGACGGCGGCATGTACGGCATGGAAAACCAGGCCGTCTGGCGGGCGACAGGCGGAGATTATCCCGCGGTGCTCGGCCTGGATATGATTGACTATTCCCTGAGCCGCGTGGAGCGCGGCGGGGAAAGCGACAGGGCGGTTCCTTACGCGATTGAATACTGGAACAAGGGCGGAATCGTGACCTTCTGCTGGCACTGGAACGCTCCGTCCCCCTACCTGAAGGAGCCCTGGTATTCCGGTTTTTATACCAAGTACACGACATTCGACCTGGGCAAGGTGATGAACGGGGAGGATGAAGAAGGATACCGGCTGCTGAACAAGGATATTGACGCGGTCGCGGCGCAGCTGCTGCGGCTGAAGGAGGCCGGGGTGCCGGTGCTCTGGCGGCCGCTGCATGAAGCCAGCGGCGGATGGTTCTGGTGGGGAGCCTCCGGAAAGGAAGCCTACCTGAAGCTGTACCATCTGCTGTTTGACCGGCTGACCAACGAATATGGACTGAACAACCTGATCTGGATCTGGAACGGACAGGATCCGGAGTGGTATCCGGGCGATGATGAGGTGGATCTCATCGGCACCGATATTTATCCCGGGGAAGCGGGTTTACGATTCCCAGAGCGCGTCCTTCCTGCCGCTGACGAGGATTCCGGGAGAGCGGAAGATGGTTGTGCTGTCGGAAAACGGATGCATTCCGGATCCGGAACAGGTGTTCCGTGACGGAACCGTCTGGGGATACTGGTGCACCTGGGGCGGCGAGTTCGTACTGGGAAATACTAAATTCAACAAACCGTCAGAGAAATATACGGAAACAGAGATGCTCCGGAAGGCGTATTCGGACGAGCGCGTCGTCACCCGGAAGGACCTGCCTGATTTCCGGACAACGGAAGCAAAGTGATACCGCCGCGCGCGGACGGACCGGAGGAAAAACAAGTGAGAAGAAGGACTGGAATCATGCTGGCCCTGCTGCTGGTGATGGCGGCAGGATCCGCGCTGGCTGCCACCGGCCTCGGAATAAGCGAATATGAGGAACAGGTGAGCACCTATTCCATCAATCCGGATATTCCTTCCTATGCGGAATACTGCGCGCAGCGTGAAGTGCTGCAGCCGGAAAAGGAGATCATCCTGGAGGCGGCGGACGCCGTGCGGTATGAGGAGGAAGGAGGACCGGACGCACCGGTGCTGTCGGAGTCGGCGGAAGGCCGGGACGGCCTGTCTGTTCTGACCGGTGAGGAAGCTGTCATCGAATGGGACTTCGAAGCGGAAGAAGCCGGCTGGTATGACCTGGAGGTGGAATACTATCCGTGGCCGGGCCGGAACGCTGAAATCCAGCGGGCATTTTTCCTGGACGGCGCCCTGCCTTACCGGGAGCTGGCGCTGGTGAATTTTTCCCGGGTCTGGCGCAATGATCTCCACCCGGACGTCAGCCACTTCACGGCGGAGGACGGGGCGGAGGAAATCCGGTGGCTCCGGGATAACCAGGGCAATGAACTGAAGCCTTCTCCCGCCGAAGCGCCGGAGTGGATGACCTCCCTCCTGCATGATTCAAACGGCTACATCAGTGAAAGCCTGAAGGTTTTCCTGCCCCGCGGCCTGCATACGCTTTCGGTCCTGTCCCTGCGGGAGCCGATGCTGATCCGCCGCCTCCGCTTCCGGGCGGGAGCAGACGCGCAGCCATACCGGAAACCGGAAGGGGAATCCGGCGCCGCCGGACAGCTTATCCGGATCGAGGCGGAGGCTGCCTCCCGGACATCCTCCCAGATGCTCTATCCGGTGCAGGATCAGTCCTCCCGTTCTGTTTCCCCCTCCAGCCCCCGCTATCTGCTGAACAACAGTATCGGCGGAAACGCGTGGAAAAGCGCCGGCCAGTGGATTGAGTGGCGCTTTACCGTGGCGGAGGAAGGAAACTACGCCATTTCCCTTTACGATAAGCAGAATTTTGTCCGCGGAACGGACGTATACCGCAAAATCTATATAGACGGGGAGGTCCCGTTTGCCGAGTTCCAGGCGGCGGCCTTCCCCTATACCCAGGACTGGCGCCTGGAGACCCTCTCCGGAGAACAGGATGAGCCTTACCTGGTCCACCTTACCGCGGGAGAGCATACCCTGCGGATGGAGGTTGTGCTGGGCGAAATGGCCTCCGTAATCCGGCAGGTGCAGGACTGCGTTCTGCAGCTCAACGGCATTTACCGGCAGGTGCTGTATATTACCGGCGTTTCGCCGGACCCGTACCGGGATTACCAGATTGAAAGAAGCCTGCCCGGTCTGGAGGCGCAGCTGCGGAAGGTCAAATCGGACCTGCAGACCGCGATCGGCGCGCTGGAAGAGACGGCGGGACACCGCAGCGATAAGCTGACCGTGCTGAAAACCATGGATGACCAGCTGACGGAGCTGATCCGGGACCAGGAGCGTTTTACGGAGGTACTCTCCTCCTACAAGACGAACGTGCGCGCCTGCGGCAACTGGATCACCCAGGTGCTGGGCCAGCCGCTGCAGATTGACCGGATTTTTGTCCATACCGCTGACGTCCGGCCGGAGATCGGCGGCAGGGATTTTCTTTCCGGCGCCGGCTTTGAGGCTTCCCGGCTCTACAGCTCCTTCACCATCAATTACAACCAGATCGGCAACGTGGCCGAGAAGACCGATGATTCCCGGATCATTACCCTCTGGGTCGGCACGGGGCGGGACCAGGCCAACGTGATCAAGGCCCTGATCGACGAACATTTCACCCCGCAGACCGGGATCAACGTGAACGTCCAGCTGGTGGATATGAACACTCTGCTCCGCGCCACGCTGTCCGGCCAGGGACCGGATGTTGCCATCCAGGTGGCGAACACCACGGGCATCGCGGGCGCGGTGATGAACACCGGCAACGATACCCCGGTGAACTACGGCCTGCGCAACGCCGTGATGGACCTGACGCGGTTTGAGGACTTTGAGGAGGTGGCGAAGCGGTTCGCCCCCAGCGCCCTGGTGCCCTTCTCCTTCAACGGCGCCTCCTACGCGCTGCCGGATACGCAGACCTTCCCCATGATGTTCTACCGCAAGGATATCCTGGCTGAAATCGGCCTGGAAGTTCCGGAAACCTGGGACGACGTGAAGGTGGCCATGAGCGTGCTGAGCAAGAACCAGATGGAGTTCGGCATGCTGCCCGGGGAGCAGACTTTTGCCATGCTGCTGTTCCAGGCCGGCGGGGAATACTACACGGAGAACGGCGACGCCTCCGCGCTGGACAGCGATGTCGCGGTCAACGTCTTCCGCCGCTACTGCGATTTTTATACGGATTACAAGCTGGATATGGCCACCTCGGCGGAGGAGCGTTTCCGTACGGGGGAATGTCCGATCATCATCACGGACTACACAACCTACAACAACCTGCAGGTTTCCGCCCCGGATATCAAGGGGCTGTGGGATTTCACCCATGTGCCCGGCACTCTGCGGGAGGACGGAACGCTGGATACAACGACCGGCTGCTCCGGTCTGGCGGACATCATCATGAGCGCGACCAAGGAGCCGGAGGCCTGCTGGAGCTTCCTGAAGTGGTGGACCAGCGCAGAGATCCAGACCCTGTACGGCCGGGAGATGGAATCGCTGATGGGCGCCTCCGCGCGGGTGGCCACCGCGAACCTGGAGGCCCTGGCGGGACTGAGCTGGCCCATCCGGGACTACCGGGAGCTGGCCAGGCAGTTCAGCCATGTGAAGGGCATCCCCCAGGTGCCCGGCGGCTATTACACCTGGCGCAATGTGAACAATGCGTTCTACGCGGTTACCACGGGCGGTGTCAGCAGCGGCAGCAATGAGAACGGCAACACACCCCGCGAGGAACTGATGGACAAGATTTTTTACATCAACGCGGAGATTACCTATAAACGGACAGAATTCGGACTGCCTGTCGCGGACGCAGGGGAGGGAAAGTGAGATGAGCATGGCAATCCGGAAAGAACGGGTCGTGCCGCGGAAGGACACCCTGTGGCACCAGGTCCGGATCAACAAGGCATCCTACCTGCTGATGGCGCCGTATTTCATCCTGTTTTTCCTCTTTACGGTGCTGCCTGTGCTGATGTCTGTTTACCTTTCATTCAATTATTTCAACATGCTGGAGGCGCCCCGCTGGGTCGGCTGGGCCAACTATATCAAGCTGCTGCTGGAGGATGATATTTTCATTATCTCCCTGCGCAACACCCTGCTTTTCGCGGTGATCACCGGCCCGGTCAGCTACCTCCTGTGCCTGCTTTTCGCCTGGATCATCAACGAGTTCAAACCGAGGGTGCGGGCGTTCCTGACGCTGGTTTTCTACGCCCCGTCCATCTGCGGCAACGCGTATATGATCTGGAATCTGATCCTCACCGGTGACCGTTACGGCTACCTGAACGGCATCCTGCTGCGGATGGGCTTCCTGAATGAGCCGATCCTCTGGATGCAGACCGAAAAGTTTGTCATGCCGGTGCTGATTGTGGTTCAGCTCTGGCTGTCCCTGGGCACGGGCTTCCTGTCCTTTATCGCGGGTCTGCAGACAGTGGACAAGGGCCTTTATGAAGCGGCGGCGATTGACGGCGTGAAGAACCGGTGGCAGGAGCTGTGGTTTGTGACCCTGCCTGCGATGAAGCCCCAGCTGATGTTCGGCGCGGTGATGCAGATCACCCAGTCCTTCGCGGTGGCGGATATCTCCATCGCGCTGGCCGGCAATCCCTCGGTCAATTATTCCGGTGCGACCATTGTCACGCACCTGCTGGATTACGGTTCCACAAGGCTGGACATGGGTTATGCCTCGGCCATCGCGACAATCCTGTTCCTGCTGATGGTCGGAACCAACAAGCTGGTGCAGCGGATTCTCAGAAGGGTGGGTGAATGACCGGTATGGAAAAAGCGAAGATCAGCCGGTTATCTCCCGGCAGGCTGCGGCGGAACGCGGCGGAACTGACCCCGGAGCAGGAGGAAATCCTGCGGCAGAAGCGGCTGGCGAAGATCTACCGGAAAATGAAGCGGCAGTCCGGAAAGAAAAAACTGAACCGGTCCACCGCCGGCAACGCGGCGCTGTTTATCCTCATGGGCATCTGCGGCGTGTTCATGGTGCTGCCGCTGGTGATGATCCTCAACAACGCGGTGAAACCCCTGGATGAACTGTATCAGTATCCGCCGCGGATCTTTGTGCGGAATCCCTCGCTCAACAATTTCACGGACCTCTATGTCCTGCTGAATGAAAGCTGGGTTCCCTTCTCCCGGTATGTACTCAATACCCTCATCATTACCCTGGGCGGCATGACCGGCCATGTGATCATCGCCTCCATGGCGGCCTATCCCCTGGCCAAGAATCATTTTCCCGGAAAAAAGATCCTGTTTTCCGTGGTCGTGCTGTCCATGATGTTCTCCTGGACCGTGACGCAGATCCCGCAGTACCTGATCATTTCCTGGCTCGGCATCAACAACACCTATGCCGCGCTGGTGCTGCCGGCCTGGTCCTTCGGCATGGGCCTGTACCTGACGAAGCAGTTCATGGAGCAGCTGCCGGATTCGCTGATGGAAAGCGCCCGGCTGCAGGGTGCCAATGAGTGGCAGATTTTCTGGAAAATTGTTATGCCGAACGTGAAGCCGGCCTGGCTGACGCTGGCTATTTTCCAGTTCCAGCAGATGTGGGCCAATACGGGCAGCATGTTCCTGCGGTCCGAGGAGCTGAAACCCCTGCAGTATGCCCTGCAGCAGATTACCTCCGGAGGCGTCAGCCGGGCGGGCGCCGGGGCAGCGGTAACCTTCCTGATCGCGGCGGTCCCCATCATCTTTTTCCTGATCTGCCAGAGCTCGATCATGGAGACCATGACGACCTCCGGCATGAAGGACTGAGGAGGCGGAGCATGAAGCAACTGAAATCCATCCTGTGCCTGGTGCTTCTGGCCTGCCTGGCCTTCGGGAACGCCTTCGCGGCGGATTCCCTGCCCTATGACTGCTACAACTATGACCACTGGAACAATATTCTGTACACCCCGGCCCCCTATGTGCCGGACGGGCTGGTCAGCGGAGCCACGCTGCGGTTTGAGGGCGCGCCTGTCGGCGCTTTCCGCAATCCCCAGGACCTGTGTGTTTCACCGGACGGGGATGTGTATATCGCGGATACCGGCAATAACCGGATTGTGGTCCTGGCGCAGGACCTGAAGACGGTCCGGCGCATCATCACCGGCTTTGAGGCGGAGGGCACCGCCCAGACCTTCAGCGCGCCCAGCGGCGTAGCCATCTCCGAAAAGCACCGCCTGTACATTGCGGACAGCCTGAACCGCCGCATCGTGGTCCTGGAGCCGGACGGAACCTTTGTCAAATATGTGCAGAATCCGCAGAGCGAGGTGCTGGACGAGGGTTATGTGTTCACACCCCTGCGGGTGTCGGTGGACTATGCGGACCGCGTCTACGTGATCGCCCAGAACATGTTCCAGGGCATTATGGTGTTCAGCGAGGAAGGCGTTTTCACCGGCTTTTTCGGCACCATTAGCGTGAAGATTTCCCTCTGGGAAAAATTCTGGCGGAAGCTGGCCACCAAGGAAGAGCGGGGCAAGCAGCAGCTGTTTATTCCCACGGAGTTCACCGGCATAGACGTGGATGATGAAGGCTTTGTTTACGCCTCCAACAAGGATACGGACGGCCTGCAGGCGGTCCGCCGGCTGAACCCTAAGGGGGAGGACGTGATACGCCGGGGCCCGCATGCCAATCTGGGCGGAGACCGGGTCTTCGGTTCTGTCGGCAATTATGCCGGCCCGAGCCAGATTGTGGACGTGGTGTACCGCGGCCACGGCACCTACTCCCTGCTGGACAGCCGCCGGGGCCGGATCTTTACCTATGACCATGAAGGCAACCTGCTGTATATCTTCGGCGGCATCGGCTCCCAGGCGGGAACATTCCTCACGCCCACGGCCATTGAGCAGCTGGGCAGCCGCCTGCTGGTGCTGGATTCCCAGCAGGGGAACCTCACCGTTTTCGCGCAGACGGAATACGGCTCACTGATCAACCGGGCTGTGGCCCTGCGGTTTGACGGGGATGAAACCCAGGCGGTTCCGCTGTGGCAGGAGGTGCTCCGGCTGGATGAAATCAATGAACTGGCCAACACCGGCATCGGCAAGGCCTACCTGTCCGCGGGGGATAACGAAAACGCGATGCTGTACCTGCGGCGGGGCATGAACCGCGAGTATTATTCCGTTGCCTTCAAGCGGTGGCGGAATGAGCGGCTGCGGAACAATATCAGCTTCATTCTGTCCGGCGTGGTCGCGGCGGCCGTGCTGGCGGTGCTCTGGGTGAAAGCGGTGCGGCCGGCAGTCCGCAAAAAGGCAAAGAGGAGGAACCCGTCATGAACCGGAGGACAATGAGGGCCAAATGGCAGCATTTCTTCCATACAGTCAGCCATCCGGCAGACGGATATTACTGGATCCGGCACCAGGAAAAGGGCAGCCTGTGGATCGCCTTCCTCATGGTGATCCTGTACGGCGTTGCCTTTTCCATGAACCGGATTTCCTCCAGCTTTATTGTCAACGATATTGAACCCCGCACGGTGAACCTCCCGGCGGAACTGGCCGGGGTCATCCTGCTGTATTTCATTCTCTGCGTCGGCAACTGGTCCGTCACCTGCCTCATGGAAGGCGAGGGAAGGTTTAAGGATATCCTCATCGCGGTGGGCTACGCGCTGTTCCCCATGCTGGCAACCACGGTGGCGGCGACGGCTGTTTCCCACCTGGTGGCGGAAAACGAGGAGGCATTCTACACCATCCTCATGGGACTGGGTACCGCCTATACGGTGGGCATGCTGCTTATCGGGATTATGCAGGTGCATAACTACACCTTCGGCAAAACGCTGGTCACGCTGTTCCTCACGGTTGTGGCGATGCTGGTCATCATTTTCCTGGGGCTGCTGGTGATCAACTTTATTACCCAGGTGTATTCGTTTTTCCGGGGCATCTATATGGAACTGGTTTTCCGTGTGTAAGGAGGGAACGCAGAATGAATGAACAAAACAGGCTGCGCCTCCCGACTGCGGTCCGGCGTGCGCTGTGGATTCTCGCGGCGCTGGTTGTTATCGGCGCGGGGCTGTTCCTGGGCTGGTACCTGGTTCATTACCGGGGGTATGACGAATACCGGCTCTATGTGCAGCAGCCCGCGGAAAAAACGGAAGCCGCAGCCCTGAAAACGCAGAAGGATCCGGAAAATGGCGTACCCGGCTTCGCACTGGTAACGCAGAACGACAACCTGGCCCTGTACCTGAATGAGAAGACCGCGGAGATCGCCCTGCGGGACCGGGAAAGCGGGCGCGTTGTCTATTCCAACCCGCAGGACGCGGCGGAGGATCCGGTGGCCCGCTCCGGGCTGAACCAGGGGAACCTGAAGAGTCAGTTTATCCTGAACTACCTGGATACCAATTCCCGGGAAGGAACGCCCTGGAGCTCCTATTCCAAGTGCGTGGAGAACGGCCAGGTGGAATATCTCCAGCTGGAGAACGGCTTCCGGGCGGTCTATACCCTGTCCAATGAGAAGCTGATGCTGGTCCCGCGGCAGATGACCGCGGAATGGTTTGAGGTCCTGTCGTCCGCCGGAAAGAAACAGGCGGCCAAGTCCTATGTCCTGGATGAGGAAAGCGGCCTGTATGTGCTCAAGTCCCAGGGCGTAACGGCCCGCCACCGCCAGCAGATTGACGCGGACGCGCGGAAGGTCGGCTTCACCATGGAGGATTACGCGGAAATGGAGGCGCTGGCTGAAGCGGAGGAATCGGAAACCGCGGAAAGCACATCCTTTGTGATTGCCCTGGATTATACGCTGACGCCTGACGGGCTGACGGTCACGATCCCGCACGGGGAGATCATGGAGGCGGGCGGCGGAAAGGTGCGGTCCATTCAGCTGCTGCCCTTCTTCGGCGCTGCCGGTACGGCAGAGGAGGGCGGCATTGTGGTGCCGGACGGCAGCGGCGCCCTGATCCGCTTCAATAACGGCAAGAATACCGCTCCCCAGTACAACCAGAGCATCTATGACCTGGACCTGATCGACAGCGATTTTACCGCCACGCAGAATACGCAGACGGCCAGGCTGGCCCTTTTCGGCATCTGCCGGGAGGATTACAGCCTGCTGGTTTCCTGCGGACGCGGAGCGTCGCTGGCCTCCGTAACGGCGGACGTGGCGGGCCGGAACAACAGTTATAACTACGCTTACTTTACCTTCGGCCTGAGAAGGACGGATACCCTGATGGTGGCCGGGGAGGAAGCGATTGTCGCGGAGCAGGATTCCTATCCGGTGGACTGCGCCGTAACCTACCGGATCCTGGACGGGGAATATACCGGATACAACGGCCTGGCAAAGGCGGTACGGGAATCCCTCCTGGCGGACGGAACCCTGAAGCTGAAAGCGGAAGCGGACGGTGATATTCCCTTCTACTGCGACATTCTCAGCGGTGTGCGGGAAACCGCGCACTGGATGGGTGTCCAGTACCTGCGGGTGATGCCGATGACCACCTTCGGCCAGGCGGAGGAAATCCTGGACAGCCTGCGGCAGGAACAGATCGGCAACCTGCGGGTGAACCTGCAGGGGTGGATGAACGGCGGTTATTACCATGATCCGGTCAGCCATGTATCCGTGCTGAACGAGCTGGGCGGGGAAAAGGGACTGAAGGCCCTGCGCGCGGCGGCTGAAAACGCCGGCGGAAAGGTGTATCCGGACGCGGCAATCCAGCTGGTGACAGAGATCGCGAAAGGCTTTTTGCGCAGCGAGGAAGCCAGCCGGTATTACGCCAAGGGCTACGCGGCGGAACTGGGCGTGATCAATCCCGTATCCCTGCGGCGTATGGCAACCCTGGGCTTTGCCGAACGGGGCTATATGCTCCTGTCCCCGCGGTTCCTGCCCCGGTATGCCGCGAAGCTGGCGGAAGCGGCTGACAGGCTGGAGCTGGACGCGCTGTCCCTGCGGGACCTGGGAAACGAGGTGCACGCGGACAAGCGGCGGACAAACGTCATCAGCCGGGAGGCTGACCTGGACCTGGTGAAGCATGCCTTTGATGTGATCGGCGTCGGCGGACGGGAACTGATGGTGTCCGGCGGAAATGATTACAGCTTCCCCTATATCCGGCATGTGATCAACGCGCCGGTGGAAGCGACGATGTTCGCGATTGTGGATGAACAGATTCCGCTGTGGGAGCTGATCCTCCACGGATCGGCAGATTACTGCGGATCCCCGCTGAACCTGATGCAGAGCGAAAACCGTCGGGTGAGCCTGCTTCACCTGATTGAGTACGGCGCGTCAACCCATTACACGTTTACCTGGAAGGACGCGGCGGACATGAAATACACCGGGCTGAACAACAATTACGCCACAACGTTCTCCGCCTGGAAGGAAGAAGCGGCGGAAAGCTACCGCTTTGTCAACGGGGCCCTGGCTCGGGTGAGCGGCGCGGAAATGCTCCGGCATGACCGGCTCGGCGATACGCTGGTCCGCGTGACCTATTCCAACGGCACGGTGCTGTATGTGAACAGCGGGGAGAAAGACGCGGAGGCGGACGGATACCGGATCCCGGCAATGGATTATCTGGCGGTCGGAGGAGAAAACGAATGACTGGCATCCGCAGAAAGAATCGTATTTTTCATCTTTCCTTTGAGCAGAGGAACGCCGTGCGCGGATACTGGTTCATCCTTCCGTGGCTGATCGGTTTCCTGGTGTTTTATGCCGGATGCCTGGTGCAGCTGGGAGAATTCAGCCTGTCCAGAATCGGCCTGGACGCCGCGACGGGAATGACGAAGGAATATATCGGCTTCGGCAACTATCTGGAGGCGTTCACGAGCCACGCGACCTTCAAGCAGACGCTGGCCTCCTCCGTGATGGACATGCTGATTGACCTGCCGATGATCATCTTCTTCAGCCTGTTTGTGGCCATGCTCCTGAACCGGAAGTTCAAAGGCAGGGCCCTGGTGCGGGCAATCTTTTTCCTGCCGATCATCCTGAGCGCGGACGCGGTGGGTTCCGCCATTACCCGCGCAACGGAACTGGTGAACGCCGGCGTTTCCTCCGCAAACCTGGAAACGGCGCAGGCGGGAACGGTCTCCGTGTCATATTACATGAGCCTTTTCGGTGATCTGGCGATCCCGGAATCCGTTCTCGGCTACATTGTGGATGCGGTCAACCGGATCTCCTCGATCATCAAGGGATCGGGCGTGCAGATTATCCTGTTCATCGCGGCGCTGCAGTCCATTCCCGGCTCCCTGTATGAGGTGGCCCGGATTGAAGGCGCGACGGGGTATGAATCCTTCTGGAAGGTGACCTTTCCGATGGTAATGCCCCACATCATCACGAACACGATTTACACGATCGTGGACCGGTTTTCCTCCAGCGAGGTGGTCAGCCTGGCGACCCGTACCTACAAGGAGCTTTACAACTACGGGTTGTCCTCCGCGTTCTCCGTGGTTTCCACGCTGATCACCATACTGATCCTGGGCCTGATCGTTTACCTGCTGAACAGGCGGACCTTCTACTACAACTGACGGGGAGGGAGAAAGAACATGCAGACAACCAAAGCGGCGCCGGAGGGCAAGCTCACATGGCAGGGTTTCCGGCATTCTCCCGCCTATGCCAACCAGCGTGACAAAACCTTGAACGGCATGAAGAACCTGGTCCTCGGCCTTTTCCGCCTGATCGTCATTGCGGGAATCAGCTATGTCATCCTGGCGCCGGTGATCAATATCATCACGAACTCGTTCTTTTCCCGGCAGGATTCCATTAACCCTATGGTGTTCACGATCCCGATCAGCCCCACGCTGGAACGCTATAGCATGGCGCTGAAGTATCTGGATTATCTGCCGATTCTGGGCAATACGCTGCTGTACGTGACCGGGGTGACCCTGATCCAGCTGCTGATCTGCTCGATGGTCGGATACGGCTTTGCCCGCTACAGATTCCCGCTGAAGGGACTGCTGTTCGGCTTTGTGCTGGTGATGATCGTCATCCCGCTGAATACGATCCAGTTCCCGCTGTATACGACGTTCCGCTTCTTTAATCCATTGGGAATTGTGGGACTGTTCAACGGCGGCAAGGGAATCAACCTGCTGCAGACGGCCTGGCCGACGGTCATTATGTCCGTGTTCGGCTGCGGACTGCGCTCCGGCCTGTATATCTATATTTTCAACCAGTTTTTCCGCGGCCTGCCCAAGGAGATTGAGGAGGCGGCGCTGGTGGACGGAGCCGGCACCGCCCGGACCTATTTCACCATCATGATGCCGAACGCGGCGCCCGCGGTCATCACGGTCGCGGTGTTCTCCATTGTCTGGCAGTACAACGATTCATTCTTTGCCAATACCTTCAATATTTCCGATTCCATCCTGGTGACCCGGAAGCTGGAGTCCCTGATCAACGTCATCGCCAACGCGGAGAAGGTGCTGACCATCCGTGAACAGCAGCTCTATTTTGACGCCGGCGTGGTGCTGGTGCTGATGCCGGTTGTGGTGATCTACCTGGTGCTGCAGCGGCGGTTTATCGAGGGTGTGGAGCGCTCCGGCATTGTGGGCTGAGCCCGCTGTGAAATTGTTAATTACCCGGGATCGGGTAAAAAATAAAAGGAGGAAAGTCCCGTGAAGAAACTCATTTCCTGGTTGCTGGTTGCCGTGATGGCAATCGGTATGTGCTCCTGGGCGTCCGCCGATCCGGTGAACGTGCTTGACTTTGAGGACGGCGTGTTTGCCTTCCTCGGCGTCTCCGCCGTCAAACCGAACGCGGATGCCGCCGCGTCCCTGGAAGTTGTGGATTACAACGGTTCCAAGGCGCTGCGCGTCGCTGCTCAGGGGATCCCCTATGTGGCCCTGAATCTGGAGGGCCTGGCCGGCGAAAAGCTGGCTGATGTTGCCGCTGTCACTTTTGACATCGGTGTTGACAAGGCCGCGGACGGAAAGTTCTACGCGGTTTCCGGCGTGGTGTACAGCTACGCCGGCGAGAACGCGGATGAGAACAAGGCTGACTGGTCTGTCTATATGGAGAAAAAGAATCCGCGCAATGTAAAGATTGCTTTCAAGGCGCCGTTTGTTGCCGGCGCGGGCAATTACATCATGATCTCCCGTGAAGATCAGGCCGGCGGCGAACCCGCCACCTTCTACCTGGACAACATCCAGTTCCTGGACGCGGAAGGCAACGCCATCGCGCTGGATCCGACTGCGGAATACGTGGCGGAAGCTTCCGAGCGGGATATGAGCAACCTCGTCGCCCTGACGAACGCTGTTGAGTTCCCGGATTTCCATAAGTCTGCCGGCGCCTGGGCGCAGGACGGCCTGGAAATGCCGCAGGAAATCATTGACGCGCTGGTGCCCGGCTCCGTGGTGGAAGTGGAGTATGCCAGCGCGGACGGCTCCATGTGGCTGGTCATGCCCGGCGCGGCTGTCGGCTGGACGCGCGTCGCCCAGGGAACCGCTGCCCTGAACAACAGCAAGACCATTGCCCAGATTCCCTATGAGATGATCGAGGCCCTCTGCGGCGAAGACAAATCCACCTGGGGAACCGTCATGCAGTGCGAAAGCGCTTCCGACTGGGAAGTCTTCGCTGTGCGCGTGGGTCAGCGGGTCAATCAGATCGTGCTGAAGAACGCGGTTGAATTCCCCGGCTTTGCCAAGTCCGCCGCTGCCTGGGCGCAGGACGGACTGGAAATGCCGCAGGAAATCATCGACGCGCTGGTTCCCGGCTCCGTGGTGGAAATCACCTACAGCTCCGAGGACGGCGATATGTGGCTGGTCATGCCCGGCGCGGCTGTTGGCTGGACGCGCGTGTCCCAGGGTACTGCCGTGAAGATGGGCGGCAAGGCCTATATCACCTATGAAGAGATTGCTGCGCTTTGCGGCGAGGACAAGTCCGCCTGGGGTAACATCATGCAGTGCGAAGGCTCCTCTGCCTGGGAGGTTTACGGCGTCCGCGTGGGCCAGAAGGCGGAGTTCTTCGGCCTGACCAACCTGGTTGAATTCCCCGGCTTCGCCAAGTCCGCCGGCGCCTGGGCACAGGACGGCCTGGAAATGCCGCAGGAAATCATCGACGCGCTGGTTCCCGGCTCCGTGGTAACCATCTCCTATGAGTCCGAGGACGGCTCCATGTGGCTGGTCATGCCCGGCGCAGCCGCCGGCTGGATGCGCGTGGGCAATGACGGCGCGGATGTGGCGGACGGCAAAATCGCGCAGGTGACCTATGAGCAGATCGAGGCGCTCTGCGGCGAGGACAAGGCCGCCTGGGGCAACATCATGCAGTGCGAAAGCTCCTCTGCCTGGAATGTTTATGCTGTGGCCGTGGGCCAGGCAATCAAGTAATAACCAGATTTCTGGAAAGGAGAAACTGACTTATGAAAAAACTGACTGCGATGCTGCTGGCACTGATCATGGTACTTTCCATGGCTGTAACAGCGCTGGCGGAAGATCCCCGGAATATCACCATCGGTCTGTGGTGGGACATCTACTATGACTCCAACGACGAATCCTGGGAAGACAATGAAGCCGCCACCGGCAAGGAAACCGACCTCATGCGCTTCGACAACGTGAAGAATATCGAGGACACCTACGGCGTGACCTACGAATTCCAGAACCTGACCTATGCCGGCGTGCAGGATTCCGTGAACAACTCCATCCTGGCCGGTGAACCGGACTGCGACGTGTACATGGTCGAGCTGGGCTGGGGTGTTCCCGCTGTGATGAACGGCTATGCCATGGACCTCCGTGACGTGCTGGATCCCGACGATCCGCTGCTCACCCATAACGACACCGTCATGAACTATGTGGCCCTGGAAAGCGGCGCTGTGTCCCTGCTGACCGTCAACGGCGCGGAGGACCAGGTGGCCGCCACCTATCCGCTGGCTTTCAACCTGCAGATGATCGAGGAAGCCAACCTGGAGGATCCCCGGGAACTGGCCGCCCGCGGCGAATGGACCTGGGACAAATTCCGGGAGTACTGCATCGCCCTGACCAAGGATAACGACGGCGACGGCGTGACGGATGTTTACGGCTACGGCGCCTGGATCACCGACTGCCTGCCCTACTGGTACATGTCCAACGGCACAACCCTGGCCTCCACCCCCAAGGAGAACCTGTCCTCTGTGGAGATGGGCGAAACCCTGAAGTTCCTGCAGGATCTGTGGACCACGGACAAGGCTGCTTATCCGCTGCCCGAAGAAAACGGCTGGGACGTTTGCCGCTGGCTGTACCGTGACAAGAAGGTGGCCTTCACCACAACCGCCGCCTGGATCATGGCCAACTATGATGACTATAACTGGGACGGCAAGGCCGAAACCACGCTGGACTTCGACATGGTCTTTGTGGATTACCCCATCGGACCGCACGGCAATGCCGAAACGAACGCCACCAAGATCGCTGCCGGCAGCTTCTACTTCATCCCCGTCGGCATCGAGAACCCGAAACTGGTCTATGATGTTTTCCGTGCCTATCAGAACTGGTACCATGACGATGTTGCCCTGCGGGATGATCCGGAAGAACTGGAATGGTGGTATACCACCACTTCCGACAAGCTGGATCTGCAGGAGTGGAACTTTGAAATCATGAAGAAGATGGGCGAAAAGACGGTGGTTGACTTTGCCGGCACCGTGCTGGAGCAGATGCCGCTGGTTGAATTCATCAACGGCGACCTGACCCCCGCCCAGCTGCAGGAGGAATACAAGCAGGTGGTTCAGGATACCCTGGATCAGATCTTCGGAGCCTGATTCCGGAACCCTGTTTCCCAAAGGAAAAGGGAGAGTCACAGGATTGTGACTCTCCCTCTTTTAGTCCGTTGGTTTACAGTGCTTTGCGGATCTGGGCAAGCAGCTCGTCATAGGTTTCGCAGGCGGGCAGCTCCGGATAATCCTTTTTGATCTGCTCTGTGGAGCGGAACAGGATACCGGCCTTGCTGGCCTGGATCATGCCCAGGTCGTTGTAGCTGTCGCCGGCGGCGATGGTCTCAAAGCCGATACTCTGCAGGGCTTTGACGGTGGTCAGCTTGCTCTTTTCCACCCGGATGCGGTAACCGGTGATCATACCGTCTTCCCCGACCTCCAGCTCGTTGCAGAAGATGGTGGGCCATCCCAGTTTCTTCATCAGGGGAGAAGCAAACTGGGTAAAGGTGTCGGACAGAATGATCGCCTGGGTTTCGCTGCGCAGGGTGTCCAGGAATTCCTTCGCGCCGGGCATGGGATCGATGGTGGCAATGGTGTCCTGAATATCCTTCAGGCCCAGGCCGTGCTCCCGCAGGATGCCCAGCCGCCACTTCATCAGTTTGTCATAATCCGGTTCGTCCCGGGTGGTGCGCTTCAGTTCCGGGATGCCGCTGACCTGGGAAAAGGCAATCCAGATCTCAGGTACCAGCACTCCCTCAAGGTCAAGACATACAATATTCATAGACAACTTTCAGCCTCAGACGGGAGTAAAGGCATCCTTTCCGAGACCGCAGACAGGGCAGACCCAATCCTCAGGAACATCTTCCCAGGCAGTGCCGGGCGCAATGCCGCCTTCCGGGTCGCCGACTTCAGGATCGTAAATATAGCCGCAGGGACATTCGTACTTCATGTGATCTCTTCCTTTCTTTTTTCTGAACGGAAACGGAAAATCCCGTTTCTCTTTCTGGCTTAATCATAAGCATTGGCGGAAGGGAAGTCAATACAATTAACAATTAACAATGAACAATGAATATACCGTAAGCCTTTATAAATGGACAAAGACAGTAGAATGCTGGTATACTTTTAAGGATATTATTTGACATGTACAGACAGGAAGGAGGGAAACAGCCATGGCGGGAAAACTGACGGTGGGTCTGGCGGCCCATGTGGACGCGGGCAAAACCACTCTGTCCGAAGCCATGCTGTTTCTCAGCGGCGCCGTGCGCCGGCAGGGCCGGGTAGATCACGGAGACGCGTTCCTGGATACGGAACAGATGGAGAAGGAACGCGGGATTACCATCTTCTCCAAGGAGGCCCGGCTGACCTGGGGGAAAACGGACCTGACGCTGGTGGATACGCCCGGGCATACTGACTTTGCCGGGGAAACGGAGCGGGCCATCAGCGTGATGGACGCCGCGGTGCTGGTGATCAGTGCCACGGAGGGCGTCCAGTCCCATACCAGGACCCTGTGGAAGCTGCTGGAGCGCAGCGGAATCCCGGTGGTGCTGTTTGTCAACAAGATGGATCGGTACACCGGGGATCGGAAGGAACTGATTTCGGCGCTGGGAACACTGTCCGACCGGATTGCGGATTTCACGGGCGATCCGTCGGAAGCCGCCGCCCTGTGTGATGAAACCTGCCTGGACCTGTATCTGCGGGACGGAACCGTACCGGAAAAGCGGATCCGCTCCCTGGTCCGGGACCGGAAACTGTTTCCCTGCTTCTTCGGCGCGGCCCTGCGGAATGAGGGCGTGGAACCCCTGCTGGGCTTCCTGGCCGCCTTCCCGGAGGAAACGGCCTGGCCGAAGGAATTCGGTGCGCGGGTGTATAAGATTGCCCGGGATCCCCAGGGCAACCGGCTGACCTTCCTGAAGGTGACCGGCGGGGAACTGAAAACCCGGGATCAGGTGACCGGCGGTACCGGGGAGAATTCCTGGACGGAAAAGATCGCCGAGATCCGGCAGTATTCCGGAGCCCGGTATACTTCGGCGCAGCGGGCGGAAGCCGGAGAGCTGTGCTGCGTCACGGGACTGACGAAGGCCATGCCCGGGGATGACCTGGGCGCGGAATATATCAGAGGGGAGCAGACCCTGCGCCCCTGCTATGCCTGCCGGGTGATTCCCGGTCCGGGGGAGGACCTGCACAAGGTGCTGGACTGCCTGAAGACGCTGACGGAAGAGGAACCGCTGCTGCAGGCAGAGTTTGTGGAAGCACGCCGGGAAATCCGGGTGCACTCCATGGGGGACGTGTACCTGGAGGTGCTCCGCCGGCAGATGAATGACCGCTTCGGTATCGAAATCACCTTCGGTGAAACCAGCGTCCTGTACCGGGAAACCATCATGTCCCCGGCGGAGGGCGTGGGCCATTATGAACCGCTGCGCCATTACGCGGAGGTGCATTTATGGATGGAACCGCTTCCCGCCGGCAGCGGCCTGGTCTTTGACACGGATGTTTCCACGGACGATCTGGCGCTGAACTGGCAGCGGCTGATCCTGACCCACCTGCAGGAAAAAGTACACCGGGGCATCCTGACCGGCGCCCCGATCACGGATATGAAGATCACCCTGATTGCCGGAAAGGCCCACCTGAAGCATACGGAGGGCGGAGATTTCCGGCAGGCCACCTACCGGGCGGTCCGCCAGGGACTGATGAAGGCCGGCTGCGTGCTGCTGGAGCCTTATCTGGCTCTGGAGGTGACCGTACCCCAGGAAGCCCTCGGGCGGGTGATGAACGATCTGACCCTGATGGGCGGAAAGCCGGAGGGACCGGAGGACGCGGAGGAAGGACTCCGGAAGCTCCGGGCAGTGGTGCCGGCTTCCGCCTGCCGGAACTATGCCCGGGAGCTCAGCGCGCGGACCGGTGGGGCAGGACGGATGTCCGCTTCTTTTTCCGCGTATCTTCCCTGCGCGGACGCGGAGAATGTGATCCTGGAGAAGGGCTATGATCCGCTCCGGGATGTGATGAATCCGGCAGACTCCGTGTTCTGTTCCCACGGGGCCGGGGTTTCGGTTCCCTGGGACCAGGTGGAACAGTATATGCATCTTCCCCTGAAGGAGGAACGGAAAGCAGCGGCGGAGCCTGTAACGGCAGTCCGGACGGGAAGCGCGTCCGCTTACCGGGGTTCCGCGGAGGAAGAAGAGGCGCTGCGCCTGATTTTTGAAAAAACCTACGGACCGGTGAAGGCCCGCAGGCTGATGAACCCTGTGCCGAAGGAAACGCCGGCGGAAAGCGCGCCGGCGGAAAAACGGCAGCCGGCGCCGGAAGGGGAAATCCTGCTGGTGGACGGCTATAATGTGCTGTTTGCCTGGGATGAGTGGAAGGACCGGGTGCAGGATAATTTTGACGCGGCCCGGATGCAGCTGACAGAGCTGATGTGCGATTACGCGGGCATGACAGGCCGGGAAGTGATCCTGGTTTTCGATGCCTATAAGGTGAAAGGTAATCCCGGCTCCGCGGAAAAATACAAGAATATCTATGTGGTCTATACCCGGGAGGCGCAGACCGCGGACGCCTATATTGAAAAAACAACCCTGCTGGCCCGGAACCGGGCGAGGGTCCGGGTGGTCACCTCCGACCGGCCGGAACAGTTGATTGCCCTGGGCAACGAGGCGCTGCGCACCTCCGCCCGGGAATTCCGCCGGGAAGTGATCGGCGTTCAGGGCAGCATTGCTGAATACTTGCAAAAAAATTACCGCCCCGGAACGGAACGTTCCCTGGAGCGGCTGTACAAGGAAGCCTGGAAAAAGAGTAAATCGGAGGAGCAGTCTACTCCGCCGAAGCAAAGTAAATGATATCCTGGAGACGGCGGTGCTCCC
The DNA here is from genome assembly GCA_900315675.1 of uncultured Eubacteriales bacterium. Taxonomy (GTDB): domain Bacteria; phylum Bacillota; class Clostridia; order Christensenellales; family Aristaeellaceae; genus Aristaeella. Next base: position 131,822 of record OMZY01000003.1, read on the forward strand.
GGCTTCCGCACTCATTGAGCCGGGCACCGTTGAAATAGAGCAGGGTGGAATAGCCCCCGTCCAGGTTGTAGGCGGTTTTTGCGCCCAGCGAAACGGCCAGTTCGGCCAGCTCCCGCAGGGTCATGCCGACATTGTCCTTATAGGGGCCGGCACAGCAGAGCACCAGGTACTGCAGCGGACCCGTCTGGCAGATGCACATGCGCTGACGGGCCTTGTCCGCGGCCATGTCCAGCCAGAAATCAGCCTCATGATAGTTTTTGACCACTTCGCCGTTTTCTGCCAGGAGCGGACCGAAGGAGAAAGCATTCAGTACCCGTTTTCCGTTCAGGAGACCGGGTATTTTTCCTTCCGTGGGTTTCTTCAGGACGGTGAAATCCCCGTCCTCGTCGATCAGGAGCACGTCCATCAGGATGGAATCCCAGCTCCCGGCGGCGCCCAGGTTGTTCTGGTACAGGACGCCCTGGCGGATGATATAGCCCATGTTCTTTTTTTCGCTGCTGTTCCAGCAGTCTCCGTTGACGGCGACAACGGCGCCGGACAGGCCGGAAAGCCGGAGCGCGTCCATCTGGCCGAAACTGCGGAAACTACCGTCCCGGCTGGCAGCCATGGTCCGGATCTGGGAAGCGTCGGTCAGCTGAATCCGGGCGTACCAGTAATCACAGGAGCCGGTGTTGCCTTCTCCGGTCTGGACGGAAATGGTGGAATCGGTATATTCGTGATCGCTGATATATCCTTCCGGCTTCGGCGCTTTGCCGGCGGAGAAGTCCACGGGCAGCAGGTAGCCTTTGTCGGAAAAATCCTGGGGAGTGTTCAGGGGAAGCGCCAGTCCTTCCGCCACGGGAGACGGGGTTTCAACCGGTACGGCTGTGCCTTCCGGGGTCCAGCTGTCCTCAAAGGGAACATACTCATACCGGGGATGCAGGTGGTCTTCCCCGAACATCTGGACGATGGCGGCATAGTGGGGATGTTTCCGGTTGCCGGAGACGTAGCGCCAGGTGCCGGTGGTGGGATGATGCACGGTATCGATCTGCGCGTCTGGAAGGGCGGCGCGGAGAGCTTCCACCGCCAGGGGATCGGGGGCTTTGTTGATCCGCTGGGAGGAGAAAAGCCAGAGACGCTGAAGCGTTTTGATGTTCTCCAGCGGGCTCAGGTCCGAAATCCGGTTGAAGCCCAGGTTCAGGTCCATCAGGTGGGGCAGGTCCTTCAGCGGCGTGATATCGGTGATTTTGTTGTTGAAAAGCTCGGCATATTCCAGGTGCTGCAGGGTGGCAATGGGGGTGATATCTGTGACCGCGTTGCAGGCCAGGATCAGCACCCGCAGGTTTGGCAGATCGTACAGGAATTCCAGGCTGTCTATCTTGTTATGGCCCACGTCCAGCGCCATCAGGTTCCAGCAGTACTTCAGGACGGAAAGATCCTCGCTGCTGTGCTTGGCGCTCTTGTTGTTGTGCAGGGTGGACCAGGACGTGGCGTCCGTGCGGATCAGGTGCTCATGGTTCCAGTTTTTGATGACCATGGTCCAGCCCCAGCGCATCCCGGGATAACGGGCGGCCAGCATGTCGCACTGACCGGAGGTCATCCGGTTCTGCCACATGTCCACCTGGCGCAGGGCGGGCATCCGGTCCAGAAACGCGGTAAAGGCGTCAAAGTCCGTAACGACAAAATCCCCCAGGTCGATATATTCGGCGTCCCGGGGGTAAGCGTTTCCTTCATAAATAATGGTTTCCACAGATTCAGCACCGGCCGGAAAGGCGCTGAACAGCAGCAGAAGGGACAACAGAACCAGACAGAAGAACCGTCCCCTTGTCCGGTTTTGGTTATTTGCCATCCTGGTCCTGATACCTTGCACGGTTGAAATTATCCGCCAGGTCAGCCACATTGTTCAGTGCCTGATCCGGCGTTTTGATGTCTCCTTTTTTGAAGGCCTCGCGTTTCTTCATCCAGTAACCGATGCCCGCAAGCACGGCAAGGATAACCAGAAAAGCAATCATAAATTTACCAAACACTGTGTGACACACCTCCCGGAATTCAGAATAAGTCATTATCAGATAAGGAAGTTTCTGCTCGCATTATAAAGGATACGACGGGGTATTTCAAGCTGATGCCGTACCGTTCGCCTGTTCCCGTTCTTCCTCCTTCTGATCGAGGACGTGCCGGTCGATCCGGCTCATAAACGCTTTGGCCGGATCGGACGGGTCATAGAAAACGGGGATTTTCCGGCCGATGAAGTTCTCTTTCCCGTATCTCCGGAGGAAATGGCGGGTCACGCTGGCCTGCGTTTCATAGGAGTGATCGCTGACGGTATACTGAACCGTGCAATGGAACAGGGTGACGGGATCATCGTCCAGGTCCAGGTGGGTTTCCCCGATGATCCGGGTAATGGTTCCTTCCGTCTGGGCGGTGGCCCGGCGGCGCAGGAAGGAACGGCGGATGAGGGTAAGCAGCCGCGGCGCTGCGGCTGCCAGCAGGAGGGCGATCAGGATCGCCGCGGTGATCCGGGTTTCCCGGGAGACGCAGCGGGTCTCAAAATCCCGGAAGACCTGGCAGGCCATGAAGAAGAGAACCACACCGAAGGCAATCCGGAGGCCGACGGCGATAGCAAGGGCTGCTTTGGAATGGCGGCGTGAGGCGAACCAGTGACTGAGCACGAGGAAAAAGATCATCATCAGGGAACCGCAGATGATGGCCAGGGTGGCAGACAGGGCGCTGTCCGCTGGCACTGCCTCATGCTCCATATACGCGGTGATCAGCAGGCACAGGACGCCGTAGGAAAACACCAGGGTGGAAGGGCGTTTCCGGCGGCGGGCCGTATAGACCAGCCAGTTCAGGATCACGGCGGCCAGGGCGGCCAGCAGGATCAGGAAAGCGGCGGTTTCGCTCCGGCGGGCTGCTTCGCCGATGGGCTTTGAAAGGAAGACGACGCACAAAAGCGGCGCAAGGATATAGAAAAGCAGAGCCTTCGGCAGCTTTTCCAGGAAAAAGGATTTCAGGGTGCGCAGCAAGTCGGATTTGTTCATTCCGGTGACCTCCGGTTTCTTCATACTGCAGGAATAGCTTTGATTTGTACACAGGATAGCATGAAAGCGCGCAGGATACCACACCGGATAGAGAAAAATAGAACCTGCTTTTTTTCTTTTTCCGTGTTGTTTTTTGCAAATAAACAGGGCAGAACGGAACGCGTCCGTTCTGCCCCGGTTGGGATGTATAGGAAATTACTTTCCGAAGTACCGTTCCAGCAGGCCTTTGAAGGCTTTGCCGTGGCGGGCTTCGTCGCGGGCCATTTCATGCACGGTGTCATGGATGGCGTCCAGGCCCAGCTCCTTGGCCTTCTTGGCCAGGTCGGTTTTGCCCTGGGTGGCGCCGTTTTCGGCTTCTACGCGGACGCGCAGATTTTCCTTCGTGCTGGCGGAGACAACCTCGCCCAGCAGCTCGGCGAACTTGGCAGCGTGCTCCGCTTCTTCAAAAGCGGCGGTCTTCCAGTATTCCGCGATTTCTGGATAGCCTTCGCGGGCAGCGGCGCGGCCCATAGCTAGGTACATGCCGACTTCGGTGCATTCGCCTTCAAAGTTGGCGCGCAGACCGGCCTTGATTTCTTCCGGAACGTCCTTGGCGACGCCGATCACATGCTCGGCAGCCCAGGTCATTTCGCCTTCCTGCTTGATGAACTTGGAACCGGGAACTTTACAGACGGGGCACTTTTCGGGCGGTTCGGGCCCTTCGTGTACGTATCCGCATACGGGACATACCCATTTCATAATGACTTACCTCCATATTGTAAAAATGTAATATTCGGCCGTTTGCCTGGTCAGATTATACCATTGGAACCGTTGGAAAGTAAAGAAATAAATCCGTTCGGAAAAACTTGCTTTTGGTTGAAATGTATGGTAAAATCCATCCGATTACGCACCTTTTCCCTGCGACTGCTTGTGCCGCGCACCGCGGTGGCCGGCCGCACAAGGGAAAGGGGTGGAAAATAACAAGGAGGGAACCCCTATGGCAGTCATTTCCATGAAACAGCTTCTGGAAGCCGGCGTACACTTCGGTCATCAGACCCGCCGGTGGAACCCGAAGATGGCGCAGTACATCTTCACCGAACGTAACGGCATCTACATCATCGACCTGCAGAAGACAGTCCGCAAGGTTGATGAAGCTTATGCTTTCGTCCGCGACATCGCGATGGAAGGCAAGAGCATCCTGTTCGTCGGCACCAAAAAGCAGGCTCAGGAATCCATCGAATCCGAAGCCAAGCGCTGCAACATGTTCTATGTCAACAACCGCTGGCTGGGCGGTATGCTGACCAACTTCAAGACCATCCGCACCCGGATTGAGCGTCTGAACCAGATCGACAAGATGGAGCAGAGCGGCCAGTTCGACGTGCTGCCCAAGAAGGAAGTTATCAAGCTGATCCACGAGCGGGAAAAGCTGGAAACCAACCTGGGCGGCATCCGTGAGATGAAGAAGCTGCCCGGCGCCCTGTTCGTTGTGGACCCCCGCAAGGAGCACATCGCCGTGACCGAAGCCCGCATCCTGGGCATCCCGATCGTGGGTATCGTTGATACCAACTGCGATCCTGACGAAATCGACTACGTCATCCCCGGCAACGACGACGCCATCCGCGCCGTGAAGCTGATCGCCGGCAAGCTGGCTGACGCTGTGCTGGAAGGCAAGCAGGGCGAGCAGGTTGAAGCTGAAGAAGCTCCCGCCGAAGCCGAAGAAAAGCCCGCTGAGGAAGCTACCGAAGCATAATTCAATTCAGAATTCAGAATTCAGAATTCAGAATGAATGGTTTAACCCTCTGACAAACAAATAAGTATATTAGAGAGGATTGATTGATATGGCAGCAATTACTTCCGCTATGGTTAAAGAGCTGCGCGAGCGCACCAGCGCCGGCATGATGGACTGCAAAAAGGCCCTGGTCGAGAGCGACGGAGATATGGACAAGGCCATTGAATGGCTGCGTGAAAAGGGACTGAGCCAGGCTGCCAAGAAGGCCAGCCGTATCGCCGCTGAAGGCGTTGTGGCCCAGTACACCAACGAAGACAGCACCATCGGTGCCATCGTCGAAGTGAACTGCGAAACCGACTTCGTTGCTAAGACCGATAACTTCATCGGCTTCGCCAACAAAGTGGCCAAGCAGGTTGCCCTGGCCAACCCCGCTGATGTGGATGCCCTGATGGCTCAGGCTTTCGTGGACGACAACAGCAAGACCATTTCCGACCTGGTCAGCGACGCGACCGTGGCGATCGGTGAGAAGATTTCCGTCCGCCGCTTCAGCCGCTATGAGACCACCGGTGTGGTTTCCACCTACATTCACCTGGGCGGCAAAGTCGGCGTTATGGTCGAAGTTGCTGCTGACGCTGCCGGCCGTGCCAGCGAAGACGTGAAGAACTTCGCCCATGACCTGGCCCTGCAGATTGCCGCTGCCAAGCCCGAAGCGGTCCGCCGCGAGGAAGTGGACGTTGAGAAGCTGGAGAAGGAAAAGGAAATCCTTCGCGCCCAGGCTCTGAACGAAGGCAAGCCCGAGAAGATCGTCGACCGCATGGTCGAAGGCCGGATCGAGAAGTACTACAAGGAAGTGTGCTTGCTCGAGCAGCCCTTCGTCAAGGATCCCGATAAGAACATCAAGGGTCTGATGGGCGAGATCGCCAAGGCTGCCGGCGCTGAGCTGGACGTTGTGAAGTTCAGCCGCTTCGAGCGCGGTGAAGGCATCGAAAAGCGGAAGGATGACCTGGCCGCTGAGATCGCCGCAATGCAGAAGTAAGATTTGAACGAAAGAAGGCTGTCATCAGACAGCCTTCTTTTTTCAAACAGGGAGAAAAGGAGAACCGTCATGAAGATCGGATTGCTGATTGCCATTACCCGGGAACTGGAAGCTTTCCTGCAGAGCGGGGAGGAGAGAACCGAGGAGATTGTTGCGGGCAGAACCGTCTATAAAACCCGGATGGAAGGCCATGAAATCTATGCAGTATGCTCCGGCTGCGGGGAGATTGACGCGGCCTCGGCCACCATGCTGCTGATCGTGAAATACGGCTGTGAGCTGATCCTGAACTTCGGCGTCACCGGCGCCCTGGACAGGAGCCTGAAGGTGGAGGATCTCTTCGTGGCGGAGAAGGCCTGGCACTATGATTTTGATATCACCGCCTTCGGTGCTGCCAAAGTGGGTCAGTACGAGGAGTATCCGGATGAGTTCATTCCTCTGGACGCGGATCTGATCAGCCTGGTGACGGAAAAGATTCCCGGTATCCGGAAGATCTCAGTAGCCAGCGCGGATAAATTTGTGGAAAACCGGGAGACCAAGCTGAAACTGGCGGAGTCCGGCTGCGGCCTGTGTGAAATGGAACTGGCCGCCATTGCCCGGGTGTGTGAACGCAGCGGCGTAAAGTGCCTGTCTATCAAGTGCATCAGCGACGCGTTTGACGGAACCGGCGCGGACTTTGAAAAGAATGTGAAGCGCAGCGCGGAAAAAGCGTTCGCAGCCATCAGGGAAGTGCTGAAAGCAATAAAGTAATTCAGAATTAAGAATTCAGAATTCAGAATTAAATGTCAGCCTGAGGATTCTCCTCAGGCGACTTTTTCATAAGGATATGAATAATTCCTGAATTAAAACTGTCATCCTGAGCGCGTCGAAGGGCGAACCTCTGACGACCGCCAGTGGGCGAAGAACCGATGACCTCCATGATGAACTGTCCAAATCTCTGATTTGGGTAACAGTTCACATACAGAGGAGTGGAGGAAATCTCATCGGTTCTGAGGTCAACTGAAAGGAAGTGGTCTCCCCAGTGGGGAGCCATGACCATTGAAGTTGCGGGAAGAAATCTCGTCAGAGGTGAGGTCAATCGAAAAGGAGTTGTCTCCACAGTGTGGAGCAACGACTATTGAGATTGCGGAGAGGTTCCTCGCCCGTATGCAATCGGGAACGTTATACGGAACACCCATACGCATTGCGGGAATATGACAGTAAGGGACGGCCCTGCGGTCACAGCCTAATGGCCGTGACGGAAAGGGCCGTCCCTCTGTTACGTTCCCGTTTCTGCGCTCTGCAGCCTCCACATTGTCATCTTGAGCAAGGAATCCGAAGGATTCCGCGTCGAAAGATCTCCCGGCCCGCCCACGTTCGGGAAACTGATCGGTACACCATCGCGTTAAATTGTAATTAATTCTGAATTCTGAATTCTGAATTAGCCTTTCCCTCTGTTTGTTTTATAAATTAAAGGTTGTACAGAATTTACCGGATGTGTTATACTTAATTGGTTACCAATCAACATAATATTATCAACCTGAGACAGGAGGAACCGATTCACATGCAATACACCAAAGAAGTGGAAGAAATGGTCTGTGTTGCGAAGGGTCCGAATCATGGCCCCGCGCCGATTCCCGAAGAGGGAAAATGGATTCAGGCCAAGGAGATTAAAGATATCTCCGGTTATACTCACGGCATCGGCTGGTGCGCTCCCCAGCAGGGCACCTGCAAACTGAGCCTGAACGTGAAGAACGGCGTCATCGAGGAAGCACTGGTGGAGACCATCGGTTGCTCCGGTATGACCCATTCCGCCGCTATGGCCAGTGAAATTCTGCCCGGCAAAACCATCCTGGAAGCCCTGAACACCGACCTGGTCTGCGACGCTATCAACACCGCCATGCGGGAACTGTTCCTGCAGATCGTGTACGGCCGCACCCAGAGCGCTTTCTCTGACGACGGTCTGCGCATCGGCGCCGGTCTGGAAGACCTGGGCAAGGGCCTGCGTTCCATGGTCGGTACCATGTACGGCACCCGTGAAAAGGGCACCCGTTACCTGGAAATGACCGAAGGCTATGTGGTCAAGATGGCACTGGACAAGGACGATCAGGTCTGCGGTTACCAGTTCCTGAGCCTGGGCAAGATGATGGACGCTATCAAGAAGGGCATGTCCCCCAATGAAGCGTACGAAAAGAACCTGGGCACTTACGGCCGGTTCAAGGCTGAAGACGGCGCGGTCAAGTGGATTGACCCGCGTAAGGAATAAGGGGAGGTGTGAGACAAATGGCTTTGTTTGAGAACTATGAAGGCCGCATGCCTCAGCTGCAGCCTGTCCTGGACAAGTACGGATTCAAAAACTTCGAAGAGGTGAAGGCTTTCACCAACGGCAAGGGCGTTGACGCTTACTCCATCGTGGAAAGCACCCAGCCCATCTGCTTCGAAAACGTAAAGTGGGCCTATGAACTGGGCGCCGCTATCGCTATCAAGGAAGGCGCCAAGAACGCTGCTGAAGCCGCCAAGTGGATCGGCACCGCTCTGCAGGCCTTCTGCATCCCCGGTTCTGTTGCGGACCAGCGCCAGGTCGGTATCGGCCACGGCAACCTGGGCGCCATGCTGCTGGACGAGGAAACCGAGTGCTTCGCTTTCCTGGCCGGCCACGAATCCTTCGCTGCCGCTGAGGGCGCCATCAAAATCGCCCTGAACGCCAACAAGGTTCGTAAAAAGCCCCTCCGGGTTATCCTGAACGGCCTGGGCAAGGACGCCGCCATGATCATTTCCCGGATCAACGGCTTCACCTATGTGCAGACCAAGTATGACTACCTGTCCGCTGACGTGAAGGAAGATCACGCGCTGACCGTGGTCAAGAAGACCGCTTATTCCACCGGCGACCGTGCCAAGGTTAACTGCTACGGCGCGGACGATGTGCGTGAAGGCGTTGCCATCATGTGGCATGAAGGCGCTGACATCTCCATCACCGGTAACTCCACCAACCCCACCCGTTTCCAGCACCCCGTTGCGGGCACCTACAAGAAGGAACGCTGGGAAGCCGGTAAGAAGTACTTCTCCGTGGCTTCCGGCGGCGGCACCGGCCGTACCCTGCATCCCGACAACATGGCTGCCGGCCCTGCCTCCTACGGCATGACCGATACCATGGGCCGTATGCACTCTGACGCGCAGTTCGCCGGTTCTTCCTCCGTTCCCGCTCACGTGGAAATGATGGGATTCCTGGGCGCCGGCAACAACCCCATGGTCGGTATGACCGTGGCTGTGGCCGTGGCTGTGCAGGAAGCAATGAACAAATAAGTCCAAATGATCAACACTCCCGAAGCTTCTTCGGGAGTGTTTTCATTTGGAAATGAATATTGAAAACTGAAGACTTAAAAATGAATAATAAGAGTGTTAGCCAGAGACCGTTCCGATATCCAATGCAATCGGAACACCATTACGCTAAATATCTGGAACAGAGTAATCACAATTCTTCATTCTTCATTTTTCATTCTTCATTTGGCGAAGCCGCTCTGCAGGCCATACTTGCGAAAAGGGAGCGGGTATATTAAAATATCCCGTGATGTGTTGTGACTCAACGGGCTTGACGGAGAAGGGCGGAGGTCGGGAAACATGAACGGACAGAAAACGGTCTGGGTAACCGGCGCTTCCAGCGGTCTGGGACTTCATACCGTTATGCAGCTGCAGAAGGACGGCTGGCGTGTGATTGCCGGCGCCCGCAGCTTTGAGGAAGGCGAAAAAGACGGCATGTACCGCCTGAAGCTGGACGTGACGGATGAAGACAGTATCCGGCGCTTCTGCGAAAAAGCCGCGGAGATCGCCCTGCCGGACGCGCTGGTGCAGTGCGCGGGTATGCTGGTGCTGGGTTCCTGTGAGGAAACCGGCACGGAGGAATTCCGCCGCGTCATCGATACCAATTACCTGGGAATGGTCCGGGTCAACCGGACGGTGCTTCCGCTGATGAGAAAGCAGGGACACGGAAAGATTGTCCTGTTTTCCTCTATTAACGGCCTGATGGGGATTCCTTTCCAGAGCGCTTATACTGCCAGCAAGCACGCAATCGAGGGATATGCGGAGTGCCTGGCCCTGGAGGTGAAACCCTTCGGCATCCAGGTGATGCTGGTGGAACCCGGGGATCACCGGAGCGGAAGCGACAAGTACCGTCCCCACGCGGCGGCGATGAGCGATACTTCTCCCTATGCCGCAGAATATGAAAGCTCTGTTTCTGTCATTGCCCATGACGAGCATAACGGCTCCGATCCGGATATCCTGGGCCGGAAGATTGCCCGCACGCTGGACAAAAAGAAGATTCCCTTCCGGAAACGGGTTGCCAGTCCGGATCAGCACCTGGCGGTGTATGTGCACAAACTGCTGCCGGCCAGGCTGAACGCGGCAATCCTCCGTAAGTACTATATTCGAAAGAAGAAACCGTAACGATGAAGATGATGAAGAAACTGACAAGCCTGCTGATGGTTCTGCTCCTCCTGCTGCCTGGCCTCTCCCTTGCGGAGGAGACGGAGAAGGACGGCTGGCACTTCGACGAAAAGGGCTTCCTGACCGGGGAGGACAATCCCGGGGAGGAGTATATCCTCGAGGACGAGGACAAGGGCGTCTGGCAGTATGCTTCCAAAGACCTGTCGATTAAAATCAACCGTTTCCGGGAACAGACGAAGAAGAAAAAGAAGCAGGAATACTGCGTAGCGGAAATCTGGACTTCTCCCGATTCCCCGCTGGGCGTGATCCAGTCCGCTCCCAAGGACAGCCTGAAGCTGAAGGGCGTGGCATACGCCGGCATGGAACAGCGCCATGTGGAGGATCTGATCGAAAAGAACCCCTCTGTGCTGGCGGTTTCCGACGATATGTACGGCCTGCGGATCATTCCTGTCGGCAAGGGAAAAACCAAGTATGATTATCATGGCGTGATCATCCGCAACGGTGAAGTGATCGCCACCAAAACCCGCAACAGTAAAAAGAAGCGCTCCTGGCCGAACCTGGATACCATGGCGGTATATCAGGACGGCAGCATGAAGACCTTTGACTGCGACGCGCTGACTGCGGAGGAGTACCTGGAACAGGGCGCAGTGCAGGTGTTTGCCTTCGGCCCCTGGCTGCTGTCGGAGGGACAGGTACATCCGAACCTGGAAAAGATCAACAACTATTCCGAGCCCCGGGTAGCCCTGGGAATGATTGAGCCTTATCACTATATCCTGATCGTGACTGCCGGCAGACCGACGAAGAAATACCAGGGCTATAAGCTGACCTGGCTGGCGGATAAGATGCTGGAGTACGGCTGCACGGAAGCCCTGAACCTGGACGGCGGTGACACGGTAGCCCTGGCGTTCAACAACAAAATCATCATTCACGGAAACATGGAGGCCAAGAACCTCCGGAACCTTGGCAGCATGATTGCCTTCGGGGAGCGAGGTGAGCAGTGACCCTGTGGGTCATTTGCCGAAGGCAAAAGCGACACCGAACGAGTCAACCGAAACGAGCATCGAGTCCGCTCCAAGGACGAGAGGCGACGATTGAGGTTGCGGATGCGCTCCGCTTGTCATTCCGACTAAATTGAAACAGAGGAACAAAGAAGAAGCTTGAACACAATGAAACGCTTATCAGTACTTTTCCTGGCACTGCTGTTCGCTTTGCACGGAGTTTCCCTTGCGGAGGAAACGGCCGGGGAATGGCACTTTGACGAAAAGGGTTTCCTGACCGGAGAGAATCCCGGGGAGGAATACCTGCTGGAGGACGCGGAAAACGGAATCTGGCAGTACGCGTCGAAGGATCTGTCGGTGAAAATTACCCGGGTCCGGGAACAATATAATAAAAAGAAAATCCGGGAATACTGCGTGGCGGAGATCTGGGCTTCGGAAGATTCTCCGATGGAGGCGATCCTGACTGCACCGAAGGGGAAATGGCCGGAGGGCGTCAACCAGGTCAGCCCGGAGCTGCTGGTGCAGAAGCATCCCTGTATTTTCGCCATGTCGGACGACTACTACGGATCCCGGCAGCAGAATATCCTCCGGAAGACGAATGTGGTGCAGCCCGGGGTGATTATCCGCAACGGGGAAATCCGCTGGGAGAAGACGAAAGCAACCGGCAGCAAATACGGCCGGCACCGTCCCTGCCTGGATACGCTGGCCGTGTATCAGGACGGCAGCATGAAGACCCACATTTCGGATGAACTGACCGCGCAGGAATACCTGGATCAGGGCGCGGTGCATACCTTTGCCTTCGGTCCCTGGCTGATCCATGAGGGAAAGATCAACGAGAAGGAAGCGGCGGAAGGCTGCGGCTACTATGAACAGATGGAACCCCTCACCGGCCTGGGCATGATTGAACCCTATCACTATATTGCCATTATCGCCCGGGGACGGCCGAAGGACAAATACGCCGGCGTCCGACTGAGCTGGCTGGCGGACAAAATGCTGGAACTGGGCTGTACGGAAGCTCTGAACCTGGACGGCGGCGGGACGGCCTGCATGTTCTTCAACGGCAAGGTAGTTATCCAGGGCCAGCCCAACCTGCGGTCCATGGGCAGCATGATTACCTTCGGACTGAAGGAAGAGACGGAACAGGAATAAAGATTGGCAGCGGTACACTCCGCTGCCGTTTTTGCTTGATTTATAACCGATCTTACGGTATAATGCGCAGGCGCCTTAAGCGCGGTGAGTTCGAGACCTTCCTCACCTAAAACAAAACTAAAGGATGGGAAACTGAAATGAATAACATCAAAACGAAGCAACTGGTAACCGGCGGTATGATTGCCGCCATCTATGTGGTACTGACGGTGCTTGCGGCCCAGTTCAACCTGGCCAGCGGAGCAATCCAGGTCCGCTTTTCCGAAGCCCTGACGATCCTGCCGGTGTTTACCGTCGCGGCGGTGCCCGGCCTGGCGATCGGCTGCGTGCTGGCGAATCTGCTGACCGGCTGTGCTGTCTGGGACGTGGTGTTCGGCAGCGTGGCCACGCTGATCGGCGCGATCGGAACCCGTCTGCTGAAGAATAAGCCCCTGCTGGCCTGGATTCCTCCGGTGCTCAGCAATATGGCGATTGTTCCGATCATCCTGATCAAGGTTTATGCCGTACCGGACGCCTGGTGGTTCCTGGTGCTGACGGTCGGCGCCGGGGAAGTGCTTTCCTGCGGCGTGCTGGGCCTGCTCCTGTGGAGATCCCTGAAGAACATCCCGGCGATCAAAGAAATGAAATAAGTTTGCTGAAACAAAAACCCCCGCTTTTCCCTAAGGTCTCGGGAACGGCGGGGGTTTTTTTCAATTAACAATTAACAATGAACAATGAATAATTATCCGCTGCGACGGGGGAGATTTCTCGACTCCCTCCGGTCGCTCGAAATGACAATGTGGAGGCAACGGAGAAGAGAAATGTGACAAAGGGACGGGGTAAAAGTCAAACTTCGCATGACATTAACCCCGTCCCTCGTGTCAACTTCCCGCATTGCGCGATGGGGAAGACACTATATCATTGTTCATTATTCATTGCTTTATCGCAAATAACGTTCCGCGTTATTTGTGATAAAGCTTATGGCTCTGGTATCCCGGATCGCAGGTCAGGGTGACGCCCAGGCGGCGGAAGGTGTTGTCGTCCACCGCGGGGAGAATGACAGTGGAATGGGCTTCGCAGTTCTTCAGCTTCGGCAGCTTGCTCAGGGCCCGGGCGGCGTTGTAGTTGGTCGCCGCGGAAACAGACAGGGCTACCAGCACCTCGTCGGAATGCAGTCTCGGGTTGTGGTTGCCCAGGTACTTGCACTTCAGGTCCTGTACGGGCTCGATAACTTCGGGAGAGATCAGGTGGGCTTTCTTCGGGATCCGGGCCAGCTTCTTCAGCGCGTTCAGGATCACCGCGGCGGAGGGTCCGAGCAGGTCCGTGGTTTTGCCGGTGACGATCTCGCCGTTGGGCAGCTCAATGGCCAGGGCGGGATGGCCGGTGGCTTCTGCTTTGGCGCGGGCGGCCGCCATCACGGGACGGAGTTCATTCTCATTCAGGTTCAGCTGCTTCATGAGCAGGAGAATCTTTTCCGCCTCTTCCTTCGTGGCATGGCCCTGCAGGAAGGAGCAGCGGGCGGTGTAGTACCGGCGGATGATTTCCTTTTCAGCGGCTTCGCGGCAGGCGTCGTCATCGGTGATGCAGTAGCCTACCATGTTCACGCCCATGTCCGTCGGGCTCTTGTAGGGGGATTTGCCCCACACATGCTCGAAGAGGGCGTTGAGCACCGGGAAGATTTCGATGTCCCGGTTATAGTTGACGGTGGTCTGACCGTAGGCTTCCAGGTGGAAGGGGTCGATCATATTCACGTCGCTCAGGTCCGCGGTGGCGGCTTCATAGGCCACGTTGACCGGATGCTTGAGCGGGAGGTTCCAGATGGGGAAGGTTTCAAACTTGGCGTAGCCGGCCTTGATGCCCCGGCGGTTTTCCTGGTACAGCTGGCTGAGGCAGGTGGCCATCTTGCCGCTGCCGGGACCGGGAGCGGTCACCAGCACCAGGGGGCGGGTGGTTTCCACATAGTCGTTCCGGCCGAAACCGTCATCGCTGACGATGTGCTCAATATTGGTGGGATATCCTTCAATGGGGTAGTGACGGTAGGTTTTGATGCCCTGGGCGTTCAGCCGCTGTTCAAAGGCGACGGCGGCGGGCTGCCCGGCCCAGCGGGTGAGTACCACGGAGCCTACGTACAGGCCGATGCTCCGGAAGGCGTCGATCAGCCGCAGGGTGTCCAGGTCGTAGGTGATGCCCAGGTCCCCGCGGATTTTGCTGGTTTCGATGTCGTTGGCGTTGACCGCGATCAGGATTTCTTCCTTGTCCTTCATCTTCAGCAGCATCTGGACCTTGCTGTCCGGCTTGAAACCGGGAAGGACGCGGCTGGCGTGGAAGTCGTCAAACAGCTTGCCGCCCAGCTCAAGATAGAGCTTGCCGCCGAATTCGTCGATGCGCTGCATAATGCGCTCTGACTGCATCTTGGTATATTTGTCATGGTCAAAACCGAGCTTCATCTTCCGTCTTTCCCCCTTGTTCCGAAGAATCAAAACACAAAAGGTATTTTACGCTTTTCAGGCGTTCCCGGTCAAGGTGTATACGAATCATCAGGCAAAAAAATACAATGTAACCCGCCGGGAAAAGAAAAACAAAAACCCTCAGGGAAAGAAGCCTCCGGCTCTTGCTTTTCATGGCGGAAAACGGTATACTATGCATTGCCGTTTGCGCGATGAGGATTGGGTCCTGTGCGATCCTCCGGTGTGAACCCTGTCAGGTCCTGACGGAAGCAGCAGTAAGCGCTTGCGAGGATGTGCTGCAGGGGTGCCCGGTCTGAGCGCAGGCGGTTTTTTTTCTGTTCCGGGCATTGTATGCATATGGAAATATTGCTATACTTGCTTGGTGCAATTTTCTAGAGAGAAGGGTGATTTGCAATGGAACTGGAACTGATCCGTCAGGCTGATCCTGAAGTAGCCGAGGCCATCGGGCTGGAGCTGAACCGTCAGCGGACCCATGTTGAACTGATTGCCAGCGAGAACTTTGTTTCTCCGGCGGTTATGGCGGCCATGGGTACCTGCCTTACAAACAAATACGCTGAGGGTTATCCGGGTAAACGCTATTACGGCGGATGCGAGTGCGTGGATATTATTGAAGACCTGGCCCGCACGAGAGCCTGCAAGCTCTTCGGCGCAGAACACGCCAATGTCCAGCCCCACAGCGGCGCCCAGGCAAATATGGCTGTCTACTTCGCCATGCTCAAGCCCGGCGATACGGTGATGGGCATGGGCCTTTCCAACGGCGGTCACCTGACCCACGGCAGCCCCGTGAATATGTCCGGTTCCTATTTCAATTTCGTTCCCTACGGCGTTTCCTCTGAAACCGAGATGATCGATTATGAAGACGTGCGCCGCATTGCCCTGGAGTGCAAGCCGAAGATGATCGTCGCCGGCGCCTCCGCCTATCCCCGGGTAATTGACTTCCCGAAGCTGCGCGAGATCGCGGACGAAGTCGGCGCCCTGCTGATGGTGGACATGGCCCACATCGCCGGCCTGGTGGCCGCCGGTGAGCATCCCAGCCCCGTTCCCTTTGCTGATTTTGTGACTACCACCACCCATAAGACCCTGCGCGGTCCCCGCGGCGGTATGATCCTGTGCCGGGAAGAGTATGCCAAGGCCATCGACAAGGCCATCTTCCCCGGAACCCAGGGCGGCCCGCTGGAGCATGTGATTGCCGGCAAGGCGGTTTGCTTCGGCGAAGCGCTGAAGGAAGACTTCCGGACCTATCAGCATCAGATCATCCTGAACGCGAAAGCTATGGAAAAGACCTTCCGTGAAGAAGGCGTCCGCATGGTGTCCGGCGGAACGGACAACCACCTGCTGCTGCTGGACTTCACCGGCACGGAAATGACCGGCAAGCAGATGGAAAACCTGCTGGAGGCCGCCAACATCACGGTGAACAAGAACACCGTGCCCAATGAAACCCGCAGCCCCTTCGTGACCAGCGGTATCCGCGTGGGTACCCCCGCCGCCACCTCCAGGGGACTGAAGGAAGCGGAATTTGCGAAGGTTGCCGGCTGGATCGCACAGGTCCTGCGCGAAGGCGAAGCCGCCGTTCCGGAAATCAAGAAGCAGGTGGAGGCCATGATGGCTAATTACCCGCTGTACGCGTAAGAAAGACATTCTCACGGACTGCCCTTTGGCAGTCCGTTTTTTATTTGTACTTTATGAATAAGTTCGTACTTTTGTTGCACAAATGCTCCTTGCATGAAAACCGTTTAAAGCCCAAAGATGTAGATATTGTCTCGTTTTCTGCCGTTAAAGACAGGGGCAAAATCCCTGAAACCTTTTTGCTGTAAGGGGTAGCGCTTCTCCAAAAACTGTGATATAATGTGTCAAAGTGTGAGCTTCATAACAGCGAACCAATGAAGACACAGGGCTACTTTTATGCCTGTCGTATCTTCTGAAATTGTTGAATATTTGTACGTACGAAAGGAGGTTCACTGTGGGCGCAAAGAATCAGGAGAAGGAAGCATCAAGGCTGCGGATTGTCTCTCTGGGCGGTGTGGACGAAATAGGCAAGAACATGTATGTTTTTGAATATGAAGACGACATCGTCGTGGTGGACTGCGGCAGTGTGTTCCCGAAGGAAGACATGCTGGGAGTGGACCTGGTGATTCCGGATATCACCTATCTGATGGGGAAACGGGATCATATCCGCGGTTATCTGTTTACCCATGGCCATGAAGACCATATCGGCGCAACTCCCTATATTTTAAAACAGGCGCCTTCCCATATATACGGCACCAAGCTGACGATGGCGCTGGTGGATCTGAAACTGAAGGAATACCGGGTGGAGGGCATCCCGATGCACGTGGTGCAGCCTCGGGATACCGTTCAGCTGGGCAAATTCAGCTGCCAGTTTATTCACGTCAGCCATTCCATTGCCGGCGCGTGCGCCATTGCAATCACCTGCCCGGCGGGCACGGTCATCTGCAGCGGCGACTTCAAGGTGGACTATACCCCGATTGACGGTCAGATCACGGACCTGCAGACCTTCGCGAGATACGGAGAGCAGGGCGTCCTGGCCTTCCTGTGTGAGTCCACCAACGTGGAGCGCTCCGGCTACACCATGAGCGAACTCAAGGTCGGCGAGACTTTTGATAACCTGTTTGCCCAGGCGGCCGGCCGCGTGATCGTGGCCATGTTCGCCAGCAACATCCACCGTATGCAGATGATTATCGACAACGCCATCCGGTATGGCCGGCGCGTCTGCTTCATCGGCCGCAGCATGGTGAATGTCAGCCGGGTTGCCATGAGTATCGGGGAACTGAGGATCCCTGAAGGCTACCTGATCGATATGGACGTGCTGGATGACTATCCGGACAACGAAGTATTGGTCATGACCACCGGCAGCCAGGGCGAGCCGATGGCGGGCCTGACCCGGATGGCCTACGCGGAGCACCGGAAGCTGCAGATCCGGCAGAGCGACATGGTGATCATCTCCTCCACGCCGATTCCCGGCAACGAGAAGTTCATTTCCCGCGTGATCAACCAGCTGTACCGCCTCGGTGCGCAGGTGATTTACAGCCGGATGGCCGAGGTTCACGTTTCCGGTCACGCCTGCCAGGAGGAAATCAAGCTCCTGCACGCGCTGGTCCGGCCGAAGTACTTTATTCCGGTTCACGGTGAATACCGCATGATGTGGCAGCACGCCATCCTGGCGGAGGCCATGGGCGTGCCCAGCCAGAACATCGTCATTCCGGAACTGGGCCAGGTGATCGAGATGAACCAGGATGTGCTGGCCCTGGGCGAACAGGTGCCCGTGGGCGGCGTACTGGTGGACGGCCTGGGCGTGGGCGACGTTGGAAACGTGGTGCTGCGCGACCGGAAACACCTGAGCCAGGACGGTCTGCTGATCGTGGTGCTGGCCATCGACCGGGACGAGCAGAAGCTGGTTTCCGGACCGGATATTGTTTCCCGCGGCTTCATCTATGTGAAGGAAAACGAGGACATCATCGACAACACCCAGGAGTTGGTCCGCCAGATCCTGGCCAAGAGCAGCCTGGACGGGGACAACTGGCCGGAGCTGAAGAACATCATCAAGGACGAGGTGCACCGTTTCATCTTCGACAAGATCAAGCGGAACCCGATGATCCTGCCGATCATTTTGGATGTGTAACACCCGCCGGAAAGGCCGGTTCGTTGCGCTTTAACGGAAAAATGGATATAATAACGGTCAGGAGGAAGCAAAACGCTCCCCTGACCGTTATTTATTACGGAGGTGGATCAGATGGACTATTCATCGACTTACCGCCTGGCGCAGGACATCCGCGACAGCGAGGAATATAAGACCTATCATGAGCTGAAGGAAGCTGTCATGTCGGAGGAGACCACTGCCGCCCTGGTGAAGGAATACCGGAAGCTGCAGATGACGATTCAGATGTCCGCTATGAGCGGAAAAGCGGCGGACGAAGAGGATATGCAGCGTTTTTCCGGCATATCCACCCTTCTGTTTTCCAAACCGGAGGTCAGTCAGTTCCTGCTGTCTGAAATGCAGCTGCAGCAGGCGCTGGCGGATATCTTCAAGATCGTGACCGAGGCGGCGGACCTGGACATGGCCGTTCCGGGAATCGAGGGCTGAGCATTGAGTAACGGAAGGGACACTTACCGCAGCGTGCGGGATGAACGGGAATACGGCCTTTACTGGTACAGCGGCCTGTGGCAGATTATCCGCCCGATCCTGGTGGGGCTGACGGTTCTCGTTCTGGTGATCGGGATCGGAATGACCGTATGGAATAAACTATACGGCAGTTTTCTTGCGCCCGTGGATCCGGAGGATCCGGCGGAATACACCTTTGAAATCAGCAGCGGCGACAGCCTGAACAAGGTGGCCACCAACCTGGAAAGCGCCGGACTGATCCGGAGCAAGACTCTGTTCAAATACTACTGCGATTTTGCCGGCATGAGCCAGAAAATCCAGGTAGGCACCTACTCCATGACCAAAGGTATGCAGATGACGGAGATCGCCGATCTGCTGACCACCGGCGACGGCAACCCGCTGGTCCGGAATGTCACCATGATTCCCGGCGAGACGGTGGAGGACTTCGCGGCGCGGCTGGTGAAAAACGGCGTGCTGGAGAACACGGACCGGCTGCTGGAGATCTGCCGGGACGGCAAGGCCTTCCAGGATTATTACTATATCAAGGACGTGCTGGTCTCCGGCCAGCCTGAAAAACGGAAATACGTGCTGGAGGGCTATCTGGCTCCCAACACCTATGAAGTATACGCTTCCGCTACGGAAGAGGAGATCATCAAGAAACTGCTGAGCCAGACCGAAACGGTCTTTACGGAGGAAAACCAGGAACGGGCGGAAGCCCTCGGCCTGTCCATGGACCAGGTGCTGACCCTAGCCAGCATGATCGAAAAAGAAGCGAAGGCCAGCGATTTCACCAAGGTCAGCGCTGTGTTCCATAACCGCCTGAAGGAAGGCATGAAGCTGGAAAGCGACGTCACGATCCACTATATCACCGGTGTGCGGAAGATGGCCCTGACGGACAGCGACCTGACCCAGGACAGCCCCTACAATACCTACCGGGTGTCCGGACTGCCGGTGGGACCGATCTGCAATCCCTCTGCCGAGGCGATCCGCGCGGCGCTGTATCCGGATGAAAGCATGATCAACGAAAAATACCTGTTCTTCTGCGCCAAGGAACCGGAAAGCGGAGAGCTTTACTTCTCCAAGACGCTGGACCAGCACAAGCGCGCGGTGGAAGCCTATTCGGGTTTCTGGAAGCAGTATGACGAGAAGAGGGGGATCCAGTAATGAGGATCCCGGAACTGCTGGCTCCGGCAGGGAATATGGATTCACTGCGCGCGGCGCTGCACTTCGGGGCAGACGCCGTGTACGGCGGAATGAAGCAATACGGCCTGCGGGCTTTTGCGGGGAACTTTGATCCGGACGCGCTGAAGGAAGCGGTGACGCTGGTTCATCAGGCGGGGAAAAAGTTCTACGTGACCATGAACAGCTATCCCTTCGACGATGAGCTGGAGGGATTTGCCGAAGCTGCCGCCCTGGCTGCGGAGATCGGCGTGGACGCGGCGATCGTTGCGGATCCGGGGGCAATCCTGACCCTGCGGAAAAAGGTGCCGCAGCTGCCGGTGCATGTGAGCACCCAGGCGAATACCGTGAATACCCCGGCGGCGGAGCTGTACCGGGACCTGGGGTGCGAACGGGTGATCCTGGCCAGGGAAATGAGCCTGGACCGGATCCGCACCCTGCGCAAAGCCCTGGGTGACAGCATCCAGATTGAAACCTTTGTCCACGGTGCCAGTTGCATGGCCTATTCCGGACGGTGCATGCTGTCCGCCTACCTGACCGGCCGCAGCGGCAACCGCGGGGAATGTGCCCAACCCTGCCGCTGGCAGTACGCGGTGATGGAGGAAAAGCGCCCCGGGGAATACCTGCCGGTGGCGGAGGATGAAAAGGGAACCTATCTGTTTTCCGCCCGGGACCTGTGCCTGATGCCGCTGCTGCCGGATCTGTGCGAGGCGGGTGTTTCCAGCCTGAAGATTGAGGGCCGGATGAAGACGGAATACTACGTGGCCGTGGTGACCGGCGCGTACCGCCGGGCTCTGGACCTGCTTAAGCAGGGCAGGGAAGCCTTTGCGGAGAAACTGCCGGAACTGGCGGAGGAACTGCAGTGCGCCAGCCACCGGAAAAGCGATACAGGCTTTCTGCTGGGAAATCCGGAAACACCGGGCGAAGCGGAAGGCTTCTGGCAGGCGCGGGAATATGTGGGCCGCGTGACAGAGGACGCGGGAGCGGACGGGAAAGCCCGGATCCTGCTGAAGAACCGGTTCTTTGCGGGAGACGAGCTGGAGCTGATGACTCCCGGAGGCGTGGTGAAAATCCAGGCAAAGCCTTTTATCCGGGAAAAGACCGGAGAGACCCTGGACACGCTGGGCGTGGCCGGGGAAATCATCCGGATGGAGCTGCCGGGAAGCCGCTGCGGGGATATGCTGCGGGGACCGGTCCGCAACCATCGGAAAGAGTAAGCACAGGAGCACTGGAACGGAGTACTTGAAATGGCAAAACTGAAACGGTATGACCTGTATGAGGGGGATGACGATCTCATCTCCAACCCTCTGCCGGGAAAACAGCCGCTGGGCCGGGATGCGGGCCTGAAAGCCCGGGATGAGTATGACCGCCGGGTGGAAGAGGAAGCCCGGAAGCGGCGCTATTTCGCGTCCAATGAACAGGACGATGGTCTTGGTGCGCCTTCCACGCTCTTTGACGATTTTGACCGCTTTGAATCACCGGCTCCGGCGCGCAGCGCCCGTCCGAAATACAAAAGAAAAGAAAAACACCGCGGCGCCTGGGCCGCTGTGATCGTCTTCTGCCTGTTCCTACTGGCGGGAATGGCAGTTGCCGTTGTGCCCCAGCTGACGGGCATCCGGTATAAATTTCTGCCGAACCTGGCGTTTGTGAACGGTAACCTGATCATCCAGGACGGCGGCCGCGAGGATTTCTTTGACGAATGCCGGAAAGAAGTTTACTCAGGGAAAATCTATCCCGGGATCTATATCGATAACGAGCATGTGGGCGGGCTGACAAAAGAGGAAGCCGTCCGCAAAATCGCGGGAATCAACGGTGAAGCCGCCGGAGCTTTTGACATCACTGTAGCGGTGGGCAACGAAAGCTGGCATGTGAACAACGAACGGGTGCCGGTATCCCGGAACACGGAAGAGATTGTGGAGAAGGCCTGGGCGACCGGCCGGAGCAATACACAGTCCCTGAAGGACGGCGCGGTGACGCCTTTCCAGGAGCGGGTGAGCCAGGTGGCGGCCCTGCGGACTTCTCCGTCCACCTTTGTGACAAAACAGGATTATGACCATGAGGCGCTGCGGAACCTGACGGACGGCATCGTCAATTATGTCAACCGGGATCCGGTGGACAGCATGGTTTACTCTTTCGATTTCAACACCAAGACCTTCACCTTTACGGACGACCAGCCCGGCGCCCGGATTGATCCGGACGACTTGTACAGGCAGGTGACAGAGGTTCTGGACGCGGGAACCACGCAGCAGGAACTGCGGGTGGTGCCGGAAAAGGTGATCGCCAATCTGACCAAGGCGGAGCTGATGAACAGCTTCGGCCTGATTTCCGCCTACACCACCAACACCACCAACAATAACAACCGGAATACCAATATCGACCTGAGCGCCAAAGCCATTAACGGCATGACCGTGCAGCCCGGAGAAACCTTCTCCTTCAACGGCGCCACCGGTGAGCGGACGGCCGCCAAGGGATACAAGCCGGCTCCCGCCATTTCCGGCGGTCAAAGCAAGGATGAGGTGGGCGGCGGCGTCTGCCAGACCAGCTCCACCCTGTTCAACGCCGTTGTGCGGGCGGACCTGGAAATTGTGGAGCGGCATGCTCACGCCTGGCCTTCCAGCTATATTGAGAAGGGGTTTGACGCCACGGTCAACTGGCCGGGCCTGGACTTCAAGTTCAAAAACAATTCGGGTCAGCCGATCTTTATTGTTGCAGCCTACAACAAGCGCAAGGTGACCGTCAATATCTACGGCATGAGCCTTGGACCGGGCGTCAAGATTGACCTGGAAAGTGACCTGGTCCGGACGCTGCCCCAGCCGGAAGGCATCGATTATGTGATCAATACCGACCTGGCTCCGGGAGAAAGCAAAAAGACGGTGACAGGCCGGAAAGGCTATGAGGTGGACACCTGGAAGGTCTGGTACCAGGGCGACCGGGAAACGAAGCGGGACTTACTGTTCAAGACCACCTACAAGCCTTACCAGGAGACCGTCGAGTATAACCCGCAGTAAACACTTTTCATTGCATCGCTCAGGGGATTATGCTATAATCCCCTCGACGCCGGAGTGGCGGAATGGCAGACGCCGCGGATTCAAAATCCGTTGCCCTCAAAAGCGTGCGGGTTCAAGTCCCGCCTTCGGCACACGAAAGAACCCTGTAATCTCAATGGTTGCAGGGTTTTCTGAT
The DNA here is from genome assembly GCA_900315675.1 of uncultured Eubacteriales bacterium. Lineage (GTDB taxonomy): Bacteria > Bacillota > Clostridia > Christensenellales > Aristaeellaceae > Aristaeella. The sequence continues at coordinate 155,069 of OMZY01000003.1, forward strand.
GTCCCAGATGGCGATTTGACCCTAATTTTGACCCTTTTTGGGATGAAATGAGTGTTCAGAAAGCCCATATTTTTCCTCGCTTTTTCAGCGATTTTGATCACTGAGCTGCTCTTTCTTCCTGAATGATGGTATCAGTTTCCTTCGGAAGATAATGTGTCCAGGTTGATGTGCCAGATGATTTTTCTTCCGTCTTTAGATGTTTTGAGAAGCGGACCGGCTTCTGCGAAAATCTTCCTGGCGGTTTTTTCACTGCACTGCATAACACGTACGATCTTTGTGATATCCATAGAGGAATCACCGAACAGATCTGCCTGCAGCATATACCTGAAACCAAAGTTCTGCGTGAAGGTCAGTTTACTCATATTCTTATTCAACCAGGTTTCAAGGATCTGTGCATATTCCTGATAGAGTCTGTTTTTTTCTTCAAGCGTCTTATAGGTATCTTCAATTGCTTCTTTAAAGAAATGCAGATAACCCATCACAAACTCTGTCAGTTCGCCTCTGTTCCGTTTATCGTTGGCATTTTTGAACAGTTCATAATACTTGCTCCGGTGTTCCTTGATCACATAGGATATTCTCAGACAGGCGGACTTTGAGAAACATTTTGACAGCATATAGCTGCTGATAAACCTGGTCATTCTTCCGTTGCCGTTGTAGAAGGGATGAATATAACCAAAGAAATAGTGGAATAAAGCAACCCTGATCAGAATGTCATAGTTCTCATTATTCAGAATAGATAATGCGGAATCCATGGCTGTAATGATCTTTGATTCAGGGTACAGGCCATCATGCATATTCTGCCCATGGCGGTTGCCGACAAAAACTGTAGAGCTGCGGAATATTTCACCATCCGGCTGGTCGGTGGGATCATCCCTGACCACTTCGTCTGCAATAAATTCATCATACAGGTTTCTGATATCCTGGCATGTTGCGAGAGGAATCTCTTTATCTGACTGCAGGATCCTGTACTTCCGGACCATGCTGACAAAACGCTTTCCATGGCGTTCCTGGCTGACAGCATCCATTGCGTCTTTTATCTCTTTGCGTGTGCTGTTCACGTTTTCTACTTCATTGCTTTGCTGGATTTCCTCTACCATTGAGGTGTCAACAAACTGATCCAGCGCAAAGGCCGGTATCTTGGCTGAAAGCAGGAAGAGCTTTTTATCCTCCTGGTAGATAGAAGAGATAAGCTTTAATAATTCCGGATTCAGCACAACAAAAGAATCAGAACCTTTAACATCAAATCCAAGGCGAAGCGTGGATTCGCCGTTATACCTTTTGCTGTACAGATCATTCGCTTCATCCGGCGATAGGTTAAAGCTGTGAATTCTGAAATCCTGGTACGGCATGCTTTTCCCTCCCAAGCAGGCGATATGTCCCCAAACGGTCCGGGAATGATCCGGGAACATTCCGGGAAAATCCCGGGGAATTTCCGGAATATACATCATTATAGATGTCAACTCGGCAAAAATCAACAAATTTACCGAGTTTATTATAATAAATAGCAATTAACTCGGTAAAAATGGGTGATTTTACAGAACTGACGTGCTGAGATGATGCTATCCCGGGAAATTTCGGAGCAATTCCCGAGTTGATCATGCGGGATGCTTTCTGTCCGGGAAATCGGGGTGATATTTCCATATATCATTCCGGAAACGATCCGGCAACTGCTATATGATTAATTTCCTGAACACAGTGTCTCCAGGAAGGCCTGCATCCGGTTGGCGCTGTCCTTCTGCATCTGTTCATCCACGTGTCCGTATACATCCAGCGTAAAGGCTACTGTTGCAAATGGACACTGGGGACAGTGTCCATTTCCTCTTCTTCCCGTAAAACATGTAACGTTTGAGTAACGTTTTCCGCCAAAGTATGGCGCCCGTCTTCCCCTCTGTTTATAATGGCAGTAACAAGACCGATTAGCAGCGACAGAGAGGGTAAACGCATGAATCGAGATCTGGCTGATATCCGTTCACTGGATCATCTGCTGCATAGTTTATACACGATCCTCAAAAACGAAAAGGATCCGGAGACCCGGTATGCGGAACGGACAATAGGCCGAATGGGAAATAATATCGGTATTGTCTTATCAGATGAACAGACCGACTTATGTGAATTATATAAGATTCTGAAAGCAGACTACAAAAGCCTGTTTCCGCCCAGATCCGGCCTGACAGATTTTTATATCCGGCGAGAGGATGGTTCCTTTCAATGCAGGCTCAATGCTGATTATCAAAGCATTCTGGCTCAGATTGAAGCAATTCTGGACAGGCACTGATAAGATCAAACCATAGACCGGAACAGGCAAAAGCGGGTAAGAAAAGAACGAGGCGGACATAGGATCCGGTCGATTTCTGCAGGGAGGATGGAAAAGATGATGAAAAATCTCCGGAACCGGGACAGAAAGGCAACGCCGAAGAATAAGATCATCAGCGGGTTTGCAGTACTGGCTGTTGGGATTTTCATGACCGCAAATGCAAGCAGCAGCAGTTTCCGTTACTCATCATTTTACCCAGGGACCAGTTCCGGGAATTCCTTTATTGTTGTTATTTTTCTGGTTGCTTTGGTGTCCGTTGCTGTCAAAGTTTTTCGCGTGGAAGAACAAGGCAGGGATGATGGACTCGGACCTGTGAAGAACGTCCCGGAACGGCTTAAGCATGAAGAAAAGTCCGCTCCGGCGCCCACTCCGGTTCCTGCAGCGGTAAACGCGGAAAAGTCCCGGGAAAAGAAGATCGTATACTGTCCGTACTGCGGCACCGCACAGAAAGAGGATTATATGGTTTGCGAAAGCTGCGGCGCTGGACGGAAAAAATAACGGCCGGATAAACTGTACAGGAGAAAAATCAACATGCGCAGGAGAAAAAGCACCCCGAAGGAACTGATAGCGGCTGGCATTATATTTGCCATTTGTACAATACCGTCCTTTTTCACGGTGGCCAGCCGAAAACGCGGCAACTGGCAGATGGCGATAGTATTCCTGGTTCTGGTTGAGCTCGTTGCTCTGGGCACTGTGTATGTCGGGATTATCCGGCTGAAAAGAGAAAAAGCGAAGAAAGCTGCTGAAGAGGAACCGCCGGTTTTGGACAAGCAGGCGATGACTGACCAGGTCCGGAAAGTACTCAATACTTTCCGGAAGAAGGAAGCGGTCCGGAACGCTGGGGTTTACAAAGATTATATCTATCGCTACGAGCAGCAGCTGCTGGCGCTGGAGCAGGATCTTAATAAGAATTGTATCAGCGGAGCCTGTCATATCTATTTGGATAATGATGCGTGCGACGTCAATGATCCGTTTATCGATGAGATTGGTAAGGCGGAACGGATGCTTCATGACTACCTGCTGAAGGAGGCCTCCAGGCTGAAACAGCCGGTAAAGCAGGAGACGTATCTTCCGGCCACTGCCCAGCTGGAAGTGACCGTCGACGGATCAAAGATCACCAGCTATCAGGATTTTATCGATATAGTCCAGAAGGAACTCCAGTTTCCCGAACACTGCGGCGGCAGGGTGGACCGCTTTCTGGAGCAAATCCGGGATCTGTCCTGGCTGCCCTATAAGACCTACGTTTTTACAATCTATAACACCGCGGACCTGGAACACCGGAACAATGCGCTTCTGAAGCAGATTGTCAGTCATTTTGACCGGAACATCATCCCGTTCTGGCATCACCAGGTGGTGTATGTTGTCGTTGACGGGGAGCCGAAGAACGTCCACCTGAACCTGATCGAAGGGGAAGATCAACAAACCCTGACGCCGCTGGAATGCTATATCATTGACGCGCTGGCGTCGGAACTGGAGAAGGATCAACATCCGCACAGCGACCTGCTCCGGAAAGAGAATATTGTCTCGAAAGAGAGCACTCCCTATTATTCCTTCCTGTTCCTGCCGAGAACCATTGAGTATTCTATGGGAAAGCCGGGGCGCAGTTATCTGAATATGGAAGTATCCCTGGATCAGGGCTATCCTGTTGAGGTCATTCTGTATGAAATGAGCAGGACTTTCTCCATGATCGAGATCTATATGGCGGATTCCGGCAAGCTCCCGGAGAACCCGGTGATCACAGGCCACAAAAGACACTTCAATAAAGAATGATCCGGCTGTGGTTCCGCCGCGGATCATGAATCTGAAATGAGGGCACTCAAATGGGCGCGTCGTTCTGCAACCTGTATTGCAAAAATGAGCATACGGACAGCCTGAAGGAAAGGCTGCCTAAGGAAAGCCGTCTGCTGACCGGATACGGGGACTGGTCTGTGCTGCTCCTGCAGGAGTTCAACACCCGGAAACTCATGTACCTGGCCCGGTTCATTCCCGGCGACGTGCTGATCTTTTATCTCTATGATGACGAGGCTTTCGGCCTGTATTACTACCGTGACGGGAAAAAGCTCTCCTATCTGGACTGTGGCGAATACAACCAAAAGGTCAGGAAGGTGGCGGAAAACCTTTTCCCGGAGGATCCCCTGGCCCTGAAGAAGCTGTGGGCTATCAAACGCGGGGTGTCGGTGGATGAAAAACTGGCTTTACTGGAGGAAACCTTCGGACTGCCTTTTGACGCCGCCTACGAGCAGGAAGAAATTCCTCCGGTGCTCAAAAGCTCAGAAACCTACGACCGGATGAACGCGCGGGCCAAGGCCCTGCGCAACCGGCCGAACCGTTATCAGCCGGAACTGCTGCCCCGGGAGGAGTGGCCGGTGAGCCTGCGGAAAAATAACGGTAAAGGGCTTCTGGGAAATGCAGAGCCCCGGACGCTCATGACGAATTTCGGGAGCTGCAGGATCTCTTACCGGAATGAGGGAGAGATTGTCTGCCTGGATGATCAGGGACAGGAACGATGGTCTTTCAGGGCGGACTGGGGCCCGCAATACTTTACATATAATTCGATCGTCAGCCGGGACGGGATCGTCGTAATCCAGGGCGACCGGATGGACAGTCAGCACGACATGGTATGGCGGCTGTCGCCGGAGGACGGATCCGTCCTGGCGCAGCGCGAGTATACCGATGATTATCTCGGGTGTTTGTGCTGGAGGGAAGATCTGGACTGCTTTGTGTATTACAGCTGCAAAGCGGGCGCGTTCGTCTTCCTGGACAGGGATTTCAATGAAATCCGGAGGACTGTGCCGGGAAAAACCCTTGGTAGTTCTTATGTCGGCCGGTATATCGGACAATATACCTATACACCCAATGAAACAAAAGATCACGGCTGGGAGATTATCCGGACGGACATCTTCAGCGGCAAGGTGAGCCGGATCCGGCTGGAGCTTCCGCTCTACCCGCACCATATGATTCTTTCAGGGGCATGCCTCTGCTGTGGTGTGGCAGGCTTCACCTATGATTCGATTGTTTTCTTTGGCTGGGACGGCAAGGTGATTTCCCGGCACCACCTGGAGCACATCTGGAACATCTGGGAAGAAGCCGGAAAACTGTATGGCGTTGCGAGGGATGACGCCACCCAAAACATCACCGGCGTCTACCTCTTCCGGGAAAAAGCAGCGATCGGATAAAAATGGACACTGGGGACAGTGTCCATTTTTGATCATACACTCAGCGGAAGAAATCTTCCGGCTTTACTTCCCGGAACATAAAAGCCTGGTGGTTCATATCCACGCCCAGGATCATACTTGTCATGCTGTTGACGGAAACCATATACCACCGGTCCCCGTACCGGGCCACGGTGGGCATGCACAGAATCGTTCCGTCGCTGATCAAAGCCACGGCCACCACATTGACCACCTCGTCCGCCCCGTACTGGGCTGTCTGCTTCTTGAGGTTCTCCTGGTTTATTTCAAGGGAAAACTTGTTATCTGTTACTGAATCCGGCGTCAGGAAAATGATATCCGACATACCGGTCAGCGCTTCAAGCCTGCTGTTGTTATACTTCTGCAGAAAAGCTTCCACATCTCCTTCTTCCTTCAGGGGGATTGTTTTTCCGTCCGGGTAATCCTCGCCCAGGATGTATGCTTCCAGGGAATTGTATATCATCCTGATCTCCGCGGCACGGAGGGAATGAAGCGTTGCGGAAACCATAAAATCATTGGCGGCGGGCATTCTGACATAGCTTGTCGGGATATAGGCCTTTATCCTCTGAAGGAACTTCTCCACCGAATAATGGCTGGCCAGGGTTTCCCAGGCATAGGCGCTCAGCATCTGTTCAAAGTCCAGGTTTTTCAGGCCGTTCATATAGCAGGCAACCGCGTCTTCCGGGGTATCGAAACCGGCGCCCTCATAGCGGATGGCGGAATTGGCGGCAGGCTCCTCCGCAAAGGCGCAGGAGGCGGCCAGCAGGATGGTCAGGGCCAGGAAAAAGGATATGAGTTTCTTCATGAGGATCACTCCTTTCATAGCTGCTATGTATTTTATCATATTGCCAAATTGTATAACAATATTCTGGTTCAGATTACAGCAATTTCTGACAGACATTGACTCATATCTTGTATCGCGGTTTGATTCCATAACAGAAAACCTGAGGAGTAATTTCCTCAGGTTTTCTGTTATGGAGTGTATCTGGTTACGGAGGCAGGAACCGTAACCCCCCGATTCCGGCCCCTGCCTCCTTCCCGGTAAGGGAATCTTAGTAAGGATGGGTAGTGGTGTTGTTTTTCTGAACCACACAAAGCATACACAAAGATTACTGCAATTGCCACCGGTTCTGCAAAACTGGTTCGTTTTTCTGCAAAAACGGTGTTGCATCAAGAAATATAATGACTGAAAACGGACTGCCTCAGAGGAGGCAGTCCGTCTTTTTGATTGGGAAAGGATCAGTTGCCGGCAAGCTGGACGAACAGATCCGCCAGGTCCGCACGGGTAACGGCGGCGTCCGGGGTTTCTGTGGTCATCTCGGCACCGATGGCAGTCAGGAGATCGCAGAGCAGATCTTCATGCAGTTCCGCGTTCAGATCCTGATCCTCGGCAACCAGGCCGTATCCTACCAGCGTCTCCTTGCAGGCGTCGGGATCATTGGAACCGCCGCCGATCAGCAGGAACAGGCCGCCGAAGAGGTCGCCGACAGTGGCGGGTTCATCCGGCGCGAAGAGGCCTTCTTCCTTCGGCAGCATCATGCCGCTGGTGAAGGCGGCATAGATGGCGTCATGGTGTTCATTGTCTTCCGCCACATCGGAGAAGGAAACCTGGGACAGGTCTTCGGTGTGGAAGGGGTTCTGGATCGCGTCATACAGGTCGCTGTTGGCCTGCAGGGTGCCGATCGGTCCCACGGTGCCGCGGCAGCCTTTTTCCATCAGCTTGGCATAGGCTTCGGCGGCGGCCTTCACGCTTTCGGGCGTCACGCTCTTGTAGGCGCGCATCTGCTGCAGCTTTTCATCCGCGGGCCTGCGGTGCAGGATATTGGTCATCGCGGTCACGGCGCCGCCCAGTTCGCCTGCGGGTTTTGCCAGGCTGGAATACTGCTGCATGATATAGCCGTCGATCTGTTCCTGGGTCAGCTCCATGGCAGCGAGCTTTTCCGGAATGGAATCATACAGGTCGAAGGTAGCCTTGACGTTGGGGTCCCGGTAGGAGATCAGGTACATGGCGTAATCGCCGTCCGTGCCGCACCAGACGGAGTAAGCGCCCATCTGGTCCCGCAGGACGGGAATGAGCAGCTGGTCCGCGATCAGGGAACCGATGACATTCAGGGAATAATCCGGTTCGACGCCGATCTGACTGAAGGCGGCGCAATTGCAGTTGAACTGGATATTGCCGTCCACAGAAACAGCTTCCCGGATCGGGGCAACCGGCAGGTCATAAACCGGGTACTCCCGCTCTTCGGATGCGATATCTGCGAAGAAGGTATCCACCAGAGGCGCGTTCACCGCGATGGAAGCTTCGTTGCCGGCAAAGGTGGCGACAGCGCCGCTGCGGTTGGCAAAGAAGGACTGGATGTTCTGCAGGCGGGCAACCACCGTTTCCGGTTCAGAGGCCATCTGCGCTTCCAGCTCTTCCAGGAAAGCATAATAGGCGGTGTAGTTCAGGTAGTCATAGTACCTGCTTCTGGGATCGCCGACGCCTTCCTGGCGGGCATAGAGAGCAACGTAGGGACTGTTGTTGATGGTGTTGCGTACAAAGGCTTTCTGGGCGGTGATCCGTTCGGAAAGGGTCTGGATGTCCGTAAACTGAGTGTGGAACAGGATTTCCTTCATCAGGTCATAACCGGCGGCGAGATCGTCGTCCAGCGCGACCCATTCAGCGATCAGGTAAGCAATGACGTCATCCTTTTCCGGTGTATCGCAGGTATCCACACCGATGGTGCGGCTCATCAGGTAACGCTCCATCAGGACGGCCAGTTCTTCCTTGCTGTGGGCGTCGGTGTCCAGCTGGCCCAGCAGACGGGTGAACAGGCGCAGGTAATGGATATCCTCCTGGGGAAGGGTACGGGCGTCAAAGTACAGGTCCACTTTGCCCACGCCGTCCACACCGGCCACGGCGTTCATGCGGCGGACGCCGTCCGCACCGGTTTCATCCGTGATGGCGTATTCGCGGACTTCTTCGGGCAGGTCCGCCACGGTAACGGGGGTCAGGGCAGCGATCATTTCGGCGTTTTCGTCTTCCTCGGGTTCGGCGTGGGTGGCGTCGATGATCGCCTGTTTTTCCTCGTCCGTCATGCCGGCCTTGATCTCCGCCAGCTTTTCAGCCAGGGCGGCATCCTGCTTTTCCTTCAGGCCGGGTTCGGGGTAGGTGGTGGTCAGGGTATACAGCTCGGGATCCACATACCAGTCGGAGATGGCGGCGGTCAGCAGGCCCTGGGCATTTTCGTCCATGATATTGGCCTGGTCTTCCGTGGACTCGACATAATCAAAGGGGTTGCCGGTGACGGCGTAATCATACGCCAGGTTCATGATGACGGAATCAACAGGCTCCCCGTTTTCCAGCGCCAGCTTGTTGTTCAACAGCTGGGCGGTCACGATGGAATCCAGCTGAACCGGATCAAAACCGTCCTGCGCAATCTGCTTCAGGGAGTCGTTGACCACTGTGCGGAACGCTTCCGCGTCTTCCTTGTTGACATTGTGTGCCACAAAGACGAGGGCGTCATCCGGGGCGGCCAGCTCGCGGCCGCAGGAGAAGGAACCGGAGGGGAAGGCTTTCTTCAGGTTCTGCATGAGCAGGGAACCGTTGTTGCCCAGCAGCTCCCAGACGTGGTCCGCGGCACGCTGCTGCGCCTTGTTTTCCTTCAGGCCGGGGCAGATGATGTAGTAGTAGACAGTGGACTGGTTGGCGGTGTCGGTGCCTTCCGCCACAGCGTAGGGAACGCTGGTAACTACAGGCTCGGTGATCCGGGTATAACCGCTGTCGGTGAAGGAGAATTCCTTCTTCTCATAGGGGCTGAAGGCTTCGTCCAGCAGCTTCAGGAAGACGGTGTAATCCTCAAAGGAACCGTACAGATAAGCGATACAGTTGGACGGATGGTAATAGGTGTCGTGGTAGTTCTTCAGGGCGTCCCAGGTCATGTCCGGGATCGCTTCAGGCTTTCCGCCGTAGTTAAAGGTCAGGGCGGCGCCGGGGAAGGTGACCAGGTTGGCGTTGTCCAGGGCGCTTTCCTGCAGGTCCAGGGCGCCGGTCATCTCGCTGTACACGGTACCGTTCAGCGTCAGGGGGCTGTCCATGTCCTCCATTTCATAGCGCCAGGCTTCCGTGCGGTAGATATCCTCCCGATCCTTGACGATGGGATGCAGGCAGCAGTCCGTATAGAAGTCCGCCAGGGCGAGCAGCTGCTCTTCGGACAGGGAAGCCACCGGATAGCTGGTCATGGCGTCCATGGTATAGGCGTTCATGTAGGTCTGGTAGGATTGATAGCTGAGGTTGAACCATAGTCCGGTGCTGGGATACTTTGCGGAACCGGACAGGGTGCTGTGTTCAAATACATGGGGCAGGCCGGTGTTATCAATCGGCCGGGTGGGGAAGGTCAGCTGGAAGGCACGGTTGGTATCCTCATTGGCGATATAGAGGAGCTTCGCGCCTGTCTTCTGATGCTCAAACAGCACCAGATCCGCGCCGACCATCTCAAAAGGCCGGATTTCCTTGACTTCAAAGCCTTCGACTACATCGCCGACGGCGGGCAGACCCGCGGCTTCGTCAGCGTCGGCAGGAGCCGGCTCCGCGATCGCGGGCAGGACGCTGACAAACAGAGCCAGCGCAAGCAACAGGGATAACAGTTTTTTCATTTTTTTCCCTCCGTTATAGTGTGTATACTGCCCCGGGACGCGGAACAGTCAGAAGAGCGGGAACGCTCTTGCTGCGCGGAAAACAAATGGCTCATTGCCCGGATCCCAGCTCAAAACACCGGAATGGATCCGGCCGGAAATGAACCCTCCTCTATTCAGAAACTATGAACAGTGTAATACAACGGAGCAATATTTGCAACTTGTATGCAGCTTTGTGCACATAGTGAGCAGAAAGCGGTAAACTGCCGGGAAACCGACAGGAAAGGATGACGATGCCGTGTTTTCCGGCGGACGCGAAAAGAACGGGCAAAAGAACAGCCCTGTGAACCAACCGTTCACAGGACTGCTGCAGATTCGGCGGGAATGCTTAAAGTATGGGATAATACACGTCCGCAGACAGGTCCTTGTTATATACCTCACAGGCTCTGTCGGCCAGGCTGATCCGGTTTTCCTCAGCGTATTTCCGGATGATTTCATGCGCCTTTCCGATCTTCGAAAAACCCCCGGTGAAATGCAGATGCAGGCATTTTGCTTCAGAGACCCTGGTCAGGGTTTTTCCGTCACCGCCGGAAACCGGCAGACAGGTCCGCATGGAAAACTTCTCTTCACTGTTCAGGTTTTCATAGAGGACAAAATGGCTTCCCTGGGCGGAAAGTCCCTCCCGGGCTGCCTGCTCATACAGTTTGCCTACGGATATCCCCAGGTCTTCTTTTTCCACATTTTCATCAATATACAGGCAGGTTTTGCATTCAAACGGCCGGATGTCCGGAACGGCGTCACAGGCGGTTTCCTCTTCCTGCTCCCTGCCGGCGGCCAGCTCTTTGACAGCCTGAAGCTGCTCGTCCAGCTCCGTGATCCGGCCCCGGACGACCTCTTTTTCATCTGCTTTTCCTTCCAGCACCTGCCGGATTTCAAAGAGGGACAGGCCGATGCTCCGGAGTCTCCGGATCTTTTCCAGAACCGCGAGCTGTTCCTCCGCATAATAGTGATAACCGTTTTCTTCGTTGATATAGGCCGGAACCAGCAGCCCTTCCTCATGATACAGGCGAAGGGCTTTTCTTCCTACTTTCCCGATTACGGCAAACTGACCTCTGGAATACATCAGTCTTTCTCCTTTCTGCTTTTCGCTCTTCTGACTTTCCTGAGAAATCCGAGATGGAGCGGGAGAATGCTGTATAAAGCGTAGTGCGTATACGGCGCATAGCCGCTTCTGCGGTAAAATTTTACTACCGCGTCGCAGAGAGAGGCAATACAATTCTCGTTCAGCTGCCGTCCCAGCGCTTCGGTCGCGAGGCGGGGCGTCCCGATATGCCCGTATTCACCCATGGCCGCCAGCTGCTTTTTCCGGAAGATCATGTCCCGGTCCGTGATCCGGGCGTCCGGCAGATCCCGGTAGCCTTCCCGGACAAGGGAGGGATCCATATCCAGCAGGCTGGCCGTTTCCACCCAGCCCGCGTGGTAATCATCCGGGTGCTCCGCCTGGAAGCTTTTCAGTTCCTCCGGCTCTTCGACACCGGCGCCCATAAAGATCGGCCCCATGGGGGCGATGACGCGGATTCCGTATTTCCGGTTGACCTTCCGGACGGCTTTCTCAACTGCAATCTGATGCTGCGGATCCGCATGGGACGCAATGACAACGATATGCTGAAATCCCATGCAGCACAGGCTTTCCAGTATTTCCCGGGCAACGGCATACGTTGTCTTCATGGAAAAATGGATGGAGCCGTAGAATTCGTTCACTGACGCGGCGGCCACGGGAAAGGCCGGCAGGTAAAAGCATTCCGCGTCCAGCTCCTCTTCCGCCCGGGCCAGGGCGCCCCGGCTCCAGTGTTCTCCCTCCAGCAGATCGGTTGCCAGGGGAAGATGCCATCCGTGCTCCTCAATCGGCGCCAGCACAACGGAGACAATACTTTTATCCTTGTCCAGCGCCTTGATTTCCTTCCAGGTTAACAGGCTCAGATCCTTCATAATCCGTCCTCCTTTCATTTACGGGGCAAAGCATAAACCTGGCCGCAACGGCCAGGTCAATACCCCGGGAAAGAAAAAATGCGGGAAGGACCCTGCGGTTTTTCTGAAATAAAACGGCAGGGTGCGTCGTTCTATTATCAGAACGGAAAGAGACGAAGGAACAGGACAGGGGGCGATGAAAGTGCGGAAACCGTTCAGGAGGATGATATGTGCCATACTGGCTGCTTTCCTGCTGCTTTCCGCCCTGCCGGCCCCGGCGGAGGGAACGGATATCAAAGCTCTGCAGGAGCGGCTGATTGCCCTTGGATTTGAAATCGGCAAGGCGGACGGAATTCCCGGAAAGAAAACCACCGCGGCCATCCTACAGGCCCAGACGATTCTGGCGGAGGCGGGGATGGACGTGCAGCCCACCGGCATCCCGGACGCGAAGACGGCGCAGCTGATCCTGCAGGAGCAAAACAGCGGGCTGCTGCGGACCCTGCAGAAGGGCAGCTGGGGAAGCCGGGTAAAGGAAGTCCAGCAGCAGCTGATCGGCCTGAACCTGCTGAAGGATAAGGCGGACGGGCAGTATGGCGGAAACACGGAAAACGCGGTGAAGGCTTTTGAGGAGCATATGGCAGCGCGGGAGCCGGAGAAGATTCAGCCGGACGGAAAACTGTCGGAAGCGGAATATCTGCTGCTGACGGGTGATCTGAAGGACTTCGGCTTTGAGGCGCCGCTCTGCTTTGACGACGCGCAGCCGGAAACGCTGACGGGCGCATACCTTTACGCTGAAAAAGCCTGCCTGATCAACGCCTCCACCGGGGAAGTGCTGCTGGAAAAGGCGGCGGATGAACCGGCGGAGCCGGCCAGCACAACGAAGATCATGACGCTGCTGACCGCGCTGGAACTGTGCGATCCGGAGAAAAAAGTGGTCATCCCGGAGGCGGCGAAGGAGGTCCCGAAGGACAGCACCCTTGTGCCGGTCACACCGGGGGAAACCATGGTGATGCGGGATCTGCTCTACGGTATGATGATCCGCTCCGGCAATGACGCGGCCAACGCGGTGGCGGTGCTCTGCTCCGGAAGCCCGGAGGCCTTTGCGGAAAAGATGAATGCGACAGCGGAGAAACTGGGAATGAAGCATTCCCGCTTTGTGAATCCCCACGGTTATACGGCGGCCGGGCATTACACCACCGCGCGGGACCTGGTGACGGCAGCCCGTTACGGCCTGACGCAGCCCCTGTTCCGCGAGATTGTGACCTGCCTGAAATACACCCTGCCGGCAACAGAAAAAAGGGGAGAACTGCCGGTTACCGTGAAATGGGAACTCTTCAACCCCCTGTCCCAGTACTATATTCCCCATGCGGCGGGCGTGAAGAGCGGCTATACCTCCACCGCCGGATTCTGCTATGTGGGCGCTTACCAGGAGAACGGCGTGACCCTGATCGCCGCCGTCATGGGCGGCCAGACCCGGAACATGGCCTGGACTGACCTGAAGAGGCTGTTTGCCTACGGCATGGCAAAAGAGACTCCGGATGCAGACGAGGATGACCCCCCTCAGGGATAAATGATGAGCGATCATACAGCAAAGGCGCGGATCCAACGATCCGCGCCGTTCTTGTATGATGAAACCGGCCTTCAACCGGTATATTTGATATGAGCTATATCCTTACAGGAAGAAGCTGATCGCGTCCCATATGGCGGAGATGATGCCGCCGATGGTTCTCTCCTTGCGCTTCTCAGCTTTCTGAAACTCTGCGAATTCCTCATCGGTGAGGGGCTTGCAGTCCGTGTCTTCGGGAGTCAGTTCATCCTTGCTGCTGTCCATATGCTTTCCTCCTGCTGCAGGAGACAATGGGTCATTGTTCTTCTCAGTTCTTCTGGATGTAGTCGTTGGCCACATAGCCGGTTTTGCGGGTCTGCAGGTCCACAACCTTGCTCCAGACCTTGCCGCGGGCAATCACCTGCAGCTGATCTCCGGCGGTCAGCCGGCGGATGGCCTTGGAGGTCTTGTTGGGCTTCTCGCGCAGGCCGACGCTGCTGTTATCCTTGGTGCCGCGGGCTTTCGCGGTAACCAGGTAGGGGTTCTTCACGGTCTTGAAGTCATCGTCCCGCTCGGTGATTTCATATTTGCCGGGCTTCTGGCTGACCAGGAACTTCGCCTGCACATAACCGGAGAAGTGGTAGTCGCTGATGGCAACCCAGCCGTTTCCGCAGCTGTAGTCCACATGCACTTTGGTGCCGCAGTCCAGCCGGACGATGATGCCGCTGTCAGTGCTGGGAGTTTCCCGGACGTTCAGGCGCTTTCCGTTTTCGCAGTTGACCCACATGTCCATTCCGCCGGCTTCTTCCGCAGAGGCGAAGGCGGGGATCATCAGGGCAAGAACGGTCATCAGGACCAGGGCGAAGCTGAGAATCTTTTTCATGGGGTTTCCTTCCTTTCAGCGCCGTATCAGGCGGGACTTTCTTTTCTTCAGCCGGCGGTTATCATCGCAGGCACCTATTCATACGCATCACCGGAACCGGATGGCAGTAATGAGTATTATTATTATCAAACAAATTGGGGAGGGCAGGGGAAAATATCGGCGGACGGCCTTTTATCCTCAGCCTTTTTGCTGTAGAATGGATTTATCAGAAAAGATGTATATCAACAGCAGAAACTCCCTTCGGAGGTGGAAAGAATGTCGGATTACTTCGGAAAGGATACACCCAAGCTGGGTTTCGGCCTGATGCGCCTGCCCCGGAAAGGTCTGGGTATCGATGTGGAACAGGTGAAGCAGATGGTGGATCTGTTCCTGGAATCCGGATTTACCTATTTTGATACCGCCTATGTCTACCTGGGATCGGAAAATGCCGCCCGCAAGGCGCTGGTGGAACGCTATCCCCGGGAAAGCTACACCCTGGCCACCAAGATCAACGCCGCTATGGCGCCTACGGAAAAGGCCGCGAAACAGCAGTTTCAGACCAGCCTGAAGCGCACCGGCGCGGAGTACTTTGATTACTACCTGCTCCATGCCCTGATGGAAAACAACTATACCCGGTATGATAAGTTCCACCTGTGGGACTTTGCCCAGGAGCAGAAAGCCAAGGGACTGATCAAGCACGTGGGCTTTTCATTCCACGCGGGACCGGAACTCCTGGACAAACTCCTGACTGCCCACCCGGAGGTGGATTTCATCCAGCTGCAGATCAACTACGCGGACTGGGAGAATCCTTCTGTGGCCTCCCGGGCAAACTATGAGGTGGCCCGGAAACACGGCGTATCCGTCACCGTCATGGAGCCGGTGAAGGGCGGCACCCTGGCCAACCCGCCGAAGGAAGTGAAGGAACTCTTCCGGGCTTACCACCCGGACATGTCCTGCGCCTCCTGGGCCATCCGCTTTGTGGCTTCCCTGGACGGGATCATTACCGTCTTGTCCGGTATGTCCAACATGGAGCAGATGCGGGATAACCTCTCCTATATGAAAAACTTCCAGCCCCTGAACGAAGAGGAACAGCATATTATCCAGCAGGCCCAGCGGATCCTGGGCAAATCCTCCACCATCCCCTGCACCTCCTGCCATTACTGCACGGAAGGCTGTCCGAAGGGCATCCTGATTCCCGATATCTTTGCCGCCATGAACAAACAGCTGGGCAACGGCCAGATGCAGGAAGCCAGGGACGCCTATAACGCCGCGGCCCAGCCCGGGCACAAAGCCTCTGACTGTATCACCTGCAGGCAGTGCGAAAAAGCCTGTCCCCAGCATATCCCAATCACGGATAATCTGAAGAAGGCAGCGGAGATGTTTGAGGAATCATAAAATTGATTTGCTGTTTCTGTACCCCGGCGGGCCTTTCCGGTGAGCACTCTGTGCCTGCGGCGGTTTGCCGCAGGGTTGAAAAGGTACCTTGCTCTGTACAGTATAATTATAATATCCTTTATATAGTATTATTATATATTATATATATAGGATAAAGCGGCGGATTGCCGCAGGTTGCCGCCAATTGCCGCAAAACGCGGCATGAATTGCCCCGCCAGGTTTCCAAAGCGCACACTCACAATTCATATATTATTCACATACTCATAAGCTACAGATAAGGTTGGCGGTTTATGATGTCATTGTCAAAGGGAGACGCGGCCGGCTCCCGCCAACGACGAACATCATCCCGCCGGGAAACCGGCAGTGATGTTTTGAATATAGATGTTTACACCCATCCCTTTCTTGCGGTGCTGCACCATGCAGCACCGTCTTTTTGTTCCGAACCTGCGAAAAAGGGACCGCCCTTGCGGGCAGTCCCTGGGTATACCTGGGTTATCTTATTTGCCGGTGAGCTGGGCGAACAGCGCGGCCAGTTCGGCACGGGTGACGGTTGTATCGGGTGCTCCGGAGTTGCCGGGGACGCCCAGGGCGGTCAGGACGGTTCCGAGGAGGCCTTCCGTCAGTTCAGTGTTCAGATCCAGATCCGCGGGGATCAGGCCGTTGGCGCTCAGGGCTGCCTTGCAGGCTTCCGGATCATTGGCTCCGCCGCCGATCAGCATATACAGTCCGCCGAGAAAATCGCCTGCGGTGGCGGGTTCATCCGGCGCGAAGAGGCCTTCTTCCTTCGGCTGCATCAGGCCGCCGGCAAAGGCGGCGTAGATTGCGTCGTGAAGTTCACTGTCTTCCGCTACGTCGGAGAAGGAAACCTTGGACAGGTCATCCGTATGGAAGGGATTCAGGATCGCGTCATACAGATCGCTGTTGGCCTGCAGGGCACCGATGGGGCCGGCAGTGCCGCGGGCGCCTTTTTCCGCCAGCAGTGCATAAGCTGCCGCAGCATTTTTCACGGTTTCAGGCGTTACGCTCTTATAGGCGCGCATCTTCTGCAGCGTTTCGTCCTCGGGACGTCCCTGCAGGACCGCGTTGAGCTTATAGATGGCTTCCATCAGTTCGCCGGCAGGCGTCGCGATGGCGGAATACTGGCGCATGATATAGCCGTTGATCTGGTCCTGGGTCAGTTCCATGGAGGCCAGCTTTTCCGGGATGGAGTCATACAGGTCAAAGGTGGCCTTTACGTTGGGATCCCGATAGGAGTAGATCATCAGGCCGGTGTCGCCGTTCATGCCGCAGGAGACGCTGTAGGCGCCCAGTTGGTCCCGCAGGATGGGAATCAGCACCTGGTCGGAGATGACCGAACCGATGACGTCAAAGGCATAATCCGGTTCAATGCCGAGCTCCCGGAAGGAAGCGGTCAGGCAGTTGTACTGGATGTTGCCGTCTACGGAAAGACCTTCCTTCCTGTCGGCTGCCGGCAGGTTATAGGCGGGATACTCCCGCTTTTCATCGGGGAGATCCGCGAAGAAAGCATCCGCCAGAGGCGCGTTGAGCGCGATGGAGTCCTCATTGCCGGCATAGATGGCCATGGCTCCGCTGCGGTTGGCCAGGAAAGACTGGACCGCCTGCAGGCGGGCGACAACCGCTTCCGGTTCTGCTGCCATCTGCTGCTCCACGCTTTCCAGGAAGGCGTAATAGGGGGTGTAGTTCAGGTAGTCCTGCAGCCTGGACTGGGGATCGTCAATCCCCGCCTGGCGGGTGGTAACCACCATAAAGGGAGCAGCGGAAATGGTGCTGCGGACGCTGGACTTCAGGGCTGAAATCTTTTCGGTAAGCGCCGGGATGTCCGTGAACTGCGTATGGAACAGGGTTTCCTTCACCAGGTCATAGCCGGCGGCCAGGTCCTTGTCCAAGGCAATCCACTCGGCAGCCAGGTAAGCGGTAACGTCGTTCCTGTCAGCTGTATCGAAAGACATGATTTTGTAGCTTCCGCCCGTCAGATAACGGCCCATGAGCAGGGCCAGCTCTTCCTTAGTATGGGCGTCGGTGTCCAGCTGACCCAGCAGTTGGGAGAAAAGACGCGCATACTGCAGGTCTTCCTGGGAGAGCCCGCGGACGTCCAGGAACAGGTCGATCAGTCCGACTTCGTCCACGTTGGCGGTCATGTTCATCCGGCGGACGCCGTCGGCGCCGGTTTCATCCGTATACCGGATTTCGCGGACTTCTTCGGGAAGGTCAGCCACGGTGACAGCCGTCAGGGAGGCGACCATTTCAGAGGTGTCTTCCTCTGCGGGTTTCGTGTTGGTGGCGTCGATGATGGCCTGCTTTTCCTCTTCCGTCATGCCGGCTTTGATCTCCGCCAGCTTTTCGGCCAGGGCAGCGTCCTGCTTTTCCTTCAGGCCGGGTTCGGGATAGGTGGTGGTCAGGGTATACAGTGCCGGATCTGCCAGCCATTTTTCAATAGCGGCAGTGAGGAGGCCCTTGTCGTTTTCCTCCTGGATATGGGCCTGGGCTTCCATCTTTTCGCAGTATTCAAAGGGATTGCCGGTCTGGGCATAGCTGTCGCAGATTTCACCGACGACGCCCTGGATCGGGCTGCCGCCTTCCATGATCAGCTTACCGGTCAGCAGCTGGCGGGTCGCGGTCGCGTCCACCTGCACAGGATCAAAACCGTCCTGCACAATCTGCTTCAGGGAGTCATTGACGATCTTCCGGAATGTTTCCGCGTCATCCTTGTTGACGTTGTTTGCCGTAAAAAGCACCGCGTCATCGGGTCCGGCGGGTTCACGGGAGCAGGTGAAGCTTCCGGCAGGGAAGGCTTTTTTCAGGTTTTCCATCAGGGGAGAACCGGTGGTGATCAGCATGAGATCCGCGTGATCCACGATCCGCTGCTCTTCCTTGTTTTCCCTCAGGCCGGGGCAGAGGATATAGTAATTGACGGTGGACTGATTGGTGGTATCCGTGCCTTCCGCCACCGCGTAGGGAACGCTGGTGACCACGGGCTCCGTGATCCGGGTATAGCCGCTGTCGGTGAAGGAGAAGTCCTGCTTTTCATAGGGAGCGAAGGCTTCATTCAGCAGCTTCAGGAAAGCGGTGTAATCCTCAAAGGAGCCGTACAGGAAAGCAAGGCAGTTGGACGGATGATAGAACCGGTTGTGGTATTCCTTCAGGGAATCCCAGGTCATGTCCGGAATGTATCGGGGAATGCCGCCGGAGTTATAAGCCGCCACGGAACCGGGGAAGGTGGCAGTTCTCGCGTTGTCAGTGGCGCTTCTCTGCAGCGTAAGGGCACCGGTCATTTCGCTGTACACGGTACCATTCAGCGTCAGGGGGCTGTCCATGTCCGCCATTTCGTACCGCCAGGCTTCCGTACGGTAGATGCTTTCATCCGTCATGATCATCGGATGCAGGCAGGAGTCTGTATACAGATCCGCCATGGCAAGCAGCTGCGCTTCGGAAAGGGAACCCACCGGATAACTGGTCATATAGTCGGCGGTATAGGCGTTCACGAAGGTGGTATAGGACTGATAAAGAAGGTTGAAAAACAGGGATTTGCTGGGATACTTCTCCGAGCCCGACAGGGTACTGTGTTCAAACACATGGGGCAGGCCGGTGTTGTCGATCGGCCGGGTCAGGAAGGTCAGCTGGAAGGCGCGGTTGGTATCTTCATTGGCGATGTAAAGAAGCTTCGCACCTGTCTTCTGATGCTCAAAGGACACCAGGGTCGCGCCGATCATGTCAAAGGGACGAATTTCTTTCGCTTCGAAACCTTCGACCACATCGCCCACGGCGGGCAGGCCGGCCGCTTCGGCAGCGTCTGCCGGAGCCGGTTCCGCCAGGGCGGGCAGCGTGCTGACTGCCAGCGCCAGTACAAGGAACAGGGACAGTATTCGTTTCATCTTTCTTCCTCCGTTTTGTTTTTCCGTTTTCCCGGATGCGGGAAAACGGTTATACGAAGACAGCTGATCTTCCTCCGGCCGGAAGCCGGAAGAGAAACCAGATGCCGACGAATCTTTCATTGGTTTTTCGGGAAGATATGTCAGGGCAGGTCTTCTCGAATAGTTATCGGAACAGCGACGATCGCAGCATTCTTAATTCTGCATTTGGTATTGCCGTGCAATGCCATTGGCTCTTTGCTTCAGTGTGTACAGGACGTCTTCAATCCTTTCGGACAAGGCGTCAATCCGGGCACGGCCGTCGTTGATTTTCTGCTGTACCAGCAAATCGCTGAAGAAGTTATCGCAGAAGATATCCAGCATGGTGACCAGGGATCCGGTATCGATCTGCAGGTCCTCGCCGTCCACATCCCGCAGCTCCTTCGCGAAGCAGCGCAGGTCCCGGTTGGCCTGATCCATCCATTCATTGGCCTGGTCGATTTTGCTGTGCTTGATCATGCTGGAGATCAGGCCGCCGCCGATCATGTCATAGATGCCCCAGTTCCGGGCGGAGTTCAGCTGGTTCTTGGCTTCCCGCAGGCTGTCCAGGGCCCGCTCGCCGGCGCGGATCGCCTCGTCAATTTCCTGGATCGCCGCGTTGGGATCTGTGTTCCGGGGCTCTTCATAAGAAAGGTTCCGGGTCGGGTATACGGGTTCCCGGGGCTCGAACCGGGCCTCTTCCTCATAATCATCGTCATAGTCTTCTTCGCGGTTTGCGCGGTTTTTCCGGTACAGGGCATACCCTATACCAATCCCTATAATGACGGCTAAGAATTCCATTTCTGTATCCTCCTTGGGGAGAAGTGCCTCCCGATGCTCACATCCTAATCCACCGCAAAGACAGAAAAAAGGCCGGATGCGGAGAAATAACCGCCGCTATTTCTCCGCGTCCCGGCGCCCTGCGGGCTGGATGCGTTATGCTTCAACGCTGCAGGCGCAAAAAAGTATTTACATTTTTTGCGCGTTTCTATGATTCTAACACAATTCACTCCCTTGACAGTCCCGTTTTCGGGAATATAATAAGTGCCGAACAAAGGAACAGCGATCCAACCAATTACCGTCCCTGTGCTCGAGGAGACATCACCAACGGATGGGCGGCAGACCGCTGGATCAGACAGAACGGCATCACGGCTCATCATGGATACATGGTGGGCCTTTTCATATGAAAGGATGCGATCAATACTTATGCAAACGCTTCTGCTGATTGCGGTTGCCCTGTTCTCCGGACTATTGATGACTCGTCTGTTTGATAAGTTTCATCTGCCGGACGTCACTGCCTACCTGGTAACCGGCGTGCTGATCGGCCCCTGCGTCCTGGGACGGCTGGGGGTTCCATGCCTGGGTTTCAACACCTTTGAGCAGGTGGATTCCCTTTCGATGATCTCGGATGTGGCCCTGGGCTTCATTGCCTTTGCCATCGGCCATGAGTTCCGTCTTTCCGCCCTGAAACAGACCGGGAAGCAGGCGACGGTGATCGGTATTATCCAGGCCTGCTTCGCTACCCTGTGCGTGGACGCGGCGCTGATTGCCCTGCACTTTATCATGCCGGACCTGCTGCCTATGCCTGTGGCTGTGACCCTGGGCGCGATCGCGGCGGCTACCGCCCCGGCTGCCACCCTGATGGTGGTCCGCCAGTACAAGGCTAAGGGGCCGGTGACGGACGTGCTGCTGCCGGTGGTTGCCCTGGACGACGCGGTTGGCCTGGTCATCTTTGCCATCTCCTTCGGCATTGCCCAGTCCCTGAAAGACGGGGATACCAACCTGGCAGCTCTGATCCTGGAGCCGCTTATGGAGGTCCTTCTGTCCCTTGCCTTCGGCGGACTGGTGGGCCTGGCACTGACCTGGCTGGAGCGGTTCTTCCATTCCCACCGGAACAGGAACGCCCTCATTGTCGGCAGCGTGATCCTGACGGTTGCCGTCAGCCAGCTGAAGATTCCGGTGGGTCCTTTTACCTTCGGGTTTTCCTCCCTGCTGGTCTGCATGATGCTGGGCACCGTTTTCTGCAATTTCTGCCCCCTCAGCGAGGACCTGATGCTGCAGGCGGACCGCTGGTCCGGCCCGGCCGTGACCCTGTTCTTTGTGCTCAGCGGCGCGGCGCTGAAGTTTGAGGTCTTCGGCGATCCTGCCGTGCTCCTGATCGGCGTGGTCTATATTGTCGCCCGGTCCCTGGGCAAATATCTGGGCGCCGGCCTGTCCTCCTCCATGGTTCACAGTCCCGAACCGGTCCGGAAATACCTGGGCATCACGCTGCTGCCTCAGGCCGGCGTGGCCCTGGGCATGTGCGCCACAGCCTACCGGGTGCTGGGCGGCACGGACGGTACGCTGGTCCGGAATATTGTGCTTTTCTCCGTGCTGGTCTATGAGCTGGTCGGCCCGAGCCTGACCAAGTGGGCTCTGACCAGGGCCGGGGATATCCGGAAAATGCCGGACGAGGTTGCTTCCCGCCGGGAAAAGGAACTGCAGGAGGCTGCCAAACCGGTGCCCGCCGCCTTCCGGAAATAACCCGGCTGATTTATCTCGGCATGGCGGCGCTGAACGTTGTGACGGATTTCCGGGCATGGTTTTCTGTGAAACTGCTGAAAAGCATTTCGGGAAAGCCGGACCGGCGCGGAAAGATTGGGCTGAAACTTCGTATAAGCGACAAGAGACAAAGCGGACCGGGAGTTTATCCCGGCCCGCTTTGTTATTCCTGCTGTTCCAGAAGGATAAAATGTTTTTTCCTGGTGGAGATCAGGCCTTCCTTCTGCATCTTTCCCAGTTCCTTGGACAGGGCGCTTCTTTCCACATTCAGATAGTCGGCAAGCTGCTGGCGGTCAAAGGGGATATCGAAGGAAACGCTCTTTTTTTGAAGCGACAGTGTGTTGAGGTAGGACATGACCCTGCCGCGAATACTCCTGGACGAAGTGTGAAAACTGCGACCGGAAAGGTGAAGGTTTTTCCGTGATGAGATTATCAGCAGGTTCCGGATCAGCAGCGCCTGCCATGCGCTCCGGGCGGAATCGTCCGGAACGGCAAGATCCAGGAAAAGGATCCGGCTTTCTTCGTTGGCTGAAACATCAACCAGCATAGGTTCTGTCCGCAGGAAGGCATATGTCTCGGCAAAGAATTCACCGGGGCCTATGTGGCTCAGAATGGTGCGGTTGCCCCAAAGGTCATTGCTTTCAATGGTGACGCTTCCTTCCAGAACAAGCCCCATCCTGGAGGTGGTGTTTCCGGCCTGCAGGATGACCTGCCCTTTCCGGTATTTCCGTTCTTCAGCACAAAGGCAGCGGAGCGCTTCGTCTGTTTCAGCCTGAGTCATGCCATGAAAAATGACTGCGCTGCGGATTAACGGTTCAGATAACATTGGGAGTCCTCCGGATAAATGGTCAAAATGTGGTTATAACCACATATTTTTCTCCTTGATCATACTATACTGTGCCTGTGAAAACAAGAAGGGAGCAATGAAGATGATCAGGCAGATTATCCGGATAGATGAGGGAAAATGCAATGGCTGCGGGCTCTGCGCCAGGGCGTGTCATGAAGGCGCTATTGAAATGGTGAACGGGAAGGCAAAGCTGGTACGGGAGAACTTCTGCGACGGCTTCGGTGATTGCCTTCCCGGCTGCCCGACGGGGGCCATCTCCTTTGAGAACCGGGAAGCGCCGGAATATGATGAGGCGGCCGTAAAAGCCGCAAAACAGAAAGAAAAACCGATGGGTGTGGAAGAGATTATGAAAATCGAGGATGAAGCAAAACGCAGGGAGGCAATGATGGCGCATCTGGCAGCCGGGGGAGAACAGCCGGCGGGCGGCTGCCCCGGCTCCAGAATGATGCAGTTTAACCGACCGGAGGATGAAGAACCCGCTGCCCGGGATTTCCGTCCGGTTTCCCGGCTGAATCAATGGCCTTGCCAGATTAAACTGGTGCCCGCGCAGGCTCCGTTCTTCCAGGGGGCAAAGCTGCTGATCGCTGCCGACTGTACCGCTTACGCCTACGCCAACATGCATGAGGAATTTATGCGGGGAAAGATCACCGTCATCGGTTGTCCCAAGCTGGACGATGTGGATTACAGCGAAAAACTGACCGCCATCATCCGGGAGAATGAAATCAAAAGCGTAACCATTGTCCGGATGGAGGTACCCTGCTGCGGAGGCCTGCAGAGGGCGGCGGAAACGGCGCTGAAAAGCAGCGGGAAGTTTATTCCCTGGCAAGTGATTACGATATCCAGGGATGGCCGGATTCTGGATTGACAGGGATTTCCGGCAAGCCTGCCGGAAAGGGATACAAGGCGACAGGGTTACTCCTGCCGCCTTTTGATATGCCCTGCCGGGTTAGATGTGGATTCGGATATTTCAGCATTGCTTTTCGGGCTGCTTGGTATATAATACACATGTCAATATTAGCTATAACTAATATGCGGCAGACAGAAGTCAAGGAAAGGTGACGGAGTATGACAGCGGCAGAACAGATCATGGAAAAGAAAGGCCTGATGAAAGCAGAACTGGACCTGCGGACCGGAAAGAGCGATGAACTGTGGAAGAAGGCGACGGAAAAGCTGGCGCGCATCCTGGATGAGCATGGTTCGCGCCCAAAGGGCGTACGCATTCATACGGACAGCCGGATCTTTCCTGCGGCGGCTGTATATCTGACCGTGAAAGAGGAGCTTGGTGAACAGGAAGCCTATGCGGTTGTTGAGGACGCAGCCGTGAAAGGCTGCGCCGGAACCGCGAAGAGCCTGATCAGGATGATGAAAATCCCGGGCATGCGGAGCCTGTTTGTGAAATTCTGGGATCCCATGACTAAGAAAATCTTCGGATCGAACAGCGGATTTTCGAATGTATTTTATCCGAAGGAAAAAGGGGCGTACCGCATGGACGTAACCTCCTGCCCTTATAACCGGTATTTAACAGAGCTGGGCTGTCCGGAACTGACGAAGATCTTCTGCGAGAACGACGAACGGATATATACGGTAACCTGCCGGGGCTGAAGTTTGAACGCAAAGGCACCATCGGCAAAGGAGCTGCCTGCTGCGATTTCTATCTGAGAAAGGTGTAAAAGAATATGTTCCTGAAAATCCTGATCGAAGGTCTGATCCTGGGCCTGCTGCTGTATCTTTACTGCGCCGTCGGTATCCGCAACGGCGCTGTGAACATGGTGTTCCTGTATCATAAGGACGTGCAGGAGAAAAGCGTCCGCAGCGGCCTGATTACGGAAGAAAAGATAAAGAAAAACCAGGCTGTATTCAAAATCCTCGGATTATCGACCTATTTCCTCTATGTTCTTGTGTGCGCCTACGCCGTTAACGGCGCGAGGGGCTTCTGGCCGGGCTTCTGGCAGATGTTTGCTATCCTGTCCATTGTCAATGTTATTGACAGGCTGCTGATTGACGAATACTGGGTCTGCCACACAAAGGCCTGGGATATTCCGGGAACGGAAGAGATGAAGCCGTATATCAACCGTCAGGATAAGATCGGAAAATGGCTGGCGGGGACGGTGGGCTATGCGGTGCTGTGCGCAGTACTGGCCGGAATCATGACATGGGTGGTGAAATAAGATGCAGGTGTTTACAGCAGAAAAAGACGGGTTTATCGGCGCGTATTATGGCGGCCCTGCGGGCAGCAAAAAAGCGGTGATCCTGATGCTGGGGATTCCGCGGCGGATTATATGGCCAAACGCGGTGCCGGATGGATGATCCGGAATGGATGCCACGCGCTGACGATGTCCGCGGGAAAGAAGGATTACGGCCACCATAATTATCCGCTGGAACGGTTTGGGAAAGCCATTGAATTCCTGAAGGGAAAAGGAATCGAAAAGATCGGCATCGCCGGAGCTTCCACGACCGGGATGCTGGCCCTGATTGCCGCGTCCTATTATCCGGAGATCACCCTGACCATTGCGATGTCGCCCTCTGATTTTGTGATGGAAGGGTTTTACCGTGACGGAAAGGACGGTATGGAGGAGAGACCGGGGGATCATGAGTCCACTGTCAGCTGGCAGGGAAAACCGCTTCCGTATCTTCCCTTCGCGTATCGGCATCCTGAGTATTGGCTGAAAATCCAGGAAGCTTCAAAGGCCGGCGGGGACAAAATCGCTTCCCGGCCGATGTTTGACGAGTCGGAGCGGCTTCATCCGGTGCAGGAGGAAGAAAAGATCAAAGTGGAACGGATACGGGGACAGATTCTCTTTGTCGGCGCGGAAGACGATGTGCTGTGGGATACCTGCAAGTATATCCGACGCATGGAGGAAAGGCTGAACAGCCTTCCGCATGAGTGCGTATGGGAATCCCTGCTCTACGAACACGGCACCCACTTTGTATTCCCGGAGTCCCTGCTGAAAAGTATGCTGCCTGTCGGCTCCGGCCTGCTGGTGAAATACATGTTCAGGGCCGGGAGAGAATACCCGAAGGAATGCAGGGAAACCCGGAAAGATATTGATCGCGGGCTGCAAAAGGCGCTGCGGGAATGGTAGACGGCTGAACAGTCTGAGAAAAACGAATGAAAAAACCGCCTTCCGGAATGGAAGGCGGGATTTCAGATGGACTGCTTACACGCCGAAGAGGGGCGTGGAATAATAGCGCTCGGCGGTGTCGGGAAGCACGGTGACCACGGTTTTGCCGGGCCCGAGCTTCTTGGCCAGCTTCAGGGCGGCGGCCACGTTGGTGCCGCTGGAGATGCCGCAGACCAGGCCTTCTTCCCTGGCGAGGCGGCGGGCGGTTTCCAGGGCTTCCGCGTCGGTAACCACATAGATATCGTCATAGATTTCCCGGTTCAGGATATCCGGGATGATGCCGTCGCCGATGCCCATCTGGATATGGGTGCCGATGGTGCCTCCGGCGAGGATGGCGGCGTTTTCCGGTTCCACTGCCCAGATCTCGAGATCCGGATACTGGGCCTTGAGCACTTCTCCGATGCCGGTGAGGGTGCCGCCGGTGCCGATGCCGCTGCAGTAGCCGTGGATCGGGCCGGCCACCTGGGCCATGATTTCCAGCGCGGTATGCTTTTTGTGGGCCAGGGTGTTGTTGGGGTTTTCGAATTGCTGGGGAACGAAGACCTTCGGGTTCTTTGCCTTCATCTCCATGGCGCAGTTGAGGCATTCCTCCATGCACTTGCCGATGTCCCCGGCGTCATGGATCAGCTTGACTTCCGCTCCGTAATGGCGGATGAGCTTGCGGCGCTCTTCGCTCACGGAGTCCGGCATGATGATGATCGTCCGGTAGCCCTTGACTGCGCCGACCAGCGCCAGGCCGATGCCCTGGTTGCCGCTGGTGGGTTCCACGATGATGCTGTCCGGGGAGAGCTTGCCTTCCTTTTCCGCCTGCTCAATCATATTCAGCGCGGTGCGCGTCTTAATGGATCCCCCAACGTTCAGCGCTTCCACCTTGACCAGGATTTCCGCACTGCCTTCCTCCGGCATCCGGTTCAGCCGGACCATGGGCGTATTGCCCACCGCTTCCAGAATTGTGTTATATACCATAACCGTTTCACCTCCGGGAATTACCCTGAAACATGTAGGGTTATTATACAAAAGTGATGGGATTTTGTATACAGAAATTATTCGTGATATACTCTTTTAGAACAAAAACAAAAGGAGGATGTCCCGCATGAAAGGGAGAACCGGATGGATCCTGCGGACTGCTGCGGCGCTGCTGGCAGCAGTGTTGCTGCTGCCCTGCGGAACGGGCCGGGCGCAGCGGGAACCCTCCGATCTGATCGAGGCAGCCTTTGAGCTGCTGGAGGACGGAAATCCTTTTGTCCGGCGGTATGAGGAACAGACGGGTAGAAAGATTGAGCCGCTGTTTCCCTACGGCGTGCCGTATTTTTACGGCGGCCTGAGCGGCGCGAAGGGAAACGGCTGGTTTTACATGGCCTATCCGGATTACTTTGTGAAGCTGTGTGAAAAGGGTTCCGGCTATTTCCAGAAGGGGAAGAAATACTTTTACGGCCTGGACTGCACCGGGTTTACACGGCATGTGTACAAGGCCTGCGGCCTGGAGGCACATCCCAGCCTGTCGGACATCATGACGCAGTGGGAACAGAAACAGTATCACGTGTATGATTCGCGCAAGGGACACGAAGCGCCGCCCTATGAGCAGCTGAAGGATACCCTGCGGATCGGCGACCTGCTGGTGATCAAGCATGAGAAAACCAAATCCCGTCATGTGATGATGTACATCGGTACCCTGAAGGAGTTTGGCTATACCGCGGAGCAGGAGCCGGCGCTGGCTGCCTGGCTGGACTATCCGCTGGTGATCCACTGCGGACTGAGTCCCTTCTACGGGGAGCGGTTTCAGAAGGTGATTGAGGAGTATCCGGAAAAGTACGGTCAGTGCCTGACGACAGACGGCGGCGTGGCTGTGTCCATCCTCGGCGTGCCGCGGGAGGAAGCGCCGGCGCACGGGCATGTGCAGAAAACGGACTATGACTGGTTTGAAATGAACGATGGAGGATATGTGCTGAGCCTGATCAACCTGAAAGATGTAAAGTACTATGCGTGGTACAGAAGCAATTCATAATTTTGCGATCGCCGTTACCAAAGTGCCTATTGGCACTTTGACGGCTGTAGCATGGCAGTTGTTACCCAAATCAGAGATTTGGACAACTGCTCAACAATTCAGAATTAACAGCAATGTGGGCGTATGGAATAATCCATAGCGTGCACGTTGTCATTTCGAGCGACCGAAGGGAGTCGAGAAATCTCCCAGCCCGCATACGTTCGGGAACGCAATAGGGACAGAGCGGTGTTCAGTTCAGAGTGATGAGTGATGAGTTTATAGTGAAAAGTGAAGAGTTCAGAGTTTGGAGTTGCGGCTTCCGGC
The DNA here is from genome assembly GCA_900315675.1 of uncultured Eubacteriales bacterium. GTDB lineage: Bacteria > Bacillota > Clostridia > Christensenellales > Aristaeellaceae > Aristaeella. The sequence continues at coordinate 183,685 of OMZY01000003.1, forward strand.
GAAGCCGCTGTTGTCACCGCGGCAACTGTATGATATGATACAGACAACAAAAGGAAAGGAAGGGACGTTCATGCCTGCGAAGAAAGAAACCGTCAAGAAAGAAGCTTCCAAAACTGAAGCTGAAAAGAAGACCGTGAAGAAAGCCGCGGCAAAGGCGGCTCCCAAGGCTGCCGTGAAGGCCGCCAAGACCGCTGTGAAAGCTGCGGAAAAGGCTGTGAAGGCTGCTGCTCCCGCCAAGAAAGCTCCGGCCAAGAAAGCCGCACCCGCCAAGAAGGCCGCCAAGACCCCTGAAGTGATCATCCAGTCTCCCCTGGGCGGAATCATCACCCCCGAAGAGATCCTGAAGAAGGTCGGCAAGGTGGACAAGGTGTACGTCCGCGTGGACCAGAACAAGGCTCACTGGGTCCGCGGCGATGAAATCGGCAGCGTTGATCTGTGGGACTAAGGCATTAAACGACTGGCAAATGCCGCCGGAGTGAACACTCCGGCGGTATTTCTATGAGTGCAGAAGGAACGAGAGAAAGACAGGATGCGGGCTTCCGGAGAATTGTGTACCGGCATTTCACAATGTATAATAGAATAGCAATGATAGTGGCATCGCAAAGCGATGCCAAATGCATAATGCATAATGCAGAATGCAGAATGATATAGTGTTTCCGCCTGTCACTTTGAAAACGGTGTAGTTCCGATTGGGTTCCCGAACGTGGACGGGCTGGGAGATTTCTCCACGCAGAATCCTACCGGATTCTTTGGTCGAAATGACAGTGTGGAGGCGGCGAATAATCCATTGCATTTTGATCATGTTAATTCTGAATTCTGAATTGAAGATTACGAGAGGACGCTGAACGATGAGGATACTGGACACGATCCGGAGCACGGATCTGACGCTTTCCTTTGAGGTGTTTCCGCCAAAGACGGACGCGACCTTTGAGGAAGTGCTGAAGGCGACGGAAGAGATTGCGGCGCTGAAGCCCTCCTTTATTTCCGTGACCTATGGCGCGGGCGGCAAGGGCGGAAAATACACCCTGGAAATCGCACGGACGCTGCAAAACACGGACGGGGTGGAGACCCTGGCTCACCTGACCTGCGTGGGAGCAGGCCGGGAGGACATCAGCGCCTACCTGAAGACCCTGAAGGACGCGGGCATCCGGAACATTATGGCGCTGCGGGGCGACCTGCCGGAAGGCATGACGCCGGAGGATATGAAGAACAGTCCCTTCCCGCATGCATCCGATCTGATCCGGGAAATCCGGAAGGCGGGAGACTTCTGCATCGGCGCGGCCTGCTATCCGGAAGTGCATCCTGAAAGCAGCGTGCAGGCGGAGGACCTGCGCTACCTGAAGGAGAAGGTGGAGGCGGGCGCGGACTTCCTGACCACCCAGATGTTCTTTGACAATAACCTTTTGTATAATTTCCTGTACAAGCTGCGGGAGGTGGGCGTCACCGTGCCGGTGGTGCCGGGTATCATGCCCATTACCAAGGCAAACCAGGTCAAGCGTGCGCTGAAGCTGTCCGGCAGCTTCATGCCCCGGCGGTTTACCAGCCTGGTGGACAAATTCGGTTCCTCGCCGGAGGCGATGCAGCGGGCCGGCATCATCTATGCTTGCGACCAGATTATTGACCTGTTTGCCAACGGAATCCGGCATGTGCATGTGTACACGATGAACAAGCCGGATGTGGCGGCGGCGATCCAGGATCACCTGTCCGGCATGCTGGGGAGGACCTTCTGATGAAGGAAGGACTGCGGCTGGCCGAACTGGGGGAAATCCCCTTTGACGAAAAAGAAATCCTGCGTTACGCGATGCTGCCCTCCTTCGCGCCGGCTCCCGAGGAGCTGCCGCTGAAGGAAAGCCTGGAAGCAGCGAAGGGCGCGGTGCAGTGCCGGGCGGTCTGGTGCCGGTATCCCCTGAAGCGGGACGGGGAGGAGCTGGACCTGGGTTTTGCCCGGACAAACTCCCGGGGGCTGAGAGAGCACCTGGAGGGCTGTGACGAGATCATCTTGTTTGCCTGCACGGCGGGGGCGGAAATGGACCGCCGTATCGCGCGGGCAAAGCTTTCCTCCCCGGCAAAGGCGCTGCTGATGCACGCCATCGGGGCACAGCAGGTGGAGGGCGGCTGCGACCGGCTGTGCAGGCAGCTGGCGGAGCAGTTTCCGGACAAACAGCTGACGGACCGGTTTTCCCCGGGATACGGGGACCTGCCGCTGGAAATGCAGAAGGATGTTATGACTGCCCTGGACTGCGGGCGGACGGTAGGGATTACCCTGACGGACAGCCTGCTGATGACGCCGAGCAAGAGCGTGACGGCAATCATCGGAATGAAAGAGAGAAAGCCTGAATGAAACTGAAGGAATTGCTGCAAAAGGGCCCGTTCTTCCTGGACGGGGGCATGGGTACGCTGCTGCAGGCAAGAGGCCTGAAACCGGGTGAGGCGCCGGAAAAATGGGGGATGTCCCATCCGGACGTGATCACCGAGATCCAGCGGAGCTATTATGAAGCGGGCAGCGATATGGTGCTGACCAACACCTTCGGGGTGCATCCGCTGCGCTATAGCGTGGAAGAGTGCGGGGAAATGGTCCGGGCGGCCATTGCCTGCGCGGACAAAGCCCGGAAGGCCATAAGCGACGGGAAGGAGCGGTTCATTGCCCTGGACCTCGGCCCCTGCGGGAAACTGCTGAAGCCGCTGGGGAACCTGGACTTTGAGGAAGCGGTGCAGGACTTTGCGGAAGTGGTACGCTTCGGCGTAAAGTACGGAGCGGACTGCGTGTTCATTGAAACCATGAACGACAGCGCGGAAGCCCGGGCAGCCCTGCTGGCCGCTAAGGAAAACAGCGACCTGCCGGTGATGGTTTCCTGTGCCTACGGCGCGGACGGCAAGCTGATGACCGGCGGCACGCCGGAATCGGTGGTGGCCATGCTGGAAGGCCTGGGTGCGGACGCGGTGGGCGTTAACTGCTCCCTGGGACCGGACGCGCTGGCTCCGATTGTGGAACGGTATCTGGCGGCGGCATCGGTTCCGGTGCTGATGAAGCCCAACGCCGGTCTGCCCCAGGAGCAGAACGGAAAGACGGTCTATAACGTGGGGCCGGAAGAATTCTCCGCCGATATTGTCCCGCTGATCGAAAAGGGCCTGCGGATCATCGGCGGCTGCTGCGGCACGACGCCGGACTTTATCCGCACTGTGAAGAAAGCCGCGGAAGGAAAGATTCCTCCGGCCATCGAGCCGAAGAATCATACCGTTATCGCTTCGCGGGGACACACGGTTGAACTGGGAAAAGATCCGGTGATCATCGGCGAACGGATCAACCCCACGGGCAAGAAACGGCTGCGGAAAGCCCTGGAAGAGGGCGACATGGCCTATGTGCTGAACGAGGCCATTGTGCAGGAAGAGCACGGGGCTGAAGTACTGGACGTGAACGTGGGTACGCCGGGCGTGGACGAACCGGCCCTGCTGGAACAGGCGGTGCAGGAGCTGCAGGCAGTGACAGACCTGCCGCTGCAGCTGGACACTTCCGATCCGGAGGCGATGCGGCGGGCTCTGCGGGTATATAACGGCAAGGCCCTGATCAACTCCGTGAACGGCAAGCAGGAAGTTATGGACGCGATCTTCCCGCTGGTGAAGAAATACGGCGGGGCTGTGGTTGCCCTGACGCTGGACGAGGGCGGAATTCCCGGTACGGCGGAAGGCCGGCTGGCCATTGCCGAAAAGATCCTGAAGGAAGCTGCGAAGTACGGGATCCGCCCGAAGGATATCCTGTTCGATACCCTGACAATGACGGTGAGCACGGACGGAAACGCGGCCAGGGTGACCCTGGACGCGCTGAAGATGATCCGGAAAAAGACCGGGTGCGGCACGGTGCTGGGCGTCAGCAACGTTTCCTTCGGCCTGCCGGTGAGGGAAGTGCTGGGCAGCGTCTTCCTGACGCTGGCGCTGGAGAGAGGACTGTCCGGCGCAATCATGAACCCGCTGAATGAGCGGATGATGGGCGCGATGATCAGTTTCCGGACCCTGACGGGCCGGGATGAAAACTGCGCAGCTTATATTCAGTATGCCAATGATCTGCCCACCATGCAGGCGGTAACGCCGGCGGCCGGCGCGGCGGGCGGCGCAAAGGAGACCGAGGCAAAGGGTCTGCGCCGCGCGGTGGTGAAGGGACTTTGCAAGGAAGCAGCCAACCTGACCTGCAGCGCGCTGGAGGAAGGGCGGGACAGCCTGGATCTGGTGAAGGAAGAGATTATTCCGGCACTGGACGAGGTGGGCCAGGGTTTTGAAACCAAGAAGATTTTCCTGCCCCAGCTGATGATGAGCGCGGAAGCCGCGGAGGCGGCCGTGGCGGAAATCAAGAAGATGGCGGGCAACCGGGACGCACAGGCCTCCAAGGGGACTGTGGTGCTGGCGACCGTGAAGGGCGATATCCACGATATCGGTAAGAACATTGTGAAGCTGCTGCTGGAGAACTACGGGTTCACGGTGGCAGACCTGGGCAAGGACGTGCCGCCGGAAACGGTGCTGGAGGCGGTGGAACGCCTGCACGCGCCGATCTGCGGCCTGAGCGCGCTGATGACCACCACGGTGCCGGCTATGGCGGAAACCGTGGCACTGGTCCATGAAAAGGCCCCCTGGTGCAAGGTGATGGTGGGCGGCGCCGTGCTGACCGAGGAGTATGCCCGGGAGATCGGCGCGGACGGCTACGGAAAGGACGCGATGGCGTCCGTACGCCTGGCGGAGCGCTATATGCAGGAGCAGGCGTGAGCGACGGGAAGGAGGGATTCCGGATGGAAAAACGGATATTCTGTCTCCTGTTGTGTTTGCTGCTGATTCCTTTCACAGCCGGAGCAGAGGAACCGGCAGGGTTCTTTGATAACATCGAGGCAGACGCTGTCGGCAGAATTGTCCGGCAGTATGATTCGCCGACCCTGAAATACGCGATCGAACGGTTTACTATGGCGGGAGAGAAGTGCTACCTGACCCGGATCTGGGTTCAGGACCCTGCCCGCCAGATCCGGAAAGCCACGGCGGAATGGAAAGAGGACATCCAGCGGCCCGGAAACATCGTGAAAAAGCTGCCGGAAGCAGTGCTGGCCATCAACGGCAGCGGGTTTGTCAGTCCCCAGTACCCGGAGATTCCGGACAACTATCCGGGAATCAGCGAGGATTATTATTACACGCCGCTGGGCTCCCTGACGGTGACGGACGGGGAGGTTTTCCGTAACCTGGAGGGCGTGCCTTATTACGGCCTGACGCTGGACGCGGACGGGCTGCAGATGTATACCGGTGCGGAGAACGGAGAAGTGCTTGCAACGGAACCCAGCCAGACCTGGTCTTTCTATGTAGGCTGTCCGATGCTGCGGAACAACGAGGACCTGCTGCCGGAGGAATGGAAGTTTGCGGACCGGAAGGCCTCCAGGACCATCATCGGCCGGCTGGACCGGAACAACTACCTGATCCTCACGGTAACCAAATCCAGGGACAAGGGAATTTCCCTGCGCAGGGCGCAGCAGTTCTTCCTGGAAAACTTCAACGCGGAATGGGTCTATAACCTGGACGGCGGGCAGAGCTACGCCCTGATGAGCAAAAAGCAGGGAAAGAAAAAAATAAACACCCTCGCGGGCGGAACCGCGAAGGTGGCGGACGTGATGGGATTCACGGAATAAGAATGCCAGTGTATTGCCCTGGCATTCTTATTCCGTAATGAAATATTGGCCTTCGGCCAATGTGAATTATTGTGCGATAAATCGCACAATATGAATTATCGGCCTTTGGCCGATATGAATTATTCGCTGCGCGAATATGTAAATTGGTTTCAACCTGAACAGAAACGAATCCTCGGTATCATGAATTAAATCGCGCACCTGAAAGATTTCAGGTGCGCGATTGATTATCCGCGGCGTTTCTGGCGGTTGACTCTGCGGACCGGCCTTCCGGTGCCCCGGGAGGCGGGACGGGAATGAATCTGTCCGTCGCGGCCGATGGTCACCTTGCCGGTGGGACGGGAAGAGGCGGGTCGCGCGGGCCTGGCAGCGGGCTTTGCCGCAACAGCCGCTTGGCGGCGCTCCGCCAGCGCGTTGCCCTGCCGGTCCAGCCTGGCAGGCCGGGGTTCCCGGACCTTCGGCGGAGTGGGCGTGGTGACTTCCATGGGCCAGTCGCTTTCCTTCAGGGACAGGCGCTTGCCGATGAGCTTTTCCACCTGGTTCAGCTGCTTGACCTCGTCGATGCAGCAGAAGGAGATGGCCTTGCCGGTTCTGCCGGCGCGGCCGGTACGGCCGATCCGGTGAATATAGGCTTCCGGTTCCATGGGCATGTCATAGTTGAACACATGGCTGAGGCCGGCCACGTCTATGCCGCGGGCGGCAATGTCTGTGGCGACCAGCACCCGGCACTTGCCGCTGCGGAACAGGTTCAGGGCGGTCTGGCGGGCGTTCTGGCTCTTGTCCCCGTGAATACCGGCGGCTTCGATGCCTTTGCGCTTCAGGTCCCGGACAATCCGGTCCACCCCGTGCTTCGTGCGGGAGAAGACCAGGGCGCTTTCCACCTCCGGGTCCTCCAGCAGCTGCGCGAGCAGGTGCTTTTTGTTGACCTTGTCCACGTAATACAGGCACTGGTCAATGGCGTCCACGGTGGAAGTAACCGGATCCACCTTCACGTTCTCCGGATCGGTCAGCAGGTCCAGGGCCAGCTTTTCCACTTCCGGCGGCATGGTGGCGGAGAAGAGCAGCGTCTGCCGCTCCTCCGGCAGGGTGCGGACGATCTTGCGCACGTCGTGGATAAAGCCCATGTCCAGCATGCGGTCAGCTTCATCCAGCACGAAGATATCCACCCAGTCCAGGCGAACCAGTCCCTGGCCCATCAGGTCCAGGAGCCGACCGGGACAGGCGATGACAATTTCCGCGCCCCGGTGGAGGGCTTCCACCTGGCCGCCCTGGCCGACGCCGCCGAAGATGACGGCGCTGTCCAGGCCTTCGCCCTTGCCGTAGAGCTGGAAGTTCTCCCAGGTCTGCATGGCCAGCTCCCGGGTGGGGGAGAGGATCAGGCAGCGGATTACCTTGGCGTTGTTCCGCCGCGGGGGAATCTCCTTCAGCCGCTGCAGGATGGGCAGGGCGAAAGCGGCGGTTTTGCCGGTGCCCGTCTGGGCGCAGCCCAGGACATCCTTTCCCTCCAGGACCAGCGGGATGGTGGCCTGCTGGATGGGGGTCGGGGTTTCATAACCGGTATCGCGGATGTTTTTCAGAAGGGAAGGGGATAAACCGAGATCTTTAAATTCCATATATCAGATGAGTTCCTGCAATTCTGTAAATTCATAGCCGTGGGCAGCCGCCACGTTCCTGTTGGTCAGCTTCCCGGCATAGGTGTTGACGCCGGAGCGGATCACTTCGCTCTTCCGGCAGGCTTCTTCCAGGCCGGCGGCAGCGATCTCCAGGCCGTACTTCACGGTGGCGTTGGTCAGGGCGATGGTGCTGGTCCGCGGCACGGCGCCGGGCATGTTGCCGACGCAGTAGTGAACCACGCCGTCCAGCTTGTAAACCGGATCGTCATGGGTGGTGACATGGGAGGATTCGCCGCAGCCGCCCTGGTCGATGGCTACATCGACGAAGACCGCGCCGTCCTTCATTTCCTTCAGGTATTTCTGTTTGAACAGCTTCGGGGTGGAACCGCCGGGGATCAGCACGGAGCCGATGACCAGGTCCGCATCCTTCAGCACGCGCTCCACGTTGCTGTCGTTGGAAACCAGGGTCTGGATGTGGGCGCCGAACATGTTGTCCAGCTCCTCCAGCCGCTTCAGGCTGATATCCAGGATGGTGACGTTGGCGCCCATACCGACGGCGATCTTGCAGGCGTTCATACCCACGGTGCCGCCGCCGAGGATGACCACGTTGGCCTTGGGGGTGCCGGGCACGCCGGCCAGCAGGATGCCTTCACCGCCGAACTTCTTTTCCAGGTACTTGGCGCCTTCCTGGATGGACAGGCGGCCGGCGATCTGGCTCATGGGAGCCAGCAGGGGCAGGGAGCGGTCCTTCTCCTGCAGGGTTTCATACGCCACGGCGTTGACCTTGCCCTTCAGCAGGGCATCGGTCTGCTGTTTGTCGGCAGCCAGGTGCAGATAGGTGTAAAGGATCAGGCCGTCCCGGAAGAGGGGATATTCGCATTCCAGCGGCTCCTTGACCTTGACCATCATATCCACCAGGTGCCACACATCCGCGGCGTTGTCGATCAGGGAAGCACCGGCGTCCACATATTCATTGTCGGTGAAGCCGGAACCGATGCCGGCACCCATTTCGATATACACATGATGTCCCGCGGCGATATAGGCGCGGACGTTGTCAGGGGTCAGGCCGACCCGGTATTCATTGTTCTTGATCTCTTTGACACAGCCGATCTTCATTTTGCAGTCTTCCTTTCCATAGCGTCGAAAAGTTTTATTGTTATGCCAATAAAATAACAGAGCCGGAGAACAGGAACAAGTGACGGCTCTGTTTTTTTCCTGCACAGCTGAAGTTTTACAGTCCCAGGATCCGGGCAGCCTTGAGGACGCAGACCTGGGTTTTGGCGTCGGAGATCTTTCCGGACATGACGTCCTCCACCAGTTCGGAAAGGGGAATGGTGTACACGTCGAGGAATTCATCCTCGTCCAGATCCTGCGTTCCCTTATGCAGTCCCCGGGCCATATACATGGTGATGTACTCGTCGCTGTAGGCGGGGGCAGGATGGAAATCGCCGATCTCCGTCCACTCGTCCGCGGTGTAGCCGGTTTCCTCCCGCAGCTCCCGCCTGATGGCGGAAAGCCGGTCCTCGTCCGGTGCGTCCAGCTTGCCGGCGGGGATTTCCAGGATCACCTTATCCAGCGGATAACGGTACTGCCGCTCCATGATCACTTCGTTATTCTCGGTGATCGGGATCACGCAGACCGCGCCGATGTGGCGGATCACTTCCCGGACGGCGCTGCTGCCGTTGGAAAGGGTGACGGTGTCCCGCTTTACGTGGAGGACGATGCCGTTGAAGATGTCCTCGGAAGAAGCAGTCTTTTCAGAAAGGCGGGACCATTCGGTATCAGTGTTGAAATTCATAGGGCTCCTGTCCGGCTGCGGCCGGGGGTAGTACTGAAAACTTAAGAATTAAGAATGAATAATGAATAATGGCGGAGGGATGGCTCCGCCATCCTTTGAATCAATGAATGCGTCCGCAACCTCAATCGATGCACTGCTCGCTTGGAGCGCTTCGCATTGCTTGTTTCGGTTGACTCATTCACCTCGTTTTCGCCTATGGCGAATGACCCACTGGGTCACCACTCGGATCGTTCCCCTTCGGACGTAGTAAGGGACAGTGGACTTTGCCCAAATGCATAATATTGCGATCGCTGTTACCAAAGCCGCTTTGCGCCTTTGACAGCTGTAGCATGGGAGGCATTTGCCGTGCTGAAGCACGGATGCCTCCTCAACAATGCAGAATGCAGAATTATCCGCTGCGGCGGAGGGAGATTTCTCCACACGGCCTTCAGCCTTGGTCGAAATGACAGCTTTGCGCTATGAATAATCCATTGCGCTGCACATTCAAACTAATTCTGAATTCTGAATTCTGAATTCTGAATTACTATTACGCCTTCGGCGCGATGGTGGCCTTGATGCGGCGGACGCCGGCGGAAGAGGATTCTTCCTTGCGGATCTTGAAGGAGCCCAGGTCGCCGGTGTTGGCAGCGTGGGGACCGCCGCAGATTTCGAAGGAATACTCGCCCATCTTGTAGGTCTTGACCTTCTCGCCGTACTTGCTCTCGAACAGGCCGATGGCGCCCTTTTCCTTGGCTTCCTGCACGGTCATCTCTTCCATGACCACCGGAACATGAGCGTCAATAGCGACGTTGACCAGGCGTTCCACTTCGGCGATTTCTTCGGGGGTCATCTTCCGGCTGAAGGAGAAGTCGAAGCGGAGGCGCTCGGTAGTGATGTTGGAGCCTTTCTGGGCAACCTCGTCGCCCAGGACCTTGCGCAGGGCAGCCTGCAGCAGGTGAGTTGCGGTGTGCAGCTTGGCGGTTTCTTCGTTCCGTTCGGTCAGACCACCCTTGGCGGCGCCTTCCTGCTTACTGATGGCCTGGTGCTCCTTGAATGCTTCGGCGAAGCCATTGGCGTCCACGGTAAGACCTTCCTCGGCAGCCAGTTCTTCGGTCAGTTCCAGCGGGAAACCGTAGGTGTCGTAGAGACGGAAGGCCTGCTTGCCGCTGATTTCGGTTTCCGGCTTGTAGGACGGATCCTTCTGGGCCATGAACTCATTCTTGCGGCGGATGCCAGTGATGCACTTGGTGAACTCCTTCATGCCGGTGGCCAGGGTCGCTTCGAAGCGGGCGGCCTCCTTCATGATTTCGTCCAGGATATAGTCTTTCTTTTCCACCAGCAGCGGATAAGCTTCATCGTAGATCTGCTCAATGAAGATCCGGCTGACCTCGGCCAGGACGGAGGATTCCAGACCCAGCTGGCGGGTGTAGCGGATCGCGCGGCGGAGCAGGCGGCGCAGGATGTAGCCGGCGCCCACGTTGGAGGGCAGGATGCCCTTCACATCGCCGATCAGCATGGTGGAGGTGCGGATGTGGTCCGCGATGATGCGCATGGCCTTCTGGGCTTCCGGATCATCATCGTAGCTCTTGCCGGACTTTTCTTCCAGGTGCTTGATAACCGGAATGAACAGGTCGGTCTTGTAACCGTCGGTCACGCCGTTCAGGAAGGCCAGCATACGGTCGAGGCCGAAGCCGGTATCCACGTTCTTGTTCGCCAGGGGAGAATAGCCGTCGGCGTTCTTGACGTACTGCATATACACGTCGTTGCCGATCTCGACATACCGTCCGCAGCCGCAGGCCGGTCCGCAGTTCGGGCCGCAGGGCTTGTTGTGACGGGGATAGAACCACTCGTTGTCGGGACCGCAGGGAGTGCCGGTGGTGCCTTCCAGCTCCCACCAGTTATCGCTCTTGGGCAGGTAGAAGATATGCTCCGGCAGGATGCCGACCTTCTTCAGCAGGTCCGCGGTTTCATCATCCCGGGGAGCGGCGTCATTGCCTTCAAACACGGTGGAGCAGATTTCCTTGCTGTCCAGGCCGAAAACCTTGGTCAGCAGGTCATAGCTCCACTGGGTCTTTTCCTGCTTGAAATAATCGCCCAGGGACCAGTTGCCCATCATCTCAAAGAAGGTGAAGTGAGTGGGGTCGCCGACGCTTTCAATATCCACCGTACGGACGCAGCCCTGTACGTTGCACAGGCGCTTCTTTCCGGACGGATGCTCCTTGCCCAGCAGATAGGGCATCAGGGGCTGCATGCCGGCCACGTTGAACATGACGCCGGTGGTTCCGTCACCGATCAGCGAGACGGCTCCGATATTGATATGTCCCCGTTCCTCATAGAAACGGATCCAGGCATTTCTCAGTTCCTTGGACGTGATTCCTTTCATAACTCCCAACTCTCCTTTTGGTGATGAAGAATACAACCGTTTTCCCACACGGGCTGCAGCCGTTTCAGGCTTTCGCGCCGCGACGTGCGCGATAACTTCAATATTATAGCAAACAGGGGATGGGTTTGCAAGGCTGCTTTTCCTGTGTTCTTTCGCTCGCAATCCGTTGACTTTCACCGGTTATGGCAGATAATGGAATGGAACAACATCACAGTTGCGGATTAGCTCAGCAGGTTACCACCCAGAGTGCCGTGACTGGTTATTTTTTTCGGAGGAATGGTATGAATTTAACTCAGAAGATTCTGAACGCCCATCTTGTCAGTGGAAAACCCGCGGCAGGCGAAGAGGTCTCCATCCGGATTGACCAGACCCTGACGCAGGACTCTACAGGCACCATGGCTTACCTGCAGTTTGAGGCCATGGGCATCGGCCGGGTCAGAACCATGAAGAGCGTAGCCTATATTGACCACAACACCCTGCAGACCGGGTTTGAAAACGCGGATGACCATCAGTACATCCAGAGCGTGACCAAGAAGCACGGCATCTTCTGCTCCAAGCCCGGCAACGGCATCTGCCATCAGGTGCATCTGGAGCGCTTCGGCGTCCCGGGACTGACCCTGCTGGGCAGTGACAGCCACACCCCCACCGGCGGCGGCATCGGCATGCTGGCCATCGGCGCGGGCGGCCTGGACGTGGCGGTGGCCATGGGCGGCGGCGCGTACTACCTGACCTACCCGAAGGTGGTGGGCATCCGCCTGAGCGGCAGCCTGCCCTACGGCGTGGCGGCGAAGGATATCATCCTGGAGGTGCTCCGCCGGCTGACCGTAAAGGGCGGCGTGGGCAAGGTGATGGAATACATCGGCGAGGGCGTGAAAACCCTGACAGTGCCGGAGCGCGCCACCATCGCGAACATGGGCGCGGAACTGGGTGCCACCACCTCTGTCTTCCCTAGCGACGAAGTGACCCGCGCCTTCCTGAAGGCCCAGGGCCGGGAAGCGGATTTCCGGGAACTGAGTGCGGACGCGGACGCGGAATATGACGAGATCGTCGATATCGACCTGAACACCCTGGAGCCCCTGGTGGCCCAGCCCCATATGCCGGATAACGTGGATACCGTGAAGAACATCGGCCCCATCAAGGTGGACCAGGTGTTTATCGGCAGCTGCACCAACTCCAGCTATCAGGATATGATGCGCGTTGCCCGGATCCTGAAAGGCAAGACCGTGCATCCGGACGTGAGCCTGGTCATCGGCCCCGGATCCAAGCAGGTGCTGACCATGCTGGCCCGCAACGGTGCGCTGGCGGACATGCTGGGCGCCGGCGCCCGGATCCTGGAGAGCGCCTGCGGCCCCTGCATCGGCATGGGCCAGAGCCCGAAGACCAACGCGGTTTCCGTGCGCACCAACAACCGGAACTTCTACGCCCGCAGCGGGACTGCCTCCGCGGGCATCTACCTGACCAGCTGTGAAACCGCGGCCGTCACCGCCCTGACCGGCGTGCTGACGGATCCCCGGACGCTGGACCTGGACCTGACGGTGGAACAGCCGAAGCAGTTTGAAGTGAACGACAACCTGGTGATCCCGCCGGTGGCGGAAGGCCAGGAAGATACCGTGGACGTGGTCCGCGGCCCGAACATCAAGCCCTTCCCGCTGGGACACGACCTGGAGAACGAGGTCACGGGCAAGGTCCTGCTGAAGATGGAAGACAACATCACCACAGACCACATCATGCCCAGCAACGCGAAGCTGCTGCCCTTCCGCAGCAACATTCCGCACCTGGCTGATTTCTGCCTGACCCCTGTGGATGAAACCTTCCCGGCAAGAGCCAAGGAAGAAAAGGGCGGCATCCTGGTGGCCGGCGCCAACTACGGCCAGGGCTCCAGCCGCGAACACGCCGCACTGGTGCCGCTGTACCTGGGCATCCGCGCCGTGGCAGCCAAGAGCTTCGCCCGGATTCACCAGGCGAACCTGATCAACAATGGCATCCTGCCCCTGACCTTCGCGGATGAGAAGGACTACGACCGGATCGACCAGGGCGACACCCTGAGCCTGCCGGGCGTCCGGGAAAAGATCGAGGCGGGCGAGGAGACCCTGGTGCTGAAGAACGAGACCAAGGGCGAAACCTACGCCGTGAAGATGCCGCTGACCGAGAGACAGAAGGGCATGATCCTCGCGGGCGGACTGATCAACTTTATCAGATCCAACGCCTGAAATGTAAAATGAAATATGAGCCTGAAGGCATTGCCTTCAGGCTCATGTGATATAAATGGCGGCATTATGCCGCCATTTGTGATATATCTTGCTAAAGCGGGATGTGATATATTCGCCGCCCTGCGGCGAATGTTATAGTTACTGAGGCTGGAGAAGCAGCATGACGTCGCTGTGGAATTCCTGGCCGTTGTGGGAAAATTCCGCTTTGCCGTGGTATTTCTCGGCGGAGGTCTGGATGGACTTCAGGCCGATGCCGCTGCCGCTGTGGCGGCGGGACAGGTACTTGCCGTTCCGTTCCCGGACCTGGCCGCTGAAGCTGTTGGTCGCCACGATGTAGAGGCGGTTGTTCTGCACCAGGCCGGAAAGGAGCAGGCTGCGTTTTTCCGCGGGAATTTCCAGACAGGCCGTGACGGCGTTCTCCAGAATGTTTCCGATAATGGTGCACAGGTCCACGTCCGAAACGGAAATCTTCTGAGGAATATCTATGCGGAAGGAAACCGGAATATCGTTTTCCTTTGCCTTGCCGGCGTAGTAGTTCAGCAGAGCGTTCAGGGCGGTGTTGGAACAGTACCGCCGGGTTTCCGGCACGGGAAGGGAGTCATAGTACTCATCAATATATTTGCCCAGCTGTTCGTAGTCTCCCTCATGGAAAAGGTTTTTCATGGTCCGGATGTGCTGGCGGAAGTCATGCCGGGTGCGGGCGAAGGATTCCATATACTGCTGCTGGGATTCAAACTGGCTTTCCTGCATTTCCAGTATCCTCATCTTCTCCCGGGTCCGGGCGGCATGCAGGACGCCCATAACGATCTGGTAATAGATGATGCAGAGCAGATTCCACAGGATGAGGAAGGAAAAAATGGAGAACAGGAAAGACCGGAAGACGTTGTTTACAAACAGAGTCTCATATTTCAGGGGACGGATAAACAGGTTGCAGATGATCAGAACCGCGGAGAAGGGCAGGGTCATATACCAGATCTTTTGCAGTTTCAGCTGATCGATGAGCCGGCTTCCGTAACGATAGAAGGGGAAGGCCAGCAATCCCGCGGCTGCGGTGTTGATGCCCAGCTGGAGCAGGGCGGACCGCAGGGTGAGCACGCTTGCGCCGGAGGAGGGGTCAATGGACGCCTCAATGGCGCAGGTGAGGTTGCACAGAATCGCCATCAGGGCCGAGACAGACATGAAAACCGACAGGGACTTGCTGACGGGGCACCTGATAATCCACTGATAGACGGCGAAGAAAACCAGCAGCAGCGGGAACAGGACATAATTGATGTCCAGTTCGCAGCGGACGGTGACCAGGGCGGCCAGGGGAAACAGCACCGCGTCCAGCACCACCAGGAAGATGAGCGCTTTCCGCCGGCCGGGTTTCAGCTGATGGCACATGGGCAGGAGGCACAGCACCTGGGCGGGCAGCAGCATCAGATAGGAGAGCAGGGCAGCGGTCACGGGAACATTCCTCCTTCCGCCATGCTTTCGCGGCGAATTCTGGAGAAAGTGTAATCCGTCCAGAGCTGCTCAATCCGGGTGCGGTTCCGGACACTGACGGGAAGCCGGAGATCCCCCTGGAGGCAGCAGGTATTGTCGGAAATATCGGTGATGTAATCCATGTTGACGATGACGCCGCGGAGCACCTGCAGGAAACGGCCGTCCTGCTCCAGCTGGGACCAGACGGAAGACAGGGTCATCCGTGCGCGGTACTGCCGTTTCTGCCGGCTGTGAATGACCAGGTAATTCCGGTCCGCTGTCAGGCAGACCAGGTCGCTGTAGGGCAGGCTGACATCCGTTTTGCCGGCGGTGAACCGGAGGGTGGGGCAGGCGTCCCGCAGACGCCTGCGAAGCAGCCGGTCCATGACCCGGAAAACCGCCTCGGGCCCTTCATCCTTATTGATATAGTCATAGACGTGCCAGTGAATGGCTTCGTTCTGGTGTTCCTTGCTGGTGGTCAGGAAGATCAGGCAGACATCCTCGTCTGTTTCCCGGATTTTCGCGGCGGTTTCGATGCCGGAGATTCCGTTCATGAAAACATCCAGGAAAATGACGGAAAAGCGGTGGGCGGGAAGGGCTTCCAGAAGTTCTTCTCCGCCGGAATATGGATACAGTTCAAAATGAAGACCGTGAAGGTCAGCATATTCGGTTAATGCGTTCGACAGCTTTGCCAGTGCGTCCGGCCTGTCGTCAGTGAGCGCGATGTGCATTCGTTTCCCCCGTTCTAGTCGGCACATGGGAGATAGTATATCATTTGTTCCGGATTTTTTCCACTCGTCCCATTTTTTTGCCTTTCGTCCCACTTTTCTTGATTTCAACAAACGATTTCTGTATGATTTTGACCGTTGTGTGAGCCTCCCGGCTCAAAAAAGGGATACCGTCCCAAAGGAAAGAGGAAACATAATGAAAAAGCTGATTGTACTGATCCTGGCCCTGTGCCTGCTGTGCTCTGTCGCGTCTGCCGCAGACCTGAACTGGGCCGACGCGGAGGAAGCCGCTTCCCAGATCGCCGGTGAATTCAAAACTTTTGACGAAATCAGCGTGAAAATCTGGATCCCCGATGTGCTGAAGGCTGTCGACGCCGGTGAAAACCGTATCGGTTACTTCATGACCGAAGACGAGAGCGCCGCGATCTCTGTTCAGTATGTGGATATGAACGGCATGAGCCTGGAAGAGTATGAAGCTGCTCTGAAGGATGACGCTGATGTGTCCGAACTGGAATTCGGCACCGTGAACGGCCTGCCTGCCCTGAGTTACATGCTCAAGGAAAATGACACCGCCTGCATTGCGTTTACCACCGAGATGGGTTACATCCTGGAAGTGGCTTGCGCTCCCATGTCCGACGAAGGCTTTGCCGGTGTTGTGGCGCTCGTGATCAGCTCCATCCAGGCTGCTGAATAATCAAAAAACGGGAAAGCATTCCCGAAAGAAAGAAGAGGATTACTCATGAAGAAACTGCTTGCTCTGGTTATGTCCCTGTGCCTGCTGTGCGCCTGCTGCGCGTACGCTGAAGAAACCGTTGAAATCAACTGGTCCGACGTCGAAGAACAGGCTTCCGCCATCGAAGGCCAGTTCGCTCCCATCGCCGATCTGGGCGTGATGATGTTCATCCCCGCCGTTTTCGGCAGCGCTGAAGTGACCGAAGAGCAGAAGGCTGCCGGCGTGATCGCCCTGCTGACCACTGCCGACGGTGCCGGCCGCGTCTCCTTCACCTATCAGGATCTGGGCGGAATGGACAGCGAAGCCTATACGGCTGAACTGATCAAAGCCGGTGCCACTGATCTGGAGATCGTGACCCTGAACGGCCGTGCCGCTCTGTCCTATGAACTGGTGATTAACGATGTCAAGACCATGAATGTGGTGATCGACATTGATGAAACCAAGATCCTGACCGTCAGCTTCGCTCCCATGGACGACGAAGGGTTCGCTGCTGTGGCTCAGATCATGGCCGCTTCCCTCCAGAACGCTCAGTAATTACAGAAACATCAGTTTATCCTGCAGGATGCACCGTATATACGGTGCATCCTGTTTTCATTGCAAAGGAAGGGTAAAACCGGTATAATACACGCGTAAACACAGACAGGAGGAAACCTGCATGAAGATTTCGCAAGCGTTGAAAGACGCTTTTCGGGTGTATACCGGACATTTCGGAGCAACGGTGAAGTTCCTGATCACGGAAGCCTGCATTACGCTGGCTGCCCTGACGCCGCTGCTGTTCCTGTCGGACAGCAGTCTGATGATGGGAGCTTTACTGGTCATTCCGTTCTGGATCCTGCTGGTTTTCTGGGCGCGGGTGAACGCGGCTGCCGCCATGCGGGACGCGCTGGGAGACGGAAGCCTGTTCAGCTACCGGCTGATCGATCCTTCCGAATACGGAAGGAAGCTGGTTTTCGGTCTGAAGCGGATGATCATGCTGCTGTTCTGGAGTATCCCGCTGATTGCCTGCCTGGTGATCGCCAAGATTCATTACTCCGGGGATATGGATGGGTTTACCCTGCTGCGGGTGATTAAGGAATTCGGCGGCGGGGACCTGATGACAGGGATCATCTATATGGCCCTGATCTTCATCGCCGCCGTGCTCCTGGTGGCTTTCGGCTGCGCTTTCCACAGCGGGGACCGGCACGCGTTTGTCCGGAACAATCCGAAGCTGGTCAGGGGCCATCACGGGAAGATCGTCCTGTGCTGGATCTGTTCCCTGCTTACCATCCTGCCGATGATTATCGCGATTGCCGTGGTGATTGTCCGCTACCTGCCGGTACTGAAGGATCTGAACGGCGTGGTGATGAACACAGTCAGCCTGCCGTCCACCAAGGTCACCCTGATGATCCTCGCGGTCGGCGCGGTGCTGACCATTCCCTTCCTGCCGCTGCGGTCCCTGATTCCCGCGGCCTATGTGAACGGACTGGAGAAGGAGTAATACCGGAATCATGAAAATGAGGCTGGACCGCTGGCTGGCTACGCTTTCCGTCGGCAGCCGCAGTGAGGTAAAACAATGGATCCGCGGCGGAAAGACCGCGGTGAACGGGCGGATCGTGCTGGATCCCGCCCTTTCTTTTGAGACGGAAAAGGACAGCCTGACGGTGAACGGCAGGCCGCTGGACGGACGGGTTGTCCGCCATGTGATGCTGCATAAGCCGGCGGGGCTGCTGACCGCGGCCCGGGACGCGAAGCAGCCGACCGTGATGGACCTGCTGCCCCCGGTTTACCGGAGCATCGGCTGTATGCCGGTGGGCAGGCTGGACAAAGACACCACCGGATTGCTGGTGCTGACCTGCGACGGGGAACTGAACCACCGCCTGCTGAGTCCCGGACGGCATGTGGACAAACGGTACAGGGCGCTGGTGGAGGGTGAACTGGAGGATAAGGACATTGAGACCTTTGCTTCCGGGATGGACCTGGGGGATTTTACCGCACAGCCGGCGAAGCTGACGATCCTGAGACCTTCCCTGGCGGAGGTGGTCATCTCCGAAGGAAAGTTCCACCAGGTGAAACGGATGTTTTCCGCAGTGGGACATGAAGTGCTGGAACTGCACCGCTGCGCCTTCGGCCCGCTGGAACTGGATCCGGAGCTGGCGGAGGGACAGTGGCGGGAGCTGACGGAAGAGGAACTGAAAGCCCTACGGGAGGCCGCAGGCATGGGAGAAGCATGAACGATCATTATTACACCCGGGTACCTCAGAGCGAATCAAAACCGGTAGGGTGCGAATATATTTACCGGGGTATTTCGCTGAGCTTTCAGACGGACGCGGGGGTTTTTTCCAAAGGGGAAGTGGATACCGGCACCCGGCTGCTGCTGGAAGCGCTGCCGGAGGAAATGAAAGGCGATATCCTGGACCTGGGCTGCGGCTGGGGCGTGATTGGGATTTCCATCGCGCGGAAGTGGCCGGAAACCAAGGTGACCATGGCGGACGTGAATACGAGAGCCCTGGACCTGAGCCGGGAAAACGCGAAGCGGAACAAGGCTGAAGTCACCTGCGTGGAAAGCGACGGCATGGCCGCCGTGGCGGGCCGGACTTTTGACGCTGTTGTGACCAATCCGCCCATCCGGGCCGGGAAACAGGTGATCTACCAGATGTTTGCGGACGCGGCAAAGAGCCTGAAACCCGGCGGCGCGCTGTACCTGGTGATCCGGAAACAACAGGGGGCTGAAAGCTGTATGAAGTATCTGCAGACGCTCTACAGCAGCGTGGAAAAGCTGGATAAATCCGGCGGATTCTGGGTGCTGAAGGCGATGAACAATTCAGAATTCAGAATTCAGAATTCAGAATTATAATTACTTTATTCCACTGCGTTTTCTATGCCGGAGTGAGTATAATAACAGACGACAATCAAAAACAGCCGCCGGAGCATAACGCTCCGGCAGCTGTCTTGTTTCAGGACGGATCAGCCATTGCCAGCCAGACCGGCATCATAAACAATATCTTCGATAACGCCTGTTTTCAGGTTGACGGTTACCCAGTACTGCCCATCTTTCTCTGTGAAATTATCACCCGAGAAAGTAGCTCCCTCTTTCTGCCAGAGGCAGAAGCAAAGATCAATCAGAGGTTCATCACCCTCGTATGACGCGTAAATCATATCCGGTTGATATTCAAGCTTGTCGGCCTGTTCTTTTGTCAGCGTATATTCCTGTATGATGGCTTCTTTTCCGACATCCGCGGCCTGTTCCACTGTGATCTTCCCACGGCTTTCAGCTTCTGCAATTTCCGCAAGGCGCTGCTTTTCATCTTCTTCCACTTCGGCCAGGGACTGCTCCCATTCCGCCTGATCCTCTTCTGTCCACTCCTCGTCGTCAATCTGTCCGTCTGCCAGGCGGGGATTGGGTGAGTAATCAGGGGTGGGGATGATTCCCAGTTCCATGAGCTGCTGCATTGCATTTCCATAATCATAGGAGATGGTGTGCAGCTGTTCGGGACCGTAGGCCTCAGCAGCCAGGCCGCCGGAAGTATCTTTGCCTTCATTGGACCAGTTTACCGTTGCTTTGGGCCCATCGACCATCACAGTATATTCACCGATTCTGGATACGGGGCCAACATCTTTGGTAGTGCTGTAAACAACGGTGGTTGTTCCGTCTTCATTCTCTTTTACATCACGCCAGAACAGACTGAGCAGATCCGGGGTGATACCATACTGGTCTTCCATCGCCTGGTTGGCGATGCGTGCTGCATCATATTTGGGGGAGAAGATCAGTCCGGCTGCCAGGGCGGTCACGCTCAGGCAGACAATCGCGGCGATCAGAATAAATGTAGTGGAAAACTTTTTCACAGGCTTTTCCTCCTCGTTGAGAGCGTGAAGCACCCTTTGGCGTTTCCGCTCATCCCATACGAGCCCGGAAAGGTTCTGGTCAACGAGCTCCTTAAATTCATTGTTCTTCATTGTAATACCACTCCTTTAACCTGTCCCGCAAAAGTTCGTTTGCTTTGTTCAGTCGGGACCGGACCCGGCCGTCGGATAATCCCAGCGCGCTTGCGACTTCCTTCAGCTTGAGTCCTTCGTAATACCGGAGAAGGATCACTTCCCGGTACTTTGCAGGCAGATGCATGACCTCGGCCAGTACCGTGTTATCCGGAAACGCAAAGTCAGCAGGCTGTTCGGGCAGCGTATCTATATCTGTTGACCGGCTGTGATGGCGAAACCAGACGGATTTCAGCATGTCACGGCTGACGTTGATTGCAATGGCTGTCAGCCATGTTTTTTCTGAACTCTCCCCGCGATAATTGTCTGAATGCCGGTATGCCCTGATGAATGTTTCCTGCACAGCGTCCTGCGCCAGATCCGCGTCTTTCAGATAGAGGGCGCACATTCTCAATAGGCTGCTGCCGTACTGTTCCATCAGCCGCTCGATTTCAAAGCGGCTGCTTTCCTGAATTCCCTGGGACACAGTACCAACTCCTTTCACCTATTAGACGAGGCAGAAACAGAAAGCTGCATTTTTTTGCAAGATTTTTTATACGGAATGCATTATACCCAACGAAACGGCCTGACAGAAGCTTCCTGAGTGGTTTGTATGTGTTCTTTTTTGGGAAAAGAAAAGAACCCGGATACCGCATTTTGCGGTATCCGGGTTGTTTATGCGACTGCCTGGGTGTTACACAATGACGATTTCGCCGTTGGCGTCCAGATCCACGGTCAGCTCGGTGCCGGGAGCCACATCCGCGGCGATGACCTTGCGGGCAATGAGGGTTTCCACCTTGCTCTGCAGGTAACGCTTGAGGGGACGGGCGCCGAAGACGGGATCGAAGCCCCGGTCGATGACGGCGTTCAGGGCGGCGTCGGTCAGGGTGACCTTCAGCTGCTTATCCTCCAGGCGGCGGTTCAGGTTTTTGATCATCAGGCCCACGATGGAACCGATCTCGTTCCGGGTCAGGGGCTTGTAGCAGACGATTTCGTCAATCCGGTTCAGGAACTCGGGACGGAAGCGGGTCTTCAGCAGACGATCCACCTGCTCCCGGGCTTCCGCGGTGATTTCACCGTCGGCAATGCCTTCGAGGATATATTCGCTGCCCAGGTTGCTGGTCATGATCAGGATAGTGTTCTTGAAGTCCACGGTACGGCCCTGGCTGTCGGTAATCCGGCCGTCATCCAGCACCTGCAGGAGAACGTTGAACACATCCGGGTGAGCCTTTTCGACTTCATCAAACAAAACCACGCAGTAGGGATGGCGGCGGACGGCTTCGGTCAGCTGGCCGCCTTCGTCATAGCCCACATATCCGGGAGGCGCTCCGATGAGACGGGAGACGCTGAACTTCTCCATGTACTCGGACATATCGATCCGGACCATGTTTTTCTCATCGTCAAAGAGGGCCTGGGCCAGGGCTTTGGCCAGCTCGGTTTTACCGACGCCCGTGGGTCCCAGGAACAGGAAGGAACCGAGAGGACGGTTCGGATCCTGAATGCCCGCACGGGAACGCAGGATGGCTTCGGAGACCTTCTTCACGGCTTCATCCTGGCCGATGACCCGCTCGTGCAGGACGTCTTCCAGGTGCAGGAGCTTCTCCCGCTCGCCTTCCATCAGTTTGGAAACCGGGATACCGGTCCAGCGGCCGACGATCCGGGCGATTTCCTCTTCGGTGACCCGGTCACGCAGGAGGCTGTTTTCGCCCTTGCTTTCCTCGGCAATGGCTTCTTCCTTTTCCAGCTCCTGCTTCAGCTTCGGCAGTTCGCCGTACTTCAGCTCGGCGGCGCGGTTCAGGTCATAGGAACGCTCGGCCTGCTCGATCTCGGCGTTGACGCGTTCGATTTCCTCCCGCAGGGCGGTGACTTTGCCGATGGCGTTCTTTTCAGCTTCCCAGCGGGCTTTCATGGTGTTGAACTCATCCCGCTGCTCCGCCAGTTCCTTCTGGACTTCTTCCAGATGAGCGCGGGAAAGGGGATCGTCGTCCTTCTTCAGGGCGGCTTCCTCAATCTCCAGCTGCATGATGTGGCGGCGGATATCGTCCAGCTCTGTGGGCAGGGAATCGATTTCCGTACGGATCATGGCGCAGGCTTCGTCCACCAGGTCGATGGCCTTGTCGGGCAGGAACCGGTCGGTGATGTAGCGGTTGGAGAGAGTGGCGGCGGCGATCAGGGCATTGTCCTGGATCTTGACACCGTGGAAGACTTCGTACCGTTCCTTCAGGCCGCGCAGGATGGCGATGGTATCCTCAACCGTAGGCTCGGAAACCATAACCGGCTGGAACCGACGCTCCAGGGCGGCGTCCTTCTCAATGTACTGACGGTACTCGTTAAGAGTGGTGGCACCGATACAGTGGAGCTCACCACGGGCCAGCATAGGCTTCAGGATGTTGCCGGCGTCCATGGCGCCGTCCGCCTTGCCGGCACCGACGATGGTGTGCAGCTCATCAATGAACAGGATGATGCGGCCGTCGCTCTTTTTGATTTCCGCCAGAACGGCCTTCAGCCGTTCCTCAAATTCACCCCGGAATTTGGCACCAGCAATCAGGGAACCCATATCCAGGGAGAAGACGGTTTTGTCCTTCAGACTGTCCGGCACGTCCCCGCGGACAATTCGCTGGGCCAGGCCTTCAGCGATGGCGGTTTTACCGACGCCGGGCTCACCGATCAGGACAGGGTTGTTCTTGGTTTTCCGGGACAGGATCCGGATGACGTTCCGGATTTCGCTGTCACGGCCGATGACCGGATCCAGCTTCTGCTTCCGGGCCAGGTCCACCAGATCGGAGCCGTACTTTTTCAGCGCGTCATAGGTGTCTTCCGGAGTGTCGGAAGTGACGCGGGCGGCGCCGCGGACCTCGCTGAGGGCTTTGAGGAAGGCGTCATCCCGGTACCCCTGGGCTTTCAGCAGGCGCTTCACATTGGCGGAAGCCTTGGCGCACAGGCCCATCCAGACATGCTCCACGGAAAGATATTCGTCCTTCATGCGCTGGGCGATCTTTTCCGCTTCCACCAGGGCCTGTTCCACATCGTTGGCGATGTAGACCTTGCCAGGCTCCCGGCCGGAACCGGAGACGCGGGGCGTGCGGTCCAGGTTTTCCTTCAGGCCGCTGACAAACGCGGGTACGGAAATACCGCATTTGGTCAGAAGCTGGGGGATGAGTTCGCTCTCATCCTCGGTCAGGGCGAGCATCAGATGCTCCTGCTCCACCTGCATATGCTGATATTCGATGGCAAGAGACTGGGCCCGCTGCAGGGCATTGACTGTCTTTTGCGTGAACTGATTCATATTCATAGAGCATACCTCCTTCGAAGGCTGTTTGACTAACTTTGACCTTCAAGGATATTATACACCGTCCTTTGATGATGTCAAGAAGAATTCATAATTCATAATTCAGAATTCAGAATTAATGACAAGTGAAAGCGATGGTGTTCCGATTACGGAGTTCAAATGTCTGCCAGGAGAGCCTTCGGCTTTAGCAAGGGATTCCTCGACTACGCTCGGAATGACAGGCGGATATTCAGGCAGGAAGGAGAAGGGAATGGCATCGCATGGCGATGTCAAATGAAGAATTAAGAATGCAGAATGCAGAATTAATGATAAGTAAACGCAGCGGCGTTCCGTATGGCGGGCAGAAAGATGACGGAGGCTTGGTGAATCTGACGATTGAGATGAGCATGGAAGAAATGAAGGGGTACAGACGTTGGATTTTTGGATACCTGTTTTTGGACAAGCAAGGCGATCTATGGTAATATAAAATGTCTTGGTTTAAGCTTTTCGCACCGGGACAAACGGACAGACCGGAGGGTAAGAATGTTCGGTAAGAAGAAACGGGAAGAAGACAACTTCGAAGAATTCGAAGGTTATTCTTCCGATGAAGGATATGATCCCCGTTTTCCGGAGGACAGTGATCCGGACGGGTATGACGAAGCGGATTATTCCGAAGAACCCGGCTATGAGGAGTACGAGGAAACGTACGATAACGGGGAAGAAGTCTACGGTGAGGAACCGTATGAAGAGGAAGCTTCCTGGGCGCAGGATGATGACGATGATGAGGATTACCCGGAGGAGAAACCGGAACCCCGCAGCATTTTCCGCCCGGAGACCCGGAAACCGAATTTTGTCATCAGTGTGCTGCTGAACACGATCAGGGTACTGATTGTGATTGTTGTGCTTGCCGGTGTGGCCGGACTGGGCGCGCTGGCGGGTATCGCCAAGGGCTATGTGGATACGGCGCCGGAGCTGAACCTGGTGGCGCTGGATACGCAGGCTCAGACTTCTTTTATCTATGATTGCAATGATAATCTGATTACAGAATACAAAGGAACCGAAAACCGGGTACTGGTGTCGCTGGCGGCCATGCCCAAAATGCTTCGCAATGCCTTTATCGCGGTGGAGGACGCCCGCTTCTATTCCCACAACGGTGTGGACCTGAAGCGGATTGTGGGTGCGCTGGTATTCAACCTGACCTCTTCCTCCACACAGGGCGGTTCCACCATTACACAGCAGCTGATCAAAAACACCCTGCTTTCTTCGGAACAGAGCTATAAGCGGAAAATCCAGGAGGCTTACCTTGCCCTGCAGCTGGAGAACCGCTATACAAAGGACCAGATCCTGGAGAGCTACCTGAACACGATCTTCCTGGGCGAAAACTATTACGGCGTCCAGGTCGCTGCCCAGGGATATTTCGGCAAAAACCTGGGTGACCTGAGCATCCGGGAATGCGCCATGCTGGCCGGTGCGACCAATAACCCCTATTACTACAATCCGCGGCGGAACCTGTATACCCGCAAGAGCGAGGATCGGGATTACGCGGCGATTACCAACAACCGGACGAATTACGTGCTCCGGTGTATGTATGAAAACCAGTTTATCACCCGGGAACAGTATGAAGAAGCTCTGAATCCTGCCACGGCAAACGTGCTGCAGGAGGCACCGTCCACCGGAAACGGCATGTACAAGTATCCCCATTACGTGGAATATGCCGTGAAGGAAGTCGTGAACATCCTGCTGGAGATTAACGGGCTGGAGGATAATGCCACCAACCGCGCTGCCATGGAAAACAAATTCAGGACGGGCGGCTACCGGGTAAGACTGGCCATTGATCCCAATATCCAGGAGACGGTGGAAAGCACGCTGCAGAACTGGAGCAAGTATCCGTCCCTGCGGGATCCGTCAGACAAGGTGTTCCGGACAAAGAATTCCGACGGAACCTATACCGAAACCATTCAGCCGCAGGCTGCCTGCGCAGTGCTGGATTACCGGACGGGTGAACTGAAAGCGATTGTGGGTTCCCGGAATGAGGTGAAGGCGAGGAAGACCCTGAACCGGGCGACGGACATGAAGATGCCGGTCGGTTCCTCCATCAAGCCGATCGCGGTTTACGCGCCGGCCCTGGAGCTGGGCGCCAGTCCCGCGTCCGTGGTATACAACATGCCGATACCCATTTCCGGATGGAAAGATTCCAAGGGCAATGATTCCTGGCCGAAGAACTACGGGGGCGGCGGCTATGTAGGCCCCGAAACCCTGCGGACGGCCATGGCAAAATCCCATAACACATCCGCGGCAGCTACCCTGATGTCCATGGTGGGTGTGGAACGCAGCGTGGACTTCCTGCACAGGATGGGCATTGATGACGGGCATATCGATCCCACGCCCTTCGGCCTGAGCCTGGGCTCCTCCGGTATTACTCCGCTGCAGATGACGGTGGCCTTCGGCACATTGGCCAACGGCGGCGTGTACCAGGAACCGATCTCCGTACTGGGCATTTCCGATTCCGCCGGTCATGTGGTCTGGAACGGACATGAGCATCAGGACCGCCGTAAGGTGTTCTCGCCCAGCACGTCCTGGCTGATTGTGGATATGCTGAAGACCGCGGTGCAGAGCGGCACCGGTACCAGCGCGAAGATCAGCGGGCAGATTGTGGGCGGTAAAACAGGTACCAACTCTGACCAGAAGGGCGTATTCTTCTCCGGCATGACCGGATATTACGCATCCGCCCTGTGGGTCGGTCATGACAACTATAAGGCGCTGTCCTCCAAGTCCACCGGTTCCGGCGCTGCCGCACCGCTGTGGCAGGCCTATATGAACAAGATTCATCAGGGCCTGGACAAGAAGGACATCCTGGAAGGCAATCCCTCCGATTACGGCCTGGTCAAGGTGACTACCTGTGCCGTCAGCGGGCAGCTGGCGACGGACGCCTGCCGGAATGACGCAATGGGACACGAGGTGGTGACAGACTGGTGGGCGAAGGGAACCGAACCGACCGTGAACTGCCAGATGCATACCACCATGACGGTCTGCAGCGAAACAGGCATGCCGGCGTCTCCCTACTGCCCGAATCCTGTGACCCGCGGTGTGGTGACGATTCCCACAGGACATCCGCTGTATAACCTGATGGGCCAGTATCAGTCGGTCATTGAGGAATACCTGGGACCGACGGCCGCAGCTAGCGGAACAGTCTGTACCATGCACAGCGAGTTCTATCAGCAGCCCGTGGATCCATTCGCCTATGGATATGACCAGGGCGGATACGACCAGGGCGGCTATGATCAGGGGAACTATAACCAGGGCGGCGCAAATGACCAGTCCTTCGCTGACGCCAGACAGGTGCTGACTGTGGCGGAGACCATGATGGCCAATATGGATCCGAACAGCGAGCAGTACCGCGCGGTGCAGAACGCGGCGGACTACCTGCGGATGCTGATCGGATCGGGCAGCGCGAACCAGTCCGACGTGATGGCTGCAATGCAGACCCTGACGCAGGCGCTGGGCGGCGTATATTAACCAATTCAGAATTCAGAATTAAGAATTCAGAATTAAATGTTAATGCTTCATTCCTTGAAACAGTTTGTTGAAAAGAATGATAATAACAGAGAAATTATAAAGCCCGCGGGAGGAAAAGAAGATAGATGAACATTGTGGACATTGTGATCCTGGCGATCCTGGGACTGAGTATCCTGGTAGGCCTTTACAGGGGATTCATTTCCTCTGTGGCTTCTATGGGCGGATGCCTGCTTTCCCTGGGACTCAGCTTCTGGCTGAGCCCGAAGCTGGCGGGAGCCATCCAGAACAATCCGGACATCCTGCGGACGCTGGCTTCCTATACTGACGCGGCAACCAAGCTGGGCGACCAGACGCTGGCCGGAAGCAGCGTCACATCGCTGACGGAAAGCGGTATTGCGGATATCCTGAACAAGGTGTCCCTGCCGGCTCCGCTGAACACCCTGCTGCAGAATAACCTGACGAACCAGGTTTACGGCACAGCCGCGGATGTGGGAACCTATGTTTCCCAGACGATTGTGGGTGCGATCCTGAACGTGATCTGCTTTGTGGTCTGCTTCCTGGCGCTGCTGCTGGTGATCCACTTTGTGATCAATTTCCTGAAGGTGGTTTTCAAGTTCCCGGTGCTCAAGCAGCTGAACTCCCTGGCGGGCGGCGCTTTCGGCCTGATCCGCGGCGCGCTGCTGTGCTTTGTGGCTTTCGCCCTGCTGCCCCTGGTCCAGACACTGCTGCCGGTGGAAAACCTGAACCAGCTGGTGGAAGCCAGTGCGCTGGCACCATTGTTTAACAGCGGAAACCTGATCCTGGCGATTATGAATGGGAAGCTGTTCTGATTTTTCATAGAAAAATCAGAACAATGAATTATTTGCCTTCGGCAAATGTGAATTATTCTGCGGCCTGGCCGCAGAATATGAATTATCGCTATCGCGATATGAATTATGCGCCGAAGGCGCATATGACAGATACTGAAATAGAAAACCAGCGGTCTGCTTGATACAGATCGCTGGTTTTGCGTTTGGGTATAAGCGGGAAGGGAAGAAAACCTCCTGCCTGAGTCTTATTGACGGCTTTAGCCGTCAATAAGGCTTCTCTCTGTTGCGGGATCGAAGAGGTGCATGACCTTCGCGGGGAAGGTGATGTACATCTTGTTGCCATATGCCAGGCTGGCGCGCTGTTCCTTGGTCAGGTCCACGGTGGGCAGGCGGACGATGATCTTGTCATCGTTCTGGCTGGACAGGTGCAGGTGCAGCTCGCTGCCCATCATTTCGTTGACATCGATGGTGCATTCGATGGCGCCTTCCTGATTGTCAAACAGGACGCTGGTATGCTCCGGACGGACGCCCAGGATGATTTCCTGGGAACCGACGCCCTTCTGCGTAAGCACCGCGATCTGATCCTCGTTCAGGGGAAGCTTCACACCGAGGACATCCACGGTATAGCCGCTGCCCTCTTTTACCAGGTTTGCCTTGAGGAAGTTCATCTGGGGGCTGCCGATGAAGCCGGCCACGAAGAGGTTCACGGGGGTGTCGAACACTTCCTGGGGAGTACCGACCTGTTCAATGAAGCCGTCCTTCATGATGACGATCCGGTCGCCCAGGGTCATGGCTTCCGTCTGGTCGTGGGTCACGTAGATGAAGGTGGTATCCAGTTTCTGGCGCAGGAGAATGATTTCAGCGCGCATCTGGTTACGCAGCTTAGCGTCCAGGTTGGACAGCGGTTCGTCCATCAGGAACACCTTCGCGTTCCGGACCATGGCGCGGCCGATGGCCACGCGCTGGCGCTGGCCGCCGGACAGGGCGCGGGGCTTCCGGGTCAGGTATTCGGTGATGCCCAGAATCTGCGCCGCGTTGGTCACGCGCTCGTAGATCTCATCTTCCGGCATTTTCTTCAGCCGCAGGCTGAAGGCGATGTTGTCGTATACCGTCATATGCGGATACAGGGCGTAGTTCTGGAAAACCATGGCGATGTTCCGGTCCTTGGGCTGCAGGTCGTTGACGACTTCGCCGTCAATTTCCAGCGTGCCTTCTGAAATATCCTCCAGGCCGGCGATCATCCGCAGGGTGGTGGATTTGCCGCAGCCTGAAGGCCCGACGAAGACCACGAATTCCTTATCCTTGATTTCCAGGTTAAAGTCATGGACTGCCGTGACTTTATTATCATAGATCTTTTTGACATCTGTCAGTTTAACACTTGCCATACTATAACTGCTCCTTCCGTTCGCCGGTATTTCAATTCAGAATTCAGAATTAAGAATTCAGAATTAGTGGTTGACTGCTTTTCATGACTCCATTTCTCAGAACTGCGACTAAAGGGATTTAACCCTTTACCGCACCACCCGTTACACCTTCCACATAGTACTTCTGTAAGAACAGGAACAGAAGGGTTACGGGAATGGCTACCAGAACGCCGCCTGCGCAGAACAGAGTGTAGTTATTGTTGATCTGGTCCGGCGTCAGCCAGTTATACAGACCAACCGCCACGTTCATACCGGCGGACGCGCCGAAGGAAATGTAACGGGCAAAGACGTAGTCGCCCCAGGGACCCATGAATGCGGTCAGGACCGTATAGATCACGATGGGCTTGGACAGCGGCAAAATGATCTTTCTCAGCACCTGGAAACGGGTGGCACCGTCCACGCGGGCGGCTTCATCCAGGGATTTGGGGATGGTGTCAAAGAAGCCTTTGGATACGTAGTAGCCCATACCGGAAGAGGCAACATAGACCAGGATCAGACCGGGAACGGCGTTGGCCTGGGTCAGGCCAAGATCCTTCAGAACGCGGTACAGGATGATCATGGTCAGCATGCCGGGGAACATGCCCAGGATGAGCATGAACCGCATCAGGGGCTTGCGCATCTTGAAACGGAAGCGGCTCAGGGTGTAGCTCATGCACAGCACGATAACGGTCTGCAGGAGCGCGGTAAAGACGGAAATGATAAAGGTGTTCATGTACCAGCGGGGGAAGTCTGTGGCGAACAGCTTCTGGTAGTTGTCCAGGCCCCAGACCTTGGGCGCCACATAGCCCACCTGCCAGGTGCTTTCCACCCGGAAGGACTGCAGCACAATACAGAAGAAAGGAATCAGCCAGATGATGCTGATGGCGATCAGCAAAATATAGATCAGCGTGTTCGCCAGCGTTCTGGAGGCCCGCAGTCCCATGTGACGTTTCATACTTGTTTCACTCATCACTGGAAGTCCTCCTCATTCTTAATACTCGGCAGCACGTTATAGACGATCAGTGAAATCAGCGCCACCACCACGAAGACCATGATACCGACCACGGAAGCCAGGTAATACTTGGACTCGGGACCGGTGGTGATCTTGAACAGCCAGGTGATCAGCAGGTCTGTATAACCCACCGAACCTGACGCGGAGGACGCGGCCGGATTCGTCGGCGCACCTCCCGTGAGGAAGAAGATGACGTTGAAGTTGTTCATATTGCCGGTAAAACTGGTCAGCAGATACGGCCCGGTAATGAACAGCATATAGGGAAGGGTGATCCGCGTGTACTGCTGCCAGGGGTTCGCTCCGTCAATCCGGGCGGATTCATACAGGTCCGCCGGGATATTCATCAGGATACCGGTGGCCATCAGCATCAGGTACGGAATACCGATCCAGATATTGATAATGATAACGGAAACTCTCGCCCAGGTGGCGTCCTCCCAGAAGGGAAGGGCCTTGGTGATCCAGCCCAGGCTCATCAGGGCACCGTTGACGATGCCGTCCTTGGCGAACATTTTGGAAACATACAGCAGGGAAATAAACTGCGGAATAGCGATGGTCATGACCAGAATGGTCCGCCACAGCTTCTTTCCCTTGATGCCCTTCTTGTTAATGGCCATGGCCACAAACATACCCAGGAAGTAGTTGGTGAGGGTGGCGAAGAAGGCCCACATCAGCGTCCAGGACAGGATCTCGCCGAAGGTGGCGGCATAGCTCTGGGTGCCGCTGGCATTGGTCCAGTTCAGCATGGTGTTGAAGTTGTCCAGCCCCACCCAGTGGAACAGGTTGTTGATATAGCCGTCATGGGCGCCGTCATAATTGGTGAAGGCGACAAGCACCATGAAGATAATCGGCAGGACGGTGAAGATGATGATGCCCGTGAGGGGCAGCGACAGCAGCGTCTTGTGGAAGGATTCGTCCACCATGGAACGCAGGTCTTCCTTCGAGCTCTTCAGCTTCTTGCCGGAGGCGAGGATCTTTTCCGCCATTTTGTTCTGACGGATGTTGACCCGCCAGGTATAGATGAAGGCGATGATGAAGAAGATGGTCAGCACGCTGTACAGCAGGATCTGGAAGGAGTTGTCGTTG
The DNA here is from genome assembly GCA_900315675.1 of uncultured Eubacteriales bacterium. Lineage (GTDB taxonomy): Bacteria > Bacillota > Clostridia > Christensenellales > Aristaeellaceae > Aristaeella. The sequence continues at coordinate 215,286 of OMZY01000003.1, forward strand.
TACGTGTGTACATACGCGTCATAGATCTCGTTGTATTCTTCCGTAGGTCCCACCTTGCCCAGAGAGGGCATCATGGACAGCCAATATCCGCCGGAAAGGACCATATATCCGATAAAGACAATCTCAAACAGCAGGAACAGCAGTCCCCGCAGGATCTGTCCCCTGGCCAGGCAGCCGAAGCCCATGACCAGGTAACTGAGTTTGGTTTTCCAGTCGCCGTGAACAAAGGTGGTGATAATATCCTTTGCTTCCCGGCCAACGGTGGTAACGCACAACTTCAGAAATTCCCAGATCCTCTGAAAAACCTGCAGCGTTGATTTGGGAATTTTGGCGAAGAAGCGTCCCAGCCGGTACCCGAGCCGCCGTCCTTTGGACAGCTTCAGGTATTCCAGGTCACTGAGCTGTGCCATATCCGTGATCCACTCCTCTCCTGATGGGAAATCTGAAATCGGCCGGAGCCGAAATGTTCTTCAGCTCCGGCCGAAAGGGTTCGAGTCAGATTCTGTTGATGGTTATGATCAGTTCTTCACGATGGTGATGGCTTCGCCGTCCCAGGTCACGGTGTAGTTGCCGGGTTCCGCGAAGACGATGTTGTTGTCGGGGTTGTCAGCGCCCAGATCCTTGATCAGTTCAGCGCCGGTGGTTACCTGAGCGAAGCCCTTGTCGGTGCCCCAGTCAGCGGGCTTGACGATACGGCCGCCCATGTAGTCGCTTTCCGGAACATCCAGGGTCAGGCTGCCGTCCTTCAGGTAGTAGGTGTCGTTTTCATCGGCGTTGTTCCAGCCGTTCCAGGCACCCACGAACAGCAGGGCGTTGGCGTCCAGCTTCAGGGATTCGTTGATCTTGTTCTCGTAGTTCACGAGGACCTGCTTGAGGCCTTCTTCATCCGTGGCGTCCTTGGCTTCGTCAGCGATGACGTTGCCGATGTTCCACCAGGCACCGCTGATAGCCAGCTGAACCTGTCCGTATTCCTTCTGCGCATACACGGCAGCCAGGATCGGGTCGGCCTTCACAGCTTCGTCAGCCTGAGCTTCCAGGTTGGCGGGGCCCCAGCCGTTCTCGGCATGACGCTCGAGGGAGCATTCCTTGCCGGTCAGGTACTGGGCCAGCTTATTCAGAGCGGCGTTCTTCACAGCGTCTTCCTGCGGCTTGATGCCCATGAGCTTGAAGCCGAAGAAGCTGCCGATGTGGTAGTCATTGCCGTCCACATTGTAGGAAGGCAGGTCCGCAACGCCCAGGTTGTCGCCCAGGATCTGCTTGGCAGTGGTGGAACCCCAGGTACCGGAGACCACGATGGCGGAATTGCTTTCGAAGGAGGAAACTTCAGAGCTGTTGTTCCAGGCGTCGGAATCCAGCAGCTTCTTCATGCCCTTCAGGGCGACGAGGCCCTTGTCGCTGTTGAAGTTGTCCACAACACCCTTGGCATTGCCGTCGGCGTCCATGACCCAGGAAGAGGTGCAGCCGACATCGCCGAAGAAGAAGCCGGCGGAGTACCAGACGTTCTTCAGATCGAAGGAGAAGTACTTACCGGCCTTCTCGCAGTCTTCGATCAGCTTTTCGAGGGAGTCAACATCCTCATCCGGGATGACGCTCTTGTCGTAGTACATGAAGTAGCCGTTGTCCGCGGTCAGCGGATAGGCGTACATGGTGCCGTCAACCGTTACGGAAGCAACGGAGTCAGCGTCGTAATTCGCGGTGACGAATTCGGCAGCCTTGGTTCCCAGCTTGGCCAGGGCCTTGGCGGTCAGCAGACGGGACAGCTGGTCCTGCGCGAAGCAGTAGATGTCAGCGCCGGCTTCAACGTCCAGCACCATGCTGCTGGCGGCGTCGCCTTCACCCATCTTTTCGATGGTGTAGTTGAACTTGATGCCGTCTTCATTGGTTTCATTGAAGCGCTTGATCTGGGCTTCGGTCAGGTCTACGACAGCGTCAGCCACCCAGACCTTGATGTCGTATTCTCCGGCCAGGCTGGACGCGGAGGCGAAGGAAACCATGGAAAGCGCCAGAACGGCGGCCAGTACGATTGCGAGAATCTTTTTCATGGGAGATCATCCTTTCGTTTTATATTTCTTCTTTCTTTGTCGGACGTCAAATTGTTCCAAATCGCCATGTGACATTTGGTACAATTTATTCCGTTTCGACTGTGTGCTTATTCTAAAGCAGAGTATTTATTTTGTCAACAGGAAATTTTCTGGAAGCCCTTATTTTACGTAATTGGTATCGTTTCCGGAATTTTGAACCCCGGAGCCGTTTTACTGTAAGGAATTGAGGGTTGCGTCATCCAGTTTTCCCCAGGCTCCGTTGCCGGCTCCCTGACACTTTACATAGACGCCGACGGTCACTTCGCTGCCCGCAGGATGATCAAATTCCGGAATGATTCCCTTGTTCCAGCTGTTCCATCCGGTAATGGGAATCTGCTCCGAACGGGCGACTTCCGCGCCGTCTACTTTGGCATAGGCGTAGATATCGGTGGCGCCGCAGTCCCCGCCCATGACGGAAATACTGAAGGTGAACCTGCCCTCCGGCAGATCCGGAAGCGTCTGCTCCAGGGTGAATTCCACGCTGTCCTGCGCGGCGCTCCAGAAATGCATATGCTTTGAACCGGTAAGGGAATCGGTTTTCTTATCCTCCACATACAGCTGATCCGCATTTTTGAGATCGGTGATGACCCAGCCTTCGCCGCCATCCTCAAAACTGTAATCCTTCAGGAAGTTGTATTTCACCATGGAAACGAAGCATCTGGCCTCCATGCCGCCGGCTTCCCCGGTGATGACATACTGATTGGGGCCGCTCTCATGCATTTTCCGGTCTTCCTCCTCCGTCAGGTTCCAGGTGACGGGCACCGCCTGGCGGCTGTTATCCGACATGACGGCGTTCACCGTCTCCGGGAGAACCAGGGGCATGTTGAGGTCACAGATCAGATCCGGCTCCTCCAGTGCGTCCGGAACGGGCGTGATCTCATTGCCGGTCCGCATGAGCCGGAAAACCTTCAGGGATTCCAGGACGTTTCCCTTCGCGTCAAAGAAAGCCTGGTTGTCCACGGCGCTGCCGCCGTAGTATTTGCCGGCATCCTTGGGATCATAGACGGAAGCGAAGCTGGAGGCCCAGCCGGAACCGTACTTTTCCCAAAGCTCGTGATTTGCCTCCCAGCTGTCTGTGCCCACGGTGATCCAGGCGCCTTCCCAGTAGCAGACGCCGATGCCGGAGGGGGTACGGTTCACCACGGTATCTGTGATGTTCCGGATGCAGTTGGCCTGGCCCTGGACGGTGAAGGGATAGTCCTTGACAATGCCGCCGCCGTCACCGATGGTGTTGGAGGAAAAGTCGGTATCCTCCGCGGTAAAGGCGTAGGAGGTTTCCATGACCATGACCTTCTTGCCATAGGTTTCGGCGATCTCTGTCAGGATTGCGGAAAGGTTGTCCAGGGTGCCGTGCCAGTAAGGGTAATAGGAAGTGGCAAAAACATCATACTGAATCAGGCCGTACTGCTCGTAGTACGCCATCTTGGAGGCATAGGTCCGGTAGCTGTCCGGATTTTCCGGATTGGCAAAGTGCAGGGCGATCAGCGCGTCCGGATACACTTCCCGGACCGCCCGGGAACCGGCGTCCATCAGATGGGCAATGTCCCGCCAGATTTTTTCCCCGCATAGGGCGCCGTTGGTCTCGTTACCCAGCTGGACCATTCCCACGTCCACCCCGGCGTCCTTCAGCTGCTTCATGCAGTCCAGGGTGTATTCATGCAGCCTGATTTCCTTTTCATCAATATCCAGGCCTTTCCAGGCGCGGGGCACCATCTGTTTGCCCGGATCGGCCCAGAAATCTGAATAGTGGAAATCCACCAGCAGCCTCATGCCGCAGGCGGTTGCGCGTTTCCCGATTTCCACGGCCGCGGCGATATCGCAGTTGCCGCCGCCGAAGCCGCGGCCCTCAGCGTCCCAGGGATCATTCCAGACGCGGACGCGGATATAGTTGATCCCGTTGTCCGCCAGCAGGCGGAACAGATCGGTTTCCTGTCCGTTAAAATCATAGTATTTTACGCCGCTGGCCTCCTCCGCCAGGACGCTGGAGATATCCATGCCGAAGATGAAATCCTCCGGCAGGTTTTCCACCTTCCGGACATAGAGGGAGCTTTCTGCCTCCTCCGCGCAGGCGGACAGGGGCAGCGGCGGAAGCAGGAGAAGCACCAGCAGGAGAATCATCAGCAGCCGACCGTTCATTGTTATTCCTCCTTTGTTTCCAGAGCCATCAGCACTTCGGCGCCCCGGCGGGCCAGGCCGTCCGAAAGGTGAGGGGAGTACGCGCCGATATACAGGCGGTAGGTTTCCCCGGGAGTATAAAGAATCCAGGAACCGGCAACGGATACAGCACCGCCGGGATCACACACCGTGAGGGCTTCCTCCCCGGGGGCAAACCAGTCGGCATACTGCTCTTTTTCGCTGTCCGGAACAATATAGAGATCCGCGGCGCGGAGTGCGTCGGAACCGAACATGGCATAGGAGAAGGGATGCACCTGCACCATGCGGATGGGTTCCGGAAGCTCTTTTTCCAGCAGGGCGGCCAGCTGCGCCTCATTGCGGACTTCCCCGTCCACATAAAGGGTCAGTTTATGGGCCGGATCGGTATCCGTGATCTGGTAAAACACAAAGCTGCCGAAGATGACGGCCACCAGCAGCCAGACGCCAAGCAGGGGAATGAGCTGTCCTATCTTCTTTATCCGGGCGGGGCGGCGGGAGGCGCCGCCTTCCGCGGAACCGGGCTCCAGGGTTTCCACCCCGGCAATATAGCTGTGAACCAACGCCAGGCGCACCAGGCTTCCGTCCCGGGGCAGCCGGGAAACCCAGCGCTCATCCAGGTTCAGGCGGGCAGGATCCCCCTCTCCGGAATCCAGCAGGACTTTGCGGATGCGGATGCTTTTCGGGATCTGGATGGAATCCCGGGTCAGGGTCAGGCGGCCGGTCCGGAACTCCTTTTCCCCTTTCTGCAGCATATCCAGATGACCGGACTGGGTCCGGGCTTCCTTCACGCCCAGCACATAGACGGTAATGCAGATCCAGCCCAGGAGGGCGGTGACGGCAAGGATCACGGCATGCATGGCCTGCGCGTTCTCCGTGCGCACCAGCAGGCACAAGACAATGAAGATAATCAGCGTGAGGCAGACGAGGATCCGGAAAGCGGCAGTCAGCCGTTTTTCACGCGTTTTCCACGCGGACAGTTCTGTTTCGGTCAAAAACCATTCCATATAAGCGGTACATCCTTTTTTTCCTTGTTTAACCGCAATATAGCATCTTTTCCTTTCCTTGACAACCGGTCTGCTTTGGTTCATGATACAGGAGAAAGCTGCGGAAAGAAGGGAATAACTGTGAAACGATTTGTCGTCCTGTTACTGGCGCTGGTACTGTTGAGCGGTGTTTCCGCCGCCGAAGAAAAGGGCCTGAATATGGAAAACAATCACCGGGTGTTTTATGAGATTTTTGTGGGTTCCTTCTCCGATTCAAACGGAGACGGAACCGGTGACCTGCAGGGCATTATCAACCGGATGGATTACCTGAACGACGGGGATCCGCAGTCCGGGAAAAGCCTGGGAATAGAGGGAATCTGGCTGACGCCGGTTTTCCGCTCTCCTTCCTATCATAAATATGACGTGACGAATTACTATCAGATTGATCCCGCCTTCGGCACAGAAGAGGACCTGAAGGAACTGATCGCCCTGTGCCATGAGCGGGACGTGAAGCTGATCCTGGATCTGCCGCTGAACCATACGGGCGAAAACAACGAGTGGTTCATCAATTTCCGGAACGCGCACCAGAACGGAGATCCGGACGATCCTTTCTATAACTTCTATACCTGGATGCCTTCAGAGGCACCCGCGCCTGCCGGCAGGCGATTCCGGAATTTCGGCAGCCTCTCCCTGAAGGTGGAAGCCAATTTCTCCGACCAGATGCCGGAACTCAATTTTGACAACGAGCAGGTACGGCAGGCTGTGCTGGACGTGGCGGTCTACTGGCTGAATCTGGGGGTGGACGGCTTCCGGTTTGACGCCGCGAAATATCCCTATTACGGCGAGCATGACAGGAACGCGGAATTCTGGGAGTGGTACATGGCTGAGCTGAAGAAGATCAACCCGGACATTTATACCGTGGCGGAGGTCTGGGACGGGGACGCCATCATTGACCGGTACCTGAAAGCCTTCAACTGTTTCCACTTTTCCACCGCCCTGGTGGAGGGACTGATCGCGGAAACCGCATTGGGCGGGGATGTGAACCGGTTTGCCCAGGCGACCCAGTCGTACCTGAAGGAGATCCATGACATCAATCCGGAAGCGATGAACATTCCCTTCATTGCCAACCACGATACCGACCGGGCGGCGGGTTTCCTGACCGTAGCCAGCGGCAGCATGCATATGGCCGCCAACCTGTATATCCTGATGCCCGGTTCGCCCTTCCTGTATTACGGCGAGGAGATCGGCCTGCGCGGTTCCCGGGGCGGAGCCAACACGGACGCCAACCGGCGCCTGGCCATGTGCTGGGGCGACGGGGATACGGTGGAGGATCCGGTGGGCAGCAATTACGACAAGTCCAAGTTCTCCTCGGTGGCGGACCGGGAAAAGAACAGCGCGTCCATCCTGTGGCATTACCGCAAGCTGATCGCGCTCCGGAAGGCCTATCCGGAGATTGCCCGGGGAGAGTTTACCGCCCTGAAGTTCAACAACACGAAGCTGGGCGGGTGGCTTTGCACCCTGGACGGCAGCACGGTGGGCGTATTCCACAACACAACGGAGAAGACGCTGAAGGTGGACCTGGCGGAGGCAACGGACCAGGCATTTACAGAGATCGCGGCGTCGCTGTCCGTGGATCCCTTTGAAGGGTTCGCGGAGCTGGACGGAACCGTGCTGACGCTGGGAGGACAGACGAGCGCGATATTGAAATAATTAAGAATTCAGAATTCTGTGATCGCTGTTACCAGCGCTAAAGCGCTGACGGCTGTAACATGGCATCTGTTACCCAAATCAAAGATTTGGACAGATGCTCAACAATACAGAATTAATGGCTTTTAAACAGAAGGAGTTCCATATAAGTTGAGGATTTATCCCGGAGAAAGAATGTTCGCTTCGGCCAGAATAACAATATAATCATTATGAATTATGAATTATGAATTGTGAATTATGCATTATATATATCTGCGGGATACGTTCTGCAGATGTTTAACAAGGAGGATACATACATGCCCTGTACTACTGTGCTGGTGGGACGGAAGGCCAGCAATGACGGATCCACCATGATCGCCCGGACGGACGACGGACACTTTGACGTAAAGAAGCTGATCAAGGTGAATCCCAAGGATCAGCCGAAGAAGTATATCAGCAAAATATCCCATGTGGAGATTGAGCTTCCGGAAAACCCGCTGGGCTACACTTCCTGCCCCAGCGTGGACCCGAAGGACGGCGTCTGGGCCGCCACGGGCATCAACGAAGCCAACGTGGGTATGACGGCCACGGAGACCATCACCTCCAATCCCCGGGTGCTGGCGGCGGACCCGCCGGTGGAATACAAAAAGGCGAAGACCCGGAAGGAAAAGGACGTGCCCGGCGGCATCGGGGAAGAGGATATTGTGGTGCTGGTGCTGCCCTATATCCGCAGCGCCCGGGAGGGCGTGGAGCGGCTGGGCAAACTGCTGGAGGAGTACGGTACCTATGAGTCCAACGGCATCGCCTTCAACGACGAGCATGAGGTCTGGTGGATGGAAACCATCGGCGGTCATCACTGGATGGCGCGGCGGATTCCGGAGGACAGCGTGGTGATCATGCCGAACCAGTTCGGCATGGACGGGTTTGACCTGAAGGACGCCTTCGGAAAGCAGGAAGCGAACCTGTGCTCCGCGGACCTGAAGGAGTTTATCCGGGACAATCATCTGGACCTGAACCAGGACGGAAAGTTCAATCCCCGGGATATCTTCGGCAGCCGCCGGGATATGGACCATATCTATAACACGCCACGGGCCTGGTTCATGGGCAGGTACCTGACCCCGGAAAGCCATCGGTGGGACGGACCGGACGCTGAATTCACGCCGGAAAGCGACAATATCCCCTGGTGCCTGAAGCCGGACCGGAAGGTGGCGGCGGAGGACGTGAAATATATGCTGTCCGGGCATTACCAGGGAACGCCGTACGATCCCTATATCAACCGGGATACGGGAATGCGGGGCATGTACCGGTCCATCGGCATCAACCGCACCGGCGTAACCAGCATCTGCCAGATCCGGCCGGACGTGCCGGATGCCATCAAAGGCATTGAATGGATCATCTTCGGTTCCACCACCTTCGGCGCCGCCCTGCCGCTGTACACAAATGTGAGCCGGATCCCGGACTACCTGAGCAAGGTAACACTGGACACCTCCACGGAAAACTATTACTGGAGCAGCCGGCTGATCGGCGCCCTGGCGGATCCGTGGTACGCTTCCACGGTCCAGAATATTGAACGGTATGAGCTGACAGTGATGACAAAGGGTCGGACGCTGATCCGGGAATATGACAGGAAGATGATCGAATCCGGCAACTTCTCCCTGACGGAGGAAGCCAACGGGAAGATCTGCGCCATGGCGAAGGAGGAAACCACAGCCACGCTGAACAAGATCCTGCTGACGGCCAGTGAGAAAATGAAGAACGGCTATAAGATGGCGGACAATTAATGCGGCTGGACAACCGAACAAACAAAGGGGATGCCTCACTTCTTCGTGTGGCATCCCCTTATGATTCTGTATCACTGATCCGGAAACACGGTTATTCCTTCCGGGACTGAATCGTATCCATGACTTTCTTTTCGTTGTAAGCAGCAAGGATTACAGCACCGAGTACACAGAAGAACCGGCGGACGCTTTGCGAAAGGTGCAGGAAGCGCAGGCTATTCCCTCATGCGTGCAAACCATGCAAATGCGACGTTCGTTTTTGCATTTTTAGTGTTTTGGCTTTGAACATGCGGGAGCAATTCTATATAATGAAAATGTCTCATATTGATCATAGAAAACCGAAAATATATAAGACCAAAGAAATGACACTATACCACTGATCCCAATAATCCAAATACGCTTGAATGTGAAAGGAATCTGTTATGGCAGTTAGAGACGCCGGATCTATTATTCGAGAACTCAGGCTAGCTACTGGTATGTCTCAGTGGGATTTCTGCGATGGCATATGTTCCGTTCAGACTCTTTCCAATATTGAAAATGGCAAACAAGCTATTTCTCCGATTGTTTTTCAAAGCCTGACAGAAAAATGCGGGGAAATGATTAATCCTTATCCTCAATTTGTCAGCCTTGATGATTTTCAGTGTTATATGGCTGTGAGCAATGTGGATTTTTACATTGATTCCTGGCAGTTTTCTATTGCGCTGGACGAATTAAGAAAAATTGAAGAAAGTTATTTTGCTGAAAATAAGCTGTATTATCAACAATGGTTGATGTATCATGCCTATATTTTGGAATTGTCCGGCCATGAAGATTATGCAGCCAGAAAGGAGTTGCTCCTTCATGCGCTCAGCATTACTGGCTGCGATGATATAAACAAGATTTCTCCAAAGCGGATGCTTCTTTCAGTGGAAACACGCCTTCTGATAATGCTTGGCGAAGTATGCATTTTGCAGAATGATCAGACGAACAGTTCTCGGATTCTAGCCATTGTGGAGAAACAGTTTCCCGTTTCAGAAAGAAATACGGGGGGACGTTTCCCGCATGGCGCTGTGGAGCTTTTGCGTCAGCATTATCTCTTGAATTTTGATCCACAAAAAGCATCTGTGGAAGGAGCGTATGAAGATTATCATAACGCGGTCAACAGCTTTATTAGCGTACCGACATTACGTGCTTGTTTTGCTTATGCAGCAGCATTATATATCAATGGCCATTATGAAAAAGCTGAGGGAAAAGTTCGGCAGCTGAATGCAGGATCCAGTCTTTCCGGACCGGCTTATATCAATACCTGCTGCCAATTTCTGGACAAATGTGACGGTATCCCTGATGGCTTTAAAAAGCTGTTCATTAGAAGAAAAACAAAGAAGAATTATATGTTTCCCCAAAGACATGATCCCTCTTCCATGTCTAAAGGTGTTTATTCTTTCGAGGATGGATTTGGCTTTGGTCTGGGAAATGTGATCAAGCATTTGCGTGAAAAACAGGGCCTGTCTCTTGATGAAACATGTGATGGCTTATGCAACCGTTCCGTCCTTTATAAAATCGAAAAAGGCGATGTTGTGCCGCGATTGACATTGGCGGAGGCGATCATTCAAAGACTTGGAATCGTGACACGCATATTTGATTTTTACGGTTCATCTGAAGAAAAAGAATACTACTCCTATAAGAGGAATCTTCTTTTTCTGACTACAAAGCGGAAAAAGGATGTTGCTGATACCCTAAACAATATCGAATCACTGCATATGGCAAAAGATCCTTTGGTGCAGCAGTATGTGATGTTATGGAAAGCTGCTGCTCTGCTGCCAGAATGTGAAATGGAAAAAGAACTAAAAAAGGCCATCCAGCTCACGCAAAAGAATTATGCGCAGAACCGGTTGACCAAGAGAATGTCGTGGACAGAAATTAACATCGTGCAGCATATTTGTCATTGCCATTACAGAAACAATCCGAACAAGGGAATCGCAGAGACAAGAGAACTTCTTTCAATGCTGACAAATTACAACTTTCCGGAAGAACAGTGCCGCTTTTATATTCCGGTACTGATGAACAATTTATCGTACTACTATTATACAAACAACACTTTTTCGGAACTGGATAAAATGAAAGAGCAATATGAAACCCCGCTAATGAGGTATTATAGTGATTACAAAGTGCTGTATATGTTTACACACATCAGATCAATCATAAAACGCGGTTGGATGCTGCATAACCTGAAGGATGAAATTGACTTTGTGCGTCAGAATCTTCTCCTTATTGAGGAAAATGATTTAGCGGAAGAATTGACGAGTCTTTTAGCAGAATATCAGATTGATTTCATGTAATAAAAGCCAGCGTCGCCTCTCAATTCTTTACCTTGAGTGTAATCAGTTTCACCTTCTGCAACCAGTATTGAGTTGTCTAAAGGAGAAGAGTTTGACAAACTGCATACATAAGCAGAAAGAACCAGACCTAAAACAACTATCATAGCAATAATCTTTTTCATAACCAGCATCTCCTTAAAAACAATATAGTTTATGGGTAGTATTCTATTTTTTTTGTTTTTCGATGAGAATAATACTTTAAGAAACAAAATAGATGTCTATTACTCTCAAAGTGTTTCATGATAGTTGATTGTTCAGCAACGTTATTTCGTTATGATTTAATTATAGTTTCGGCAGTCACGTGAAATAGATATTCAAGATGATTTGCTGAAATTAATACAAGAATGCACTGATATTCAAGTGCCATCTTAGAAAGGAGGACGTAAATATGTTGGAAAACATGAACAAGCAGGAAGAAGTTGAAGTCATCGAATATGACGAACTCGAGACCGAAGCGAGCTTCGAACTGCATTGCCTGTGCGGACTTTCCTCCGGATCAGGATCTTAATCATTTGCAAAGGGACATTGCCCGTTGTGTGAGTTGGGCAATGTCCCTTGCATGAATTCAAAACAATGAGGCAAGTAAGATGATTTATTACAGTGATCCACTATATACAATTATCCCAGATAAAGGTAAATATATCCTTTATTGTGGAAACTTGCGGAAAGCAATACGGCTTTCATATTCCAAAATGTATTTATATAAAACGATTGTTGAGAACCAGAACAAAATGTCATTGGACACAATGTTCGAATGTTATCAGATAGATCCAAAAGATTATGAAGACTTTACGGAACAGATGGTCCAGAAAAAAATCTTCTTTATCAGGAAAGAGGATTTCCAGAAAGAAGATTTTTGCCATCGGTATAATAAGCTCAGCTGCGATCAGGAATTAAGAGTTGCATATCTTCATGTGACGCAAAGATGCAATTTGAATTGTTATTATTGTTATAACAAAAAAAATATAAATTCAAGACGTGAAGAGCTTAGCACGGAAGAATGGAAGAGTGCTATCGATAAACTGTACGGAAAAGGCGTGAGAACATTTGTTTTCACCGGAGGAGAACCCACATTGAGAACAGACCTGGAAGAAATACTGATGTCTGTTCCTGCAGATTGCAAGGTTAATGTTTTAACAAACGGAACATTGTTGAAAAATGAAGTTAAACGCATATTTCGATATGCGAACGAAATAATAGTCAGCCTGGATTCCGCCATTGCTGAAAACAATGATCGAAATCGAGAGAATTCGGCTCATTACAATGTGTTTTCAAATATCGATGGTTTGGATAAAGAACAAAAAAGAAAGCTGACCGTTCGTACGGTAATAACAAAATATAATGTAAATGATATCGAATCTCTGAGAGAACGGATGCGGGAGATGGGGGTACGATATGTTACGAGTGGATATCTTCCGAATTCTTCTAAGGAATGGGATGAGTTTATTCCGCCTCAGAATGAGTTTTCGAACGGATCATCCAAACAAAAAATAGTCGAATGCGGAGCTGGAAAATCAGAGATTGCGATTGATTCCAACGGAGATATTTATCCCTGTCAAAGCTTAATAAAGCCGGGTTTCATTCTTGGAAATATCAAAAATGAAAACTGGTGGAGGCAGATGAGGGAAAAGGCAGAAACAGTCATACCGCAAAGGGATATTAACAGCATTGAAAAATGCAGGGATTGCGTATACAAGTATTTTTGCGGAAATGGCTGCAAAGCTATTACTTTTAACCTATATCAACAGTTGGAACGATGCAACGATTTCTTCTGTGAGTTTTATAAACAAAAAGCGATTGCCGACATAAAAAACCTTTTTCAGAAGGAGAATTGTGATGTATCAGGGAGCGAAGGATCGGGAACCGATCGACACGATACGGATCAGCACTGAATATCTGCAAAGCAAAAAAATCTTCTTTATTGAAGAGTGGCATGAAAACAACAGTGGATTGTATTCTGTATCAGTTAAAATTCCAGGAACCGGGTTCTCGGTAAATGGAAAAGGGATTAACCGGGAATTAGCACTGGCAAGTGCACACGGGGAAATGCAGGAACGTTTATTGAACAAGGCTTTTTTCCGCATTAATAATGATACATTGTATTGGATGTCAAACTCATGCGAAAAATCGGAGATTCATGTTGAGCTGTTGCTTAAAAAAATCGGAGTATCCGAATCAAAGATTGAAAATCTTACAAAACAAATCACCAAGAGCCTTGGAAAGACCAGAGCACTGAAGGATGATGTGTTTATTTCCTTTAGTGGAGATCAGATAATAGTTCCGACTAAGGTTTCTGATTTCTTATATGGGACAAACGGAATGTGTGCCGGCAATTCCTATGAAGAAGCATTTACACAAGGCCTTTCCGAGATATTGGAGAGATATGTTGCAAGGAAGCTCTTTAGCGGAAAAGTATTAACGCCAGATTATAATTATAAAGAACTGGCAAAAGCCGAATACTTTGATATGCTGATCAATAAACTTGAAAATATGGGCATATCTGTCTGCGTTAAGGATTTTTCTTTGGGTAAAGAAATCCCGGTACTTGGCGTTATATTTATCAATCAAAACAACCAGACATATTTTATGAAGATGGGTGCGCATCCGAATCTTAATATCGCATTGGAACGGTGTTTCACGGAATTTGCACAGGGAAGGTCAAATCAACAGATGAGCCATATGGTTCACATAGAAGACGTTTTTACGAGTGAGCACGATCAGCTACTGCGATATTTTACGGATGGAAACACTTCATTTCCAATTGAGTTGCTGAAGAATCATGGTAAGAGTACGCTGAAATCAACAGATGCATCTGATAATAAAGGGTATTTTCAGCAATTAAAGAACCTGATCGAAGCATTGAATTATACGATTTATTATCAAGATAATTCTTCAGAAGCCTTTCAGGCCTTCCGGATCATCATTCCGGGAATGAGCGAGATTGCATCACCGGAGGATATTCCCAAGGCACGGGGGATGTTTGATGTAAACAAGCATATCAAATCCTTGTTTGAATCAAAATCTGTTTCTGTCAAAGAGCTGAACGCTTTAGCAGCCAGCCTTGAAAAGAGTAATGGATTAAACAAGGAACTCGGGTTGCATTATCCGGTTATTTCGGTCAAGTTAAATGGCAGACAGCTTCCAAAATTCAAAATGTTTGAATTCTTGAACTTGATGTATCTTAGAAAAGGAGAAATTGAAGAATCCTACCACTTTATGATCAATCATATTAAACTCTGCAAACGCGATCCAGTATATCTATGCTTGATGATGATGGAGAAATTAATCCTGGATAAAAAAGTTTTGTCGCAAGATGTTGATTCGTTCGGGGGATATATTGGGGGAGTTTTTAAAAAGAATGTTCGCGATGCAGCTATTAATCTTCTTTTCCATTCGGCGGATTTATTTGAAGTAAAATGGAATGTTGAAAATAATTACTTTTATCAGAATAGAAGGAGTTTATATATAAAGCTGTATGGATATCAGTAATCTGGAACAGGTGATAAACCTTCTTGCAGACATGGAGAGCAATAACCCGGATGTTGAAAAACGACTGGCAGAGAGCATTGTAAATACCATGTCAATTCCATATTTTCGTATGGAAAGTGATGAACGGATCATTGCTGATATTCTGGGCTTCGAAACCAGAAAGCTTGCAGATGATATCTACAGAGTAGAGAAAGTATTTGATCCTGGAATGGAAGAAATAGTACCCGGGGATCTTTTGATCGCTCCGCAAAAAATCCAGAAACGCCTGGACATAAAGGATATCCCTGCACAGGTTAAGCTTTGGGTCTTGAGAATAAGCAGCAGTGATGTTAAGTTATTTGAAAAGAAAGTCGAGGTGAATCTTCTGGCGGAGGAACGAAACGACATATGTAAAAAAGGCATGCAATATCTTAAAGTAGCGGATTTCACCTCGATTGATGAATCGAAAACAAAAATCAATCAAACGCTCATTCTGGACCTGCGGTTGAATCGAGGTGGTAGAATCGCTGAAATGATGACAGCATATGAGATGATCTTTGGCTCGAAGATGAGGATGTTTCAAAATAAAAAGGACAATTCCTTGAATTTCCGTGCAGATAGATCAGAACCTTTCAAAACGGTATATTTGATCGTGGACAGAATTACCTGCAGCAGTGCAGAAATATTCGCAGGCATAGCGCAAGAATATGTAGATGCGATTCTTGTTGGAACGAAGATGTATGGAAAAGATATGATTTGCAAAAGAAAACAATTCGGAAGCTTTATCCTTCATGTTCCGGAAACAAAGTTTTATATCGGAAATAGAAGTGTAAAAGAGATCGAACCTGATTATCTGGTTGATAATATTTGTGAATATAATGCTGAAGAGATCTTAGACCTTTGTTACAGGTTGGATCACAGGGAGGAACAGAAATGAAAGAGTATAAGAAGTTCTTTGTGTTTATGCTGAGCATTGTGGTGGTATCAAGTCTCCTGAGCCTGATGCCGCCGATCTGCCTGCAGATCTGGGGGTCATCCGGAGATTCACTGGATGTTAAGCGGATTATCTGGATTATTGCTATTTTACTGATCACGAATGTCGTAAACACGATTCTGGTACTCTATCGGGAAAACTACGCGAATAAGTTCAACAAAGAAAATGCCAGATCCTATCTGCGGAATTTCATGAACATGAAATACGACAGGATCATCCAGGAAGGACCTTCCAACCTTCTCGAACGGATTATTACGGCGGTTACCGGCATATATGCATATATGACAGGCGGGTATATACAGATCTGGTCGTCGGTAATCATTGCGGCAGCGGCGATTGCACTCTTAAGTCAGGTCAGTCTGATTATTGCAGCAGCAATGCTTTTGTTCATTCCATTCATCTATTTCGGTTTCAAACTGATTAATAAGGAGCTTACCAAGCGGTCCATTGAGCTGCAGAAACAAACAGGCCTCGGCTTTCAGGAAATCATGAGTTATATTCAGGAACCGGATTACTTCAAGCAGCTGCCGAGTACGGAGCCTGTGATCAAAAAGATGAATCCGGCTTTGGATAAAATCTATGACGCGATGGCAAGGATCAACAAGTTCGCGCAAACATCATCGATTGCGCTGTCCAGCCTGGGAACCATTCTGCAGAATGTGATTATGCTGCTTATTGTATATTCTTTCCTGGAGGCTAAAACATCACCTTATCTTCTGATGATCGCAACCATCATTGTCCCGCTCTATTTTGAAGCGGTACAATCGATCACGCGGGCCAATATTAACAAGAAGGACTATGTCGCGGCGCTGAATCTGGAAAAAATGCTGAAGGAAAACGGGGAAGAAACAGGCGGAACCGGGATGGATGCAGTATCGACCCTGACGATTGATGTCAACAAGATCGATCTGACGGATAAAATTCTTGATTTTGAAGCGCATGCTGAACTGCACAAGGGTGATATCGGACGGATTTACGGAAAGTCCGGTTGCGGGAAAAGTACCTTTGCGAAAGCCTTGCTGAAATTCCGCCAGATTGACGGGGTGAAGATTAACGGGATCAGCCTGTCGGATATTGATAATAAGGAATTGAGGAAAAACGTTGAATATGTTTCACAAAACATTCCGATCATCAAGGGTTCTGTCAGAGATAACCTGTTGTTTGGAAAAGAGTATCTGGGCATTGAAGACGCGCAGCTGCAGAAGATATCACTGCTGTCTTCTGTGTTAAGCAACAAAACGCTGGATGATGAAATTCTGGAGGGCGGAGCCAATCTTTCGGGCGGTGAAAAGCAAAAGATCGCGATTGTTCGGGCACTTTTGTCCGACCCGGAGATTTTGATTCTGGATGAGGTGTGCAGCAACATAGACCGTCAGACTTCAGACGAGATCTATGATATGCTTAAGTCAGAGAAGGAACGACGGATTACGATTATCATCTCGCACGACGATCTTCCGGAAGATTTTGTTAATGTTGATATAACAAAAACCAATTGACAATTAATGGATAAAGGGCGGTCTCACATGTGAGGCCGCCCTTTGTTTAAGCCTGGGTAATCAGGCATTTTCCGCGCCGGTGACGGTGGCGCCGCTCAGGCGGGTCACGGCAGGAATCAGCACATTGTTATACTGGCGGGATTCTTTGGAGAAGCGCATGGTCTTTGCCAGTTCCGGGAAGCTGCCGGAAACGGAGCCGCCGCAGACGGGCGTGACTTTGCCGTTCTGATGCAGGTAGCCCAGGCGGATTTCGCCGGCGATATCGCCGGTGATGCTGTCCACGTTGAAGTCCGAGAACTCCACAACCTCCAGGAAGTCGCCGGAGCGCAGAGCCTCCGCGGATTCTGTGCCGCCGGAAACGGTGAAGTTGGAGGCGGAGAAGGAGGAATCCATGCCAAGGTACTGGCTGAACTGGCGGCCGCCCCAGTAGCTGACGACCTTGCCGTTTTCAACCAGGGCCAGGTCCCGGATGGGCGCGCCTTCGGGGTCGTAGGCCGCATTGCGGGAGGAATTGGGCAGCGTCCGGACAGCCTTTACCGTCATATTTTCCGGCGCGACCGCGTCGCCGACCTTCCAGTCAGACATGCCGCGGAACACCATGGAAGTGTTTGTCCGGTCCATGAAGTATTCATACAGCTGCAGGGCAGGATCGGTGGAGAAAACCACGTCCGCTTTCTGCAGCGCCGGGGTGGGTACAGTGACCAGACGGTCCCGGCCGCAGGTGAGCATTTCGGTCAGGTCACGGGTCAGCTGCTCCCGGTCGCAGGTTCCGGCCTTGAACATCCGGTACAGCTCAATCTCATGGCCGTCCTTCCGGGCGTTGGTCACCGCTTCCACCATGGAGGAAGGATAGGTAACGGTGACGTCAATGCCTTCACTGTTCAGGAAACGGCGGGTGATTTTGCTGGCGAAGATCTCATAGCTGTTCAGGTCTTCCGTTTCGGTTTCCGGAACGGAGGCAAGGGTACGGATGAAATCGCCGCTGATGGCTTCCAGATCGATCTCTTCCGCCTGCTTTTCCGCTTCGGCCGCACAGGGCTTGTTCAGCGTGTAAGCCGGGTTGCGCACATAGGAAGCGTCGCTGCACAGACCTTCCACGGTGCGGCGCATTTCCGCCTCGGAGGCGTCCACGGGCACAGCGGCTTCCGCGGAACCGAGGCAGTCCTCAAACTTTTTGAACACCTTGACGTTGAAGGAACGGACATCCTTGGCCCGGTGCTGGTCCAGGCTGTGGCGGATGAAGTAAAACTCCCAGCCTTTTTCCTCCTGGTCTGTCACTTCCCAGGCGTCCGCTCCGGAGGTTTTCAGTACATTCAGCAGCGTATCCAGCGCCGCGTTCTTTTTCTCAGCCATTATCCCAGCCTCACTTTCGCTTTCAGATAGGGACCGCCGTCGGCCACCTTGACCCATTCCTTGTGGCCTTTACCGCAGGCGCCGGCGCCGAAGGACTCCCGGTCCGTGGAAGCCATGGAAACGGAACCCAGCAGGTCCGGCACATAACCGGTCATGACCAGCGGGGAGACCACCTTGCCGGTCAGCTTGCCGTCGATGATTTCATAGCCCCGGTCCAGAATGCACTGGATGCCCCAGTGCTTGGGATCCTCCATGCCGGACTGGAAGCCTTCCAGCAGGTAGCCCTTCTTAATGGAAGCAATCATTTCTGCCAGGGTGCTGGTGCCGGAATCAAACATGGTGTTGGTCATGCGGGTATAGACCTTGTGGGAGAAGCTTTCCCGCTTGCCGTTGCCGGTGGGCTTTACGCCCAGGCGCAGGGCGCTGAGGGCGTCGCAGATGCCGCCGCGCAGGATGCCCTTGTCAATTTCCGTGACGTCCCCGGCGGGGGTGCCTTCATCGTCAAAGGCAAAGGAGGTGACGTCGTCAGCACACAGGGCGCCTTCATGCATGGTGACCATATCGGAGCCGACCCGCTTGCCGATATAATCGGCGCCCAGGGCGCGGCCCTTGACGAACATATCCATTTCCACGCCGTGGCCGAAGGCTTCATGGGCGATGAGGCCGGAAACCTCCGGGGAGGTGATGACTTCATATTCGCCGGGAACCACGCGCTCCGCGGAAATGAGGTCCTTCGAGATCCGGACAATTTCCGGAATCTTCTCTTCCATGGCGTCGAACAGTTCCGGGCCTTTCCGTCCGGAGAGGGAGGAATAGCCCATTTCCGTGCGATCCTCCCCGGCAACCAGGGCGGCGCACATTCCTTCACTGAAGGTGTAGGACTGGCGCAGATCCTGATGCTCCGTCAGGAACATCTTGCACACATGGGTGGAACCGGCGCGGACATGGAAGTCAATGATCTTCAGGCCCTTCTCCGTTCCGGCTTTCATACCCTTGTCGGAAACGGCGGAGAGTTTGTCCACCAGGGAGGCGATATCTTCCTCCTCCGGCAGGCGGCCGGTTTCCATTTCAACGAAGACGGTGCGAGGCTCGTCCGGCAGGATGCCGGTCTCATAGGCCTTGACGCCCGCGGCGTTCAGCAGGCGCAGCTGCGCGTCCAGCTCCGCGGAGATGGTTTCAAAGGTTTCGGCGGCTCCGGCCGGATCAAAGCCTGTGAAAGCGGATTCGGCATAGAGGCCGTTTTTGTAAACGCGGACAACCGTACCGCGCTCGGTGGCCAGGGTTTTGCGGGAAACGGACTTGGCCCGCTGGGAAATGGAAACCGTAAATCCGACGGAGTCCGTGGACAGGACGGAGACATAATCATACTTCCCGCGAAGCAGGGTGATCAGTTCCTTCAGTCCCGGAGCGATTCCGTTCAGATAAGAAGAAAAAGGTGCTTTCATAAAGGTACTCCTTTTCTCAAATATTGCGACAAATGCATTGTACAAAGGGGTCAGCGGGAAGTCAAATTAAAATCAGTTAAAACGTTTGCATCCTGTAGACAGTATACAAAAGACAGTATCCGGAGGACAGAGAAAGCACAGATCATATAAAAGCGCAGAAGCCGTGCAACTGCTTGCAGCAGAAACTTCAGAGCCTTTGAAAACCTTGATTTTGCAATGGATTGCAAAATCCCAATTTATGGTAGTTGTACGCCGGATGAAACACAAGGTGTGCGGATTGCAATTTATACAACGGTATGTTAGAATAATTCCACGATTTTTGATCTAGAAGGGGAGTCTTGCCTGAGTGGCACCTTATACCACGGTTAAATTTGGGGAGAACCCCGTGCATACAAATTCATAGAGTAGGTTTATACCATTTTTTCGTGATGTGTCAGGTTATTCATCAGGGGCGAACCCTGATCGATAATATTTCAAAAAAAGAAAGGATAGATCCACAATGACCAAACTTGCCAAGATCCTGTCCCTGGTTCTGGCGCTGACCATGCTGTGCGGTGTGGCTTTCGCCGAAGAAGTCGTGTATGAACGCGGCGACGATGACGAAATCTACGACGCAGTATTGGGCGATTTCACTGCCCTGATGGAAGCTGCTGAAGCTGCTGAAACCATCGATGAGCGGTTCATCCTTGAAGCCAAGGCTGAAGCTTATCTGCTGGACAGCGCTGTGATGATCCCCACCACGACCCAGGGCGGCGCCTATCAGATCGACCGCCGTGCCTATCGTACTGCTCCCTATGTTAACTGGGGAAATGACGATGACCGCTGGGGCACCATCGTTCTGTGCAACGAACTCCTGAAGAAGGAAGACCGTGAAGTCCTGAAGGAAGCCTGGGCAAAGGCCGTTGCCGGCGAAGCCGAATACGACCCCAAGGCGCTCCTGACCGAAATGGGCTACACCTTCAACAAGGACTATAAGATCACTTTCCAGACTGCTCCTGTTACCCTGGACTGGCTGAACACCTCCTCCCAGAGCGACACCGAAATCACGGTGCAGACTGTGGACGGCCTGGTGCAGTACAACAACCTGGGCGTTATGCAGCCCAAGCTGGCCAAGAGCTGGGACATCAGCGAAGACGGCCTGACCTATACCTTCCATCTCCGCGATGACGCGAAGTGGTACACCTCTGAGGGCACAGAGTATGCTCCCGTAACCGCGAAGGACTTCGTGGCCGGCTTCCGTCACATGCTGGATGCCAAGGCCGGTCTGGAGTGGCTGGTTGACGGCGTCATCAAGGGCGCTACCGATTACTATGCCAAGGGCGGCGCCTGGGAAGACGTTGGCTACGAAGCTGCTGACGACAACACCCTGGTTATCACCCTGGAGAAACCCACTTCCTATTTCATGACCATGCTGACCTACAGCTGCTTCCTGCCGATCTGCGAAGACTGGTATCTGAGCCACGGCGGTGTGTACGGCGGCGAAGAGTTTACGGCTGCTTCCGCTGATACCGCTACCTACACCTTCGGCCAGAATACGGACGTGTCCTCCCAGGTTTACTGCGGACCGTTCCTGCTCCAGAAGCTGGTTACCGATTCCGAGATCGTTGTGAAGAAGAACGAGAACTACTACGATGCTGACAAGATCAACCTGGACAGCATCACCTGGATCTATGACAACGGTGAGAACCCCACCCAGTACTACAATGACACTGTCGCCGGCACCTATGTTGCCTGCGCTCTGACTGAAGCTACCGGCACCCTGAAGCTGGCGAAGGAAGACGGCAACTTCGACAAGTATGCCTTCGTGACCGACACGACTTCCACCTCCTACTTCGGCGGCCTGAACATGAACCGCGGCACCTTCGCCCTGGCCAGCGGCGCCTGCGCCACCACGAAGACTGAACAGCAGAAGATCGACACCCAGGTTGCTCTGTGGAACAAGAACTTCCGTAAGGCTGTGCAGCACGCTTTCGACAAGGGAACCTACAATGCGGTATCCCGCGGCGAAGAACTGAAGTACGCTTCCCTGCGCAACATGTACACTCACCCCGAATTTGTGCAGCTGAGCGCGGACACCAAGGACGCGGACGGCAACGAATTCAAGGCCGGTACCCTGTACGGCGAGATCGTGCAGTTCTATCTTGACCAGATGGGCGCCAAGGTCAAGGTGGCTGACGCCTGCGACGGCTGGTTCCAGCCCGAAGCTGCCAAGGAATACCTGGCTGCAGCGAAGGAAGAACTGGGCGACACCGTGAGCTACCCGATCGTGATCGACGTTGTGTACTACGGCGCCAGCGCCGGCCAGACTGCTCAGGCTCAGGCCTACAAGCAGAAGGTCGAAGAGACGCTGGGTGCTGAAAACGTCGTGATCAGCCTGATCGAAGCGACCACTCCCGAAGACTTCTACGCCTGCGGCTATCGTGCCAGCAACGGCGAAGCCGGAAACTTCGATATGTTCTACGGCTCCGGCTGGGGTCCTGACTACGGCGATCCCAATACTTACCTGAACACCTTCCTGGGCGGCGGCGCCGGCTATATGACCAAGGTGATCGGTCTGTATTAATTCCGGAATATCTGATCCAAGGCTGCCATTTCGGCAGAAGGGGATGGGGAAGCGGCGTATGCCGCTTCCCCACCTGTCCTTTTTCCGAAAAGGTATATTTTATTAAATAAGTTGGTGTATTCATGAAAAAATACTTGGGAAAACGGATCCTGCTGTCCATCCTTTCCCTGATTATTGTGGTCGGAACGGTCATGCTGCTGGTATTTACCGTCATCAACCGCAATGTCATTTTCCAGATGGACGACACATGGAACAAAAAGAGCAATAATGACCGTATTTACTACGAATATACGATGTATTCGAAATACGGTTATCTTGACTTTACTGATTACTCAAACTTCCTGAAAAACAAGTATGAGCCTCTCTACGGCAGTGAATATACCAAGAATGCCGATTACAAGGCGGACAAGGCAGCGATCCAGGACGAGAATACGTACCTGGAGAATGCTTCTGTACAGGAATTTATTGCCCAGAATGAAGAAAAGGGTTTCAAAGCGACTTATGTGGCTCCGGCCCGAGCCAAGTCGGGCAAGGTCAAGACAGGCGGCAATGCCTATCTGCTGGCCGTTCATGAAAAAAGCGTGTTTACACGCCTGTGGGATTATTTTACCCATCTGATTACTTTGGAAACAACGCGCGACGTCACCGATCCCGCACTGACGGAACGCTATATCCGGTTGGAGAAAGATCCCTACAGCGGCTTCTATGCCCTGGTGGGTTCCGGCACAACCCATAAATACCTGCTGTATGTGGACGGGCGCTTCCCGTTCATCCACCAGAATTTCCTGCACCTGAACATCGGAACCTCCTATACCCGCTACCGCGGACAGGAGATCACGGACGTTATCCACCGCCCCGTAGGGGATCAGGTGAAACTCAAATCCCAGTATCCGGCCAAGCTGGGTACGGATGAGTATACGGAAACAGCTATCGATTTCCACAGCCTGACCTATAACTACAATCCCCGTACCGCGTCTGAAGAAAAACAGTTCCCGGATCAGTATACGAATTATTCCTATAACTACGGTGGATTGTCCATGATTGAGAATTCCTTTGTCATGGGCCTGATTGCCACGCTGATTGCCTACCTGCTGGGCCTGCCGCTGGGCATCCTGATGTCCCGGTATAAGGATGGCCTGTTCGACAAGCTCGGCAACGCCTATATTATCTTTATTATGGCTGTGCCGCCGCTGGCATACATTTTCCTGTTTGCCTCGGCCGGAACCAGCCTGCTGCATCTGCCCTACAAGTTTGCTAACGCCCAGGTGAAGATTACGGCGTATGTCCTGCCTATTATTTCCATGGCGCTGCCGTCCATCGGCGGCCTGATGAAGTGGATGCGCCGCTATATGATTGACCAGATGAACAGCGACTATGTGAAGTTCGCACGGGCTGAGGGACTGAGCGAGCGGGAAATCTACCGCAAGCACATTTCCCCCAACGCCATGATTTACCTGGTTCATGGCATCCCGGCCAACATCCTGGGCTGCCTGGTGGGCGCCATCGTTACGGAACGGGTATATTCCGTTCCCGGCGTCGGTAACCTGCTGACCACAGCCTTGGCCGGCCACGACAACGGCATTATTGTGGCCTGTACCCTGTTCTATACAACCTTGTCCCTGATTTCTGTCATCCTGGGTGACCTGCTGCTGGCGAAAAAAGACCCGCGGATCTCGCTCACTACCAGTAAAGGAGGTGGGCGGTAATGTCTGAGAACATCAAGACTGTCCAGAACGACTTTGATTTTATCGATATTAATTCGATCCAGGCGGAAAAAATCACCGCGCCGCGCTATTCCTACTGGGCAAGCGTATTCCGGGTTTTCTTCAAGAAAAAGATCAACATTCTCCTGATTCTTCTGTTTGTCCTGCTGATTGCGTGCAGTTTTATCATTCCGGCTATCATACCGTATAATTCCTACGAAAATGTAACGGACGCAAAAACCTACAACCTGACGCCCGGTGCCGCCATGGAGTATTTCGGCGGAGGCTTTAACCTGAAGTGGATCCTTGGTACCGGCGGACAGGGAAACAGCATTTTTGCCGGCATCTGGGCTTCTGCCCGCACGAGTCTGCTGCTGGCCGTGATCTGCGCGGCCATCAACATGACAGTCGGTATTGTTGTCGGCGCAATCTGGGGTTACAGCAAACGGCTGGACCAGATCCTGCTGATGCTTTACAACACTATTGCCAATGTTCCATATATCCTGCTGATTTCCGTACTGGTGTACATTATCGGTTCCGGTTTCTGGAGCTTTGTGTTCGCCCTGACGGTGACCGGCTGGCTGAGTATTGCCTACTTCTTCCGGACACAGGTTATGATTATCCGCGACCGGGAGTATTCGCTGGCTTCCCGCTGCCTGGGCACTCCGATTAACCGGATGATCAGCAAGAACATGCTGCCCTTCCTGACCAGCGTCATCGTGACCTTCCTGGCCACTGAGCTGCCCAGCTACATCAGCATGGAAGTTTTCCTGAGCTACATCGGTATCGGCCTGAGTGCGGAAGTGCCTTCCCTGGGCAAGATGATCCAGGAAGCACAGGGTGTATTCATGAATTACTGGTGGGAATTCTGGCCGCCCGTAATCATTGCCGCTGCCATTACCATCATCCTGTATGTTCTGGGTCAGAACCTGGCAGACGCCACGGATCCCAGGACCCATATGTAAGGAGGGAGGAAAAGAAATGGCAAACGAAAACAGAAAAGTCCTCCTTTCCCTGAAGGATGTTACAGTCAAATTCAACGTCCGCGGCCGGATCCTGACCGCAATCCGCAACGTATCCCTGGATATCTTTGAAAATGAATCCATCGCCATCGTCGGCGAGTCCGGCTCCGGTAAATCCGTGCTGACCAAGACGTTCGCCGGTATGCTGGAAACCAACGGATTTATTCCGGAAGGCAGCATCATTTTTGCGGATGACGAGCTGTCCGATACCCGGGTAAAGCTGACGCCGAAGAACCGCCAGCTGGTGAAACGTGTGACCGGTATGCTGAACAAGGCTTCAGTACTGGAACGCGGTTCTGCCGAGTATCTGCAGATTCTGGCCAAAGAGCAGGAAATCAGGCATCAAAAAGGCCTGAACACCGAAGAAGAAGAGAAGTACATAGCCGAACGCAAGGTACTGAAGGACGCTGCGATAGATACCCGGAACTATATCCAGACGCTTGACAGACATGCCAAGGCGGATCAGGCGGAAATCGCTGCCTGCGAGAAAAAACTGGCTGAGATCGAAGCAAAACGCAAGGCGCTGGAAGCTAAACGGGATCAGATTATGAAATCCCGCGGAAATGAATATGCGGGAAGCGCCGAAGCCGCAGAAGACGCCAAAGCCCTGGAAAACCTGAAGGTACTCCGTCAAAAAAAGATCGAAACGCCTGATCAGGAAGGGAATCCGTATGGACTGAAGGATGAGGTAATCGAGCGCAACAAGATCCTGGCTTATGAAACGCTGCTGTCTATCGGCCGGTATCCGCTTTATTCACAGCTTCAGTTCATTCCAAAACTGCACAAGGCATTCCGGGACGCTATGAAAGCCGGGGAGGACCTGCGCGATACAGGCGTATTGAACCGGATTTTCCAGACCTGCGCGTTCTATGTGCAATACCGGTCTGTGGATGAGGAAAAGAATGAAGTGGTGGGCTACGCGATTATCGACTGCGCCCACGTAAAATATACCAAAGACTGGCAGCAGATCCGCGGATGCCGGATTGCTACGGTATTCCAGGATCCTATGACCAGTCTGAATCCGGTTATCACGATTGGTAAGCAGATCATGACGGTGGTGCTGAAGCACCAGAAGTGTTCACAGGAAGAAGCGAAGAAACGTACGCTGGACATCATGGCGAAGGTGGGCATTCCTGAGCCTGAAAAGCGTTTTGACGATTATCCCTTCCAGTATTCCGGCGGTATGCGGCAGCGTATTGTTATCGCAATCGCCCTGAGCTGCCAGCCGAAGATCCTGATCTGCGACGAGCCGACCACGGCTCTGGACGTG
Organism: uncultured Eubacteriales bacterium; assembly: GCA_900315675.1. Taxonomy (GTDB): domain Bacteria; phylum Bacillota; class Clostridia; order Christensenellales; family Aristaeellaceae; genus Aristaeella. Next base: position 241,639 of record OMZY01000003.1, read on the forward strand.
ACGATTCAGGCTCAGATCCTTCAGTTGATCAAGGATCTGCAGCGTGACCTGGGATTCACCACGGTTTATATTACCCACGACCTCGGCGTTGTGGCCAACGTGGCGGAACGCGTGGCTGTGCTGTACGCCGGACAGATTGTTGAGCTGGGTACGGTGGAGGACATTTTCTATGATCCGAAGCATCCCTATACCTGGGCGCTGCTGTCCTCCCTGCCGCAGCTGACCGAACGGGGAACAGACCTGTTCTCCATTCCCGGCACGCCGCCGTCCCTGTACAACAAGATCACCGGCGACGCGTTTGCGCCGCGGAACCAGTACGCGATGGCAATCGACCTGAAGGAAGAACCGCCCATGTTCCAGGTCAGCGATACCCATTATGCCAAGACCTGGCTGCTGGATCCCCGGGCACCGAAAACCGAAGCACCGAAGAATATCCAGAACCTGCATGAGAAAATGGTTCAGATCTACGGTGATTCCGAAGGCGAGGGAGAGTAAGCAATGGACAATCAGAACAACAGGGAAGTACTGCTTTCCGTCCAGAACCTGGACGTAGTATTTCACCAGGGAAAGAACAGCTTCAAGGCTGTAAGCGATGTCAGCTTTGACATCTACAAGGGTGAGACTCTCTCGCTGGTGGGCGAATCCGGTTCCGGTAAAACCACCATCGGCCGGGCCATTGTGCGGATCAATCCCTGCAGCAACGGAGCTATATATTTCAAGGGAAAAAAGATTTCCGGGAAACTGAGCCGGAAGGATGACCGGGAAGTGATCCGCAAGATCCAGATGGTTTTCCAGGATCCGGCGGCTTCCCTGAATGAGCGTGCAACGATCGAATATATTATTTCCGAGGGCCTGTACAACTTCCATCTGTATGAGAATGACCGTGACCGGATGCAGAAGGTGGAAAAGGCAATCAATGATGTCGGCCTGCTGCCCGAACACCTGACACGGTATCCCCACGAGTTTTCCGGCGGACAGCGGCAGCGCGTCGGACTGGCACGTTCCATCGTTATGGAGCCGGAACTGATTGTGGCGGATGAACCGATCTCTGCACTGGATGTGTCCATCCGCGCACAGGTACTGAACCTGCTGAAAAAATTCCAGCAGGAACGCGGACTGACTTATCTGTTCATCGCGCATGACCTGTCCATTGTCCGGTTTATTTCCGACCGTATTGTTGTTATCTACAAGGGACGGATTATGGAGGTTGCGGAGACTGAAGAACTGTTTGCCTATCCGCTGCATCCCTATACCCGTTCGCTGATGAGCGCTATTCCGATTCCGGATCCGATTCTGGAAAAGAAGAAGAAGCTCTTTGTGTATGAGCCGAAGGAATACGGCGAAAGCGATCATCCGGAACTGGTGGATTTGGGCAACGGACACTGGCTGTACGGAACGGCCGAAGAAATTGAAGAAGCGAGACATAAACGCTTCGACTGAGAACGGGAAGGAAGTAATACATGTTCCGGAATCCCAAGATTGTGATCCGACTGATCCTGTTTATCCTGGCCTTTGCGCTGGCAGTGTTTTCTTTCACCTATGGCGTGAAGCAGATCGGACACAGGGAACCCGGCTGGCAGACCATTGAGGTGGACGCGCAGAAAGGACATGTGACCTATACCGGAGGACTGACCTTTATGTACTGGGCGGAAGGCAGCGACGCTGCGATCCGCGAACTGAGCGATAACGTCAAAAAGGTGTACAGCGATTCCCTTTATCGGAATGTGGAACTGCTGGACGCACGCAATCCCTATGAGGAATCAGTCAACCTGGCCTCCCTGAATGAAAGGGAAGGCCAGGTTGTTACTGTTTCTGAAAGGCTGGGGAAGGTGCTGAAAGAGGCACTGAATCAAACCAGAGAAAACGCCGGATACAGCGTATTTGCCGGAGCGCTGTGGAACGAATGGCAGACGCTGCTGTACCTGGACGAACCGCAATCCTTTGATCCGGCGGTAAACGAAGAACAGGCGGCAAAAATCCGGAAACTGGTTGAGCTGATCAACGCTCCCGATACTTTTTCACTGGAAATTACAGAGAAAGGGTCGGAAACAGAGGTTTGTTTCAGGACATCTCCTGAATACCGACAGGTTATGGAGGAACTGGAAATAACAGCGCCTGCGCTGGACCTTGGCGTTATGCGGGACGCGGTGCTGATGGATCTGGTGGCGGAGGATCTCTGCGCCGCCGGTTATACAGAAGGCGTGCTTTACAGCAAAACCGGACTGGCGGTGCTGTGCGGAAAGGGCAGAACGCTGACTGTTTTCCCTGAGGAGGATGAACGGCCGGAAACGTCCCTGACAGTAACCGGACCGGCAGTTACTCTGCGCTTCAGCGCATCGGAACCCGGAACTGACAATTATGGCGCCTATGAAGCCGCCGGAATGAAAAGACACGCGTTTTTTGACACAAGGACCGGGGATTTTCATAACCGGATCGAAGACGCGGTGATTGCCGGGGAAGGGATTTCTGCCAGGGAGACGGTACGGCAGATGCTGCTGCTGAACTGCGCTGAAGATCCGGAAACTGTCAGCTGGCCGGATTCGATGAGAGGCATCTGGACTTTACAGGGTGACGCCGCCGGGACTGTTTATGCAGGCGGGGAAAAAGACTAAAAAAGGCTCATCGTCGCAGCGGTGACAATGAACAATGGCGAAGGAAACGGTTTCCGAAAGGAAACCGTTTTTTTGATTTGTGCGGCTTTCAGCAGATTGGGGGATGATACCCGGATGACGGGTAATACCAGGAGGCAGAATTTTTACAAGTGTAAAGGAAAAAAGATATTGACTTTGCTGAGGCGGTTATGATATATTCCTGCTCACCGTCGTATTGATAATTCAGGATTCATACAAGAATTCAGGATAATCCGCTGCGAAATAATGCCCGATGAGATACGGGATAAAAAAGCCGGAGGATTTGTCATGAGCTATATTTTTGTCGACCATCTTTGTAAGTCTTTTGTTGTCCGCAAAAAGCGTGAGAAGGGTGCTTTGCTGCGGGAAAAAGAGACCGTGCACGCGCTGAAGGATGTCTCCTTTGAGATCGAAAAAGGAGAGCTGGTGGGCTATATCGGGCCGAACGGAGCGGGGAAGTCCACCACGGTCAAGATCCTGTCCGGCATCCTGGTGCCGGACAGCGGGACAGTGCGCGTCGGCGGCAGGACGCCCTGGGAAAACCGGAAGGAGCATGTGAGCCACATCGGGGTAGTATTCGGCCAGCGGACCCAGCTGTGGTGGGACGTGCCGCTGCTGGACAGCTATTCCCTGCTGAAGGACATCTACAGGGTGCCGGAGGAAAAGTACCGCAAGCGGCTGGATGAACTGACGGAGGCGCTGCAGCTGGGTGACCTGCTGCGGACGCCGCTGCGGCTGCTGAGCCTGGGACAGCGCATGCGGGCGGAGCTTTGCGGCAGCCTGCTGCACAGTCCGGAGCTGCTGTTCCTGGATGAGCCGACCATCGGTCTGGACGCGGTGAGCAAGCTGTCCCTGCGGGACTTCCTGCTGTGGGAGAACAAGGAACGGGGAACTACAATCCTGCTGACAACCCATGACATGGAGGATATTGCGGCCCTATGTTCCCGGGTGATGGTCATCGGCCACGGCAGCAAGCTGTATGACGGCGGACTGCAGGAGATGATCTCGAAATACGATGAAAAGCGAACCATGCAGGTGGAGGAACATCAGAATATCGACCTGGTAATCGCGGCGATGTACAGGGATCTTGGCCTTTGATAAAAGGCCAAGATCCCAATGAATTATCAGCCTGCGGCTGATATGAATTATTTTCCTTCGGAAAATATGAATTGTTCGTCTGTGACGAACATGAATTATCCGGCTGACGCCGGATGTGATTAAGAGGTTGAGATGAAAGCATATTATTCGATATTCCGGATGAGACGGAGAATGGAGACGCAGTACCGGGGCGCGGTGCTGGGCGGACTGATCTGCCAGACATTCTTCGGACTGGTGCTGGTAGCGATCTACCGGGCGATGTATGCGGGAAAGCCGCAGGACATGCCGCTGAGCAATATCACTACCTATGTATGGCTGCAGCAGGCATTTTTCCGGATGCTGCTGAGCACGGACACAGACCTGCTGGACAGGATCCGGACAGGGGCAATTGCCTATGACCTGTGCCGGCCGCTGCACCTGTACGGCTATTACTATTCCCGGGTGCTGGCAATGAAGATGACCGGGAGCATCCTGCGGGCCCTGCCGATGCTGGTGATCGCGGCGTTGCTGCCGGCGGGATGGGGACTTGCCCTGCCGGCTTCTGTACCGGCACTGCTGGCTGCGCTGGCAGCCCTGATCCTGGGCATGTTCTGTATCTGTGCCCTGGAAAATGTCACGATGGGACTGACGATGCGCACGCTGGATCCCCGGGGCGTGCAGGCCCTGCTGAACCTGCTGCTGATGACGTTCAGCGGAAATATCCTGCCGCTGACGCTGTTTCCGGACAGCTGGCAGAAGGTGATCACCGTGCTGCCCTATGCCCAGATGCTGGATGCGCCGATCCGGCTGTATAACGGAGAGTATCCGCTGGGACAGGCGCCGGTGGTGATGATGACCCAGCTCTGCTGGACGGTGCTGCTGGTGGCGGGCGGATGCCTGCTGTGGCGCGCGAACCAGAAGAAAATGATTGTGCAGGGAGGCTGAGAAGATGAATACCCTTCGTTTGTACTGCCGGTCCATGGCCATGCTGATCAAAAGCCAGCTGCAGTATCCGCTTTCCTTCCTGATGCAGACCCTGGCACAGCTGGTAATGGAAGGCGGCGAACTGTTGGCGGTGATCCTGCTGATTGACCGGTTTGACCGGGTGAACCAGTGGGGTCCCGGAGACCTGTATTTCTTTTTCGGGCTGATGTCGGTTTCCTTTTACCTGACAGAGATTTTCGGACGGGGCCTGACAGGCAATTTCCCGTCCATGGTGCGGAACGGGCAGCTGGATACGCTGATGCTGCGTCCCAGGGGGATCCTGACCCAGGTGCTGTGCAGCGGGGCGGATCCGCGGCGGATTGCCTGCATTGCGGTGGGTACCGTGAGCCTGGTCATGGGCAGCCGGATTTCCGAAATTGCCTGGTCGCCGCTGAAAGTGCTGATGATGGCGGAATCGATTTTCTTCAGCTTCTGGCTGATCCTGGGGCTTTTCATGGTGGAGGCGATCCTGACGATCCACAGCGTGAAGTCCATTGAGCTGGCAAATACCCTCACCTACGGCGGGCGCAGCGCCTGCGAGTATCCCAGCGATATCTATCCCCGGCCGCTGAGGATCCTGTTCACGGTGGTGGCGCCCTTTGCACTGGTAATGCATGTGCCCGCTTCCATTATTCTGGACAAGCCGCTGTTCGGCTGGCCGGTATGGACCGGGTTTGTGACGCCCCTGGCGGGGCTGGTGCTGTTCGGCGTGATGTACATGCTGTTCAGGATGGCGATGAAGTACTACAGATCAACGGGAAGCTGATCACAGAATACAGACAGGCCGTCTGTATTCTGTGAAATGAATTATTTGCCCTTTGGGGCAAATGTGAAATTTAAAGCGGTTGTACGGTATACAACCGCTTTAAGTGAATTATCAGGCTTATAGCCTGATATGAATTTTTCGCCCTTCGGGCGAAAGTGATGATTACTGCTGAACCGAAGACAGAAGCATGAAACAGGAGAAGGCCCTGACTGCCTTGTCCAGGTGGATATCCGGCGGAATGGACACGGTAAAAATGAGTTGCCAGAGAAGGCAAAAAACAGTATAATATTCGCAGACATTTTCTGATACTGAAACGAGGAGGAAAACCCATGCTTCAGGACGTTATAAATACTGCAAAAGAGAAAATGAAGAAATCCTGCGAGGTGTATGAGCGGGAAATGATGAGCCTGCGTGCCGGCCGCGCGAATCCGCAGCTGCTGGACAGGATCATGGTGGATTACTACGGAACGCTGACTCCCATTAACCAGATCGGCAACATCTCCTCTCCGGAACCCCGGCTGCTGGTGATTGCTCCCTGGGAAGCCAAGATGATTCCCCAGGTGGAGAAAGCCATCCAGAAGAGCGACCTGGGACTGAATCCTTCCAATGACGGCAAGCTGATCCGCCTGGTGTTCCCGGAACTGAACGAGGAACGCCGCAAGGATCTGACCAAGGTTGCGTCCAAGGGTGCTGAAGAAACCAAGGTGGCGATCCGCTCCATCCGCCGCGACGCGATTGAGCAGATCAAGAAGCTGAAGAAGAACAGCGAGATCACCGAAGACGATCAGCGGGACGCCGAAGAAGATATGCAGAAGCTGACTGACAAGGCGGTCAAGGAAGTAGACGAGATCTACGCGAAGAAAGAAAAGGAAATCATGGAAGTCTGACGCCGAAGCGGGTCATGCGCGCACCGCTGAAGCAGGCGGTTCTCTTACTGCGCACGATATTGAGTCAAAACCCGCCGTAAGGCGGGTTTTGGCAGTATTACGGAAAGGAAAAAGCATGAAGCTGAAGACGGCATGGTCCCTGGCGCTGAAGAAGCCGCCGCGGACATCGGATGAGTTTGAAAAGCTGCCGAAACATGTGGCCATCATCATGGACGGCAACGGCCGCTGGGCCAAGAAGCATAAGCTGAACGTATCCCGGGGACACCGGCAGGGGACGGAAACCCTGCGGGAGATCATCCGCCATACGGATGACCTGGGGATCGGCGCGCTGAGCCTGTATGCCTTTTCCACGGAGAACTGGAACCGGTCGGAAGAGGAAGTGGCTGCGCTGATGCAGCTGATCCTGGACTTTTTCGCCTCCGAGATTGACGAACTGGACGCGAAGAACGTACGGATCCTGATTCTCGGCGACAAGAGCAGGCTGCCGCAGCAACAGCGGGAAACGCTGATTGAAGCAGAAAACCGGACCCGGAAGAACACGGGACTGAGGCTGAACATTGCCGTGAACTACGGCGGCCGGGCGGAACTGGTGATGGCTGCCAGGGAAATTGCCACGCTGGTGCGGAACGGCGCCATCAAGGAAGAGGAAATAACGGAGCAGACGATTGCCGATCATCTGTATACCCGGGGACAGCCGGACGTGGATCTGCTGATCCGCACCAGCGGGGAACAGCGGCTCAGCAACTTTATGCTGTACCAGAACGCATATTCGGAGTTCGTTTTCCCGACGGTGCTGTGGCCGGACTTTACGGTGCATGACTATGACCAGGCGCTGGACGCGTTCGCGCACCGGAACAGACGGTTCGGAGGAAGATAAAAGCAGGAACTGAATCAGGGGATTCTTTCCTGATTTTAATGAAATATCGCTTCGTGATGTGCTATATTTGCCTTCGGTAAATGTGAAATGTTTGCCTGCGGCGAACATGATGAATGAAAGTATATTGCATACAGGAGACATACGAAGGATGAAACAACGGTTTATAACTGGTCTGATGCTGACGGCCTTTCTGGCGATTAACCTGTGGCTGCCGAACTGGTGCATGGCGCTGGCGACACTGATCTGCATCTGCTTTGCGGTGTGGGAAGAATATCACGCGCTGGTGACCGCAGGGCATAAGGTGGTTACCTGGCCGACCTGGGTGATCCTGGGCGCCTCGATGCCGCTGACCTGGCTGTTCGGCGTGAAGGTGATTGTACCGCTGCTGGCCGTGGCGCTGTTTACGATGATTGCTGAAATCCTGTTCCGGAAGGAGCCGGAACTGACGGACCTGAGCATGAGCGCGCTGCCGCTGCTGACGGTGGCGCTGCCCGGACTGAGCCTGGTGGCCCTGAGTATGATTCCGGACCAGAAGGCGGTGGAGGTTGTGCTGCTGTGCCTGACTTTCGCGGTACCGCTGATGGGAGACGTGATGGCGCTGTTTGTGGGCAGTGCGATCGGCGGACCGAAGCTCTGTCCGCCTGTCAGCCCGAAGAAGACCATTGCCGGCAGCATCGGCGGCCTGGCGGGCAGCGTGATGGCGGCCATGATCGTGTACGGTCTGAGCGTGGCGATCTGCGACGCGCCGACCCTGGCGAAGCTGCCTGTCTGGTGGCATTACCTGATCCTGGGCTTTGTGGGCGGCATTGCCGGACAGATCGGCGACCTGTTTGCCAGCCTGGTGAAACGTCACAGCGGTATCAAGGACTTTTCCAACCTGTTCCCGGGACACGGCGGAATGCTGGACCGGCTGGACAGCGTGCTGTTTATGGCAGTGCTTATGTATTGTTATTTGATGTTCAAATAACAATACATAATGAAGAATGAAGAATGAAAAATGAAGAATGATAGTTACTGAACACCGCCAGAATTGAGAATGATGAGAAGAAAGGCAGTATGATGAGAAGTATTGCTATTCTGGGATCGACGGGGTCGATCGGAACGCAGGCTTTGGATATTTGCCGGCGGCATCCGGACCGGTATAAGGTAACGGCGCTGACGGCCCGGGGGAGCAAGGAAAAGCTGTTCGAGCAGGTACGGGAGTTCCGGCCGGAAATCGCGGGCCTGACGGAAGGGTTTGACCCGGCAGAGATTCCGGCGGATCTGAAGTTTTGCAGGTTCCTTGCCGGAAAGGAAGCGCTGCATGCCGCGGCGGCGGAGAGCGACGCGGATATGGTGCTGGTCAGCATTGTGGGTATTGCCGGACTGCAGGGCGTGATGGACGCGCTGAATGTCGGGAAGCAGGTGCTGCTGGCGAACAAGGAAGCACTGGTGACCGGCGGACATCTGGTTACAGACCTGGCCCGGAAGGCCGGGAAGCCGCTGCTGCCGGTGGACAGTGAGCACAGCGCCATTTTCCAGTGCCTGCAGGCAGGCGGAGACAACAAGCCGGTGAAGATCCTGCTGACGGCCTCCGGCGGTCCCTTCCGGACATGGGACAAGGAACGGATTCAGAAAGCGACAAAAGCCGAAGCCCTGAAGCATCCCAACTGGAACATGGGTGCCAAGATCACGATTGACAGCGCCAGTATGTTCAACAAGGGACTGGAAATCATGGAAGCCCGGTGGCTGTTTGATATGCCGGAGGACAAGATAGAAGTTGTAGTGCATCCCCAGAGCATTGTGCACAGCGCGGTGGTCTACAAGGACGGAGCGGTGCTGGCGCAGCTGGGCGAACCGGATATGCGGGTACCGATCGGATATGCGATGGCGTTTCCGGAGCGAATTGAAACCGGAGTGCAGGCTCCGGACCTGTTCAAACTGGGCAGCCTGACCTTTGAGAAGCCGGACGAGGAGAAGTTCCCGGCGCTGCGGCTGGCCAGGGAATGCCTGCGGGCCGGCGGAGCGGCCTGCACCGTGTTCAACGGCGCAAACGAAGAAGCGGTGGCCGCCTTCCTGCGGGAGGAGATTCCCTTCGGGGAGATCGCCGTACGGGTGGAACGGGCGCTGGAGAAGCTGGCGGGACTGCCGGCGAACTGCATTGAGGACATCTATAGGGCTGATCAGCTCGCCAGGGCGAGCGTGATCAGCAATGAAAAATGAAGACTGAAAAATGAAGAATTATCATGTTTACAGCTTTTGTACATCATAAGAGTGTGGTGGATATGAGCAGACATGATTATAAGCAATAAAGTGTTTGAGAGGTAATTGATTCAGTGTATATCATTCTGGCGTTATTGCTTTTGGCAATATTGATCACGGTCCATGAATTCGGACATTTCCTGGCAGCCCGGGCAATGAAGATTGAGGTCCGGGAGTTTGCCATCGGCATGGGTCCGAAGATTATCGGATGGAAGAGCAAAAAATACGAGACGGATTTCAGTATCCGGGCGGTTCCGCTGGGCGGATTCTGTGCTTTTTACGGCGAGGATGACACAACGGGCGAATCGAAGGATGATCCCCGGGCGTTCCCGAAGCAGAACGTATGGAAGCGGATGTTTGTGATCCTGATGGGCCCGATGATGAACCTTGTGCTGGCCTTTGTGGTGGCAACGTGTTTCTTCTGGGCAAACGGCGTGGAAGTGCAGACAGGGGTTGATCCCTACATTGTCGAGGTTGCGGCGGCGGGACCGGCACATTCCGCAGGACTCCAGGCGGATGACATAATCACGGAAATCAACGGCGTGAACATGCTGGACGGTACCCAGACAACGCTTTTCAACACGATCGGGAACTGGAAAGAGGGAGACGCGCCGCTGAAGATGACCGTCCGTCGGGATGATGAAACCTTCGAGACGGAAATGACGCCGTTCTGGGATGAAGAAGAAGGAAAGATGCGGATCGGCGTGATCATCGGCGGGAAAGCCCTGACGGAGACACAACCGGTTTCATTCCTGGAAGGGATTCAGTATTCCTGGCAGCTGTGCGTGAATGTATCAGGCACCATCCTGAATCTGGTGAAGAGACTGGTGACAACCGGGGAGGGACTGGAAGAAACAGCCGGACCGGTGGGGATTATCAGTATGGTGTCCAACGAAGTACGGACGGGCGGGATAAGAGAGTTTATCTGGCTGCTGGCTATGCTTTCCATCAACCTGGGGCTGATGAACCTGCTGCCGATTCCCGGACTGGACGGAAGCCGGCTGGTATTCGGACTGGTGGAAATCGTCCGGCGGAAGCCGGTGCCGGCCGAAAAGGAAGCCATGGTGCATATGGCCGGGATGGTGCTGCTGTTCGGCTTTATTCTCTTTGTGACCTACAGGGACATTGTGAGACTGTTTTAATGGAATGAAGAATGAAGAATGAAGAATTGTGAATTCTTCGACCAATGCGGCAGTTGTTAGAACAGGACTGAGAGTTGAGATGAGGCTCGGCGGAGGGCAAAGAAAATGACTAAAACTGTTAAAGTTGGCGGACTATTGCTCGGCGGCGGAAATCCGGTGCTGGTTCAGAGTATGACGAACACGGATACCCGGGACGCGGAAGCGACCCTGAAACAGATCTGCGCGCTGCACGACGCCGGATGCGACATTGTGCGGGTCAGCGTATACGACGAAGCCTGCGCGGAAGCCGTGAAGACGCTGGCCGCCAAAAGCCCGGTGCCGCTGGTGGCGGATATCCACTTTGACTATAAGCTGGCTATCCGTTCTGCGGAGAACGGCATCGCAAAGCTGCGGATTAACCCCGGCAATATCGGCGGGGAAGCCCGGGTGAGGGAACTGGCGGATTGCGCCAAAGCCCACGGGATTCCGATCCGGATCGGCGTGAACAGCGGATCCGCGGAAAAGGACCTGCTGGCCAAATACGGCGGCCCTACGGCGGAATGCCTGGTGGAAAGCGCCCTGGGACATGCCCGGATACTGGAAAAAGCGGGCTTTGACAACATTGTGCTGAGCATGAAGAGCAGCGACGTAAAGCTGACGATTGAAGCCTACCGACTGGCGCATGAGCGGTGCGATTATCCCCTGCACCTGGGCGTAACGGAAGCCGGACTGCCCGGACAGGGCACGGTGAAGAGCGCCATCGGCATCGGAGCGCTCCTGGCAGACGGCATCGGCGATACGATCCGGGTGAGCCTGAGCGGCGATCCGGTGCCGGAAGCCAAGGCGGCCTGGGATATTCTGCGTGCACTGAACCTGCGGACAAGGGGCGTACAGCTGATTGCCTGCCCCACCTGCGGACGGACCTGTATTCCGGTGGAGCAGATTGCCCGCCGGGTGGAAACGGAGCTTTCGGACGTGACGGTACCGCTGAAGGTGGCGGTGATGGGCTGCGTTGTGAACGGCCTGGGCGAAGGCAAGGAAGCGGACGTGGGCATTGCCGGCGGCAAGGACGGCGGCGTGCTGTTTGTGAAGGGACAGGAACCAAGAAAAGTGAAGGGCGATCTGGCAGAGATACTGATTCAGGAAGTCCGGAGACTTCTTGAATCAAATGCATAATGCATAATTATCCGATGCGGCGGGGAAGATTTCTCCGCAACTTCAATCGTCGCGTCTCACGTTTGGAGCGCGCTCGCCGCTCGTTTCAGTTGACTTGTTCGCATTATTTCGGCTTCGCCGACAGCGCACTGCGCTGACATTCAGCTCGCTCCCCACGCGGCCTTCGGCCTTGGTCGAAATGACATACAAAGCCAATGGATGTTCCTGAACGCTTGAGGGCAAGTGGTTCCGAAGGAGATTCTTCGACTACGGCTATCGCCTTCGCTCAGAATGACATCCTACAAGTGGTGATGTTCCGATTGGGTTCCTGAACGTATGAAGAAGATTTGGTTTAAAGGATTGTTTGGTATTTAAATGAGCTACGAAGATCTGATGGCGCGGATTGCGCGGGATATTCCGGAACTGGCGGGAAAACTGGATTCTCCCCGGATTGTCTATGTCAAATCTTTGAAAAAAACCTATATTACGTTTGAAAGCTCCGTACTGGCGGGGGAAAAGGAATTCCTGAAGCTGGGAAATATCCTGCGGGAGATGTTCCCGGGCCGGCCGCTGGCGGTGCGGATTATTTCACCCGGACTGAAAGCGGACTTCCTGGAGGATCCGACGCCCTACCGGCAGGTGCTGGATGATTTCCTGCGCCGGAATTATCCCATGGCCAGGGGCTGGATCGGCAAGATCGGCTGGCGGATGGAGAAAAACCAGCTGACGGACGCTACCGGCGGAGATAACGGAGAAGGCCTGCTGACGCTGATATTCCCGGATGACATCAGCCTGCAGGTGATGAAAAAAAGCGACGTGGGTCCCCGGCTGGCAAGAGCCATCAAGGAAATCTTCGCGGCCAATCTCCGGGTGGAGATGACGGTGGAGGGCACCCGGGAGGAACGCCTGCGTCGGATGCGGGAGGAACGCAAGGACGCCACGCTGACCGTGACGGCGGCGGAAATGGCGGAACGGTACGGAACCGGGATTGCCGGAGAAAAGGAACCCGCGCCGAAGAAACCTGCCGGAGAAAAGAAACCGGTTAAAAAGGAAGGACAGCCCGAAAAACCTGAGGTGAAACTGCTGCCGGTGAATCCGGAAGCCAAGGCCTTCGGCAAACCGATCATCGGCCGGAGCGTGGCGGACAGACCTGTGGAAATCCGGGAGCTGAACGGCGAAAGCGGCCTGGTGGTTGTGCAGGGCGAGATCTTCAAGCTGGAACAGAAGGAACTGAAGGGCGGCGAAATGCTGCTGGTGACCTTCGCGGTAACCGACTATACCAGTTCGGTGCTTTGCAAGATCTTCTTCCGCTACAGGGGCCGCTTCATGAAAAAGGAAGAAGCGGCGGCAACGCCGATTACCGACGAAGAGCGCGCGGCGGTCAAGGAGAAGGTGGACCGGATCAAGGAAGGCATGTGCGTCAAGATCCGGGGCGAATGCCTGTATGACAACTACGCCAGGGACCTGAGCATTTCCGTGCGCGACATGGTGGAAACCGAGAAAGAGGAGCGCATGGACACCGCGGAGGAGAAGCGGGTCGAGCTCCATATGCATACCAACATGTCCACCATGGACGCGCTGACGCCGGTGGACAAGCTGATCAGCCGGGCGGCCAAGTGGGGCCATCCTGCGGTGGCTGTGACAGACCACGGCGTACTGCAGTCCTACCCGGCGGCTTTCCGGGCGGCGAAGGGAAAGATCAAGCTGATTCCGGGCTGCGAAGGCTACCTGATCGACGAAAAACCGATTGTGGAAGAACCGGATGACCGGCCGTATGACGGGCCGATTGTTGTGCTGGACTTTGAAAGCACGGGACTGAATACCGGTAAAGCCAGAATTATCGAAATCGGCGCCGTGAAGCTGGAAGGCGGCACGGTGATCGACAGCTTTGAACAGCTGGTGGACCCCGGGGAACCGCTGGGACCGGAAATAACGAACATTACCGGCATCAACGATGCTATGCTGCAGGGACAGCCAAGGGCGGAGGAAGCCCTGCCGAAGCTGATGGAGTTTATCGGCGATCTGCCCATTGCGGCGCACAATGCGCACTTTGACGCGAGCCTGCTGAAGGCGGAACTGAAGCGGCTGGGACGCAGCCTGACAGTGCCGGTGCTGGACACGCTGAGCTATGCCCGGAAACTGTATCCTGACCTGAAATCCTTCCGCCTGGGTGCACTGTGCAAGCAGCTGGGCGTCAGCCTGAAAAACGCGCACCGGGCGGTGCATGACGCCACGGCGACGGCGCACTGCCTACAGCGGATGTTTGAGGATACCCGGGAAAAGCATCCGGAGGCCGTGAGCGAAAAGGAACTGAATGCCGCGCTGACCGGCGGCGCTATCGGGGAAAGCTGGCACATTATCCTGCTGGCGAAGAACCGGACCGGCCTGGTGAACCTGAACCGGCTGGTTTCCATCAGCCACCTGGAATACTTCAAGCGCGTACCCCATATGCCCCGGCATATCATCCAGAAATACCGGGAGGGACTGATTGTAGGCAGCGCCTGCGAGGCGGGCGAATTGTTCCGGGCGGTAGTGAACCGGGAAGACCACGAACGGATCAAGCAGATTGCCTCTTTCTACGACTACCTGGAAGTACAGCCGATCGGCAACAACGCATTCATGCTGCGGGACGGACAGGTTTCCTCCGAAGAGGAGCTGCGGGATCTGAACCGGGAGATTGTCAAACTGGGTGAAGAACTGAATATTCCGGTGGTTGCCACGGGCGACGTCCATTTTATGGACCCGAAGGACGCCATCGGCCGGGCCATCATCCAGGCTGGTATGAAGTTCGCGGACGCGGACCTGCAGCCGCCGCTGTATTTCAAGACGACCAACGAGATGCTGGAGGAATTCTCCTATCTTGGCAAGGAAAAGGCAAAAGAAATCGTCATAGACAATCCCCGGATGATCGCGGATCAGGTGGAGGAAATCAAGCTGTTCCCGAAACATCCGAAGGGAGAGGATACATTCCAGCCCTTCTGGGACGACGCGGAGGACCGGATCCAGCAGATGACCTGGGATACGGCGGAGGAACTGTACGGTTCCCCGCTGCCGCAGATTGTGGAAGCCCGGCTGAAGAAGGAACTGAAATCCATTGTGGGATACGGCTACTGCACGCTGTATTCTATTGCCCAGAAACTGGTTTCCCGCTCCCTGCAGGATGGGTACCTGGTCGGCAGCCGCGGCAGCGTCGGTTCCAGCCTGGTAGCCCGGATGTGCGGTATCACCGAGGTGAACGCGCTGCCGCCGCATTACCGCTGCACTCACTGCCGCAAGGGCTTCTTTGACGTGGACAAGAGCCAGTATCACGTGGGCGTGGACCTGCCGGACAAGAATTGTCCCGAATGCGGACAGCCGCTGACCAAAGACGGCTTTGATATCCCGTTTGAAGTCTTCCTGGGCTTTGAGGGAGACAAGGTGCCTGATATTGACCTGAACTTCTCGGGTGAATACCAGAACCGGGCGCACCACTACGTGGAAGAACTGTTCGGACACGACCACGTATTCCGCGCGGGTACCATTTCCGGTCTGGCGGACAAAACCGCATACGGCTATGTGCTGAAATACCTGGAGGAACGCGGAATCCAGGCAGGAAACGCGGAAAAGGAACGGCTGGCCCTGACCTGCACCGGTGTGAAACGCACCACCGGCCAGCACCCGGGCGGCATGGTTGTTGTGCCGCTGGAATATGAGATCTATGACTTTACTGCGGTACAGCATCCGGCGGACGACCTGGAAAGTGACTTTACCACCACCCACTTCGACTTCAACAGCATGCATGACATCCTGGTGAAGCTGGACTGTCTGGGCCATGATGACCCGACGATGTTGCACGAGCTGGAGCTGCTGACGGGCATCAACTTCAAGGATGTGCCGCTGGATGATCCGGGCGTGCGCAGCCTGTTTGCCTCCCCTGAGGCGCTGGGCGTGACAACAGAGGATATCCTGTGCAATACCGGTACCTACGGTGTTCCGGAATTCGGCACGGGCTTTGTGCGGGGCATGCTGGAGGAAACAAAGCCCCATACCATGGAAGAGCTGCTGCGGATTTCCGGTCTGAGCCACGGTACGGACGTGTGGCTGGGCAACGCCCAGGAGCTGATTGCCAATGGCACCGCCACCCTGAGCGAATGCGTCTGCTGCCGTGACGATATTATGAACTATCTGATCGACAAGGGCGTGAAACCGAAACTGGCGTTCACCACAATGGAAAGCGTCCGTAAGGGCAAGGGCCTGAAGCCTGAAATGGAACAGGCCATGCTGGACCAGAACGTTCCGGACTGGTTCATGGACAGCTGCAAAAAGATCAAGTACATGTTCCCGAAGGGCCATGCCGTTGCGTACGTGACGATGAGCCTGCGGGTGGCCTGGTTCAAACTTCATGAGCCGCTGGCTTACTACTGCGCCTATTTCACGGTGCGCGGCGACGGCTTTGACGCATCCACTATGCTCCTACCGCCGGCTGATTCCCGGAAGAAGATCAAGGAAATACGCAATATGGATTCTCCCTCCGCCAGGGACAAGGATATCGCAACCTGCCTGGAGCTTGTACTGGAGATGAACATGCGGGGGATCCGATTCCTGCCGGTGGACCTGTACAAGAGTGATGTCCGGCGTTTCCTGATTGAGGACGGTAATATCCGCTGTCCCTTCATCAGCCTGCCGGGCCTGGGAGAGAGCGCGGCCATTCCGATTGTGGAAGCACGGAAGGACGGACCGTTCATCAGTATTGAAGACCTGCAGAAACGGGGCAAGGTCGGAACCTCTGTGATTGAAATGCTGCGGACACACGGCTCCTTACAAGGACTTAGTGAGACAAATCAGATCAGCATGTTCTAAAGAACATGCTGATCTGATTTGATGTAGGAAGTAGGAGGTAGGAGGGAGAAAGCAGTGTCATCGCAAAGCGATGACAAATTAAGAATTAAGAATTAATGGTGGCAGGCGGTTATACTGCCTGCATGAGCAGGAAAAAACGGCAGAA
This sequence comes from uncultured Eubacteriales bacterium, assembly GCA_900315675.1. Taxonomy (GTDB): domain Bacteria; phylum Bacillota; class Clostridia; order Christensenellales; family Aristaeellaceae; genus Aristaeella. The sequence goes on from OMZY01000003.1 coordinate 258,361, forward strand.
AAGGCGAAATGTATAAGATAACGGTAAAGGAGGGAAGACGGGTATGTATCGTTCGATGAACCTGAAGGGTTTTCTGGCCATCCTGGGAGTTATGCTGCTCATCTTCCTGATTGTGCACAGCGTGCTGCAGGGTGCCGTAAACAATAAAGCGGAAGAAGAAAAGATGCTGCGCATCCAGAAGACCCGGCTCGAAGAAGAGAACAAGGATCTGAGCAACAGGCTGGATGTGATTGGTACGGACGCGTATATTATGTCCAGTGCCGTTAAGGATTATGCCTATGTGCGGCATGACGCTATCCGCTTTGAGTTTACCAATCCGGAGGCGCTTTATGCCTACACGGAGGAAGAACTGCAGATTCTGATGGATGAGATGAACGATTGAGGAGGATAACCAACCGTGAGAGCTGCCGTGATCGGGATCGGTTCCAATTCAGTAAGAAGTCTTCTGGTGGACGCGGAAGGAGCGGAGTTTAAACGCCTCCGCCGGGACCGCGAGGGGACGCGCCTGTTTGCCGGACTGGACGAAGCAGGCAACCTGGACCGGGAAAGCATGGAGAAGACTGTGGCCGCGGTCCGGAAAATGGCTGAAGACGCATCACGGCTCGGTGCGGAAAAACTGGCGATCTTTGCAACCAGCGCGGCCCGGGACGCGGCAAACGGCGCTGAGTTCATGGCAACGGTGGAGCGTGAGACAGGTGTTCCGCTCCGGATTATCAGCGGGGAGGAAGAAGCGGAACTGAGTTTCCTGGGAGCCTCGGCGGCAGTAGAGGCTAAACGCTGCGGTATGATTGACATCGGCGGCGGAAGCACAGAGATTGCAATCGGCACCCCGGCGGGAATTGAATGCGCTTTTTCGTGCCAGATGGGAGCGGTCAGGCTTTTCCGGAGACTGCGTCTGGAACGGAAAGAGGATATGAAGCCGGTAGAAGTTGCCGCGGCGGAAATCCTGGACGAAGAGCTTCAAAAATATCCTGACCTGGCCTTGCCCGGCACCTGGGTCGGAACAGGCGGCACCTTTACCACGCTGGCAGCGATGGCACTCGGCCAGCCCTGGACAAACCGGACCAACGTGCAGGGAACGGTAATTACCTGCGAACAGATCCGGGAGATCGGCGAGAAACTGGCTGGAATGAATGTGGAGGAACGGAAACAGCTGCCGGGACTCCAGCCCAGCCGCGCGGACATTGTGGTTCACGGGATCTGCATCCTGCTGGGCGTGATGGGACGGCTGAACATGGACCGGATCACAGTCAGCGAATGGGGAAACCTGGATGGATATATTCGCAAGAATTACTGCGGTAATTCTTGCGAATATAGCAATGAAAAATGAAGAATGAAAAATGAAGAATTGCATAATGTGACGGCAATCCTCAAAAGTCATAACGGATGATGATTTTTGATTGATATAGATTATTTCATTGATTTGGGAGAAAGAAATGCTTGAGTTAAAGAACATCTCCTTCCAGGTGGACGCGGAAGGGAAAGATAAAGAGATTATCCGGAATATCAGCCTGACGATACCGGACCGGAAACTGGTTGTGGTGACCGGACCGAACGGAGGCGGAAAGTCTACGCTGGCAAAGCTGATTGCCGGCATTGAAAAGCCCACTGAAGGGCGTATTTTTTTCAACGGGGAAGATATTACGGAGCTGGGTGTGACGGAGCGGGCCAAGAAGGGTATCGCGTACGCGTTCCAGCAGCCGGTACGGTTCAAGGGAATCCGGGTGCTGGATCTGATCCGGATTGCCGCGGGAAAGACCCTTTCCATTTCAGACGCATGTGAATACCTGTCCGCCGTGGGGATGTGCGCCCGGGACTATGTGGACCGGGAAGTGAACGCGAGCCTTTCCGGCGGCGAACTGAAGCGGATTGAGATCGCTACGGTGCTGGCCCGGCAGGCGGTGCTGTCCGTGTTTGACGAGCCGGAAGCCGGTATTGACCTGTGGAGCTTCAGGAACCTGACGGAAGTGTTCCAGAAGATGCGGGAAGATATTCGCGACAGTTCCATCCTGATTATTTCCCACCAGGAACGGATTCTGGAAATTGCTGATGAGATCATTGTGCTGAAGGACGGCAAAGTGGAGAAACAGGGAACGCGGAATGAGGTTTATCCGCACCTGATGATCAATGAAAAAGCGGCCTTGTGCGAAGGCCCGTTCAAGATGACCGGGAAGGAGGGAACGGAATGCTGAAGCTTGATGAAATTCAGAAGCGGCTGCTCCGGGAAGTGGCAGACCTGCATGAAGTGCCGGAAGGTGCCTACAACATCCGTTCCAACAGCGTCTCCGCCGGAAGACAGTCCACAGCCAACATCGAGATTGTTCCCAAGGAAGAAGTCAGCGGTCTGGAGATCCGGATCAAACCCGGAACCAAAAACGAGAGTGTTCATATTCCGGTGGTGATGACCCAGAGCGGATTGAAGGAGACGGTGTACAACGATTTCTTTATCGGAGAAGGCGCGGATGTGGTGATCATTGCCGGCTGCGGCATTGACAACTGCGGCAACCAGGATTCCCAGCATGACGGCATTCACCGCTTCTATGTGGGGAAGAACGCCAGGATCCGGTACGTGGAAAAACACTACGGATCCGGTACGGGAAGCGGCAAACGGATCCTGAATCCGGGTACGGAAGTGTATATGGAAGAAGGCAGCTATGCCGAAATGGAAATGGTGCAGATCAAGGGCGTGGATGACACGGAACGCACCACAACCGCGGAGCTGGCTGCCGGAGCGAAACTGGTGGTGCGGGAACGCCTGATGACCCACGGGGATCAGCGGGCGATCAGCAACTATGTGGTGAACCTGAACGGAGAAGGCTCCAGCGCGGACGTGGTTTCCCGTTCGGTGGCCCGGGATCATTCCTACCAGAAGTTCGACGCGAAGATTGCCGGCAACGCAGCCTGCCACGGACATACGGAATGCGACTCCATCATCATGGATGAAGGCCGCATCCTGGCGGTACCGGCCCTGGAAGCAAACAACGTGGACGCGGAGCTGGTGCATGAGGCGGCCATCGGCAAGATTGCCGGCGAACAGCTGGTGAAACTGATGAGCCTTGGACTGACCGCCGCGGAAGCGGAGGAACAGATTATCAACGGATTCCTGCAGTGAAGGTTATTCCCTGTTCTGCTTATGCAGAACGGGGAATAAATGAATTATTTTCCTTCGGAAAATATGAATTATTGGGCGTGCCGCCCAATATGAAATATCTGCCTTCGGCAGATGTGAATTATTCGCCGCCACGCGGCGAATGTGACAGTTACTGTTACTCATCTGAACAATGGCAAACCACAAACCAGACAAAAGAACCGTCCCCTTGTCTGAAAGGATAAAGAGACAGCGGAGCGAATGCTCCGCTGTCTTTGTTTTACTCAGATCAGGCCTGGGTTTTGGTGCCGATGAAGCACAGAGCGATGGTTCCGGGGCCGGCGTGGGCGCCGATAACCGGACCGACGTTCTCGATCATCACGTTGGCGCCGGGGAGCTTCTGCTCTACCAGGGCTTTTGTGCGCTGCGCGTCTTCAAGGCAGTCGGCGTTCAGGACGATGATGGGGCTCTCCTCCGGATCGGGGGCGAACTGCAGCATTTTGTCCACGATGAAGGCGATGGCCTTCTTGTGGCCGCGGATCTTGTCATTCGCGGCAAGGGTACCGTCGGGCGCTTCGGAAATGATGGGCTTGAGGTCCAGCATGGTGCCGACGGTGGCAGCGGTGGCGGAGATACGGCCGCCGCGCTTGAGGTACTTCAGGTCATCCACGATGAAGTAGGCCTGGGCACGGAGCTTGTTGTCTTCCAGCCAGGCGGCAACTTCCTCAATGGGTTTGCCGGCGCGGTACAGCTCATGAGCCTTCAGAACCAGCAGGGTCATGGGGCCGGAAATCCGCAGGGTGTCCACGACGATGAACTTCCGCTCCGGATATTCAGCCAGGAGCTTTTCCCGGGCACTGTAAACGGCCTGCAGGGTGCAGCTGAGCTTGCTGGAGAAGGCAACGAAGAGCAGATCCTTGCCTTCCTTGAGGATGGGCTCAAAATAATCCATATAAGACGCTTCATTCAGCGCGGAGGTGACGGGAACAGCACCGTTGCGCATAGCGGTGAAGTAACTCTTGTGATCCAGCATCTGGCCGAGATCGTCAAAGAATTCCCTTCCGTCCAGGGCATAGGGCATATAAACGACCGGAATGTTGTACTGCTGTTTCAGGTGAAACGGCAGGTCACTGTCGCTGTCGGTCATAAAAACATAGTTCTGTTCCATGTCGGGGCCTCCTTCAGGATTATAGTATAAAAGGATAAAGTATCAACATTGCCATTTTATAGCACAGAGGAGGAAAAAGCAAGACTGCACGCGGGTGTACAACATAAGGAAAACTGCCGGGCATTGCCCGGCAGTGAAAGGAATTAACGGTTACAGATTATTCCGCGTGAACAGAGACGATGCGACCCTGTCCGTAGGGCTGGTCATAACCTTCGCCGACAACGCCGCCCAGGGTCTGGGTGATGTAGTCGATCAGGACCTGGTTATCCAGCTTGACGGACTCCTGCAGAACCTTGCAGCCATCGAACATGGTGTAGCCGTCGCCGTTGTTCAGCAGCTGATAATCATGGGAAGCGAGGGTGTAGATCTTTTCGGGATCCAGGGGTTCGCCGCCGACTTTGACGTTACGGACGCGGCGTTCCTTGGTGTCGTCCACACCGGCAAACATCTTGCTTTCATCCTGAATGACGGGGGATTCGATTTCGGAATCATACTCGAAGGTGATACCGGAAACCTGATCAAAGCCGCCGAATTCGCCGGGCAGGGAATGCACGGACCACTCGAGGGCGTCCAGCACCTGCTGGCCGGTGACTTCGATGACGGTCAGGCTGTTGCCGAAGGGATGCACGCTCAGGATGTTGTTCAGGGTCAGGTCGCCGGCATTCAGCTGAACACGGATGCCGCCGCCGTTGACGAAGGCGATATCGGTGTTGCCGCCCTGGTCACGGTAAGCATCAGCGCACAGGTCGCCCAGGTTGGTTTCGGCCCGGCGGATGATCCGGATGGGTTTGCCTTCATCGGTCTTGGCTTCGGGATCGTTGATGTACAGATCCACAGCGGTCTTGGCAACCACTTCCTGCAGCTTCGCGTTCAGCACATCGGAAGCAGCGGAAACAGCTTCGCTGCCGACGTTGTTCAGGGACAGCAGCTTCGGAGCGGCGACGGAAGAATCCCAACCGAAGAGCTGGGAGGAAATGGTGCCGTCCTTGGCGATGGTCAGGGCGCCGATGTTGGCAAGCTTGGTGCCGCAGGCGGAACGAACTACGTCGGCCCCTTCCTTATTCTTTACAACCGCCTGCTCGGTATCATGGCTGTGGCCGTCGAGCCAGGCGTCAATACCCGTGGTGTTGGCGATGACATCGCTGTACATCCAGGGAGAGCATTCTGCTTCATTACCGAGGTGAGCCATGACGACGACGTAATTGGCGCCTTCAGCGCGGGCGTCGTCCACGCTCTTCTGAACCGCGGTATAGAGGGCTTCACCGGTTTCATCCTGCAGGAAGCCGTAGATGTATTCACCCTGGTCATTCATGAAATAACGGGGGGTGGAGGAACGCAGGGTCATGGGAGTGGTTACGCCCACGAACGCGATTTTCACGCCGTCAAATTCCTTGATGATGTAGGGCTTAAAGATCAGCTCGCCTTCCTTGTTGAAGTTGCAGCTGAGGTAGGGGAAGTTTGCCTTCTGCGTCAGCTCCAGGAAACGGTCCATGCCGTAGTCGAACTCATGGTTGCCGGGGATGGCAATGTCATAGCCAACGGCGTTCATGATATCGATGATGCCCTCGCCGGTGGTCATGGTGCCGATGGGTTCACCCTGGATGGCGTCGCCGTCATCCACCAGCAGGACATGATTGTCAGCGGACAGGCTTTCCTTTACCGCATAAAGGCCGGCAAAACCCCAACCCTGATCGATGCCGCAGTGTATGTCACTGGTGAACAGGATGACCAGATCTTTTTCCAGCGCCGGAGCAGCCGCTTCTTCCGCAAACGCGGCGCAGCAGCCCAGCAGCAGGCAAAATGCCAACAGAAGACCAAGCAGTTTTTTCATAACGTTTCCTCCTTCGGATCATTGGTTAGATATGTAAATTTATCCTGAGGCAAGTATAGCAGAGCGGGAAGGGAAATTCAATCCGGGGCAGGTGAATTTCCTGTCATGATTTTTATATCCGTCTATATATATAGGAAAGAAAAAATACGAAAAAAGCTTTATTTTTTGGTCAAAAAGTGGTATAATAAATCGATTTGGAATGCTTGATTTTTCAACGCATTGAGGGATTTTGGAAACAGCCCGGAAAACCCCTGAAAAAGCCCTCTGTTCCGAAGCACGCGAAAGAGAGAAAAAACGAGGTGTACCATGGCAGAAGAAAAGGATCTTGAAATGGAACAGGTAACCGCTGTGACCGCTGATTACGGAGAAGAGCAGATCCAGGTTCTGGAAGGCCTGGAAGCTGTCCGCAAGCGGCCCGGCATGTATATCGGCTCAACGGACGCCCGGGGTCTGCATCATTTGGTTTACGAGATTGTGGACAACTCCGTGGACGAAGCGCTGGCCGGCTACTGCAAACAGATTAACGTGACGCTGAACGCGGACGGCTCCGTGACCGTTATGGATGACGGCCGCGGTTTCCCGGTGGGCCTGCATCCGAAGATGCAGCGGCCCGCGGTTGAAGTGTGCCTGACCGTTCTGCATGCCGGCGGCAAGTTCGGCGGCGGGGGATACAAAGTCTCCGGCGGCCTGCACGGCGTGGGCGCCAGCGTGGTGAACGCACTGAGTAAGCACTTTACGGTGACGGTGTACCAGAACGGGCAGATTTACCAGCAGGAGTATTCCCGCGGCAAGTATCTGTACGACCTGAAGGTGATCGGTACCACGGACCGGACCGGTACCACCATTCAGTTCTGGCCGGACGTGCACTCCGAAGAAAACCCCGAAGGCATTTTCGAGACCGGGGATTTCGAATATGAAACCCTGCGCAACCGCCTGCGTGAAATGGCCTTCCTGAACAAGGGCGTACGCATCATCTTCCGGGACGAACGGCCGGAAGAACCGAAGGAGAACGATTTCTGCTTCGAAGGCGGCCTGCGGGAGTTCGTGAAATTCCTGAACCAGCACAAGCAGGTGCTGTTCCCGGAACCGATCTACACCGAAGGCATCAAGGACGGCATCCTGGTGGAAATGGCCATGCAGTATAACGACTCCTACGCGGAGAACGTTTATACCTTTGCCAACAACATTGCCACACCGGACGGCGGCACCCACCTGCAGGGCTTCAACACAGCCGTGACCCGCGCCATCAACGACTACGGCCGGCGGTACAAGATCCTGAAGGACAACGAGCCGAACCTGAAGGGCGAGGATATCCGCGAAAGCCTAACGGCGATCGTCTCCATCAAGATGGAGGATCCCCAGTTCGAAAGCCAGACCAAGTCCAAGCTGGGCTCCGGACAGGTGCGCGGCGTGGTGGACAGCCTGGTGAGCGAAGAACTGACCACCTACCTGGAAGAGAATCCCACGATCGCCAAGGCAATTGTGAACCGCTGCGTGGACGCCCAGCGCGCCCGTGAAGCGGCCCGGAAGGCCCGTGAGGCAACCCGGCGGAAGACGGTACTGGAAAGCGCCTCCCTGCCCGGCAAACTGGCGGACTGCTCCGAACGGGATCCCGCCAAGTGCGAGATCTTTATGGTGGAGGGTGACTCCGCAGGCGGCAGCGCCAAGGGCGGCCGCGACAGCAAGACCCAGGCGATCCTGCCCCTGCGCGGCAAGATCCTGAACGTGGAAAAGGTCCGGCTGGACCGGGCACTGGAGAATGCTGAAATCCGCGCGATGATCACCGCCTTCGGCTGCGGCTTCGGCGATCAGTTTGATGAAAGCAAGCTGCGGTATCACCGGATTGTATGTATGACGGATGCTGACGTGGACGGCGCCCATATCCGGATCCTGCTGCTGACCTTCTTCTACCGCTTCATGCGGCCGTTGGTCGAAAAGGGATATGTCTATGCCGCCATGCCTCCGCTGTACAAAGTGACCAAGGGCAAGACGTCCCGTTATGTTTATGACGACGATGAACTGAACCGCGTACTGGACGAAATCGGCCGGGATCCGAAGCCGGATATTCAGCGGTACAAAGGCCTGGGTGAAATGAGCGCCCAGCAGCTGTGGGATACCACGATGAACCCGGAAACCCGTATGATGATGCAGATTACTCCCGAGGACGCCATGGAGGCGGACCGGCTGTTTACCCTGCTGATGGGTGACGACGTGGAACCCCGGAAGCTGTTCATTCAGGAAAACAGCGACCTGGTAAAAGACCTGGACGTTTAAACAATGAAAAATGAAGAATGAAAAATGAAGAATTAAGTGTTTAAAACGCAGATTTTGAGGATTTGAGAGATGATTCAAGACAAGCTGATTCCCGTCAATCTTGAACAGGAAATGAAGAAAAGCTTCATCGCCTACGCGATGGCTGTTATTGTGGACCGGGCTCTGCCGGACGTACGGGACGGTCTGAAGCCGGTACACCGCCGGATCCTGTACGACATGTCCGAAGAACTGGGCATGACCCCTGACAAACCGACCCGCAAGAGCGCCCGTGTGGTCGGCGACGTTCTGGGTAAATTCCACCCGCACGGCGACTCCTCCGTGTACGACGCCATGGTCCGCCTGGCCCAGCCCTTCAACATCCGCTATCCGCTGATCGAAGGCCAGGGCAACTTCGGCTCCATCGACGGCGACGGCGCCGCCGCCATGCGTTATACCGAAGCAAGGCTGCAGAAGCTGACAATGCACCTGCTGGACGGTATCGATAAGGATACGGTGGACTTCTATCCCAACTTTGATGAAACGCTGCAGCAGCCGTCCGTTCTGCCGGCCCGGTTCCCGAACCTGCTGGTGAACGGTTCCAACGGTATTGCCGTCGGTATGGCGACGAATATTCCGCCCCACAACCTGACAGAGGTCATCAACGGCGTGATCTGCATGATCGACAATCCGGAATGTACGATTGACGATCTGATGCAGCACATCAAGGGACCGGATTTTCCCACCGGCGGCCTGATCATGGGCCGCAGCGGTATCCGCTCCGCCTATCATACCGGCCACGGCCGCATCACCGTCCGCGCCAAGACCAACGTGGAGGAGATGGGTACCAACCGCAGCCGGATCATCGTGACGGAAATTCCCTACCAGGTGAACAAGTCCGTCCTGGTCAAGAAGATTGCCGACCTGGTGCACGAAAAGAAGATCGAAGGCATCAGCGATATCCGGGATGAATCCAACGATCGCCAGGGCATGCGGATCGTCATTGAACTGAAGCGGGATGTTCAGCCCCAGGTGGTGCTGAACATGCTGTACAAGCATACGCCCATGCAGGAGAACTTCGGCGCGAATATGCTCGCCCTGGTAGACGGCAAGCCCCGCGTACTGAACCTGCGGGAAATGATCTACTACTACCTGGAGCACCAGAAGGACGTGGTGACCCGGCGGACAAGGTTCGAGCTGAACAAAGCCCAGAACAGGGCTCATATCCTGGAAGGATTGCTGAAGGCACTGGACCATATCGACGAGATCGTCGCCATTATCCGGGCCAGCAAGGATACCAATACCGCCCGGGACGCCCTGATGCTTCGCTTTGAGTTCTCCGAAAAACAAGCCCAGGCGATCCTGGACATGCGTCTGGCCCGCCTGACCGGTCTGGAACGGGAGCGTCTGCAGGAGGAATACGAGGAACTGGAGAGAACCATCGCCCGGCTGACCGCTATCCTGGGAGATGAGCACCTGCTGATGGACGTGATCAAGACCGAGATCAGCGAGATCCGGGACAAGTTCGGCGATGAGCGCCGCAGCGAGCTGACCATTGCCGAGGACGATATCGATATCGAAGACCTGATCCAGGAAGAAAACATGGTAGTCACCCTGACCCACGAAGGGTATGTGAAACGTGTTTCCTCCTCTGTGTACCGTGCGCAGCACCGCGGCGGCCGCGGCGTTTCCGGCATGAACGTGAAGGAGACCGACTACACGACCCAGATGTTCGTGGTCAGCACGCACCAGGAGATCATGTTCTTCACGAACATGGGCCGGGTATACAGCCTGAAGTGCTACCAGATTCCGGAAGCCGGACGGCAGGCGCGCGGCACGGCGATCATCAACCTGCTGCACATTGTGAGCGGAGAAAAGGTCTCCACCATGCTGCCCATGCCGAAGGAGACGGAGGAAGAGCACAACCTGGTGATGGCTACCCGCAGGGGTATGATCAAGAAGACCGCCCTGGAAGAGTTCCGGAACCTGCGCAAGAACGGCCTGATCGCCATTGCGCTGAGAGAGGGCGATGAGCTGATCGGTGTGCGCCTGAGCAACGGCGATGACGAGATGCTGGTTTCCACCCGGAAGGGTAAATGCATCCGCTTCAACGAGCGGCATGTGCGCAACGTGGGCCGCAATTCCATCGGCGTACGCTCCATGCGGATTGCCGAGGGCGACGAAGTGATCGACATTGCGGCAGTGGAGCCGGAGACAACCGTACTGGCCATAACCACCAAGGGTTACGGCAAGCGGACCGATCCGGAAGAATACCGTGAGCAGGGCCGCGGCGGTATGGGCGTGAAGGCCATGCAGCTGACTGACAAGACCGGCGACCTGGCCGCGCTGATGTTCGTGCACGAAGATGAGGACATCCTGCTGATTACCGACGACGGCACCATTATCCGGGCCCGGGCGGCAGACGTACGACTGTGCGGCCGTTCCACCCAGGGCGTGCGCATCATGAGGCTGGCGGAAGGCAGCACCGTGGTGGGCGTATGCCGGGCGGAGAAGGAAGAGGAAGTGCCGGATGAGGAAGTAATCACTGAAGGTACTGAAGCGGCGGAAGCAGCTCCGGAAACCGCGGAGAACGCGGCCGAACCCGTAACCGGTCCGGAAACGGACGCTCCTGCACCCGAAGAGAATCCCTGAAACAACTAGTATAAGGGCCGTCCCGGAATGATCCGGGACGGCCCTTTTCATCAGATTCCATTGGGCATATGATCCCGGAAACCGGATGAAGGCTTCCGGGATTGTGGTTTTACGGAGCAGCTGTTTCAACCGCCCTGCACAGGGTGTCCAGTTCAGCAATGAACTGATCATCCGTCAGGCGACCTTCCAGCAGATTGTCAATAACGGTCCGGAAGGTCCGTTCGCTGCTGAAGAGCAGGCGGCCTGCGGAAAGATCGGGTACGAAAAGCCGGGGGGCAATTTCTTTTTTATAGAACGCAATATCTTCAGGCGATGTATAGTATTCATCGGGCCCATCAGCCAGGTATTCCATGTGCTCATCCAGCTGCTTCTGATATTTCTCCCGGCCCTTTTCTCCGGCGGCAGTCAGATGTGCTTCCAGCGCTTCTTTTTCTGCTGTCCATTCCCGGAGAAACTCACCGTAACCGTCATACCTGACGGGTTCGGTATACGCGGGATACAGCTGGAGCTTCTGCTCCGGAGTATACTGTGCCACGCAGGCTTCCACATAGGATACAGCCAGATCCATATGAGCACTCATCGGGTTGATCACATAACAATCCACTGAAACAGGAACAGAGGAAACAGGTTCTCCTTCCAGCGACAGCAGCATGTTCTGCCGGTCTATGATCGGGCTCTGACAATTCAATTCAAAGAACATGCGATGACCGTTTTCTTTTTTTGCTGACACAGCGGCCTGCCTGCACTTCTGCAGCAGTCCGCGGAATTCATCCGTATCGAAGGACAGCGGCTGCCGGCGGATGACGCTTTCAGTAATGACCGTTTTCACCAGGTCTTCCAGCAGGTACGGGGACGCATCGTCGAAGAAAGGTTTGAACCTGCCATGGCCTTTGAGCGGAGCCTGCTTCCAGTTCAGGATGAAATCATAGAACTCATCATAGGTGGACGGAAGGTTCTCCGGAGAGAATTCCGCGAGAGCCAGATTGGAAGCATAGTATTTTGTGAAGCGGCCGTGGATTTCACAGGGAACGGCCAGCAGTCTGCCATCGGGCATCACTGTATCAAGGAGCCGGGGTTCCATCTGCTGTACAGCTTCAAGCAGGGAAGAGCTGCTCGAAAGATCCGCCAGACATCCTTTTTCAGCCAGTGCGCGAAGATCTATATTGGATGTGCTGATCCGGAGAACGTCATATTCCAGTTCGCCGGAAAGCATCTTCCGGTACAGTTCGTCATAATCCGTATCATAGTCCAGGCGGCTTCTCCGGATTTCAATTTCCGGATGTTCGTTGTGGAAAGTGTATTCGCCTTTGTCCTGTGTCCCGATATCCAGCACGGTGAGGGATCCGGTGCTCTCCCGGGCTTGCCGGATACTTTTGCAGGCAAGCATGTTATCCCTGGCATTTACCAGCAAATCGTTATCAACCAGAAGGCTGTTGATCCGGTTGTTGTGTGTGACGGGCATATACATGACGTGTTCCACACTTCCGTCAGGCATGCGTCTGCTGATTTCTTCCCTGTCATTCCAGATCAGGCTGTCATCCTGCATGACAAAACCATGGGCGGCCCGGGGCAGGACAGCGGCTTTTGACAGTTTTCCGCTTTTCCAGTTACAGGAGGAGAGGATACGCTCTTTTCCTCCCGCCTGGATAATCCAGATGGATCCGTTCTCTGAAACACAGTATTCGTTGAAGTTCTGAATGGAGCGGCAGGTCAGTTTCTTCTTTTCCGGATCAAATCTGCACAGGCATGCACCGTCCGTATCGCCCGGATTCATCATCCAGAACAAACCGGAAGAAGTATTGCGGGCATTGAAGATTCCCCAGCCTTCCCTGGCATGTGTAATCTTTTTGAAATCCGGAATAACGAACCCGTCCAGAGGCGCTCCGTGGGCGTTTTCGCCGACTCCGACAAACTGATAAGCGTCTTTTCTGATGGTATAGAGAATGCCGTCCACAGCAAAAAGCCCGTCGTAGTCCGATGCAGCATATCCGCTGTCATACAGACTCAGGGTGCCGCTGTCCGGCTGAAAGGCGTATACCTGCCCGTGGCTGGTGCGCACATAAACCGTACGGTCAATATTGGTTATATCCCAGATTCTGCCGCTTTCCTCCGGCAGCTCAACGATGTCTGCGGCTGCGATTCCTGCCAGGCAAAGCAGGCAGGCCAGCACAATACAAAGGAGTAAGAATATCTTTTTCATGATTTTTGTCTCCTTACATTCTGTTGAATACAAGATCCGGAAGGTTATCTGCTGAGTTCGGTCACCGGAGCCGGCGCCTCATCCGGACCGGCGTTATCATCCGCCAGCCGCAGCCAGATGCGGTCCGGGACGCTGTCCGCGGCAATCTGGCTTGTGATACTGACCCGGGGCCAGTGATCCATGTTGATTTCATAACTCATGTTCATTCCTTCGGGATATTCTTCTCCGTTTTCATCCAGCCAGACGGGGTACAGCTGCACTTCCAGGAATTCATCTTCTGTCATGCCGTCCCGGGCGGTGAAGTCCGTATAGATATACATGCCGGAAGCTGTCTTTTCCGCCCGGACACTGTCCAGGTGCAGGCCGAAAGCCGTATAGTCTTCCTGAACATGATAGGTCACAGCATCCGCGGAAAGGGACATGGGGACCAGTATATCTTCCTGAGAGTCGGCGATATCCTTTACATCCCCGGTTTCCGGGTCGATTTCATAAACCTGAAGCCACAATTCCATGGGGAGGGGATCCGGGCATCCGTCCGGCGTGTATATTTCCTTCATGCTGAAGTATACGAGACGGCCCTGATCATCATACAGGGAATCCATCATACCGCCGCCGATATCGTACGGATCCTTGCCGTGAAGAGTTGCGTGAGCCCAATACAGGGGACAGTTCAGCTGCCGGGCGGCGTTCAGCCAGGTCGTTTCCGGATCCAGACCGAGCTTCCGGGCCAGGGCTTCTCCGTTTTCCCCGTTTGAACCAAGGCTGGATTCAGGAGAATAATCACCGCAGACCAGCGCATTGCTGCCGTCAGCGGCGGTGATCAGTGTGGACGCCCATGCCTCCTGTCCGTCTGTATAGAGGCTCTGGACGGTAAAGGATACGGGCCCCAGGATGAATGTCTGTTCCTCTGTGCTGTTCATGATCTTCTGTGCTTCTTCGGGAACAGAATCGGTGCTTCCGTAGAATATTTCAAAGAAATCAACCCATCCCAGTTTCCGGGTGGCGGCAATGGCAATGGCCGTTGTGGCCAGAATAATACAGGCGGCAATCAGGACTGCCCTGAAAGTAATCCGTTGCACGGGTTCTTCCTCCTTCACGGAGCGGGCGGCTGTCATCAGCGCGTCATGACACTTATCAGGCGTCGGTTTGAAAGAATCCCGTAGGTTCAGGTTTTCCATATCGCGCTTCATTCCGCTTTCAGCTCCTTTCTCAATGCTTCTTTACCCCGGCGAAGGCGTCCCTGAAGGGTGGCCAGTGGAATCCGCAGCACGGCGGCTGCCTCCTCATAAGTCATTCCTTCCGAATAGCAGAGGACAATCGGCAGCCGAAGCTTTTCCGGAACAGCCGCCAGTGCAATCGCCAGGTCAGGATCAGGAATGGAAGCGCAGGAGTGTTCGGGAATACTGTCCAAAGGAACGGTTCTGCGATGCTTTCTTTGTGCGTCGTAACACACGTTGATCAGTATGCGGATGATCCAGGTGCGGAAAAACTTTTCATCTTTCAAACTGTTTCGCTTTTCCCAGGATTTAAGGGCGGCATCCTGCAATGCGTCCTGTACATCGTCATCGTCCCGCAGGATCGACCAGGCAACCCGGTACATCATGTCCGAGCAGGCTTCGATCTCCGCGATAAAGAATCCCTTGTCCACGTTTCCAGCTCCTTGCTTTTGTAACGTTACACATATTAGACGGATGAGAAGGGACATTTCAGACACGGAATGTAAATTTTTTTCTGCGGGAACGATATTTTCCCGCTCCCGTTAGTCTATATGGATGGAGGAGGTGAACGGCCTGTGAGCGAGATTGCGGACTTTGACAGAGAACAGAAACTGGAACAGCTTGTGGACCGTTATCAGACACCGCTGCTCCATATGTGCTATCTCTATCTTTGCGATAAGTCGCTGGCGGAAGACGCACTGCAGGAGATTTTCCTGAAAATATACCGGAATATGGACAGATTTCGCGGGGAATGCAGCGAGAAAACGTGGGTTATGAAGATAACGGTGAACACCTGCTACAGTATGAATCACTCCGGCTGGTCCCGCTTTTTCAACCGGCATGTGACGCCGGAGATGATACCGGACGAGGCCGTGCAGACGGACGAGGAGGACCGACAGCTGGTGACAGCCGTTGCCGGGCTGCCGCTGAAACTACGGGAAGTGATCCTGCTGTATTATTTTCAGAACCTGAAAGTGAATGAAATCGCGGACGCACTGGGTATCACCCAGTCCTCTGTTTCCGGACGGCTGAAACGGGGAAGAGACCGACTGAAGATGATGCTGGAGGGGAGGGAACTTGATGAATAAAAAGATTACTGCAGCCGAGTTTCATGATGCGGTTGAACGGGAACTTTCCGGCCTGAAACCGGATTCCGGGCTAATACAGCAAGTTATTGCCGCAGACAGAGAAGCAATGAAGGCAAGAAAAATACTGCCCGCAGGGATGGGAGTTGCTTTTGCTGTGCTGATCATACTGGCAACAGTGGCTTATGCAATTACGGGATTATACAGTGTTGCCACCTGGCAGGGGGAAATCAGCAGGACGGTGGATCCTACTGAAATACCGTATATTCAATATGAAAAAGACGGTGAAACAGCAGAGCAGGAACGAAGACTCAGCGGCTTTTTAAGCAGTTTTCCATGTGAGGAAACAGTATACGCGTGGTTTGACAATGAAGAGCATAATGACATTCAATTTGGTGACATCAAGAGAAGGGAAAAACGGTTTGAAACCCACGACGCCTTTATAAGGTACATGTCCGGGTTCCGTCATCTGACAATACCGGCCTGGATGCCGGAGCAAAAAACGGATTATTACCTGGCACAAGTCCATATGGAATGCGAAGCGTCGGGAAAGTATGATCTTCTGGAAGAAGGCGTGCAGGGTGATATCCGGTTCAACCGGTTTCTTATAGACGAATCCGCAGCTGTTCCGACAGAGTACTCGATTGTCGTGACCATGGAAAATGGCGGAAGCTATATGATCGATTCTATGCTTTTCGCTGGAACTTCAGATGAAGCCATTCTCCTCAGGGAAGAGGAAACAGCGGAACGGATCACGATTGACGGTATGGATGACGCACTGCTGGTCCGTAACCGGGATACAGCTGATTTGCTTGGCCTGATAATGAGGAGGAAACTGGACGAGCCGGTCTGTATAAAGCATCCACATAACGAATATGTGGATGAGGAGGAAATCCGGTACACTTATGAACAATACAGGATATGGGCATTTAACGCCCGGGATCCAGAAACACTGATCAAAATGGCTGCCGGGGAATAGAACACGAGAGCGGCGAAGACTACGGGAGAACCGCTGAAACCATTTTTCCAATGACAGAAATCCAGGTTTCCGAAAGAAACCTGGATTTTTTATTCACAATGGAGAAGGCACTCATTCCGGAGAAACAGATATATTTTCCAGGGATGGCGTCATTCTTTCATTTTGAGCTGCTTTCCTTAAGGTTCATTTTAAGTTTGTCCGGTATAGTGATATGCGGATTCCAGGAACTCGACTGAAAGGATGACTGAAAGATGACAGAAATGATTGATCAGAACACGGCGGCGGAGAACGAAACCATAAAAGCTGCCGCGGATAAACCTGAGACAAAGAAGAAAAAGAAGGGCAGGAAAAAGAAGATCCTGAAGCAGATCATCTGGACGGTGATCCTCCTGCTGGTGTTGGGCGTGGCGCTCTGGTCCGTATACAGCAAACTGCAGGCGGAATACAGGATTACCTATGATTCCTATACGGCCACGACGGGCAGTATCTCCAATTCCCTGTCCTTCACCGGCAGTATGCAGCTGATCAACAGCGCGAGCTATACCGCGTCCTCGGACGCCAAGGTTCGTGAGATCTACGTTTCCGAAGGGGACAAGGTTACCAAGGGAACCCGGCTGATGCGACTGAGCAGCGGTGAAACGATTGAAGCCGAATTTGACGGGACGGTCAGCGCTGTGGACGTGGAGAAGGGCGATGAGGTGAAGGCCGGCGACAGCCTGCTGACAGTTGCGGATTTTGACCATATGAAGGTTTCCGTACGGGTGGGAGAAAGCAACATCGGCCAGGTGTACGCGGGACAGAGCTGCCGGGTGACGGTGTCTTCCGCCGGCGCGACGTTTGATTCCGTGATTGACAAGATTGACTATGTCGCCTATACGGGCAATAACGTGGCCTATTATACGAGCACGGTGAACGTGGATACCTCCGGGACGGAGAACATCTGGCCCGGGATGCAGGCGACGGTGACGGTTCCGCTGGAAGAGGCGAAGGACGTGACCGTGCTGAAGATGGACGCCCTGAGCACCGCACGGAATAACACAGCCTTTGTATACAAGGAAAACGAAGACGGCGAGATGGAGCAAGTGACCGTGAGCGTCGGCGTGAGCAACGGCAACTATGTGGAAATCAAGGACGGCGTTACAGCCGGCGAGACGGTTTACAAGATTGCCGAGAAGGAAGAAGAAGCGACCGGTCTGGCAGCGCTGTTCTCCGGCATGTTTTCCAACACCCAGGTGAACCGGAACAACACCCGGAACCGCAATAACCAGGGCGGAAGCTGGAACTCCGAATTCGGCGGCATGCCGGATATGGGCAACGCTCCTGGCGGAAACTTCGCGCCCAGCGGCAGTGAGGGCGGCAGCCGGACACCGGGCAGCGGATCACGGGGGAACTGACGATGGCAGGAGAAGTATTCTTCCGCATGCGGGAGATTGACAAGATTTATCCGCTGGAGGGAGAGAACGTCCACGCGCTGAAGAAGGTATCCCTGACCCTGGAAGAGGGGGATTACCTGTCCGTGCTGGGTCCCTCCGGCAGCGGAAAAACCACCCTGATGAATATTATCGGCTGTCTGGATACGCCTACCTCCGGAGAGTATACCCTGCGGGGCCGGGATGTGGAGGAGCTGGACGAGCGGGAACTGGCGGAGCTGAGGAACCGGGAGATCGGTTTTATCTTCCAGAACTCTCAGCTGCTGCCCCGGCTGACAGCCCGACGGAACGTGGAGCTGCCGCTGGTGTATGCCGGCGTACGGCCGAAGGAACGCCGGGAGCGGGCGGAAGCCATGCTGGAACGCGTGGGACTGAAGGACCGGATGGATCACCTGCCCAACCAGCTTTCCGGCGGCCAGCAGCAGCGCGTGGCCATCGCCCGGGCGATGGTAGGGAATCCCTCCATCCTGCTGGCAGACGAACCGACGGGCGCCCTAGACCAGAAAACCGGCGCGCAGATTATGCAGCTGTTCCGGGAACTGAACGATGAAAAACGGACGGTGATCATGATCACCCATGACCTGAAGATTGCCTCCAACGCCCGCCGGGTGGTTCACATCATCGACGGGGAGATTACAGAAGACGCGGGAGGTGAGCCCCGTGTTTAAAGCAATACGTAAACGCCTGATTATGCTCCGGGAAAGCACAGCGATGGCGCTGGACAACATCCGGAGCAACAAGGTGAGATCCTTCCTGACACTGCTGGGCATCATGATCGGCGTCATGGCGGTTATTACCCTGATTTCCACGGTGTCCGGCGTATCCGGAACCATTTCCTCCTCATTCTCCGATATGGGCGTGGGCACGATGACGGTGACGGTTTCCGGCAGCGACCTGAAGACGGGCATGACACCGGAAGACCTGCAGGTGATCTCGGACCTGGAAAATGTGGACGGCGTGGTGCCGACCATCAGCCTGAACGGACGGGTATCCTACGGCAGCGACGTGCAGACGGGAATGTCCGTTTCCGGCAAAAACGCCTATTACTTTATGCTGAATGAGGAGATGATCGTCCAGGGCAGGGCTCTGAACTTCATTGACGATGACAACCGCAGCTATGTGTGTGTGATCAGCCAGAAGATTGTGGATGAATTTTTCCTGGGCATTGACCCGGTGGGGGAAACCCTGTATGTATCCGGGCTGCCCTTCACCATAGTCGGACGGTATGAGGAGGACAGCGGCGGAGGAATTGCCTCGATCTTTATGGGATCCCCGGACGTGCTGATTCCCTACACCACGGCTATGAAGGTGAATAACTCCAACGAGGTGACCTCCTTTACCGTCTACCTGAAGGAAGGCACGGATTCCGCCGCGGCAAAGGAAGAAATTGAGGACGCGATGGATGTGCTGTTCGACTTTGAGGAAGACTGCTACACCGTGGCTTCCATGGAAAGCATTGAGGAAACCATGAACACAATGACCACCATGCTGAGTTCGCTGCTGGCGGGCATTGCCTCCATCGCGCTGCTGGTGGGCGGTATCGGGATCATGAACATGATGCTGACGACCGTGACGGAAAGGACGGCGGAGATCGGCCTGAAAAAAGCGCTGGGCGCCGTGCCGGGACAGATCCAGATTCAGTTCCTGCTGGAAAGCTTCCTGCTCTCCATGATCGGCGGCCTGCTGGGGGTTGTCTTCGGCCTGGCGCTTTCCTACGGGTTGTGCCAGATGCTGGGGACCAGGTTTGTGCTGAACGTGGGCGCCATTGCCCTGGGCGTGGGCTTCTCCGCGGCAGTGGGCATTATCTTCGGCTGGGCGCCGGCACGGAAGGCCAGCAGGCTGAACCCGATCGACGCGCTGAGGGCAGTTTAAAAACAATGAAGAATGAAAAATGAAGAATGAAGAATTAAGAGTGATTCTGCAGATCAGGAGGAAACAGAGCAATGAAGATTATGAAACGGGTTGCAATGACAGTTATGGCATTGATGCTGGTACTGGGTACAGCAGGAGCAGACACGCTGAGCCTGAACGGGACGGTGGAGGCGGGCGTGACGGTGCCTGTATACGCGCCGATCGGCGGCACGGTGGACACGGTTTCCGTGGAACAGGGGATGCGGGTTTCTGCGGGGGAAACCCTGTTCAGCTACCGGACGGAGAAAACCTATGCCTCTGAAGACGGCACCGTAGCGGGTGTGTTCGCGAAAGCCGGGGATGACGCCGAGAAGGTGACGGAAAAGTACGGCGCGGACCTGTATATTGAAGGCATGACGATTTACTCTGTCAGCGCCAGTATCTCCAAGGCCTACAACGCCGCGGAAACCACCATTGTACACACGGGAGAAACGGTCTACCTGGTCTGCCGGACGGACGCGAAGCGGTTCGGAACGGGCGTCATTACGGCCGTGGACGGGTCAAACTATACGGTGCTTGTGACGGAAGGCAACTTCATTGTGGGCGACTCGGTGACCCTGTTCCGGGACAGTGCCTATACGGAAAAACTGCGGATCGGCCGGGGAAATATCGCCCGGGTGAACCCGACGGCGGTGACCGGAACCGGCGCAGTGGTCAGCGTGGCTGTGAAGGACGGGGACACTGTGAAACGCGGCGACCTGCTGATGGAAACGCTGAGCGGTACTTTTGAAGGATATGAGATGACCGGTACCTCCGTGAAGGCAGAGGAGGAAGGCGTGATTGTTTCCGTTGCCGCGGAAGCCGGAGCTGCCGTGAACAAGGGAGATATCGTGATCCAGATGGCCCCGGTCAGCGGCATGCGGGTGGAAGCGGCCGTGACCGCGGACGACCGGCAGGCGCTGAAGGCCGGAGACAAGGTGCTGATTGAGCTGGAGGCAGACGAGAGCATTTCCTATGAAGGTACGGTGAGGTATATTGCCGAAATGCCGGAGGAAGGCACGGAAGAGGTCACCTACAAGGCCGTGATTGACTTCACGCCGGATGGAAACGTCTATTTCGGTATGCCGGTGGTGGTGACCACGCCGGAAGCGGCGGAATAAGCGCGGACTGTATTTCTTCTGCATCTGCAAAAGCTTTTCTTGCCAGACGCGGGGTCTGGTGATAGAATTACCCGTGAATTCAGTCACTGCGCTTCACGCGCGGAAAGGGCAGACCATGCGGCAGGCTTACGGGTATTACTACTATTACTTTACCAACTGTAACTGAGGTAAGGTAATTTTGCCGCGCAGGTTTTCCCGAGAGGGTGAACATCAGGGCTCGCAGAATTACTGCGGGCCCTGTTTCATTGAGAGAGGAGCTGGAGAAGAATGATTATTGCACTGAAAAGAGATATCCGGCAGGAGGAAAAGGATCATCTGATTTCCTGGCTGGAAAGCTACGGCGTAAGGACCCATGTTTCCGAGGGTGAATACCAGACAGTCATCGGCCTGGTGGGCGATACCACCCGGATTGATACCGATCTGATCAGCGGGCTGGACATTGTCCAGAGCGTGACCCGGATTTCCGAACCCTTCAAGAAGGCCAACCGGAAGTTCCATCCGGACGATACTGTAGTCCAGGTGACAGATCAGGTTGCCTTCGGCGGCGGTCATTTCCAGATCATCGCCGGCCCCTGCTCCGTGGAGACAGAGGACCAGGTGGAGACCATTGCCAAGGCCGTGAAGGAAAGCGGCGCGGGTATGCTCCGGGGCGGCGCGTTCAAACCCCGGACATCTCCCTATGACTTCCAGGGCCTTCACGGAGAAGGCATCCGGATCCTGCTGGAGGTCAAAAAGCGCACCGGCATGCCGATCATTACCGAAATCATGGACATCGGCCATCTGCCACTGTTTGAACAGGTGGACGTGATCCAGGTCGGCGCCCGGAACATGCAGAACTTTGAGCTGCTGAAGGAACTGGGCAGGATCAACAAGCCGATCCTGCTCAAGCGCGGCCTGGCAAACAACATCAAGGAGCTGCTGATGAGCGCCGAATACATCATGGCCGGCGGCAACGAGCAGATCATCCTGTGCGAGCGCGGCGTGCGCACCTTTGAAACCTATACCCGGAATACCCTGGACCTGTCCGCGGTGGCGGTGCTGCATGAACTGAGCCACCTGCCGGTGGTGGTGGACCCGAGCCACGCGACGGGCGCGGCCCGGTACGTGAAGCCCATGGCCATGGCCGCGGCAGCCTGCGGGGCGGACGGCCTGATGATTGAAGTGCACAACGATCCGAAACACGCCCTGTGCGACGGCCCCCAGAGCCTGACGCCGGAACAGTTTGACGATGTGGCCAAAGCGGTCGCGAAGATCCGCGCGGCGCTGGTATAAAGCGTTTCCGGAGGAGAACAGAGATGGAAAGCAAGACAATCGGCGTAGTCGGCCTGGGCCTGATGGGCGCTTCCCTGTGCAAGGCGCTGGGCGCGCAGGGACATAAAATCCTGGGGAAAGACACAGACGAGCATGTACTGAAATACGCGCTGCTGACCGGAACGATCCAGGGTGAGCTGACGGAAGACAATGTTCCGGAATGCGATTACCTGTTCCTGGCGGTTTATCCGGGCGCGGCGGTGGAAACCCTGAAGCAGCTGGCGCCCAAGGTCCGGAAGGACGCCGTGGTAAGCGACCTGTGCGGCGTGAAGAAAGCGGTATGCGAGCCCTGCTTCGCACTGGCGGAGGAATACGGCTTCACCTTTATCGGCGGACACCCGATGGCCGGAAAACAGTTTTCCGGCATCAAGTACGCGGACGGAAACCTGTTCCAGAACGCGACCATGATTCTGGTGCCCCGGAAAAGGGAGGACCTGTTCCTGGTCAGCCAGCTGAGCGAGCTGCTAAAGGAAACCGGCTTCAAGTCTGTGACCGTAACCACGGCGGAAAAGCATGACGAGATGATTGCCTTCACCTCCCAGCTGGCCCATGTGGTATCGAACGCCTACATCAAATCCCCCACGGCGGCAGAGCACCTGTCCTTTTCGGCGGGAAGCTACCGGGACCTGACCCGGGTGGCCAAGCTGAATGAAACGATGTGGACGGAGCTGTTCCTGGACAACGCGGAACACCTGGGATTTGAACTGGACTGCCTGATCAAAGCCCTGCAGGAATACCGCGACGCGATTGCCGCCGGAGATGCGAAGACGCTGAAGCAGCTTCTGAAGGACGGCCGTGAACGCAAGGAAGCGATTGACACGGAATGGAAGGACAAGTGACACCCGATCAATCCCGGAAAGGATGACTGGAATGAATATTGAGGAACTGAGAGCGGAAATAGACCGGATTGACAGCGACATTATCCGTCTGTACGGGGAACGGCTGGAGACAACAAGCCAGATCGGCCGATACAAGAAGGAACATAACCTGCCGGTGACGGATCCTGCCCGGGAACGGGAAGTGCTGAACAAGGTCGGCGCGGAAGCCGGAGAAAAGAACGAGAACGGCGTCCGGGCCCTGTTCGGTTTCCTGATGGCCCAGAGCCGGACCAACCAGATGCTGGAACGGAAGGAAACGAGCGAGCTGGGACAGCTGATCCGCAGGAGCCTGAAGGAAACGCCGGAGCTGTTCCCGGAAAAGGCGACGGTTGCCTGCCAGGGCGTGGAAGGCGCTTATTCCCAACAGGCCTGCGAAAAGATTTTCCGTTCTCCGTCCATCATGTACTGCAGGACCTTTGAAAATGTGTTCTCCGCCATTGAAAGCGGACTGTGCCGGTACGGCATCCTGCCGATTGAAAACAGCCTGGCCGGATCCGTGAACAGCGTGTATGACCAGCTGATCAGCCGGAAATGCTATATTGTGCGTTCCGCACGGGTGAAGATTGACCATACGCTGCTGGTGAAGCCCGGTACAAAGGCGGAGGATATCCGGGAGGTCTGGTCCCATGAGCAGGCGATCCATCAGTGCTCCAATTTCCTGACTGAAAACAAGCAGTGGAAGGTGAACATCAGCACCAACACCGCGGCGGCGGCCCAGATGGTGGCGGAGAGCGGCCGGAACGACGTGGCGGCGATCTCATCCGCACACTGCGCTCCGCTGTACGGCCTGGAAATCCTGAAGACCGACATCCAGAACAACGGCAATAACCATACCCGGTTCATCTGCATTTCCCGGCAGCCGGAGATTTATCCCGGCGCGGACCGGACCAGCCTGATGCTGGCCCTGCCCAACCGGCCCGGCGCCCTGTACCAGCTGCTCGGCCGCTTCTATGCCCAGGGCATCAACCTGACCAAGCTGGAAAGCCGTCCGGTGCCGGGCAAGGATTTTGAATTCATGTTCTGCTTCGATATTGACGCATCCGTTTATTCACCGGCCTTTGCCCGGCTGATTGAGGAACTGGACGTGACGCTGGAAAAATGCGCCTACCTGGGAAGCTATTCTGAATTAGCATGAAATGCTAATTCAATGCAGAATTATCCGGTGAGACTTCCTGAACGAGTTAAGGAATCCGTATGATACACAATCTACAAACAACCCCTTTTCCGGAAGGGGTTGTTTGTGTATACTGATACAAAAGAAAGGAAGTGCAGAGAATGGAAATGAAGGATTACGGATTTTACAGAGGCGTGAACCTGGGCGGATGGTTCTCCCAGTGTGATTATTCCAAAGAACGGCTGGATCACTTTATTGAGGAAAAGGATATGGATGTGATTGCCGGCTGGGGACTGGATCATGTGCGGCTTCCCATGGACTATAACGTGCTGGAAACGGCGGATGGCGAGCTGAGCGAAGAAGGCTTCGGCCGGATCGCCCGGGCGGTGGAATGGTGCCTGAAACGCGGCCTGAAGGTGGTGCTGGATCTGCACAAGACCGTGGGCTACTCCTTCGATATCGGCTACAAGGAAAGCGGCTTTTTCGGAAGCGCGGAATACCAGGAACGGTTCTACCGGCTGTGGGAAGGCCTGGCAGCCCGCTTCAATGATCCGGAGAATATCGCCTTTGAGCTGCTGAACGAGGTGACGGACGCTTCCGTGATCGATGAGTGGAACCGGATCGCGGCAGAATGCATCCGCCGGATCCGGGCGATCGCGCCGGACAGCCTGATCCTGGTGGGCAGCTACTGGAACAACAGCCCGGACGCGGTAAAGGACCTGGATCTGCCGGCAGATGACCGGGTGGTTTACAACTTCCACTGCTACGATCCGCTGGACTTCACCCACCAGGGAGCCACCTGGATTCCCGACCCGGCGTTCGACATCAACAGGCGGGTGGCCTTTGAGGAGGCGGATATCACCCCGGAATACTTTGAACAGCGGTTCGCTTCCGCCATTGAGACGGCAAAGGCCCGCGGAGCGGCCCTGTACTGCGGCGAATACGGCGTGATTGACCGGGCAACCCCGGAGGATACCGTCAAGTGGTTCCGGACCATCAATGAAGTGCTGGAGAAGCATGGAATCGCCCGCGCTGCCTGGTCCTACCGGCAGATGGACTTCGGCCTGAGCGACGCACGGCTGGACGGCGTCCGGAATGAACTGATCAAATACCTGTAAGATATACAGAAAAACACCCTTCGGGAACCGTTTCCCGAAGGGTGTTTGCTTTATGCCTGAATCAGAACCGGATAGTGTTAATCCCGATTTTATCATCCCGGACCCGGTTGACTTCTCCGTCCAGCACCCGGACGAACATTTCGCAGGTGGCTCCGACGACGAGCCCGATGACATGTCCCGCATGCACCTTGTTATCCTGTCCGGCCAGGGTGGTATGAAGGTGAGGGTACACTTCCCCGTTCATGGTTGTTACGCTGCCGGAAAGGCCGGCGATTTCCATAATGCCTTCCAGATCTTCCCGGTGATAGACCTGCTCCTGCAGATCGTATACGCCGATGACCGCCTGACGGACGGCTCCGATGGCATCCACCTGCGCAAGGCGGATATTTTCAGCCCTGCACAGGACTTTGAGCTGCTCAACGATTTCCTCGCCAACTTCCATGCACACAAGATAAGTGTTCCCGTATTTCCTGTAGTCCATTCGTTTCCTCCTGATATGATGTTGTACCTTGAAAGCACACCGTATATTCTACGTATAAGATTCGTTTTTTCTTCCCTGTTTTCCTTTGAACCGGGACAGAAAAATAACCGCGGTATCCGCCGCGGTTAAGTTGATCTGAAGGTTATTTGACCTGCCAGGAATACAGCTTCATTTCCCCGTCGGTAATCAGGTACAGATCGTGTACGCCTTCCGCCTGAATCGGGGCACGGAAGACCGCGGGCTTGACGTCGCCCGGGAGCTCGATGCGCAGCTGAGATACCACGGGGCCTTCGGGCTGATCCAGCACAGCGTAAAGCGTGCAGTCCGTCGGGGCCATGGCGGTGACCAGCAGGGTGGACGCGCCGGTTCCGAAATCCACCCCGGAGACCTGCAGCCAGCTGCCGGGTATGCCGGTAATCCAGGACTGGCCGTTGGCGCCTTCCACGGTGACGCCTGCCTGACGGGACATGGTGGCGGCGGAAACAATGCGGAAGGGGTTCAGCGGTTTTACCTGATCCAGGCCTTTCATGGTGCCCTTTACCTGCTTCGGCAGACCGTCCTCACCAAAGAAGATTTTGTCCGCCTGCGGGCTGCGGTAATTGCCGAAGATGCCCATGGCTTTTTCCACGGGACGGTTATGGTAGAACAGGTACCATTCGCCGTTCAGGCTGGCGATGGAATGGTGGTTGTTGCCGTACATGCCGAAGAAGCGGCCTTCGTTGGGGAACAGCTCTCCCATGTAGGTATAGGGCCCCAGGGGATTGTCAGAGATCATATACTGGATGGCGCCGTCTGTCAGCTTCAGGCTGTTTCCCTGGGTCTGGAAGTTGGAACAGTAGGAGTAAACATACTTGTCCCCGATTTTGTTGATGCCGGAATCCTCAAAGAGCCACGGCACATCCAGACGGACGGGATCGCCGGCCAGGCTGATCATATCCTCACCGAGCCGGACAATGCGGGCGGTGCCGGGCGCCGCCTGCTTTCCCTGCGGGATGCCGCCGCCGAAGGCGAGATAGCCGGTGCCGTCATCGTCCACAAACACGGCGGGATCAAAAAGCCAGGTTACGTCGGCACAGTTTTTGACGCCGCGGGTGATCAGCAGGCTGCCCCGTTCATCCTGCCAGGGACCGACAGGACTGTCGGAAGAGAGCACGCCGATGCCGTTGCCGCCGTTGCAGAAATACAGGAAGAACTTTTCCTGGCCGTCAATGGTTTTATGGGCGGCACAGGGTGCCCAGGAATTGTTTGCCCATTTGGCAATCCCGCCGGGACCGGCTACGCGGATGCGGCCGTGATCGGTCCAGTTCACCATATCGTCTGAAGAAATGCAGTTGATGGTCCGGATCTGGCCGTAGGAGTTCTCCCTTACCTTTCCGGCCGAGTCATATTCGACGATGTCATCGGTCATGTAAACGTACAGCCGGCCGTCATATTCCATGACGCCGGGATCCGCTCCGAACCGCTGGGTGTACAGCGGATTGTTTTCTCCGGCTTTTTTATAGGACTCCTGCAGGACAACCGGTACGGTGTTCATAGGCACATTTTCTCCTTTGGCACAGGTAAAAAGAATGAGGGCTGACAAGAGAAGGGCCGCCCAACGGACCGGAGATTTCCGGACGCGGGCGGCATTGATTGCGTTATTCATCATTTTTCGTAAGGACGGATGGTGTCGATGGTTCCGTCTTCATGAATGGTCAGTTCAGTATACTTGACGCAGCGGCGGTGGTTGATGCCGTTGGACAGCTCGCAGTCGTGATAGAACAGATACCACTTGCCCTGGTATTCAACGATGGAATGATGCGTGGTCCAGCCCAGAACCGGCTCCATGATTCTTCCCTTGTAGGTGAAGGGGCCGTCAGGACGGTCGCCTTCGGCATATACCAGGTAATGGGTGGTACCGGTGGAGTAGGAGAGGTAATACTTTCCGTTGAACTTGTGCATCCAGGGGCCTTCGAAATAGCGGCGGTCCTCGTCACCGGCGGTGAGAGGCTTGCCGTTTTCGTCCAGGATCTGCAGCTGCTTCGGCTCGGTTTTGAAATGCTTCATGTCAGCGTCCAGTTCCGCGAAGATCGGTCCGAGGGCGGGTTCGTCGCCCTCCGGACGGTGCTCATCGGGATTGAAGCTGCCGCTCTGCCACATTTCCAGCTGGCCACCCCACAGGCCGCCGTTGTACATGTAGGCACGTCCGTCATCGTCCACGAGCACGGCCGGGTCGATGCTGTAGCTGCCGGGAATATAGTTGTCTTCAGGAGTGAAGGGACCGGCGGGATCGTCGGAAACCGCAACACCGATGCGGAAAATGCCGTCCTTGTCCCGGGCGGGGAAGTAGAGATAGTACTTTCCATCCTTAAAGGCGGCGTCGGGAGCCCACATCTGCTTGCTGACCCACGGAACATCCTTCATGTGCAGGGCGCAGCCGTTATCCACACAGGGAGCGTCCAGGCTGTCCATGGACAGGATGTGGTAGTCTTCCATACGGTACTCATCGCCATCGTCATTATCCTCACCGTCGTGGGGAATATCATGGGAAGGATAGACATAGATTTTGCCGTTGAAAACGTGGGCGGAAGGATCCGCGGTAAAGATATGGGAGACCAGAGGCCGGCGCTGTTCACTCATGAAGAAGCACTCCTTTTGCGGTTTTGATGCGGTTATTATATAACAAACCCCCGGGAAAAGAAAGCAGTACGGACAAATTTGTTCGCTAAAGATGTACAATTGATTGAAATATAAGGAAGATCGTGAGATAATAAGCCGATTTTGATGACGGAACGGAGTGCCTTTATGTTGAATCAGTTTTCCAGAACACAGCTGCTGCTTGGCCCGGAGGCTATGGAGCATCTTGCGGAATGCCGCGTGGCGGTATTCGGTATTGGCGGCGTCGGCGGCTACACAGTGGAGGCACTGGTACGTTCCGGCGTCGGAGCCCTGGACCTGATTGACGATGACAAGGTCTGCCTGACCAATCTGAACCGCCAGATCTATGCCACCCGCAGCTCTGTGGGGAAATACAAGGTGGATGTGGCGGAGGAGCGGATCCGGGACATCAATCCGGACTGCAGGGTTACGACCTATAAGACCTTTTACCTGCCGGAAACGCAGGATCAGTTCGATTTTACACAATATGACTATATCGTGGACGCCATTGATACGGTGAAGGGGAAACTCGCCCTGGTGGAGCAGGCCAATGCCGCGGGAACGCCGATTATCTGCGCCATGGGCGCGGGCAACAAACTGGATCCCACAGCGTTCCGGGTGGCGGATATCTATAAAACCTCCGTATGTCCGCTGGCACGGGTGATGCGTACGGAATGCCGCAAGCGGCGGATCAAGCACTTGAAGGTGGTTTATTCCACGGAAAAGCCGGTGAGACCCCTGGAGGATCCGTCCATCAGCTGCCGGAAACACTGTATCTGTCCTCCGGGTACCCGGAAGTGCACTGTACGCAGAGATATCCCCGGCTCCACTGCATTTGTACCATCCGCTGCCGGACTGATCATTGCGGGAGAAGTTATTAAGGATCTCTGTAAGGATTATATGACCCGGAACGACGAAAACTGAGAAATAGCATAAAAAGACGAACATTGCAGGCCGAAAACGATCAAACGGCCTGTTTATTTTTGTATAAAAAAATTGTATTTATTTTGTATGCATAAGTTACATGTATAACGGTTACATATGCAAAGTAACAAATAAGATCAGACAAATTGCACGCAAATTCGCTGGAGCACTTTATTTTGTTAAAGAAACAAAGATCTGCAACAAAAATTCGATGACAAAATCGGAACAAAAAAATGCAAAATTTTGCATTATATAACCAAAATGTAACTATTCATATGCTAATATACGACTGAAAGAGGAGAAAGGGGTCACTGAACCCAAATTGGAAAAACCTCTTTCGGAAGAAAAGACGGCTACCAAAACCCTTTGAAAAATAAGGGATTGAGCGAAGAAGGGAATAGACAAATCACCCTACTAAGGACGACGATAAACCTTTTGCAAACGAATTCAGGAGGAGAAACGTAATGAAGAAAATCATTTCTGTTCTGTTGGCTGTCATCCTGCTGACCGGCATTATGCCGCTGGTGATGGCTGATGAAATTGAAACGGTCGAAGCGCCGGAAGTGAATGCAGAAGTTCCGGCCGAGGTCGTTGAAGCTCCGGCAGAGCCTGTTGAAGCTCCGGTTGAAATGACCGAAGCTCCGACTGAACCTGCAGAAGTTTCTGCAGAAGCTCCTGCTGAAGTTCCCGCCGAGGTTCCTGCGGAAGTTCCGGCTGAGGTTCCCGCGGAAGTCCCGGCTGAAGTCACCGCTGAAGTTTCCGCTGAAGTCCAGGCTGAGGTTCCGGCTGAAGTGCCTGCCGAAACACCGGTATCCTTCACCGGCACGCTGTCCGTTTTCGGACCCGGAACAGTGGAGACCGGCGCGAGCGCGCTCGTGAAGGCCAATGTTTTCGACGCTAATATGGGTTATTCCATCTGGTGGGAAACCTACGTGGATGACGAAATCAAATGGCAGCGGATTCCCGGTGCGACCGGCGACTGCTACTTCATCAATGTGGATAAAACCTCCGGCACCTATGAAATCCGTGCGGTACTGCGCGCTGATGACGGAACGACCCTGACTAGCGCCACCACTGTTTACGTTAAGAAGCCCGAACCTGTGGAACCCGCTGCTGAACCCGAAGTTCCGGCTGCCGAGGTTGAAGAGCAGACTGAAGAATCTGAAGCTCCCGCCGAAGAACCTGAAGTTCCTGTTGAGGAGCCCGAAGCTCCTGCTGAAGAGCCTGAAGCTCCCGCTGAGGAACCCGAAGCTCCTGCTGAAGAGCCTGAAGCTCCCGCTGAGGAACCCGAAGTTCCTGCTGAAGAGCCCGAAACTCCCGCTGAGGAGCCCGAAGTTCCCGCCGAAGAACCTGAAGTTCCCACTGAAGAGCCTGAAGCTCCCGCCGAGGAACCCGAAGTTCCTGCTGAAGAGCCCGAAACTCCCGCTGAGGAGCCCGAAGTTCCCGCCGAAGAGCCCGAAGCTCCCGCCGAGGAACCCGAAGCTCCTGCTGAAGAGCCTGAAGCTCCCGCCGAGGAGCCCGAAGTTCCCGCCGAAGAGCCCGAAGCTCCCGCCGAAGAACCTGAAGTTCCCGCCGAAGAACCTGAAGTTCCCGCCGAAGAGCCCGAAGCTCCCGCCGAGGAACCCGAAGTTCCCGCCGAAGAGCCTGTGAATGAGGATCCTGAAACTGAAGAACCCGCGGCTGAAGAGACCGAAGAGACCCCTGATGAGGAAGAAGAAACCGTCGATCTGGACGAGATCGAAGATTATGAAACGCCTCTGGGACTCGGAGAAGAGAAAGCCGCTCCGGTATATGCCTATGAAAAGGATGAAGAAGGCAACCTGATCCTGGACGAGAACGGCAACCCGATCGTTACCGTAATCGAAGGCGACGAAATCCCGGTTACCTACTTGCGGAATGAGGACGGAGAGCTTATACTTGATGAAAAGGGAGATCCGATTCCCACTCAGACCGTTCCTACGGATGCAGTCATCAGCAGCACACTTGAAGATGCCCTGGATCCGAACCGTACAATTGATATCTATTATTCCTGGAATAATGAAAAGCCCGCGATCGGCGGAGAAGTAGTCTTCATTGCCGTGCTGCATGGTTATGACAATCTGGAGTACACCATCCAGTGGCAGCAGAGCAAGAACGGAAAAGATTGGCTGGATGTGCCTGGAACCAATGAAGCACGTTATACTGAAACCATTACCCGCGAAAACTACAAAGACTTCTGGCGCGTCCAGGTGACAATCACCGATGCAATTGAGTAACCCAGCAGAGTTAAGACCTTAGCCGCTACGGATGATATCCGATGCGGCTTAACCTGTTATCCAAGTATTCCAACTGTTTGCAGAAACTATTCCGACCATATAATAAGGGGATTGGAACATGAAGAATACGGTTAAGAAATTCGCTGCATGGCTGCTGACTTTTATGATGCTGTTCAGCTCTATGCCAACAGGTTCACTGGCGGCCATTATTACAGTTCGTCAGGATAACGAGATAATTGATGTTTCGAATTCAATCCAGGTTTATAGCGATCTCGTTACATCTACGATTACTTCACGGGATAATTTTTCCGTGGTTGTAACAGATGTTGGAGAAAACCTGCCTAAAGGCGGAGAGGTGCAGTTTAAGACGCTTCGCGCTGTTAAAGCTGTGCAGCCGACGACTACAGATGAATCTGAAGATGGAAGACATGAATTGGGGCGATTTGACATTTCCATCAAGGACGCAGTAGGAAATGACTGGCAGCCTCAGAACGGAGAAACAGTTGACGTTGCCGTTCGGTTAGGTAAAAACTCTTTACCTATGACGGAAGGCGCAAAGCTGTATCTGATCCATTATGGCAAGAACGGTGCAGAGGAAGTTCCTGCAACATTCTATACAGCCAATGGCACGGTAACGGGATTTGATTTTACTGCTGATGGTTTCTCTGTTTATGCCGTTGTGGAGACAGAAGAAGGAGATCCTAATGCTCGTTTGCTTGTCTATTTCATGGATGGAGCACAGCAAATAGCTGAAATGAGCATAACTCCCGAACAGTACAGAAATAATCAGCTGAATACGAATATTTATGATCCGCATATTGACCTTGATGAAGGCGAAGTATTCAAGGGCTGGATCCAGGATAATTCCAATTATACTGTAGCAGACACTGAAGATCCGGATGTAAAGAAAGATATTGAAGGTGTAAGATCTGTTATCATTCAGGCGCTGGAAGCAGGTGTGGAAGATGGTGACAAATTGTACTTCTACGCCATGATTTACAAATCTTACCACATTTCCTATATTGATGAGCTTGGCGTTACTATTCATACAGATGAAGCGATTTATAAGGAAGGCGATACGGTAATTCCGTATACCATACAGTATGTTTATACTCCGTATTATGTGACGGGAAGCGATGAGGATGACGAAACCAAAGCGGCTAATTTTGACGGATGGGGCCGAGTGGTTGGCGATAATATTACAACAGTCTATGATAATGGTGACGAAGTAAACATGGCAGAGCTTGGTCTGACCGATCAAGATTCGAATCTGTTACTTATGGCACAGGTTGCTTATGGTCACTGGCTGGTGTTCAATGAGAATATGTCCGGTGCTACATATACCGAGCCGCTATTTGTAGGTACTGATGAAACTCCGGGAACAGCCGGTATGCCTACTGATCCTACGTGCACTGGCTATCAATTTGCTGGTTGGTATCTTGACGCTGAATGTTCTGATAATAAGGCATTTGATCCTACAAAAGAGATAAGTGAAACAACCAATGTTTTTGCAAAGTGGCAAGAAGACTCGCAAGCTAAATTTACAGTGTTGATATGGCAGGAAAATTTATCGGGAGGCTATGATTTCGTACGAGCCATTCCTATTAACAATGCACAAACAAACATGTTAATGACAGATGTTCTCGAAGCTGATGTGGGTGCGTCAACAATAAAGGTGAATGGAGAAAATGTATTCGTCCCATTCCCCGTAGGTCACTCGCAAGAAGGAGAAGTTTGTGAAGGCTACATATACAAGGAAACGTCAAGTAATAAAACGGATGGGAAAGTAGCTGCGGACGGATCGTCTGTGCTCAATGTGTTTTTTGAACGCAGAACATACACGTTAAAGTTTTATTATGCAAGACGAAACAATAATAGGTGGTTAATTGCACGTAATGGCGACTATAATTGGATAAATACAAGTAATAATTTTACACCGGGATATACGGGAACTTTACCCAAAGACACCGATACAACAGGTGATGGTGAGGAAGGAACGTTCTATTTCGTTTCAATCACAGCAAAATATGGTGCAAATATAGGTGGATTATGGCCGCGCTATGAAGATTTTTATGATAGAGTTACCGATAGAAGTCATGCGAGTTCATCTGAATACCTTAATAGCTGGATTCTTATGCCAGGAGCAAAGGCGATTACTGGATCTGGCGGAGGAAGAACAGTTAAAGGCCGTTTAAATATAATGGATGAACAGATCATAGGCGATCTGTCTAAATCGAATGCATATCTGATTGCTCAGTATAATGATCAGCCTAATGAGTATACATATTATATCTGTTTGAAAGCTCAAGATGGTGTTACATATGATGAAGTGAGAACATACCATGGTATCAGTTATTATGTAGCTGATGAAATAGCTGTCCGTTCGGGATCAAATTATAATGGTCAGCACTTTCCGGCAATAAAAGGCTATGAGAATGTTGGAAATGAAAATAATGGAGTATCTAGTAGAACTGGACGAGTCATTTATTTCTACTACAATCCATATAGTTATCCTATACTATTTAATGATGGGGTGTACTTGAATGGTAGTGGTGCAGAACTCAAAGAATTGAGCGAAAATACATTATATTCTCTCCAGGACAGTAATACGATTGAGTATGCAACAGATGTTTCGGAATATAATACGTTTGACCCGACATCTTTGATTGCTGATGGATCAAAATATGTCTTCCTAGGTTGGTACAGTGATAATAACTGTACGCAGAAGTATACATTCAATACTATGGAGGAAGGCGGCATCACTGTATATGCCAAGTGGGTTTTAAAGGAATATGAGGTCAATCTTCATCCGAATGAGGATGATGATCCATCCTTTGCATATATTAATGGTAACCCTGTTGGACAGTATGGTACAGGTGGAGATACATTCTATGTCAACAATGGTGACAGGATTGGTAATGTGGGCGGCACCCGTGATGTGTATGACCTGATCGGATGGTTTGCCAATGAGAGCCTTACGAAAGTCTGGGACTTCGGAGCCTTTACCCTGAATGATACCATTGTGCGGAAGTATGGGGAGCTTTATGCCTTGGATGGCACAGACTCCAGATATGATTCCATCAACTATCCTGGAACAGTTGGTGTTATCAATCTGTATGCCTCCTGGCGACGGATACTGGAAGGTGCTGCCGGTATTGAAGTTGCTTATACAGCAACAGGAAAAGACGACGATGGCAATACAGTAGTAGGTAATAATGCACCGTCTGATCCAAACCTGTATTCTGATCAGTCGAAGGCCATTGCGCGTCCGGCAGCAACAGCGCCTGCAGCGGGTGAAGGTCAAACCCAGATGGCGTTCCAATACTGGGTTGTTCAGCAATGGAATGGCAGTGAATATGTGGATACCGACCAAACTGTTTATCCGGGAGATCGGTATACGGTAAACTATAATGATGCTGAGATGTTTGATGTAGTATATGAAGAAGATGGTACTACAATCAAATCGGCCAGATATAGAGTACAGCTACGTGCACATTACAGTGCCGAGGAGGAACCGACTGATACACATATCTATTGGTACAATAACTATCTTACAGGCGAAGATGCATTTGTTCAGAAAAACGAACCTGTGACAATTAACGATACGGTACAGATTCCAGCTGCACCGACACGTCAGGGGTATGTTTTCCTGGGCTGGGCCAGAAAAACCGAACAGGACAACAACGGCAATCTTATCTACATACAGAGCGTTTCTGAAAACGATCTATTCCTTGCATATAATAGAACAAATGGTAACTATACTTATAGCGGCAAAGTCGCGAAGGGCGTCTTTGCTGACGAAAGAAAGCCGTATCATGGTTTGTATGCTGTATGGGCAAAGGCTGAGTTGACCGTCACAAAGACAGCAAACCCGACGAGCGGTGTGAAGGCTGGCGACCCTGTAACATACACGGTAACTGTGGAAAACACTGGCGATGTGGACGTTACAGGCATTACGTTGCAGGACAGCCTGGTGACACTGACCGGAACAAATGGGGCACAATTTAATCTGGCAAAGGGAGCCAGTAAAACGATTACCTACACCTACACAGTGACCCAGGCGAATGTAGATGCGGGTGAAATCAACAACACAGCTACCGCGGCCGGTAAGGATCCGAATGGCGATGATGTGACGGCATCCGGTCAAGCAAAGGTGACGACAGTAGCTGCGGATGCCAAACTGGCAGTAACGAAGAGCGCAGATCCGACGAGCGGAGTGAAGGCCGGCGACAAGGTAACGTACACGGTAACGTGACAGTGACAGCCATTGGCCTGACAGATACGCTGGTGGATCTGAGCGGCGAAGCGGCGTTTGAACTGGCGCCTGGTGACAAGAAGGAAGACATCACGTATGAGTACACAGTGACTCAGGCGGATGTAGACGCGGGCGAGATTAATAACACGGTTACTGCAACAGGTAAAGATCCGAAGAATAATGACGTGACCAACACGGCAAGTGC